>NZ_QEQQ01000006.1:243643-275461 GCF_003097235.1 Pseudomonas sp. CC120222-01a | reverse complement strand
ACACCAGAGATGATTGCGCAAGAACTTTGGGGCGTGCTGCTGGGCTACAACCTGCTGCGCTATCAGATGGTTCAGATGTCGAGGCAGTGCCCAGGTGTTTATCCCTGCGAAATGAGTTTTACCGCCTGCAGCTGGGCAATCTTGGGCTTGCTGCATGGCACATCACTGAATCATCCCGGCAACCTGCCAGGATTTCTGGCGGACTTGCAGGCATCAGCAGCGCAGTATGCCCTACCTCATCGGCGACCTGATCGTTGGTTCCCCAGAGCAGTGAAGCAACGACCAGCAAAATACCCGACCCGAAAATGAAAATGCCAGTCAGCTTAACTGACTGGCATTAGCCTTCGGGCTGGTTTTTTTATGCCTGCGAGAATCTGGGGCTGCAAAGCAGCCCCAAGATATTGAAGAAAAAGAAATTTTCGGACGACTGGCAAGTTTCCAAACCACCCTGTAAAGAAATTTATACGCACCTACGCGAATTCAGCCTGCAATTCGGATTTTTCCTCTTCGTGTAAACAGAACTTGCCACGCCACCCACCGCAAAGCCCTTGCCTCCATCCCGCCCAGTCTTGCCCAAACCCCCGTACCACGGTGATATAGCGCTCATTGCCGTGTGCAAAAGCCCGTCCGCAGAGCCGGGCCAACAGAACAACAAATGGAGGCGCCATGTACGCCGATCACTTCGCCTTTTCAGGCTCCTACCACAGGATCGCTGCGTTTTTTCCCGAGGAAACGATGCAACGCGTTGACGCCTGCGCGTTTGCAGGGGTATACAGTGCGCCGCGTTTTACCTGTGACCCTCTTGCGTACCGCGCACTCTTGCCCACACCTGGCTGATCCGCCCCGGCGGCATCCGTTGGCAAGAAACCCAAGGTAACCACCTTGCCCATTCCGCTGCGCCACGAGCGCGGTGGGTCCGATTCCGTCACAGATAAAAACAATGCAGGTGACTTCGTTCATGAGTGGACAAAACATGCATTCAGGCGAGCTCAAGCGGGGCCTGAAGAACCGCCACATCCAGTTGATTGCCCTCGGCGGCGCAATTGGTACCGGCCTGTTCCTCGGCTCGGCAGGCGTGATGAAATCCGCCGGCCCGTCGATGATCCTCGGTTACGCCATCTGCGGCTTCATCGCCTTCATGATCATGCGCCAGCTCGGCGAGATGATCGTCGAAGAGCCGGTGGCCGGCTCGTTCAGCCACTTCGCACACACCTACTGGGGCGGCTTCGCCGGTTTCCTGTCGGGCTGGAACTGCTGGGTGCTGTACATCCTGGTGGGCATGTCGGAGCTGTCGGCGGTAGGCAAGTATGTTCACTACTGGTGGCCAGAGATCCCGACCTGGGTCACGGCGGCAGCGTTCTTCGTGCTGATCAATGCCATCAACCTGATGAACGTGAAGTTCTTCGGTGAGGCGGAGTTTTGGTTCGCCATCATCAAGGTCGTGGCCATCGTCAGCATGATCGGCCTGGGCGCCTACTTGCTGACCAGCGGCAACGGCGGTCCGGACGCGTCGGTGAGCAACCTGTGGAGCCATGGTGGCTTCTTCCCGCATGGGGTTAGCGGCCTGGTGATGGCCCTGGCGTTCATCATGTTCTCATTCGGTGGCCTGGAAATGCTCGGCTTCACCGCTGCCGAGGCCGACAAGCCGAAGACCGTGATCCCGAAGGCGATCAACCAGGTCATCTACCGCATCCTGATCTTCTATGTCGGTGCCCTGATCGTGCTGCTGTCGCTGACCCCATGGGACAACCTGGTCGCCAGCATCGACGCGTCCGGCGGCAGCTACGGCAGCAGCCCGTTCGTCCAGGTGTTCTCGCTGCTGGGCAGCGACGTAGCCGCCAACCTGCTGAACTTCGTGGTCCTGACGGCAGCGCTTTCGGTGTACAACAGTGGCACCTACTGCAACGCCCGCATGCTGCTGGGCATGGCCGAGCAAGGTGATGCCCCGGCCTCGCTGGCCAAGGTCGACAAGCGCGGCGTGCCGGTGCGTTCGATCCTGGTGTCGGCGGCCGTGACCCTGATCGCAGTGCTGCTCAACTACCTGATGCCACAGAATGCGCTGGAGCTGCTGATGTCGCTGGTGGTCGCGACCCTGGTGATCAACTGGGCGATGATCAGCTACTCGCACCTGAAGTTCCGCCAGCACCTTGACCGTGTTGGCCAGAAGCCGCTGTTCAAGGCGCTGTGGTACCCGTACGGCAACTATGTGGTGCTGGCCTTCGTGGTGCTGATCCTGGGCATCATGCTGATGATTCCGGGCATCCAGGTGTCGGTGTACGCGATCCCGGTGTGGCTGGCGGCGATGCTGCTGGCGTACCTGGCCAAGGGCCGTCGCCGGCCGCAGGCCAATGGCACTGCCGGTACCGTGGCCAAGTAAATCTTTGGCTGCTTGAAGAAAACCCGATGTCAGGTGGCTGGCATCGGGTTTTTTGTTGTCTCTGCCGGCCTCTTCGCGGGCACGTCCGCTCCCACAGGGTCACCACAGTCCTGAGGTTTCGGGGTACCTGTGGGAGCGGGCGTGCCCGCGAAGAGGCCGGGACAGGTTTCAGATCTGTTCCAGCAACCAGCTGCGAAATGCCCTCAGTGAAGGCAGTGCCTCGTTCCTGGGCGGATAGATCAGGTAGTAACTGCGCTGGCTGGCAAACGCCGCCCCCGGGCTGAACAACTCACCCTTGGCCAATTCTTCCTCCACCAGGATCCTCGGCACCAGGCCGATGCCGATCCCGGCCCGCACCGCCTGAATCAGGTGCGAGGTCAGTTCGAAGCTCGGCCCCAGGCGCATCGCCCGGTGTGGCAGGCCGTGGTGGGAAAACCACTCGCCCCAGGCGTGCGGGTTGTTGGCCACGTTCAACAGTACCTCTTCACTGATCCGCGCCGGGCTCCAGCCTTGGGCGTCGCCACCCGCTTCAGGCGGCAGGATCACCACCAGTTCCTCGGCATGCAGCCGGTGGCAGATCAAGCCCGGCAGGTCATGGCTGGCAACGCCGATGGCGGCGTCGATCTCGCTGGTGTCGAAGTTGATCGCTTCGATGCGCGAATGAATATGCACCAGCATGCCCGGGTGGGCGCTGTAGAACGCATGCAGGCGCGGTAGCAACCACTTCGAGCCGAAGGTGGGCAGGGTGGCCAGGCGCAGGGTGCCGACCCCGGACTGGTAGGCCAGTGCCTGCAAGGTGGCGCTGCGGATGCGCCCCAGCGCTTCGCTGAGCTCGCGCTGGTACAGCCGGCCGACGTCGGTCAGCTGAACCTGGCGGCCCTCGCGGCGGAACAAGGTCAGGCCCAGTTGCTGCTCCAGCGCCTGCACCTGGCGGCTGACCGCGCTCTGGGTCAGCGACAGTTCGGCGGCGGCGCGGGTGTAGCTTTCATGCCGGGCGGCGGCCTCGAAAGCCAGCAGCAGCGACATGGACGGTGTCAGGTGGCGGTAATTCATTCATAAAAGTCATTGATAGCGGCAGGATTATCCGTTTGCCCCTGAAGCGAAACTACAGGAACATTGGCCTATACGTCATCCCTGCATGAAACCATGCATGCCGGAACGACAGGATTCCCGTGAATTAGCCCATATCAAGAGGCCATCCTTCGATGATCGCCCAGCTGTCGACCCTTGCGCCGAGCGCCAACTACCCCGAATTCCTCGAAGCCCTGCGCAACAGCGGCTTCCGTGGCCAGATCAGCGCCGACTACGGCACCCGTACGGTGCTGGCCACCGACAACTCGATCTACCAGCGCCTGCCTCAGGCGGCGGTGTTCCCGCTGGACGCCGACGACGTGGCGCGGGTCGCCACGCTGATGGGCGAGCCGCGCTTCCAGCAGGTCAAGCTGACCCCGCGTGGTGGCGGTACCGGCACCAACGGCCAGTCGCTGACTGACGGTATCGTCGTCGACCTGTCGCGGCACATGAACCAGATCCTCGAAATCAACGTCGAGGAGCGCTGGGTGCGGGTCCAGGCCGGTACCGTCAAAGACCAGCTCAACGCTGCGCTCAAGCCCCACGGGCTGTTCTTCGCACCTGAGTTGTCCACCTCCAACCGCGCCACCGTCGGCGGCATGATCAACACCGACGCCAGCGGCCAGGGCAGCTGCACCTACGGCAAGACCCGCGACCACGTGCTGGAGCTGCACAGCGTGCTGCTCGGCGGCGAGCGCCTGCACAGCCTGCCGATCGACGACGCCGCGCTGGCGCAGGCCTGCGCTGCGCCTGGCCGGGTCGGCGAGGTGTACCGCATGGCCCGGGAGATCCAGGAAACCCAGGCCGATCTGATCGAAAGCACGTTCCCCAAGCTCAACCGCTGCCTGACCGGCTATGACCTCGCGCACCTGCGCGACGAGCAGGGCCGATTCAACCTCAACAGCGTGCTGTGCGGCGCCGAGGGTTCGCTGGGCTATGTGGTCGAAGCCAAGCTCAATGTGCTGCCGATCCCGAAATACGCCGTGCTGGTCAACGTGCGCTACACCAGTTTCATGGACGCCCTGCGCGACGCCAACGCGCTGATGGCGCTCAAGCCGCTGTCGATCGAAACGGTCGACTCCAAGGTGCTGATGCTGGCGATGAAGGATATTGTCTGGCACAGCGTCGCCGAGTACTTCCCGGCCGACCCCGAGCGCCCGACCCTGGGCATCAACCTGGTGGAGTTCTGTGGCGACGAGCCGGCCGAGGTCAACGCCCGGGTCCAGGCCTTCATCGACCACCTGCAGAACGACACCAGCGTCGAGCGCCTGGGCCACACCCTGGCCGAAGGCGCCGAAGCGGTGACCCGCGTCTACACCATGCGCAAGCGTTCGGTGGGCCTGCTCGGCAACGTAGAAGGCGAGGTACGCCCGCAGCCGTTCGTTGAAGACACCGCCGTGCCGCCGGAGCAGCTGGCCGACTACATCGCCGACTTCCGCGCGCTGCTCGATGGCTACGGCCTCGCCTACGGCATGTTCGGCCACGTCGATGCCGGCGTGCTGCACGTGCGCCCGGCGCTGGACATGAAAGACCCGGCCCAGGCCGCACTGGTCAAACCGATCTCCGACGCCGTAGCGGCACTGACCAAGCGCTACGGCGGCCTGCTGTGGGGTGAGCACGGCAAGGGCCTGCGTTCGGAATACGTGCCGGAGTACTTCGGTGAACTGTACCCGGCGCTGCAGCGCCTGAAGGGCGCCTTCGACCCGCATAACCAGCTGAATCCGGGCAAGATCTGCACCCCGCCAGACAGCACCGAAGGCCTGACCCCGGTGGATGGCGTGACCCTGCGCGGCGACCTCGACCGCACCATCGACGAACGCGTGTGGCAGGATTTCCCCAGCGCCGTGCACTGCAACGGCAACGGCGCCTGCTACAACTACGACCCCAACGACGCCATGTGCCCGTCGTGGAAGGCCACCCGCGAACGCCAGCATTCGCCCAAGGGCCGTGCCTCGCTGATGCGCGAATGGCTGCGTCTGCAGGGCGAGGCCAACATCGACGTGCTGGCGGCGGCGCGCAACAAGGTGTCGTGGCTCAAGGGCCTGCCGGCGCGGCTGCGCAACAACCGCGCCCGCAACCAGGGCCAGGAAGACTTTTCCCACGAGGTGTACGACGCCATGGCCGGCTGCCTGGCGTGCAAGTCGTGCGCCGGGCAGTGCCCGATCAAGGTCAACGTGCCGGACTTCCGCTCGCGCTTCCTCGAGCTGTACCACGGCCGCTACCAGCGCCCGCTGCGTGACTACCTGATCGGCTCGCTGGAATTCACCATCCCGTACCTGGCCCATGCACCGGGCCTGTACAACGCAGTGATGGGCTCGAAGTGGGTCAGCAAGTTGCTGGCGGACAAGATCGGCATGGTCGACAGCCCGCTGATCAGCCGCTTCAACTTCCAGTCGACCCTGACCCGCTGCCGTGTCGGCGTGGCCAGCGTGCCAGCCCTGCGCGAGCTGACCCCGGCCCAGCGCGAGCGCAGCATCGTGCTGGTGCAAGATGCCTTCACCCGCTACTTCGAAACGCCGCTGCTGGCTGCGTTCATCGAACTGGCCCATCGCCTGGGCCACCGGGTGTTCCTGGCGCCGTACAGCGCCAACGGCAAGCCGCTGCACGTGCAGGGCTTCCTTGGTGCCTTCGCCAAGGCGGCGATTCGTAACGCGACCCAGCTCAAGGCTCTGGCTGACTGCGGCGTGCCGCTGGTGGGCCTGGACCCGGCGATGACTCTGGTCTACCGCCAGGAGTACCAGAAGGTGCCGGGCCTCGAAGAATGCCCGCAGGTGAAGCTGCCACAGGAGTGGTTGATGGATGTGCTGCCGGAGCAGGCGCCTACCGCGCCGGGCAACTTCCGCCTGATGGCGCACTGCACCGAGAAGACCAACGTGCCGGCCAGCACCAAACAGTGGGAGCAGGTGTTTGCCCGCCTGGGGCTGAAGCTGGTGACCGAGGCGACCGGCTGCTGCGGCATGTCCGGTACCTACGGGCATGAGGCGCGCAACCAGGAGACTTCGCGGACCATCTTCGAACAGTCTTGGGCGACCAAGCTGGACAAGGAAGGCGAAGCACTGGCCACCGGCTACTCGTGCCGCAGCCAGGTCAAGCGCATGACCGAGCGGCAGATGCGCCACCCGCTGGAAGTGGTGTTGCAGTACGCCAAGCGCTGACCTTCAGGGCCCTGGGGGCTGCTACGCAGCCCATTCGCGGGCTTGCCCGCGAAGAGGCCGGTACAGGCGCCCCTTTATTCGGATTCTTTGCGCCGGCTGTGAGCCTGCTTGTACAAGTACAAGCTCAATACCAGCCCACAGCAAGCCGCTGCCGCCGCAAACAGAAACATCGAAGCAAACCCGAACCCCGATGCCACCGCACCCACCAGCGGCCCGGTAATCCCCAGTGACAGATCGATGAACAGCGAATACGCCCCCACCGCCGCCCCGCGGTTGGCCGCCGACACCTGGTTCACCGCCTCCACGCCCAGCGCCGGGAACACCAGCGAGAAGCCGAAGCCACTCAGCGCGGCACCTGCCAACGCCAGCTCGGCATTCGGCGCCAGCCACAGCATCAGCAGCCCCAGTGTTTCCACCGACAGGCAAACGATTGCCACCCTGAACCCGCCAATCCGGTTGATCAGGTTGCCGAACAGCAGCCGCGCGCAGATGAAACTGGCGCCGAACAGGCTCAGGGTCAGCGCCGCATTGGCCCAGCCGCGGCTGGCGTAATACAGGGTGATGAAGGTGGCGATGGTGCCAAAGCCGATCGAGCCCAGGGCCAACCCCGAGCCATGCGGGAACACCTTGCCCAGCACCTGCATGAACGGCAGTCGCTTGCCGCTGACCACAGGCGCTGCGCGTTTCGGCCAGGCCAGCAGCAGGCCCAGGGCGCACAGCAGGATGATGCTCACTCCCATGCTCCACAGACCCAGGCCCTTGACCATCAGCACGCCCATTGGCGCACCGACGGCCAACGCGCCATAGCTGGCGATGCCGTTCCAGGAAATGACCTTGGCCGTGTGTTCGGCCCCGACCCGGCCGATACCCCAGCCGATCGAGCCGGAGCCTACCAGGCTCTCCGCGCTGCCCAGCACCAGGCGGCCGACCAGCAGGCAGCCCAGGCTGACCCAGGGCAGCTCGGTCAAGAAGGCGCAGGCGAGCATGAATACACCGCTCAGACCGCAACCGGCGAGGCCGATCATGACCGCTTTCTTGCTGCCGTGGTTATCGATGATGCGGCTGGCGGTAGGGCGGCTGAGCAGGGTGGCGAGGTACTGCACGCTGATCACCAGGCCGGCGATCACGGCGCTGAAGCCGAGGTCGTTGTGCACGTAGCCGGGCAACACGGCGAGGGGGATGCCGATGTTCAGGTAGCCGATGAAGGTGAAGAGGACGATGGATACGACTTGCAGGGTGACCGCAAGAGGGCGCGGTGAGTCGGGCATGGGGGTCTTCGTGGCAGAGGTTCGTGACGGTGTGAAAACGTGATGACGGGGGTAGCCCGCAGGTCAGCCGTTTTCACACAGTCGGAGGGATGCGCAGTTTATTCCTGGTCAGCGCTGGATTGGTCGTCACCATCCTGATCGACGGCAGGCGTCGGTTCAGCGTGGACGGTAACGGATGGCTCTTCTGGGTTCAGGCTTGGGAAGGGAAGATTCGGGATTTCATGCATCTCGTCGTTCCTCGCAAGTGTGAGTGAAAAGTCTGCGCCAGGCGCGTTCGAAGCTTCGTAAAGCTGGGGCAGGATACACAAGTCTGGATGACAGTTTGTAACTTTTCCCGGTCGCTTGTCGGTTTTGCGGGCGGATACCGGACAGATTTCGGCCAGATTGCAGGCAAAAAAACAGGGCCCTGAGGCCCTGTTCGTGGTGTTTACTTACGGCCTTCAGCCGTCTCGGCGACCTTGTCGGTGCGGGCGCACATGATGAAGTCATTGCGGTGCAGGCCTTTGATCGAGTGGCTCCACCAGGTCACGGTGACCTTGCCCCATTCGGTCGTCAGGCCAGGGTGGTGGCCTTCGGCTTCGGCGATCTCGCCCACCGCATTGGTGAACGCCAGGGCGTGCTTGAAGTTCTTGAACAGGAACACGCGCTCCAGTTCCATGTGGCCGTCGCGGACTTCGATGTTCCAGTCCGGGATCTCGCGGATCAGTACCGCCAGCTCTTCATCGGTGACCTTGGGTGCGTCAGCGCGGCAGGCTTCGCAGTGGGCTTGGTTCAAGGCATTCATGGGTGTGTTTTCCGCTTCGAGTTGTTATCGGCAAGGCGCTCAGGCAGCGACCTTGGGTGGAAATTTCGGTGCGTGCAGCCCCAGCTGCATGGCTTGCTGGACCATGGCCATGATGTCTTCATGGGCCAGGTCGAACAGGCGCTTCATGTTCGGCAGTACGAAGTACAGCGGCTGCAGGATGTCGATACGGTAAGGCGTGCGCATGCACTCGATCGGGTCGAAGGCCTGGTGCTCAGGCTCGCCAGAAAGACTGTAGACGGTCTCTTTCGGCGAGGAGAGGATGCCGCCGCCATAGATCTTGCGGCCCTGCGCGGTCTCCATCAGGCCGAATTCGATGGTCATCCAGTACAGGCGCGCCAGGTATACGCGTTGTTCCTTGGTCGCGGCCAGGCCGAGCTTGCCGTAGGTGTGGGTGAATTCGGCGAAGAACGGGTTGGTCAGCAGCGGGCAGTGGCCGAAGATCTCGTGGAAGATGTCCGGTTCCTGCAGGTAGTCCAGTTCTTCCGGGGTGCGGATGAAGGTGGCGACCGGGAAGCGCTTGCTGGCCAGCAGCTCGAAGAAGGTCTGGAAGGGGATCAGCGCCGGCACGCGGGCAACCTGCCAGCCAGTGGTGGCGCCCAGCACCTTGTTGACTTCGCCCAGCTGCGGAATGCGGTCATGGGGCAGCTTGAGCTGGTCGATGCCGTCCAGGTACTCCTGGCACGCGCGGCCTTCGATGACTTTCAGCTGGCGCGTGATCAGGGTGTTCCATACCGCATGCTCTTGCTGCGGGTAATCGATAAAACCGTGCGCATCGGGCTCGCGTGCCACGTATTGCGTCTGTTTCATGTGGCTCTCCTGGTGAGGGCTTTCTTGTTATGTCCACGACATGACTTAGGAATATCCCTTCATCAGACGATTTGCACGGGGGCAGACCCTGCTGGCGGGTACGCTTTGATCTTTCCTGCGTAACGATAATTTTACAAAATGCCCGGCATGCCGGAAAATCCGGGTCATCAAGCTGCCTTTTATGGGGTTTTTGTCAGCTTATCTTTACGACTTTTCCGTGCGAGGTTGAAAAACTTCGCCACTTCGAGAGCATTCATGCGTATCAAAGTGCATTGCCAGAACCGCATCGGCATCCTTCGCGACATCCTCAACCTGCTGGTGGAATACGGCATCAACGTGCTGCGCGGCGAGGTGGGGGGCGACCATGGCAATGCCATCTACCTGCACTGCCCGAACCTGATCAACCTGCAGTTCCAGGCCTTGCGGCCCAAGTTCGAGTCGATTGCCGGGGTATTCGGGGTCAAGCGCGTCGGCCTGATGCCCAGCGAGCGACGGCACATGGAGCTCAATGCGTTGCTCGGTGCGCTGGACTTCCCGGTGTTGTCGATCGACATGGGTGGCAGCATCGTCGCCGCCAACCGCACGGCGGCGCAGCTGCTCGGGGTGCGCGTCGACGAAGTGCCGGGCATGCCGCTGGCGCGCTATGTCGAGGATTTCGACCTGCCTGAACTGGTACGTGCCAACAAGTCGCGCATCAATGGGCTGCGGATCAAGGTCAAGGGCGATGTGTTCCTGGCCGATATCGCGCCGCTGCAGTCCGAGCACGATGACAGCGAGGCCCTGGCCGGTGCCGTGTTGACCCTGCACCGCGCCGACCGCATCGGTGAGCGCATCTATAACGTGCGCAAGCAGGAGCTGCGCGGTTTCGACAGCATCTTCCAGAGTTCGCGGGTGATGGCGGCGGTGGTGCGTGAGGCGCGGCGCATGGCGCCGCTGGATGCGCCGTTGCTGATCGAAGGCGAGACCGGTACCGGCAAGGAATTGCTGGCCCGCGCCTGCCACCTGGCCAGCCCGCGTGGCCAGGCGCCGTTGATGGCGCTCAATTGTGCCGGCCTGCCAGAGTCGATGGCCGAAACCGAGTTGTTCGGTTATGGCCCCGGGGCTTTCGAGGGGGCGCGTGCCGAGGGCAAGCTGGGGCTGCTGGAGTTGACCGCCGGCGGTACCTTGTTCCTCGATGGCGTGGGGGAGATGAGCCCGCGCTTGCAGGTCAAGCTGCTGCGCTTCTTGCAGGATGGCTGCTTCCGCCGTGTCGGCAGCGACGAAGAAGTGTATCTGGATGTGCGTGTGATCTGTGCCACCCAGGTTGACTTGTCCGAGCTGTGCGCCCGTGGCGAGTTCCGCCAGGACCTGTATCACCGGCTCAACGTGCTGTCGCTGCACATTCCGCCGCTACGCGAGTGCATGGACGGGCTGGAAGGCCTGGTGCAGCACTTTCTCGACCAGGCCAGCCGGCAGATCGGCTGCGCCATGCCGCGCCTGGCGCCGGTGGCCATGGATAAGCTCAGCCAGTATCACTGGCCGGGTAACGTGCGGCAGTTGGAGAACGTGTTGTTCCAGGCGGTTTCGCTATGCGAGGGCGGGGTGGTGAAAGGGGAGCATATTCGCTTGCCGGATTATGGCGTGCGGCAACCGTTGGGCGAGTTTTCGCTGGACGGGGATCTTGCGCAGATTGTTGGACGATTTGAAAAGGCGGTACTGGAAAGTCTGATGGGCGAGTTTCCAAGTAGCCGGGCACTGGGTAAACGGCTGGGGGTTTCCCATACGACGATTGCCAACAAGTTGCGGGATTATTCCCTGGGCAAGTCGGCAGATTAAATAACGGTTATTTAGTTTCCCGTTAACTTTCACGGCGGCGCGGAAGTTGCGTGCGGGCAAAACGCGAACGGGGCCCACAAGGGCCCCGATTCAAGGTATCAGCCGTTGGAGCAGCCGTTCCCCATCACGCGGTATTCGAGAATGTGCTTCTGGCCCTTGGAGTCCTCGTAGGTCATGCGGGCGGGCACGACTTCACACACGTTGGGCACTTCGCTCATGGAGATGACGCGGGCAATGTCCAGGTGCTGCGAGTAACTGTACTGTTCAACCGGGATCTGCTCGACATTGTTTGCTTCGCCGGCCATCGCCGCGCCGCAAAGACCGCCAAGTACCAATACCAGTAAAGCTTTCATTTTCATTTTACCTGTCTAAGGTCGTGAGGGGGCGCGCGGCGCTTGTGGCGCCGCGAGTACTGCCAAAGTTCAACTATCAAAATTAGAGGGGGATTAACTGATTGCCTTCGTGGGGGCTGTTTCCAGTAGTTAATCGCCTTGCCGTTGCTGGCGAGGTGAATCTTATGCCTGGGCAACTAAGGGAAACAGATGGCGTTTTGATAAAGTTTTTTTGCCTTTTTCCAGAATCTGTAACAATCCCCCGGCAGGCGCTATCGCATTTTTCCCTGGCCGGGCCGGCGGCTGCGGGCTAGAGCCTTCCGCGCTGTTCGCATGAAGATTTTCCCGTCGCGCTACTACCATCGTCGTATGGTTTTTCCCGCTCTGGTACAGTTACAAACGATTCCATACAAAAACAACTATTACACCGAGGTAACACAGATGAGTGCGGCTCCACTGTATCCCGTTCGTCCCGAGGTTGCGGCCACTACCCTGACCGACGAGGCCACCTACAAGGCCATGTACCAGCAATCGGTGATCAACCCGGACGGCTTCTGGCGTGAGCAGGCCCAGCGTCTGGACTGGATCAAGCCCTTCACCAAGGTCAAGCAGACCTCGTTCGACGACCACCATGTCGATATCAAGTGGTTCGCCGACGGCACTCTGAACGTTTCCTCCAACTGCCTGGACCGCCACCTTGAAGAGCGCGGCGACCAGCTGGCAATCATCTGGGAGGGCGATGACCCTTCCGAACACCGCAACATCACCTACCGCGAACTGCACGAGCAGGTCTGCAAGTTCGCCAACGCCCTGCGCGGCCAGGACGTGCACCGTGGCGATGTGGTGACCATCTACATGCCGATGATCCCCGAGGCCGTGGTGGCCATGCTGGCGTGCGCTCGCATCGGCGCCATCCACTCGGTGGTGTTTGGCGGCTTCTCGCCGGAAGCGCTGGCTGGCCGCATCATCGACTGCAAGTCCAAGGTGGTGATCACTGCCGACGAAGGCCTGCGCGGCGGCCGTCGTACCCCGCTCAAGGCCAACGTCGACCTGGCGCTGACCAACCCGGAAACCAGCAGCGTGCAGAAGATCATCGTGTGCAAGCGCACCGGTGGCGACATCGCCTGGCACCAGCACCGCGACATCTGGTTCGAAGACCTGATGAAAGTGGCCTCCAGCCACTGTGCACCGAAGGAAATGGGCGCCGAAGAGCCGCTGTTCATCCTTTACACCTCCGGCTCCACCGGCAAGCCCAAGGGTGTGCTGCACACCACCGGGGGTTACCTGGTGTATGCCGCGCTGACCCATGAGCGCGTGTTCGACTACCGCCCGGGCGAAGTCTACTGGTGCACCGCTGACGTCGGCTGGGTCACTGGCCACAGCTACATCGTCTACGGCCCGCTGGCCAACGGCGCCACCACGCTGCTGTTCGAAGGCGTGCCGAACTACCCGGACATCACCCGCGTGTCGAAGATCGTCGACAAGCACAAGGTCAACATCCTCTACACCGCCCCGACCGCGATCCGCGCCATGATGGCCGAAGGGCAGGCGGCCGTTGCCGGCGCCGACGGTTCCAGCCTGCGCCTGCTGGGCTCGGTGGGCGAGCCGATCAACCCCGAGGCCTGGAACTGGTACTACAAGACCGTGGGCAAGGAGCGTTGCCCGATCGTCGACACCTGGTGGCAGACCGAGACCGGTGGCGTGCTGATCAGCCCGCTGCCGGGCGCCACGGCGCTCAAGCCAGGCTCGGCGACCCGTCCGTTCTTCGGGGTGGTGCCGGCGTTGGTGGACAACCTGGGCAACCTGATCGAAGGCGCTGCCGAAGGCAACCTGGTGATCCTTGACTCCTGGCCGGGCCAGTCGCGTTCGCTGTACGGCGACCACGACCGCTTCGTCGACACCTACTTCAAGACCTTCCGCGGCATGTACTTCACCGGCGACGGCGCGCGCCGTGACGAGGATGGCTACTACTGGATCACCGGCCGCGTGGACGACGTGCTCAACGTGTCCGGTCACCGCATGGGCACCGCCGAGATCGAAAGCGCCATGGTCGCCCACGCCAAGGTGGCCGAGGCTGCGGTGGTCGGTGTGCCGCACGACATCAAAGGGCAGGGCATCTATGTCTATGTCACCCTCAATGCCGGTATCGAACCGAGCGAGCAGCTGCGCCTGGAACTGAAGAACTGGGTGCGCAAGGAGATCGGCCCGATTGCCTCGCCGGATGTGATCCAGTGGGCGCCGGGGCTGCCGAAGACCCGCTCGGGCAAGATCATGCGGCGTATCCTGCGCAAGATCGCCACGGCCGAATACGATGCCCTGGGTGACATCTCGACCCTGGCTGACCCAGGCGTGGTGCAACACCTGATCGATACCCACAAGGCAATGAGCCTGGCTTCGGCCTGATAAGCCCGATTTAACGATAATGCAAACCCCGCCAGGGCGACCGGCGGGGTTTTTGCTTTACTGTTACCCGACAATCATCGGTAACTCTTCTGTCACCGATTTCGCACAAGATCGGGGCGCACGGAAACAGATCCGGGCCATTTCGGTGCGCTCGCGTGGGCATTTTCAGCAAGGTGAAACGCTGCACTTGCCGTATTGCAAGGGTTTGCCAATAATAGGCCCGGTAATTGCTTGATCCACAGGTTATTTCTCTTGAGCTCTTGCATGATTTGCAAAAGCTGTCAACATCGCCCGCCGCGATTTCAAGCGCTTCTGTAAGTAGTTGTCGCTTTGAAGAAATATCGACTACCGGGCTGTCGTTAAAATGCCACTCACTCGCTCGTGGTCTGCGACCTTGGTCGAAACCTGCGCGGCTCGCGTTGTACCCATTCGCATATCGGGCAGCTGTTACCCCCTGCCTCGTATTGCCCCGTACCGATGGAGTTACCTGATGAAGAAGCTCGCACTGCTTGGCGCCCTGGCGCTTTCCGTGTTTTCCCTGGTATCGCAGGCCGATGAAAAACCGTTGAAGATCGGCATCGAAGCCGCCTACCCACCGTTCGCCTTCAAGCAGCCGGACGGCAGCATCGCCGGTTTCGACTACGACATCGGCAACGCCCTGTGTGAAGAGATGAAGGCCAAGTGCACCTGGGTCGAGCAAGAGTTCGACGGCCTGATCCCGGCACTGAAAGTGCGCAAGATCGACGCCATCCTGTCGTCCATGTCGATCACCGATGATCGCAAGAAGTCGGTCGACTTCACCAAGCGCTACTACCTGACCCCGGCGCGCCTGGTCATGAAGGACGGCACCACCGTCAGCGACAGCCTCGACGAACTCAAGGGCAAGAAGATCGGCGTGCAGCGCGGCTCGATCCACGACCGCTTCGCCAAGGAAGTGTTGGCTCCGAAGGGCGCCACTGTCGTGCCTTACGGCACCCAGAACGAAATCTACCTGGACGTCGCTGCCGGTCGCCTGGACGGTACCGTGGCCGACGCCACCCTGCTCGAAGACGGCTTCCTGAAAACCGACGCCGGCAAGGGCTTTGCCTTCGTCGGCCCATCGTTCACCGACGTGAAGTACTTCGGTGACGGCGTCGGCATCGCCGTGCGCAAGGGCGACGACGCCAACCGCGAGCGCATCAACAAGGCCATCGACGCCATCCGCGCCAACGGCAAGTACAAAGAAATCGAGAAGAAGTACTTCAACTTCGACATCTACGGTCCAGACTCGAACTAAGACGTCGGGTTTCACCTGTGCAATGGTGCAAACAGCAGAGGCTCTGAGGTTTGCACCATTTTTCATTCCCAAGCCCTGAGGAATCCCAATCATGTTGAAAGGCTATGGGGCAGTCATCCTCGACGGGGCGTGGCTGACGCTACAGCTCGCCCTGTCGTCGATGGCCCTGGCCATCGTCCTCGGCCTGATCGGCGTGGCGCTGCGTTTGTCGCCGGTGCGCTGGCTGGCCTGGCTGGGGGATCTGTATTCCACGGTGATCCGTGGCATCCCCGACCTGGTCCTGATCCTGCTGATCTTCTACGGCGGCCAGGACATCATCAACCGGGTGGCACCGCTGCTCGGCTATGACGACTACATCGACCTGAATCCGCTGGTAGCCGGTATCGGCACGCTGGGCTTCATTTTCGGTGCGTACCTGTCGGAAACCTTCCGTGGTGCGTTCCTCGGTATCCCCAAGGGCCAGGCCGAAGCCGGCGTGGCCTATGGCATGAGCGCGCGCCAGGTGTTCTTCCGCATCCAGGTGCCGCAGATGATCCGCCTGGCCATCCCGGGCTTCACCAACAACTGGCTGGTGTTGACCAAGGCCACCGCGCTGATTTCGGTGGTCGGCCTGCAGGACATGATGTTCAAGGCCAAGCAGGCGGCCGACGCCACCCGCGAGCCTTTCACCTTCTTCCTGGCCGTGGCCGCGCTGTACCTGGTGATCACCAGTATTTCGCTGCTGGCGCTGAAGTATCTGGAGCGCCGCTACTCGGTAGGCGTCAAGGTGGCTGAACTATGATTTTCGACTACAACGTCGTCTGGGAAGCCATGCCGCTGTACCTCGGCGGCCTGCTGACCACCCTCAAGCTGCTGGCGCTGTCGCTGCTGTTCGGCCTGCTGGCGGCGATTCCGCTGGGCCTGATGCGCGTCTCCAAGCAGCCGCTGGTGAACATGGGCGCCTGGCTGTACACCTACGTGATCCGCGGCACGCCAATGCTGGTGCAGCTGTTCCTGATCTACTACGGCCTGGCCCAGTTCGAGGCGGTGCGCGAGAGCATCTTCTGGCCGTGGCTGTCCAGCGCGACCTTCTGCGCCTGCCTGGCCTTCGCCATCAATACCAGCGCCTACACCGCGGAAATCATCGCCGGCAGCCTCAAGGCCACGCCCCATGGCGAGATCGAAGCGGCCAAGGCCATGGGCATGTCGCGCATGAAGATGTACCGCCGCATCCTGCTGCCATCGGCCCTGCGCCGGGCACTGCCGCAGTACAGCAACGAAGTGATCATGATGCTGCAGACCACCAGCCTGGCGTCGATCGTCACCCTGATCGACATCACCGGTGCCGCACGCACGGTCAATGCCCAGTACTACCTGCCTTTCGAGGCCTACATCACGGCGGGCGTGTTCTACCTGTGCCTGACCTTCATCCTCGTGCGCCTGTTCAAGATGGCCGAACGCCGCTGGCTCGGCTACCTGGCGCCGCGCAAGCACTGAACGCTCTGTGAGAACCGACAGCATGTACAAACTCGAAGTCCAAGACCTGCACAAGCGCTACGGCAGCCATGAAGTGCTCAAGGGCGTGTCCCTGGCGGCCAAGGCAGGCGACGTGATCAGCATCATCGGCTCCAGCGGTTCGGGCAAGTCGACCTTCCTGCGCTGCATCAACCTGCTCGAGCAGCCCCATGCAGGCAAGATCCTGCTCAACAACGAAGAACTCAAGCTGGTGCCTGGCAAGGATGGCGCGCTCAAGGCCTCCGACCCGCGCCAGCTGCAGCGTATGCGCTCGCGCCTGTCGATGGTGTTCCAGCATTTCAACCTGTGGTCGCACATGACTGCACTGGAGAACATCATCGAAGCCCCGGTGCACGTGCTGGGCATGAACAAGAAAGAAGCCCTGGAAAAGGCCGAGC
Source organism: Pseudomonas sp. CC120222-01a (assembly GCF_003097235.1). Taxonomy (GTDB): domain Bacteria; phylum Pseudomonadota; class Gammaproteobacteria; order Pseudomonadales; family Pseudomonadaceae; genus Aquipseudomonas. The sequence continues at coordinate 258,260 of NZ_QEQQ01000006.1, read as the reverse complement.
ACTACCTGGCCAAGGTGGGCGTGGCACATCGCAAGGATGCCTTCCCAGGGCATATGTCCGGTGGTGAGCAGCAGCGTGTGGCAATTGCCCGGGCCCTGGCCATGGAGCCAGAGGTCATGCTGTTCGACGAGCCGACCTCGGCGCTCGACCCGGAGCTGGTGGGCGATGTGCTCAAGGTCATGCAGGCGCTGGCCCAGGAAGGCCGGACCATGGTCGTGGTGACCCACGAAATGGGCTTTGCCCGTGAAGTGTCGAACCAGTTGGTGTTCCTGCACAAAGGCCTGGTCGAAGAAACCGGTTGCCCACGTGAAGTGCTGGCCAACCCGCAATCGGAGCGGCTCAAGCAGTTCCTCTCCGGCAGCCTGAAGTAAAAAGCTGCACCTTTGCACCAGAATAGGGCATGCTGCGCAGCGAGCGCAGCCTGACCCGGCGCCACAGACTCGAACGAACCCAGGTTTCGGACCGCACCCTATGACCACCCAGCGAATCGGTTTTCTCATCTGGCCAAGCACCAAGCCTTTGACCCTGGCGCTGGCGGAGGAAGTGTTGCTGGTGGCCCAGCGGGTGCATCCGGAGGTGGTCTACGAGACCGTCTTCCTCCAGGCGGAGCCTGCCGAGGAGGGCGCCTGGCGTTTGCCGGGCGAGCCGTGGAACGGGCGCCTGGAAGGTTGCCACAAGCTGTTCCTGCTGGCCGACGACTTGCCCCAGGCGGTGGGTTCGGCACTGTCGGCGGCGCTCAAGCAGCTGGCGCGCAGTGGTTGCATGATCGGCGGCCTGTCCGCCGGGGTGTACCCGCTGGCCATGCTTGGCTTGCTCGACGGTTATCGCGCTGCGGTGCATTGGCGCTGGCAGGATGACTTTGCCGAGCGTTTCCCCAAGGTGATCGCCACCAGCCACTTGTTCGACTGGGACCGTGACCGCCTGACCGCCTGTGGTGGCATGGCCGTTACCGACCTGCTGCTGGCGGTGCTGGCCCGCGATCATGGGGCCGAGCTGGCCGGGGCGGTGTCCGAGGAACTGGTGGTCGAGCGTATTCGCGAAGGTGGCGAGCGCCAGCGCATTCCATTGCAGAACCGCCTTGGCTCGAGCCATCCGAAGCTGACCCAGGCCGTGCTGCTGATGGAAGCGAACATCGAAGAGCCGCTGACCACAGACGAAATCGCCCAGCATGTCTGCGTGTCGCGCCGCCAGCTGGAGCGGATCTTCAAGCAGTACCTGAACCGCGTGCCGAGCCAGTACTACCTGGAGCTGCGGCTGAACAAGGCGCGGCAGATGCTGATGCAGACCAGCAAGTCGATCATCCAGATCGGCTTGTCCTGTGGCTTCTCCTCGGGGCCACATTTCTCCAGCGCCTATCGCAATTTCTTCGGCGCCACGCCGCGGGAAGATCGCAACCAGCGGCGTAGCAGCAGCCCGTTCGAATTGAGCTCGGCACCGGCCGAAAAAGGCTGAGTTTTCTACCGCCAGTGCCGGCCCTTTCGCGGGCATGCCCGCTCCCACAGGTACTGCACTAGCATCAAGCCCTGCACATACCCTGTGGGAGCGGGCGTGCCCGCGAAAGGGCCGGCACTGGCAGCATTCCTTCTTAATGTGAACACCCGTTCACCCAGCACCCTCTCTCCCGTACACTGCGCGATTGCGACAGTGTTTGTCGCATTGCCGAAAGCCTTGGTAAAACTGGGTTTTGCGCTGTAACAAGTTGTCGCTTGGCCGCAAGGACAGGCGCGGATCAGTCCTTACAATCCCCCCATCGCTCGCCACTTCCAGGCCAGCGTTCCTCTTCAGGAGACTCAGATGTCCGTTGAGCAAGCCCCGGTGCAACGTGCCGATTTCGACCAGGTCATGGTCCCTAACTATTCTCCGGCGGCCTTCATTCCTGTGCGAGGCGAGGGTTCCCGCGTCTGGGACCAGTCGGGTCGCGAGCTCATCGACTTTGCCGGCGGCATCGCGGTGAACGCCCTGGGCCACTGCCATCCGGCACTGGTCAAGGCCCTGACCGAACAGGCCAACACCCTCTGGCACGTCTCCAACGTCTTCACCAATGAGCCGGCCCTGCGCCTGGCGCACAAGCTGGTCGACGCCACCTTTGCCGACCGTGCGTTCTTCTGCAACTCCGGCGCCGAGTCGAACGAAGCCGCCTTCAAGCTGGCCCGCCGCGTCGCCCACGACCGCTTCGGCCCTGAGAAGCACGAAATCATCGCCACCGTGAACAGCTTCCACGGCCGCACCCTGTTCACCGTGAGCGTCGGTGGCCAGCCGAAGTACTCCGACGGCTTCGGCCCGAAGATCACCGGCATCAGCCACGTGCCCTACAACGACCTGGAAGCGCTGAAGGCACAGATTTCCGACAAGACCTGCGCCGTGGTGATCGAGCCGATCCAGGGCGAGAGCGGTGTAGTACCCGCCGACAAGGCCTACCTGGAAGGTGCGCGCAAACTGTGCGACGAGCACAACGCCCTGCTGATCTTCGACGAAGTGCAGACTGGCGTCGGCCGCACCGGCTCGCTGTACGCCTACCAGCACTACGGCGTGACCCCGGACATCCTGACCAGCGCCAAGAGCCTGGGCGGCGGTTTCCCGATCGGCGCCATGCTGACCACCACCGACATCGCCAAGCACCTGGCCGTCGGCACCCACGGCACCACCTACGGCGGCAACCCGCTGGGCTGCGCCGTCGCCTGCGCCGTGCTGGACGTGGTCAACACCCCGGAAACCCTGGCCGGCATCAAGGCCAAGCACGAGCGCTTCAAGTCCCGCCTGGAAAAGATCGGCCAGCAGTACGGCCTGTTCAGCCAGGTGCGTGGCGTCGGCCTGCTGATCGGCTGCGTGCTGACCGAAGCCTGGCAGGGCAAGGCCAAGGACGTGCTCAACGCCGCTGAAAAAGAAGGCGTGATGGTGCTGCAGGCCGGCCCGGATGTGGTCCGCTTCGCCCCAAGCCTGGTGGTCGAAGATGCCGACATCGACGAAGGCCTGGACCGCTTCGAACGCGCTGTGGCGCAACTGACCAAAGGCTGATCGGCCTGCGGTCCGTTCACCGACCCGGGCGCTTCGCGGCGCCGGGGCGGTGAACCCCGAATTCCAGTGCGGGTGCCGATGCGTCCGCCGTTTTTCCGTGCCGTCGTGAATGGCCCGTTTTTCCAAAGGAGTGACACCATGCTGGTGATGCGCCCCGCGCAAATGGCTGATCTGAACGAAGTGCAGCGCATGGCTGCCGACAGCCCCGTTGGTGTCACCTCGCTGCCGGACGATGCCGCCCGCCTGGGCGACAAGATTGCCGCCTCGGAAACCTCCTTCGCTGCCGAAGTCAGTTTCAACGGTGAAGAGAGCTACTTCTTCGTGCTCGAAGACAGCGAGACCGGCCAGCTTGCCGGCTGCTCGGCCATCGTCGCCTCGGCTGGCTATTCCGAGCCGTTCTACAGCTTCCGCAACGAGACCTTCGTGCACGCCTCGCGCGAGCTGAAGATCCATAACAAGATCCATGTCCTGTCGCTGTGCCATGACCTGACCGGCAACAGCCTGCTGACCAGCTTCTATGTGTTGCCGGAACTGGTGAACAGCGGCTGGGCCGAGCTCAATTCCCGTGGCCGTCTGCTGTTCATGGCCTCGCACCCGGAGCGCTTCGCCGATTCGGTGGTCACCGAAATCGTCGGCTACAGCGACGAGCAGGGCGAATCGCCGTTCTGGGATGCCATCGGCCGTAACTTCTTCGACCTCAACTACGCTCACGCCGAGCGCCTGTGCGGCCTGAAGAGCCGCACCTTCCTGGCCGAACTGATGCCGCATTACCCGATCTACGTGCCGCTGCTACCCGATGCAGCCCAGGAAGCCATGGGCCAGGTGCACCCGCGGGCGCAGATCACTTTCGACATCCTCATGCGCGAAGGCTTCGAGACCGAGCACTACATCGACATCTTCGACGGCGGGCCGACCCTGCATGCGCGTACCTCGGGCATCCGCTCGATCGCCCAGAGCCGCGTGGTGCCGGTCAAGGTGGACGACACCCCGGTCAAGGGTGGGCGCCCGTACCTGGTGTGCAACGGCCAGTTGCAGGACTACCGCGCGGTGTTGCTGGAGCTGGACTGGGTGCCGGGCAAGCCGGTCAGCCTGAGCAGCCAGGCGGCCGAAGCCCTGGGTGTTGGTGAGGGCGCCAGCGTGCGCCTGGTCGCCGCCTGAGCTTTGCACAAGCCGGAACGTTGAGTTTCGCGGCAGGCACTGGCCGCCGCACAAGGAGATAGCATGATCGTTCGTCCTGTACGCAGCAGCGATTTACCCGCGCTGATCGAATTGGCCCGCAGCACTGGCACCACCGGGCTGACCACCCTGCCGGCCAACGAGGAGCGCCTTGGCCATCGCGTCGGCTGGGCCGAAAAGAGCTTCCGTGGCGAAGCCGAGCGTGGCGACACCGATTACCTGTTCGTGCTGGAGAACGACGAAGGCCTGGTGGTCGGCATCAGCGCCATCGCCGGTGCCGTGGGCCTGCGTGAGCCTTGGTACAACTACCGGGTCGGCCTGACGGTCAGCGCCTCCCAGGAGCTGAAGATCTACCGCGAAATCCCTACGCTGTTCCTGGCCAACGACCTGACTGGCAACTCCGAGCTGTGCTCGCTGTTCCTGCGCAGCGATTACCGCTCGGGGCTCAATGGCCGCCTGCTGTCGCGTGCACGCATGCTGTTCATTGCCGAGTTCCCCGAGCTGTTCGGCAACAAGATCATCGCTGAAATGCGCGGCATGTCCGATGAGCAAGGCCGTTCGCCATTTTGGGAAAGCCTGGGCCGGCACTTCTTCAAGATGGAGTTCAGCCAGGCCGATTACCTTACTGGCGTCGGCAACAAGTCGTTCATCGCCGAGCTGATGCCCAAGTTCCCGCTGTACACCTGCTTCCTGTCCGAGGCTGCACGCAATGTCATCGGCCGTGTGCACACCGACACCGAGCCTGCGCTGGCGATGCTCAAGCAGGAAGGCTTCAGCTATCAGGGCTACGTCGACATCTTCGACGCCGGCCCGGCCATCGAATGCGAGACCTCGAAGATCCGCGCCGTGCGCGAGAGCGAGACCCTGGTGCTGGCCGTGGGCACGCCGGGCGATGACGCGACCCCTTACATCATTCACAACCGCAAGCGCGACGACTGCCGCATTACCGCAGCGCCTGCGCGCCTTGCCGCCGGCACCCTGGTGGTTGATCCGCAGACCGCCAAGCGCCTGCGCATGGGCGCTGGCGACAACGTACGCGCCGTGCCGCTGTCGGCAAGCCGGGAGGCCCAGTAAATGACCACGCATTACATCGCAGGCAACTGGCTCGCTGGCCAGGGCGAAGCCCTGCAGTCGCTCAACCCGGTGACGCAGGCCGTCGTCTGGCAAGGGCAGGGCGCCGACGCCGGCCAGGTTGACGCAGCCGTCAAGGCGGCCCGTCAGGCATTCCCGGCCTGGGCGCAGCTGAGTCTGGAGGCGCGCATCGACGTGCTGGAGAAGTTTGCCGAGCAGTTGAAGCAGCATGCCGAGGCGCTGGCCCACTGCATCGGTGAGGAAACCGGCAAGCCGCTGTGGGAGTCGGCCACGGAAGTGACCAGCATGGTCAACAAGGTGGCGATCTCGGTGCAGAGCTACCGCGAGCGTACCGGCGAAAAAAGCGGCCCGCTGGCCGATGCCACGGCCGTGCTGCGGCACAAGCCCCATGGCGTGGTGGCGGTGTTCGGCCCTTACAACTTCCCCGGTCATTTGCCCAATGGCCATATCGTGCCGGCACTGCTGGCCGGCAACTGCGTGGTGTTCAAGCCCAGCGAGCTGACCCCTAAGGTTGCCGAGCTGACGGTCAACTGCTGGATCGCCGCCGGCCTGCCGGCTGGAGTGCTCAACCTGGTTCAGGGCGCCCGTGAAACCGGTGTGGCGCTGGCCGCCAACCCCGGTATCGACGGCCTGTTCTTCACCGGCTCCAGCCGCACCGGCAACCTGCTGCACCAACAGTTTGCCGGCCGCCCGGACAAGATCCTCGCCCTGGAGATGGGCGGCAACAACCCGCTGGTGGTGGACGAGGTCAAGGACCTCGACGCTGCGGTGTACACCATCATCCAGTCAGCATTCATTTCTGCCGGCCAGCGCTGCACCTGTGCCCGCCGCCTGCTGGTGCCGCAGGGCGCCTGGGGCGATGAGCTGGTCGCGCGGCTGGTCGAGGTGTGCCGGAGCATTACCGTCGGTGCCTTCGACCAGCAGCCGGCGCCGTTCATGGGCTCGGTGATCTCGCTGCAGGCTGCGCAGGCACTGATCGCGGCCCAGGCCGAGCTGCTGGCCAAGGGCGCCGTGAAGCTGCTGGCAATGACCCAGCCTCAGGCCGACGCCGCACTGCTGACGCCCGGCATTCTCGATGTCACGGCCGTGGCCGATCGCCCGGATGAAGAGTTCTTCGGCCCGCTGCTGCAGGTGATCCGCTACGCCGACTTCGATGCCGCCATCGACGAGGCCAACAACACCCAGTACGGCCTGGCCGCTGGCCTGTTGTCCGATTCCCGTGCGCGCTACCAGTACTTCTGGCTGCGCAGCCGTGCCGGTATCGTCAACTGGAACAAGCAGCTGACCGGCGCCGCCAGCAGTGCGCCGTTCGGTGGGGTGGGCGCCAGTGGCAACCACCGCGCCAGTGCCTACTACGCCGCCGATTACTGCGCTTACCCCGTGGCTTCGCTGGAGACCGCCAGCCTTGCCTTGCCGGCGACCCTGACGCCGGGCGTCACCCTATAACAACAGGTCACGGAGCCTAGCCGATGAAATCCTATGAAGTGAATTTTGATGGCCTGGTGGGGCCTACCCACAACTACGGCGGCCTGTCCTACGGTAACGTGGCTTCGCAGAGCAACAGCCAGCAAGGGTCCAACCCGCGGGAAGCGGCGCGCCAGGGCCTGGCCAAGATGAAAGCGCTGGCCGACATGGGCTTCAAGCAGGGCGTGCTGGCGCCGCAGGAGCGCCCGGACGTGGCCGCCTTGCGTCGCCTGGGTTTCAGTGGCAGTGATGCCGAGGTGATCCAGCGTGCCGCCAAGGAGGCCATGCCACTGCTGGTCGCCAGCTGCTCGGCCTCGAGCATGTGGGTGGCCAACGCCGCCACCGTCAGCCCGAGCGCCGACACCGCCGATGGCCGCGTGCACTTCACTGCTGCCAACCTCAACTGCAAGTACCACCGCAGCATCGAGCACCCGACCACCAGCCGCGTGCTGGCGGCGATGTTCAACAACGAGAAACACTTTGCCCACCATGAAGCCCTGCCTGCCGTGGCACAGTTCGGCGACGAGGGCGCGGCCAACCACACGCGCTTCTGCCGCGAATATGGCGAGGCCGGGGTGGAGTTCTTCGTCTATGGCCGCAGTGCCTTCGACAGCCGCTACCCCGCACCGCAGAAGTACCCGGCGCGGCAGACCCTGGAGGCCTCCCAGGCCGTGGCCAGGCTGCACGGCCTGAGTGATGATGGTGTGGTCTACGCTCAACAGAACCCGGCAGTGATCGACCAGGGTGTGTTCCACAACGACGTGATTTCGGTCGGTAATGGTGAAGTGCTGTTCTACCACGAGGACGCATTCCTCGAGACCGACGCGGTGCTTGGCCAACTGCAGGCTAAACTGGCCAGCAAGGGTGGCAACTTCCAGGCCATCCGTGTGCCACGTGGGGCGGTGACGGTAGAAGATGCAGTGCGCTCCTACCTGTTCAACAGCCAGCTGCTCAGTCGTGACGATGGCTCGATGCTGCTGGTGGTGCCGGAAGAGTGCCGCAACAACGAGCGGGTCTGGGCTTATCTGAGCCAGCTGACCACCCAGGGCGGCGCGGTGAAGGAGGTCAAGGTGTTCGACCTCAAGCAGAGCATGCAGAACGGCGGTGGCCCGGCTTGCCTGCGTTTGCGCGTGGCATTGAAGGAATCGGAACTGGCGGCGGTCAATCCAGGCGTTATCATGACCGCCCCGCTGTACGACACCCTGGTGCAGTGGGTCGACAAGCACTACCGCGATCGCCTTGGCGAAGCCGACCTTGCCGACCCGCAGCTGCTGCTGGAGTGCCGTACCGCACTGGATGAATTGACCCAGATCCTGAAGTTGGGCTCGGTGTACCCGTTCCAACGCCAACCTTGAAGAGAGAATTTGTAATGACCGACGCCCTGCGCCTGATCCTCGAAGATGTAGACGGCACCCAGCTGGAAACCTCCTGCACCCGTTTCGCTATTGTCTGGCAAGGCAAGGAAGTGTGGGTTCAGCAGGACGGCCGTGGCCAGCTGCTGATCGGTGTTGATGTCGAGGAAGGCGATGCTGAATACGCCAACCTGCTGTTGCGCCCGATGGCCACCAACCTGGTCAGCCTGCAGCTGGAAATGGAGCCGGCGGAAGTCGGTGAAGATGACGATCACGTCCATGGCCCCGACTGCGGCCACCACCACTAAGGAAGCGCCTATGCTCGCCCTTGGCAAATTGCTCGAGCTGACCCTGACCGATCACGAGCCGGCCGAGAAGACTCAAGTGACACCCAAGGGCGTGCGGTTGCGCTGGCTGGGGGAGGGCGCACTGGAAGTGCGCCCGCCCGAAAGCGAAGATTGTGGGCTGGACCTGCTGCTCTCTGCCGGTATCCACGGCAACGAGACGGCACCGATCGAACTGCTCGAAAGGCTGCTGCATGGCGTGGCCAACGGCAAGATCAAGCCCCGTGCGCGGATTCTGTTCCTGTTCGGCAACCCGGTCGCCATCCGCAAGGGTGAGCGTTTCGTCGAGCAGGACATCAACCGGCTGTTCAATGGTCGTCACGAGCTTTCCAGCGGCTTCGAAGCATTGCGTGCGGCCGAGCTGGAGCAGTTCGCCCGGGTGTTCTTCAGCAAGCCTGAGCGCACCCGCCTGCATTACGATCTGCACACCGCGATCCGCGGCTCGAAGATCGAGCAGTTTGCCCTGTACCCCTACAAAGAGGGGCGCAAGCATTCCCGTCGCGAGCTGGCCCGCCTGGCTGCAGCTGGCATGGAGGCGGTGCTGCTGCAGAGCAAGTCGTCGATCACCTTCAGTGCCTTCACCTACGAACAGCTGGATGCCGAGGCGTTTACCCTGGAACTGGGCAAGGCGCGGCCGTTCGGGCAGAACGAGCAGGTCAACCTCGACAAGCTCGAAGAGCGCCTGATCCGCATCATCGAAGATACCGAGCCCGAGATTGACGGTTCGCTGGACGGCCTGAAGCTGTTCAGCGTCGCCCGCGAGATCATCAAGCACAGCGACAGCTTCCACCTGCACCTGCCGGCGGACATCGAGAACTTCTCCGAGCTGAGCAAGGGTTACCTGCTGGCCGAGGACCTGGCCGAGATGCGCTGGGTGGTCGAGGAGGAGGGCGCGCGGATCATCTTCCCCAATCCCCGGGTCAAGAATGGCCTGCGCGCCGGCATCCTGATCGTGCCTGATTCGGGGCAGCGCCTGGGCTGAGACCGGCGTCGCCTGCTTCGCGGGCTCGCCCGCTCCCACAGGTACTGCACTGGCTTCGAACCTTGTGCAATCCCTGTGGGAGCGGGCGAGCCCGCGAAGCAGACGACTCGGTTTCGGATCCAAACACTCATGAAAACCTTTTAATTCACCGCCTGTTCCATTTTCCCTTCCCTTGGGCGGTAATTGGCTTGCCAGTGGCGAAAGGCTGCATTTAGCATCCGCTCATGTCATTTTCGTTTGCAAGCGCCTTAAAAGCCGTCCAATCGACGCTTTCTATCGCATAAACACACTGCACCGAGCTTGCAGGACCGATATAATGCGGCCCTTTGCCGTCGTTTCGTCGACGTGTTTGCCCAAAGGGCCGCCGTTTCCGTGGAAGAACCTATGAAAAGCGCAGAAATCCGTGAAGCCTTCCTTCGCTTCTTCGAAGAGCAGGGCCATACCCGAGTCGCCTCCAGTTCGCTGATCCCGAACAACGACCCGACCCTGCTGTTCACCAACGCTGGCATGAACCAGTTCAAGGACTGCTTCCTCGGTGCCGAGAAGCGTGCCTACACCCGCGCCGTCAGCAGCCAGAAGTGCGTGCGTGCTGGTGGCAAGCACAACGACCTGGAAAACGTCGGCTACACCGCGCGTCACCACACCTTCTTCGAAATGCTGGGCAACTTCAGCTTTGGTGACTACTTCAAGCGCGACGCGATCACCTTCGCCTGGACCTTCCTGACCTCCGACAAGTGGCTGAACCTGCCCAAGGAAAAGCTCTGGGTCACCGTCTACGCCTCTGACGACGAAGCCTACGACATCTGGACCAAGGAAGTCGGCGTGCCGGCCGAGCGCATGGTGCGCATCGGCGACAACAAAGGCGCCCCCTACGCCTCCGACAACTTCTGGACCATGGGCGACACTGGCCCGTGCGGCCCTTGCACCGAGATCTTCTACGACCACGGCGCCGACATCTGGGGCGGTCCACCCGGCTCGCCGGAAGAAGACGGCGACCGCTACATCGAGATCTGGAACAACGTCTTCATGCAGTTCAACCGCACCGCCGACGGCGTGCTGCACCCGCTGCCAGCGCCGTCGGTGGACACCGGCATGGGCCTGGAGCGCATCAGTGCGGTCATGCAGCACGTGCACTCGAACTACGAGATCGACCTGTTCCAGAACCTGCTGTCTGCCGCGGCCAAGGCCATCGGCTGCAGCAACGACGGCCAGGCTTCGCTGAAAGTGGTGGCCGACCACATCCGTTCCTGCGGCTTCCTGATTGCCGACGGCGTGCTGCCGTCCAACGAAGGCCGTGGCTACGTGCTGCGCCGCATCATTCGCCGCGCTTGCCGCCACGGCAACAAGCTGGGCGCCAAGGGCAGCTTCTTCTACCAGATCGTCGCCGCCCTGGCCGCCGAGATGGGCGAGGCCTTCCCAGAGCTGCAGAGCCAGCAGGCGCACATCGAGCGCGTGCTCAAGGCTGAAGAAGAGCAGTTCGCCAAGACCCTGGAGCAGGGGCTGCGCATCCTCGAGCAGGACCTGGCCCAGCTGAAAGGCGACGTGGTCCCGGGCGACGTGGTGTTCAAGCTGTACGACACCTACGGCTTCCCGATGGACCTGACTGCCGACATCGCCCGCGAGCGCGAGCTGACCATCGATGAAGCCGGCTTCGAGCGCGAGATGGAAGCCCAGCGCGAGCGTGCCCGTTCCGCCAGCAGCTTCGGCATGGACTACAACAGCCTGGTCAAGGTCGACAGCGCCACCGAGTTCCTCGGTTATGACGCCACCGAAGGCCAGGGCAAGATCATCGCCCTGTACAAGGACGGCCAGGCCGTCGACCAGCTGGGCGAAGGCGAGCAGGGCGTCGTGGTCCTCGACCGCACTCCGTTCTACGCCGAATCCGGTGGCCAGATCGGTGACACCGGCTTCCTGCAGGCCGGCGCTGCACGCTTCGACGTGCGCGACACCACCAAGACTGGCGGTGCCTTCCTGCACCACGGCGTGGTCGCCCGCGGCGCGCTGGTCATTGGCTCGCCGGTCGAGGCCAAGGTCGATGCCGACGTGCAGCACGCCACCTCGCTGAACCACTCGGCCACTCACCTGCTGCACGAAGCGCTGCGTCAGGTGCTGGGCGAGCACGTACAGCAGAAGGGCTCGTTGGTCGACAGCCAGCGCCTGCGTTTCGACTTCAGCCACTTTGAAGCGGTAAAGCCGGAGCAGATCAAGCAGCTGGAAGACATCGTCAACCGTGAAGTGCGCAAGAACACTCCGGTTGAAACCGAGCTGACCGATATCGAAACCGCCAAGGCCAAGGGTGCCATGGCCCTGTTCGGCGAGAAGTACGGTGATACCGTGCGCGTGCTGAGCATGGGCGGCGATTTCTCCGTCGAGCTGTGCGGCGGCATCCACGCCAAGCGCACCGGCGATATCAGCCTGTTCAAGATCATCAGCGAAGGCGGCGTGGCCTCGGGCGTACGCCGTATCGAAGCGGTGACCGGCGCCGCTGCACTGGCCTACCTGAACGCTGCCGAAGAGCAGGTCAAGGAAGCCGCGCAGCTGGTCAAGGGCAACCGTGACAACCTGATCGACAAGCTGTCGGCTGTGCTTGAGCGCAACCGCCAGCTGGAAAAGCAGCTCGAGCAGCTGCAGGCCAAGGCCGCCAGCGCCGCCGGGGACGATCTCTCCAATGCGGCCGTTGAGGTCAAGGGTGCCAAAGTGCTTGCCGCCCGCCTGGATGGGCAGGATGGCAAGGCACTGCTGGCGCTGGTCGATCAGCTGAAGAACAAGCTCGGCCACGCAGTGATCCTGCTGGGCAGCGAGCATGAGGGCAAGGTTGTGCTGGTGGCCGGCGTGACCAAAGACCTCTCCAGCCAACTCAAGGCTGGTGACCTGATGAAACAAGCCGCTGCGGCAGTGGGTGGCAAGGGCGGTGGCCGTCCGGACATGGCCCAGGGTGGTGGCGTCGACGTCGCTGCACTGGACCAGGCCCTGGCGCTGGCCGTGCCGTTCGCAGAGCAGGGACTTTGAGATGAAGGGGCCGGCGGTCTAGTGGCCTGTACGGCTAATTCTTGTGCTCAAATTCGAGTGCCAGGGTTTGCCGCGCAAGGCGCCACGACGAGTCGTAGCAGGGCTACGGCGAGGAGTGGCAACGCTGCGAGGTGAATCCTGGCGCCGAATTTGGGTGCAAGAATTGGCCACACAGGCCACCCCGCCGGCCCCTTCATGTTGGATGGTTTTTTTGAGGCCCGGTACGGGCTGAGGCACCATTGAAATGGCGTTGATCGTACAGAAATTTGGCGGCACCTCTGTCGGTTCCATCGAGCGGATCGAGCAGGTAGCCGAAAAGGTCAAGAAACACCGTGAAGCGGGCGACGACCTGGTGGTTGTGCTGTCGGCCATGAGCGGTGAAACCAATCGCCTGATCGATCTGGCCAAGCAGATCACCGATCAGCCGGTTCCACGTGAACTGGACGTGATCGTGTCGACCGGTGAGCAGGTCACCATTGCCCTGCTGACCATGGCCTTGATCAAGCGTGGTGTGCCAGCGGTGTCCTACACCGGCAACCAGGTGCGCATCCTCACCGACAGCGCGCACAACAAGGCGCGCATCCTGCAGATCGATGACCAGAAGATCCGTGCCGACCTCAAGGAAGGTCGCGTGGTCGTGGTGGCCGGTTTCCAGGGTGTCGACGAGCACGGCAGCATCACCACCCTCGGCCGTGGTGGCTCCGACACCACCGGCGTGGCCCTGGCGGCTGCGCTCAAGGCTGACGAGTGCCAGATCTACACCGACGTCGATGGCGTCTACACCACCGACCCGCGCGTCGTGCCGCAGGCACAGCGCCTGGAGAAGATCACCTTCGAAGAGATGCTGGAAATGGCCAGTCTCGGTTCCAAGGTGCTGCAGATCCGCTCGGTGGAGTTCGCCGGCAAGTACAACGTTCCGCTGCGCGTGCTGCACAGCTTCAAGGAGGGTCCAGGTACCCTCATTACCATTGATGAAGAGGAATCCATGGAACAGCCGATCATTTCCGGTATCGCCTTCAACCGTGATGAGGCCAAGCTGACCATTCGTGGCGTACCGGACACCCCGGGCGTTGCCTTCAAGATCCTCGGCCCGATCAGTGCTTCGAACATCGAAGTGGACATGATCGTGCAGAACGTTTCCCACGATAACACCACCGACTTCACCTTCACCGTGCACCGCAACGAGTACGAGAAGGCCTACAGCGTGCTGGAAAATACCGCACGTGAAATCGGTGCCCGTGAAGTAATCGGCGACACCAAGATCGCCAAGGTGTCGATCGTCGGCGTCGGCATGCGCTCCCACGCGGGCGTTGCCAGCCGCATGTTCGAAGCCCTGGCCAAGGAGAGCATCAATATCCAGATGATCTCCACCTCCGAAATCAAAGTCTCGGTGGTCATCGAAGAGAAGTACCTGGAGCTGGCCGTACGCGCGCTGCACACCGCGTTCGAGCTCGACGCTCCGGCACGACAGGGCGAGTAACGCGTTGCCCGGAGGGCGCGGCTAAGCCGCGCCCTTCGCGTTTCTGGTCGCCACGCAGGTAATGTCCTGCCCGTGGGGCGATCATCCAGGCCCTGTGTCGTCCACGCTCAGGCCTGACATCCCAAGACTGTAATCCCTGAATGTTTTGCGTAAGGAGAAAGCTATGTTGATTCTGACTCGTCGGTGCGCCGAGAGCCTGATCATTGGAGACGGCGAGATCACCGTGACGGTGCTTGGCGTCAAAGGCAACCAGGTGCGTATTGGCGTCAGCGCCCCTAAAGAAGTGGCCGTTCACCGCGAGGAAATCTACCTGCGGATCAAGAAGGAGAAGGATGAAGAGCCAAGCCTTTAATTTTTTTGAAGTTTTTTTCAAAAAAAGGGTTGCAAAGGTGAAAGAGGTTCTTTAATATTCGCCTCGTGTTGCGGTGAGGTGGCCGAGTGGCCGAAGGCGCTCCCCTGCTAAGGGAGTATACCTCATAAGGGTATCGGGGGTTCGAATCCCCCCTTCACCGCCATTATTTGCGTAGGGCGCTGTAAACGGTAAGAACGCTAAGTCGTTGAAGTTAAACGAAAAAGTTCTTGCAAAAATGTTTCAGCGAACTATCATGCGCGGCAAGACACGGACTCATAGCTCAGCTGGATAGAGTACTCGGCTACGAACCGAGCGGTCGCAGGTTCGAATCCTGCTGAGTCCGCCACTTTT
>NZ_QEQQ01000006.1:0-243283 GCF_003097235.1 Pseudomonas sp. CC120222-01a | reverse complement strand
ACCACGGACTCATAGCTCAGCTGGATAGAGTACTCGGCTACGAACCGAGCGGTCGCAGGTTCGAATCCTGCTGAGTCCGCCATACAATCAAGAAGCCCGCTCAATTGAGCGGGCTTTTTGTTTTCTGTTTCACTGCTTTGTCAGTGATGCCTGACTAGACTGCACAGTAACCGGCCCGACAGACTTTTGCGCGGTGGATGTGTTTTTTATTGCGCGCCTGCCGTCGCACTGATGGCTTCGAGCGTTGTCCCAGCTTTATCTCGCAAACGATTGTTCTGGCCAAAATTTTAAGCGATCTGACAGCTTAGGCAGTGTATGATTGCGCCCGTCAGCCCCGCCGGGGCTTGTGGAAAACCACCATGGACTTACCCAGTAGTTACTCCTTAACAAGATTCATACAGCTAGATCTGACTGATTGATTCTCCCGGCGTGCTCCGCTGCTGGGAGTGGAGTTCGCCTATGACTGAAGTAGAAGTAAAGAAAGCTCAAGAGAGCCTGCAGGATCGCCTGGCCCAAGTGGTCGAATTGCTGCAGCGCCAACGTGTGGTGGAAGACCTGACCCACCGTCAGGAAGGTCAGCACAACGACCTGGTGGAAAACCTCGTCCACCGCCAGAACCTGGTCGACCTGCAGCGCAAGCTGGACGACCTGCACCCTGCCGACGTCGCCTACATCCTCGAAGCCTTGCCCCTGCAAGACCGTCTGACGGTCTGGCAGTTGGTGCGCTCGGATCGTGACGGCGACATCCTCCTCGAAGTTTCCGACTCTGTTCGTCAATCGCTGATCGCCGACATGGACGATCACGAGATCCTGGCTGCCGCCAAGGAAATGGACGCCGACGAACTGGCTGACCTGGCGCCAGAGCTTCCGCGTGACGTGGTTCACGAGCTGATGGAAAGCCTCGATGCCCAGCAGCGCGAGCGTGTGCGCTCGGCACTGAGCTACGACGAGGAGCAGGTGGGTGCGCTGATGGACTTCGAGATGGTCACCATCCGCGAAGACGTCAGCCTGGAAGTGGTACTGCGTTACCTGCGCCGCCTGAAAGAGCTGCCCAACCATACCGACAAACTCTTCGTGGTCGACTATGACGGCATTCTCAAGGGCGTGCTGCCGATCAAGCGCCTGCTGGTCAACGACCCAGAGAAGAAAGTGGCAGAGGTCATGGCAACTGACCCCGTGTCTTTCAAGCCTGAGGAAGATGCCTACGACGCGGCTCAGGCCTTCGAACGTTATGACCTGGTTTCGGCACCGGTGGTGGACAAGGGCGATCGCCTGATCGGCCGTCTGACCATTGACGAGATGGTTGACCTGATCCGTGAGGAGAGCGAAAGCGAAGTGCTCAACATGGCCGGTCTGCGCGAGGAGGAAGACATCTTCGCCTCGGTCTGGCGCTCGTTCCGCAACCGTTGGGCATGGCTGGCAATCAACCTTATTACTGCCTTCCTTGCTTCGCGCGTGATCGGCGTGTTTGAAGGCTCGATTGAAAAGCTGGTGGCGTTGGCTGCGCTGATGCCGATCGTTGCCGGTATTGGTGGCAACTCAGGTAACCAGACCATCACCATGATCGTCCGTGCCATGGCGCTGGACCAGGTATCACCGGGCAATACCAGCCGCCTGATGCGCAAGGAATTGGCGGTGTCGCTGATCAACGGCCTTGTGTGGGGCGGCGTGATTGGTGCAGTGGCGTTCTGGCTGTATGGCAGTTGGTCACTGGGCGTGGTGATGACCGCAGCGATGACCTTGAACCTGTTGTTGGCGGCGTTGATGGGTGTGCTGATTCCGATGACCCTGGCCCGTCTGGGGCGTGACCCGGCGATGGGTGCCAGCGTGATGATCACTGCCGTGACCGACAGTGGCGGCTTCTTCATCTTCCTGGGCCTGGCCACATTGTTCCTGCTGTAATGCGATCGGGGCGCCTGGTGCGCCCTTGGTCATTGTGCGGACACAACGAAAAAAGCCAGCTTACGCTGGCTTTTTCGTGTCTGCTTGCTGCCGGCCTCAGGAGGCGTCGGCGGCCATTTCCACATCGTGAGCGATGAGGGCCACCAGCGCATTTTGCTGGCGGTGCGACAGCTGGCGGAAACGTTGCAGGAGCTCACGCTCGTGCAGCGACAGCTCCGGGCTGTCCAGGCGCATGCTCAGCTCGTCGCCCAGCGCACCTTCCTGGATAAGGCTCTGCTCCAGGCGCGCGATGATTTCGGAGTTCATGCTGCGGTGATGGTTGCGCGCTACCTCGGCAATGCGCTCACGCATCCCGTCTGGCAGGCGGACGACGAACTTGTCAGCGGTGCGGCTCGAATAAATAGCCTGTTTCATTGGGCGCATATAAATTGACCGGATTTACTGGTTCAGGGGAAGCGGTTCTCAAATTGGCCGCACGGAGTGGAAGTACGACCGTGGCGACGACAAAATGTTCAACCGTCATGAAAATTTGGATGGTCATCTTGCCTCATGGTTGCCGATTCCTTGGCGTCAATTCTGTGACAAATAGTGAGCCGGATAAAGGCTTTTTGCCAGTACCAATTATCAGAAATGAGCACTGGTTTGAAAAGTTTTGCATTATCCGGCCCGACGCACCGTCAGCCTTTTGCCGTCAAAAACCTGTAAAACTCAGCAAAGGCCCCAGAAAACACCTAGAATGCGCGGGTTTCCTTCCTTAGAGCATAGTGGCTATGCAACATGACGCAAGCGCCCGAGATGGAGCCTCAGGCCGCCTGATATTCCTGGTAGGACCCTCCGGTTCGGGAAAAGATTCCCTGATCGATGCTTCTCGCGCGCAATTGTCTGCCGCAGGGGTGGAAGTTGCCCGTCGGATCATCACCCGTTCCGCCGAGGCCAAGGGTGAATCTGCCCACGGCGTCAGCGCCGAGCGGTTTGCGCAGCTGCGCGAGGAGGGCGCTTTCGCCATGCACTGGCGAGCCAATGGCCTGGAGTACGGGATTCCGGCCCAAGTGGATCAGTGGCTTGCGCAAGGGCACTCGGTGCTGGTCAATGGTTCGCGGGCATATCTGCCTGAGGCGCAGGCGCGCTACCCCGATCTTTTGGCGGTGTGCCTGGAAGTGCAGCCCGAAGTGCTGCGTGAGCGCTTGCTTGCCCGCGGGCGGGAAACCCCGGAGCAAGTCGACCAGCGCCTGGCGCGCAATGCCCGGCTGCAGCTTGAGGCTGTGCCGTCGGTGCACTACTTGGATAATTCAGGTGACTTGGCAACGGCGGTTGCGGCTTTGATTGATCTGCTGCGTCAGGAAAAGTTGATTGCCTGAGCGGCTCTCAGAAAATCCCCACGTGCAAAAAGCCCGATTCAGGCATGACAAACGGTGGCGCGCTGGTTAACATGCTCGCCGTCCCGCTATTGCTGCACTCAGCTCAGCAAGATCGCCGGCGGGTTTCAGTCCCTGTAGTTTAATGGATAGAACGGGGTCCTCCTAAGACTCTGGTGCAGGTTCGATTCCTGCCGGGGACGCCATCCACGCTAAATCCCTCCCTCTGCCCCTCGTTTCCTTTGCACAAGGCCGACGTGCGCTGCGCGCGCCCGAACCGGAGCTTGCTGTCATTTCATCGAGGGTCGAAGGATGCTTGCCGCCACCTGCTTCAAGGCCAGCCAGGCGCTGCCTGTTGCCAATCAATTGCTGCTCAACCCGCTGCGGTCAGCTGCCGCAAGGGGGAAGCCATGAGCGCCATACTGGAACTGCTGGCCCGGCCTCTGCTGCCTGGCCAACGCAGCCTGCCCTTGCTGGTCGAGGCGCCCCACGCCGGCCTGGACCTCAACGAGGCGCTGGAGCCGATCCGCGAGTTGGTCGATCGCCACTTGCTCGATGCCGGTGGCATCCTTTTTCGCGGCTTCGACGTGGGCGGCGCCGAGGCCTTCCGCAGCTTCGCCGGCGGCTTCGGCCACCCGCTGCTGAACTACGAGTTCGGCTCCACCCCGCGCAGCAACGTCACCCAGGGCGTGTACACCTCCACCGAGTATCCGCCGCACCAGAAAATCCCGCTGCACAACGAGCAGGCCTACACCCGTGAATGGCCGATGAAGATCTGGTTCTACAGCATGATCGCTGCCGAGAGCGGCGGGGAAACGCCAATTGCCGACAGCCGCGAGGTGTTCCGTCGGATCGACCCGCGCATTCACGAACGGTTCAACCGCCACGGGCTGATGTACGTGCGCAATTTCGGCAACGGCCTGGATGTGCCTTGGGAGCAAGTCTTCAACAGTGACGACCCGGCAGTGGTGGAAGCCTACTGCCAGCGCCATGCGATCACCTGCGAGTGGAAGGACGACGGCGAACTGCGTACCCGCCAGATCTGCCAGGCAGTGGCCCGCCACCCGCGTACCGGTGAGGATGTGTGGTTCAACCAGGCGCACCTGTTCCATGTGTCTAACCTGCCCCCTGAGGTGCGCGAGAGTCTGTTGGAAATCGTCGACGAGGAAGACCTGCCACGCAACGTCTATTACGGCGACGGTTCACCGATCGAAGACTCGATCCTCGACGAAGTGCGTGGTGTGCTGGATGAATGCACCATCGCCTTCCCCTGGCAGGAAGGCGATGTGCTGATGCTCGACAACATGCTCGCCGCCCACGCCCGCAGCACCTTCACCGGCAAGCGCAAGGTCATCGTGGCCATGGCCGAGGGGCACGGCGCGGGCTGAGCTGCGCAGCACTGCAGTGACCGCCGGCTCGTCTTCGGGCGCACCGGCGCGTTGCCGTAAACCGGCTTGTCGGGTTTTGTAAACAGTACCTAAATGCAAGCCGGAACCATTCGTTCAACAGGTATCGCGGAGCCCAGGGCGGCTCCCATCACCGGTTCGGACGACCTATGAGCACCCTCGATCAATCCCTGAAGCTGGCGCGCCGCTTCATTGAACTGCCGCTGGAAAAACGCCGTGTCTTCTTCGCCGCCCTGCGCGACGAGCAGGTCGATTTCACCAGCTACCCCATTCCCGACTGTAGCGGCATCGCTGGCCGCGACCAGCTGTCCTATGCCCAGCAGCGCATGTGGTTCCTCTGGCAGCTGGAGCCAGGCAGCGCTGCCTACAACCTGCCAGGGGCCGTGCGCCTGCTCGGCAGGCTGGACCACCAGGCGCTGGACCTGGCCTTTGCCGACCTGGTGCAGCGCCACGAGTGCCTGCGCACCACCTTCGAGGAAGTTGACGGGCAGGCGTTGCAGCGTGTCGGTGACGGTGCGCAGGTGCAGGTTCGCCACGTCGACCTGTCCGCCCTGGAGGTGGATCAGCGCCTGCAGCGGACCCGCGAAGAAGTCGCCCGCGAAGCCGGCCAGTCGTTCGACCTGCAACAGGGCCCGCTGCTGCGGGTGGCGCTGCTGCAACTGGCGGCGGATGAGCACGTGCTGCTGCTGACCATGCACCACATCATCGCCGATGGCTGGTCGATGAACATCCTCATCGAAGAGTTCATGCGCTGCCTGGACGCCCGCAGCGCCGGTGATCAGGCCCGGTTACCGGCACTGGCCGTGCACTACCGCGACTACGCCCTGTGGCAGCGCAGCTGGATGGAGGCCGGCGAGCAGGCCCGCCAGCTCGACTACTGGCGCGCCCAGCTGGGTGAGGAGCACGAGCCACTGGAATTGCCCACCGACCGCCCGCGCCCGGCCCAGCCGAGCCATGCCGGTGCGCGCCTGGAGTTCGCCATCGACGCCGAGCTGCGTAGCGGCCTGAAGGCGCTGGCCCAGCGTCAGGGCACGACCCTGTTCGTGGTGCTGCTGGCGGCCTTCAAGACCCTGTTGTACCGCTACAGCGGCCAGGGCGACATCCGCGTCGGCGGCCTGATTGCCAACCGCAACCGCGGAGAGGTCGAGGGGCTGATCGGCTTCTTCGTCAATACCCAGGTGCTGCGCAGCCAGCTGGATGGGCGCCAGACCTTCGAGCAGCTGCTGGCAGCACTGCGCCAGACTGCCCTCGGCGCCCAGGCCCACCAGGAACTGCCGTTCGATGCGCTGCTCGAGGCGCTGCAGCCCAACCGCAGCCAGAGCCACAACGCGCTGTTCCAGGTCATGTACAACCACCAGCCACTGGTCACCGACATCCAGGGCATGCGCCTGGGGTGCGGCCTGCAGCTGGCGCATCTGGACGCCGAGCAGAGCGTGGCCGGCGCCCGCAGCCATGCCGCTGCCAGTGACCTGATGCTGGAAACCCGCGAGGAAGGCGAACGCTTGCTGGCCGCCTTCACCTACGCCACCGATCTGTTCGACGCCGCCACCGTCGAGCGCATGGCCGGCCATTGGCGCAACCTGCTGCGCAGCGTGCAGGCTGACCCGCAACGTCGAATCGGCGAGCTGCCATTGCTCGATGTGGCTGAATCCCGCCAGCTGCAGGATTGGGCGCTGCGTGCGCCCGCCCCGCAGGCCTCGGCACTGGCCCATCAGCGTTTCCAGGCCCAGGCTGCACGCACGCCCGAGGCGGTCGCGCTGGTGCTGGCCGGCGAAGGGCAGGGCGCCAGCCTGAGTTACGCCGAGCTGGAGCGCCGCAGCAACCGCCTGGCCCAGCGCCTGGTGCAATCGGGTGTCGGCCCCGAGGTGCTGGTCGGTGTGGCGCTGGAGCGCTCGCTGGACATGGGGGTTGCCCTGCTGGCCGTGCTCAAGGCCGGCGGCGCTTATGTGCCGCTGGACCCACAAGCGCCCAGCGAACGCATCGCCCAGGTGTTCGCCGACAGCGGCCTGCGCCTGCTGCTGACCCAATCGAACCTGCTGAGCCAGCTGCCAGTGGCCGAGGGTATCGAGGTGCTGTGCCTGGACCAGGCGCAGGGCGAGCAACCTGATCATGCGCCGCAGGTAGCACTGGAGCCCGGCAACCTGGCCTACGTGATCTACACCTCCGGCTCCACCGGCCGGCCCAAAGGCGTCGCCATCAGCCATGGCGCGCTGGCCGAGTTCTGCGAACTGGCCACCGACTATTCGCGCCTGAGCGCGGATGATCGCGTGCTGCAGTTCGCCACCTGCAGCTTCGACGGCTTCGTCGAGCAGTTCTATCCACCGCTGTGCGTCGGTGCCCGCGTGGTGCTGCGCGACAGCCGCCTGTGGGACAGCGCCAGCTTCCTGCAGGCACTGGAGCAGCACGGCATCACCGTCGCCGACCTGCCGGCTGCCTACTGGCACATGCTGGTGCAGGACTACGCGCGCGACATGCCACAGGCGTTTGCCGCACTGCGCCAGGTGCATGTCGGCGGCGAAGCCATGGCGGTGGACGGCCTCGACCTGTGGCGCCGCGCTGGCCTGGCCGGTGTGCGCCTGCTCAACACCTATGGCCCGACCGAGGCCACGGTGGTGTCGAGCATCCACGACTGCACGGCGCTGGCATCGCAGGATGTGTCCTGGCGCGGTATCCCCATTGGCCAAGGCCTGGCGGGCAGGCGCCTGTGCATCCTCGACGGTGAGATGCAGCCTGTACCCGCCGGTGCCATTGGCGAGCTGTACATCGGTGGCCCCGGCCTGGCGCGTGGTTATCACGGCCAGCCTGCACTCAGCGCCGAACGCTTCCTGCCCGACCCCGAAGCCCCCGGCGAGCGCCTGTACCGCACCGGTGACCGCGCCCGCTTCGACGCCAGTGGCGCCATCGAATACATCGGCCGCGTCGACCATCAGGTGAAGGTGCGCGGCTTCCGTATCGAGCTTGGCGAAATCGAGATGCGCCTGCAGCAATGCCCTGGCGTGCGCGAAGCGGCTGTGCTGGCCCTGGACATGGCCGGCGGGCGGCAGCTGGTGGCCTATGTAGTCACCGAAGCCGACGGCGCCGGTGCCGAGGCGCAGCGCCAGGTGATCCGCGAGGGCCTGCGCGCGATGCTGCCGGACTACATGGTCCCTTCGCACCTGGTGCTGCTGGATCGCCTGCCACTGACCCCCAGCGGCAAGCTCGACCGCAAGGCCTTGCCCGCGCCCGACCCGAGCCAGTTGCAGGCCAGCTTCCGCGCGCCGGTCAGTGAGCAGGAACAACAGCTGGCGGCGATCTGGATGGAGGTGTTGCAGGTGCCCCGCGTCGGTCTCGACGACAGCTTCTTCGACCTGGGCGGGCACTCGCTGCTGGCGGCCCAGGTCATTGCCCGGATCAAGTCCGAACTGGGCGTCGCGCTACCCATGCGCAGCCTGTTCGAGCGCCCGCACCTGGCCGCTCTGGCTGAGGAGCTGCAAGCCCTGGGCGGCACCGCCGACGAGGACTGGGCCGACATGGAAGCGTTCATGAATTCACTGGAGGAGGTTTGAGCATGACCCGCAACACGACGCTGCGTATCGCTGAGAAGTTCATCGGGTTGCCGCTCGAACAACGCCGCCAGTTCCTCGCCAAACTGCGCCAGGATGGCAAGGACTTCGGCCTGCTGCCGATCCCGGTCAGCCGCCATGGCCTTGAGGCCATCCCGCTGTCCTACGCCCAGCAACGGTTGCTATTCCTCTGGCAACTCGACCCGCAGAGCGTCGCCTACAACATGGCCGCCGGGCTGCGCTTGCGCGGCGAGCTGGACCAAGGCCGTCTGCAAGGGGCCTTCGACGCCCTGATCGAGCGCCACGAAGCGCTGCGCACGGTGTTCCAGGTCGACGGCGAACAGCCGCTGCAACGGGTGCTCGCGGCCGAGCCCCTGGCCTTGCGGCATGTCGACCTTGGCACCGCCGACGAGGCCGAGTTGGCCCGCCAGGTGGAAGAAGAAGTCGCTCGTCCGTTCGACCTGCTCAATGGCCCGCTGCTGCGTGCCAGCCTGTTCCGCCTGGGCCAGGATGAGCACGTGCTGGTGGTGTGCATGCACCACATCGTCTCCGACGGTTGGTCGATGGACGTGATGGTCCGCGAGTTCGTCCAGTGCTACCAGGCAGGTGCCCACAGCCTGCCAGCGCTGCCGTTGCAGTACGGCGACTATGCCGTGTGGCAGCGCCGCTGGCTGGAAGCGGGCGAGGGTGAGCGGCAGTTGCAGCACTGGCGCGAGCAGTTGGGCGAAGAACACCAGCTGCTCGACGTGGCGGCCGATTTCCCGCGCCCGCCGGTGCAGAGCCTGCAAGGCGAGACCCTCAAGTTCGACTTCGGCGGGCCGCTGTCGCAGCGCCTGCGCGACACCGCCCGGGCCCAGGGCGTGACACTGTTCATGCTGATGCTGACCGGCTACGCACTGTTCCTCTCGCGCCATTCCGGCCAGCGCGACATCCGCATCGGCGTGCCCAACGCCAACCGCGGGCGCGAAGAGGTGGAAGGCCTGATCGGCTTCTTCGTCAACACCCAGGTGCTGCGCTGCGAGATCGACGAGCGCCTGTCGCTGAGTGAACTGCTGGTGCGGGTGCGCGAGGCGACCTTTGCCGCCCAGGCCAACCAGGAGCTGCCGTTCGAGCAGCTGGTGGAAGTGCTCGCGCCCGAGCGCAGCCTTGGTCACAACCCGCTGTTCCAGGCCAAGTTCAACCAGAACGTCGGCGTGCAGAAGCAGGCCGCGCTGCAACTGCCGGGGCTCGTCGTCAGCGAGTATCCGCTGCGCAAGGAAGGCACCCACTTCGACCTCGCCCTGGACATCACCGACGACGGCAGCCTGGTGCACGGCGAGATGACCTATGCCAGCTACCTCTACCAGCGTTCCACCATCGAAGGGTTCATCGCGACGCTGCGTGAGCTGTTCGACACAGTGCTGACTGCGCCAGATGCGCCGCTGCATACCCTGGTCGAGGCGCCTGCCGCAGAGCTTGCCAGCCACCGTGCACAGCCGGCCCTGGTCCTGCAGCGCTGGGACGAGCAAGTGCGCCGCCAGCCCAACGCAGTGGCTGCGGTCTGCGCCGCGCAGCGCCTGAGCCATGCCGAGCTGGATAACCAGGCCAACCGCCTGGCCCATCACCTGCGCGACCTGGGCGTTACCGCTGGTGCGCCGGTCGCGGTGCTGATGGAGCGCTCGCTGGACTGGCTGGTATGCCTGTTGGGCATCCTCAAGGCGGGTGGCGTGTACATGCCGCTGGACATCAAGGCGCCGGCCGAACGCCTGCAAGGCATGCTGCAGCGCAGCGGCGCGCAGGTGCTGCTGTGCGATGCGGCTGAGCCGCGCCAGCAGGTGTTGGC
Source organism: Pseudomonas sp. CC120222-01a (assembly GCF_003097235.1). Lineage (GTDB taxonomy): Bacteria > Pseudomonadota > Gammaproteobacteria > Pseudomonadales > Pseudomonadaceae > Aquipseudomonas. Next base: position 233,256 of record NZ_QEQQ01000006.1, on the reverse strand, counting down.
AGCGTCTGGTTGCCAGGTACAGCCCTATGCACCGGAGCAGTGGGCCTCGTTACCGGGCAATGCGCCACAAGCCGGGATTCTGGCAGGCGCACCGGCTTATGTGATCCACACCTCCGGCTCCACCGGCCAACCGAAGGGGGTGGTCGTGAGCCATGGCGCGCTGGCGAGTTATGTCGACGGCCTGCTGCAACGCCTGGACCTGGCTGCGGACGCGAGCATGGCGCTGGTCTCCACCATCGCCGCCGACCTTGGCCACACGGTACTGTTCGGTGCCCTGTGCTCCGGGCGCACCCTGCACGTGTTGCCAGAGGCGCTGGGCTTCGATCCGGATGCTTTCGCCGCCTACATGGCCGAACAGCGTATCGGCGTGCTGAAGATCGTTCCGAGCCACCTCAATGGCCTGCTGCAGGCCGCCAATGCCGCCGACGTACTGCCCGAGCATGCGCTGATCGTCGGCGGTGAGGCCTGCTCACTGGCGCTGTACCAGAAAGTGCGCGAGCTGAAGCCGGGCTGCCGCTTCATCAACCACTACGGCCCCAGCGAAACCACGGTCGGCGTGCTGACCCACGAACTTCAAGGTGAAATGCCCCAGGCGATGCCGTTGGGCGCGGCGCTGCCGGGTGCCAGCGTGCGGGTCCTGGACGATGTGCTCAACGTGCTGCCCGCGCGCGTCGCTGGCGAGTTGTACATTGGTGGCGACAGCCTGGCGCAAGGCTATCTGGGGCAGGCGGCACTGACCGCCGAACGTTTCGTGCCCGACCCGTTTGGTGCGCCGGGCACGCGCCTGTACCGCAGCGGTGACCGCGTGAAGCGCGACAACGCAGGCTTGCTGCACTTCCTCGGGCGTGCTGACGACCAGGTGAAGATCCGTGGCTATCGTGTCGAACCCGGGGAAGTCGGCCGCGTGCTGCGCGGCCTGGCAGGCGTGCACGACGCGGTGGTGCTGGCCGTGCCGCAAGGGGATGACGCGGCGCAGCTGCAACTGGTTGGCTGGTGCGTGCCGGGCAACTCCGAGCTGAGCGTGGAGGCCCTGCGCGAGCAACTGCAGGCGCTGCTGCCGGACTATCTGGTACCGGCCCACCTGCTGTTGCTGGAGCGCCTGCCGCTAACCGCCAACGGCAAGCTGGACCGCCGCGCCCTGCCGCAGCCGCAGGTGCAACTCAAGCGCCATGTCGCCGCCAGCACAGTGGTGGAGGAGCAGTTGCTGGCCATCTGGCAGGCGGTGCTCAAGCGTGAGGACATCGGCGTCGAGGACAACTTCTTCGAGCTTGGCGGTGACTCCATCCTCAGCCTGCAGATCATCGCCCGGGCCAAGCGCCAGGGCATCAAGCTGAGCCCGCGCCAGCTGTTCGAGAAGCAGACCATCGCCCAGCTGGCCCAGGTCGCCAAGGTGGCCCCCGTGGCGGCCAAGCCTGCTGAGGTTGCACAGGTCAGCGGTGGCATGCCGCTGCTGCCGGTGCAGGCGCGCTTCTTCGAGCTGGCCCTGAGCCAGCCTGGGCACTACAACCAAGCGGTCATGCTGCAGCCACGTCAGGCGCTGACGGCGAACATCGTCGAACAGGCCCTGGCGCTATTGGTCAACCAACACGATGCACTGCGCCTGGCTTTCAACAATGTGGAAGGCAGCTGGCATGCCGAGCACCGTGTGGGCGTACCAGGCGGAATGCTCTGGCATCGTCAGGCGGCCGATGCCGCACAACTGCAGGCCATCGCCGAAGAGGCGCAGGGCAGTCTCGATCTCGCGCAAGGGCCGCTGCTGCGCGCCGTGCTGTGCGACCTTGTCGACGGTGGGCAGCGCCTGCTGCTGGTGATTCATCACCTGGTGGTCGACGGTGTGTCCTGGCGGGTGCTGCTGGAAGACCTGGAGCAGGCCTGCGTCGCCCTGTTGGCCGGGCGCACACCCGCGCTGGCGGAGAAGGGCACGGCATTCAAGGCCTGGGCCGAGCGCCTGGTGGGCTGGGCCCAGGCGCCTGCCCGTGATGCAGAACTGGCCTACTGGCAAGCGACCCTCGCGGGGCAGACCGGCGACCTGCCGACGGCACGCCGCGACGCCGGTCTGCAGGTGCGTCACGCCCGCACCGTGCGCTGCCAGCTGGATGCCGACACTACGCAAAGCCTGCTGCAGCAGGCGCCAGCGGCCTACCGCACGCAGGTCAACGACCTGCTGCTGACTGCCCTGGCGCGAGTGCTGTGCCGTTGGACCGGGCAGGGTAGTGCGCTGGTCCAGCTGGAAGGCCACGGCCGTGAAGACCTGTTCGACGGCGTGGATCTGAGCCGTACCGTGGGTTGGTTCACCAGCCTGTTCCCGGTGGCACTGACCCCGACTGACGACCTGGCCGGTTCGCTCAAGGCCATCAAGGAACAGTTGCGTGGCGTGCCTGGGCGCGGCATCGGCCATGGTGCGCTGCGTTACCTCGGTAGCCCGGCGCAGCAGGCGGCGTTGCAAGCGCTGCCGCAAGCGCGGGTGACCTTCAACTACCTCGGCCAGTTCGACCAGGGCTTCGGCGAAGACCGGCTGTTCGCACCTGCCCTGGAAAGCGTTGGCGCCACCCAGGCGGCCGATGCGCCACTGGGCAACTGGCTGAGCGTCAACGGCCAGGTGTTGGGTGGCGAACTCGAATTGGGCTTTACCTTCAGCGAAGCGATGTTTGATGAGCCGGCAATCGCCGGCCTGGCCGACGACTACGCCCGTGAACTGGCCACGCTGGTCGCCCACTGCCTCGACAGCCAGGCCGGCGGCGCCACCCCGGCTGACTTCCCGCTGGCCGGCCTGACCCAGGCGCAGCTGGATACGTTGCCGGTCGACCTGCGCCAGGTCGAGAACATCTACCCGCTGGCACCGATGCAGGAAGGCATGCTGTTCCACAGCCTGTATGACGGCCAGCCCAGCAGCTACGTCAACCGCCTGCGCCTGGACCTCGACGAGCTCGACCCTGATCGATTCATCCAGGCCTGGCAGCAGGCGCTGGACCAGCATGAGTCGCTGCGCGCCGGGTTTGCCTGGGAGCAGGGCCTGGAAGCGCCACGCCAAGTGGTACTGCGCCACGTCCAGCTGCCGGTCGAACGCTTCGACTGGGCAGGCGAGGCCGACATCGACGCACGCCTCGAAGCACTGGCGCAGGCTGAGCAGGCGCGCGCCTTCGACCTCGGCCAGGCGCCGTTGCTGCGCCTGGTGCTGGTGCGCGCCGGGCCGCAGCGCCATCACCTGATCTACACCAGCCACCACATTCTCATGGACGGCTGGAGCAATTCGCTGCTGTTCGCAGCTGTGATGCAGGCCTACTCGGGGCAGCCTGCCGCGCTGGCGCAGGCCACCCGCAGTGATTACCTCGGCTGGTTGCAGCAGCAAGATCGCGCCGCTGCCGATGCGTTCTGGAAGGCCCAACTGCTCGACCTGGACGGCCCGACACTGCTCGGCGGTACACGCGATGCCAATGAAGCCGGGCAGGGCGCCGTAGTGCTGGAGCTGGGCGAGGCCTTGAGCCAGGCCCTGAAGCACTTTGCCCAGGCCCAGCAAGTCACCCTCAACAGCGTACTGCAGGCCGCCTGGGCACTGCTGTTGCAGCGCCGCACCGGCCAGCGTCGGCCCTGCTTCGGCGCCACCGTGTCCGGGCGCCCGGCGGAGTTGCCGGGGATCGAGCAGCAACTGGGCCTGTTCATCAACACCCTGCCGGTGGCCGCCGAGCCGCAAGGGCAGATGCCGGTCGCCGACTGGGTGCGTGAAGTGCAGGCGCTCAACCTGCGTCTGCGCGAGTACGAGTACCTGCCGCTTTACGCTATCCAGGCAGCGGCCGGGCGCCATGGCGAGGCGTTGTTCGACAGCCTGTTGGTGTTCGAGAACTACCCACTGGCCCAGAGTCTGTCGGACAGCAGTGCCGGGCTGCGTCTGTCTGGCCTGGACTATCAGGAATACAGCGGCTACCCGCTGACCCTGATTGCCGAAGCGCGTGATCAGATGCAGCTGACCTTCGCCTACCAGCGCCAGGTCTTCGGCGATGCGCAGGTGCAGCAAATAGCGGCCGAGCTGCGCCATCTGCTGCAAGGCTTCGCCAGTGCGCCGCACGCCTTGCTGGGCAGCTTCGGGCTGGTCGACGCAGAGGCTCATTCGCGAATCGTGAAGGGTTGGAATGCCACGGCACGGGACTACCCGGGCACGCCTTATGTGCACCAGCTGTTCGAACAGCAAGCCGCCCGCCAGCCGCAAGCGCCAGCACTGACCTTCGCCGAACGCACTTTGAGCTACGCCGAACTCAATGCCGAGGCCAACCGCCTGGCTCAGTATCTGCGCGGCCACGGTGTCGGCCCGGACGTGCTGGTCGGCATCGCCGCTGAGCGCTCGGTGGAAATGGTCGTCGGCCTGCTGGCAATCCTCAAGGCCGGTGGCGCCTATGTGCCGCTTGACCCTGAGTACCCGCAGGACCGTCTGGCCTACATGTTTGAAGACAGCGGCATCACCTTGCTGCTGACCCAGTCGCACCTGCGTGACGGCCTGCCGATCCCGGCTGGGCTGGAGGTGCTCGATCTGGACCGGGCTGAAACCTGGAGCGCTCAGGCCGCACACAATCCGGACGTGCTGCTGCACCCGGAAAACCTCGCCTACGTCATCTACACCTCCGGCTCCACCGGCAAGCCGAAGGGCGCGGGCAACCGACATATCGCCTTGCACAATCGCCTGGCCTGGATGCAGGAGGCTTATCAGCTCAATGCCGATGACAGCGTGCTGCAGAAGACTCCGTTCAGCTTTGACGTCTCGGTGTGGGAGTTCTTCTGGCCCTTGATGGAAGGCGCACGCCTGGTCATGGCGCTGCCGGGTGACCACCGCGACCCGGCACGCCTGGCCGAGCTGATCACTCGCGAGCGGATCAGCACGTTGCACTTCGTGCCATCGATGCTGCAGGCCTTCGTCGGCGACGAAAACGCCGCCCGCTGCACCTCGTTGCAGCGGATCATCTGCTCCGGCGAAGCACTGCCGGTGGAGCTGCAACGCCAGACCCTGGCGCTGCTGCCGCAGAGCGGCCTGTACAACCTGTACGGTCCGACCGAAGCGGCCATCGACGTCACCCACTGGACCTGCGTCGAGGAAGGCAAGGACGCGGTGCCGATCGGCCGGCCAATCGCCAACCTGCAAACCTACGTGCTGGACGGCGAACTGAACCCGGTCAGCCCCGGCGTGACCGGCGAGCTGTACCTGGGCGGCATCGGCCTGGCCCGGGGTTATCACCGTCGCCCATCGCTGACTGCCGAGCGCTTCGTCACCAGCCCGTTTGGCGCGGGCCAGCGGCTGTACCGCACCGGTGACCTGGCACGTCAGCGCGAGGACGGCGTAATCGAGTACGCCGGGCGCATCGACCACCAGGTGAAAATCCGCGGCCTGCGCATCGAACTGGGCGAGATCGAAGCCCGCCTGCAGGAACAGGACGCCGTGCGTGAGGCGGTGGTCGTGGCGGCCGAGGGGCAACTGGTGGCGTACCTGGTAGCCGAGCAGGCCGACAGCCTGGCGGCCATCAAGGCCCATCTGGCGACCGTGCTGCCGGACTACATGGTGCCAAGCCAGTGGGTGCTGCTCGAACGTATGCCGCTGTCGCCCAACGGCAAGCTCGATCGCAAAGCGCTGCCGAAGCCTGAGCTGGGCCAGTCGCAACGCGAATACCTGGCGCCGCAAAGCGAACTGGAGCAACGCCTGGCAGCCCTCTGGCAAGAGGTGCTGCAGGTCGAGCGGGTTGGCCTCAACGACAACTTCTTCGAACTGGGCGGGCATTCGCTGCTGCTGGTACGCCTGGTCTCGCGGATCAAGACCGAGTTCGCCATCGAGCTTGCGATGCAGGACGCCTACCTGGCCGACAATCTCGGCGCCTTGGCCAGCCTGGTGGCAGGCCACGCCAGCCCGGCGCAACACGACTACGACGCGATCTTCGACGCCCTCGACGAACTGGAGGCACTGGATGTTTAAGCAAGGGACCCAACAGGGCAATGAGCTGGTCCAGCGGATCAGCGGGCTGGCTCACGACAAGCGCGTGGCCCTGTTCAAGCGCCTGCTGGAAAAAGGCATCGACCCAGGCCGGCTGCCCATCGTGGCGCTGGCCGAAGGCGACGTGCCACGCCTGTCCCATGCCCAGCAGCGCCAGTGGTTCCTCTGGCAGCTCGACCCACAGAGTGCCGCCTACAACATGCCGGCCGCGCTGCGCCTCAAAGGCACACTGGACCTTGCTGCACTGCAGAAGAGCTTCGATGCCCTGGTGGCACGGCACCCGCCGCTGCGCACCACCTTTGAGGCAAGCGCAGGTGAGCCACTGCAACGTATTCACGCTGCAGGCCCGCTGGCGATCGAGCGCGTGGCCTTGCCGGGGGCCGATGACCAGGCCATTGCCGAGGCGGTGAGCCGTGAAGTGGTCCGGCCCTTCGACCTGCAGCGTGGCCCGTTGCTGCGGGTGCTGCTGCTGGAAATCGGCGCGGCGGACCGGGTGCTGGTCATGACCCAGCACCACATCGTCTCCGATGGCTGGTCGATGCAGGTCATGATCGCCGAGCTGATCCAGCTCTATCAGGCCGCCTGCGAGGGGCGTGAGGCCAAGCTCCCGGCGTTGGCCATCCAGTACGCCGACTTCGCCGCCTGGCAGCGCCAGCTGCTCGAGGCGGGCGAAGGGCCGCGGCAGCTGGCTTATTGGACCAAGCAGCTAAGCAATGCCCCTGCGGTACTGGAACTGCCCACCGACCGGCCACGCCCGGCCGTGCCCAGCCATCGTGGCCAGGCCGTGACCGGCACGCTGGACGAGCCGTTGTGCCAACGCCTGGTCGCCCTGGCACAGGCGCACGGCTGCACGTTGTCGATGGTGCTGCTGGCGTCTTTCCAGCTGCTGCTGCGCCGCTACAGCGGCCAGAGCGATGTGTGCGTGGGCATGCCGTCGGCGGGGCGCAACCGGCCGGAGGTGGAGCCACTGACGGGCTTCTTCGTCAACACCCTGGTGTTGCGCGGTCGGCTTGAAGATGGCCTGAGCACCGCGCAGCTGCTGCAGCACACACGCACCACCCTGCTTGCCGCCCAGGCCAACCAGGACCTGCCATTCGAAGCGCTGGTCGATAGCCTGGTGGCGCACCGCGACCTTAGCCACAACCCGCTGTTCCAGGTGATGTTCAACCACCAGGTGATGGGCGATGGCCTGGGCGCCTCGGCGCTTGCCGGCCTGTCGTTGAGCCTGCTGCCAGCGCCGACTTCACAGGCCAAGTTCGACCTGGCGCTGGACACCCAGGAGCATGGCGGCCACCTGAGTGCCAGCCTGAGTTACGCCACCGACCTGTTCGATGCCGCTACCGCCCAGAAGATGTTCGCGCACTGGCAGAACCTCCTGCGGCGCATGAGCGCCGAGCCAGCCAAGCCGATCGCCGAGTTGTGCATGCTCAGCGAAGATGAGCGCCTTTGGCAGCTTGTAGATTTGAACCCCGGCCTCGGCCAGCCGGCCGAAATGCGCACCGTGCATGGCCTGATTCAGCAACAGGCCAGGCTGCGCCCGACTGCCCCGGCCCTGGTCGTGGCGGGTAGGCAGCTCGATTACCAGCAACTCAACCAGTGGGCCAACCGACTGGCGGCACGCCTGCACGAGGCGGGCGTAGGCCCGGAAGTGCGCGTGGGGATCGCGCTGGAGCGCTCGGTCGAAATGCTGGTCGCGTTGCTGGCCGTGCTCAAGGCTGGCGGCGCCTACGTGCCACTGGACCCGACCCACCCGCGTGAGCGGCTGAGCTACATGATCGAGGACAGCGGCGTTGCCCTGGTACTGGCCCAGCCGCATCTGCTGACCGTGCTACCGCTACCGGCCAGCGTCGAGGTGTTACCGGTCAGCGCGGATGGCGCCGAGCTGCAAGGCTACCCGGCACACGATGCCGATTACCCGGTGGCGGCGGATAACCTGGCTTATCTGATCTACACCTCCGGCTCCACTGGCCGGCCGAAGGGCGTAGCGGTCACCCACGGCCCGCTGGCCATGCACTGCCTGGCGATTGCCGAGCGCTACGGCATGACCCCCGAGGACCGCGAACTGCAGTTCGCCTCCATCAATTTCGACGGCGCCCACGAACGCTGGCTGGTGCCGCTGGTTTCCGGTTCGATGCTGATGCTGCGCGACAACGATGCCTGGGATGTCGAGCGCAGCGCGCGCGAGATTGCCGAGCACGGCATCACCATCACCTGCTTCACCCCAAGCTACTTGCAACAGCTGGCTGAGCATCTGGGCGAGGCGGGGGCAGACCTGCCCATCCGCTCCTACACCGTGGGTGGCGAAGGCACCAGCCGCGCCACCTTCGAGCAGATCCAGCAGGTGCTGCGCACGCCGCGCATCATCAATGGCTATGGCCCGACCGAAACGGTGATCACGCCGTTGCTGTGGGCGGTCCACCTGGGCAGCGGTTTCGAGGCGCAGTACATGCCGGTGGGCACACCGGTCGGCGCGCGTTCAGCCTATGTGTTGGGCAGCGACCTGCAGCTGTTGCCTGCAGGCGTGCCCGGCGAACTGTATATCGGCGGTGAAGGGCTGGCGCGCGGTTATCACCAGCGCCCAGGCCTGACTGCCGAGCGTTTCGTCGCCGACCCGTTCGGCCCGCCGGGTGGCCGCCTTTATCGCACCGGTGACCTGGTGCGCCTGCGCCATGATGGGGTGGTCGAGTACCTTGGCCGGGTCGATCACCAGGTCAAGGTGCGCGGTTTCCGCATCGAACTGGGCGAGGTGGAATCGTGCCTGATGGGCATGGATGAAGTGCGCGAGGCGGTGGTCGCCGTGGCGGGCGAAGGGCGCGGTTCGCGTCTGGTGGCCTATCTGGTGCTGGCGCCGGGGTTGCAGTGGGATGCCACGTTGCGCGGCCAGGTACTTGCCCGGCTGCGCCAGGCCCTGCCGGAGTACATGGTGCCTGCGCACCTGCTGGTGCTGCCGGCCATGCCACTGAACCCCAACGGCAAGCTCGACCGTCATGCCTTGCCAGCCCCAGTGCTGGACCGTTCCGAACACTATCGTGCGCCGGTCACGCCGCTTGAGGTGAGCCTGGCGAAGCTCTGGGGTGAGCTGCTGGAAGTAGAGGAAGTCGGGCTCGATGACAGCTTCTTCGAACTGGGCGGCAACTCGCTGCTGGCCATGGAACTGGTGCGCCGGGTGCGGGTGGCCGCGCTGGACGGGTTCACCATGACCCTTCGCGATCTGATGACCACACCGCGTATCGGCGAGTTGGTCGGGCGCCTGCAAAGCACTGCCAGCCAGACCCCGATGCTGTTGCTCAATACGCCGGCGCCAGGCGCCACACCGCTGTTCTGCCTGCACGGCGTGCATGGCGCGGTGTTCGATTACCTGCCACTGGCCAGGCGGCTGCAGCCGCAGTGGGCGGTGCACGGCATCCAGTGCCGGATGCTGTTCAATGCCGCCTGGGTCGACGCGGATGTCGAATCCATGGCCGCCGACTACTGCGATTACATCCGCGCCGTGCAGCCGCAGGGGCCGTACTGCCTGCTCGGCTGGTCACTTGGCGGCGCCTTGGCGTTGCAGGTGGCGCGGGAGTTGGAAGCGCAGGGGCAGGTGGTGGCCTTCGTCGGGCTGCTGGACAGTTACCTGCCGCAGGCCGATCAACAGCAGCAATGGGATGAACGCTTGCTGGGCCTGCTGCTGGCGCTGGGCGCTGATGAAGGCGCCAGCCGAGCGCTGTCCAGCGGATGGAAGGGGCCTGAACAGGATGAGCGACTGCTGTTCGGTGAGCCAATGGCGACCGTGCTGAGCAACCTGTCGGCGCCGGTGCTGGCCGACCTCGCCATTGCCGAGCGGGTGGCCTTCGTGCGTACCACGCTGCAGCTGGATCGGGTGGCGATGGCCATGAAGGGTTTGCCAGTCACTCGGGTGAAGCCGACCTGCTGGTGGGCGGCAGGGCGCGAAGCGGCGGTGCAGGCGGGCCTCGATGGTCACTATGGCACGGCACTGCGGCACTTGAGCAGCGACCGTGGCCATTTCGACCTGCTGCAGGATGCGCAGCTGATCGAGGCGGTGGCCGGGCAACTGCAGGGTATCGGCGTCGAGCGCCAGGAGGCGGCGTTCGAGGTTTGACCCTCACCGCCTGCACGAAAAAAAGCCCCCTGGCGCATCACGCCAGGGGGCTTTTTCATACCGTCAGCTTCAGAAGTCTGCTTTGAGTGTCACGGTGTAGTTGCGTGGTTCGCCATACACGTTGCTCGCGTTCAACCAGCCAATCGACGAGTAGTACTTCTTGTCGAACAGGTTGTTGCCGTTAAGGGCGACGCTGAAGTTCTGGTTGATCTGGTACGCCACGCGGGCGTTCCAGATGGCGTAGCCGGCCTGTTCGATCTTGTCGATGCCGTTGGTGCCACCCTGGTTGGTGTTGTGGTTCTTGCTCTGGATGCTGGCACCGGCACCGACGGTCCACTGGTTCAGCTCGCCCGGCAGGTTGTAGTCACCCCAGAAGCGCAGCAGGTGGCGTGGCGTGTAGCTGTTGAAGGTAGCGCCGGACGCCGTGCTGCCATCACCCGGGTCGTTGAGAAACTTGGTCGAGGTGTAGGTGTAGCCGGCAAACAGTTGCAGGCCGGCCAGCACTTCGCCGCTGATTTCCGCATCGAAGCCTTCGGCGCGTACCTTGCCGCCTGCCACGTAGCAGTTGGTTTCACCGTCCTGCCCGCACACCGACGAATAGTCGTACTGGGCGCGGTTTTTCTGGTCGACGCGGAACACCGCGAAGCTGGTGTTGACCCGGCCATCCATCAGCTCGCCTTTCAGGCCGATCTCATAGTTGGAGCCTTCGATCGGCTTGAGCGGTGCGAGGTCTTCGGTCAGTTCGGTCTGCGGCTTGAAGATGTCGGCGTAACTGACGTAGGCCGACCATTGATCGTTCAGCGCGTAGATCAGGCCACCGTACGGGGTGACTTCACCGGTTTCCTTGGCGTGCGCAGGGTCTGGCGATGTCGTGGTGAAGCGCGTCAGTTCATAGTCGTACTTGTAGTTGCTCACCCGTGCGCCGAGCACCAGGGTCAGCGGGTCGATCAGCTTGTAGCGCATCACGCCGTACACGCCATTCTGGCGAATCTTGGCCTTGGAAACACCGGCGTAGGTGGTGCTGAGCATTTCATCCAGGGTGGGTTCGCGAGGCGAGACCGGGTCATAGATGTTCATCGGGCCGAGGTTGAGCAGGCCACCTTGCAGGTCGTCGGTGCGCAGGTCGCTGGCGTTGGCACCCACCACCACCTCGTGCTCCAGGCCGAAGGCGCGCCATTTGCCGGTGAGGTTGATGTCGGCGCCCTGGTTGATGTTCTCGAAGTCGTACAGGTAGGCACGCGACTGCATGCCGCTGCCGGTTGCCGGGTCGACGGCGCCACGGCCGAAGCTGTAGAAAATGTCGTTGGTCTCGCGGATGTAGCTGCCCGAGGCCTTCAGGCGCCAGTCTTCGTTGAAGTCGTGGGTGATATCGGCGAAGTAGGTGGTCTGCTTGTTGTTCCACTTGTTCCAGTCGGCACCGGTGAAGGTGGAGCGGCTGACGTTCACCGCACTGCCATCCTTGTTGCGCGGCAGGCCACCGAAGTAGGGCGTCGAGTGCAGGTCCTCGACACTGGCGCCGGCGGCGACCGTGGTGGAGTCGCTCAGGTCGTATTCGAGAATCCCGTACAGCACGTTCTTGCGGCTTTCTGCCGTGTCGTAGAAGTAGTCGCGGTCCTCATGGCCGGCGACCAGGCGCCCGCGCAGCCGGCCATCGGCGGTCAGCGGGCCGCTGGCGTCGACGGTCTGGCGATAGGTGTCCCAGGAGCCGGCGCTGGCCGTGACCGACAGCGAAGGAACCGCCTTCGGGCGCTTGCGCACCAGGTTGATGGCTGCACCGGGGTTGCCGCTGCCTTGCAGCAGGCCGTTGGCGCCGCGCAGGATCTCGACGCGATCGTACAGCAGGGTATCGGAGGTGAAGCTGCTGCCGATGCCGTAATAGCGGCGGTCCAGCGGCACGCCGTCGTACTGGATGGTCTCTACCTCGAAGCCACGCGAGTAGATGTACTTGCCGCCGGACGGGCTCTGGTAGGTGGTGATGCCGGTGGTCTTTTCCAATACCTGGTCAAGGGTGTCGAGGCGCTGGTCGTCCATCGCCTTGCGGGTGACCACGCTGACCGACTGCGGGATGTCCTTGAGGCGATGGGTACCTTTGCCGATGGTCACCGCGTTGGACGTGTAGCTCCCCGAGTCCTCCGTGGTGGCATCGAACTGGCGCCCGTTGATGTTGACCGGGGCCAGGTTCAGGGCGGAGCCGTCGGCCGGGCCGCTGAGGGTGATGGTATGGCCGTCGAGCTGGTAGGTCAGGCCACTGTCGCGCAGCAGCAGGCGCAGGGCCTGCTCGGGCTCCATGTTGCCTTTCACTGCGGGAGCAGGGGTGTTGTGCACGGCGTCCGGGCTGTACAGCAGCTGCAGGTTGGCCTGCTTGGCCAGGGTATTGAGTGCCCCCACCAGCCCTTGCGAAGGGATATCCAGCGCGACCGGCTCGGCTTGCGCTGCCATGGAGGCTGCCAGCGCACAGGCCAGCAGCGACGGAGGGAGTAGGGCCAGTGTTTTCCTGCGAACCGCCCGGGCGAGCGGCGAAACCGTGGTAATGGTCATGCGGATACTCAAGTGTTAGCAGATATATTGGTTATGAGATTTATTTGCATTTATGTGACGTACCAGCGCCGCAGAACCGGAAAAATCAATGTGAAAATTCTGTGATTTCTTCTTCGACCCGCTTGCCGTCGCGCAAACGCAGCAGGTGATCGGCGACGTCGAAGTAGCGGTCGTCGTGGCTGATGACGATGATGGTCTTGCCCAGGCGCTTCAGTTCCGGCAGCAGTTCGGTGTAGAAAATGCGGCGGAAGGTCGGGTCCTGGTCGGCGGCCCATTCGTCGAACACCAGCACCGGGCGCTTCTCCAGCCAGGCGTTGACCAGCGCCAGGCGCTTGCGCTGGCCGGTGGACAGGTCGGTGGTGGTGAAGGCGCCATCGCGGATCTGCACCTTGTGGGCGATCTCCAGGCGTTGCAGGTACTTGCCGGCGTCCTCGGGCAAGGCCTGGCCGTCCTGCAGCAGGTCATCGAACAGGTAGTAGTCGGCGAACACCGTGGTGAACAGCTGGCGGTAGTCGTCGCGGTTGCTGGCGGTGACGGCTTCGCCGTCCAGTACGATCTCGCCCTCATGGGGGGCGTACAGGCCCAATAGCAGCTTGATCAGCGTGGTCTTGCCACAGCCGTTCTCGCCGACGATGAACAGGATGTCGCCCTGTTCGACGCGCAGGTTGATCGGCCCCAGGGCGAACGGCGCGGCACCGTCCACCGGCGGGAAGGCAAAGCGTACGTTACGCAGTTCGAGGCTGCGGATCTGCCGGTCGGGGACTTCAGGCGCATCGAGCAGCAGGTGCGGTTCGGGTGACGAGAACTGGGTCGACAGCTCGGCAATGCGGCGGAAGGCAATTTGCGCGCGGCTGACGATGGGCAAGGTCGACACCAGGTGTTCCAGCGGCCCTTTCATGAACAGCAGCACCAGCACGAAGCCGCTGGTGACCTTGGGGTCGGTGATCAGTTCGGCCTGTTGCAGGGCCAGCACCAGCCCGATCACCACGAAGAACAGCATCGAGCCGAGGCTCTTGGCGACCACGAAGATGTTGATCGAGCGGATATGGGTGTCGCGGATGAAATTGGCGGTGCGGCTGATGCGCTCGTCGAACATGCGCTGGCGACGCGGGCGGCTGATGCGCAGCTCCTTGGCACCGGAGGCGACGCCGCTGTAGTGCCGCTGCATTTCGTCTTCTGCCTCGCGGGCGGCATGGAAGCCGCGGATGCCCCGTACGCGGGCGATGTACTGCACGGCGGTGCCGAGCAAGATGGCGCACGCGGTGATCAGGAACATCGGCAACGACAACTGGGCGAGGTAGCCGAGGCAACCCAGGGTCACCGACAGCGAAATGGCCAGGGGGGCGAAGGCGAAGGCGAAGTCGCTGATGGTGTCGACATCATGGGTCAGCACCGGGATCAGGCGGTGGCTGCGGTAGCGTTCGATCTGCTCGATGGGGGCGCTGAGCACCTTCTCGCCGAGGTCGCGGCGCAGCCGGGCGATCACATGCTGGCCGACATAGTTGGTGCCGATGTCCGAGGCGATGGAGGCGCACAGGGCGAGCAGGCAGATGCCGGCGAACGCCAGCACCACGCCCCAGGTGATGGCGCCAGGGGCATGCAGCAGGTTGTTGATGTTGGCGAGCAGCAAGGTGATGCACAGGCCGCCGACGATCCCCAGCACGACGGCCAGGGCGACGATCAGTCGGTAAGGCTTGAGCAGGCCGAGGAGTTCGCGGAGTGCGCCAGGGGTCGATCGGTTCATGGTGAGTTCCTGGTGGGTACGCGGATGCGGTTTCGGCGCTGCGCGTGGCGAGCACCGTGTGGGCTGGTTGCCCAGTGAAAAGACGTGTGAGGGGGGCTGTGATTTAGCCGGCCCGGGCCGTGCGCCCGGGCGAGTCAGGTACCGCATACGGTACCGTGCAGAGGAGGGCGCTCAGAGCTCGCGGGCTACCCGGAAGCCCAGCCAGTCGCCGCGCACGTAGGGTTCGCGGTAGTTGCGGTTGCCGGAGCGGGAGAACACCGGCGCTTCGCTGTAGTCGTTGCCACGGATGTGGTTGTATTCGCAGCTCGCTTCCATCCACGCGCTGCCATCGGCGGGGGCGCCGACATAGTTGTCGTGGCGGCAGTCGGCGACCCATTCGTAGACGTTGCCATGCATGTCGTACAGGCCGAAGGCGTTGGCCGGGAAGCTGCCAGCGGGCGAGGTGTAGTTGTAGCCATCGGCGGCGCCATAGGTGTTGGCATGCTGTGCGATGCTGTATTCCTTGCCTTCATCGAAGGGGAACGGGAACGGGCCGCTGGTGCCTGCGCGAGCGCCGTATTCGCGCTCGGCTTCGCTGAGCATGCGGTAGTGCTTGCCGGTTTTCTTCGACAGCCAGGCGACGTAGGCCTTGACCTCGTCATAGCTGATGCACACCGCCGGCTGGTCGGGGCCTTGCGGGTAACTGGGCTTGCCGTTGGTGCAACGGCGGCCCGGGCGGTCGTCGCCGTCGGGGAGGGTGACCTTGGCGTCGCGCTGCCAGGCCTGCAGCTGTTTGGCCTGCACCTGGAACTGGCTGATTGCGAAGGGCTTGGCGAAGGTCACGGTGTGCATCGGGCCTTCGTCCGGCTGGCGGCCGACTTCGTCGTCGGGCACGCCCATGGTGAAGCTGCCGGCGGGCAGCACGACCATCTGCGGGCAATCCTTGCAGTCCTTGAACGTCTTGCCAGGTGCGTGCGCGTCGGCGGCGAAGGCCGGGGCGCTGGCGAGCAGGGCGGCCACCAGGGCCAGAGGTTTGAACATGTGCATGGCGGTTCTCTTGAAAGGCAAAAGGTCAGGCGAGTTGCGGGGCGAGGATGGCCATCACCCGGTCGATCTCGGCTTCGTCGTTGAGCAGGCTCGGGGCCAGGCGCACCACTGGGCCGACGTCACGGTCCACGGCATCGCTGATCACCTTGTTGGCCATCAGGTGGCGGGCGACGGCATCACAATCGCGGCCCTCGACACGGAAGAAGGTGAAGCCTGCGGACAGCTGGCTGCTGCGTGGCGTCACCAGCTGCACCTTGGCGTGCTCGGCGAGGCGCTGCTTGAGGTAGTCGTTGAGCTGGTGCACGCGGGCCTGGACATCGGCCTTGCCCAGTTGCAGGTGCAGTTCGAACGCCTTGCCCAGGGCCAGGCGATGGTCGAAGGCGTGGTAGCCACCGGGGGTCATCAAGGTGCCGAAGTTCTCGCCCTTGGTGAAGGTCGGCAGGCTGGGCACCAGGTACGGCTGCGGCTTTTCTTCGCGGGCGATGATCACGCCGGTGCCGCGTGGGCCGAACAGCCACTTGTGGGTGCCAGCGATGAAGTAGTCGCAGTTGAAGTCGGCGAAGTTCACGTCTTCGATGCCGAAGCCGTGCACGCCGTCGACCACGTAGATGATCTGGTCCTGCTCGTCACGGCCCTGGTTGAGTGTTTTCACCAGTTCGCCGACTTCGCGGATCGGCAGCTTGACGCCGCTGCCGGACTGCACCCAGGTCATGCCGAGCACGCGGGTTTGCGGGCGGATGGCCTGGCGGATGTTGCCGAGCATTTCGTCCACCGAGGCCAGCTGCGGCTCCTTGAACAGCTTCACGCGGCGCACCTGGGTGCCCATCAGCCGCTCGCGGTAGGCCAGGCGGGTGTTGGTGGAGTAGTGCTCGTGGGCGCTGACCAGGATCTCCTTGCCCGGCGCTACCTGCAGGCCGCCATAGATCATCGACAAGCCTTCGGTGGTGCTGCCGGTCAGGGCCACCTGGCCCGGCTGCACGCCGAAGTAGCGGCCGGCCCAGGCGCGTACTTCATCTTCGTAGCCCCAGAGCTCCTCGCGGTCCCAGTCGACCATTTCGCCCGGGTTTTGGTCCAGCCGTGCGCGGAAGCGGGCGATGGCTTCGCTGACCACACGGGGGTGGGAGGCGAGCAGGAAGTTGCAGAAGTGCAGGTAGGTTGGGTCCAGGTCGAACTGCTGGCGCAGGGCCTGCCATTTGTTCAGGCCGTTTTTTGCCACAGGCGCGGCCGCCAGTGCGCTCTGGGCAAAGCTGCCGGTCAGGGGCAGGGCGGCGGCGAGCAGGCCGGCCTGCTTGAGAAAGCGGCGTCGGTCGTTCATCAGCCACGCTCCGCCTGGGTGCTGGCAGCTGGCTTGGCCAGGCGCTGTACTTCTTCCCATACACGCAGGAAGTTGCCACCCCACAGCTTGGCGATGTCGGCGTCGGAGTAGCCGCGCTGGATCAGTTCGGCAGTGACATTGCGCGACTCGCCGACGTTCATCCAGCCGGTCACGCCGCCACCGTCGTTGAAGTCGGAGGCGATGCCGACGTGGTCGATACCGATCTTGCGCACGGTGTAGTCGATGGCATCGACCATGTCCTTGACCGTGGCGCGGGGTTCTTCGTCGAGGATGGCGTAGAGCGCGCTGGCGTATTCGCCGAACTTCTTCTCGGGCCAGATGGAAATGATCGCGTCACCCGGCATCAGGGCGTTGGCCAGGCCGTTCAGCGGCTGCAGGTCGAAGCGCTTGCGCAGGGTATTGAGCTTGTCCAGGGTGCCTTGGCTCAGGGGCTTGAGGTAGGCCGGGAAGCCCACCACCTGCACCACGCCGCCGCTGCGCTTGATCGCCTGCAGTTCGTGGTCGCTGAGGTTGCGCGGGATGTCCACCAGCGCACGCGGTGCCGAGTGGGAGGCAACCATCGGCGCGCGGCTCAGGCGGGCGACGTCTTCCAGGGCCAGGGTGGACATCTGCGACACGTCGATGATCACCCCCAGGTCATTGAGCCGGCCCACGGCCTGTTCACCTAGCGGCGACAGGCCACCGAGGGCGTCGGGGGTGTCGTTGAGGAACGGCAGCGGGCGCGAGGAGTCGGCCCAGGCGTTGTTGCCCACGTAGCTGAAGCCGAACATGCGCATGCCGCGGGCGGCCCAGGTATCCAGGGCATTGAGGTCGTGGCCCAGCGGGTAAGCATTGAGCATGCTGAGGAAGATCGCGAACTTGCCTTCGCCGTGCAGGCGCCGGAAGTCGGCAGGGGTGTAGGCGATGGCGACCTGGTTGGGGTAGTCGCGAACCATGCCAGTGAGGATCTTGTAGCGCATCTCCTGCTGCTGGCGCGCTTCGTCGACGAAGGCGGCGGTCGGGCGATGGGGCGCGTTCGGGCCATTCCAGATTTCCGGCCAGCCGAAGATCGTCAGCGCAGCGCCCGAGAGGCGACCGCGGCCGGCCTTGACCAGGTCGAACTGGCCGCTGCCATCCTTGTCGGCCTCTTTGCCTTCGGTGCCAAAGTTCAGCGGCACGGTGATGTGGCTGTCGAAGGAGATGATGCGCTCCTGAAGTTCCTCGGCATGTTTCATCACCTCACGCGGGTAACCGGCCGGCAGGTAGATGAAGAAGTACCAGGCCGCGGCGCCCGCAAGCGCGAGGATCAGCGCCAGGGCAGCGAGGTAGGGGGCCTTGCGCAAGCGTGTCGTGTTCATTGCCATCCCGTTGGTTGCAGGGTCGATGCGGTTGCGGCAGCCGCGATCACGGGGCTTGCCTGTCACCGAGGGACGAGCGCGACAGCGGGAAATTTAGCGACGTGCTGCCGGTAAATTTGCCGCGCGGCATCTCGTTCTAGCTCGATAGGCGTGGCTGACACGGATACGGATGTGGCGATGAGGTTTTCCAGGCGTGGGTTCATGGTGGGGCTGGCGGTCGCCGGCGCAGCGGGTTCGGCAGCGTGGTATGCGCGCCAGCCGCGCGACCACGACGAGAAGCTCGGCAAAGATGAAGTGGAGACCGCGGGCGAAGCCACGGTAGAGGCTGCCGCAGGGACTGGCGTGCGCATCGCCGACAAGCTGCGCGGCATCTGGGACATGCGCTTCACAGGCGCCGAGGCCGGCCTGGACGGCTTGGCGCTGCAGGGCGTGCAGATGCTGCTCGATGTCGGCCCGACTGGCCGCTCGCTGCGTGGCTTCATCGACGTGGCTGAACGCCTGCGCGGCAACGATCAGCCGCGCTACCGGGTGCTCGGCGAACTGGTCGCCGCCGATGCCGGCAAGGTCCGCTGGCGTCTGGTCCCGACCGGGGCATCAGCGCCGAGCCATGAGCTGGAGGCGACCCTC
Organism: Pseudomonas sp. CC120222-01a; assembly: GCF_003097235.1. Taxonomy (GTDB): domain Bacteria; phylum Pseudomonadota; class Gammaproteobacteria; order Pseudomonadales; family Pseudomonadaceae; genus Aquipseudomonas. Next base: position 214,578 of record NZ_QEQQ01000006.1, on the reverse strand, counting down.
GATGAGGTTTGGGCTGGCTGGGGCAATGCTGGCGCCGGCACCCTGACCGGGCGCATCCGCCGCATCGACCGGCCCCTGCTGAGCCCTGAGCCGGACAACCACTTCGTCGCCAGCAAGCGCGCCTTCCCCGAGGCACGCCAGGTCACGCCGCTGGCGCCGGCGCTGATGGCCTGGCTGAATTCCCCCGAGCACCGCCTGTTCCACCAGGTGTGGCATGCCACCCGGGACAAGTGGCACCGCCTGGATGATGAGAAACGTGATGGCCTGCGCGGTGCCGGTTGGCAGCCTGGCCCGCGTGACGCCGAGCGGGGGGCACGTGGGCGGCGCAAACACCTCAATGGCTCCGGCGAGGACTTTTTCTTCATGCACCGGCACATGCTCGGGCATGCGCGCGGCTTGCAGCCCGACTTGCCGAACTGGGCGCAACTGCCGCTGCCGTCACCGCAGCTCGAATACGATCGGCTGGGGTTCATCCGCTATCAGGAAAACCATGACGGCAACTCGGTGCCGCCGGCCTGGGTCGCGGCCAATGATGAAGAACTGAGCCAGTGGCTGCATGGCATCAAGGCGGCGGAAACCTTCTTCAGCAACTTCCAGGTCTGGGAGTCGCAGTACCAGGACCCGGACTACCTCAGCCGCCTGACCCTGGGGCAGTTCGGTTCGGAAGTGGAACTGAACATCCACGACTGGCTGCACATGCGCTGGGCGACCGTCACTCGCGACCCGTCCAACGGCGCGCCGGTGATGGGTGATCGCAACCAGACGGACTACGCGGCGCGTTGGTTCCGGGAGGAAAACGACTTCCTCGGCGACCCGTTCTCTTCCCATGTGAACCCGGTGTTCTGGCGTTTCCATGGCTGGATCGACGACCGCATCGAGGATTGGTACCGGGCTCATGAGCGCGCCCACCCGGGGGAAGTGCAGCGGCGTGAGGTCAATGGTGTGTCGTGGTTTGCGCCGGGGCGTTGGGTGCAGGTTGGCGACCCTTGGCTTGGGCCGATGACCCATGGGTGTGGGGGGATTTCCGATGCCGGGGGCGGTGCTGGGGAGATGGAGGTCGAAGCGATGAAGCTGGCGTTGCGTATTGCCTTCAGTGGCGAGCGGGATGTTGGCGACCTGCTGCGGCGTACGCCGCGCAGGCCTTGGTATGCGCGGCATATGAAGTTGCCGGAGGGGACGTGATGTGGCCTTTGCGGGAGGGCCGCGTGGTGGCTTGCAGGTACTCGCCACAGCATTTTCATCGCCTGTGAAATCGAGCGCCGCCCGCGCGGCGCATCGCGGGCAAGCCCGCTCCCACATCTGTTTCGGGCCAATCTCTCCTGTCAAGCCAACAGGGACCGCCTTGTTTGTTCCCTTCGATATCGAGGTGGGCGCAACTGCTTTTCATCGAACTAAAGTCATGCACCAAGGCGGGCCCTGTTGGCGGCACAGGAATAACTGGCCCGAAACAAATGTGGGAGCGGGCTTGCCCGCGATGCGCCGCGCGGGCGGCGCTCGATCTCATAAGCGCTGAACCTGTCATGGTGAACACCTGTCAGCCTCCCTCAATCTCCAACCGCCCCTAACCAACACCGGGGGCTGAAGTCAACGCAGAGCGTTCTTGGTCAACTCGATTTCATTCATCAGCCCTTTGGCCAAGGCGATCAGGTAATCCGCAGCCCCCAGCAGCTTGTGGTCATCTTCCATGTCGCCTTCGCGCACCAGGTGCTTGATGTAACCCAGTAGAATCGAGACTTGCTCGTAGGCATCCTCGATCGGGACATCGGGTTGCACGCGTAGCAGGTTGATCGGTGGGTTGCCGACGTCGAGGAAGGTTTCCGCGCCGATGGTGGTGATGACTTTCGGTTCGTCTGCCATGCGTCACTCCTGGGCCTGTTGGCCGTAAAGCTGGGCGTGGACATGTTCGACCAGTGAATGGGCGATCTCGCTGGCATGCATGGCGTTGCCGAGCATGTTCAGGCCGGGCTCGCCAGCGCGGGCGCGGCAGTGCTCGTCGATGGTTTCGATGACGCCGCGCAGTAGCTCGCTGGCGTGGGCCAGGGCGTCGGGTGGGCACATGTCGGTGCGGACGGTGAAGAATGGGGTGGTGATGGGTTTGTGGCGGGGTGGGTCGGGTACGATCTTTTTCATTTTGGATCTCACAGTTCGTTATCGGAACTGCCATCCAGACCTTCTCACAGGTGAAGGTGGCAGCGGTACGCGGGGTGAGAAACCGGTGAACCATGCAAAGCCCGGCCAGGCCGAAGCCTGCCCGCGTACTGCCGCCATAACGGTGCTAATGCATGAAATTCGGTTCGGGTTCTCACACCCGGTCGCCAAGCTGCGGCGACCCGAAAACGTTATCCGTGAGAGGTTTCCCCGACAACAGCGATACTTCAGCACCGGGCGTAGGATAATTCCCAAGCATGCTGGTTTTGAAGCATTTGGTTTCAGGTTCGGAAATGTCTTACGGGTGAGGGCTTGGAGGGGTAGGGCGGGGGAATGGGTCAGGGCTACTAGGTGCTCGCCATGACAGGTTCAGCGCCTGTGAGATCGAGCGCCGCCCGCGCGGCGCATCGCGGGCAAGCCCGCTCCCACATTTGTTTCGGGCCAGTTATTCCTGTGCCGCCAACAGGGCCCGCTCAGGTGCATGACTTTAGTTCGATGAAAAGCAGTTGCGTCCACCTCGATATCGAAGGGAACAAACAAAGCGGTTCCTGTTGGCTTTACAGGAGAGATTGGCCCGAAACAGATGTGGGAGCGGGCTTGCCCGCGATGCGCCGCGCGGGCGGCGCTCGGTCTCACAGGCGCTGCAACTGTTGTGGCAGGCACATGGCAGCCCTCACACAACCCTCACGCCGTCACTTGCAATTCCCCGCCTTGCGATACCCCGCCGCCAACGCCTCGGCCTCACTGCCAAACGCCACCTGGTTCTTCTGCGAAACCTGGCTGTACCCCGGGCAACCGCTGGCCAGGTGATACACATGGCTATTGCGGTTACCGACCACCGCACCACTTGCCGCGGTACTGGCCAGCGTCGGCTTGGCCGCCTCTTTCACTGCCGTAGTCGGCACCACTGCCGCGCCCTGCGGCGTATACCCCAGCGCCCACTTGCGCTCACCGGTCACGAACGGGTTGTTGTGCCCCATGATCGCGGCAATGCGCTGATCACGCTGCTTCTCCCAGGCCGTCACCGGGTGCTGCTTGTCCCAGGCCATCAGCACCTGTTGCTGCTGGCGCGACATGCTCAGCTTGTAGCGATCGAACATGTAGAACGTGGTGCGTGCCACCAGCCCCTTCACCTCGTCGCGTGGCTCGGCGGTTTTCTGCTGGAAGTCGATCTTGGTGGTGCACTGGCCGTACTGCGGCGCAACGCCAGAGACCATGCCGTAGTTGAAGTTGCTGCGGTCACCGTTCACTTCGCCCACGGACGGGTAGAGGTTGAACAGGTCGGCCTCCATGGCGCGGAAGGTCGGGTCGCTGTCGACGCACTGCTCGCGCCCGCCGTTCTGCCAGCACTGGCGCTGGTGGCCGAAGGTCCAGGCCGGGACGATGTGCTCCCACTCGGTACGCTCGGCGCGGGTCTGCAGCTTGCGGGTTTCATAGCCACAGGATTTCAGGTCGACCCGGCCGCCGGACTTGCCGACCCAGGTCCACTTGCAGCCACAGTACAACTCGCCCATGGCGCTGTTGCCCTGGTCAAGGTAGATCTTCTGTTTGGCGACCACCTTGGCTTCGGTGAAGGTGGCGGGTGGAGTGGCGAAGGCAGCGGGGATGGCGGCGAAGGCGAGGGCGACGGCGCAAAGCAGTTTCTTCATGAAATACGTCTTAGGCTTACAAAAAAACACGATTATACGGCTTGAGCGCGTTGAAAGAAGAGAGCAAAGGCTTGCGCTTGAGCGCTGCGCCGCTATCGTTTGCGGGTCAGGATCTTGTCGAGCGAATCGTCATGCAAATCGCCCCATCGCCTCTCAACGAGGCAGCCCGCCTGTGTTTCCTCGAGAGCCTGAACATCCTCGATACACCGGCCGAGGAAACCTTCGACCGCATCACCCGGTTGGCCAGTGTGCTGCTCGAAGTGCCCATGGCACTGGTGTCGCTGGTCGACATGAATCGCCAGTGGTTCAAGTCGCGCCAGGGTGTGGACGTTGCCGAGACCACGCGCGATGTGGCGTTCTGTGCCCATGCCCTGCATGCCGAAGACATCCTGGTGATCCCGGATGCCTGCGCCGATCCGCGTTTCGAGGACAACCCGCTGGTAACCGGTGGGCCGCGCATCCGCTTCTATGCTGGCGTGCCACTGCGTTTTGCCGGTGAGCTGACTGTGGGCACGCTGTGTGTGCTGGACACCCGGCCCCGTCAGGTGTCGGAAACCGAGTTGGCGCACCTGCGCGACCTGGCGCGGATCGTCGAGCGCGAGATGCTCCACCGCAGCCTGGCCATCGACTCGGGCAGCGCGGTGCAGCAGGCGGAGCAAGGCGCCTTGATATCCTCCGAGGCGCGTTTCCACCGGGTGTTCGACAACAGCCCGACGAGCAAGGCCCTGGTCGATCTTGGCGGGCGCATCCTCGAGCCCAACCGGGAGTTCTGCCAATTGCTGGGCAGGGCCAGGGAGTGGCTGGTGCTGACCCAATTGAACGAGCTGATCGACCCACAGGACCTGGCCAAGCTGGACGAGCCTTGGCAGCAGATCGTTGCCGGTGAGCAGGATTCGCTGGTCATCGAAGTGCGGCTGGTCACCCCCGGCAATGGCGCACTGTGGAGCGAGCTGAGCGTGTCGGCGCTGCGTGACGCGCGCGGCGTTACCGAACAACTGGTCGTGTTCGTGCGTGACGTCAGCGAACGCAAGCGCCGCCAGCGGCAATTGCAGCGCTACCAGGCGACCCTGGAGCAACAGGTGGCGCAGCGCACCGAAGAGCTGGCACGCAGCCAGGAAACCCTGCAGGCCATCGCCGACAATATTCCGGTGCTGATCGCGCAGATCGGCACCAACCTCGAATACCGCTTCAACAATGCCGTGTACCGGCAGATCTTCGGGGTCGAGCCGATCCAGCTCAAAGGCCGCAAGGTGCAGGATGTGCTGCCGGCGGACGTGTATCAGCAGCTGCTGCCATGCTTCCACAAGGCATTGGCCGGCGAGCGGGTGGAGGCTGACAACGTGCGATACAGCCCCGACGACACGCGGATCTGGCACGCGTCCTATGTGCCGGATATCCGCAATGGCAAGGTCGAGGGCTTTTTCGTCATGTCGCTGGACGTGACCGAACGCAAGCGCAAGGAAAAGACCCTGCTCGACCAGGCCACGCTCGACCCGCTGACCGGGTTGCCCAACCGCGCGGCGTTGCATGAAGAGCTGGATTTCGCCCTGCAGCAGCGGGCTGCGTTTGCCTTGTTCTTCATCGACCTGGATGGCTTCAAGCAAGTCAACGACCAGCATGGCCACGAGGCGGGTGATGCCGTGTTGCAGGCTGCCGCGGGGCGCATGCTGGCGATCATGCGCGCGGATGACATGGTGGCCAGGCTGGCCGGTGATGAGTTCGTGGTCATCGCCCAGGCCGTGGCCAACCAGGCATCAGCCCAGGATATCGCACGCAAGCTGTGCGATGTGCTGTCGGCGCCGGTGGCGGTAGAGGGGGCCGAAGTGGCCGTTGGTGCCAGTATCGGCGTGTACCTCAACCATTCCGGGCATGACCCGCAAACGGCCGAGGATGCCCTCGCGCTGGCCGACAAGGCCATGTACGAGGCCAAGCGCAGCGGGCGCAACCGCTTCAGCGTGGTGCCTGACCGCTAGAAACCCCAATGCTGCAGGGCCCACAACACGCCCATGCCGACCGCCAGGGTCAGCAGCGTGCTGCGCGTGCGCCAGGCAACCAGCCCCGCCACCACAGCCGCCGGTATCTGCGGGTTGCTCCAGTCGATACCCGGCTGCCCGGCCTTGAACACCACGGCCGGCAGCACCAGTGCCGCCAACACACTGGCCGGCACATACACCAGGGCTCGGCGCAACATCGGCGGAATGCGCAATGCGCCGTAGAACTCGATGAACGACAGGCGTATCGCAAAGGTGCCCAGGCCGATCAGGGCGAAGGTGATCCATGGGGTCATGTCGTTCATGGCGCCTCCGCTGCCACGGGTGCGCCCTTGCGCAGCTGTTCGATGCTCAACCCGCTGATCACACCGCCCAGCGAGGCGACCAGCAAGCCAAGGTTGTAGGGCAGGTCGTGTGCCAGCACCGCCAGCGCGCCGCCCACTACCGCTGCGCCCAGCATCGCCGGGTTACGGATGCCCGGCACCAGCAGGGCCAGGAACGACAGCGGAATGGCAAAGCCCAGCGACCAGGACTCCGGAATGCCGGTGCCCAGGTACACGCCGGCCAGCACCGCCAGGTTCCAGCCGAACCACATCGGCAAGGCGGTGCCCAGGTAGTAGGGGAAGGCAAATCGACCGAGGCCGTCGGTGCCGAATTTCAGGCTGCACAGGGCGAACGACTGGTCGGACAGCAGGTAGGATAACGGCCAGCTCTTGCGCCGTGGCAGATCGCTCAGGTGCGGGGCCAGGGCGGCGCTGTACATCAGGAAGCGCAGGTTGATCACCAACGCAGTCACCACCATGGTCAGTGGCAGCGCGCCGCTCTGCATCAGCTGCAGCACCACCATCTGCGCGGAGCCGGAATAGAACAGCAGGGTCATGCCCATGGCGTCGAGCGGCGACATGCCAATACCGATGGCTGTCACCCCGGTGATCAGGCCGAAGGGCACCATGCCGGTCATCAGTGGCAGAACCGCGCGGACACCCTCGGTGAATGCGTGCATCGCGCTTTTGTAGTGCATGTGGGTTCCTTGAACGTTCATCAGGCTCGCTCAAGGTAAAACCGGCCCGGCTTGGTAACAACGCAGATTTCTGGAATATTAGGCCTAAAAAAAATAGGCCTTGAACCATGTCGCTCGATTCACCTACCCGGCACACCCTGCAGCTCAATGCCCTGCGCGCCTTCGAGGCGTCGGCGCGGCTCGGTGGCTTTGCCCGGGCTGCCCACGAACTGAAGGTCACGCCCGGGGCGATTGCCGCGTTGATCAAGACCCTGGAAACCCAGTACGGCGCCGCCCTGTTCGAGCGCCATGTCAAGGGCGTGCGCCTGACCCCGCTGGGCGAAAGCGTGAAGACGCAGTTCACCGAGGCCTTCGATGCGGTGGAGGAGGCTGCCCGTACGTTGCGCCGGCTGGCCGCGCCGCAGCGGGTGCATATCGTCACCTCGCCGGCGTTGGCCCAGCTGTGGATCGGGCCGCGGCTGCCGCGCCTGACCGAAATGCTCGCGCCCATCGAGGTCTCCGTCACGGCGGTCGATGAACCGCCCAACCTCAAGCGCAGCCCGTTCGACCTTTGCCTGTTCTACGTCGAGCAGGTCCAGCGCGGCCAGCGCAAGCTGGCCGATGAAGACATCCTGCCGGTGTGCAGCCCCGCGCTGGCCGCGCAGATCACCGCGCCGGCAGACCTGGCCAGTGCGCGCTGCATCAAGGATGTCGGTTGGCAGGACTGGGATGTCTGGTCGGCGGCGATCATGCCTGAGCAGCACTTCGTGGCCCGAGGCCCGGGTTTTTCCCTTTATTCGATCGCGGTGCAGCAAGCCTTGCTGGGCGCCGGTGTGCTGATCGGGCGCAGGAGCCTGATCCAGCCGTACCTCGACAGTGGCGAGTTGGTCGCCCCTTTGGACCGCTCGGTGCCATTGGGGCTGACCATCGCGGCATGGCGCTTGCCGGGTGCCACGGGCAACCCACGCGTGGCAGCGGTGGAAGAGGCCTTGAAACGGTTGGCCTGAGGTGTGGCCAGCGTTGCGCTGGCCACACCCTGGTTTCAGACCTGCTCAGTTTCGCTTGCCTGTCCGGCCGCCTTCTGTTGGGTCTTGATTTCGATGTCTTCCTTCATGCGCTGGGCAATCTGGTCATCGACCTTGGCCTGTTGCTCAGGTGGCAGGGCGTTGTACTCGTCTTCGGTCATGCCCAGTTCCTGAAGGATCTTCTCCTTGATCTTCTCTTCCGGTGACTTGGACATGTAGTCGCGGAACTCCTGCAGCGCATCACTACTTTCCTGGGTGCTGGCGCTGGCCTGCTGGCGGGCAGCGAGGTCGGGGTTCTGCAGCATGACCTTGAGTTTGGCGAAGGCTTCTTCGCGGGCGTCGTCGGCATTCTGCTGCGAAGTACTACCCTGGCTGTTCTGCTGCGCGGACGCATTGCTGGTGGCCAGCGGTGCACGGAACGGCACCAGCTCGGCTTGCGCCTGGTCGTGGTTGATGCGCTGCTGCTGGTGCACGGTGGCCTGCCAACCCAGGCCATTGAGGGTGATTGCCATGTTTTCCTCCTTGGACGTTGCAAAGCCAGGGAAGCAGGGCAAGTCCCATGCCAGCCGTGCAGGCCGCGAAAACAGGGCGTTCGGGCTATTTCGATCGTTGGCCGCCAGGCATATGCTTGCCTGTCATAGGAAACACGTTGCCGCCTGCGGCAAACAACCCCGGCTGGAGAAGACATTGCAGCAGGAGTGTGAACGGGATACCGGCAGGCGCAGCTGGCGAGGATCCTGATCGCCGGTACGCGCGCGGCTTAAAGTTTCCTGTCAGCATGCCGACTCATAGGTCACTGGGTACGGGCCATGCGTCCGTATCGCCAATGGTTGGAGTACCTGCCCGCAGCGGCAGGGTGCGTCGCCTTGCGTCCACTTCAATTCATGCCCCGCTGCCGGTCGACGCAACCAGCAGTAGGCATTGGTCTCAAAGATTTCTGAAGGGGCAAGTATGAATCTTTATGTCAACCAGGTGAAAAACAAGCCGGACTACCGGGGCGCGCTGTTCAAGGGCGACATCTTCCTCGAAACCGGGCTTGGCAATGCACATCAGCTGTGCGCCCTGGCCCGGCAGAGCATCACCGCCGCTTTCGAAGGCGAAACCGAGCACCAGTCGCTGCACAAGATGATGCCGGTGGAGACCTTCGTCGAGCGCGTCACCGCACTCAAGCGCCAGTTCACCAATGGCCCTGAAGCCAAGGCACTGATCCGTGATTTCATCCGCGAGATCGGCGCCGACCCGAAAGAGTACATCTTCGACGTGCCGCGGGTGCGCGTGGTGCCCAACTACGACTACCTGCATGCGGGCGTGAGCTATGCCTACAAACCGCACCGTGATACCTGGTACGGCAGCGTCGAAAGCCAGGTGAACACCTGGATGCCGGTATACAGCATCGAGCCCGAGCAGACCATGATGATCAACCCGGCGTATTTCGAGCGGCCGGTGCACAACAGTTCGGCCCAGTGGAGCCTGAACGACTGGATCAACGTGCAGCGGCACAAGGCCTCGCAGAACATCACCGAAGAGACTCGGGTGCATCCGGTGCCGCTGGAAGACATCGACACCAGCGCCGAGCTGCGTGTGGCCGCCAACAGTGGCGAGATGCTGATTTTCTCGGGTGCCCACCTGCACGGCACCGTGGCCAACTTCACCGACAAGGTGCGCTTCAGCGTGGACTTCCGCCTGATCCACCTGCAAGACTTGCTGCACAAGCGCGGCGCACCGAACGTCGACAACGGCTGTTCGGACGCAGAGGCCGGCTTCAAAGACTTTTTCAATGCCAGCGACTTTTCGCAATTCCAGGGAGTTAACCCATGACCAAGCGTCGACTGACCGCTGCCGAGGTCGAGTACAACGAAAAGCGCGCCAGCGTGCTGAGCCGTGTCGATGCCCAATACGTGGCTGATGCACCGTTCCTGTTCGCCAACCGTATCGCCGTGACCGCTGCGCTGTCGCGCATCGAACTGTTCAAGATGGTCCAGGACATTCCTGGCGCCATCGTCGAATGTGGTGTGTACAAAGGCAACTCGTTGATGCTGTACATGCAGCTGTCGATGATTCTGGAGCCGTATGCGATCAACCGTTCGATCATCGGTTTCGACACCTTCGGTGGTTTCGCCAGCATCGATGCCGAGCAGGATCCGGCCGACATCAACGAAAGCATGTTCTCCGACACCGACGAGACGCTGATCCAGGACATGATCGATGCCAACGACCTGATCCGTCCGGTCAACCGCATCCCGCGCTGCGAGATCGTCAAGGGTGACATCCTGGAAACCGTGCCGGCCTTCGTCAAGACCCGTCCGGACCTGGTGGTGGCGATGCTGATTCTTGACACCGACCTGTACAAATCGACCAAGGTAGCGCTGGAAACCTTCCTGCCATACATGCCCAAGGGGGCAATCGTGGTGCTGGACGAAGTGGCCTACCGCAACTTCCCGGGCGAAACCCAGGCGCTGCGTGACGTGCTGGACTTGAACAAGATCGAGCTCAAGCGCCTGCCGTTCGATTCGTCGGTGGGTTACTTCCGCGTCTGACGTGGTCTGGCGACGAGCGAAAAAAGACCCGCGGCGCCTGGAGCGCAGCGGGTCAAATCGGCCTAGGCCGCTTCAGTGTCAGATATGCAGTGCGTGGCCCAGCGCGCGCAGTGCCGCTTCCTGCACCGCCTCGCCCAGCGTCGGGTGAGCATGGATGGTGCCGGCCACATCTTCCAGCCGTGCGCCCATCTCCAGCGACTGGGCAAACGCCGTGGACAGTTCCGATACCGCCACACCTACCGCCTGCCAGCCCACGATCAGGTGGTTGTCACGCCGCGCCACCACCCGCACGAAACCGCTTTTCGATTCCAGGCTCATGGCCCGGCCATTGGCGGCGAACGGGAACTGCGCAACGATGCAGTCCAGCCCTTGCTGGCTGGCTTGCTCTGGCGTCTTGCCTGCTACAACGACTTCCGGGTCGGTGAAGCACACCGCGGCAATCGCTGCAGGTTCGAAACGCCGGGTCTTGCCGGCAATGATTTCGGCAACCATCTCGCCCTGCGCCATGGCGCGGTGGGCAAGCATCGGTTCGCCGGCCACGTCACCGATGGCCCAGACGTTGCGCATGCTGGTCTGGCAGCGCTCGTCGATGGCGATGGCGGCGCCGTTCAGCTTCAGGTCCAGGCACTCCAGGTTTAAGCCTTTGGTGCGTGGCCGGCGGCCCACGGCCACCAGCACCTGGTCGGCTTCCAGGCGCAGTTGCCCGCCCTGGCCATCGCTGGCCAGCAGGCAGCCGTTCTCGTAGCCTTCGACGCTGTGGCCCAGGTGCAGGGCGATGCCCAGCTTCTTCAGCGATTCTGCCACGGGTGCAGTCAGTTCGCTGTCGTAGGTCGGCAGAATGCACTCGCGGGCTTCCACCACGCTGACCTGCGCACCCAGCTTGCGATAGGCGATGCCCAGCTCCAGGCCGATGTATCCGCCGCCCACCACCACCAGGTGCTTGGGCAGGGCCTTGGGCGCCAGGGCTTCGGTGGAGGAAATGATCGGCCCGCCGAGTGGCAGCATTGGCAGTTCGACGCTGTGCGAGCCGGTGGCCAGCAGCAGGTGCTCGCAGCGGATGCGCTGGCCGTCGACCTCGACCTGTTTGCCGTCGAGGACCTTCGCCCAGCCGTGAATCACCTTGACCCCATGCTTTTTCAGCAAGGCGGCCACGCCGGTGGTCAGGCGGTCGACGATGCCGTCCTTCCAGGCCACGCTCTGGCTGATGTCCAGGCGTGGGCTATCGACGCTGATGCCCAGTGGCGACTGCCCGGCAAAGCGTGCGGTCTGGTGGAACTGCTCGGCCACATGGATCAGCGCCTTGGACGGGATGCAGCCGATGTTCAGGCAGGTGCCGCCCAGGGCCTGGCCTTCGACCAGCACGGTGGGGATGCCCAATTGCCCGGCGCGGATGGCGGCGACGTAGCCGCCGGGGCCGCCGCCGATGATCAGCAGGGTGGTGTCGATGATCTGGGACATGCTCACTCCAGGAACAGACAGGCGGGTTGTTCGAGCAGGCCGCGCACGGCCTGGATGAACTGTGCGGCATCCATGCCATCGACCACCCGGTGATCGAACGAGCTGGACAGGTTCATCATCTTGCGCACGACGATCTGGCCGTCGATCACCACCGGGCGCTCGACGATGCGGTTGACGCCGACGATCGCCACTTCCGGGGTGTTGACCACCGGGGTGCTGACGATGCCGCCCAGGGCGCCGAGGCTGGTCAGGGTAATGGTCGAGCCGCTCAGTTCTTCACGGCTGGCCTTGTTGCTCCGTGCGGCGTTGGCCAGGCGCGAGATCTCGCCGGCATTGGCCCACAGACTGGCGGCTTCGGCATGGCGCAGTACCGGCACCATCAGGCCGTTGTCACCCTGGGTGGCGATGCCCACATGCACTGCGCCGTGGCGGGTGATGACCTGGGCTTCGTCGTCGTAGGTGGCGTTGATCTGCGGGAAGTCGCGCAAGGCGACGACCAGGGCACGGACCAGGAACGGCAGCAGGGTCAGCTTGCCGCGGGTGTTGCCGTGCTTGGCGTTGAGCTGCTGGCGCAGGGCCTCGACGGCGGTGACGTCGATTTCTTCCACGTAGCTGAAGTGCGCGACACGGCGCTTGGCGTCCTGCATGCGCTGGGCGATCTTGCGACGCAGGCCGATCACCTGCACCTGTTCGCTGTCGGTGCGCTTGGCATAGCCACTCTGCACCTGGCCGGCAGCACTGTGCGGCTTGCTCATGAAGGCGTCGAGGTCTTCGTGCAGGATGCGCCCGGCCGGGCCACTGCCATGCACGTAGCGCAGCTCGATGCCGGCATCCAGGGCGCGCTTGCGCACTGCCGGCGAGGCCAGCGGCTTGTCGCCCGGCTGGCGCGGCACGATCGGTGCCTCGACGTGTTGCTCGGGTGCCTGCAAGGCTGCCGGCTGCGGCGCTTTTGTTTCTGGCGTGGGAGCAACAGGCGCCACGGGCGCGCTGTGCGCTTCCACAGGTTTCGCCTGCGGCACATCCACATGGTTGCCGCTGCCTTCCACTTCGATGCGGATCAGCTCGCTGCCGACCGCCATCACTTCACCCGGCTGGCCACCCAGGGCCAGCACCTTGCCGCTGACCGGCGAAGGGATTTCCACGGTGGCCTTGTCGGTCATGACGTCGGCCACCACCTGGTCCTCGGCGATCACGTCGCCGACCTTGACGAACCATTCCACCAACTCGACCTGCGCGATGCCTTCGCCAATGTCCGGCATCTTGATGACGTGCGTGCCCATTCAGACCTCCATGACCCGTTTCAATGCCGCGCCTACCCGCGAAGGGCCTGGGAAGTAAGCCCATTCCTGTGCGTGGGGGTAGGGGGTGTCCCAGCCGGTGACGCGCTCGATCGGTGCCTCGAGGTGGTGGAAGCAATGCTCCTGCACCAGCGACACCAGCTCGGCGCCGAAGCCGCAGGTGCGGGTGGCTTCATGCACGACCACGCAGCGGCCGGTCTTCTTCACCGACTCGACGATGGTCTCCAGGTCCAGCGGCCAGAGGCTGCGCAGGTCGATGACTTCGGCGTCGACGCCGCTCTCCTCGGCGGCCACCTGGGCCACGTAGACGGTGGTGCCATAGGTCAGCACGGTGACATCGTTACCCGGGCGGGTGATGGCGGCCTTGTCCAGCGGCACGGTGTAGTAGCCGTCCGGCACGGCGCTTTGCGGGTGCTTCGACCACGGGGTGACAGGGCGGTCGTGGTGGCCGTCGAACGGGCCGTTGTACAGGCGCTTGGGCTCCAGGAAGATCACCGGGTCGTCGCATTCGATCGAGGCGATCAGCAGGCCCTTGGCGTCATACGGGTTGGACGGCATCACCGTGCGCAGGCCGCAGACCTGGGTGAACATTGCCTCAGGGCTCTGACTGTGGGTCTGGCCGCCGTAGATGCCGCCGCCGCAGGGCATGCGCAGGGTCAGCGGGGCGATGAACTCGCCGGCCGAGCGGTAGCGCAGGCGGGCCATTTCCGAGACGATCTGGTCGGACGCCGGGTAGAAATAGTCGGCGAACTGGATTTCCACCACCGGGCGCAGGCCGTAGGCGCCCATGCCCACGGCAGTGCCGACGATGCCGCTTTCCGAGATCGGGGCGTCGAACACCCGCGACTTGCCGTACTTGGTCTGCAGGCCCTCGGTGCAACGGAACACGCCGCCGAAGTAACCGACGTCCTGGCCGTAGATCACCACATTGTCGTCGCGCTCGAGCATGACATCCATGGCCGAGCGCAGGGCCTGGATCATGGTCAGTGTGCTGGTGGCCATGGCGGTTTCCGGGTTGATGCTGTTGTTGTGATCGTTCATCTCAGACCCCCAGTTCCTGGCGCTGACGGCGCAGGTGGTCAGGCATTTCCTTGTACACGTCCTCGAACATCGAAGCCGCGCTCGGGATGTGGCCGTTGGCCAGAGTGCCGTACTGTTCCGCTTCCTTCTGTGCGGCGATGACCGCGGCTTCGAACTCGGCGGTGGTGGCCTGGTGTTCTTCCTCGGACCAGTGGCCGATCTTGATCAGGTGCTGCTTCAGGCGGGCGATCGGGTCGCCCAGCGGGAAGTGGCTCCAGTCATCGGCGGGGCGGTATTTGGACGGGTCGTCCGAGGTCGAGTGCGGGCCGGCGCGGTAGGTGACCCACTCGATCAGCGAGGGGCCAAGGCCGCGGCGGGCACGTTCGGCAGCCCAGCGCGAGGCAGCGTAGACGGCGACAAAGTCGTTGCCGTCGACCCGCAGCGAGGCGATGCCGCAACCCACGCCACGGCCGGCGAAGGTGGTCTGCTCGCCACCGGCGATGGCCTGGAAGGTGGAGATCGCCCACTGGTTGTTGACCACGTTGAGGATCACTGGGGCGCGGTAGACGTGGGCGAAGGTGAGGGCGGTGTGGAAGTCCGACTCGGCGGTGGCGCCGTCGCCAATCCAGGCCGAAGCGATCTTGGTATCGCCCTTGATTGCCGAGGCCATGGCCCAGCCGACTGCCTGCACGAACTGGGTCGCCAGGTTGCCGCTGATGGTGAAGAAACCGGCTTCGCGCACCGAATACATGATCGGCAACTGGCGGCCCTTGAGTGGGTCGCGCTCGTTGGACAGCAGCTGGCAGATCATTTCTACCAGCGACACGTCGCGGGCCATCAGGATGCTCTGCTGGCGATAGGTGGGGAAGCACATGTCGGTGCGGTTGAGCGCCAGCGCCTGGGCGCTGCCGATGGCTTCCTCGCCCAGGCTCTGCATGTAGAAGGACATCTTCTTCTGGCGCTGGGCAACCACCATGCGGCTGTCGAAGATGCGCGTCTTGAGCATCGCGCGCATGCCTTGGCGCAGGATCTGCGGGTCGATGTCTTCGGCCCACGGGCCTTGGGCGTTGCCTTGCTCGTCGAGCACGCGGACCAGGCTTTTGGACAGGTCGGCGGTGTCGGCAGCGTCGACATCGATCGGGGGTTTACGGACTTGCCCTGCGTCGTTCAGGCGCAGGTAGGAGAAATCGGTCTGGCAGCCTGGCCGGCCGGTGGGCTCGGGCACATGCAAACGCAGGGGGGCGTACTCGTTCATGCTTTTTACGCTCGCTCGGATGTTGTTTTTGTGAGCTCTGAAGCGGCCGCCGCTGAGTACCGGCTTGTGACTGGTAGGTCAGCGTCATTTACATCTTAGTGGGAGGGCAGGAGAATTTTTCTCTCAAGTTGATTGCCTTTGTCTGGCAGGGGAGATAAACATTCCGGATAAACATAAAAAACCGGTGAATTTGTCTCATGCGCAAGCTCGATCGTACCGATATCGGCATTCTCAACAGCCTTCAGGACAACGCACGCATCACCAATGCGGAACTGGCGCGGTCGGTGAACCTGTCGCCGACGCCCTGTTTCAACCGGGTCAAGGCCATGGAAGAGTTGGGGGTGATCCGCCAGCAGGTGACCTTGCTGTCGCCGGAGGTGCTGGGGCTGGATGTGAACGTGTTCATCCATGTCAGCCTGGAGAAGCAGGTCGAGCAAGCGTTGCACCGCTTCGAGGAAGAGATCGCCGAGCGGCCCGAGGTGATGGAGTGCTACCTGATGACCGGCGACCCGGATTACCTGTTGCGGGTGCTGTTGCCGAGCATCCAGGCGCTGGAGCGGTTTCTCGATTACCTGACGCGGTTGCCGGGGGTGGCGAACATCCGCTCGAGCTTTGCCCTCAAGCAGGTGAGATACAAGACGGCGTTGCCGTTGCCTTCCAATGGCATGACCTTGCGCGAATAATTTTCGCCTGTGCCGGCCTCTTCGCGGGCTCGCCCGCTCCCACAGGGATCACACAATGCCTGAGGCTCGTGCTGTCCTGTGGGAGCGGGCGAGCCCGCGAAGAGGCCGGCACAGGCAACACAGAGGGTGCTTGATATTTTAAACACCCCAAGCCTATGTTGTTGTCAGCCTATAACAACAAGGACAAGCGTCATGACCACCGCCGCCCACCGCTCGCACGCCGAGCTCCTCCAGGGCATCGACCAGATCGAATGCGTCACCCCCGACCTCAACGGTGTTCCCCGTGGCAAGGTGATGACTGCCGAGGGCTTCCTCGAAGGCCGCCGCCTGCAGATGGCCCGGGGCGTGCTGCTGCAATGCATCATGGGTGGCTACCCGCCGGCGCGTTTCTACGGCAGTGACGACGGCGACCTGGCGCTGGTGGCGGAACCGGCGCAGATTCACCGCCTGCCGTGGAGCGAAGAGGGCCTGGCGCTGGCCATCTGTGACGCCAACGAGCTCGATGGCCGGCCTTCCGGGCTGTCCACGCGGGGGCAGCTCAAGGCGGTGATCGCCCGCTACGCCGCCCTTGGCCTTGCGCCGGTGGTGGCGACCGAGCTGGAGTTCTTTGTCTTCGCCCCCAACACCGACCCGCAGCAACCCTTCCTGCCACCCGTTGGCAAGGATGGCCGCCGCGAGCTTGGCCATTCGGCGTTCAGCGTCAGTTCCAACAATGGCCTGCGCCCGTTCTTCCAGGAGGTCTACCAGTGCATGGCGGCCCTGGGCCTGCCACGCGACACCTTCATGCACGAAATGGGCGTGAGCCAGTTCGAGATCAATCTGTTGCACGGCGACCCGCTGCTGCTGGCCGACCAGACCTTCCTGTTCAAGCACCTGCTCAAGGAAGTGGCACTCAAGCACGGCCTGAGCGTGGTGTGCATGGCCAAGCCGCTGGCGCACACCCCGGGCAGCTCCATGCACATTCACCAGAGCGTGGTGGAGATCGCCAGCGGGCGCAACGTGTTCAGCGATGAACAAGGGCAGCCGACCGACACCTTCTACCACTTCATCGGCGGACAGCAGGCGTGCATGGCCGACTTCACCGCGCTCTTCGCGCCCAACGTCAACTCCTACCAGCGTTTGTGCCACCCCTACGCCTCGCCGAACAATGCCTGCTGGTCCGAGGACAACCGCGCTGCCGGCCTGCGCATTCCGGCCAGCGCCCCGGTGGCGCGGCGGGTCGAGAACCGCCTGCCGGGCGCCGACGCCAATCCCTACCTGGCCATCGCTGCCAGCCTGGCCGCCGGCCTGCACGGCATCGAGCAGCGCCTGCAGCCAACCGCTGCAATCCAGGGCGAGTTCGAGGTGCCGGAACACCTGAGCCTGCCGTGCACCCTGCATGCGGCCCTCGAGCGCCTCAAGCGCAGCGCCCTGGCGCGGGAGCTGTTCGGCGGCGAGTTCATCGATGGCTACCTGGCCAGCAAGACCTTGGAGCTGACGGACTTCTTCAACGAGATCACCCCCTGGGAGCGGCGCGTACTGGCTGCACAGGCCTGATCGCGACACAACCGCTACTGGACGCGCCCCGGTCCGGCTATTTGTCTGGCAGGGGACTGCGCCGCGGCGATTTTGCTTTTATGCTTGCCAGCAAGCCAACGCCACCTGACCAGGGAGTTCGACGGGACGTATGCGGAACATCTGGAAGCCCTTTCAGTCGTTGTATTTTGCCGCCTTGATGATGTTGATCGGCTCGGGCCTGCTCAGTACCTACCTGGCACTGCGCCTGGCGGCCGATCATGTCGACAGCCTGTGGGTCGGTGCCTTGATGGCCGCCAACTATTTCGGCCTGGCCGTGGGCGGCAAGGTCGGCCACCGGCTGATCGGCCGGGTCGGGCACATACGGGCCTACACCACCTGCGCCGGCATCGTTTGCGCGGCAGTGCTGGGGCATGGCATGACCAGCTGGCTGCCGGTGTGGGTCGGGCTGCGGATGATCGTCGGCCTGGGGATGATGTGCCAGTACATGGTCATCGAAAGCTGGCTCAACGAGCAGGCCGAGGCCAAGTACCGCGGTGCGGTGTTCAGTGGCTACATGATCGCCTCCTACCTTGGCCTGGTGCTCGGCCAGCTGATCCTGGTGGTGCACCCGCAGCTGGGCCCGGAACTGCTGATGCTGGTAGCCATGTGCTTTGCCCTGTGCCTGGTGCCGGTGGCGATGACCCGGCGCATCCACCCGGCGCCATTGCGCCCAGCGCCAATGGAGCCGAAGTTCTTCATCAAGCGGGTGCCGCAGTCGCTCAGCACGGTGCTGGGTTCAGGCTTGATCGTCGGTTCGTTCTACGGCCTGGCGCCGCTGTACGCCTCCAGCCAAGGCATGTCGACCGAGCAGATCGGCCTGTTCATGGGCTGCTGCATCTTCGCCGGGCTGCTGGTGCAGTGGCCGCTGGGCTGGTTGTCAGACCGTTATGACCGGGCGGTGCTGATCCGCAGCGTCGCGGTGGGCCTGGCACTGGCTTCGGCGCCGCTGGCGTTCCTGCCGAGCGTGCCGCTGGAGGTGCTGTTCGGCATCGGCTTCGTGATTTCGCTGCTGCAGTTCTGCCTTTACCCGCTGGCAGTGGCGTTTTCCAATGACCACGTCGAGAGCGAGCGACGGGTGTCACTGACCGCCATGCTGCTGGTCACCTATGGCGTGGGTGCCTGTATCGGGCCACTGGCGGCGGGGGTGCTAATGAAGGTCCTGGGGGCGCAGATGCTGTATGCGTTCTTCGCGTTCTTTGCCCTGGTACTGGTGTGGCGCATCCGGCCGAAGGCGGTTACCGGGCTGCACCAGGTGCAGGATGCGCCGTTGGGCCACGTGGCCATGCCGGCGGCCGGTTCGCCACTGTCGGCGGCGCTTGACCCACGGGTGGATGAGCAGACCGTGCAGGAGGTGATGCAGGCGCCAGTGGCGGCTGAGGATACCGAGGATGATCAGAAGGCAGAGCCGGTTGCCGAGGCTCGGCCTGAGGATGAGGTCAGCAAGTCGGTTTGAGCCTGTGCCCGCCTCTTCGCGGGCTTGCCCGCTCCCACAGGTACTGCAAAGGTTTCGAGACCGGTGCGGTCCCTGTGGGAGCGGGCGAGCCCGCGAAGAGGCCTGTCCTGCAAACATACAAACAAAAACGCCACCCGATGGGTGGCGTTCTTGTATTGGCAGGCGACTCAGTAGTCGTCTTTGTCGAACCGCCGTGCTTCACGCTGCAGCTGGTAGACAAAACTCTCGATCTTGCGCTGTGCCTGGCCATTGAGGTTATGGAAGCGCACACCAGCGAAGGTGGTGTTGATCCGCTCTTCATAATGCAGGTGGCGCAGCTCGACCATGGTGTCCACCAGGCCCAGCGGGTTGCCGGCCTTGAAGCGTTCGTACACCTGGCCCAGTTGCAGGCGGTCCTCGACGTTGCCTTCGAAGCGCAGCTTGCAGCCGGTGGCCGAGATGTCCAGCAACTTGCCGCGCAGGGCACCGTTACCCTTGAGGAAGCTGCCGTCGAGAATGATGTCGACCAGTTGCGACAGCTTCAGCGCGGCGCGGAAGGCGTTGCGGCGCTGGTGGTAGGTCATCTCTTCCGGCATCGCGCCACGGTAGCAGCGGTGGCCGTCGACTTCGCTGATCTTCAGTTCCTGATTGCATTCCCAGGCGATGCGCACGCCATCGTGGAAGCCTTCGACGCGGAACGGTTCGCCATTCTCGATGAATTTTTCGCCATCGCGCGGGATCATTTCGTCCAGCGCCAGGGTATTGCTGTCACGGTCCACGTGTACCACGTAGCTCTGGAACCGCTGGCTGCGCTCATGGAAGGTGATGATCAGCGGATCATGGCTCTCTTGTAGCTGGCGCAGGTTGGCCGCGATCTCCAAGGGCGTGTTCAGCACCTTCGGCGGTTGCGGGGCATCGGCTTCATTGAACACGGGTTTTCAATCTCCAGGCAAAAACGACACACGCAAGTAACGGCATTTTGCCAGTATGTTCCGTGCCTTGATAGAAGTAATCACACTTGGCTGAGCGCCCGGGGCTTGGCAAGTGGAGAAGTGGTGCCACGGCTGTCGTAGAGCGACGGTGCTTCACCGCCCTGAAGGATTCTGATCTGGTTGGCCGTGACGTGTTGTTGTACCTGGATGATCCGGCCATTGGTCTCGTTGACCTTCTGGCAGTCATTCATCAGCTGGTTCAGCACCTCCAGCTGCTGCAGGATCAGCTCGCCGTTGTCCGACTGCGCCGCCAATGCCTGCACCCCGGCGCGGTTGGCGCTGAGGCCAAGGCTGGTGAGCAGGTTATTGCGCCGCATGCCTTGCTGCTCGAGCAGGACGATCAGCGACTGCTTGCGGGCCAGGATGCCCTCCAGCGGCGCCATGTCGCGACCGTGCAGGGCCACCGATTCCTGCTGGAGCAGGTCGAGCAGTTCCTGGGTCGGGGCGATGTCGTCTTCGATCAGTTGCAGCAAAGTGATGTCGTGCATGGCTAACTCTTGGCTTTACATAGCGTCCGTGAAGTCAGCGCGCCGAACGGTCAGCGCTGGGCTTCGAAATCGAGCAGTTTGCTGGCGACCCGGCCGGCATCGACCTGGTAGCTGCCGTCTGCGATCGCCTGCTTCAACTGGGCCACACGGGCACTGTTGACCACGGGCTGGTCGCGCAGCTTGTCGCTGACCTTTTGCAACTGCTGGGCCTCTTGGCTGAGGTGTACCGCTTCTCCGCTGGCGCTGGCGCTTTTTGGCGCTTCTTGGGTTTCGCCGGATTTCTCGGCGTTGCCGGACGTGGCATTGCCACGAACGCCGCCCGTGATGGACGGAGAGTTATTCAAACGACTGAAGTCGATGACCATGATCAGAAACCTCTGGGTATTTGGACGCTTGCCTTGTTTTCGGCCAACCCGAAAGAAACTTTAGGCACAAATGCTTAGCCGCCTGTCAGCAAGCTCGCGAACCCGCGTTCTGACACAGTTTAGGAAAAGCGGTTCCTTACCGCCAGCGTAATCTACATGGCGACCTCGACCTGGCCGGGGCCGGTAACCCGGGCCTTGACCACCCTTTGCGAGTTGAGGTTACGCACGCGGATCTGCTCGCCCTGGCCGCCCTTGGCCAAGGCTTCGCCCGGCATGCGCACGCTCAAGGAGCCGCTGCGTGCGGTAATCACCACGTGGTCGCCCTTGCGCACCACCTCGGCTTGCTCCAGGTGCTGTGCCGTGAGCACCTGGTCGAGCACCGTCGGTCGCACCATCTTCATGCCCACCGCCTGGTCGAGATCGGTGAGGAAACCCTGGGTCAGCGTACCGACGTCGCGCTCGCGCAGGGCCACGTCGCCTTCGCCAACCACGTTGTCACGCTTGAGCGGGCGGGTCACTACCACCACGTCGCGGAACAGCTTCACCGTCGCCGGCACGAAAATGGTCCACGGCGCGCTGCCGTCGCAGCGTACCCGTACGGTCACCCGCCCCAGCGGCTGCGCGGGGCTTTCCAGCGAGGCGTCCAGCTGCTGGCTGCACAGCGGCATGCGCAGGCGCGGGTCGAGCGGGTTGACCTGGATTTCGTAGCGCCCGGGCGTCTGGGTGGTGGCCAGGTAGTCCTCGACACTGAATTCAAGAAACCCTTGGGTGACACCGATAAGCTGTTCAGGCAAGGTAACTGCGTCCGCCAGCGTGCGAACGCCGGGTGCCAGCAGGCACAGCACGGCGAGCGTGCCGCTCAGCAGGTGCGTCAGTCGTCGGAAATTTGTCGTTTTCGTGTACATGGCGCTCAAAAAAGCAAAGCCCGTGCCGACTTGGTGACCACGTAGCACCAAAATGGCAGATCGCATAAGGAGTCAGGCATGGCGGGGGTAATGGATTCAGTCAACCAGCGCACGCAGCTGGTTGGGCAGAATCGCCTGGAGTTGCTGCTGTTCCGTCTCAACGGAGCGCAGCTTTACGGCATCAACGTATTCAAGGTTCGCGAAGTGCTGCAGTGCCCGGAGCTGACCGTGCTGCCCAAGTCGCACCCGGTGGTGCGCGGCGTGGCCAACATTCGCGGGGCGACCATCCCGATTCTCGACCTGTCGATGGCGACCGGCCTGCCGGGGTTGCAGGAAGACACGCGCAGCAGCTTCGTGATCATCACCGAGTACAACACCAAGACCCAGGGCTTCCTGGTGCACTCGGTCGAGCGCATCGTCAACATGAACTGGGAAGAAATTCATCCGCCACCCAAAGGCACCGGTCGCGACCACTACCTGACAGCCGTCACCCGGGTCGACAACCGCATGGTCGAGATCATCGACGTGGAGAAGGTGCTGGCCGAAGTGGCGCCGTCGTCCGAGTCGGTGTCTGCCGGCGTGGTCGATGCCGAGGTGCAGGACAAGGCCACGCTGCTGCGGGTACTGACCGTCGACGATTCGTCGGTGGCGCGCAAGCAGGTCAGCCGCTGCCTGCAGACGGTAGGTGTGGAAGTGGTGGCGCTCAACGATGGCCGACAGGCCCTGGACTACCTGCGCAAGC
This sequence comes from Pseudomonas sp. CC120222-01a, assembly GCF_003097235.1. Taxonomy (GTDB): domain Bacteria; phylum Pseudomonadota; class Gammaproteobacteria; order Pseudomonadales; family Pseudomonadaceae; genus Aquipseudomonas. The sequence goes on along the minus strand of NZ_QEQQ01000006.1, from coordinate 192,033 downwards.
TGGTCGATGAGGGCAAGAAGCCGGAAGAAGAGTTCCTGATGATGATCTCCGACATTGAAATGCCGGAAATGGACGGCTATACGCTTACCGCAGAGATCCGCAGCGACCCGCGTATGCAAAAATTGCACATCTGCCTGCATACTTCGTTGTCCGGGGTGTTCAACCAGGCGATGGTCAAGAAGGTCGGGGCTGATGATTTCCTGGCCAAGTTCAAGCCGGACGACCTGGCCCAGCGCGTGGTCGACCGGATCAAGGCAGCGCATTGAAGCAGCCGGGGGGCATGCTCCCGGCACCAGTGATTGAAAAGAGGCGGCAGTAGTGTCTACGGGTAATTTGGAGTTCGAACAGTTCAGGGTCTTCCTGGAAAAAGCCTGTGGCATCCTGCTGGGCGAGAATAAGCAGTACCTGGTTTCCAGCCGTCTCAACAAGCTGATGGAACAGCAGGGCATCAAGAGCCTGGGCGAGCTGGTGCAACGCATCCAGACCCAGCCGCGGGGCGGCCTGCGCGAACAGGTGGTGGATGCGATGACCACCAACGAGACCCTGTGGTTTCGCGATACCTACCCGTTCGAAGTGCTGAAGAACAAGGTCATCCCCGAGTTCATCAGGAACAACCCCGGCCAGCGCCTGCGCATGTGGTCGGCGGCCTGCTCGTCGGGGCAGGAGCCGTACTCGATCTCGATGGCCATCGATGAGTTCGAGCGCAGCAACCTGGGCCAGTTGAAGATGGGCGCGCAGATCGTTGCCACCGACTTGTCCGGTTCGATGCTGACCAACTGCAAGACCGGTGAGTACGACAGCCTGGCGATTGCCCGTGGCTTGTCCCAGGAGCGCCTGCAGCGCTACTTCGATACCAAGGCGCCAGGGCGCTGGGCGGTCAAGCCGGCGATCCGCAGCCGCGTCGAGTTCCGTTCGTTCAACCTGCTCGACAGCTACGCGAGCCTGGGCAAGTTCGATATCGTGTTCTGCCGCAATGTGCTGATCTACTTCTCGGCGCAGGTGAAGAAGGACATCCTGATGCGGATTCACAGCACCCTGAAGCCTGGGGGCTACTTGTTCCTCGGCGCCTCGGAGGCGCTGAACGGGTTGCCGGACCACTACCAGATGGTCCAGTGCAGCCCGGGGATCATCTACCAGGCGAAGTAAGAGCGGAGCGCCTGGGTATGCCGGTGGTTCTGTAGTTCGCGTCAAACCGAGCCGCCGCGCGGGCGGCTCTTGATTTGCTGAGCAACATGCTCAAGTCGGTACTTCCGAGAAAAAATAGGGCTCTAGATCAGTGAGTTGAGCAAGGAAAATCAGATGCTCAACTGCACTGATTTTTTTCAAGAACTTGAGAGAGTCGGAGCCGCCCAGCATGAGCGCTGGGAAAAATCCATACATCTCGTCATGCTTAAGTTGGCCAAGTGTACTTAGTGCAGGCTTGAACAGGTCGTTGAAGTCGTTCGACTCTACTCGTGATGAAAGGATAAAACCCTGAAGTTCAGCATCTAGTTCTGTTTTTGTGAAGCTGTTTTTGTGGAATACATACTGAGCGCTAACGCTTGTTATTGTGAGTGACGCCCCGGATTTTTCCCCCCACAGGTACAGGTCACCAAAGGCGCTTCTGGCGATGAGGTGATAAGTATCTTGCGTGTTGAGTGCTGTGTTTTCTATCCAGGACGATACGACTGCCTCATATTCCTGTGGGTTGACTAACCAGAAAATGCCATCCCCGTATCCTCCCCAGCCATGTTCGGCCCAATACTCCAAGAGCTTAGGAGGTAGCTTGTCTTTGTAGCGGTCGAGGCTTGACGGTGGCACTTCCCTGCGGTCGATGGCGGGGCCAAAAATTTCGATGAACCTGGCAAAAACTTTATCCATCATGGATGCCCTTTTAGCATTTGTGTAATTTTGTGTTCATGCGCGTTGTGCTTCTAAGTTCTGGCGGAACCGTCTCGGCAGCTCTTTTGAGGTTTGGTAGTTTCGTCTTCCATTGTGGTCCTATTACAGCGTTCACTTGGCGGTCGCCGAAATCCGAAATTTTATCCTTGCCGCCTGCTATGAGGTCAGGGTTGTGCAGCGCAGCCAGCACAGACATCCGGTTTTTGGCTTTTTCGATTGCGGCCAATTCAGCGTCTAATGGGTTGAGTGTTTTTCGGAGCTCTTGTGCAATACTGATTCGGATGTCGTCCTCATAATTTACCCTCGCTTTTTTGGCAATTCCGGGATTTCGTTTGTTTGGGGACGTAACGCTCTCCAAAAACTCCTCAACCGTCATCCAGTTGAGCCCATCTTCTTGACCATTCAACTGTCGTTTGAATTCCCCTGTCTTATACTCCGGCAATTTGCCAGTTTTAAAGCATTCGACGTGATGCAATGCCATGAAACCCGGTCGGTTTTTCGTCGGCCTGTTGTCATTTTTGTGGGTGTACGGTACCTCAGGTTCCCGGCCGCCCACAGCTACCTTGCGCCGCTCAGGCACCTGCAAGTCCGGCCGTTTTTTTAACGCATCCTCGTGCTTGAGCATCCACTGCCCAATCCGCGCGCCTTTCTTGCTGGCGGCCATTTCCTGGGCAAGCACACCCGCGTTGCCACCCCCGCGGGTGAGGTAGGACACCATGGCGCCCAACAGCAGCATCACCACTTCCACATGCCCCGTGGCAATGAAATGCGCCGCCTGGTCGATGGCAAACGGGTTGTCTTGGCTGAACGCGTTCAGCCCTTCTTCACCGCGGGTGCCCTCCCAGGCGATACCGATGCCGTCGAGGTAGTACTCGCCGATACGCGGCAGGCCATCGACGAAGAACTCGGCGATAGAGGCGATGCCCAGCGCGCCGAGGATCCAGCCGCTGACCTTGAAGCCGATAGCGGTGCCGGCAACGCCGCCGGGAATGGCACCGGCACCGCCAGCGAAGGCACCTATGCCAGCACCGAGCAAGCCGCCGGTTAGGGCAGTGCCGGCGACGATCATCGCCATCTGTTCAGCGACGCTGATCAGGTCGTTGAGGATGCTTTTGATGTCGAGGTCGGCGAAGCGCTGGCGCAGCAGCGCGCCGGCTACCCATTAAGCCTTGTGGAACGCGCGCCGGACGGTGTCCACGCGGCGCAGGTTGAGGGCCAGTGACGGCACCTCTTCGTTGAGGTAAGTACGGAAATGGGCACCTCCTTGATAGCCCATTTCATCGGTGATGCGTGTTTCGATATCGCGCCAGGTGGGCACGATGTGCCAGAGCAGCATGAGGCGTCTCCCTGCCAGTTTTGTGCAGGGAAATCACATCATGGAGTGAGGGTGGGAAATTCCTGAGTCGGTTGTAGGAAAAGTCTATTTCGTTGCTGATGGGGCAAGGGTTAATGAGATTTGAGCTTGTTGGGTAAGGTTGGAGGGGTTGTCGTTTCTAGATCGAACGCCACGCGGACGGCGCTCGATCTTGAAGCGATACATGCACTGCAAAGCACCCGCCCCATCTGACGTCAATTTTTTGTTTTGCCGCTTTTGCCACCCGGCAATTGCCGCTTTCGCTTCGCCAGGCGGAAGCACTTTGCCGCTTTTCTGGCATCACGCCATCAGCCACTCGCGCCGCAGCCCAGTGTTTTCGCAGTTTTGGGATTCTGGCACAGCCCTTGCTATACCTTGCTCAACGAAATTCCGGCCAACCTTCGAAGGTTTTCCCGACATGAGCATCAGTTTCGACAAGGCGCTTGGCATTCACGAAAAGGCATTGGGCTTCCGCGCCCAGCGCGCCGAAGTGCTGGCCAACAACATCGCCAACGCCGACACGCCCAACTACAAGGCGCGTGACATGGACTTCTCTTCGGTGCTCGCCGCCGAGAGCCAGAAGCAGCAAAGCGGCCGCTTCGCCATGGACCGCACCAACAGCCGCCACATCGAGGCCGAAGGCCTGGCGATGGCTGACGACACGATGCAATACCGCGTGCCGACCCAGCCGTCGATCGACCAGAACACCGTGGACGCCCAGATCGAGCAATCGAACTACACGGAAAACGCCATCGGTTTCCAGGCCAGCTTCACCTTGCTCAACAGTAAATTCAAAGGGCTGGTTTCGGCCCTGCGCGGAGAGTAATTCATGTCCCTTTCCAGTGTTTTCAACATTGCCGGCAGTGGCATGAGCGCGCAGAACACCCGCCTCAACACCGTCGCCTCGAACATCGCCAACGCCGAGACCGTGTCGTCGAGCATCGACCAGACCTACCGTGCGCGCCATCCGGTGTTCGCCACCACCTTCCAGAACGCGCAAAGCGGCGTCAGCCAGTCGCTGTTCGAGGATCAGGGCGAGGCAGGGCAGGGCGTGCAGGTCAAGGGCATCGTCGAAGACCAGAGCAACCTGGAAGCGCGCTACGAGCCCAATCACCCGGCGGCGAACAAGGACGGCTACGTCTACTACCCGAACGTCAACGTGGTCGAGGAGATGGCTGACATGATCTCCGCCAGCCGTGCGTTCCAGACCAACGCCGAGCTGATGAACACCGCCAAGAACATGATGCAGAAAGTACTGACCCTGGGTCAGTGATAAGGAATCCAGACCATGGCAGTCGATAGCACCAGCGGTGTGAACCTCAACGACGTCATCGCGGCGTCCGGTGTAACCACCAAAACCAGCAAAACCTCCACGACCAGTTCCGCGACCGGTGGTCAGACCCTGGGCAAGGATGCGTTCCTGCAGTTGCTGGTCACCCAGATGCAGAACCAGAACCCGCTGGATCCGCAGGACAACAGCGAATTCGTTGCGCAGCTGGCGCAGTTCAGCAGCCTCGAAGGCATCACGTCGCTGAACGAGTCGGTCAGCGCCATCACCAGTGCCATGGCCTCGTCGCAAGCGCTGCAGGCCTCTTCGCTGGTCGGCCGCTCGGTGATCGTGCAGAACGACAAGGCCGTTGTCGATACCACCAGCAGCTTCAACGCACAGTTCGTGGTGCCTCAGGCCATCAGCGAGGCGAAGATCACCATCACCGACAAAGATGGCAAGACCGTCAAGACCATCGAGCTGGGTGAGCAGGCGGCCGGTTATGGCGACTTCATCTGGGATGGCACCAATAACAGCGGCGAGAAGGTCGACCCGGGCACCTACACCTTCACTGCCACCACCACGGTGGATGGCAAGGCAGTCCAGATGAATACCTTGCTGCCAGCCAAGGTCACCAGCGTCAGCTTCAACACCACGGGCGAGATGGTGCTGAACCTGGCGGGTGTGGGCAAGGTTTCCCTGTCCGACGTACAAACCATCGGTATCTAAGGCCGACAGAACGGCAATAAGGAGCAACAGCATGTCTTTCAATATCGGCCTTAGCGGTCTGTACGCAGCCAACAAGCAGCTGGACGTTACCGGCAACAACATTGCCAACGTCAACACCACGGGCTTCAAATCCTCGCGCGCCGAGTTCGCCGACGTGTACGCCGGTGCCAACCGCCTGGGTGTAGGCAAGAACCAGGTCGGTAATGGTGTGCGCCTGGCGGCGATCTCCCAGCAGTTCAGCCAGGGTGACGTCAACAACACCGGCAACGTGCTGGACATGGGTATCCAGGGCCAGGGCTTCTTCGTGCTGTCCGACAACGGCGCACGCGTTTACACCCGTGCCGGCGCCTTCCAGAACAGCAAGGACAACTACGTGGTCACCTCGGACGGCCTGCGCCTGCAGGGCTATGCTGCCGACGAAAACGGCAACATCAAGCGCGGCGTGCTGACCGACCTGAAGATCGACACCTCGTCGCTGGCGCCGAAGGCCACCACCCTGATCGACCAGGGTATCAACCTCAACTCCGAAGCGACCATCATTCCGCTGCCGAGCGCCACGCCTGCCGGCCCGACCTTCGACCCGACGGATGACACCACCTACACCAAGTCCTTCCCGACCAAGGTGTATGACAGCCAGGGCAACGAGCACACCATGGAGCAGTTCTACCGCAAGACCGGTACGAACCAGTGGACCATGTACACCCTGGTAGATGGTCGCAACCCGATGGACCCGACTTCCACTGCGCCGCTGGAAGCGTCCATGACCTTCAATTCCGACGGCAGCGTGGCGTCGATGGCGACCGACCCGGCCAGCATTCCGGCCGGCGCCCCGGCCAACGCCGAATGGGCCGTGACCAACAACACCTTCACCCTCAAGGGCTGGGTGCCGGCCGCCAAGGATGCTGCGGGCAACTGGGCCTCCAACGGTTCGGCGGAAAACGCCGACGGCATGAAGCTGTCGATGAACAGCACCACCTCGTACAACACCGAGACGGCGCGCATGTCGCAGTCCCAGGACGGCTACGCCACCGGTATCCTGTCGAGCCTGTCGATCGACTCCACCGGCGTAATGTTCGCGAGCTTCAGCAACCAGCAATCGCGCGCCATCGGCCAGGTGGCCCTGGCCAGCTTTGCCAACGAGCAAGGGTTGCAGCAGATTGGCGGCACGCGCTGGACCGAGACCTACTCGTCGGGTATTCCGGGTATCGACTCGCCGAAAACCGGCACTCTGGGTAGCGTCGAGTCGAACTCGCTGGAAGCCTCGAACGTCAACCTGACCCAGGAGCTGGTCGAGCTGATCAAGGCGCAGAGCAACTACCAGGCGAACGCCAAGACCATCTCCACCGAAAGCACCATCATGCAGACCATCATCCAGATGACCTGATGGTTTTTGATGGGGCCGCTTTGCGGCCCTATCGCGACACAAGGCCGCTCCTACAGGATTACGCACTCCCTTGTAGGAGCGGCCTTGTGTCGCGAAAGGGCTGCAAAGCAGCCCCGGCAATTTGGAGGGTTGATGAAAAGGCTGGTTGTCACATTGATCACCGCTTTCTGCCTGTACCAGGCCCAGGCCGGCACCGCGCCCTGGTGGCGTTGGGAGAGCCAGGCGGATGGCCGGCTGGTGTGCTCGCAATGGCCGCCGGGAGATGGCTGGAAGAAGTTTGCCGGTCCTTTCACCAATGGCGGTTGCCGCGAGCCTTGAGGATTGCCGCAACCGGCAACCCGGCGCCGGATAACCGGCGGCACCTCAGCAGCAAAACCCCGAAAAAGCCCGTATTCACGGGCTTTTTCATGAATTCGAAAAGTTGGTTCGGAACTTGCTTTAGAGCCTGCACAGCAACGGCGAGCGGCAAACGATCGTCAGTGCAGCGGAGGATGACTGTGGACAAGATGCTTTACGTGGCCATGACCGGCGCCAGCCAGAACGCGCTGGCGCAGAAGGCCCACGCCAACAACCTGGCGAACGTTTCCACCAATGGCTTCCAGCGCGACCTGGAACAGGCGCGCTCGATGCCGGTGTTCGGTGACAGCTTTCCGTCGCGGGCGTTTGCCATGACTGAACGCCCGGCCACCGACTTCAGCGAAGGGCCGATGGTCGAGACCGGGCGAGACCTGGACGTTGCCGTGAGCGGCCAAGGCTTCATCGCCGTGCAGGCGCCCGATGGCAGCGAAGCCTACGTGCGCACCGGCAGCCTGAACATCGACGCGCTCGGCGTGCTGCGTGCCGGCAATGGCATGCCGGTGATCGGCAACGGTGGCCCGATCGCCATTCCGCCAGAGCAGAAAGTCGAAGTCGGTGCCGACGGCACCATCAGCATCCGCTCGATGGGTGAAGACCCACGGGTGATGGCCGAGGTCGACCGCATCAAGCTGGTCAACCCGGACATCAAGAGCATGACCAAGGGCCTGGACGGCCTGATCCACACCCAGAACGGCCAACCGGCTGCCGCCGATGTCAATGTGCGGGTGGTATCGGGTTTCCTTGAGGGCAGCAACGTCAATGCCGTGGAAGAAATGACTTCGGTCCTGGCACTGTCCCGCCAGTTCGAACTGCACGTGAAAATGATGAACGCGGCCAAGGAAGGCGATGAAGCCATGGCGCGTGTTTTGCAAATCGGCTAACCAACTTTGAACGGGTGCCGTAAAACAGGCGCACGAGGAGAATACTGATGCTTCCGGCTCTTTGGGTCGCTAAAACCGGCCTGTCCGCCCAGGACACCAACCTGACCGTCATTTCCAACAACCTGGCCAACGTCTCGACCACCGGCTTCAAGCGGGATCGCGCCGAATTCGCCGACCTGCTGTACCAGATCAAGCGTCAGCCAGGTGCGCAGTCGACCCAGGACAGCGAGCTGCCGTCGGGCCTGCAAGTCGGTACCGGTGTGCGCATTGTCGGCACCCAGAAGAACTTCCAGACCGGCAGCCTGCAGACCACCGAAAACCCGCTGGACATGGCGGTCAACGGCCGCGGCTTCTTCCAGGTGCTGCAGCCGGACGGCACGGTCTCGTACACCCGCGACGGTACCTTCCACCTGAACTCCGATGGCCAGATCGTCACCGCCCAAGGCTTTGCCCTGGAGCCAGCGATCGTGGTGCCGAACGATGCCCAGACCTTCACCGTCGGCCAGGACGGCACCGTGTCGATCACCACTGCCGGCAACCCGGCTGCACAGGTCATCGGCAACCTGCAGACCGCTGACTTCATCAACCCGGCCGGCCTCCAGGCGATCGGTGACAACCTGTTCCTGGAAACCGCTGCCAGTGGCGCGCCACAGGTCGGTACCCCAGGCCTGAACGGCTTCGGCACCACCCTGCAGCAGACCCTGGAAAACTCCAACGTCAGCACCGTGGAAGAGCTGGTGAACATGATCACCACCCAGCGTGCCTACGAGATGAACTCCAAGGTCATCTCCACCGCCGACCAGATGCTGTCGTTCGTCACTCAACAGCTCTGAAAGCCCTAGTGCAGGTTCTACTCCCGTTACACCGTGAGGTAAGTGTCATGAAGCGTCTGTTGTCTGTATTCGCCCTGGGGGGGGCGGTTGTGTTGGCAGGTTGCGTCGCGCCGACGCCCAAGCCGAACGACCCGTATTACGCGCCGGTTCTGCCGCGCACCCCGCTGCCGGCAGCAGCCAACAACGGTTCGATTTACCAGGCGGGTTTCGAGCAGGGCCTGTACACCGACCGCAAAGCGTTCCGCGTGGGTGACATCATCACCATCACCCTCAACGAACGCACGTCGGCGAGCAAGAACGCCGGTTCCCAGATCCAGAAGAACAGCAAGGCCGACATCGGCCTGACCTCGCTGTTCGGCTCCAACCCGAACACCAACAACCCGTTCGGCAGCGGTGACCTTTCGCTCGAGGCCGGCTACAGCGGTGACCGCACCACCAAGGGCGACAGCAAGGCCACCCAGGGCAACACCCTGACCGGCTCGATCACCGTCACCGTGGCCGAGGTGCTGCCTAACGGCATCATTGCCGTGCGCGGCGAGAAGTGGATGACCCTGAACACCGGTGAGGAGCTGGTGCGTATCGCCGGCCTGATCCGTGCCGACGACATCGCCACCGACAACACCGTGCCGTCCACCCGCGTGGCCGATGCGCGCATCACCTATTCGGGCACCGGCTCGTTCGCCGATGCCAGTCAGCCCGGCTGGCTGGACCGCTTCTTCATGAGCCCGCTTTGGCCCTTCTGAGTACGGATGAACATGTTCAACCTTAGGCAGCTGATAGCCGCGACCCTGCTTCTGTCCTGTGCGTTCGGTGCCCACGCCGAGCGCCTCAAGGACATTGCCAGCATCTCCGGCGTGCGTTCCAACCAGTTGATCGGCTATGGCCTGGTGGTGGGGCTCAACGGCACGGGTGACCAGACCACCCAGACCCCGTTCACCCTGCAGACCTTCAACAACATGCTGTCGCAGTTCGGCATCAAGGTGCCGGCCGGCTCCGGCAACGTGCAGCTGAAGAACGTCGCTGCGGTGTCGGTGCATGCCGACCTGCCGGCGTTCGCCAAGCCGGGCCAGGTGGTGGACATCACCGTTTCGTCGATCGGCAACTCCAAGAGCCTGCGCGGTGGCAGCCTGCTGATGACCCCGCTCAAGGGTATCGATGGCAACGTCTACGCCATCGCCCAGGGTAACCTGGTGGTCGGCGGCTTCGATGCCGAAGGCCGTGACGGCTCGAAGATCACCGTCAACGTTCCGTCGGCCGGCCGTATTCCTGGCGGCGCCTCGGTCGAGCGCGCCGTGCCGAGCGGCTTCAACCAGGGCAACAGCCTGACCCTGAACCTCAACCGCCCGGACTTCACCACCGCCAAGCGCATCGTCGACAAGGTCAACGACCTGCTCGGCCCAGGCGTGGCCCAGGCCGTGGACGGCGGCTCGGTGCGGGTCACCGCGCCGATGGACCCGAGCCAGCGGGTCGATTACCTGTCGATCCTCGAGAACCTCGAGATCGACCCGGGCCAGGCCGTGGCCAAGGTCATCATCAACTCGCGCACCGGTACCATCGTCATCGGCCAGAACGTCAAGGTCTCGCCGGCGGCGGTGACCCATGGCAGCCTGACCGTGACCATTACCGAAGACCCGATCGTCAGCCAGCCGGGGCCGTTCTCCAATGGCCAGACGGCAGTGGTTCCGCGTTCGCGGGTCAATGCCGAGCAGGAAGCCAAGCCGATGTTCAAGTTCGGCCCGGGCACCACGCTGGATGAGATCGTCCGTGCGGTGAACCAGGTGGGCGCGGCACCGGGCGACCTGATGGCCATCCTCGAAGCACTGAAACAGGCCGGCGCCTTGCAGGCCGACCTGATCGTGATCTGAGGACGCCGCTAATGAATTCGAAAAGCCTGGTCTCCAGCCACGCCGACAGCGGTGCCTACACCGACCTCAATCGCCTGAGCTCGCTCAAGCACGGTGACCGCGACAGCGACGCCAACGTGCGCAAGGTGGCCCAGGAGTTCGAGTCGCTGTTCATCAGCGAGATGCTCAAGGCCTCGCGCAAGGCCAGCGACGTGCTGGCCGACGACAACCCGATGAACAGCGAGACGGTCAAGCAGTACCGCGACATGTACGACCAGCAGCTGGCCGTGAGCATGTCCCGCGAGGGTGGCGGTATCGGCCTGCAGGACGTGCTGGTGCGCCAGCTCTCGAAGAACAAGAGCACCCCGGTCAACACCAGCCCGTTCCCGCGTGTCGATGGCAACGCGCCGACGCTCTGGGGCAACAAGGTGGCCGACCCGGTTCAGGCGACACAAACCACTGCCACGCGCAACGACGTCGCCGCGCTCAACTCGCGGCGCCTGGCGCTGCCGGGCAAGCTCACCGACCGCCTGCTGGCCGGCATCGTGCCTTCGGCCACCAGCCCGGCCGCAGCCACCAATACCGCTGCCGTGCCGGCCCGTGACGGGCAACAGGTGGCCAAGGCCATTGCCATCCCGGACAACGGCCTGCGCATCACTGGCCGTGCCGTGGCGCAGCCGCCGCTGGCGCCGAAGAAGGCCTTTGCCGACAGCGACGAATTTGTCGCCACCATGCTGCCGATGGCCGAGCAGGCCGCCAAGCGCATTGGTGTCGATCCGCGTTACCTGGTGGCCCAGGCCGCCCTGGAAACCGGCTGGGGCAAGTCGGTCATGCGCAACAGTGACGGCAGCAGCAGCCACAACCTGTTCGGCATCAAGGCCAGCAGCAACTGGGACGGCGATTCGGCGCGGGCGATCACCAGCGAATTCCGCGACGGCCAGTTCGTCAAGGAGACGGCGGCGTTCCGTTCCTACGATTCGTACCAGGACAGTTTCCATGACCTGGTAAGCCTGCTGCAGAGCAATTCACGCTATCAAGATGCGGTGAAGTCGGCCGATAACCCAGAACAATTCGTGCGAGAACTGCAAAAGGCCGGGTATGCCACCGACCCGAACTACGCCAGCAAGATCTCGCAGATCGCAAGACAGATGAAGTCGTACGAGAGCTACGCAATGCTCGGTACCACAACGAAACTTTAAGGGTATGGAACCATGGCGAGTCTGATCAATATTGGCATGTCGGGACTGTCGGCCTCCCAGGCGGGCCTGCATACCACCGGCAACAACATCGCCAACGCCGATGTTGCCGGTTATTCCCGCCAGCAGAACGTCCAGCGAGCCAAGGGTTCGATCCAGGAAGGCCAGGTGTTCATGGGCACCGGCACCACCCTGGGCGATGTCCGTCGCGTGTACAACGCCTTCCTGGATGCTCAGTTGCAGACCGCCACTTCGCTCAACAGCGACAGCACCGCCTACCTGAACCAGGTCACGCCGCTCAACAACCTGCTGTCCGACAGCAATACCGGCATCACCGGTGCGCTGACCAACTTCTTCTCCGCCCTGCAAAGTGCTGCCAACAAGCCGACCGAAGACGCTTCCCGTCAGCTGTTGCTGAGCAATGCCCAGGCGCTGGCCAGCCGCTTCAACAGCCTGTCTGCCCAGTTCAAGGAGCAGAACAGCAACATCAACGGCAACCTCAGCTCGATGACCTCGCGGATCAACGAGCTGACCTCCAGCATCGCCCAGTACAACGACCAGATTTCCAAGGTCTCGGCCAGCAGCGGCCAGCCGAACGACCTGCTCGACCAGCGCAACGAGGCGGTGCGCCAGCTCAACGAACTGGTGGGTGTGCAGACCGTCGAGCGTGACGGCAGTATCGATGTCTACCTGAAGAACGGCCAATCGCTGGTGCTGGGCAAGACCACCAACAAGATGAGTGCCGAGCCGAGTGCCACCGACCCGACCCAGTTCGCGGTCAAGCTCGATCGTGGCAGCACCACCATGGATGTCACCAGCAGCATCAGCGGTGGCGAAATGGGCGGGCTGCTGCGCTACCGCAGCGAGACCCTGGCACCGGCGATGAACGAGCTGGGCCGTGTCGCGCTGGTGGTGTCGCAGCAGATCAACTCGCAGCTCGGCCAGGGTATCGACAAGAACGGTGAGTTCGGTGCGGCGCTGTTTGGCGACCTCAACAGCGACAGCGCCATGTCCGCGCGCAGCACGCCCAAGGTCGGCAACGCCGGCAGTGCCGCGCTGAACGTGGTCATCCGTGACACCGGCAAGCTCAGCACCAGTGATTACCAGGTGACCTTCGTCGGCCCAGGCGCAGACAAGTACCAAGTCAAGAAGCTGCCCGACGGCACCGACATGGGCACCTACAGCACCAATGACGACCCGGCGCCAGTCATCGACGGTTTCAGCCTCGACCTCAAGAGCGGCACCGCGGCAGTGGGCGACAGCTTCAAGATCACCCCGACCCGCAATGCCTCGGCTGAGATCGGTGTGGTGCTCACCGACGCCAAGCGCCTGTCGTTGGCCGCCCCCCTGACCGCTACTTCGGGTAGCGGCAACATCGGTACCGGTGTCATCACTCAGCCGGTGCTGACCTCTGTGCTGGATATCGCCGACCCGGCTCAACGCCAGGAACTGCAGACCGGTATCAAGTATTCCACGCCGGTGCGTCTGGTATTCGGCAACGAAACCACTTCGCCGCAGACCTACGAAGCCTTCGATGCCAAGGGCAACAGCATTGGGACGGGCACCTTCGTCCCAGGGCAGAGCAATACCCTGAAATTCGATGTGCCGATGATCGACTCCGCAGGCAACCCGATCAACGACGCCAGTGGCAACCAGAAGTCGTTCAGCTTCGAAATGGATGTTGCCGGTGCGCCCAAGGATGGCGACAGCTTCACCGTATCGCTGACCGGCGCCGGGTCTTCGGACAACCGCAACGCGCTGTCTCTGCAGGAGCTGCAGACCAAGCAGACCGTGGACGTTGGTTCGACCAAGGGCATCAGCATCACCGACGCCTACGGCAAGCTGGTGGAAAGCGTCGGAGCCCAGGCCAAGCAGGGCCAGATGGACACCCAGGCAACCGGTGTCATCCTGACCCAGGCAACCGGTGCTCGTGATTCGGTGTCCGGTGTGCAGCTGGATGAAGAAGCCGGCAACCTGGTCAAGTACCAGCAGTACTACACGGCCTCGTCGCAGATCATCAAGGCGGCGCAGGAAATCTTCAACACCCTGATCGCCGCGCTTTAAGGAGGCTTGACCCATGCGTATTTCCACGGCCCAGTTCTATTCGTCCAGCGCGGCAAACTACCAGCGCAACTATTCCAACGTGGTCAAGACCAACGAAGAGGCCAGTTCCTTCGTGCGGGTCAACACGGCTGCCGACGACCCGGTAGGGGCAGCGCGCCTGCTGCAGCTGGGCAACCAGGCAGATATGCTGGCGCAGTACAAGACCAACGCCACCAACATCACCAACACGCTGAACCAGACCGAGACCACGCTGAACTCGATCAACACGATCCTGTCGCGGGTCAACGAGCTGGCGCTGGAGTCGGGCAATGCCGGCTACACCGACACCGAGCGCAAGGCCAAGGCGGCCGAGCTGGGCCAGCTGGAAGACCAGTTGCTGGGCCTGATGAACAGCCGTGACGAGAACGGCCAGTACCTGTTCGCCGGCTCCAAGACCGACACGGCACCGTTCGTGCGCAATGCCGATGGCACCTACAGCTACCAGGGTGACCAGACCCAGCAGGAGCTGCAGGTCGGCGACATGCTCAAGATGGCGGGCAACAGCACCGGCTACAGCGTGTTCGAGCAAGCGCTGAACACCAGTCGCACGTCCACCACCCTGACCGCTCCGCCAGTGGATGACGGCCGGGTGAAACTGTCCAACGGCCAGGTGTCGGGCAGCGTCACCTACAACGACCGCTTCAGAAGCGGCCAGCCGTACACCATCACCATGCTCAGCAGCACCAAGTTCAGCATTACCGACAGCCAGGGCAACGACGTCACCGCCGAAGCCTCCCAGGGTGGCACATTCGACCCGAACACGGCGGGCGGTTCGATGGTCAGTTTCCGTGGCGTTGACCTGCGCCTGAACATCAACCTGCAGGATGGTGATGTTGCGGACACCGCCGTGGCGGGCCATACCTTCACCCTGCAGAGCAAGCCGGACACCATCACTGCCACCCGCAGCCCGGGCAACCCGTCGAGCGCGCAGGTGTCGTCGGTCAATGTCACCGACCCGACCAAGTACAAGGCCATGTTCCCGAGCGGCGGTGCGGTGATCAAGTTCACCAGCGACACTGACTTCGAGCTGTATGCACAGCCGCTCACCGCCGACAGTCGGCCAGTGGCCAGTGGCACCATGGTTGGCAACGTCGCCTCGGCAGCAGGTGTGGACTTCACGTTCACCAGCACCCCCGCGCAGCAGTCCGGCGACCAGTACATGGTGAAAGTCGACAACCACCAGACCCAGAACGTCCTCGACAGCGTGGCCAAGCTGCGCACAGCCCTGAGCCAGCCAATCGATGGCGACAATGCGGCCTACCAGCAACTGCGCGCCGACCTGGATTCGGCCATCGCCAACATTCAGAGCGGTCAGGACACCCTGAGCCGGGCGGTTACCGATATCGGTGCGCGGGGCAAGGCACTGGAGATCCAGCAGGGCACCAACGAAAGCCTGACCATCGCCAACACCACTACGCAGTCGTCGATCCGTGACTCCGACCCGGCCGAGGTACTGATCCGCCTGACCCAGCAGAAGACCACGCTCGAAGCCTCCCAGCAGGCGTTCGCGCGAATCAGCCAGCTGAGCCTGTTCAACGCCCTCTAAGGGCGCCTGTTGCCGCTCCCTCCTCCTGACCGGGGAGGGGCGGCGCCTTGTTTCATCCTGGTAGCGACTGTTCTGAATTCTCCGCGGGCAGTCACCTGTCGAGAGAATTTTCCCGTGTACCCAGCGCCCCTAGTCAGCCTCGTCATCCCCGCCTGCAACCCTCGGTTCTTCCGTGCGGCCTTGGCCAGTGCCCTGGCCCAGGACTACACGAACCTCGAAGTGATCGTCTGCGACGACAGCCGCGGGCCCGAGATCGAAGCGGTGGTCGATGAACTGCGCGGGCTGGCCACTCACCCGCTGGTGTATCTGCGCAACTCGCAGCCGCTGGGGTTTGTCGGCAACCTGCAGCTGGGGCTCGAACAAAGCCAGGGCGACTACATCAAGTTCCTCTGCGATGACGACCGGCTGATGGCCGATTGTGTGTCCAGCCAGGTGCGGCTGTTCCAGGCCCATGACGACCTCAGCCTGGTCGCGACCCGGCGCCTGCTGGCCGACGCCGACGATTGCACCTTGCCGCAGCGTCTGGAGACCAGCCCGGTCACCGTCGGCGCCACGCTGTTCAATGGCGAGGACCTGCTGGACTTCTTCGAGACTCGCCAGCTCAACTTCATTGGCGGCCTGAGCAGTGTGCTGCTGCGTGCCAGCGACCTGAGCGAACTGCTGCCAGCGTTGGCGCCAGGCTTTGTGGCCATGCTCGACTTCGTGCTCTTTGTGTGCCTGTTGCGCCGCGGGCACCTGGGCGTCACCGCCGGGGTGCACTGCATCGAACGGGTCCATCCGGGCCAGCTGAGCAGCCAGAGCGACATGAAGGCCGCCGCCGACATTGAAGTGCAGCACCTGCGCGATATGTTCGCCGCTCGCACTGGCGAGCGAGAGCCGTTCAGTGGCTGGGTACGGGTGCAAGTCCTGCGGGATGATCAGCGGGATGCACAGCGCACCTGGGAGAACCTGTTCCTGATACACACGCTGCGCTGCCTGCAGGCGATCCATGACTCCCAGGTCGGCAGCGACAGCGACAGTTTTGCCGAGCTTTACGGCCAATGGCTGGCCTGCCGCCAGGACCCACTGGTGCTGGCGCGGCTGATGCGCCTGAGCGAGCACTGGCCGGTGCGCCCGCGCATCGTGCCGGTGGTGATCGACAGCGAGGGCGACCCTCAGGCGCTGCAGGTGACCCTGGACAGCATCGCCCGCCAGGCCTATGCCGCGGATGCGACCCTGGTGTTGTCATGCTCGCCTCAGGCGGCCGCGCACGATGCTCGCGTCATCAGCCAGCCGTTGCAGCCTGACTGGGCAGTACAACTGAACACGCTGGTCGAGCAACTGGACGGGGTGGACTGGATCTACCTGCTGCGTGCCGGCGATCGCCTCAACGGCTTCAGCCTCATGCTGCTGGCTGAGCGCATCGTGTCGCGCCCGCAGATCACCTGCTGCTATGGCGATGAGGGTGGCTTGCGCAACGACGAGTCGGTGGAGCCGGTGTTCAAGCCCGACTTCAACCTCGACCTGATGCGCGGTTATCCCTATACCGGCCGCATGCTGGCGTTCGCCCGCAACGCCATCCAGGCCTTGGGTGGTTTCGCCGCTGGCTACCGCGAGCTGGCACCCCACGACCTGCTCTGGCGGCTGGTGGAAGGCCATGGCCCGCAGGTCATCGAGCACATTCCCGAAGTGCTGGGGGAGAGCGCTTTCGGCTATGCCGCCTGGCTGTCCTCGGCGGCGGTGGTCGAAGAGAACCGCCTGCTGCTGGACGCGCATCTCAAGCGCCTGGGGGTGGCCTACCAGCTGCGCAACAGCGATGGGGCGATCAATCAGGTGCGTTACCTGCACGCCACGCAGCCACGGGTGAGCCTGGTGATCAGTGTCCGGGACCAGTTACCGGCGCTCGAGCGCTGCCTGGAAAGCGTGCTGGAGAAGACGGCCTACCCACATTACGAAGTGTTGATCGTCGACAATGCCAGCCAGGGCAGTGAAACCCAAGCCTGGCTGGCCGCCCTGCAGCAGTTGGGCAGTGACAAGCTGCGGGTGCTGAGCCTGGGTGAGGAAACCAGCTTCGCCGCGCTGCATAACCTGGCTGCGCAGCAGGCACGGGGTGACTACCTGCTGATGCTGAGCCCGTTTGCCGTGGTCACCGAACCGGGCTGGCTCGACGCGATGCTGGGCCATGGCCAACGTCAAGAAGTCGGCGCGGTGGGCGCCAAGCTGTGCGATGCCCGGGGCCTGGTGGTCCACGCTGGCAGCGTGCTGGGCCTGCGCGGCGGGGTGGCCTCACCCTTTGTCGGCGAGCCTGTGGAGGCGGGCGGCTACATGCAGCGTCTGCAGGTGACGCAGAACTACTCGGCAGTGTCTGGCGACTGCCTGCTGGTGCGTAAGCAGCTGTTCATGGACTTTGGTGGGCTGAATGACACGTTGTTCAGCATCGCCTTCAGCGTTACCGATCTGGGCCTGCGACTGGGCCAGGCCGGTTACCTGGTGGTGTGGGCGGCCGATGCCCGCCTGGTGCTGGACCCGCCAGCGGACACTGCGGCCGATGCTGCCCGTGATGCCGAACGCCAAGCCAGCCTGGTACAGCAGCACGAGGTGTTCTCCCGGGCCTGGATGCCGTTGTTGGCACGGGACCCAGCCTACAACATCAACCTGTCCCTGGGTGGCTCCGGCTTTTGCCTGTCCCCGGGCCTGAAGGCAGGCTGGATGCCGTTCGTCGAACGCTCGCTGCCGCATGTGCTGGCGTTGCCCATGAACACCGGCGCGGTTGGCCATTACCGGGTGATCCAGCCGCTGGTGGAGCTGGAGAAGGCCGGTTGGGTGACTCAGCAGCAGTACTTCGAGTTTCCCACCAGTATCGAGCTGGAGCGCAGCTCGCCGGACGTGGTGATCGTGCAGGGGCGCTATCAGGAAAACTTCGTCAAAGAGATCGAGCGCCTCAAGACGTTCTCCAAGGGCTTCTGCATCTACGAGCTGGATGACTACGTGGTCGATGTGCCGAAGAAGAACGACCATCTCAAGTATTCGCCTGGAAATCTGGAGAAGTCGCTGCGCCGAGGTATCGAGCGTTGCGACCGCCTGGTGGTCTCGACCCAGGCCCTGGCCGATGCGCTGTACGGCGCCCACAGCGATATCCGGGTCATGCCGAACATGCTTGCCGAGGACCTTTGGGTTGGCCTGCGCAGCCAGCGCCACAGTTCGCGCAGGCCGCGTGTGGGTTGGGGCGGGGGTACCAGCCATACCGGTGACCTGGAGGTGATCGCCGAGGTGGTCAAGGCCTTGGCCAGCGAGGTGGACTGGGTATTCTTCGGCATGTGCCCGCCGGCGCTGCGCCCGTACATCAAGGAGTTCCACGCGCCGGTGGCGCTGGAGTTGTACCCGGCCAAACTGGCCAGCCTGAACCTGGACCTTGCCCTGGCACCGCTGGAGTATCACATCTTCAACGACTGCAAGAGCAACCTGCGCCTGCTGGAGTACGGTGCCTGCGGCTACCCGGTAATTGTCACCGACACCCGAGCCTACGAAGGCTATCTGCCGTGCACGCGGATCAAGACCAACAGCACCGAAGAGTGGTTGCAGGCGATCCGCATGCACCTGGCCGACCCGGACGAAAGCATGCGCATGGGCGAGCGCCTGAAACAGGAAGTGCTGCGCGACTATGTGCTGCGCGAAGAGCACGTGCAGCACTGGTACAGCGGCTGGATGCCGGGCTGAGCACGCGGCTTCATCCACGCGCGCCACTCTGGCGCGTTTCCTGCAAGTCCCCTCTGATATCGCCATAAATCGTGCAGCCACACGAGCCATGGCCGGTGACGAACAAGAGGGGACAACATGAAGGCGGTAATTCTGGCCGGTGGACTGGGCACGCGTATCAGCGAAGAGTCCCACCTCAAGCCCAAGCCCATGATCGAGATTGGCGGCAAGCCAATTCTCTGGCACATCATGAAGCAGTACTCGGCCCATGGCATCCACGATTTCGTGATCTGCCTGGGCTACAAGGGCTATGCGATCAAGGATTTCTTCGCCAACTACTTCCTGCACACCTCGGACGTCACCTTCGACATGCGCGCCAACCGCATGGACGTGCACCAGAACTACAGCGAGCCTTGGCGTGTCACGCTGGTCGACACCGGTGAAGAGACCATGACCGGCGGCCGACTGCGCCGTGCCGCGCGTTACCTGGAGGGCGAAAAAGCCTTTTGCTTCACCTACGGCGACGGTGTCTCGGACCTGAATATCGGCGCCCTGGTGGACTTCCACATGGCCCACGGCAAGCTCGCCACGGTGACCGCCGTGCAGCCACCGGGCCGCTATGGCGCGCTGGAGCGCGACGGCGAGCAGGTGCGCGGCTTCGTCGAGAAGCCCCGTGGCGATGGCGGCTGGATCAACGGCGGCTTCTTCGTGCTCTCGCCCAAGGTGATCGACTACATCGACGACGACCAGACTTCCTGGGAGTCCGAACCGCTCGCCCGCCTGGCGGCAGCGTCGCAGCTCAACGCCTTCCAGCATGACGGCTTCTGGCACCCGATGGACACGCTGCGCGACAAGAACCACCTGGAGCAGCTCTGGCAGAGCGGGGAGGCCCCATGGAAGCAGTGGGACTGAGCCCGGCGTTCTGGCAGGGCAAGCGTGTCCTGCTGACTGGTCACACAGGCTTCAAGGGCAGCTGGCTGGCCCTCTGGCTGCGTGAGCTGGGGGCGCAGGTCACAGGCTTTGCCCTGGACCCGGGAACCGAACCCAGCCTGTTCGAGCTGGCCCAGGTCAGCCGCGAGATCTCCGATGTGCGTGGCGATCTGCGTGACCTGGGCGCGCTGCTCGAGGTCGTGGCCGACGCGCAGCCTGAAATCGTCCTGCACCTGGCAGCGCAGCCGCTGGTGCGTGAGGCCTATCGCGACCCGCTGGGCACCTACTCCAGCAATGTCATGGGCACCCTCAACCTGCTGGAAGCCATACGCCAGGTCGGTGGCGTGCGCGCCTGCGTGTTGGTGACTACCGACAAGGTCTATGCCAACCAGGAATGGCCTTGGCCATACCGCGAGAACGAAGCCCTTGGCGGGCACGACCCATACAGCAGCAGCAAGGCCTGCTGCGAGTTGCTGGCGCAGTCTTACGCCGCTTCGTTCTTCCCGGCGGACAAACACGCCGAACACGGCCTGGCGATGGCGACCGCCCGCGCCGGCAATGTGCTGGGTGGTGGCGACTTCGCTGCCGATCGGCTGATCCCGGACGTGCTCAAGGCCTGGTCGGCGGGTACGCCTGTGACCCTGCGCTATCCGCAGGCCGTGCGCCCCTGGCAGCACGCCCTGGAACCGCTGGCCGGTTACTTGCAGCTGGCTGAGCGCCTGTATCGCCAAGGCCCGGCTTATGCGGGTGCCTGGAACTTCGGGCCCAGTGAGCAGGACATGTGCAGCGTCGGTGAAGTGGTGGCGCATCTCGCCCGCCAGTGGCCGGCGGCGCCGGGCATGCAGGTTGAGCCGAGCGAGCTGCACGAAGCCGGCCTGCTGCGCCTGGACAGTTCGCGTGCACGACAGCTGCTGGGCTGGCGCACACGCTGGTCGCTGCACGATTGCCTCAAACACACACTGGACTGGCACCTGGCCTGGCAGCGTGGCGACGACATGCGCGCCTTCACCCTGGGCCAGCTGAACCTGTACGCGGAGTTGTCGTGACTGATCTGCTGCTGCATGCCTTGCCCCTGGACGGTCTGTTCAGTGTCCAGCACAAGCGTCACGGCGATGCCCGTGGCCAGTTCGCCCGGCTGTTCTGCGAAACCAGCCTGGGGGCATTGGCGGCGCCATTCCATGTGCGTCAGATCAACCATTCGCAGACCGTCGGCCAGGGCAGCGTACGCGGCCTGCACTACCAGCTCGGTGATACGCCGGAAGCCAAGCTGATCACCTGTCTGCGCGGTGAGGTCTGGGACGTGGCAGTGGACCTGCGCCAGGGCTCGCCGACCTTTCTGCACTGGCACGCCGAGCACCTACAGGCCGGCGACGGGCGCAGCCTGCTGATCCCGGCCGGCTTCGCCCATGGTTTTCAGGTATTGAGCGACGAGGCCGAATTGCTCTACTTGCACAGCGCCGATTATGCCCCGGGTCGTGAGGGTGGGCTGTCGGTGCACGATCCACGGCTGGCCATCACCTGGCCGCTGGCTGTCAAGAATCTGTCAGCCCGGGATGCCGAACATCCCTGGCTGGCCCCAACGTTCACCGGAGTCTGTCCATGAATTGCCGTGGCTGTGGTACCTGCCTGAGCCTGCCCCTGATCGACCTTGGCACCGCGCCGCCGTCCAACGCCTACCTGCGCGCCGAGCAACTGGCCGCAGCTGAAGCCTGGGTGCCACTGAAGGTCGCAGTGTGCGAGCAGTGCTGGTTGGTACAGACCGAGGACTACACCCGCGCCGATGCGCTGTTCGACGCCGACTATGCCTATTTCAGTTCCTACTCCAGCTCCTGGCTGGCCCATGCCCGCGACTACGTGGCGCAGATGGTCGAGTGCTTTGGCCTGACCGCGCAGAGCCGGGTGGTGGAGATCGCCGCCAACGACGGTTATCTGCTGCAGTACGTGGCCGAGCGCGGTATTCCCTGCCTGGGTGTGGAACCCACCCGCAGCACGGCCCAGGCGGCGCGCGAAAAAGGGCTTGAGATCCGCGAAGTGTTCTTCGGCCAGCAGGCGGCCGAGGCGCTGGCTGCCGAAGGCTGGTCGGCCGACCTGATGGCAGCCAACAACGTGCTGGCCCATGTGCCGGACATCAACGACTTCCTGCGCGGCTTCGCCACGTTGCTCAAGGCCGATGGCGTCGCCACGTTCGAGTTCCCGCACTTGCTCTGCCTGATGGCCGAACATCAGTTCGATACCCTGTACCACGAGCATTATTCCTACCTGTCGCTGACGGCGGTGCACACCCTCTGTCTGCGCAATGGCCTGGAAATCTTCGATGTCACCGAGCTGCCGACCCATGGCGGCTCGTTGCGGGTGTTCGCCCAGCGCGCCGGTGGCCCGCAGGCACGGCGCGCCAGTGTCGATGACCTGCTCGGCATCGAGGCCGGGGTGGGGGTGGCCACGGCGGCGTTCTACAACACCCTGGCGCCGGCTGCCGAACGCATCAAGCATCAGCTGCTGCGCTTCCTGCTGCAGGCCAAGGCCGAAGGCAAGCGCGTGGTCGGCTACGGCGCGGCGGCCAAGGGCAACACCTTGTTCAACTATGCCGGGGTCAAGCCTGACCTGCTGGCCTGGGTGGCTGACGCCAACCCGCACAAACAAGGCAAGTTTCTGCCGGGTAGCCGCATTCCGGTGGTGGCCCCCGAGCGGTTGGCCATCGAACAGCCGGACTATGTGCTGGTGCTGCCCTGGAACCTGCTCAAGGAAGTCAGCGAGCAGCAGGCGCAGGTCCGTGAATGGGGCGGGCGCTTCGTCATCGCCGTGCCCGAGCTGACCGTCCTGTGAGCCGCATGAATGTGCTGGTGACCGGCGCCAGCGGTTTTGTAGGCCGGCACCTGGTTGGCGAGCTTCTGACGCGAGGCCATCAGGTGCGTGCCGTTGCGCGCCGCCTGGAAGTTGCCCAGGCGATGCCATGGTTCGACCAGGTCGAGTTCGTCTGCGCCGATGTCCATGATCCGCAGCTGGATGTCGGCGCGCTGTGCGAAGGTATCGATGCACTGGTGCACCTGGCCTGGCCGGGCTTGCCGAATTACCAGGGGTTGTTCCACTTCGAGCGCAACCTGATGGCCGATTACGGGTTCATTCAGCGTGTGGTGCAAGCGGGCGTTGCCCAGGTTCAGGTCACCGGCACCTGCCTGGAATACGGCCTGCAAGACGGAGCGCTGGGCGAGTCGCAGGTCTGCCAGCCAAGCAACCCCTATGGCCTGGCCAAGCACAGCCTGCGTCTGTTCCTCGAAAGCCTGGCCCGGCAGCAACCGTTCAGCTTGCAATGGGTGCGGCTGTTCTACCTGTTTGGCGAAGGCCAGAACCCCAGCAGCCTGTTGGCGGCGCTGGACCGGGCCATAGACGCTGGCTTGCCGCACTTCGACATGTCGGGCGGTGAGCAATTGCGCGATTTTCTGCCCATCGAAACGGCCGCTGGTTATCTGGCCGGCCTGCTCGAGCGGAGCGATTTCAACGGTGTGGTCAATTGCTGCAGTGGTCAGCCGATAGCTGTACGTACGCTGGTCGAGTCGCACATCGCCAAGCGCAGCGCGCACATCGCACTGAACCTGGGGCATTACCCCTATCCGGCCCACGAACCCATGGCGTTCTGGGGTGATGCCCGCCAGCTGCGGGCGCTCTTGGGAGTCGCTTGTAATGAAGCATGAGTTATACCGCGCCACCGGCTTGCCGGTACTGCAGAACCGCACCTTTGCCGACGCGGCGTCGGCGCGCGCTTCGGCCAGTGCCGACATGCGCCTGGTGCAGGATGGCCGCACAGGGCTGGTCTACAACGACGCCTTCGACGCCGACCTGCTCAGCTACGACAGCGATTACCAGAACGAGCAAGGCCATTCGGCGCGCTTCCAGCGCCACCTGGACGACGTCGAAGGCGTGATTGCCCGGCACTTCAAGGGTCGTAGCCTGATCGAGGTCGGCTGCGGCAAAGGCTGGTTCTTCGAGCTGCTGCGCGAGCGTGGCTATGCCGTCACCGGCATCGACCCGGCCTACGAGGGCGACAGCCCGGACGTGGTCAAGGCGCCGTTCACCCGTGAGCTCAATCGCCGGGCCGACGCTATCGTGCTGCGCCATGTGCTTGAGCACATCCAGGACCCAGTGGCGTTCCTGGCCGCCATCGCCGACGCCAACGGCGGGGCCGGG
Source organism: Pseudomonas sp. CC120222-01a (assembly GCF_003097235.1). Lineage (GTDB taxonomy): Bacteria > Pseudomonadota > Gammaproteobacteria > Pseudomonadales > Pseudomonadaceae > Aquipseudomonas. The sequence goes on along the minus strand of NZ_QEQQ01000006.1, from coordinate 167,871 downwards.
CAGATTTACATCGAAGTGCCGTGCCTGGACTGGATCATCGAGCACAAAGCCTGGTTCGACCTGTTCTACGAGCACGTCAATTACTTCCGCCTGGACGACTTGCGCCGCCTGTTCGGCACGGTCGCCGAGGCCGGGCACCTGTTCGACGGCCAGTACCTGTACGTCGTCGCTGACCTCTCCAGCCTGCGTACCACGTTGACGCCGGTGCCGGCGCTGACCCTGCCGGCCGACTTCAGCGCCAGCCTGGACCACGCCGTGGGCATCGTGCAGCGCGACGCCGGGCGCGGCTCGGCGATCTGGGGCGCGTCGTCCAAGGGCGTGATCTATTCGCTGTTCCTGCAACGCGCCGGCACGCCGGTGGACTGGGTGATCGACATCAACCCGGCCAAGCAGGGCCGTTACCTGCCGCTCAGCGGCGCCCGGGTGAGCTCGCCGCAGGAGGCGCTGGACGCCCTGCCCGACGGTGCACACCTGTTCGTGATGAATTCCAACTACCTCGATGAAATCCGCCGCATGACCGCTGGCCGCTTCACCTACCACGCCGTCGACAGCGCTGATTTCACACACCTGCCAACCGAGACCGCACAATGACCGACTCGCCGATCAAGGCCTTTGAAGCCGAATGCACCGCGCAAATCGCCGCCCAGGGTGAAGACCAGGCGCTGCAGCAAGTGGCCCGCGACTTCTTCAACCAGTCCGCCGCGCACAAATACACCTACCACTTCTCGTGGATGGGCCGGCCAATCATCCAGCTGCCCCAGGACATGATGGCGATGCAGGAGATCGTCTGGCAGGTCAAGCCGGACCTGATCATCGAGTGCGGCATCGCCCACGGTGGTTCGATCCTCTACTACGCCTCGTTGCTGGAACTGCAGGGCCATGGCGAGGTGCTGGGCATCGACATCGACATCCGCCCGCACAACCGGGAAGCCATCGAAGCGCACCCGATGAGCAAGCGCGTGCGCATGATCGAAGGCTCGAGCATCGACGCTGGCATCGCCACACAGGTCAGGGCGATTGCCGAAGGCAAGAAGGTGATCCTGGTGCTTGATTCCAACCACACCCACGACCACGTGCTCAAGGAGCTGGAGCTGTACGCGCCACTGGTGGCCGTGGGCAGCTACTGCGTGGTGATGGACACCGTGGTCGAGGACATGCCGGCCGACTTCTTCCCCGACCGCCCGTGGGGCCATGGCGACAACCCCAAGACCGCGGTCTGGGAATACCTCAAGGGCAATGACAGCTTCGAGATCGACTACCAGCTGCAGAACAAGCTGCTGGTCACCGTGGCACCGGACGGCTACCTGCGCCGGGTTCGCTGAGTCATTCAACAACGGTTCGATTTCTTCGGCGGCAACGCCAATGGTGGTGAAGACTATGCAAGGCAATTTCGCGGCAGACCAGGCAGCCACGCTGCGCGAGCGGTTCACGCTGGTACTGATGACGCACAACCGGCCGGCGTTTCTGCAGCGCACGCTGCAGTACTACAGTGACTACCCGTGCTCGATCCTCGTGCTGGATTCCTCGACCGAATCGGCCGAGGCCGTGGCAGCCCGGTACCCGGGCGTCGAATACCTGCACCTGCCGCAGTTTTCCTACCTGGGCTTCCAGGCCAAGCTGACCTATGGCGTGAACCGGGTGAGCACGCCGTTCATGGCCTTTGCCGCCGATGACGACTTCCTGCTGTTCGACGGGCTGAACCAGTCGCTGGACTTTCTTGACGCCAACCCTGACTACGGCATGTGCCATGGCTACTGCCTGAACTACCTGGCCGAAGCCACGCGGGTGAACTACTACCGGCGCAACAAGAAGGTCAGTGAGGACTACAACGCCCCGCAGGCTGAACAGCGCTTGCTGGATTACATGGGCGAGTTCCTGCCGCCGTTCTTTGCCGTCACCCGCACCGCGCTGTTGCGCCAGTGGTTCGAATTGCTGCCCGAGGGCACCAGCTTCGAGTGGCAGGAAATCGGCCATGTGTACTTCCTGCTGACCAACGCCAAGGCGCGGGTGCTGCCGATCGCCTATGCCGTGCGTGAAACCAACTACGGTGTTTCCGACCACAATACCGAGGTCATCCATGTGCTGGCCTTCACCGACCCCAAGTCAGTGGCTGAGCGCGAACAGTTCGCTGACTTCCTCGCCGGCCTGCCGAGCGCCATCGAAGGGCTGGATCATGGGCAGCGGCGCCAGTTGGCCCTGGACAGCTTCGCCGCCATGGCCGAGGGCTTGTTCGCGGGGCGAGCGCTGACCCTGGAACTGCTCTGGACGTCGAGCTGGCTCGACCCGCTGAAACCACCGGTGCGCAGCTTCGAGCGGTCCCAGTACGTCGAAATGCCGTTCTACAACCAGGCGTTCTTCGATTTGCTGACCTCGCTCGAATTCCTGATCCATGCCATGCCGGCCGGGCGCGTGCAGTTGCAGCAGCTGGAACCGTTGCTGCTGCGCCAGGAGCAACTGTTGCAGGCGCAGGCGCACGACACCCCGGGGACGGTCTGGTCCCGTCTGTGGGATGCGTTGAAGCGCAGCGGCTTCAACCGCGAGGTGGTGCGCGGCCTCGCCGAGCAGTTGCGCGACAGGGGCGAGGCCAAGGACAGCGAGGCGATGTTCGCCTGGCTGGAGCGCCTGGAAGGCGTACCGCATCAGCGCGGCCGCGAACTGCTGGGCAGCATGCGCTCGGGGCGTCTGCTCGACTGGCTGGAGGCCCGCAAGCCGGACGCTGCGGCGCAAGGCGCAATCGCCGAGCACCTGGCGTTGCACCAGGGCGGGCCGCAATTCGGCATCCTGCTGCTGGACCTGGAGAACAACCAGGCCGCGCTGCAGGAGACGTTCGACAGCCTGGTCGGCGGCCTGAGCAAGGCGTTCCGCATCATGGTGTTCACCACGGGTGAGCCGCCGATGGCCACCTCGCTGCACAACACTCTGCATTTCATCAAGGTCAGCCGTGACGACTATGTCGAGCGGATCAACCAGATCGCCCGGCAGACCTCTTGTGAATGGCTGCTGCTGGCCGAGGCCGGAGATCAATTCACCGCCACTGGCCTGTTGCGTGCCGGCCTCGAACTGCTCAACGCGCCGGAATGCCGTGCGGTCGCGGTCGACGAGATTCAGCAGCAGGCCGATGGCACCTGGCGTGAGCTGCTGCGTCCGGGCGTCAACCTGGACCTGCTGCAGACCAACCCCGGGCTGATGGCGCGCCATTGGTTGCTGCGTCGTGAGGTGCTGGTGGAGGCGGGGGGCTTCGACAAACAGTACGCAGATGCCCTTGAATTCGACCTGCTGCTGCGCCTGATCGAGCGCGGCGGCCTCAACGGCCTGGCCCACCTTGACGAGCCGTTGCTGATTACCCTGGCGCCGCAGGCCACGGCAAGCGAACAGGCTCGCCAGGCCTTGGTCCGGCACCTGGCGGCCCGCGGTTACAGGGCCCAGGTCAGTGCGCCGCTGGCCGGCACATTGCGTATCGACTATCGGCACGTCGAACGGCCGCTGGTGAGCATCCTGCTGCGCAGCCAGGACAACCTGGACGCGCTGCAGCGCTGCCTGAAGAGCATCCTGCAGCGAACCCGCTATGCGCGCTACGAAGTGCTGATCGCCGACAACGCCAGCCAGTCGCCGCAACTGCTCGAATGGCTGGCGCAACAACAGCGCGATGGCGGCAAGGTGCGCGTGCTGCAAAGCGCCGAGCGCCTCAGCCCGGCGGCGTTGTGCAACGCCGCCAGTGCCGAGGCCAAGGGCGATTACCTGGTGCTGCTGGCGGCCGATGCCGAGGTGGTCAACGCCAACTGGATCGAGGCGCTGCTGAACCAGGCGCAGCGCCCGGAGGTGGGCGTGGTCGGCGGCAAGCTGCAGAGTGCTGACGGCAAGCTTACCCAGGCCGGCTTGCTGCTGGATGCCGACTTCGGCGTCACCCCTGCGTACGCCGGTGAGGCGGGCAATGCACTGGGTTACCTGAATTGCCTGGCCGTCGAGCAGAACCGCCCGGCCGTCTCGGCGAGCTGCCTGATGGTCCGTCGCGAGGTGTACCAGGCCCTGGAAGGCCTGGATGAAACCGCCTTCGCCCAGGCCTTTGGCGATGTCGACCTGTGCCTGAAAGCAGCTGCAGCCGGCCTGCTGACGGTCTGGACCCCGCAGGTGCAGATCATTCATTCCGGGGTGCTGGCCACGGACCCGTCGGCGTTGGCGGCCCTGCGCGCCAAATGGTCGGCGCAGTGGCCGGGCGCTGCCCATGGCCAAGTACTGGCCCCGGGCAAGGCGGCGTTGGACTGGGCCGGCCTGATCGGCTGAAGCGTTAGGTGGCGGGGCTGGCCTGTATCTTGCTTCGAGCAGGGATACAACGCGCGCGAGTCAGAAATTTGTAGGCTGCGCGTCGGCCTCACCCCGCAACCGGGCGCCGTCGCCAGTCGATGGCGTCGCCCCTAGGATCGACGTATGTTCGACGACAAGTCCATTTCCACCTCCTGCTTCGAGGGCCAGCCAACCATCCCGCACACAGGGATGCTGGCGTGATTCCTTATGCCCGGCAGAGTATCGATCAGTCTGACATCAGCGCGGTCGTCGAGGTGCTGCAGTCCGACTGGTTGACCCAGGGACCGCTGATCGAGCGCTTCGAGCAGGCCATTGCCCAGCGCTGTGGCGCACGCCACGCAGTGGCAGTGTGCAACGCCACCGCCGGCCTGCACCTGGCATGCCTGGCCGCAGGGCTGGGTAGTGGGGATTGGCTGTGGACGTCCCCGATCAGTTTCGTCGCATCGGCGAACTGTGGGCGCTACTGCGGCGCCAGCGTCGATTTCGTCGACATCGACCCGCATACCTTGACCCTCGATGCCGCAGCCCTTGCGCTGAAACTCGAACAGGCCGCGCGCCAAGGGCGCCTGCCCAAGGTGGTGGTTGCCGTGGCATTCGCCGGGCAGAGCGCCGACATGCGTTCGATCAAGGCGCTGGCCCGCCAGTATGGCTTCACCTTGATCGAAGATGCGGCCCACGCGGTCGGTGCGCGTTATGCGGGTGTGGCCGTCGGCAATGGCGAGTTTGCCGACATGACGGTGTTCAGTTTTCACCCGGTGAAAATCATTACCTCGGCCGAAGGCGGCATGGTCCTTACCCACCGTGCCGACCTCGCCCAGCGCTTGCGCTTGCTGCGCAGTCACGGCGTGACCCGTGACTCCAGCCAGATGACCGAAGAGAGCCACGGCGCCTGGTATTACCAGCAGCTCGAACTGGGCTTCAACTACCGCATCACTGATCTGCAGGCTGCCTTGGGGCTTTCCCAACTGGCGCGGCTGGATGAGTTCCTTGATCGCCGTCGGGCGCTGGCTGCCCGCTACCAGACGCTGCTCACGAGCCTGCCGCTGCGCCTGCAGGCGCCCCAGCCGGAGGCCGAATCCGCCTGGCACCTGTTTGTGGTGCGGCTGCAGGGCGCTCACATGCAGCGCTCGCACAGGGAGGTCTTCGACGGGATGCGGGCAGCGGGAGTCGGGGTCAATCTGCATTACATTCCTATCCACTTGCAGCCCTATTATCGCGAGCTGGGTTTCAAGCCTGGGGACTTCCCCCAGGCCGAGGCCTATTACGCAGGCGCCCTTAGCCTGCCGATGTATCCGGGCCTGACCGAGGCTCAGCAGGATCATGTGGTCGACAGCCTGCGCGGGCTCCTGACATGACCGAGCACAGGGACATCAACGTCGCGATCATCCCGGCCCGTGGTGGCAGCAAACGGATCCCGAGCAAGAACCTCAAGACCTTTGCCGGGCTGCCGATCATTGTCCACTCGATTCGCGCGGCACTGGCCAGTGGCTTGTTCGATCAGGTGGTGGTGAGCACGGACGATGCGGATATCGAGGCTATAGCCAGGGAGCATGGTGCGCAGGTGCCATTTCGCCGCCCTGCACACCTGGCCGACGACCATGCGACCACCCATGCGGTGGTCAGCCACGCTCTGGAAGTACTGACCAGCCAAGGCCAGGTGCTGACCCATGCCTGTTGCATCTATGCCACCGCGCCTTTCCTGCAGCAGCGCTTCCTGCACGAGGGGCTGGCACTGCTGCGCCAGCACCCCGAGCGCGCTTTCGCCTTTTCGGTAAGCGGTTTCGGCTTCCCGGTGCAGCGGGCGCTGACGCTGGACGCCGAGGGCGCGCTGGTGCCTCTGAACCCGCAGTTCCGCGAGACCCGCTCGCAGGACCTCGCACCGGCCTACCAGGATGCCGGCCAGTTCTACTGGGGGCGGGTGGAGGCCTGGTTGCAAAACGAGGTGCTTTATTCCGAACGCAGTTTGCCAGTGATCATCCCTCGGCATCTGGTGCAGGACATCGATACCGAGGACGACTGGCTGCGTGCGCAGTACCTGTACGCCGCGCTCAAGGCCGGAGGGGAACTGGACTCATGAAGGTGCTGGTGCGGGCTGACGCATCTTCGTCCATCGGTATCGGTCATACGGCGCGTTGCCTGACCCTGGCCCAGGCGCTGCGTGCGCAGGGGGCGCAGGTCAGTTTTGCTTGTTGCCTGCTTGAAGGCCACCGCCGGGCGGCCATCGAGCAGGAGGGCTTCGAGGTCTTTGCCTGGCCACTGCCCGAGCGTACGTCATGCAGCGAGCGCTGGGCGGCGGACATCGCCGCACTGCGCGCCGTGTTGCCGGCGAATGCCGAGTTCGACTGGGTGATCGTCGATCATTACGCCCTGGATGCGCGCTGGGAGCAGGCTGCCCGGGCATTCGCCCGGCGTATCGCAGTGATCGACGACCTGGCTGACCGTGATCATGCGGCCGACTTGCTGCTGGATCAGAATTTCGGCGCCAGCGAGGCGCGCTACGCGTCCCGCCTGACAGCGGCCTGTCGGCGTTTGCTGGGGCCACGCTATGCGCTGGTGCGGCCAGCGTTCCAGAGGCCGCCGATTACGCCGCCTCAGCACGCGCGACGGGTGCTGGTCAGCTTCGGGGGGTTCGATGTGGCTGGCATGTTGCCGCGCACCTTGCAGGCACTGGCCGGGCTGGAAGGGCTGCAGGTGACTTGCATCGCCGGGCTCGGGAGCGCCCAGAACGATGTGCTGGTCCAGCTGTGCGCCGGGCGCGAGGGTTGGGAGCTGCATGACTATGTCGATGACATGCCGGCGCGGATGGCGGCGGCAGACCTGTTCATCGGCGCTGCTGGCGGCACCACCTGGGAGCGCGCCGCGCTGGGTTTGCCGTGCGTGTGCGTGAGCGTGGCGGACAACCAGCAGGCCGCTGCCCAGGCCATGGCCCGGGCGGGCATGCACCTTTACCTGGGCGATGCCCGGCAGGTCGACGTGCCAGCGTTGCGCCAGGCGATCGCCTTGCTGTTGGGTAACCAGGGGCTGCGCCAGAGTTTCGCCGAGCGCAGTCGAACCCTGGTCGATGGCCGTGGTGCGCAGCGAGTGGCGGTGGCCCTGCTGGGCGAGCACCTGGTACTGCGCCCGGCCCGTAATGAGGACGCACGGCTGTTGTTCGAAGGCCGCAATGCACCCGAAGTACGGCGTCGTTCGCAGCAGGGGCAGGCGCTGTACTGGCCCGAGCATCAAGCCTGGCTGGCCGCGACCTTGGCAGACCGGCAGCGGCTGCTGCTGATCGCCGAGACCGCCGATGGAGCGGTCGGCAGCGTGCGCTACGACCGCTTGCCGGGGCAGCGTGCGCGAGTGTCGCTGTACCTCTTTGCCGGGCGGTTCGGGCTGGGCTGGGGCAGGGCCCTGCTCGCCCGCGGCGAGGCCTGCGCGCGCCAACAATGGCCGGACCTGCAGGCGATCGAGGCCCAGGTGCTGCCGGACAATCAGGCGTCATTGCAATTATTCGCGAGTGCCGGCTTCGTGCAGTCGCCGTGCTCGTTCGAGCGGGTTTTCCAGGAGTAGCCCATGAACAGTTTCAACATCGGCCATCGCCTTGTCGGCGCGGACCAGCCACCGCTGGTGATCGCGGAGATGAGCGGCAATCACAACCAATCGCTGGCGCGCGCCCTGGAGATCGTCGAAGCGGCCGCAGCTGCCGGTGCCCATGCACTGAAGTTGCAGACCTATACCGCCGACACCATGACCCTGGACCTGGCCCACGGCGAGTTCTTCATTGCCGACCCGGACAGCCTCTGGCAGGGCTCGTCGCTCTACGCGCTTTACCAGAAGGCCCATACCCCTTGGGAGTGGCATCGACCCCTCTTCGAGCGTGCCCGTGAGCTGGGCATGCTGGTGTTTTCCACGCCCTTTGACGAAACCTCGGTGGACTTCCTGGAAAGCCTGGATGTACCGGCCTACAAGATCGCCAGCTTCGAGAACACCGACCTGCCACTGATTCGCAAGGTGGCGGCCACCGGCAAGCCGCTGATCATCTCGACCGGCATGGCCAGCCTGGCGGAACTCGAGCGTACCGTTCAGGCGGCGCGGGAGGCAGGGTGTCGCGACCTGGTGCTGCTCAAGTGCACCAGCACCTACCCGGCGAGCCCGCACAACAGCAATGTGCTGACCATCCCGCACATGCGCGAGCTGTTCGGTTGCCAGGTCGGGCTGTCGGATCACTCGCTGGGTGTCGGCGTGGCCGTGGCGGCGGTGGCCCTGGGGGCGACGGTGGTGGAAAAACATTTCACGCTCGACCGCAGCGAGGGTGGGGTGGATGCGACGTTCTCCCTGGAACCCGCAGAGATGGCCGCGCTGGTGCAGGAAACCGAGCGTGGCTGGCAGGCACTGGGGCGTGTGCACTATGGCGCGACCCCGGCCGAGCAGGCTTCGCGGCGCTTCCGCCGCTCGCTGTATGTGGTGCGCGACATGGCCGCTGGCGAGGTCTTCGACCGCAGCAATGTGCGCGCCATCCGTCCGGGCCTGGGGCTGGCGCCAGGGCATATCGATGCGGTGCTTGGGCGCAAGGCCCGGCAGCCGCTCAAACGTGGTACGGCGCTGGATTGGCCGCTGCTCGACTGAAGTGCAACCCAAACGGGGCCTGATTCCCGGAATGCGTGAGCGGGCAAGCGTAATGTCGAGGTGACGCACCCAGGCAAAATGTGCGATTGTCTCGAAATATTCGTGACCTATCGGTCAGAGCGTGCATCTCCCTCTGTAACCGTTAATGGGGCCGGCGCGCCAACCGTCGTTTGCCTGCTCCCCCTGCTGGCCGGTCTACCCGCCAGCAGATCCCGTTATTCTGGCGCTGCCCGAGTCATCCGGGCGGCGGTATCGAGCTGTTATTTTTTGGGAAGCCATGATGATCGGCATTAAAAGCATCGCGAGCTATGTGCCCGCTTCCGGCCTGGACAACTATGTGCAAGGCGCGAAATTCGGCAAGGACGAAGAGTTCATGTTCGGCAAGATCGGCGCGAGCTTCCTGCCGCGCAAAGATGCCGAGCAGGAAACTTCCGACCTGTGCGTGGAGGCGGTCAACAACCTGTTCGCGGCCAACCCGCAACTCAAGCGCGAGTCGATCGACGCGCTGATCGTCGTTACCCAGAATGGCGACGAGGAAGGCTTGCCGCACACCGCTGCCATCGTCCAGCACAAGCTCGGCCTGCCGACCCACGTCGCGGCCTTCGACATTTCCCTGGGTTGCTCCGGCTACGTCTATGGCATCTATGCGCTCAAGGGCTTCATGGAGGCCACTGGCCTGAAGAACGGCCTGCTGGTGACCGCTGACCCGTATTCCAAGATCGTCAACCCCGAAGACCGCAACACCACCATGCTGTTCGGCGACGCCGCCACCGCTACCTGGATGGGCGAAGATGCCACTTGGCAACTGGGCAAGTCCAAGTTCGGCACCGACGGCGCCGGCGCACCGCACCTCAAGGTGACCGATGGCGAGTTCTACATGAACGGCCGCCAGGTGTTCAACTTTGCCTTGGTCAAGGTGCCGGCGCACCTGCATGAACTGCTGGGCGAGTCGGGCCTGGAGAACAAGGACATCGACGCCTTCTGCATCCACCAAGGCAGCGCGGCGATCGTCGATGCCGTGGCGCGGCGCTTCGAGGAAGACCCGGAAAAATCCCAGGCCGACAAGTTCGTCAAGGACATGCTGGAGACCGGCAACACCGTTTCTTCCAGTGTTCCGCTGCTGTTGCAGAAGCACATGTTCGACGGTAGCTGGAAGCGTGTGGCTATCAGCGGCTTCGGTGTCGGCCTGTCGTGGGGCTCGGCGATTCTCTACAAAGCTGAATAACCGCCGCCATTAGGTTAACCTTCGGCGTTTCGCAGGTAAGGGAAGCTCAACCCATGAGCGAGTTTTTCCAGCGCAACGTTGAAGTGCTGCAGCGCCGCTGGCCGGCGCTGCTGGAGCGCCTGCAGAACGAGGCGGGTGAGGCCCTCGAGGTCGAGTTGGTGGAAGGCCTGGGGTCGACCCTCAGCGTCTCCGGCATCCAGCTCACCAGCCGCCACGACCGTCTCGCAGAAGCGCGCCTGCAGGCACAGAGCCTGCCTTCGGACAGTTCCACCCTTCATCTCTACGGTGCCGGCCTGGGCGATCTGCAGCGCGTGCTGCTGGAGCGGCCAGGCCTTGTGCGGCTGCGGGTGTACTTGCTCAATAACGCCTTGTTCCACCTGGTGCTGCAACTGCTGGACCAGTCCGACTGGCTGGCCGATCCCCGGGTCGAGCTGGCTTGCGCCGGTGACGGCGGGGAAATCGCCCTGCCGTTCTTCGCCTTGCCCTCGGAGCTGGTACTGGCCGATGACTTCAATGCCAGGATTCGCGATCGGCTGATCAGCGAAGCGCACCTGGCAGACAACAACCGCGCCTTCGACGTGGCCGACGCGGGCCTGCAGCAACTGCTCGAAGACAGCCTGCCGCTACTGCGCCAGGATCCTGACGTGGCTGCGCTGTTCGCCACCCAGGCCGGGCGTGACTGCTACGTGATCGCCACGGGGCCGAGCCTTGCCGGGCACCTGCCGGCCCTGGCAAGCGTTCGTGCGCAAGCCGAGCGGCCTTTGTTCATCTGCGTCGACACCGCCTACCTGCCGCTGCTGCGCGCCGGCATCCAGCCGGACATCGTGGTCAGCGTTGACCACAAGATCCGCATCCATCACTTGCCGCCGGATGATTCGGCGGCAACCGCCCTGGTGTATATGCCGATGCTGGATATCGAGCTGCTCGGCCACTGGCGCGGGCCGCGCTACAGCGCCTATTCCGGCAGTGCCCTGTATGCCCGGGTGCGTGAAGCGATACCGCGTGCCGAACTGTTCGTGGGCGGCAGCGTGATTCATCCGGCGACGGACCTGGCGGTAAAAATGGGGGCGGGCACTATCACCTTCTTCGGAGCAGATTTCGCCTTCCCTGGCGACCGTACCCACACCGGCTGGGGTGATGGTGTGCTCGGCCCGGCAATCTCGGCGTCCCGGCACTGGGTGCTGGATGGCCATGGCCAGCGGGTGCGCACCCAGCTGAACTTCCGCAGTTACCTGATCGAGCTGGAGCGGTTCATCGCGCATCATCCCCAGGTGCGCTTCTACAACACCAGCCGGGCGGGCGCGCTGATCGCCGGCACCACTTACGCTCCGGAGTACTGCCAATGAACGCTGCCAGCCAAGTGAGTGCGGCCTGTGAATGCGCTGCGCTGTTCCGCCTGGGGCGGGATGTGGAGGGGGCGCTGCGCATGGTCGAGCTGTTCGATGTGGCAATGCCGCATGTCGAACCCCAGGCGGGGGCGGCGGTGCTGCAGGCCATGCTCGCCGCGCAGCAGCGCCAGGACTGGCTGTCGCTCGCCGACTACCTCGAGTACGAACTGCGGCACCTGATCGAGCAGGCCCCTCGCATCGAAATGTGATCTGCATCACATTCCGCCTGCGGCCGTCGCGTCGCAGGACACGGCTGCAAGGCCCGGTTTACAAGGGGTGGCGCGGTGATGGCATTTTTTTTTGGAAAACCCCTAAAGCAACTTGCAAAACCGACGATAACCATTACGAAGGTTCTCTAGGCCACACCCGGCGGATGCCAGGGCCGGAAGCCGCAGTATCCATCCAACGAGGAATTCGTCATGGCATTAACCGTAAACACCAACACCACTTCGCTGGGCGTGCAGAAGAACCTGAACAAAGCTTCCGACGCTCTGGGCACTTCGATGACCCGTCTGTCCTCGGGCCTGCGCATCAACAGCGCCAAGGACGACGCCGCCGGTCAGCAGATCGCCACCAAGCTGCAGACCATGGTCACCGGTACCACCGTTGCCATCAAGAACGCCAACGACGGTAACTCGATCACCCAGACCGCTGAAGGCGCTCTGTCGGAAGTCACCAACATCCTGCAGCGTATGCGTGAGCTGGCTCTGCAAGCTCGAAACGACTCGAACGGCACCACTGAACGCGCCGCTCTGAACAAAGAGTTCGCTGCCAAGTCCGACGAAATCACCCGTATCGCTTCGTCCACCACCTACGGTACCAGCAAGCAACTGCTGGACGGTTCGGCTGGCGACATGGAGTTCCAGGTTGGCGCGATGACTGGTACCAGCCAGACCCTGACCGTTTCCCTGAGCACCTCGTTCGCAGCTTCGACCCTGGGTGTTGGCACTGGTACCCTGGCGATTTCGGGTACCACCGACGCCGCTGTGCACACCGCGGCTGACGCTGCAATCGACGCAATCGACACTGCTCTGCAAACCGTGAACGACACCAAGTCGGACCTGGGTGCCATCCAGAACCGCTTCCAGTCGACCATCAACAACCTGCAAAGCATGAACGAGAACTCGGCTGCCGCCATGGGTCGCGTTCAAGACACCGACTTCGCCGCAGAAACCGCTCAGCTGACCAAGCAGCAGACCCTGCAGCAAGCTTCGACCGCAGTTCTGGCCCAGGCCAACCAACTGCCATCCGCCGTACTGAAACTGCTTCAGTAATAGCGCGATGCGATCAGCGAGAGGGTGCCTGCGCACTCTCTCGCTTTTTAATTTCAGAGGTGATGCACGATGGACATAAGCGTAAAGTCGAGCCCGTCGTATCCGGTGTCGTCGGTCGCCGGCAACCTGCACAAGGATGATGCAGCGCTCAAGGCCTTCGGCCAGGTCCGCGACGCATCGCAGCTACAAGACGCTACTGCCCCCGGTAGCGAGGCCGAGCTACACTCGGCCGTGAAGGAAATACAGGATTTCGTCCAGTCGTTGCAGCGCAACCTGGAATTTTCGGTGGATGATTCCACCGGCACGTGGATCGTCAAGGTGGTCGCCCGCGACAGCGGTGAAGTGATTCGCCAGATCCCCTCGGAAACCGCGCTGGAGTTGGCCCGCAGCCTGCAGGATGCCAACAGCGTGCTTTTCGATATCAAGGCCTGACGGCTGGCCGACCAATTCGCCCCCCTCCGTTGCAGGGGCGGTTGAGCTTGTTGGCGTTAACCAGATAAGGAGTTTGTAATGGCAAGTCCAATTCTACCGAGTTTGGGGCTGGGTTCCGGTCTCGATACTACGGCCATTGTGAAGGCCCTGGTTGATGCCGAGAAAACCCCCAAGCAGAGCCAGCTCGACCGCCGTACCTCGGCCAACACCGCGTCGATTTCGGCGGTGGGTGGTATCAAGAGTGCGTTGTCGGCCTTCAAGTCTGTGCTGGACAAGCTCAACAGTAGCGACAACCCAGCATTCCTGGGGTCGGTGGCTACCAGCTCCAACGACAAGACGGTCAAGGCCACTGCTGGCAGCTCGGCGGTCAATGGCAGCTATTCGGTGCAGGTCTCGCAACTGGCCACCGCCTCGCGGGTGGCCAGTGATCGTTACACCGACAGCAGCTCGGTGGTATCCGCCAGTGGCGGTACCCTGACCCTGACCCAGAACGGCGCCAGCGTCGATGTCACCATCCCGGCCGGTGCCACGCTGCAGCAGACCCGTGATGCCATCAACGCCCAAGCCACTTCCAAGGGTTTCACTGCCAACATCGTCAACGATGGGCAGGGTTCGCGCCTGGTGTTGAGCTCCGACACCATGGGCAAGGACTCGGACATCTCCGTCTCTGGTGTAATGACCATCAGCCCGGCTGCCGAAATGACCGCTGCCGGTGGCGCCGGGCGCATTGGCGATCTGGCCAAGGACGCCGAGTTCAACATCGATGGCATGGCGCTCACCAGCAAGTCGAACAAAGTCGACAACGCGATCAGTGGCATGACCTTCGAGCTGCTGGCCAAGACCGACACCAACTCGTCGGTATCAATTGGCGTGGCCGCCAATACCGATGGCCTGAAGACCTCCCTGCAGTCTTTCGTTGACGCCTATAACTCGCTGGTGCTGAACATAAACAGTGTCAGCAAGGCCGTGCAGGGCGCCGATGGTACCTGGAGTACCCCGGCGCTGGCGGGTGACTCTGCAGTGAGCGGCATGCTGACTGCGCTGCGCAATGAGCTGGTGGTTCCGTCGACCTCGGGTTCCGGGCAGCTGACCGTGCTGTCGCAGCTGGGTATCAATACTTCCCAGGCCAGCGGCATGCTGGAATTCGACAGTACCAAGTTCACCAAGGCCATTACCGATCAGAAGCTCGGTGGCGAGGTGCAGGAGCTGTTCAACGGTGATGGCGGTCTGCTGGATCGCATGACCAAGGCCATGGAGCCTTATTCGGCGAGTGGCGGTGTGCTGGATACCCGCAACAAGTCGCTGGAGTCGGCGAAGAAGTCGCTGGAGTTGGAGCAGACCGCCCTCGATGCGCGGATCAAGGACCTCGAAGCTTCGCTGACCAAGAAGTACAACAACATGGACACCCTGGTCGGCCAGCTGAACTCCCAGCGCGACACCGTGACGTCCATTTTCGAGGCCATGGCGGCCCAGCAGAAGAACTCCTGACCGGCATAGGGCCTGATCGGCCTTGCATCGCCCAAGGTGGTGCCGCTAGAGGTTGAAAGGCCAACGCCAAAAGCTCGACGAAGCGTGACGCTCCGTCGGGCTTTTTGTATGCTCGCTAAAGTTTTTTGACGCCGCGCCGATAGCCCGGTCATACAGCAACCCCCGTGGTGACGAGGTACCCATGAATCCAATGTTAGCCCTTCGGCAGTATCAGAAGATTGGCGCCCAGGCGCAGACCTCCGAGGCGAGCCCGCATCGTCTGGTGCAGCTGCTGATGGAGGGCGGCCTGGACCGCATTGCACAGGCAAGCGGTGCGATGCAGCGCAAGGATATCGCCGGCAAGGGTATCGCGATCGGCAAGGCCATCGGCATCATCGGTGGGCTGCGTGATGGCCTGGATCGCGACAACATGACCGACGAGCTCGATCGTCTCGACGGCCTCTACCTGTACATGACGCGCCGCCTGAGCGAGGCCAACATGAAGAACGATCCGGCAATCCTCGACGAGGTCAGGGACCTGCTGCTCACTGTCAAGGAAGGCTGGGACGCGATCGCTGCGCAGTAGGAGGGTTTATGAGCAAGGTGATCGAGCGTATCGAGCAGACCCGTGACGAGTTGCTGGCTGCGTTAGCCAACCGCGACTGGCAGGCGGTCGGTGAGCTTGACCTTGCGTGCCGCGTCTGTGTCGAAGATGTGCTGGCCGAAGCGCTCAGCAATGAGGCAGCGGTGCGTGCGAGTCTTGAGGAATTGCTGGTGGTCTACGGGCAATTGATTGATGTTGCAAGTGGCGAGCGTCAATCAATAGTCGACGAGATGACGCAAATCCGTCAGGCGAAAAGTGCTGCCAAGGTATACCATCTGTTCACTTGACCACAGATTCGCAAAAAGTCGTGCGCCATTAATTTGACTGCATGGTTTTTTTTGACTTTACTAGTGGCTGTTTTCGAATTTCAGACGTCCGAACACTGACCATTCAGTCGGAGATGTCGAGCATGCCCTGAGAAGGGCGCCGATATGACTAGGGAAGTTGCTATTGCATGTGGCGTGAAACCAAGATTCTCCTGATCGATGACGACAGCGCCCGCCGCCGCGATCTGGCGGTGGTCCTGAACTTTCTCGGCGAAGATAACCTCCCATGCTCCAGCCAGGATTGGCAGCAGGTCGTAGGGAGCCTGTCTTCGAGTCGTGAAGTGCTCTGCGTGCTGATCGGTACCGTCAATGCCCCGGGCAGTGTCCTCGGGCTGCTTAAGACAGTGGCTGGGTGGGATGAGTTCCTTCCGGTCCTGCTGATTGGTGAAATTTCTTCTGCGGATTACCCGGAAGAGTTGCGCCGTCGGGTCCTGTCCAACCTCGAGATGCCGCCGAGCTACAGCCAGCTGCTCGATTCGCTGCACCGTGCCCAGGTCTACCGCGAGATGTACGACCAGGCCCGTGAGCGCGGTCGTCAGCGCGAGCCCAACCTGTTCCGCAGCCTGGTCGGCACCAGCCGTGCCATCCAGCACGTGCGGCAGATGATGCAGCAGGTGGCCGATACCGACGCCAGCGTGCTGATCCTCGGTGAGTCCGGCACTGGCAAGGAAGTGGTGGCGCGCAACCTGCACTACCATTCCAAGCGACGCGAAGCGCCGTTCGTGCCGGTCAACTGCGGGGCGATCCCGGCCGAGTTGCTGGAAAGCGAACTGTTCGGCCACGAGAAGGGCGCCTTTACCGGTGCGATCACCAGCCGTGCCGGGCGCTTCGAACTGGCCAACGGCGGTACCCTGTTCCTCGACGAAATCGGCGACATGCCGCTGCCGATGCAGGTCAAGCTGCTGCGTGTGCTGCAGGAACGCACTTTCGAGCGCGTGGGCAGCAACAAGACCCAGAGCATCGACGTGCGCATCATCGCCGCGACCCACAAGAACCTCGAAACCATGATCGAGGACGGGACGTTCCGCGAAGACCTGTATTACCGCCTCAATGTGTTCCCGATCGAGATGGCGCCACTGCGCGAGCGGGTGGAAGACATCCCGTTGCTGATGAACGAGCTGATCTCGCGCATGGAGCACGAGAAGCGCGGTTCGATCCGCTTCAACTCGGCGGCGATCATGTCGCTGTGCCGCCACGGCTGGCCGGGCAACGTTCGCGAGCTGGCCAACCTGGTCGAGCGCATGGCGATCATGCACCCGTACGGCGTGATCGGGGTGTCGGAGCTGCCGAAGAAGTTTCGCTATATCGACGACGAGGATGAGCAGCTGGTCGACAGCCTGCGCAGCGACCTTGAAGAGCGCGTGGCGATCAACGGGCATACGCCGAACTTCAGCAACCATGCGATGTTGCCGCCAGAGGGCCTGGACCTGAAGGACTACCTCGGCAGCCTTGAGCAGGGCCTGATCCAGCAGGCGCTGGACGATGCCAACGGTATCGTTGCGCGCGCGGCTGAACGTTTGCGCATTCGCCGCACCACCTTGGTCGAGAAGATGCGCAAGTACGGCATGAGCCGCCAGGGCGGCGAGGACCAGGCGGAAGACTGATTCCGCCTGTACCGGCCTCTTCGCGGGCAAGCCCGCTCCCACAGGATCACCACAAGGGCGAACATTGTGGAGTCCCTGTGGGAGCGGGCTTGCCCGCGAAGAGGCCATTCCTGCAGAAGCAAATCCCCATCCCCGGCACGCCTATTGCTACACCGCTGGCACCACACCGTTTTTATGACGGTCAGCCACGCGAGAGAGCACGATGCCCCAGGCCGCCCACTTTTCCCGAGTCCCTGATCCGCAGGGGCGTACCCCGGTCGAACAGGAGAGTCGACAGGGGCTGGAGCAGGCATTCGCCCTGTTCAATCAGGTATCTACCCAGCTCAACCAGTCCTACAGCATGCTCGAAGCCCGCGTCAGCGAGCTCAAGGGCGAGCTGGCGGTGGTCGGCCAGCAGCGCATGGCCGAACTGAACGAGAAGGAGCGCCTGGCCAACCGCCTGCAGAACCTGCTCGACCTGTTGCCGGGCGGGGTGATCGTGATTGATGACCAGGGCCTGGTGCGTGAAGCCAACCCGGCGGCCTGCGAACTGCTCGGCGAGCCACTGGTCGGCCAGCTGTGGCGCCAAGTGATCGCCCGCAGCTTCGCCCCGCGCAAGGATGACGGCCATGAGGTCTCGCTGCGTGATGGTCGTCGCCTGTCCATTGCCACGCGATCGCTGGATGCCGAACCCGGCCAACTGGTGTTGCTCAACGATCTGACTGAAACCCGTCGCCTGCAAGATCAGCTGGCCCGGCATGAGCGCCTGTCTTCCCTGGGGCGCATGGTCGCCTCGCTGGCGCATCAGATCCGCACGCCGCTGTCGGCGGCCATGCTCTATGCCAGCCATCTGGCTGACGCTGAGCGCGAGCTTGCGCCAGAAACCCGCCAGCGGTTTGCCGGCAGCCTGAAGGAGCGCCTGCACGAACTGGAGCATCAGGTGCGTGACATGTTGGTGTTTGCCCGTGGCGAGCTGCCGCTGGGTGATCGCCTGACCCCCAAGGGCCTGTTCCAGGCCCTGCAGCAGGCTGCCCAGCCTCACGTGCAAGGGCATGCGGTGCGCTGGCAGTGCGACAGCCAGCTGGGTGAGTTGCTGTGCAACCGCGACACCCTGGTCGGCGCCTTGCTCAACCTGGTCGAGAACGCCTTGCAGGCCAGTGACAGCCCGGCGCGGCTCAAGGTGCACCTGTTCCGTCGTGAGCACACCCTGCACTTGAACATCAGCGATGCCGGCAGTGGTATCGATGCGCAGCTGCTGGAGCGTCTGGGCGAACCCTTCCTGACCACCAAGGCCACCGGCACCGGGTTGGGGCTGGCGGTGGTCAAGGCCGTGGTGCGTGCGCATCAGGGCAAGCTGCAGCTGCGCTCGAAAGTCGGGCGTGGCACCTGTGTAAAGGTTGAGCTGCCGTTGATCGACGGGCAGGCAACGGAGGTCGTGTGATGGCAATCAAGGTGCTGCTGGTCGAGGACGACCGCGTTTTGCGCCAGGCGCTGGGCGATACGCTGGAGATCGGCGGTTTCGATTTCGACGCGGTCGGCAGTGCAGAGGAAGCGCTGGAAGCCGTGGCGGGTGAGGCCTACAGCCTGGTGGTCAGCGACGTGAACATGCCAGGCATGGATGGGCATCAGTTGCTCGCGCAGCTACGACGCCACCATCCCCAGTTGCCAGTGTTGTTGATGACTGCCCATGCGGCTGTCGAGCGCGCCGTTGAGGCCATGCGCCAAGGAGCAGCGGATTACCTGGTCAAGCCGTTCGAGCCCAAGGCGTTGCTGAGCTTGGTCGAGCGTCACGCCGCCGGGCGCCTGACGGCAATCGACA
Source organism: Pseudomonas sp. CC120222-01a (assembly GCF_003097235.1). Taxonomy (GTDB): domain Bacteria; phylum Pseudomonadota; class Gammaproteobacteria; order Pseudomonadales; family Pseudomonadaceae; genus Aquipseudomonas. Next base: position 148,846 of record NZ_QEQQ01000006.1, on the reverse strand, counting down.
ACGAGGGGCCGGTGGCTTGCGAAGCTGCCAGTCGACACCTGCTGGAACTGGCTGCGCGCGTGGCCCGCAGTGACTCGACCGTGCTCATCTCGGGTGAGTCGGGTACCGGCAAGGAAGTGCTGGCGCGCTACATCCATCAACAGTCGCCGCGGGCGGCGCAGCCATTCGTTGCGATCAACTGCGCGGCAATTCCGGACAACATGCTCGAGGCCACGCTGTTCGGCCACGAGAAGGGCGCCTTCACCGGCGCCATCGCTGCCCAGGCCGGCAAGTTCGAGCAGGCCGAGGGCGGCACCTTGCTGCTCGACGAGATTTCCGAGATGCCCCTGGGGCTGCAGGCCAAGCTGTTGCGTGTGTTGCAGGAGCGCGAGGTGGAGCGGGTCGGTGGGCGCAAGCCGATCGCCCTGGACATCCGGGTGCTGGCTACCAGCAACCGCGACATGGCGGGTGAGGTGGCGGCGGGGCGCTTCCGCGAAGACTTGTACTACCGCCTTTCGGTGTTCCCGCTGGCCTGGCAACCGCTGCGCGAGCGTGCTGGCGATATCCTGCCGCTGGCCGAGCGCCTGCTGGCGCGCCACGTGGCGAAGATGAAGCACGCGCCGGTGCGGCTGTCTGCCGAGGCGCGCGCCTGCCTGCAGGCGCACGCCTGGCCGGGCAACGTACGCGAGCTGGACAACGCCTTGCAGCGGGCGCTGATCTTGCAGCAGGGCGGGCTGATCGAGGCGGCGGATTTCTGTCTGGCCGGCGCCATTCCATTGTCAGGTGGAACGGTGGCCACTACATCGCCATTATCCGTGGACGTGGCGGCCGACTCGGGTGGCCTGGGCGACGATATGCGTCGCCACGAATTCCAGATGATCATCGACACCTTGCGCAGCGAGCGTGGGCGGCGCAAGGAAGCTGCCGAAAAGCTGGGCATCAGCCCGCGTACCTTGCGCTACAAGCTGGCGCAGATGCGCGATGCCGGGCTCGATGTAGAAGCCAGTCTGTTCGGCTGAAGACAGTCATTTATATGTTTGCGGTGCGGGCTGGCACATGAGTTGCTAGTTCAGGGCTATCCGCCGCATGAGTGTCAAAAAAAATGCGGCCGCCGGAGAGAGAAGGTCATGAGCCAAGGTGTTGAATTCAATCGTCTGATGTTGGACATGCGGGCCATGCAGGCCGATGCCATGTCGTTGCCCAAAGCCACCGCTGCTCCCGAGCTGGCGCCTGGCCAAAGCACCTTTGCCGACATGCTCGGCCAGGCCATCGGCAAGGTCAACGATACCCAGCAGGCGTCGACCCAGCTCGCCAATGCCTTCGAGATCGGCAAGAGCGGTGTCGACCTGACTGACGTGATGATCGCCTCGCAGAAAGCCAGCGTGTCCATGCAGGCATTGACCCAGGTGCGCAACAAGCTGGTCCAGGCGTACCAGGACATCATGCAGATGCCGGTTTGAGGACGGAAGTAAGTCATGGCTGAAGCAGTCGTCGATAACGCCCCCGCCAAGAGCGGTGCGCCAGGTTCCAAGCCTGCGCGGTTCAACATGGCGTTCCTGGAAAACATCTCGCAGATGCCCATGCTGCGTCAGGTCGGCCTGCTGGTCGGGTTGGCGGCGAGCGTGGCGATCGGCTTCGCCGTGGTGCTGTGGTCGCAGCAGCCGGATTACCGTCCGCTGTACGGCAGCCTGGCCGGCATGGACACCAAGCAGGTCATGGATACCCTGGCCTCTGCAGACATTCCCTATCATGTCGAGCCCAATTCCGGTGCTCTGCTGGTCAAGGCCGACGACCTCTCCCGTGCGCGCCTGAAACTGGCGGCGGCCGGCGTTGCGCCGAGCGATGGCAATGTCGGCTTCGAACTGCTCGACAAAGAGCAAGGGCTGGGCACCAGCCAGTTCATGGAAGCCACCCGGTATCGCCGCAGCCTGGAGGGTGAGTTGGCGCGTACCGTTTCCAGCCTGAACAACGTCAAGGCCGCCCGCGTGCACCTGGCGATCCCGAAAAGCTCGGTGTTCGTGCGTGACGAACGCAAGCCAAGCGCTTCGGTGCTGGTCGAGCTGTACCCGGGCCGTTCGCTGGAAGCCGGTCAGGTCATGGCCATCGTCAACCTGGTCGCCACCAGTGTGCCCGAGCTGGACAAGTCGCAGGTCACCGTGGTCGACCAGCGCGGCAACCTGCTCTCCGAGCAGTTGCAGGACACCGCACTGACCATGGCCGGCAAGCAGTTCGACTACAGCCGCCGCATGGAAGGCATGCTGACCCAGCGTGTACATAACATCCTGCAGCCGGTGCTGGGCAATGACCGCTACAAGGCAGAGGTTTCCGCCGACCTGGATTTCAGTGCGGTCGAGTCGACCTCCGAGCAGTTCAACCCGGACCAGCCGGCACTGCGCAGCGAGCAGGCGGTCAACGAGCAACGTGCCAGCAGCCAGGGCCCGCAGGGCGTGCCGGGCGCGCTGAGCAACCAGCCGCCAGGCCCGGCGTCGGCGCCGCAAACCACCGGTGGCGCTGCCGCGCCGGCCGCTGCCATCCAGCCGGGTCAGCCCCTGGTGGATGCCAATGGCCAGCAGATCATGGACCCGGCCACCGGCCAGCCGATGCTCGCGCCGTACCCGTCGGACAAGCGTGAGCAGACCACCAAGAACTTCGAGCTGGATCGCTCGATCAGCCACACCCGTCAGCAGCAAGGTCGCCTGACCCGCCTGTCGGTGGCGGTGGTGGTCGACGACCAGGTCAAGGTCGATGCCAATGGCGAAACCAGCCGTGCCCCATGGGGGGCCGAAGACCTGGCGCGCTTCACGCGCCTGGTGCAGGACGCGGTGGGCTTCGATGCCAGCCGTGGCGACAGCGTGACCGTGATCAACGTGCCGTTCGCCGCCGACCGTGGCGAAGAGATCGCCGATATCGCGTTCTACCAGCAACCGTGGTTCTGGGACATCGTCAAGCAGGTGCTGGGTGTGCTGTTCATCCTGGTGCTGGTGTTCGGTGTGCTGCGCCCGGTACTCAACAACATCACCGGTGGCGGCAAGCAGGCTGCTGCGGACAGCGACATGGAACTGGGCGGGATGATCGGTCTGGATGGCGAACTGGCCAACGACCGTGTCAGCCTCGGTGGCCCGTCAAGCATTCTGTTGCCGAGCCCGACCGAGGGTTACGAAGCACAGCTCAACGCAATCAAGGGCCTGGTGGCCGAAGACCCGGGCCGCGTAGCCCAGGTCGTCAAAGAGTGGATCAACGCCGATGAGTGACAATCGAGCCATTACCGCCAAGCTGAGCCGCGTCGACAAGGCCGCGATCCTGCTGCTGTCGCTCGGTGAGACCGATGCTGCACAAGTGCTGCGGCACATGGGCCCGAAGGAAGTGCAGCGGGTCGGTGTGGCGATGGCGCAGATGGGCACCGTGCATCGCGAGCAGGTCGAGCAGGTGATGAGCGAGTTCGTCGAGATCGTCGGCGACCAGACCAGCCTGGGCGTGGGCTCTGACGCCTACATTCGCAAGATGCTCAACCAGGCCCTGGGTGAGGACAAGGCCAACGGCCTGGTCGACCGCATCCTGCTCGGTGGCAACACCAGCGGCCTGGACAGCCTCAAGTGGATGGAGCCGCGTGCCGTGGCCGATGTGATCCGCTACGAGCACCCGCAGATCCAGGCCATCGTGGTCGCCTACCTCGACCCCGACCAGGCCGGTGAAGTGCTGAGCAACTTCGACCACAAGGTGCGCCTGGACATCGTCCTGCGCGTGTCGTCGCTCAATACTGTGCAGCCGGCGGCGCTCAAGGAGCTGAACCAGATCCTCGAGAAGCAGTTCTCGGGCAACTCCAACGCAGCGCGCACCACCCTGGGCGGCATCAAGCGTGCTGCCGACATCATGAACTTCCTCGACAGCTCGGTGGAAGGTGCGCTGATGGACGCGATCCGCGAAATCGACAGCGACCTGTCGGAGCAGATCGAAGACCTGATGTTCGTCTTCAACAACCTGGCCGACGTCGACGACCGTGGCATCCAGGCGCTGCTGCGCGAAGTCTCGTCCGACGTGCTGGTGGTGTCGCTCAAGGGCGCCGACGAGCGGGTCAAGGACAAGATCTTCAAGAACATGTCCAAGCGTGCCTCCGAGCTGCTGCGCGACGACCTCGAGGCCAAGGGCCCGGTGCGCGTCAGCGACGTGGAAACGGCGCAGAAGGAAATCCTCACCATCGCTCGCCGCATGGCCGAGGCCGGCGAGATCGTGCTCGGCGGCAAGGGTGCCGAGGAAATGATCTGATCCACAGGCTACGCGAGCCCCTGTAGGAGCGGCCTTGTGTCGCGAAAGGGCTGCAAGGCAGCCCCAGGATTTCAGCGTTGTTGCATAGATTGCTGGGGCTGCCTTGCAGCCCTTTCGCGACACAAGGCCGCTCCTACAAGGGCGTGTCGCTTGCAGATGAGTAGCTGAGAACATGCCCACCAAAGAATCCCACCCCAGCGACCTGATCCGTGCCCGCGACCTCGAGGCCGTCGATGTCTGGGCGCTGCCCAGCTTCGACCCGGAGCCTGAGCCGGAACCCGAGCCAGAGCCGGAAGTCATCGAGGAAGAGGTCGAGGAAGTCCCGCTGGAAGAAGTCCAGCCGCTGACCCTCGAAGAGCTCGAAGCGATCCGCCAGGAGGCCTATAACGAAGGCTTTGCCACCGGCGAGCGCGAGGGCTTTCACAGCACCCAGCTGAAGGTACGCCAGGAGGCCGAGGAAGCGCTCGCCGTCAAGTTGGCCAGCCTGGAGCAACTGATGGGGCATTTGCTGGAGCCGATCGCCGAGCAGGACACCCAGATCGAGCGCAGCATGGTGCATCTGGTTGCGCACATGGCGCGCCAGGTCATCGGCCGGGAGCTGCGCAGCGACTCCAGCCAGATCACCCAGGTGTTGCGCGAGGCGCTGAAGCTGCTGCCGATGGGGGCCAACAACATCCGCATCTACCTCAACCCGCAGGACTTCGAGCTGGCCAAGGCTTTGCGCGAGCGCCATGAGGAGAGCTGGAAGTTGCTCGAAGACGAAGCCCTGCTGCCAGGCGGCTGCCGGATCGAAACCCTGCACAGCCGCATCGACGCGACCATGGAAACGCGCATCGAGAAAGCCGTGGCGCAATTGTTCGACCAGCTGCACGACCAGGCCCTGCACCCGGCGGCAGCGGACATGTCGGTCGAACTGGACGCCCACGATGCGCCTTGATCGCACCAGTTTCGGCAAGCGCCTCGGTGGTTACGCCGAGGCGATCGAGCTGCCGGTGCAGCCGGTGGTCGAAGGCCGCCTGTTGCGCATGGTCGGCCTCACCCTTGAAGCCGAGGGTTTGCGCGCCGCAGTAGGCGGGCGTTGCCTGGTGATCAATGACGACAGCTACCACCCGGTGCAGGTCGAAGCCGAGGTGATGGGCTTTGCCGGCAACAAGGTATTCCTGATGCCGGTGGGCAGCATTGCCGGCATCGCGCCGGGTGCGCGGGTGGTGCCGCTGGACGACAGTGGCCGCCTGCCCATGGGCATGAGCATGCTCGGCCGGGTGCTCGACGGTGCCGGGCGCGCCCTCGACGGCAAGGGCGGCATGCGCGCCGAAGATTGGGTGCCGATGGATGGCCCGGTCATCAACCCGCTCAACCGAGACCCGATCAGCAAGCCGCTGGATGTGGGCATTCGCAGCATCAACGGCCTGCTCACCGTCGGCCGCGGCCAGCGCCTGGGCCTGTTCGCCGGTACCGGTGTGGGTAAATCGGTGTTGCTGGGCATGATGACCCGCTTCACCGAAGCAGACATCATCGTGGTCGGCCTGATTGGTGAGCGGGGCCGCGAAGTCAAGGAATTCATCGAGCACATCCTCGGCGAGGAGGGGCTCAAGCGCTCGGTGGTAGTGGCATCGCCCGCTGACGATGCGCCGCTGATGCGCTTGCGCGCTGCCATGTACTGCACGCGCATTGCCGAGTACTTCCGCGACAAGGGCAAGAACGTCTTGCTGCTGATGGACTCGCTGACCCGTTTCGCCCAGGCCCAGCGCGAAATTGCCCTGGCCATCGGCGAGCCGCCGGCCACCCGCGGCTACCCGCCGTCGGTGTTTGCCAAGCTGCCCAAGCTGGTGGAGCGCGCCGGTAACGGCGAGCCGGGCGGTGGCTCGATCACCGCGTTCTACACCGTGTTGTCCGAGGGTGACGACCAGCAGGACCCGATCGCCGACTCGGCGCGGGGCGTGCTCGACGGCCACTTCGTGCTGTCACGGCGCCTGGCCGAGGAAGGTCATTACCCGGCCATCGACATCGAGGCCTCGATCAGCCGGGTCATGCCGCAGGTGGTGGATGCCGACCACTTGCGCCAGGCACAGAAATTCAAGCAACTGTGGTCGCGCTTGTCCCAGAGCCGCGACCTGATCAGCGTGGGCGCCTATGTCGCCGGCGGCGATCCGGAAACCGACCTGGCCATTGCCTTGCAGCCCAGGCTGGTGGACTTCCTGCGCCAGGGCCTGGACGAGAATGTCGGCATGGGCCAGAGCCGCGACGAGCTGGGGGCGATCTTCACGCCTCCGGCCAAGGGCTGATAGGCCATGAGCCTGCCCGGTCGCGCCGCGCGCCTGGCCCCGGTGGTCGACATGGCCGAAGAGGCTGAGCGCAAGGCCGCCCAGCGTGTGGGGCACTTTCAGCAGCAGGTGGTTCAGGCCCAGGCCAAGCTGGCCGAGCTGGAATCATTCCGTGAAGGGTACCAGGCGCAGTGGATCAATCGTGGCGGGCAGGGGGTGAATGGCAGCTGGCTGCTCAACTACCAGCGCTTCCTGGCCCAGCTGGAAACGGCCATGACCCAGCAGCGGCAGAGCCTGGCCTGGCATGAGAACAACCTGAAGAATGCCCGTGGCACCTGGCAGCAGGCCTATGCCCGGGTGGAAGGGCTGCGCAAGCTGGTGCAACGTTACATGGACGAGGCGCGGCGGGCCGAAGACAAACGCGAGCAGCGGTTGCTGGACGAGTTGTCGCAGCGCTTGCCGCGACAAGGCCATCTTTAACCTGTACCGGCCTCTTCGCGGGCGCGCCCGCTCCCACAGGAGATCGCGTATTCCTTGTGCGGGCGCGCCCGCGAAGAGGCCGGTACAGGCTTGCCTTGCTAGACCGGCTGCGGGCTGCTAAACCTTGAAGAGTTGCATTCGCCATCATCGAAGGAATCGCTAGCATGGCAGTCGAGACTGATTTTTCGCAGGACGGGAAAAAGCTCACGATCAAGGTCAAGGGGCGTTTCGATTTCGGCAAGCATCAGGAATTCCGTGATGCCTACGAACGCCAGCCTAAAAGGCCCGACTCGGTGGTGGTCGACCTGAAGGACGCCACCTATCTGGACAGTTCTGCACTGGGCATGCTGCTGTTGCTGCGTGACCATGCCGGGGGGGACGACTCGGACGTGCGCGTGGTCCATGCCAGTTCCGACGTTCGCAAGATTCTGGCCATTTCCAATTTCGAAAAACTGTTCGACATCAGTTGAGTGTCCAGATGCCGGCCGAGCAAGTGTTGACCGTACTGGTCGCTGAGGACAGTGCGGTAGACCGCTTGTTGCTGGCACAGATCGTCCGCCGCCAGGGTCACCATGTGTACACCGCGGAAAATGGCGAGCAGGCCGTGGCGCTGTTCGCCGAGAAGCGACCGCAGCTGGTGTTGCTCGACGCCTTGATGCCGGTGATGGATGGTTTCGAGGCGGCGCGGCAGATCAAGGCGCTGGCCGGCGAGGCGCTGGTGCCAATCATCTTCCTGACCTCGCTGAACGAGGAGGAAGCCCTGGTGCGTTGCCTGGAGGCCGGGGGCGACGACTTCATGGCCAAGCCCTACAGTGCGGTGATCCTCGGTGCCAAGATCCGCGCCATGGACCGCCTGCGCCGCTTGCAGGCGACCGTGCTCGAGCAGCGGGACCAGATCACCCGACACCATCACCACCTGCTCAACGAGCAGCGGGTGGCCAAGGCAGTGTTCGACAAGGTTGCGCATTCCGGCTGCATCACGGCGCCGAACATCCGTTACCTGCAGTCACCCTATGCGCTGTTCAATGGCGACCTGCTGCTGGCTGCGTTCACCCCGGCCGGTGACATGCATGTGCTGCTGGGTGATTTTACCGGCCATGGCTTGCCTGCCGCAGTCGGCGCGATGCCGCTGGCAGAAGTGTTCTATGGCATGACTGCCAAGGGCTACGGCCTGGCGCAGATGCTCCGCGAGATGAATGCCAAGCTCAAGCGCATCCTGCCGGTGGACATGTTCTGCTGCGCGCTGCTGCTCAACCTGAGTGTGCAGCGCGGTACGGTGGAGGTATGGAATGGCGGCATGCCGGATGGTTACCGGCTGTCGGTCGATGGTGAGGTGCTCGGCAGCCTGGGGTCGCGTCACTTGCCGCTGGGCATCCTGGCACCCGAGCGTTTCGATGACAGCACCGAAGTGCTGCCGTTGGCGGCAGGGGAGCGGCTGTTGCTGCTGTCCGATGGCGTGGTCGATACCGCGGACGAGCAGGAGCGCCTGTTTGGTGTCGAGCGCTTGCGCGAGGTGCTGGCCGCCAATCGTGACCCGGCGCAGCTGTTTGATGAGGTGATGCTGGCCCTGGAGCGTTTCGGCGGGCGAGCGCGGGATGACATCAGCCTGTGCGACATTCGGATGTTCAGTAGCGAAGACCGGGTGCCTGCGCCGACCCTGTATTCCGACAGTGGGCGCTCCAGCCCACTGGACTGGGCGCTGGGGTTCGAATTGCGTGGCGAAAGCCTCAAGCGTTTCAACCCGGTGCCATACCTGGTGCAGTTGTTGCAGGAAATCCATGGTCTGCGGCCGCGTACTGGCGCCTTGCACAGCGTACTCAGTGAGCTGTATTCCAACGCTCTGGAGCATGGTGTGTTGGGCCTGGATTCACAGCTCAAACGTGATGTGCAGGGTTTTGCCGACTACTATCAGGAGCGGGCCCGGCGCCTGGTGAGGTTGGCCGAAGGCTTCGTGCGCATCGACCTGAAGGTGGAACCCTCAGGGGCGGGCGGGCGTCTCACCATCGAGGTCCGCGACAGTGGCGCAGGGTTCGACGTGCAGCGTGTGTTGTCGCGTCCGTCCGTGGAGCAGGCGTTGAGCGGGCGCGGGTTGCACCTGGTACGGCGGCTTGGCAGCCATGCACAGTGGTGCGAAGGCGGCCGCTGCGCCCGCGTGCAGTTCGATTGGTGATGTGTCTGGAGGGCCGCAGGGCGGCTCAGGCATAATCCGGCTTGATCAAGGAGTGAGCAAGTGACTGACATGCATATTGACCACAAGGTACTCAGCGACTTGCAGGAGGTCATGGAAGGTGGCTACCTGCAGCTGCTGGAAACCTTTCTGGAAGACTCCGAGCGGCGCTTGAGCCAACTGCACGAGGCCAAGAGCGCCGATGAACTCGGCATGGCCGCGCACAGCTTCAAGGGCAGTAGCAGCAACATGGGTGCTGTTGGCCTTGCCCGGTTGTGCCAGCAACTGGAAGAGCGGGTGAAGGTGCGACCGCTGTATGGCATCGAAGACCTGATCAACCGGATCGACCAGGAATACCTGGAAGTGCTGTGCTTCTATCGCGGCGAGCGTGAGCGCGTTTCGGCGAGCTGATGGCAAGTTGGCGCGACTTTTGCCTCTCTGTGGCCAGATGATATTCCAGTTTCTGGCGCGGAGACCCTTCAATGCCTGTCGCATCCAACCCTTTGTTGCAAGCCAACACCCTGAGCAAGCCGTCGAGCGCGGGTTCCTCACGGGTGGACAAGTCGCTGCAGCCGGCGGGCGGGCTGGGCGGCGGCTTCGATCAGGTCATGGCCGGGCAGGGGCGTGACAAGGCGCCCGTACGCAACGACAAGGTTGCTCAGCCTGACCCTAAGGGCAAACCCGACGTGGCCCAGGGCGGCAAGCAGCAGGCCGCCGATAAACCGGCAGTTGCCGATGACGGCAACAAATTGCCAGCAGACGATACGACACCGGCCGCTGCCGATGCGGCGGCGCCCAGCGATTCGGGGTCGCTCGATGCCACCCTGGTGGCGGGCCAGGTGACCGACGCGCAACCCGGCGCGCAGTTGCTGCAGGCCCAGGCCGAAGCGGTGGCGCCGGTGTTGCAGGCGGCTATCCAGCAGCCGCCTGTGGCAGCGGTTGCCGAGCCAGTACCGCAGGCGCCTGAAGCCGACGCCGAGGCCTTCGACCCGGATGCCGATCCCTTGGCTGGCCTGCCAACGCTGCGCCTGGCCCTTGAGCAGAGCGCACAGGCCAAAGGCACGACGTCGGCGCATGCTGCCGAACCTGGCAAGTCCCAGGCCGATGATGGCCAGGCGGCCGTCAATCCGTTGGCGACCTTGATCGACAAGGTCGAGGGCGAGGCAGGCAAATCCGAGACTGGCGACAAGGCCTTTGGTGCCTTGCTCGAAGACGGCCTCAAGGACACCAAGAGCGCCAGCAGCGATACCCGTGTCGACGACTTCGCCAACCGCCTGGCCAGCCTGACTCAGGCCGTTACCGCCAAGACCGCCAATGCCGTGCCAGTGAGCGCCAACCCCCTGCATCAGCCCTTGCAGATGAACCAGGGCGCGTGGGCCGAAGGCCTGGTCAACCGGGTCATGTACCTGTCCAGCCAGAACCTGAAGTCGGCGGACATCCAGCTGGAGCCCGCTGAGCTCGGCCGCCTCGATATCCGTGTCAATGTAGCGACCGACCAGTCTACCCAGATCACCTTCGTCAGTGGCCATGCGGGCGTACGTGATGCGCTGGACAGCCAGGTGTATCGCCTGCGCGAGCTGTTTGCCCAGCAAGGGCTGGCGCAGCCGGACGTCAACGTTGCCGACCAGTCGCGCCAGCAACAGCAGCAGGCGCAACAGGATGGCCCGCAGCTGTCCGGGGTGGCTGCGCGCCGGGCCCAGGGTGGTGAGGGCGAGCAGGGCGGGCTGGGCGACGTCTCCCGGGCTGTCGAGCAACAGGTGGTCGTCGGCGATAGTGCGGTCGATTATTACGCCTGATGGGCTTGTCTTGGGATTTTCAGCGCCTGTGAGATCGAGCGCCGCCCGCGCGGCGCATCGCGGGCAAGCCCGCTCCCACATCTGTTTCGGGCCAATCTCTCCTATGAAGCCAACAGGGACCGCCTTGTTGGCATGGCGATGCATCTCGGTGGGCGCTGATGCAGTCCCACCTGTCTCCAGTCATGCACCAAGGCGGATCCTGTTGGCGGCACAGGAGCGACTGGCCCGAAACAGATGTGGGAGCGGGCTTGCCCGCGATGCGCCGCGCGGGCGGCGCTCGATCTCACAGGCGACACACCACTCAAGCCAAACATGGCATAACACTTGCTCAAGCCACGTCATCCTCCTTTGAAACCCCGATGGACGACGGATTATTGGCATGGCGAAGAGCGACGCAGTGAAAGACCCCGCCGCAAAAGGCAAACTCAAGCTGATCCTGCTGCTGGTGCTGGCCCTGTTGCTGGCAGTCGGCCTGTCGGTGGGTGCCACCTGGTTCATCATGCACAAGAGTGAACCGGCACCGGCCCCTGAAGCGGCCGCCACCAACGTCAAGGCCCCAGCGATCTACGTGCCGCTGGCCCCCGCCTTCGTGGTCAACTTCAACCAGAACGGCCGCCAGCGCTACATGCAGCTGAGCATCACCATGCAAGGCCGCAGTCAGGCCGACCTGGATGCACTCTCGGTGCACATGCCGGTGATCCGCAACAACCTGGTGATGATGTTCTCCGGGCAGGGCTTCGACACCCTGGCGGCCAGTTCGGTTGGCCAGGAGATGCTGCGTCAGAAAGCCACCGCGGTGGTCCAGGAAGTGGCGCAGAAGGAAGTCGGCAAGCCGGTGGTCGACCAGCTGCTGTTCACCAATTTCGTATTGCAGTAGGAGTCCGCAATGGCCGTACAGGACCTGCTGTCCCAGGATGAGATCGATGCCCTGTTGCATGGCGTCGACGATGGTCTGGTACAGACCGAGAGCGTTGCCGAGCCTGGCAGCATCAAAAGCTACGACCTGACCAGCCAGGATCGGATCGTGCGGGGTCGCATGCCGACCCTGGAAATGATCAACGAGCGTTTCGCCCGCTACACCCGCATCAGCATGTTCAACCTGCTGCGCCGCTCTGCGGATGTGGCGGTAGGCGGCGTGCAGGTGATGAAGTTCGGCGAGTACGTGCATTCGCTGTACGTGCCGACCAGCCTCAACCTGGTCAAGATCAAGCCGCTGCGTGGCACCGCGCTGTTCATTCTCGACGCCAAGCTGGTGTTCAAGCTGGTGGACAACTTCTTTGGGGGTGATGGCCGTCACGCCAAGATCGAGGGCCGCGAATTCACCCCCACCGAACTGCGCGTGGTGCGCATGGTGCTGGACCAGTGCTTCGTCGACCTCAAGGAAGCCTGGCAGGCGATCATGCCGGTCAACTTCGAGTACATGAACTCCGAGGTCAACCCGGCCATGGCCAACATCGTCGGCCCGAGCGAGGCGGTGGTGGTGTCGACTTTCCATATCGAACTGGACGGCGGTGGCGGCGACCTGCATGTGACCATGCCCTACTCGATGATCGAGCCGGTGCGGGAAATGCTCGATGCCGGCTTCCAGTCCGACCTCGACGACCAGGACGAACGCTGGGTCAAGGCTCTGCGCGAGGACGTGCTGGACGTCTCCGTGCCAGTGACCGCCACCGTTGCCCGTCGCCAGCTGAAGCTGCGCGACATCCTGCACATGCAGGCCGGCGACGTGATCCCGGTGGAGCTGCCCGAGCACCTGGTACTGCGCGCCAATGGCGTGCCGTCGTTCAAGGCGCGCCTGGGCTCGCACAAGGGCAACCTGGCCCTGCAGATCATCGACCCGATCGAACGCCGCTGAACGCGTGCCGGTCGCTCTTAACGAATTGAATGCCTGTCGAGGACATCATGGCTAACGAAAACGAGATCACTTCCCCGGAAGACCAGGCCTTGGCCGATGAATGGGCTGCGGCCCTGGAAGAAACCGGTGATGCCGGCCAGTCCGATATCGACGCGCTGCTCGCCGGTGACAGCGGCAAGCCCGGTGCCGGTCGCCTGCCGATGGAAGAGTTCGCAAGCTCCCCGCGGCCGAACGAGAACGTCAGCCTCGAAGGTCCGAACCTGGATGTGATCCTGGATATTCCGGTGAGTATTTCCATGGAAGTGGGCAGTACCGAAATCAACATCCGCAACCTGCTGCAGCTCAACCAGGGCTCGGTGATCGAACTCGACCGCCTGGCCGGTGAGCCGCTCGACGTGCTGGTCAACGGCACGCTGATCGCCCATGGCGAAGTGGTCGTGGTCAACGAGAAGTTCGGCATCCGCCTGACCGACGTGATCAGCCCCAGCGAACGTATCAAGAAGCTGCGCTGAGTGAAGGGCACGATTCGGGCCGTGATGGCCCTGGCCGCGCTGCTGGTGAGCGAGCTGGCCATCGCCGCCGCCACGCCTGCAGCCAGCCCGGCTGCGGCGCCGGCCGCAGCGCCCGGCAGCCTGGGCGGGCAGTTGGCGCAGATGGTGTTCGGCCTGTTGCTGGTGGTGGGGCTGATCTTCTTCCTGGCCTGGGCGCTGCGCCGCATGCAGGGCGCAGCGCCCAAGGGCGGGCAGGTGATCGAGATCGTCGGCAGCCGCGCCATCGGCCCGCGTGACCGGCTGTTGCTGGTGCAGGTTGGCAAGGAGCAGATCCTTATTGGCCATACGCCAGGCAGCATCGAAACCCTGCATGTCATGGCCGAGCCCGTCGAAGTACCCGCCAACGCCCGCCAGGCGACGCCAGAATTTGCCCAGCGGCTGATGGAGCTGATGGGCAAGGATCAGAAGGACAAGAAGTGATGAGCAGCGCGCTGCGCATTGTAGTGACCCTGGCGCTGCTGCTGGCCGCGCCACTGGCCCTGGCCGCCGACCCGCTGTCGATCCCGGCCATCACCCTGTCCAACACTGCGGATGGGCAGCAGGAATATTCGGTCAGCCTGCAGATCCTGCTGATCATGACGGCGCTGAGCTTCATTCCAGCATTCGTCATCCTGATGACCAGCTTCACCCGCATCATCATCGTGTTCTCGATCCTGCGTCAGGCCCTGGGCCTGCAGCAGACGCCATCGAACCAGGTGCTGACCGGCATGGCGCTGTTCCTGACCATGTTCATCATGGCGCCGGTGTTCGACCGGGTGAATCAGGATGCCCTGCAGCCTTACCTGAGCGAGAAGATGACGGCCCAGCAAGCCATCGAGAAGGCCCAGGGCCCGCTCAAGGACTTCATGCTGGCACAGACCCGGCAGAGCGACCTCGACCTGTTCATGCGCCTGTCCAAGCGCACCGACATCGCCGGCCCCGACCAGGTCCCACTGACGATCCTGGTGCCGGCGTTCGTTACCTCGGAGTTGAAAACCGCGTTCCAGATCGGCTTCATGATCTTCATCCCGTTCCTGATCATCGACATGGTGGTGGCCAGCGTGCTGATGGCCATGGGTATGATGATGCTGTCGCCGCTGATCATCTCGCTGCCTTTCAAGATCATGCTGTTCGTCCTGGTCGATGGCTGGGCGCTGATCATGGGCACCTTGGCCAGCAGTTTCGGCGGCGTCTGACGCCGCCAGGGAGAGCCCTCGCATGACACCTGAAATCGCTGTCGACCTGTTCCGCGACGCGCTGTGGCTGACCACCCTGATGGTGGCCGTGCTGGTGGTGCCGAGCCTGCTGGTCGGCCTGGTCGTGGCCATGTTCCAGGCTGCCACGCAGATCAACGAACAGACCTTGAGCTTCCTGCCGCGCCTGCTGGTGATGCTGGTCACGCTGATCGTCGCCGGGCCCTGGCTGGTGCAGAAGTTCATGGAGTACATCACCGGCCTGTACACCAGCATCCCGCAGCTGATCGGTTGAGCCTGCCATGCTGGAGCTGACCGACGCGCAGATCGGCACCTGGGTCGCCACCTTCATCCTGCCGCTGTTTCGGGTGACTGCGGTGCTGATGACCATGCCGATCTTCGGCACGCGCATGCTGCCGGCACGCATCCGCCTTTACGTGGCAGTGGCCATCACCGTGGTGATCGTGCCGGCACTGCCGCCGTTGCCTGAATTCGACCCGCTGAGCCTGCGCGGCCTGCTGCTGTGTGGCGAGCAGGTGATTGTCGGCGCATTGTTCGGTTTCTCCTTGCAGTTGCTGTTCCAGGCCTTCGTTATCGCCGGGCAGATCATCGCCGTGCAGATGGGCATGGCCTTCGCCTCGATGGTCGACCCGGCCAACGGGGTCAACGTGGCGGTGGTCAGCCAGTTCATGACCATGCTGGTGAGTGTGTTGTTCCTGCTGATGAACGGCCATCTGGTGGTGTTCGAGGTCATGACCGAGAGCTTCACCACCTTGCCGGTGGGCAACGCCCTGGTGGTCAGTCACTTCTGGGAAATGGCTGGCCGCCTGGGCTGGGTGTTCGGTGCCGGCCTGTTGCTGATCCTGCCGGCGATCACCGCGCTGCTGGTGGTGAACATCGCGTTCGGCGTGATGACCCGTGCCGCGCCGCAGTTGAACATCTTTTCCATCGGCTTCCCGCTGACCTTGGTGCTGGGCATGGGCATCTTCTGGATAGGCCTGGCCGATGTGCTTTCCCACTACCAGACGTTGGCCAGTGAAGCGCTGCTATGGCTGCGTGAGCTGGCGAGGGCGCCCTGAGCATGGCAGAGAGCGAAAGCGGTCAGGACAAGACGGAAGACCCCACCGACAAGCGCAAGCGCGACGCGCGGGAGAAAGGTGAGATCGCCCGTTCCAAGGAGCTCAACACCGTTGCCTCGACCTTGGCCGGTGCCGGGGCGTTGCTGGCCTTTGGCGGCAACCTGGCGCAAACGCTGATGGCGCTGATGCAGATGAACTTTTCCCTGACCCGCGAAGTGCTGACCGACGAGCGTTCGATGGGCATGTTCCTGCTGGCTTCGGGCAAGATGGCGATCTGGGCGGTGCAGCCGATTCTCATGCTGCTGTTCGTCATCGCCTTCGTGTCCCCCATTGCCCTTGGCGGGTTCATTTTCTCGGGCAGCCTGCTGCAGCCCAAATTCAGCCGCATGAATCCTCTGTCGGGTATCAAGCGGATGTTTTCGCTGAACTCGCTCACTGAATTGCTCAAGGCGATGGCCAAGTTCATGGTGATCCTGGTCGTGGCGCTGGTGGTGTTGGGCAATGACCGTCAGGCGCTGCTGGCCATTGCCAACGAGCCACTGGAGCAGGCGATCATCCACAGTGTCCAGGTGGTTGGCTGGAGTGCCTTGTGGATGGCTGCCGGGCTGCTGCTGATCGCTGCGGCCGACGTGCCGTTCCAGCTGTGGCAGACCCACAAGAAGCTGAAGATGACCAAGCAGGAGATCAAGGACGAGTACAAGGACAGTGAAGGCAAGCCCGAGGTGAAACAGCGTATCCGTCAGCTGCAGCGCGAGGTTTCGCAGCGCCGCATGATGGCCGCTGTGCCCGAGGCCGACGTGATCATCACCAACCCGACGCACTATGCCGTGGCCCTGCAATACGACCCGGAGAAGGGCGGGGTCGCGCCGTTGCTGGTGGCCAAAGGTACCGACTTCATTGCCCTGAAAATTCGCGAGATCGGCGTCGAGCACAAGGTGCAGATCCTCGAATCGCCGGCCCTGGCGCGGGCGATCTACTACTCCACCGAGGTTGAGGGGGAAATCCCGGCGGGGCTGTACCTGGCGGTGGCGCAGGTGCTGGCCTATGTGTTCCAGATCCGCCAGTACCGCGCCGGCAAGGGCAAGCGGCCCGAGCCGCTTAAAGAAGACCTGCCAATTCCACCGGACCTGCGCCGCGACAACTGATTCCAGCCTGGCACGGTCTTTGTGGGAGCGGCCTTGCGTCGCGAAAGGACTGCGAAGCAGTCCCGGCAATTTATGCGGCAACGCCGAGATCCTGGGGGCGCTGCGCACCCCTTTCGCGACACAAGGCCGCTCCCACAAGGTTCGCGCAGAAAGTTAGATCCCCTGCCAGACAAAGTTGGAAGGCTTCTTGCAAAGCCACGCCCAAGCGCCCCTTGGGCGTCAAAGTTTTGCATCAAGAGGACTCGCGGTGGATCGCACTCAGTTAATCAGCAACGCCCGCAACAACCTGGCCGGGCTCGGCCGGGGCAACCTGGGCGTGCCGCTGCTGCTGCTGGTGATGTTGGCAATGATGATGTTGCCGATACCGCCGTTCCTGCTCGACGTGTTCTTCACCTTCAACATCGCCCTGTCGATCGTGGTCCTGCTGGTCTGCGTGTATGCCCTGCGCCCGCTGGACTTCGCCGCGTTCCCGACCATCCTGCTGGTGGCGACCTTGCTGCGCCTGGCGTTGAACGTGGCCTCCACGCGGGTGGTCATGCTCCATGGCCAGGAAGGTCATGGCGCTGCCGGTAAAGTGATCCAGGCCTTCGGTGAGGTGGTGATCGGCGGCAATTACGTCGTCGGTGCGGTGGTGTTCGCCATCCTCATGATCATCAACTTCGTGGTGGTCACCAAAGGTGCCGGGCGTATTTCCGAGGTGAGCGCGCGCTTCACCCTCGACGCCATGCCCGGCAAGCAGATGGCCATCGACGCCGACCTCAACGCTGGCCTGATCGACCAGGCCCAGGCCAAGGCGCGCCGCGCCGAGGTCGCCCAGGAGGCAGAGTTCTACGGTTCGATGGACGGTGCCAGCAAGTTCGTCCGCGGTGACGCCATCGCCGGCCTGCTGATCCTCTTCATCAACCTGATCGGCGGCATGCTCATCGGGATGCTGCAACACAACATGTCGTTCAGCGATGCGGGCAAGGTCTACGCCTTGCTCACCATCGGTGACGGTTTGGTGGCGCAATTGCCATCCCTGCTGCTGTCCACCGCTGCCGCGATCATGGTCACCCGTGCCTCGGGTTCCGAAGACATGGGCAAGCTGATCAACCGCCAGATGTTCGACTCGCCCAAGGCACTGGGTGTGTCTGCCGCGCTGATGATCATCATGGGCCTGGTGCCGGGCATGCCGCACATGGCCTTCCTCAGCCTTGGCCTGCTGGCCGGGGGTGGTGCCTACCTGGTGTGGAAGAAGCAGCAAAAGGTCAAGGTCGAGGCGCAGAAGGAAGCGCAGCGCCAGCAGGACCTGCTGCCGTCACCACAGCGCGCAATGGAGACCAAGGAGCTGGGTTGGGACGACGTCACGCCAATCGACATGATCGGCCTGGAAGTCGGCTACCGCCTGATTCCACTGGTCGACCGCAACCAGGGTGGCCAGCTGCTGGCGCGGATCAAGGGAGTGCGCAAGAAACTGTCCCAGGACCTGGGCTTCCTCATGCCGACCGTGCATATCCGCGACAACCTCGATCTGCAACCCAGCGCCTACCGCCTGACGCTGATGGGCGTGATTCTCGCCGAGGCCGATATCTACCCGGACCGTGAGCTTGCGATCAACCCGGGCCAGGTGTTCGGTGTCCTCAACGGTATCGCTGCGCGCGACCCGGCATTCGGCCTGGAGGCCGTGTGGATCGACGTCGGCCAGCGCGCCCAGGCACAGTCGCTGGGTTACACCGTGGTCGACGCCAGTACCGTGGTTGCCACCCACCTCAACCAGATCCTGCAGAAGCACTGCCACGAGCTGATCGGCCATGAAGAGGTCCAGCAGCTGTTGCAGGTGTTGTCCAAGGCATCGCCTAAACTTGCAGAAGAGCTGGTGCCCGGTGTCATTTCCTTGTCGGGGCTGCTCAAGGTCCTGCAGGCATTGTTGTCCGAGCAAGTGCCGGTGCGTGACATCCGCAGTATTGCCGAGGCCATCGCCAACAATGCCAGCAAGAGTCAAGATACCGCCGCGCTGGTGGCGGCAGTGCGCGTCGGATTGTGTCGTGCCATCGTCCAAAGCATTGTCGGCGTTGAGTCCGAGCTGCCTGTGATCACCCTTGAGCCAAGGTTGGAACAGATCTTGCTCAATAGTTTGCAAAGGGCCGGGCAAGGTCAGGAAGACGGTGTTCTTCTGGAGCCGAGCATGGCCGAAAAGCTGCAGCGTTCGCTGATCGACGCTTGCCAGCGCCAAGAGATGCAAGGCCAACCGGCCATTCTCCTGGTGGCTGGCCCGATCCGTGCCATGCTGTCGCGCTTCGGCCGCCTGGCTGTACCGAATTTGCATGTTCTGGCGTATCAGGAAATACCGGATAACAAGCAAGTCACCATCGTTGCCACAGTGGGCCCCAACGGCTGAGGTAGTGGGTTATGCAAGTCAAGCGTTTTTTCGCCGCCGATATGCGTCAGGCCATGAAGCTGGTTCGTGATGAACTGGGTTCCGATGCCGCCATCATCGGCAACCGCCGCATCGCTGGTGGTGTCGAACTGACCGCCGCGCTGGACTACAAGCTGTCCGCGCTGGCCCCGCGCGTGCCCAACGCCGAACTGGAAGAAGAGCTGCGCAAGACCCAGTCGCGCATCGCCACTGCCCAGGCCGAGCTGGACAACCGCACCGAGGCCAGCGAAGGCAACCGCCAATTGTTTGCCGGCCAGTCGTTGACCGCCGCCGAACCATTGATCGAGCCGCACGTCAATGCGCCGGCCCCGGCGCCTGCGCTGGCGCAGCCGGCCGTCG
Source organism: Pseudomonas sp. CC120222-01a (assembly GCF_003097235.1). GTDB lineage: Bacteria > Pseudomonadota > Gammaproteobacteria > Pseudomonadales > Pseudomonadaceae > Aquipseudomonas. The sequence continues at coordinate 129,340 of NZ_QEQQ01000006.1, read as the reverse complement.
ACCCGCGCCTGTTCGACGCCATGCGTTCGGAGCTGTCGGGCCTGCGTGAGCTGCTCGAAGTGCAGCTCGGCTCTCTGGCCTGGAACCAGCTGCAGGGCAGCAAGCCGGCCCAGGCCAACCTCTGGCGGCGCCTCCAGCGCATCGGCCTGTCCGGCCCGATCGCCCGCGAGCTGCTCGACCTCACGAATGAGATCGAAGAGCCGCGCCAGGCTTGGCGCATGCTGCTGGCGCACCTGGCGCGGATGATCGAAGTGCCCCAGGTCGAGCCGATCGAAGACGGCGGGGTGATCGCCATGGTCGGCCCGGCCGGCATGGGCAAGACCACCACCCTGGCCAAGCTGGCGGCACGCTATGTGCTCAAGTACGGCCCGCAGAACCTGGCCCTGGTGAGCATGGACAGTTTCCGCATCGGTGCCCAGGAGCAGCTCAAGACCTTGGGCCGCATCCTCAACGTGCCGGTGACCTACGTCGATCCGGGCCAGTCGCTGGCTGCGGCGCTGGAGCCACTGCTGCGCAAGCGCGTGGTGCTGATCGATACCGCCGGCCTGCAGGCCAGTGACCCGGCCCTGCGCATGCAACTGGAAACCCTGGCCGGGCGCGGCATCGCCGCGAAGAACTACCTGGTGTTGGCCACCACCAGCCAGAAGCAGGTGCTGACTGCTGCCTACCACAGCTACAAGCGCTGTGGCCTGGCCGGCTGCATCCTGACCAAACTCGATGAAACGGCGAGCCTCGGCGATGTGCTGAGCCTGGCCATCAGTCATGAACTGCCCGTGGCCTACCTCACCGATGGCCCGCGCATTCCCGACGACCTGCACCTGCCGCGCCCGCACCAGCTGGTGACCCGCGCAGTCAACGTGCAGTTGCAGGACGAGCCCAGCGAAGAGGCGATGGCCGACATGTTCGCTGATCTCTACCACAATCCGCGACGTGCGGGTTGAGGGGCAAGCGTATGCAAAGTACCTACATTCCGGAGCCGGCTGTCGTGCGTTGCACGTGGTCTGGGTCCAAGCGAGACAAGGTAAACAACGAACATGGGTAGCATGCATCCCGTACAGGTGATCGCCGTAACCGGTGGCAAAGGTGGCGTCGGCAAGACTAACGTTTCAGTGAACCTGTCACTGGCCTTGGCCGAGCTCGGCCGCCGGGTGATGCTGCTGGACGCCGACCTCGGCCTGGCCAATGTCGACGTATTGCTGGGCCTCACCCCGAAACGCACCTTGGCCGATGTCATCGAGGGCCGCTGCGAGCTGCGTGACGTGCTGTTGCAGGGGCCTGGCGGTGTGCGCATCGTGCCGGCCGCCTCCGGTACCCAGAGCATGGTGCACCTGGCCCCGGCCCAGCATGCCGGGCTGATCCAGGCCTTCAGCGAGATCGGCGACAACCTCGACGTGCTGGTGATCGACACCGCTGCGGGTATTGGTGACTCGGTAGTCAGCTTTGTTCGCGCCGCCCAGGAAGTGCTGCTGGTGGTGTGCGACGAGCCGACCTCGATCACCGACGCCTACGCGCTGATCAAGCTGCTCAACCGCGACTACGGCATGAACCGTTTCCGCGTGCTGGCCAACATGGCGCAGAGCCCGCAGGAAGGGCGCAACCTGTTCGCCAAGCTGACCAAGGTCACCGACCGCTTCCTGGACGTCGCCCTGCAATACGTCGGCGCCGTGCCGTACGACGAGAGCGTGCGCAAGGCGGTGCAGAAGCAGCGTGCGGTGTACGAGGCCTTCCCGCGCTCCAAGTGCGCCCTGGCCTTCAAGGCCATCGCGCAGAAGGTCGACAGCTGGCCGCTGCCAGCCAACCCGCGCGGGCACCTTGAGTTCTTCGTCGAGCGCCTGGTGCAACCCACCAGCGCAGGGCCGGTGTTATGAGCGCGAACGGCTTCAAGATGTACAGCAAGGCGTCGAAAGATGCCCAGTTCGAACTGGTGGAACGCTACGCGCCGCTGGTCAAGCGCATCGCTTACCACCTGCTGGCACGCCTGCCGGCCAACGTCCAGGTCGAAGACCTGATCCAGGCCGGCATGATCGGCCTGCTGGAAGTGGCCAACAAGTACGACGCCAGCAAGGGTGCCAGCTTCGAGACCTACGCCGGCATCCGCATCCGCGGGGCGATGCTCGACGAGGTCCGCAAGGGCGATTGGGCACCGCGTTCGGTGCACCGCAATACGCGCATGGTCAGTGACGCGATGCGCGCCGTGGAAGCAAGAACTGGCCGCGACGCTAAAGATCATGAAGTTGCTGCCGAACTCCAGTTGAGTCTCGATGATTACTACGGGATCTTGAACGATACCTTGGGGAGCCGCCTGTTCAGTTTCGACGACCTGTTGCAGGACGGCGAGCACGAAGGGCTGCACGAGGACGGCGCCAGTGGCCAGATCGAGCCGTCGCGCGATCTGGAAGACGAGCGCTTCCAGGCTGCCCTGACCGATGCGATCGCCAACCTGCCGGAGCGTGAGCGCCTGGTGCTGGCGCTGTACTACGACGAAGAGCTGAACCTCAAGGAAATCGGTGAGGTGCTGGGGGTCAGCGAATCGCGTGTCAGCCAGTTGCACAGCCAGTGTGCCGCGCGCCTGCGCAGCCGCCTGGGGGAATGGCGGGCGCGTTGAGCCCGGGGTCGTTGCAGTCGTTTTCCACGTGCGTTTTCCATAGTTGCACCGAATTGAATGAATACGCGTGCTCGGGGCCGAGCGCGTTTGAGACTGCTTGGAGGTCTACTTGAACAAAGACATGAAAATCCTCATCGTTGACGACTTTTCGACGATGCGGCGGATCATCAAGAACCTGTTGCGTGACCTGGGCTTCACCAACACCGATGAAGCCGACGACGGCACCACCGCGCTGCCGATGCTCGAAAGCGGCCATTACGACTTCCTGGTGACCGACTGGAACATGCCGGGCATGTCCGGTATCGACCTGCTGCGCAAGGTGCGCGCCCACGACCGCCTGAAAACCATGCCGGTACTGATGGTGACCGCCGAAGCCAAGCGCGACCAGATCATCGAAGCGGCCCAGGCCGGCGTCAATGGTTACGTGGTCAAGCCGTTCACCGCCCAGGTGCTCAAAGAAAAGATCGAGAAGATCTTCGAACGCGTCAACGGCTGAGTCACGTCAGGGGGCGCCATGGAATCAACACAGACGTCTTTGGGGGAGTTCGAATCGACCCTGAAGAAACATGCCCAGGAGCTGGTCGAGAGCCTGGAACGGGGGCGTTTCGGCGAGGCGGTGCAGCTGATCCATCAGCTCAACCAGACCCGCGACCGTGGCCTGTACCAGGAAGTCGGCAAGCTCACGCGTGAGCTGCACAGCGCGATCGTCAGCTTCCAGATCGACCCGCGCATGCCGCAGGCCGAGGAAGTCTCGCAGATTACCGATGCCACCGAGCGCCTGTCCTACGTGGTCAAGCTCACCGAGGGTGCCGCCAACCGCACCATGGACCTGGTGGAGGAGAGCACCCCGGTGCTCAACGACCTGTCGGCCGAGGCACAAAGCCTGAGCGTCGACTGGCAGCGCTTCATGCGCCGCGAAGTCGCAGCGCCGGAGTTTCGCGAGCTGGTCAAGCGCGTCGACAGTTTCCTGACGCACAGCGCCGAGGGCAACCGCAAGGTCGCCGGCCACCTCAATGACATTCTGCTGGCCCAGGACTATCAGGACCTGACCGGCCAGGTGATCAAGCGCGTCACGGCGTTGGTCACCGAAGTGGAAAGCAATCTGCTCAAGCTCGTGCTGATGGCCAGTCAGGTCGACCGTTTTGCCGGTATCGAACACGACCACCAGCAGCTGCGTGCTGAAAAAGATGAAGAAAAACATCCGACTCGGGGTGAAGGTCCGCAGATTCATGCCGATAAGCGTGAAGACGTTGTGTCCGGTCAGGACGACGTCGACGATCTGCTGTCCAGCCTGGGTTTTTAAGGAGCACGTTTAATGAGCTTCGGCGCCGATGAAGAAATCCTTCAGGATTTCCTGGTAGAAGCCGGCGAAATTCTTGAGCAACTGTCCGAGCAACTGGTCGAGCTGGAAAGCCGGCCCGACGATGCCGACCTGCTCAATGCGATCTTTCGCGGTTTCCACACTGTAAAAGGGGGCGCCGGCTTCCTTCAGCTGAACGAGCTGGTGGAGTGCTGCCACATCGCCGAGAACGTGTTCGACATCCTGCGCAAAGGTGAGCGCCGGGTCGACGCGGAACTGATGGACGTGGTGCTCGAAGCGCTGGACACGGTCAACAGCATGTTCGGCCAGGTGCGTGAGCGCAGCGAAGTGACCCCGGCCACCCCGGAGCTGCTGGCGGCCTTGTCGCGCCTGGCCGAGCCTGCCAGCGCCGATGCGCCTGCACCGGTGGTCGAGGTTGCACCGGAGCCTGTGGCTGCCGAGGCGGACATCACCGACACCGAGTTCGAACAGCTGCTCGACTCGCTCGACGCAGTCAAGGCCGAAGCGGCCGCTGCCGATGCGCAGATGCAGGGCGAGACCTTGAGCGGTTCGGGTGATGACATCACCGACGCCGAGTTCGAATCACTGCTCGACCAGTTGCATGGCAAGGGTCAATTCTCGCCTGAAGTCGCCGCTACTGAGGCGGTGGTCGATGCCAGTGCACCGGTGAGTGACGAAATCACCGACGAAGAATTCGAGTCGTTGCTGGACCAGTTGCATGGCAAGGGCACCTTCCAGGCCGATGCCTTGCCGGCTGCTGCCGCTGCCGTGGAAAGCGCTGTCGCGCCCGCCAGCAGTGACGAAATCACCGAGCACGAGTTCGAAGCGTTGCTCGATCAGTTGCACGGCAAGGGCAAGTTCACCGGTGAAACCGTTGCTGGCGAAGCGCCGGTCGCCGTGGCAGCAGCGGTTGCGGCCGTGGCTGAAAGCAAACCGCTCGCCAAGCCTGCTGCAGCCCCGGCTGCCGCTGCGCCCGCCGCAGCCAAGCCGGCGCCAGCCCGCACCCCGGCCCCTGCGGCCGAAAAGCCTGCCAGCGAAGCGGAAACCACCGTGCGTGTCGACACTGCACGCCTGGACGAGATTATGAACATGGTCGGCGAACTGGTGCTGGTGCGTAACCGCCTGGTGCGCCTGGGCCTGAACAGCGGCGACGAGGCCATGTCCAAGGCCGTGTCCAACCTCGACGTGGTCACCGCCGACCTGCAGACCGCGGTGATGAAGACCCGCATGCAGCCGATCAAGAAGGTCTTCGGGCGCTTCCCGCGCCTGGTTCGCGACCTGGCTCGGCAACTGAAGAAAGAGATCAACCTGGAGCTGGTCGGTGAAGAGACCGACCTCGACAAGAACCTCGTCGAGGCCCTGGCCGACCCGCTGGTGCACCTGGTGCGCAACGCCGTCGACCACGGTGTCGAGATGCCGGACGAGCGTGAAGCCTCCGGCAAGGCCCGCACCGGCCGCGTGGTACTGTCGGCCGAGCAGGAAGGCGACCACATCCTGCTGTCGATCTCCGACGACGGCAAGGGCATGGACCCGAGCATCCTGCGCGCCAAGGCCGTGGAAAAGGGCCTGATGGACAAGGACGCCGCCGACCGCCTGAGCGAGTCGGACTGCTACAACCTGATCTTCGCCCCGGGCTTCTCGACCAAGACCGAGATTTCCGACGTGTCCGGCCGTGGTGTCGGCATGGACGTGGTGAAGACCAAGATTTCCCAGCTCAACGGCTCGATCAACATCTTCTCGGCCAAGGGCCAGGGCTCGAAGATCGTCATCAAGGTGCCGCTGACCCTGGCGATCATGCCGACCCTGATGGTGATGCTGGGCAACCAGGCATTCGCCTTCCCGCTGGTCAACGTCAACGAAATCTTCCACCTCGACCTGTCGCGCACCAACGTGGTCGACGGCCAGGAAGTGGTGATCGTGCGCGACAAGGCGCTGCCGCTGTTCTACCTCAAGCGCTGGCTGGTGCAGGGCCAGGTGCACGAGGAGCAGCGTGAGGGCCATGTGGTGATCCTCTCGGTCGGTACCCAGCGTATCGGCTTCGTGGTCGACCAGTTGGTGGGCCAGGAAGAGGTGGTGATCAAGCCGCTGGGCAAGATGCTCCAGGGCACCCCGGGCATGTCTGGCGCCACCATCACCGGTGACGGCCGCATCGCGCTGATTCTCGACGTGCCGAGCATGCTCAAGCGTTACGCGGCACGGCGTATCTGATTTTCGGCGGCGCACCCTGGCGGGTGGCGCCGCCTAATGGAGTGTTTATGGCAGTCAAGGTCCTGGTGGTGGATGATTCCGGTTTCTTCCGCCGCCGCGTTTCGGAAATCCTCTCGGCGGACCCGACGATCCAGGTGGTCGGCACCGCGACCAACGGCAGGGAAGCGATCGACCAGGCACTGGCGCTCAAACCCGATGTCATCACCATGGACTACGAAATGCCCATGATGGATGGCATCACCGCCGTGCGGCACATCATGCAGCGCTGCCCGACGCCGGTGTTGATGTTCTCCTCGCTGACCCATGAAGGCGCCCGCGTCACCCTCGACGCGCTGGATGCCGGTGCGGTGGATTACCTGCCGAAGAACTTCGAAGACATCTCGCGCAACCCGGAGAAGGTCAAGCAGCTGCTGTGCGAGAAGGTGCATACCATCTCGCGCAGCAACCGCCGTTTCGGTGGCTACGCCAGCCACGCGCCGGTCAGTGCACCGGCGCCGGCCAGCAGTCATGCACCCGCCAGCAGGCTGGCCAGCAGCGCGCCGGTACGTCCCGCCGCGCCTGCCCGTGCGGCTGCGCCGGCAGCGGCTGCGGCGCATGCCCCGGCGCCCAAGCGCAAGCCTTACAAGCTGGTGGCGATCGGTACCTCCACTGGCGGCCCGGTGGCCCTGCAGCGTGTGCTGACCCAGCTGCCGGCGAGCTTCCCGGCACCGATCGTGCTGATCCAGCACATGCCCGCCGCCTTCACCAAGGCATTTGCCGAACGCCTCGACAAGCTGTGCAAGATCAGCGTCAAGGAAGCCGAGGACGGCGACATGCTGCGCCCGGGCCTGGCGCTGCTGGCCCCGGGTGGCAAGCAGATGATGATCGACGGCCGTGGCACGGTGAAGATCCTGCCGGGCGACGAGCGCCTGAACTACAAGCCGTGCGTGGATATCACCTTCGGCTCGGCGGCCAAGTCCTACGGCGACAAGGTGCTGTCGGTGGTGCTCACCGGCATGGGCGCCGACGGCCGCGAAGGCGCGCGCCTGCTCAAGCAGGGCGGCAGTACCGTGTGGGCCCAGGATGAGGCCAGCTGTGTGATCTACGGCATGCCCATGGCCATCGTCAAAGCCAACCTGGCCGACGCGGTGTACAGCCTGGATGAAATCGGCAAACACCTGGTCGAGGCTTGCGTCTGATGGATGTGCTCAGCCTGATTGGCCTGATCCTGGCGTTCGTTGCCATCGTCGGCGGCAACTTCCTTGAAGGTGGCCACGTCGGTGCCTTGCTCAACGGCCCGGCCGGCCTGATCGTGCTCGGTGGCACCCTGGCGGCGGCATTGCTGCAGTCGCCGCTGTCGTCGTTCAAGCGCGCGCTGCAGATTCTGCGCTGGATCTTCTTCCCGCCGCGAGTCGACCTGGCCGGTGGTATCGACCGGGTGGTCAACTGGAGCCTGGTGGCGCGCAAGGAAGGCCTGCTCGGCCTGGAAGGCGTGGCCGATGCCGAGCCCGACCCGTACGCCCGCAAAGGCCTGCAATTGCTGGTCGATGGCGCCGAGCCGGAATCGATCCGCAGCATTCTCGAAGTCGATTTCCTGACCCAGGAAAGCCGTGACATCCAGGCCGCCAAGGTGTTCGAGAGCATGGGCGGCTACGCCCCGACCATCGGTATCATCGGTGCGGTCATGGGCCTGATCCATGTCATGGGCAACCTGGCCGACCCGTCGCAGCTGGGCAACGGCATTGCCGTGGCCTTCGTCGCCACCATCTACGGCGTGGCCAGTGCCAACCTGATCCTGCTGCCGATCGCCAACAAGCTCAAGGCCATCGTCATGCGCCAGTCGCGCTACCGCGAGATGCTGCTTGAAGGCTTGCTGTCGATCGCCGAGGGCGAGAACCCGCGCTCGATCGAATTGAAGCTGCAAGGCTTCATGGAGTAAGCCATGCGCCGTCGCCGTCATACCGAGGAGCACGAGAATCACGAACGCTGGCTGGTGTCGTACGCCGACTTCATCACCTTGCTGTTCGCCTTTTTCGTGGTCATGTATTCGATTTCCTCGATCAACGAGGGCAAGTACAAGGTCATCTCGCAAGCGCTGCTCGGGGTGTTCAACGACCCTGAGCGGAGCATGAAGCCGATCCCGATCGGCGATGAGCAGCCGCTCAGCGTGAAACCGGCAGAGCCCTTGATCAAGGACAGCGAGCAGACTGATGCGGGCCTGGCGCAGACCAACGTCGACCCGCTGAAGACCATCAGCGACGACGTGCGCGATGCCTTCGGCGACCTGATCAAGTCCGACCAGATGACCGTGCGCGGCAACGAGCTGTGGGTGGAGATCGAGCTCAACTCGTCGTTGCTGTTCGGCAGTGGCGATGCCATGCCCAGTGACAAGGCGTTCACCATCATCGAAAAAGTCGGCAACATCCTCAAGCCGTTCGCCAACCCGGTACACGTCGAGGGCTTCACCGACAACTTGCCGATCCGCACGGCACAGTACCCGACCAACTGGGAGCTGTCGGCAGCGCGGGCGGCGAGTATCGTGCGCCTGCTGGCCATGGAAGGGGTCAACCCGGCGCGCATGGCCTCGGTGGGCTATGGCGAGTACCAGCCGGTGGCCAGCAACGACACCGCCGAAGGGCGTGCGCGCAATCGACGGGTGGTGCTGGTGATTTCCCGCAACCTCGAAGTGCGCCGCAGCCTGACCGGCACAGGCAGTGCCAATGCCACCCCGGACGCAGCGTTGCGCCGTGCTGGCACACAAAGTGCACCGCCAGCCCCAGCAGCGACGACGGCCAAGTGAGCCGTCAATTCTCCGTCACCGCATGCCCTGTGGCAGCCGGCGGCACCCATGAAGCAAGAGTTGTCCTATGAGAGTCTGGGCAGTAGCCAATCAAAAAGGCGGCGTGGGCAAGACCACGACCACCATCGCCCTGGCCGGCCTGCTGGCTGAGGCGGGCAAGCGCGTGGTCGTCGTCGACCTCGACCCGCATGGCTCGATGACCAGCTATTTCGGGCACAACCCGGACGCCCTGGAGCACAGCTGCTACGACCTGTTCCTGCACAAGGGCAGCGTGCCCGAGGGCCTGCCGGGGCAGCTGCTGTTGCCGACCAGCGATGAGCGTATCTCGCTGCTGCCTTCGAGCACGGCGCTGGCGGTACTGGAGCGCCAGTCGCCAGGGCAGAGTGGGCTGGGCCTGGTGATCGCCAAGAGTCTGGCGCAGTTGTGGCAGGATTTCGACTTTGCCCTGATCGACAGCCCGCCCTTGCTCGGCGTGCTGATGGTCAACGCCCTGGCCGCCAGCCAGCAGCTGGTGATTCCGGTGCAGACCGAGTTTCTGGCGGTGAAGGGCCTGGAGCGCATGATCGGTACCTTGGCCATGGTCAATCGCTCGCGCAAGCAGGCCTTGCCCTACCAGATCGTGCCGACCCTGTTCGACCGCCGTACCCAGGCTTCGCTGGGCACCCTCAAGGTGCTGCGCGATACCTATGAACACCAGGTGTGGCAGGGTTACATCCCAGTCGACACGCGCCTGCGCGATGCCAGCCGCAATGGCGTTACGCCGTCGCAGTTCGATGGCAAGAGCCGTGGCGTGATCGCCTACCGCGCACTGCTCAAGCATATGCTGACCTACAAGCCGGTCGCGCAGGTGGCTTCATGAATCGGCCCGTCGGCACCAAGCCGCAACTGGCCCTGCAGTCCTACCTCGATGGGCTGTTGCAGGAGGCCACCGAGGCCGAGGATATCCTCGACCTGGCAACGCCTGCCCAGGCGCCCATGGCCAACGACGAATTCGCCGCCGCCGTGCGCGAAGAGCAGGCGCGGGACGCTCGCCAGCCAACACCCGTGGCCAGGCCTTTTGCCGAGCCGCAGGTGAAAGTACTGCCAGCCGTGCTGCCGGTCGAGCCGCCGGTGGTGGCCGTGGTCGAGGCTGAAGTGGTGGCTGAGGCCAGCATCCCGGTGCTGACCGAAGTGCCAGCGCCGGAGCCGGTTGCCCCCTTGGTGGAAGTGCACCTGCCAGCGGCAGTCATGGCCGACACGCCAGCCCCGCCGGCCAGCGTCGATGGCCGCCCGGCCTGGGCTGCCGAGCCGTTCGAGTGCCTGCTGTTCGACGTTGCCGGGCTGACCCTGGCGGTGCCGCTGGTGTGCCTGGGCTCGATCTACAGCCTGGAAGGCCAGGAGCTGACACCGTTGTTCGGCCAGCCGGACTGGTTCCTCGGCATCCTGACCTGCCAGGCCGGCAACCTCAAGGTGCTGGACACCGCGCGCTGGGTCATGCCCGACCGCTACCGCGACGACTTCCGCCAGGGCCTGAATTACGTGATTTCCGTGCAGGGCTACGAATGGGGCCTGGCAGTGCATCAGGTCAGCCGCTCGCTGCGCCTGGACCCGGCCGAGATCAAGTGGCGTAGCCAGCGTGGCCAGCGCCCCTGGCTGGCCGGCACGGTCATCGAACACATGTGTGCACTGCTCGACGTCGCCGAACTGGCCGAGCTGATCGCCAGCGGCGCGGTCAAGCAGTTGCATGCCAAACAGAAATAACACCGAACACAACCGCCAACAGCGGATTTAGAGGGCTAGGGGAATGAAAAAGTCGTCTGCGCAAGGTTCTGAAGATCCGATCCTGCAGTGGGTAACCTTCCGTCTGGACAACGAGTCCTACGGCATCAACGTCATGCAGGTGCAGGAAGTACTGCGCTACACCGAGATCGCTCCGGTGCCGGGTGCGCCAAGCTACGTGCTGGGCATCATCAACCTGCGCGGCAACGTGGTGACAGTGATCGACACTCGCCAGCGCTTCGGCCTGATGCCGTCGGACGTGACCGACAACACCCGCATCGTCATCATCGAGGCTGACAAGCAAGTGGTCGGCATCCTGGTCGACAGCGTTGCCGAGGTGGTGTACCTGCGTCAGTCGGAAATCGAAACGGCGCCGAACGTGGGTAACGAAGAGTCGGCCAAGTTCATCCAGGGCGTGTGCAACAAGAACGGCGAACTGCTGATCCTGGTCGAGCTGGACAAGATGATGACCGAGGAAGAGTGGTCCGAGCTGGAGAACATCTGAGTTGATCTTCGAGGTGGCGGTAATCTTCCTGGCGCTGCTGTGGGCCCTGAGCCTGTGGTTCTTCCTCAACTACAGCAAGCGCCAGCGCGAACTGGCGGCGCAGCAGGCCGTGGGCGATGCCCTGCGCGACCAGCGCATCAAGGACCTGGCCAAGCGCCTGGACGACTACCAGAACGGCACCGTGCGCATGGGGGAGGCCCTCCATGAACTGCGCGCGACCGTGGCACCGCTGCCGGAGAAGCTCCAGCAGCTGGAGCAGCGCGACCCGAACAGCGTGACCTTCACCCAGGCTGCCAAACTGGTGGGCATGGGCGCCAGCGTGGCGGAACTCACCGAAACCTGCGGCCTGACCCAGGCCGAGGCGGAGCTGATGAGCAAGCTGCACCGCAGCGAGTGATGAAGAAGGCGACCCCAGGGTCGCCTTTTTTAATCCCCAGGGTCAGGGGCGCGCCCAGGCGTTGAAGCTGCCGACCCGTGCGAAGCGGTTCAGCGGCAGCAGTTCACGCAGCGCCGTTTGGTAATGCTCAGCGTTGATGAACTGCCAGGAGTTGATACGCGGCAGGGAATAGAGGTTGGTGACCTGGCGCAAGGTATGCAAGGCCGGCAGGTGCTGGTCGACCACCGCCGAGAGCAGCGCAGGCCCGGTGAGCCGGCTGAGGCGGCTGGCATAGCGGTAGAAGCCTTGCGGATCCTCGCGCCGGCTCGGCCGGTGGTCGTAGAAGTCCGCCTCGTTCAGGTAGCGGGTGCGCATTTCCTCGGAAATCGCCAGCAACGTCGGGTTGCCGGGGTGGCTGCCGATGATGCTGGTGTTGTAGAGGCAATTCATGCTGAGCGCTTCGTTGGACTGGGGCGGTGCCAACAGCAGGCCAGCCGGCGTGGCGAGCAGAGGCACCTGATCAATGTGCTCGCCGGCGTCACCGGGTGCCAGCAAGGTATCGTCGACATCCATGTACAACCCCCCTTCATGGTGCAGCATCGGATAGCGCAGCACGTCCGATGCCGAGGCGAAGTTGCTGGCGACTCCGCCGTTGCCGTCCAGGGCTGCCTGATACTGCGCATGGTAGGGCCCCTGGCGGAAATCGCGGAAGAATGGCTGCTCCTCTAGCGACAGTACCTGCAGGCCTGGCGCTTGTTCGGTGAGCAAGCGCAGGTTCTCGGCGTAGGCGGCGGGCGAAGCATTGGACAGGAACAGCCGTATGCGGTACTCGCTGTTGGCCAACCGCGCGGCATTGTTCGCCAGGTTACCGATCAGGGCCTGGTTGATCACCCGGTCGCCGACCCACAGGCAGCTGATCTGCCTGGGTATCGGCATGCTCTGCGGCGCCAGGCCAGGCAGCTCGACCGGTAATGGCAGTTCGACGCCCAGGGCGCGCAGGCTGCGAGTGCGCATGGCATCGTCTACGGCACGCGGGGTAGCCAGGGCACGCAAGTTGTTGCTACCTGGGCGGGCAAGGTAACCCACGGGATCGACATCATTGATATCGAGTTCGTTGATGAATACGTCCGCCGCCATGTCATAGATCACGTGGGCTTGGTAGCCATCGATGGCCGCATCGAGCGAATCCGGGCCGCCATCGTAACGGGGTACACGGATCACCGAGTCGGCAATCGCCTGATCAGCGCCGGGCAAGGGAGCGATGGGCTCATGGATGTGGAAGTAAGGCGCAACATCGATGTCCGGCAGGTGCGGCGCCACGAGCGGGCTCAGCGGGTAGCCGTACTGGTCGTTGACGCGGCTGGGCGTTACGAAACGGTCGCTTTTGGTGGCGAAGCGCACTTTGCCCCTGACTGCGCCATGTGCGATCAGGGGCAGGGCGTTGAGCAGGCCCCAGGTGATATTGGCGACGCCGTCCTGTTTGTCCTGCAGGTGCTTGCCATTGATTGCCTGGTCCAGGCCAAGGCCCAGCTGGGCAATGCCACCCAAGGCAAGCAGTGGTGCCAGGCCTGGCACCACCAGGCTCAGCGGCGCCACCAGGTTGAGCGTGGTGGCCAGGTAGCCGCGCCAGCGTGCCTTGGTGATCTCGCTGTCGGCGGTGATGATGAAGTCGGCATCGTCGTAGCTGCGTTGGCGTTGCCACTCGGCCAGCGCCTGGAACAGGTCACCGGTAATCCTGGGGTTGTACTTGCCCGGTCGGTAGTTCACATAAGTCTGGGGTGACCAGACGCCATCGTCGTTGAAGAAGCCGTGTTCCGGCGGCAGGCGATGGCTGTGCGGGTACTCGGCCAGGCCCGCCAGTGCGGTGTCCAGGCCACTGAAGTCCGGGCCCTGAGGGCCATCGGCCAATCTGAAATGTTGCCTGAGTGCCTGACGCCGGGCGGGGTCCTTGCATTGCTGGCCGACCCAGTCCTTGAGCAGCGTTTCGCTGGCGAACTCCAGTAGCGGTGCGCTGTTGCCCGGGGCGTAGAGCAACGTCAGACCGGTGCTGGTGTCGTTGATGTAGAGCAGGTCGGTTGCTGCGTAGCCATAGATGCTCAGGGTGCTCATGCGCAGGCCTTTGCCTCGCGGCTGCAGGTCGGCGGCGCGCCAGGCCAGCTGGCGCCCGGCATCACTGAGGCTGCCTTGCTCGACCTGAAGGTTGCAGGCGGCGACAAAACTGAGCTTGCAGGACAACCGATAGGTCTCAAGATGGTTGCCCCAATAGCTGTCAAGCATGGCCTTGAACGGCGCCTGGAAGTCCAGTTGCTCGATGAACTGCTGGAACGCCTCGGCGTTGATTGGCAGGTGTGTCGAGGCGTCAAGACGGGCCGGGTCGGTGCGCCTGAACAGGCCGTTGAACACAGCATGGTCGGCACCATAGTGATTGAACGCCGGGGCAGGGAGGGTTTCGACGAGGCGAATCGACCCTTTGGGCAGGGTGCCGGCCCAAGGCGCGGCAAACAGCGCACCGAACAGATCGTTGTTCGATTCGCCCTGCCAGTTGCCCAGCAGGGCCTGGACCAGGTCCTGTCGTTGGGTGACGGCGGCCAGGTGACCGCCCTCGCCATCGGCGCGGTAGTGCAACGTCACCACGTCGATCTGTCGCGGGTCCAGGTCGAAGCCGCGTTGCGCGAGCCATGCGCGGATCAGGCGGTTGGCTTCGCGATCGGGGCGAGGGAGGTTGCTCAGGTGGTCGCGGACGTACTGTACGCCGCTGGCATTGATGTTTCCGGACATGGGTATGGCCTTGCTTGGCGGAGGAGCTGGCAAGGCTGCTACGGGGTGACCGGCTGACGGTGGTAGATAACTAGCGAGCCTGGCCTGGCGGCAGGTGTAGCAGGTCGGGGGTGATGTCGCGTTCGCCAGGTGGCTCGTCGTTGAAGCCAACCGGCACCTTGCCGCGCAATTGCCAGGCAAAGGCGATGATTTCGGCGATGGTCAGGTACAGCGCTTCGGGGATCTGCTCACCCAGTTCAAGTCGCGTCAGCAACCGCACCAGTTCGGCGTTTTCGTAGATCGGCACTTCGTGCTCGCGGGCCAGTGCCAGAATCGCCTCGGCCAGTTCGTCGTCGCCCTTGGCAGTCAGCGTCGGGGCCTGCTGGCCGTCGTAGTTCAGGGCGATGGCCTGGCGCGGTTGCTTGTCGATCATGCAGTTTCATCCACCCAGCGTTGTTCCACCCGCGTGCGCGGGCCCTGTGGCGGAATGCCAATGTGGCATTCCAGGTCGCCGACATCCAGGCCGCGGGCCAGCAGGCGTTCGCGCAGGGCGCCGAGCTGGCTGTCGATCAGCCGCACGGTCTGCTCGCGCTCGGCCCACAACTGACCCGACAGACGCCCTTGGCTCAGTTGCGCCTGGACCTGCAAGGGGCCCAGCGGCGCCAGGTCGAACGCCAGGTCGATCCGCCATAGCGCCTGCAGCGGGTCTTGCTGCTCACGCTGCTGGCGTTCGGCCTGTTGCTCCGGGGTTTCTTCGCGCTGCAGCTTCACCTGCAGGGGAATGAACTCCTGGCCGTGGCGGATCGGCACTTCGGTCTGCCAGGTGGTCTGCAAGTTGCCGTTATCCAGTGTGCCGGACTGCTGCAGGCTGCTCAGGGCGTGGCTCTGCAGGCGCGAGATGGCGGCGGCGGCCAGGCGCAGCAGTTGTTGCAGGTCACCTTCGTTTTCCATGGCCTGCAGCAGCCTTGAAGGCAGGGGAAAGGCACCCGGCGGTGTCCTTGGGCTGACCCGGTCGAGCATGCCCAGGGCACTGCGGGCCATGGCCGGCAGGGCCTGGGTCAGCGTGCTGGTGGCAATGACCGGGTTGGCGGGCGCATTCACCGAGGCCTGTGCCACCAGCCGCACCAGCTGTGCCTTGAGGTCGGTGGCCACGCTGGCAGTGAGGCCGCCAAGCAGCTTGGCCTCGAGGAAGGCACCGCTGTTGCCCAGGGCCTGGGCGAGCGCTTTGCCGTCACTGAGCTGGCGGGCGTCCGGCAGGCTGGCCAGCAGGCTGCTGGCGGTACTGCGCAGTTCGCCGTCGCTGGACGGGCTGTTGGCAATCTGCTGCAGCGCGCTGAGCAGGCTGGGCAGGGAAGCCTGTCGACCCTGTTGGGCCAGTAGTTGCTGGGCGATGTTCAATTGTTCCTGGCGCCCGCTGAGCGGCACGAAACGCAGTGACTGGTCGCCTTGTACCAGGGCGCTGAGCAGGCTGCCGATCGGCAGCGGGCGCGGGCTGTCGATGGTTAGCGTGGCGCCGGCCTGGGCAGTGTTGAGCAGGCTGACCAGCGAGCGGAAACTGGCCACTTCGCCCGGCGCTTGTGGCAGCGGCTGGTTGGTAAGAACCTTGCCCTGCAGCAGGGTGCCGACTGGCACCTTGCTGGTATCGAGCTGGGTGAGGGTGGCGACGTTGCTGGCACTGGCCTGCTGCACCATGACGGCCAGACGGTTGCTCTCTGGCTGGCTGATGGTGAACTGGCTGCCTTGCGCGAACGGCTGGCTGGCAGTGGCCTGGACCTGGGTCTGGCTGCCACTGGCTTGAATCACTTGCAGCACCAGCTGGAAGGTACTGCCGCTCTGGCGCATGGTCAGCACTTCGGCCTGAGCGGTTTCGCCGGGCTTGAGCAGGCCGGGTTGGGCCTGGGTCAGGTTGAGCAGCTCACCGGTCAGCTGGGCCTTGATCGCCTGCGGATTGATGGCGGTTTGTGCGCCGAGACTATTGATTTCAGTCATGATTGTATACAACCTGTGGAGCCCGCCCTCTTGGCAGCGTGGCAGCACATGTAATAATGCCTGCCGCCTGTCACTGCCAGTATAACGGCAGCGAGTTGGGCGACTTGAGAAGCATATAGATAAGGCGAATCCGTGACCCTTCACCTCCAAGCCGTGGGCCTGGCCTGCGAGCGCGACTGGCGCCTGCTGTTCGAGCACCTCGATTTCGAGCTGCGCCCCGGCGACATGCTGCAGATCAGCGGCCCCAACGGCAGCGGCAAGACCAGCCTGCTGCGCCTGTTGGCCGGGCTGATGCAGCCGACTGCCGGGCAGATCCTGCTGGGTGGTCAGCCGCTCGACGAGCAGCGCCACGCCCTGGCCAGCATCCTGTTGTGGATCGGCCACGCTGCCGGCATCAAGGACCTGCTCACGGCTGAAGAGAACCTCACCTGGCTCTGTGCGCTGCACCAACCTGCCACCCCTGAAGCCATCTGGTCGGCACTTGAAGCGGTCGGGCTGCGCGGTTTCGAAGATGTACCTTGCCATACCCTGTCCGCCGGCCAGCAGCGCCGAGTGGCTCTGGCCCGGCTGCATCTGGACAGCCCGCCGTTGTGGATTCTCGACGAACCGTTCACCGCCCTCGACAAGCAGGGCGTGGCCCAGCTCGAAGCGCACCTGGCCGCCCACTGCGAACAGGGCGGCACGGTGGTGCTGACCACGCATCACACGCTGGAACGCAAGCCGTCCGGCTACCGGGAACTCAATCTGGGGCAATGGGCGGCATGAGCGTATTCATCCTGTTGCTGCGCCGTGAAGCGCGCCTGCTGTTTCGCCGCCCGGCCGAGCTGGCCAACCCGCTGGTGTTCTTTGCCATCGTCGTGGCGCTGTTCCCGCTGGCGGTGGGGCCGGAAAGCCAATTGTTGCAAACCTTGTCGCCTGGACTGGTCTGGGTCGCGGCCTTGCTGGCCGTGCTGCTGTCGCTCGACGGCCTGTTTCGCAGCGATTTCGAGGACGGTTCGCTGGAGCAGTGGGTGCTGTCACCGCACCCGCTGGCCCTGCTGGTGCTGGCCAAGGTGCTGGCACACTGGATCTTTTCCGGGCTGGCGCTGGTATTGTTGGCGCCATTGCTGGCGCTGATGCTGGGGTTACCCAGCCACTGCCTGCCAGTGCTGCTTGGCTCACTGCTGCTGGGCACGCCGGTGTTGAGCCTGCTCGGCGCGGTTGGCGCTGCGCTGACGGTCGGTCTCAAGCGCGGTGGTTTGTTACTGGCGTTGCTGATTCTGCCGTTGTATATCCCTGTATTGATCCTGGGCAGTGGTGCGCTGCAGGCGGCATTGCAAAATATGCCTGCCACCGGCCATCTGCTCTGGCTCGCCAGCCTGACTGCCCTGGCAGTTACCTTGGCACCCTTTGCGATAGCGGCCGGGCTGAAGATCAGCGTCGGTGAATAACGAGTCCCGGGCTCTCAAGCCCGGCTAATACCCTGGATGTACCTGATGAAAATTAGCTGGACGTGGTTCCACAAACTGGGTTCACCGAAATGGTTCTATGCCATCAGCGGCCGCATGCTGCCATGGCTGGCCGTTTCCGCCGTGTTGCTGCTGGTCACCGGCGTGGTCTGGGGCCTGGCCTTCGCCCCTGAGGACTACCAGCAGGGCAATAGCTTCCGCATCATCTATATCCATGTGCCGGCGGCGATGCTGGCGCAGTCCTGCTATGTACTGCTGGCGGTTGTCGGTGTGGTGGGGCTGGTATGGAAGATGAAACTGGCCGATGTCGCCCTGCAATGCGCAGCGCCCATCGGTGCCTGGATGACCGCCGTGGCGCTGGTCACCGGGGCCATCTGGGGCAAGCCGACCTGGGGCAGCTGGTGGGTCTGGGACGCACGGCTGACGTCGATGCTGATCCTGCTGTTCCTGTACTTCGGCATCATTGCCCTGGGCCAGGCCATCAGCAACCGCGACAGCGCGGCCAAGGCCTGTGCGGTGCTGGCCATCGTCGGTGTGATCAACATTCCAATCATCAAGTACTCGGTAGAATGGTGGAACACCCTGCACCAGGGCGCGACCTTCACCCTCACCGAAAAACCGGCGATGCCGGCCGAAATGTGGCTGCCGCTGCTGTGCACCGCGCTGGGCTTCTACTGCTTCTTCGGTGCCGTGCTGCTGCTGCGCATGCGCCTCGAAGTGCTCAAGCGCGAGGCACGCGCCAGTTGGGTCAAGGATGAAGTGTTGAACAGCCTGGGGCGGAGGGCCGCGCGATGAGTTTCGCTTCCTTCGGCGATTTTCTCGCCATGGGCCACCATGCCCTGTATGTCTGGTCGGCCTATGGCATCTGCCTGGCGGTGCTGGCGCTGAATGTCGCTGCACCGTTGTTGGCCCGCCGTCGCTACCTGCAAGATGAGGCGCGCCGTTTGCGCCGGGAGAACCACCAGTGAATCCGCAGCGCAAGAAACGCCTGTTCATTATCCTCGGCCTGCTGGTCGGGGTTGCGGTTGCCGTCGGCTTTGCCTTGAGCGCCCTGCAGCAGAACATCAACCTGTTCTACACCCCGACCCAGATCGCCAATGGCGAGGCGCCGCTGGACACGCGCATTCGTGCCGGCGGCATGGTCGAGAAGGGCTCGGTGCAGCGTTCCTCCGATTCGCTCGACGTGCGTTTCGTGGTCACCGACTTCAACAAGTCGGTGCCGATCACCTACCGCGGCATCCTGCCGGACCTGTTCCGTGAAGGGCAGGGCATCGTTGCCCTCGGCAAGCTCAACGGTGACGGCGTGGTGGTGGCCGACGAAGTGCTGGCCAAGCACGACGAGAAGTACATGCCACCTGAGGTCACCAAGGCCCTGAAGGAAAGCGGCCAGGCGGCCAACGGTGCGGGGGCCAAGCCATGAACGCGGCACTGGTGATCCCCGAACTCGGCCAGCTGGCGATGATCCTGGCGATCTGCTTTGCCGCCGTGCAGGCCACGGTGCCGCTGCTCGGTGCCTGGCGGGGCGACAGCCTGTGGATGAGCCTGGCGCGCCCGGCCGCCTGGGGCCAGTTCACCTTCCTGGTGTTTGCCTTCGCCTGCCTGACCCACGCCTTCATGACCGACAACTTCTCGGTCGCCTACGTGGCCAGCAACTCCAACAGCGCCTTGCCGTGGTACTACAAGTTCAGTGCGGTGTGGGGCGCCCACGAGGGCTCGCTGCTGCTGTGGGCGCTGATCCTCGGCGGCTGGACCTTTGCCGTGTCGATCTTCTCGCGCCAGTTGCCGCAAGTGATGCTGGCCCGTGTGCTGGCGGTGATGGGCATGATCAGCGTCGGCTTCCTGAGCTTCCTGATCATCACCTCCAACCCGTTCCAGCGCCTGCTGCCGCAGGTGCCGACCGACGGCCGTGACCTCAACCCGTTGCTGCAGGACTTCGGCCTGATCGTTCACCCGCCGATGCTGTACATGGGCTATGTCGGCTTCTCGGTGGCCTTCGCCTTTGCCATCGCCGCGCTGCTCGGCGGCCGCCTGGACGCGGCCTGGGCACGCTGGTCGCGGCCCTGGACCATCGTCGCCTGGGCCTTCCTCGGCGTGGGTATCACCCTGGGCTCGTGGTGGGCCTACTACGAACTGGGCTGGGGCGGCTGGTGGTTCTGGGACCCGGTGGAAAACGCCTCGTTCATGCCGTGGCTGGTGGGCACTGCGTTGATCCATTCGCTGGCGGTGACGGAAAAGCGCGGGGTATTCAAGAGCTGGACCGTGCTGCTGGCGATTGCCGCGTTCTCGCTGAGCTTGCTGGGGACCTTCCTGGTGCGTTCCGGCGTGCTGACCTCGGTGCACGCGTTTGCTGCCGACCCGGCGCGTGGCGTGTTCATCCTGATCTTCCTGCTGTTCGTGGTGGGTGGCTCGCTGACCCTGTTCGCCCTGCGCGCCCCGGTGGTCAAGAGCCAGGTCGGCTTTGCCCTGTGGTCGCGCGAAACCCTGCTGCTGGCCAACAACCTGATCCTGGTGGTAGCGGCTTCGATGATCCTCCTGGGCACGCTGTACCCGCTGGTGCTCGACGCCCTGACCGGGGCCAAGCTGTCGGTCGGCCCGCCTTACTTCGATGCCCTGTTCCTGCCACTGATGGCGTTGCTGATGGTGGTGCTGAGCGTGGGTGTGGTGGTGCGCTGGAAGGACACCCCCGGCAAATGGCTGGCGAACATGATGACCCCGGTGCTGATCGGCAGCGCGGTGCTGGCGCCGGTCGCTGGCTTCATCGTCGACGACCTCGACTGGCCGGTCCTCAGCGCCTTCGCCCTGGCGGCCTGGGTGGTGCTCGGCGGGTTGCGGGACATCGTCGACAAGACCCGCCACAAGGGCCTCGCCAAGGGCGTGCAAGGCCTTTCCCGCAGCTACTGGGGCATGCAGCTGGCGCACCTGGGCCTGGCGGTGTGTGCCTTGGGCGTGGTGCTGTCGAGCAACAACAGCGCCGAGCGCGACCTGCGCATGGCGCCGGGTGAGAGCGTCGAGCTGGGCGGGTACCACTTCCTGTTCGAGGGTGCCAAGCACTTCGAGGGGCCGAACTTCATCTCCGACAAGGGCACCATCGTGGTCACCCGCGACGGCCGAGAAGTGACCACCCTGCACCCGGAAAAGCGCCTGTACACCGTGCAGCAGTCGATGATGACCGAGGCCGGCATCGATGCCGGTTTCACCCGTGACCTGTACGTTGCCCTGGGCGAGCCGCTGGAGAACGGCGCCTGGGCGGTGCGCGTGCATATCAAGCCTTATGTCCGCTGGATCTGGCTGGGCGGTCTGCTGACCGGCCTGGGCGGGTTGCTGGCGGCCTTCGACCGGCGCTATCGCGTCAAGGTCAAGACTCGGGTGCGTGAAGCCCTGGGCGTGTCTGGAGCTGCTGCATGAAGCGTTGGATCATGGTCGTGCCACTGGCGGTATTCCTGCTGATGGCGGTTTTCCTCTACAAGGGGCTGTTCCTCAAGCCCGATGAGCTGCCGTCGGCGATGATCGGCAAGCCGTTCCCGGCGTTTGCCCTGGCGTCGACCCAGGGTGACCGCAACCTGACCCAGGCCGACCTGCACGGCCGGCCAGCGCTGGTCAACGTGTGGGCCACCTGGTGCCCGTCGTGCAAGATCGAGCACCCGTACCTGAACCAGCTGGCCCAGCAGGGCGTGGTGATCCACGGCATCAACTACAAGGACGACAACGCCGCCGCGCAGAAGTGGCTGGCCGAGTTCCACAACCCATACCAGCTGGATATCCGTGACGAGCAGGGCAGCCTGGGGCTGGACCTGGGCGTGTATGGCGCGCCGGAAACCTTCCTCATCGACGCCAAGGGCATCATCCGCTACAAGCACGTCGGTATCGTCGATGCCGATGTGTGGCGTCAGCAGCTGGCGCCGCTGTACCAGGGCCTGGTCGACGAGGCCAAGCCATGAGGCGCTGGCTGGCAGCCGCCGTGCTGGGCATGAGCCTGGCCGGCGTGGCCAAGGCGGCCATCGATACCTACCAGTTCCGCGATGACGCCGAGCGCGAGCGTTACCAGCAACTGACCAAGGAACTGCGCTGCCCCAAGTGCCAGAACCAGGATATCGCCGACTCCAACGCACCGATCGCCGCCGACCTGCGTCGCGAAATCTTCCGCATGCTCGGCGAAGGCAAGAGCAACCAGCAGATCGTCGACTTCATGGTCGATCGCTATGGCGATTTCGTGCGCTACAAGCCGGCGCTCAGCGGCCGCACCTGGCTGCTGTGGTTCGGGCCGGGCATCCTGCTGGCCGGTGGTTTCGTGGTGCTGGCGGTGATCGTCCGCCGTCGCCGTGGCCCGGCAAGCCAGGCTGCACAGGAACTGTCCGTCGAAGAACGCGAGCGTCTCGCCAAACTGCTGGAAAAAGAACAGACCCATGACTGAATTCTGGCTTAGCGCGGGCCTGCTGCTGCTCGCCGCCCTCGGCTTTCTGCTGATCCCGATCCTGCGTGGCCGTCGCCAGCAGCAGGAAGAAGACCGCACCGCGTTGAACGTCGCCCTGTACCAGGAGCGCGTCGCCGAACTGGCCGCCCAGCAGGCCGCTGGCGTGCTCGACCAGGCGCAAATGGCCAAGGGCCGCGATGAGGCGGCCCGTGAGCTGCTGGCCGACACCGAAGGCGCGGAACCCGCGCGCCAGGGTCATCTTGGCAAGGCCCTGCCATTGCTGGCGGCCGTACTGGTGCCAGCAATGGCACTGGGGCTGTACCTGCACTTTGGCGCAGCGGACAAGGTCGAGCTGACCCAGGAGTTCGCCGCCGCACCGAAGACCATGGACGAAATGACCACGCGCCTCGAACGTGCCGTGCAGGCCCAGCCGGACTCGGCCGAAGGCCTGTACTTCCTTGGCCGCGCCTATATGGCCCAGCAACGCCCGGCCGATGCGGCGCGGGCTTACGAGCGCGCCGTCGCCCTGGCCGGCCGCCAGCCCGAACTGCTCGGCCAGTGGGCCCAGGCGCTGTACTTCGCGGCAGACAAGAAATGGAGCCCACAGGTGCAGGCGCTGACCGACGAAGCGCTCAAGGCCGACCCGAACGAGGTCACCAGCCTTGGCTTGCGGGGCATTGCCGCCTTCGAGGGCGAGCGCTACCAGGAAGCCATCGACTATTGGAACCGCCTATTGGCGCAGCTGCCCGAAGGCGATGCCTCGCGGGCGGCACTGCAAGGCGGCATCGACCGTGCGGCGGAGCGCCTGGGTGGTAACGGTGCCAAACCGCAGGCCTCGGCGGTAGTCCGGCTGAAGGTGCGGGTGGAACTGGCGGCGGCGCTCAAGGACAAGGTCAAGCCTGACGACACCGTGTTCATCTTCGCCCGTGCCAGCAATGGCCCGCCCATGCCGCTGGCGGCCAAACGGGTTACCGTGGCGCAATTGCCGCTGGAAGTGGAATTGTCCGACGCTGACGCTATGCTGCCGCAGATGAAACTGTCCCAGTTCGCCGAAGTCCAACTGGTTGCACGCGTATCGCGAGCCGGTCAGCCGACCCGCGGCGAATGGATCGGCCAGGGCGCGCCCCTGGCCAATACCACCCAGGCTACCCAGCACCTGACCATCGACAGCCCAGACCAGTAAGAGAGCAACGCCATGCATAGCGCCGTCCGCCTGACCCTGATTACCCTGGCCCTGGGTTTGTCCGCGTGTACCTCGCAGCAGCCGTATGAGCAGCCGTCGCCACCGATCGAGACCGTGCCACCGCACCAGGGGCCTGCGGTGAAGCCGTTGCCGGGCGGGCAGCCATCGACGCAGCCGAGCAAGCCTACGGCGATTCCCAAGCCGATGCCACGCACCTCCGCCAGCTTCGCACCACCACCGGGTGGCGCCAGCCACTGGGATCCGAAGCTTGGGGTGTATGTGCTGGAGAACAAGACCAATGTCTTTTACCGGCAGCGTACCTACTACCGCTATGACAATGGCTGGAGCTGGTCGCTGAACCCGGATGGCCCATGGCAGGAAACTGACAGCAGTGGTGTGCCAGGCGGGCTGGGGCGTGCTTACGGGCAATAGTTTCTTGTGGCTTGTGGGCGTTCGCCTCTAGAGGTTTGGCGCCTGTGAGATCGAGCGCCGCCCACGCGGCGCATCGCGAGCTTTGCTCGCTCCTACGTTTGTTTTTGGCCAGTAACGCCTGTGGCAGGCGCGCGCGACCGCCTTGTTGGTACGACTCGATATCGCGCCATGCGCCAAGGCATTCGCGCGCAAATCCCCCAGGAATAATTGGCCCGAAACAGACGTAGGAGCGAGCAAAGCTCGCGATGCGCCGCGTGGGCGGCGCTCGATCTCACAGGCGCTAAACCTCTAAAGGCGAACACCTGTAAGCCCTGACACGCCCTAAACCCCATCCCACCCATACAGTACAGTTCCCCACTGTTTTTCCCATTGACTGTACCGGCCAGTTACTCCGCATAATGCCCCTCTGAAACTCAAAGGAAGGGTGGCATGAGCAAGACAGTCCTGGTACTGGTAGAAACCGTCGACGATTATCTGCCATTACTCGAGAAGGCCGGCTACCGCCTGATTCGTGCCCCCTCCCCGCAAATGCGCGCCGACGCCATCCAGCGCCATGCCGGCCAGATCGACGCCGTGCTGACCCGAGGCCCATTAGGCCTGACCGCTGCTGAAATTGCTGCCTTGCCCAAGCTGCAGATCATCTGCGTGATCGGTGCTGGCTACGAGCAGGTCGACCTGGCCGCTGCCGCCGCCCGTGGCATCACTGTCACCAATGGCGCCGGCGCCAATGCCGCGGCCGTCGCCGACCACACCCTGGCCATGTTGCTGGCGCTGTTGCGCGACATTCCTCGTGCCGACGCCAGTACGCGTCGTGGCGAGTGGAACCGGGTGATCAGCCCTTCGGTCAGCGGCAAGCGCCTTGGCCTGCTGGGCCTCGGCGCGGTCGGCCAGGCCATCGCCAAGCGCGCCAGCCTGGGCTTCGACATGAACATCAGCTACCACAGCCGCACCCCGCGAACGGACGTGCCGTACACCTGGTACGACAGCCCGTTGCACCTGGCCGAGGCCGTCGACATTCTGGTCATTGCCACCCCCGGTGGCGCCAATACCCATCATCTGGTCGATGCCCAGGTGCTTGAGGCACTGGGCACAGAGGGTTACCTGGTGAATATCGCCCGGGCCAGCGTGGTCGACACCCAGGCGTTGGTATCAGCCCTTGAACAAGGCCGGCTGGCCGGCGCCGCGCTCGATGTGTTCGATGACGAACCCGCCGTGCCAGATGCCCTCAAGGCCCTCGCCAATACGGTGCTTACGCCCCATGTGGCCGGCCAGTCGCCCGAGGCCGCGCGCGACACCGTGAGCCTGGTGCTGCGCAACCTGCAGGCCTTCTTTGCCGGTGAACCGGTGCTCACACCGGTCCGCGCATAACCCTTTCAAAACCCCCGGCATTGCCCGGATCACAAGGAGCGTTTGATGCAACTCGAAATCTTCCAGGTCGATGCTTTCTCCGCCGAACCTTTTGGTGGCAATCCGGCGGCGGTGATCCCCCTGCAAAGCTGGCTGCCGGACGATGTGCTGCAACGCATCGCCGAAGAGAACAACCTGTCGGAAACGGCCTATTTCGTGCGCAATGGCGCAACGTTCGACCTTCGCTGGTTCACCCCCACTGTCGAAGTCGACCTGTGCGGCCACGCCACACTGGCTTCGGCCTACGTGCTGTTCGAACAGCTGGGCGAGCAAGCCGAAATGCTGCGCTTCAACACCCGCAGTGGCGAGCTGCGGGTCAGCCGTGGCGCCGATGGCCTGCTGGCCATGGACTTCCCGGCCAAGCAGCCGCAAGCCGTGGACGTGCCGGCCGGTTTGCTGGAGGCGCTTGGCCTGCGCGAGGCCAAGGCAGTCTACCGCTCTGACGACTATGTGGTGGTGGTCGATGACGCCGCGCTGCTCGACCCGCTGAAGCCCGATTTCGTCGCATTGTCGGCATTCGACGTGCGTGGCATCGCGGTCACTGCCGCTGGCCGTGGTTTCGACTTCGTCACCCGCTGGTTCGGCCCGCGAGTCGGCGTCAATGAAGACCCGGTTACCGGCTCTGCGCATACCTCGCTGGCGCCGCTGTGGGCCGAGCGGCTGGGCAAGTCGTCGCTGAGCTGCGAGCAGGGCGGGGCCCGCAAGGGGCAGCTGCACTGTGAAGTGCCTGGTACTGGCCGGGTGATCATCAGCGGGCGTGCGGCGCTGTACTTGCGCGGCAACGTGTTCATCTGACCGAACGGGTGGGGCTGCGGGCTCTGTGGCATGGGGCCCGATCTATACTTGCTGGCCCAACCTGCAAGGAGCCCCATCATGACCCTGGAAAAAAGCGGCAGCTGCCTCTGCGGTGAAACCCGCCTGCGCGCCACCGTCGACAATACCCACATCAGTGCCTGCCATTGCAGCATGTGCCGCAAGTGGACCGGCGGCCCGCTGCTGGTCGTGGACTGCAGCCAGGCGCCGGTGTTCGAGGGGCGGGCGCCGGCGGTCTACGACTCGTCCGAGTGGGCCCAGCGTGGGTTTTGCAGCCGTTGCGGCACGCACCTGTATTACCGCCTCAAGGACAAGGACCACTATGCGGTCCCGGTAGGCCTGCTGGACGGCGACGAGGCCTGGGATTTCGATTTGCAGATCTTTGTCGAGCAGAAGCCCGCCTGGTATTGCTTCGCCAACCAGACCAAGGAGCTGACCGGCGAGCAGGCCTTCGAGCAGTTCAGCTGAGCCATTCCCCACGGGCATGGCTGCATGCGCAAAGATCCTTTGCCGCCAGCCCCGCACAGCGGTAGCCTGCGCGCATCGACGAACAGGAGCGAAAAGCGTGAAGCGCGGTGTGATGTATGCCGGTGGGGCCGGAGCATTGTGGGGCATGGTCTTGATGGTTCCGGAGCTGTTGCCGGAGTTCAACCCGATGCTGCTGAGCAGCGTGCGCTATGCGCTTGTCGGCCTGATCTCGCTGCTGCTGGCGGTGCCCATGGCCCGTCAGCTGCGCCAGCTGACCCTGGCGGACGGCTGGATGCTGCTGCGTCTGGCTGTGATCGGCAACCTGGTGTACTTCATCTGCCTGGTGGCGGCGATCCAGCGCCTGGGCGTGGCACCGGCCTCGCTGATTGTCGGCGTATTGCCGCTGACCATCACGCTATATGGCCGCAACGACAGCGGCGCTGTGCCGATCCAGCGGCTGATTGGCCCGTTGACGCTGATCATTGCGGGTATGTTGTGCATCAACCTGGAGACCTTCGCCTTCGCCCCGGGTGATATTGGCGACAAGCTCATGGGGCTGTTCTATGCCCTGGCCGCTTTAGCCTGCTGGACCTGGTACGCGGTGCAGAACAGCCGCTGCCTCAAGCAGAGCGGGCATTTCGACAGCCACCAGTGGTCGGTGCTGATCGGCGTACTGACCGGCCTGAGCAGCCTGGTGATGCTGGCTGTCCTGGCGATGTGGCAGCCGCAGCAGCTGCAGGTCGAGGCGCCGATGGCGCGTTGGTGGCTGTTCTGGGGCGCATGCCTGGGCTGCGCCGTGTTGGGTTCGTGGTTGGCCACGGCGCTGTGGAACGCTGCGTCCAAGCGCCTGCCGTTGACCTTGAGCGGGCAGCTGATCGTGTTCGAGACCCTGTTCGCGCTGCTGTATGCCTTCCTCTGGCGTCAGGCCGGGCCGAGCCTGCTGGAAGCGGCGGCGATCATTCTGGTGATCGGCGGGGTACTGTGGTCGATGCGTCAGCATGGAACACCACGTGAACTTGCCAAACCGGTGCATTCCTGAGAAAAGGGCGCCCTTGAATTTCAGCGTTGGAGCATGCCCATGAGCAGCGAACTGCTGATCACCGACCTCGTCGAAGGCGACGGCAAAGCCGCCGTCAAAGGCGCCCTGATCACTACCCAGTACACCGGCTGGCTGGCCGACGGCAGCGAGTTCGACTCGTCGTGGTCGCGCGGCAAACCGTTCCAGTGCGTGATTGGCACCGGCCGTGTCATCAAAGGCTGGGACCAGGGACTGATGGGCATGCGCGTGGGCGGCAAGCGCAAGCTGCAGGTGCCGGCGCACCTGGGGTATGGCGAGCGTAGCGTGGGGGCTATTCCGCCGAATTCGGACCTGACCTTCGAGATCGAATTGCTGGAAGTGCTGACGCGGGATGATTGAGTAGTTCACGTCCTACAGTGGGCGGAAAAGGACTACACAATCTGTTGACCTGCATCTGATTGTGGTGCTTTCTGCGGACGGTTACCCTTGCAGCACTCAACGAGTCAAGAGGGTGGCATGCCCATGAAACCGCATTTTTCGTCGAAAGTAATCCGTGAAGCGAACGCTCTGCTGGTGGCTTCGGGTGGACGAATGGAAATCCCTTTGCCGCGGGAGCTCGCAGGTGTTGTAACCAGTACCCGAAAAACCCGTTCGGAGCTGAATGCGGCATTCGAAAGCGCATACACACGTTTACGCAAGGAGTAACAGTCTCATGGCCGATGGCTGTTACAACCACATCTACTCGGTCCTTGTGGAAAGTGATCAGGATACGCTAGGGATCATTGCCTACTCGTTGTACAAACGACAGAAAATTGAGTTTATCCAGTCCTTTAAGGTCAAGCATGACAGGGAGCCAAAAGACATAGACTTGGCTCCGTTTCACGATGTCAGTAACAGCCCTACGCAGCTGGAAAGCTATCGAAATCAGGCGAGCCAGCTTGTTCAGGGGTTTCTGGACGCATCGATTGCCACCCAGGCTGCTGAGCTTGATCGCTTCTACTCCGAAAAGGCCAGCATCGAAATCAGAAATGCCAAACCGGGATTTTGGCTGGGCGTCGCTCAAAGTCTCGTCGGCTCTGTTCTCTTCGTCTTCTTGCTCGGGTTTCTCGTGTTCTTTACCTGGAGTCTGAACCAGGGGCCGAAACAGGTGATCGAGCAGGTCTTCGATGTAGTCATCACCGATTCGCACTCGACATAATTCCGCAACACGTCTGCTCTAACGTAATCCTTGCCTAGGGAACGGCATCCACACTCAGGGAGGAACCAAACGGGTTGCGGACACTCTGAGTCCTGCTCGTTGCCAAGGATGGCGATCACTAACACGGATGCCTCGCGGCATAGGCCGCGGGGCAATGTGGCGGGTATCCAGATACCTTTTGCCACAAGAGCCTGCCTTCATGAAGTTGCCTTCTTTCATTCGACGTCGCCGCCACCTGTTGCTCAGCCTGGCGCTCGTCGCCGCGGCGGTGCCGCTGACACTGGAAGTGGTCGAGAGCCGTGCTCAACCGGTCGACGGCACCCAGACGCTGGTATTCCTGCGCCATGCCGAAAAGCCCGGTGAAGGCCTGGGGCAACTGAACTGCCAGGGGCTCAACCGCGCGCTGGACCTGGCCACCTTGCTGCCGGAGCGTTTCGGCAAGGCGGATTACGTATTCGCCGCCAACCCCTCGCGGCACGTCGAGGAAGGCAGCCAGGACCAGAGTTACAGCTACATCCGCCCGCTGATGACCATCACGCCCAGCGCCATTCGCCTGGGATTACCGGTCAATATCGACTTCGGCGCCAACGACACCGACGAACTCGCCGACGAATTGCTCAGCGAGAAGTACCGTAATGCCACCGTCTATACCGCCTGGTCCCATGGCTACCTGCCGGAGCTGATCAACGCCGTGGCCGGCAAGGCGTTGGGCGATGATCGGGTGATCACCAAGGACTGGAGCGGCGACGATTTCGACACGCTCTACGTCCTCACCCTGACCTGGCACGACGGCAAGGCCAGCCTGCTCAGCCGCAACGTCCGCCAGGGCCTGAATGGCGGTGCCCATAGCTGCCCGACCTGATCCGCTGTTACTGTCCTGGCAAGGAAGCCAGGACAGGGAAGGGCAATGACGCAACGGGTGACGGTAATCGGTGGTGGCGTGGTCGGCCTGGCGACGGCCTATGCGCTGGTGCGCGAAGGCCTGTCGGTGGTGCTGGTCGAGGCGCGAGACCAGTTGGCCTCGGTGACCAGCTTCGCCAATGGCGGGCAACTTTCCTATCGATACGTAGCGCCGCTGGCCGATGCCGGTGTGCCGTGGCAGGCGCTTGGCTGGTTATTGCGGGGCGACTCGCCGCTGCGCCTGCGCGTGCGCCTGGACCCCGCCCAATGGCGCTGGTTGCTGGCGTTCGTGATGGCTTGCCGCAGCAGCGTCAATCGCCGTAACGCCGCACAGCTGCTGGAGTTGGCCTTGCACAGCCAGGCCACTCTGAAACGCTGGCGTGAAGACGATGGCCTGAGCGACTTTGCCTGGCGGCAGAACGGCAAGCTGGTGGCCTTTCGCAGTGAGCGGGCGTTCGCCCATGGTCGTGAACACTTGCTCGATCCCGGCAATCAACGGGTGCTCGGCGCCAGCGAAGTCAGGGCGCTAGAACCGGCATTGGCGGATTCGCCTTTTATCGGCGCCGTGCTGACGCCTGACGAAGAAGTCGCCGATTGCCATCGTTTCTGCGAGCGCCTGGCGGAGCGTTTGCGTGCGTCCGGGCAGTGCCGGTTCCTGTTGGGTAGCCCAGTCACGCGCCTGATCAGCCGTGATGATCAGGTGGTGGCACTGCAATTGGGGCACGAGCAAATGGACGTCGAGCGCCTGGTGTTGTGCGCCGGCCATCGAAGTGCCGGGCTGGCGCTGCCGGGGTTGCGGCTGCCGGTCTACCCGCTCAAGGGCTACAGCCTGACGGCAGCGATCACAGCGGAGCATCGGGCGCCTGAGTTAAGCATTACTGACTACGAACGCAAGATCGTCTATGCGCGGCTCGACCAGCAAATGCGAGTAGCGGCGATGGTGGATATCGTCGGCTACGACGAAACGGTGGATGCGCGCAGGCTCGACAGCATGCGTCGGCAGGCGCTGGAGACGTTGCCGCAGGCGGCGGATTACGCAGGGGCGGTGGAATGGGCGGGGATGCGGCCGGCGACGCCGACCGGTGTGCCCATCGTGGGGGTTTCAGCCTATCGCAACCTGTGGCTGAACCTGGGGCATGGGGCTTTGGGGTTTACCTTGGCTTGTGGCAGCGGGGAGCGGTTGGCTCGATTACTGTGTTGATCTCTTCGCGGGCGTGCCCGCGAAGAAGCCGGAACAAGCGAAGCAGTATCAGCGCCCGAACTTCATCGGCCAGCCCACCACTTTCTTCACTCGCGGTGTGGCATAGGTACGCACCTTGGAGGTGCTGAGCCCCATCCGCACCAGCGACTCGGCAATGGTCACCGCCGCGCTCACACCATCGACCACCGGCACCCCGGTACGCTGGCGGATCTGCTCATCCAGCCCGGCCATGCCGCCGCAGCCCAGGCAGATCACCTCGGCCTTGTCGTCACGCACGGCACGCTCGGCCTGCTCGACGATGGCCTCCACCGCGCGTAGCGGGTCTTCTTCCAGCTCCAGCACCGCCAGGCCACTGGCCCGTACCGAGGCACAACGGTCATACAGCCCGGACAGCTTCAGGCGGTCTTCGATCAGCGGCACGGTGCGGTCCAGGGTAGTCACCACCGAGTAGGCGTGGCCCAGGTACATGGCGGTGCTGGCGGCGGCATCGGTGATGTCCACCACCGGTACGTTGAGCAACTCCTGCAGACCTTCACGGCCATGTTCGCCGTAGCCGGCCTGGATCACCGCATCGTATGGGCCGTCGTAGGCCAGTACGCGGTCCATCACGGCGATGGCGGCCAGGTAACTCTCGAAATTGCCCTCCACCGACTCGGCACCGAACCAGGGGGTCAGGCCGATGATTTCCGTGCCGGGCGCCGCAACGCTGCGCGCCTGCTCGGCGATGGCCTCAGTGATGGCTTCGGTGGTGTTGACGTTGGCGATCAGAATACGCATGGGCAGTCCTCCTTGATCAATGGCTGCTGTGGTCGACGGCGATGCACTCGCCGCTGACATCGTGGTATTGGCGGTTGCGCGGGGCGATCAACAGGTACACCGCGGCGGCGATACCGGCGCCGATCAGCCACGAGAAGGGCGCAATGCCATGGAAGTTCGGCACCAGCGCCAGGATGATGGCCAGCAGTGCAGCGGGCACAAAGGCGGCCACGGCGCGCAGGTTGATGCCCTTGCTGTAGTGGTAGGCACCGGTCGGGTGCTCGGTGTAGAGCTCCGGCACGTTGATGCGGCCTTTGCGCAGCAACCAGTAGTCGGCCATGATCACCCCGTACAGCGGGCCGAGCAGGGCGCCCAGGCCGGACAGGAAGTACACGATCACCAGCGGGCTGTTGTAGAGGTTCCACGGCAGGATCAGCACCGCCAGGGTCGCGCTGATCAGCCCGGCGCGGCGGAAGTTGAGGTGGCGGGGCGCCAGGTTGCTCAGCACGAACGCCGGCGCGACGAAGTTGGCCATGATGTTCACCGCCACGGTGACGATCAGGAAGGCCAGGCAGCCGAGCACCAGGAACGGGGTGCTGGGGATACTGGCGACGATCTGGGTCGGGCTGTCGATGATCTGGCCGTTGATCTGGAACTGCGCGCCGCACAGCACCACGGTGATCATGGCGAACACCAGGATGTTCACCGGCAGGCCCCAGAAGTTGCCGACGCGGATGGTCTTGCGGCACGGCGAGGAGCGGGCGAAGTCGCAGAAGTTCAGCACCAGGGTGCCGTAGATCGCCAGCCACAGGGCGCCACCGGCGAAGATGTTGCGCCACATCTCATAGCCGGTCAGCGGCTCGGCCACCGACCAGGCGATGCGCGCATCGGCCCTGAAGTACATGAACACCGCCAGGCTGGCCACGGTAAGCAGGATCACCGGGCCGGCGAAGGCCTCGTAGCGGCGCACCATCTCCATGCCGTAGGCGAGAATCACCAGCTGCACCAGCCAGATCGCCACGAAGCACACCCAGCCCAGGCTCGACAGGCCGAGGATGCTGTCGTGGTCGTAGGCGGCAACCTGCGGCCACACGGCGCTGAGCAGCACGCGCAGCACCACCGAGGCCAGGTAGGTCTGGATGCCGAACCAGGCGATGGCGATCACCGCACGGATCAGTGCCGGGATCTGCGCGCCATGGATGCCGAAGGCGATGCGGCTGATCACCGGGAACGGTACCCCGGTCTTCTGCCCCATGTAGCCGGACAGGTTCATGAATAAGTACACCAGTGCCGCGCCGATCGCCAGCGACAGCAGGATTTGCCAGCCGCCCAGGCCAAGGGCGAACAGGCCCATGGCGAAGGAGTAGTTGGCAATGTTGTGCACATCGTTGGTCCACAGCGCAAAGATGCTGTAGCGGCCCCAGCGGCGGCCTTCGATACGAGTGGGCGCGAGATCCCGGTTATGCAGGCGTGGGCTCAAGCCGAGTGGCGGCATATCGCCTGCAAGGGTGGAAGAGGGGCTGGTGCTGGCGACGGATAGTTCAGGGGCAAGGTCGAGGCTGGTACTCATTCCGGCAGGCTCCTGATGCACGTGGACTGCGATGAGCGGGCATGCGCACGGGCTCGCCATCTCGTCGGTGCAGCTTGGCATCACTGGGTTCTGGGCGCGGCGGCCGGTGTTGGGCCGGCGTCGCGAGTTCTTGTGTATTTATGTTTCGTAAGGTTTGTATACAAAACACGAACACACAAAAGCGAGTTCCATGCCAGGGAAAAAGCGAGTCTCAGGTAGCCACTAATTTGAATCTAAGCATTTGAAAATTAAGTTGATGAAATAAAGGAAATATAAATTGACCAAATGAACAGGTTTAATTTTTTAGTTGGCTGATTAGTTGATCATTTGGTCAGAATTAGTTGCACAAGATGTGTAACGTATTGGGGCGTTACCTGGAAAAGTGCACACAAAAATGGCACCTATGGTGACATTCCTGTGTACAAAAATTATCCAGTTTGCCGTTTGAATGGATACACTCAGTCCATCGGCGGCAAGCGCCGCTTCACCGGGCTCTTTTTGATGATCGCGGTGTTGGTTTCGGCCAGCACATTGATGCGGTCGAGCAGGGTGTCTAGCTGCTCCATCGAGCGCACATGCAGCCGTGCGATGAAGCAGTCCTCGCCGGTGACCTTGTCGCACTCGGTGAACTCGGGGATGGCGATGATCTGCCGCTCCACTTCCTGCAACTGCCCCGGCAGCGGACGAATGCGTACGATTGCCTGCAGTTGGTAGCCGAAGCTGCGCGGGTCGATATCCACGGTGTAGCCACGCAGCACGCCGCGTTCTTCCAGGCGGCGCAGGCGCTCGCTGACGCTGGGGGCAGAGAGGCCGCTGATCTGCGCCAGGGCCTTGAGCGAGCGGCGCGAGTCTTCCATCAAGGCATTGATCAGCAGTTGGTCGATGGCGTCAGTCATGCTTACCTCATCAGGCAAATCGAGAAAGTTGCCTTGATAGTAAAGGTAAACTGGCTGATCTGCCTTGGATATCCGCTGGAAGGTGCACGGCGACCCTCCGCATACTATGGCCATCATCCAAGGGAGGTGTGAGATGGACAGTTCTTTGCGCCGTGGCTCGCTGGAAATGGTCGCCGCCATGCTGATTTCCGGGACCATCGGCTGGTTCGTGCTGGTGTCGGGGCAGCCCGTGCTGGAAGTGGTGTTCTGGCGCTGCGTGTTCGGCACCGGCACCTTGCTGGTGATCTGCGCGGCGTTCGGCTTTCTCAAGCCGGGTGTGATAACCCGTACCGCGTTCCTGCTGGCCATCGGCAGTGGCGTGGCCATCGTCGGCAATTGGGTGCTGCTGTTCGCCTCTTACTCGCGGGCGTCGATTGCCATCGGCACGGCGGTGTACAACGTCCAGCCGTTCATGCTGGTGGGGCTGGCGGCGCTGTTCCTGGGCGAGAAGATCACCGCCGCCAAGGTCACCTGGCTGAGCGTGGCGTTCCTGGGCATGCTGGCGATCGTCAGCGCCCATGGCGCGGGCCAGGCCAATGGTGAGGACTACTTGCAGGGCATTGCCCTGGCGCTGGGCGCTGCGTTCCTCTATGCAATCGCCGCGTTGATCATCAAACGCCTGAAAGGTACGCCACCGCACCTGATCGCGCTGATCCAGGTCGCCACCGGAGTGCTGCTGCTGGCGCCGTGGGTGAAGCTGGGCGGGCTGCCGGGCGCCCCGTCGGCGCTGGCCAGCCTGGTGACCCTGGGCATGGTCCACACCGGCTTGATGTATGTGCTGCTGTACAGCGCCATCCAGCGCCTGCCCACGGCGTTGA
Source organism: Pseudomonas sp. CC120222-01a (assembly GCF_003097235.1). Taxonomy (GTDB): domain Bacteria; phylum Pseudomonadota; class Gammaproteobacteria; order Pseudomonadales; family Pseudomonadaceae; genus Aquipseudomonas. The sequence continues at coordinate 94,484 of NZ_QEQQ01000006.1, read as the reverse complement.
CCGGTGCGCTGTCGTTCATCTACCCGATTGCCGCGATCCTGGTCGACTGGGTGGCCTTCGGGCACCGCCTGGCGCCGTTGCAGTGGCTGGGGGTGGCGTTGATCCTGCTGGCGGCAGCGGGCATGCAGCAAGGTTGGTGGTTCCGTTCTGCACAAGTGCCGGCCAAGGGGTAGAATGGCGGCCTTTCACTTGCTTGCGACCCGCCATGACTTCGCCGATCCACACCCTCGAACAGCACCTGCTCGCTGCCCTTGATCCTGCCCCGGCCGAAACCCGCCGCCTGTTCCATGGCCGCGGCCGTTGCTGGGAGGGCCTGGAGCAGGTCACGGTGGACTGGCTGCAGGGTGTGCTGTCGGTGGCACTGTTCCGCGAACCGCCCGAGGGCCAGTTGGCCGAACTGGAAGCGATGCTGCGCAACCTGGCCGAACGCCCGCAATGGACAGGCCAGGCGATCCTCATCCAGCACCGTTACCTGCCCGACAGCCCGGGCCAGTGGCTGCTGGGCGAGCCCTGCCAACAGCGCGAGGTGGTCGAGGATGGCCTGACCTATCTGCTCGACCTGGGCGTGCGGCAGAACAATGGCCTGTTCCTCGACATGCGCTATGGCCGGCGCTGGGTGCGTGAGCAGGCGGCGGGCAAGCGCGTGCTCAACCTGTTCGCCTATACCTGCGGCTTCTCCGTGGCAGCGATTGCTGGCGGTGCCGAACAGGTGGTGAACCTGGACATGGCCAAGTCGGCGCTGTCGCGGGGGCGTGATAACCACCGGCTGAACGGGCACGATGCGTCGCGGGTCGCCTACCTGGGGCATGAGCTGTTCAAGTCGTGGGGCAAGGTACGCAAGTACGGGCCTTACGACCTGATCATCATCGACCCACCGACCTTCCAGCGTGGCAGCTTCGTGCTGACCCAGGATTACGCCAAGATCCTGCGGCGACTGCCGGAATTGCTGAGTGAGGGTGGTACGGTGCTGGCCTGCGTCAACGACCCGGGGATCGGGCCGGAGTTTCTGATCGAGGGGATGGCCGAGCAGGCGCCTGGGCTGGCCTTCTTCGAGCGGTTGGAGAACCCGCCGGAGTTTCCCGATGTGGACCCTGCGGGGGGCTTGAAGGCCTTGGTATTCCGCCAGGTGTGATGTTGCCTGTGCCGGCCTCTTCGCGGGCACGCCCGCTCCCACAGGTACGGCGCAAGGCCTGAAGATTGCGCGGTCCTTGTGGGAGCGGGCTTGCCCGCGAAGAGGCCATTACAGGCGACATCAGGCTGAGATCCCCCGCACCGGCATGGGATACACCTGGGCAAAACTCACATTGTCAGTCTGGTCCACGCGTTTCTTCAGCCGTTCATTGAACGCCCGGCTCACCGCATACTGCCCACCGGAAATGGTGCGGAACTGCGCCGTCAGCACAAACCCGTTCAAGTCCATCCGATCGACCCCGAACACCTGCAGCGGCCCCTGCAGGTTGATGCGCAGCAGCGGGTCTTCGCTGATCGACTGCCCCACCTCATGAATCAGCCCCAACGACTCGTCGACGTCGCTGTCGTAGGTGAACTGCACCGAAAAAAACGCATAGGCGAACTGCCGCGACTGGTTGGTGACCGCCTTGATCTGGCCGAAGGGCACCGAGTGCACGAAGCCCTTGCCGTCGCGCAGGCGCAGGGTGCGGATGGTCAGGCTCTCGACGGTACCGGCATGGCCGGAGTCGAGCACCACCCAGTCGCCGATCGAGATGGTGTCCTCGATCAGGATGAACAACCCGGTGATCACATCCTGCACCAGTTGCTGCGTGCCAAAGCCGATGGCCAGGCCGATCACCCCGGCACCGGCCAGCAATGGCGCGACGTTGATGCCCAGGTCGAGCAATCCGCCTTGCAGTACCGGTTCCGGTTCGGCGGGTTGGTCTTCGGTGGGGGCAGGGTCTGCGGCCAGCAGGTGGGTGCTCAGCAGGCAGCCGAGCAGCAGGGTGGAGAAAAAGCGCAGCACTGGAGTACTCCTTGGGCAGGGTTACTCAAGAAACTGATTGTGAGCTGGGAAAGAAAGTTCGAGGAAGTGCGTTACCTGTGTCGGCCTCTTCGCGGCTAAAGCCGTTCCTACAGGCGCTGTGGCGAGCCTGTGGGAGCGGCTTTAGCCGCGAAGAGGCCGGTACAGGCCACATCAATTATTGGTTGGTGTAGATCTGGTCAAACACCCCACCATCATTGAAGTGGGTCTTCTGCACGGTACGCCAGTCACCAAAGGTCTTCTCCACCGACAGGAAGTCGACTTTCGGGAAGCGGTCGGTGTACTTGGCCAGGACGGTCGCATCCCGCGGGCGCAGGTAGTTCTGCGCGGCGATTTCCTGGGCCTCTGGCGACCACAGGTACTTCAGGTATTCCTCGGCGACGGCCTGGGTGCCTTTCTTGGCCACCACCTTGTCGACCACGCTCACCGGTGGCTCGGCCTCGGCCGACACACTCGGGTAGACCACTTCGAACTGATCGCGGCCAAACTCGCGGGCGATCATTTCGGCTTCGTTCTCGAAGGTGACCAGTACGTCGCCGATCTGGTTGGTCATGAAGGTGGTGGTGGCGGCACGGCCACCGGTGTCGAGCACTGGCGCCTGCTTGAACAGCTTGCCGACGAATTCGCGGGCCTTGGTTTCATCGCCGCCCTGCTTGAGCACATAGCCCCAGGCCGACAGATAGGTGTAGCGGCCGTTACCCGAAGTCTTGGGGTTGGGCACGATCACCTGCACGCCATCCTTGAGCAGGTCGGGCCAGTCCTTCAGCGCCTTCGGATTGCCCTTGCGCACGATGAATACAGTGGCCGAGGTGAACGGCGCGCTGTTGTTCGGCAGGCGGGTCACCCAGTTGTCCGGCACCAGCTTGCCATTGTCGGCCAGGGCGTTGATGTCGGTGGCCATGTTCATGGTGATGACATCGGCCGGCAGGCCATCGATCACCGCACGCGCCTGCTTGCTCGAGCCGCCGAAGGACATCTGCACATTGACCTTCTCGTTGTGCTCGGCCTCCCAGTGCTTCTGGAAGGCCGGGTTGTAGTCCTTGTAGAAATCGCGCATCACGTCATAGGAAACGTTCAGCAGGGTAGGGGCAGCCTGGGCCAGGTTGCCCAAGGCCAGGCCGGCGGCGAGCAGCGAGGCGGTGAAGAGTTTTTTCACGTTGCTTCCTTGTTCTGGTTCAAATGTTTGGCAATGTGCCAGCGACTATAACGTTTGGTTCTTGGGCGTTTAAAGACCGAATGGCGCTTTGCTTATTCAGTTTTAGCGAACAGCGCATTGCCGCATCGCGAGCAGAACGCAGCGGCATGTTCATGCGTCTTCTTGTGGCAGGTTGGGCAGTCATGTTGCAGCTGCTCGCCGCGCATCGCGTTGGCCAGTTCGGCGGTAAAGATCCCGGTTGGAACGGCGATGATCGAGTAACCGGTGATCATCACCAACGACGACAGCACCTGCCCCAGCGGCGTCTTCGGCACGATGTCGCCAAAGCCCACCGTGGTCAGCGTGACGATGGCCCAGTAGATCCCTTTGGGAATGCTGGTAAAGCCATGCTCCGGCCCTTCGATCACATACATCAGGGTGCCGAACACCGTCACCAGGGTGGAAACGGTGACCAGAAACACGATGATCTTCTGCTTGCTGCCACGCAACGCATCCATCAGGTAGTGCGCCTGCTTCAGGTAGGGGCTGAGCTTGAGCACACGGAAGATCCGCAACATCCGGATCACCCGGATGATCAGCAGGTACTGGGCGTCGCTGTAGTACAGGGCGATGATCCCCGGCACGATCGCCAGCAGGTCGACCAGGCCGTAGAAGCTGAAGGCATAGCGCAAGGGCTTGGGCGAGCAGTACAGGCGGGTGAGGTACTCGGCCAGGAAGATCGCGGTGAAGCCCCATTCGATGGCGGCCAGCAGGCCGGCGTAGCCCTGGTGCACATCGTCGATGCTGTCGAGGATCACCGTGACCAGGCTGGCCAGGATGATCAGCAGGAGGATCTTGTCGAAGCGTCTTCCAGCCACGGTGTCGGTCTGGAAGACGATGACGTAGAGCTGCTCGCGCAGGCTCGCAGGGTTGTTCATTGGCTCGTTCCACAATTGCGATGGGCAGAGCCTAGGGGCTGTGTTTCAGCTGTGCAAGCGGCTGGGGTTGCGCTGCCGGTGCTGGGCCAGGTGGCTGCCCAGGTGCATCAGCCAGCAAGCAGCGACGAAGGGCGCAGTCAATCCGGCGACAGGCAACAGCTTGAACAACGGTTGCAGCAGCAGGGCCAGGGCAATGGCCAGCAACGTCACCCAAGGTTTTTCACCCTGGCGGCTGAAGGCCAGCGCTGCCAGCGCGGCATTGAAGCCGAACAAGCCCAACCATGCGGCTTGCGCCTGGTCGGCGAGCAGTGCCACGCCACCGCCAATGGCCGAACCGAGCACGGCCCACATCGCCGCATAGGGGTTGGCAATGAACATTCCGACGATGATCAGCAAACCGGCCAGCGGCTGGTCGAGCAGGAAGATCTGCCCCACGCCACGTGCCAGGGCATACGCAGGTTCCGCCTCGACGAAGCCGCTGGGCGCGGGGCTTGCGAACAGCAGGGCAACCCAGCCGAGCAGCACGAAGGGTGCGGTGTAGGCGACCAGCAGCTTGCCGCCGCGCTTGCGCCATTGGTGGGTGATGATGCTCGACAGGCCGCCGGCGGCGATGATCAGCGGCGGGAGGATGACCGACCAGGGCAGCACGGCGCTGATCAGGATGCCGATCAGCACGCCGTTGTAGCAGTACAGCCCGGCCTGGCGGTCGGCGCGGTCGTAGCCGCGGCGTTGGGCGGTGAGCAGGCCGGCGAGGGCGCCAAGCAGGGCGCCGCCGACCAGGTCGGGGGCGGTCAGCAGGATGGCCAGCAGGCAGCATAGGCCGCACAGCGGGTTGCGCAGCAGCAGCACCTGGCTGAAGCCGTTGAGCAGCGCCGTGGCCCAGTCGGGGCACGGGTTGACGAAATTCTTGGTGTACATGGGCAGTCAGCGAGGTTGATGGGGGAGCGGTGGGCCTCTTTGGGCCTCGGTTTTCCGCAGGTTCGGTGTAATGGGAGGGCGTTGCCCTCCTTTCGCGACACAAGGCCGCTCCCACAGGGGCCGTGTATCCATGCCTTGGCGCGGTCCCTTGTAGGAGCGGCCTTGTGTCGCGAAAGGGGCGCAAAGCGCCCCCGGCGATCTCAGACCAGGGTCTCGATCCGCAAGGTATTAGTCGAACCCGGCTTGCCGAAAGGCACACCGGCGGTGATCAGCAGGGTGTCGCCACGGCTGGCCATGCCTTGCGCCTGGGCGATTTCCAGGGCGGTGGACACCACCTCGTCGACCTGGCGCAGGCGGTCGTTGACCACCGAGTGCACACCCCAGGCCACGCTCAGGCGGCGGGCGGTGGCCAGGTTCGGCGTCAGGTTGAGGATCGGCGCCCGTGGCCGCTCGCGGGCGGCGCGCAGGGTCGAGGCCCCCGACTCGCTGTAGTTGACCAGCACCGCCACCGGCAGGATGCCGCTGATACGGCGGATCGCGCAGCTGATGGCGTCCGATACGGTGGCCTCGGCCTTCGGACGGCCGACGTCGAGCTGGGCCTGGTAGTCCGGGCCGTTCTCCACCTGGCGGATGATCTTGCTCATCATCTGCACGGCTTCCAGCGGGTAGTCACCGGATGCGGTCTCGGCCGACAGCATCACCGCGTCGGCGCCTTCGGCCACGGCGTTGGCCACGTCGGTGACTTCGGCGCGGGTCGGTGCTGGCGAGAAACGCATCGATTCGAGCATCTGCGTGGCCACCACCACCGGTTTGCCGAGCTGGCGGCAGGTGCCGATGATGCGCTTCTGGATCTGCGGCACGCTTTCGGCCGGCACTTCCACGCCCAGGTCGCCACGGGCCACCATGATCGCGTCCGCCAGTTCAGCGATGGCTTGCAGTTGCTCGACCGCTGAGGGCTTCTCGATCTTGGCCATCAGGTAGGCGCGGTCGCCGATCAGCTGGCGCGCTTCGACGATGTCTTCCGGGCGCTGCACGAACGACAGGGCTACCCAGTCCACGCCCAGTTCCAGGCCGAAGGCCAGGTCGCGGCGGTCTTTCTCGGTGAGCGGCGAGAGGTCGAGCACCGCTTGCGGCACGTTGACGCCCTTGCGGTCGGACAGCTCGCCACCGTTCAGCACTTCGGTGTCGATGGCGTCATCGTGCTTGGCGGTTACGCGCAGGCGCAGCTTGCCGTCGTCGAGCAGCAGGTCCATGCCCGGCTCCAGCGCCGCGATGATTTCCGGGTGCGGCAGGTTGACCCGGCGGCTGTCGCCTGGGGTCTTGTCCAGGTCCAGGCGCAGGGCCTGGCCGCGTTGCAGCTGGACCTTGCCCTCGGCGAAGCGGCCGACGCGCAGCTTCGGCCCTTGCAGGTCCATGAGGATGCCCAGCGGGTAGTTCAGCTGCTGCTCGACTTCGCGGATCCACTGGTAGCGCAGGGCGTGGTCGGCGTGCTCACCGTGGCTGAAGTTGAGGCGGAAGATGTTCACCCCGGCTTCGACCAGCTGGCGGATGTCGTCGATGCCTTTGATCGCAGGGCCGAGGGTGGCGAGGATCTTTACTTTTTTATCAGGCGTCATGATTGGGCAGTCTCGAGGATCAGAATGGCGCGGAAGTCGTTGACGTTGGTACGGGTCGGCTCGGTGACGATCAGGGCATCGAGCGCGGCGAAGTAGCCATAGCCGTTGTTGTTGTCCAGCTCGTCGCTGGCCGACAGGCCCAAGGCTTCGGCGCGGGCGTAGCTGCCCGGGGTCATGAAGGCGCCGGCGTTTTCTTCCGAGCCGTCGATGCCGTCGGTGTCACCGGCCAGGGCATACACGCCCGGCAGGCCCTTGAGGCTTTCGGTGAGGCTGAGCAGGAACTCGGCGTTGCGCCCGCCACGGCCGTTGCCGCGCACGGTGACGGTGGTTTCACCGCCGGAGAGGATCACGCAGGGCGCCTTCAGCGGCTGGCCATGCAACACGATCTGCCGGGCGATGCCCGCGTGTACCTTGGCCACTTCGCGCGACTCACCTTCCAGGTCACCGAGGATCAGCGGGCTGAAACCGGCCTGGCGGGCTTTCACTGCGGCGGCCTCGAGCGATTGCTGGGGCTTGGCGATCAGCTGGAAGTGGCTGCGGGCCAGGGCCGGGTCATCGGCCTTGACGGTTTCCGAGGCGGGGTTGTTGAGCCAGTCGATGACGGCCTTCGGCGCTTCGATGCTGTAGCGCTTGAGGATCGCCAGGGCATCGGCCGAGGTGCTCGGGTCGGCCACGGTCGGGCCGGAGGCGATGACGGTGGCCAGGTCGCCAGGCACGTCGGAAATCGCATAGGTGTAGACGGTGGCTGGCCAGCAGGCCTTGGCCAGGCGGCCGCCCTTGATCGCCGAGAGGTGCTTGCGCACGCAGTTCATCTCGCCGATGGTGGCGCCGGATTTGAGCAGCGCCTTGTTGATCTGTTGCTTGTCCGCCAGGGTCAGGCCTTCGGCTGGCAGTGCCAGCAGGGCGGAGCCACCGCCGGACAGCAGGAAGATGACGCGATCTTCTTCATTGAGGTTGCTGACCAGTTCCAGCACACGCTTGGCCACGGCCAGGCCGGCGGCGTCGGGGACCGGGTGAGCGGCTTCGACCACCTCGATTTTCTGGCAGTTGGCGCCGTGACCGTAGCGGGTCACGACCAGCCCGGAGACTTCGCCCTGCCAGCTTTTTTCGACCACTTCGGCCATGGCGGCTGCGGCTTTGCCGGCGCCGATGACGATGACCCGGCCGCTACGGTCGGCGGGCAGGTAGGGTTCGAGGACTTGGCGTGGGTGGGCGGCGGCGATGGCTGTGTCGAACAGGTCGCGTAGAAGTTTTTGCGGATCGACCGACATGGCAGGCTCCCATTTATTGTTGTTCTGCAGAATCGAAAACGCCCCTGGAACTGCCTCCGTGCAGGCCGAACCAGGGGCGGGTGTTGCTCGGGGTCACCCCTGAGCCTGTGGTCGCAGGTTCAGCGGTGTTGGCTTCTTCGCGGGCGTGCCCGCGAAGAGGCCGGTAAGGTCTTACTTGTCGTCGCGGATCGAGAAGTTGGCCATGTGCTCCAGGCCTTTGATCAGCGCCGAGTGGTCCCAGTTGCCGCCGCCCAGGGCCTGGCAGGTGTTGAACACTTGCTGGGCATTGGAGGTGTTGGGCAGGTTGATGCCCAGTTCCTTGGCGCCTTGCAGGGCCAGGTTGAGGTCCTTCTGGTGCAGGTTGATGCGGAAACCTGGGTCGAAGGTGCCTTTGATCATGCGCTCGGCGTGCACTTCGAGGATCTTCGACGAAGCGAAGCCACCCATCAGGGCTTCACGCACCTTGGCTGGGTCGGCGCCGTTCTTGGCGGCGAACAGCAGGGCTTCGGCCACGGCCTGGATGTTCAGGGCGACGATAATCTGGTTGGCTACCTTGGCAGTCTGGCCGTCGCCGTTGCCACCGACGCGGGTGATGTTCTTGCCCATGGCTTCGAACAGCGGCTGGGCGCGCTCGAAGGCTTTCGGGCAGCCACCGACCATGATGCTCAGGGTCGCGGCCTTGGCGCCGACTTCACCGCCGGACACCGGGGCGTCCAGGTAGGCGGCGCCGGTGGCCTTGATCTTCTCGGCGAAGGCTTTGGTGGCGGTAGGGGAGATCGAGCTCATGTCGATCACCACCTTGTTCGGGCCCACGCCTTCGGCGACGCCGTTTTCACCGAACAGGACGCTTTCGACCTGCGGGGTGTCCGGGACCATGACGATGATGAATTCAGCTTCCTGGGCCACTTCTTTCGGGTTGGCCAGGGCCACTGCGCCAGCGGCGATCAGGTCAGCCGGGGCGGCGTCGTGGTGGGTGGAAACGAAGATGCTGTGACCTGCTTTCTGCAGGTTCTGCGCCATGGGCTTGCCCATGATGCCGGTGCCGAGGAACCCGATTTTAGCCATGAGAAATTACCTCTTTGTAATTGTGATATCTCAAGCAAGCATTGGCCCCCTGTGGGAGCGGGCTTGCCCGCGAAGCAGACAACTCGGTGGATGGCACCGGCTTCGCCGGTGTTCGCGGGCAAGCCCGCTCCCACAGAGATCTGTGTTCAGCCGTTAAATGACGTTGTGGGTCTTCAGCCAGCCCAGGCCCGCTTCGGTGGTGGTCAGCGGTTTGTATTCCGCGCCCACCCAGCCCTGGTAGCCGATGCGGTCCAGGTGTTCGAACAGGAAGCGGTAGTTGATCTCGCCAGTGCCTGGTTCGTTGCGGCCCGGGTTGTCGGCCAGCTGGATGTGGTTGATCAGTTTCAGGTTGGTTTCCATGGTGCGAGCCAGGTCACCTTCCATGATCTGCATGTGGTAGATGTCGTACTGCAGGAACAGGTTGTCACTGCCGACTTCGGCCTGGATTTCCAGGGCCTGTTTGGTGGTGTTCAGGTAGAAGCCCGGGATGTCGCGGGTGTTGATCATTTCCATGACCAGACGGATCCCGGCAGCTTTCAGCTTGTCGGCGGCGTAGCGCAGGTTTTCCACGAAGGTCTTGCGCACGTCGGCGCACTGCAGGCCTTGTGGGCGAATGCCGGCCAGGGCGTTGACCTGGGTGTTGCCCAGGACCTTGGCGTACTCGATGGCCTTGTCTACGCCAGCGCGGAATTCTTCGACGCGGTCAGGGTGGCAGGTGATACCGCGCTCACCCTTGGCCCAGTCGCCTGCCGGCAGGTTGAACAGCACCTGGGTCAGGCCGTGGGCGTCCAGCTGTTGCTTGATTTCGGCAGCGCTGAAGTCGTACGGGAACAGGTATTCGACGCCGCTGAAGCCAGCGTCGGCGGCAGCCTTGAAGCGGGCCAGGAAGTCCTGTTCGGTGAACAGCATGGACAGGTTGGCAGCGAAGCGAGGCATGGGTTGTCTCCTTGCGATGAAGGCCCCCAGGGCTAGCCTGGGGGCGTCAGGCGATCAGTCCAGCAGCGAGATGGCGGTTGGCGCGTCGTTGCCGACCAGGGCCAGGTCTTCGAACTCGTTGACCGCGTTGATCTCGGTGCCCATGGAAATGTTGGTCACACGCTCGAGGATCACTTCGACCACGACCGGCACGCGGAACTCTTCGGCCATCTTCTGTGCCTTGAGCAGGGCAGGGGCGATCTCGGCCGGCTCGAACACGCGGATGGCCTTGCAGCCCAGGCCTTCGACCACGGCGACGTGATCGACACCGTAGGTGGCAGCGTCGGTCGAGTTGATGTTCTCGAACGCCAGTTGTACACAGTAATCCATGTCGAAGCCACGCTGTGCCTGACGGATCAGGCCCAGGTAGGCGTTGTTCACCAGCACGTGGACGTAGGGCAGGTTGAACTGCGCGCCCACCGCCAGTTCTTCGATCATGAACTGGAAGTCGTAGTCACCCGACAGTGCGACGACCTTGCGCTTTGGATCGGCCTTCACTACACCCAGCGCGGCAGGGATGGTCCAGCCCAGCGGGCCGGCCTGGCCGCAGTTGATCCAGTGGCGTGGCTTGTACACGTGCAGGAACTGCGCGCCGGCGATCTGCGAGAGGCCGATGGTGCTGACGTAGCAGGTGTCCTTGCCGAACACTTGGTTCATCTCTTCGTAGACGCGCTGTGGCTTGACCGGCACGTTGTCGAAGTGGGTCTTGCGCTGCAGGCTCGCCTTGCGCTGCTGGCAGTCTTCCAGCCAGGCCTTGCGGCACTTCAGCTTGCCAGCGGCTTTCCACTCGCGGGCCACTTCGAGGAACACGTCCAGCGCCTTGCCGGCGTCGGAAACGATACCCAGGTCCGGGGTGAACACGCGGCCGATCTGGGTCGGTTCGATGTCCACGTGCACGAACTTGCGGCCTTCGGTGTAGACGTCGACGGAACCGGTGTGGCGGTTGGCCCAACGGTTACCGATACCGAACACCAGGTCGGATTTCAGCAGGGTGGCGTTGCCGTAGCGGTGCGAAGTCTGCAGGCCGACCATGCCGACCATCTGTGCGTGGTCGTCCGGGATGGTGCCCCAGCCCATCAGGGTCGGGATCACTGGTACGCCGGTCAGTTCGGCGAACTCGACCAGCTTGTCGCTGGCGTCGGCGTTGATGATGCCGCCACCGGCTACCAGCAGTGGGCGCTCGGCGTCATTGAGCAGGGCCAGGGCTTTCTCGGCCTGTACGCGGGTGGCGGACGGCTTGTTGATTGCCAGTGGCTCGTAGGCGTCGATGTCGAATTCGATTTCGGCCATCTGCACGTCGAACGGCAGGTCGATCAGCACAGGGCCTGGGCGGCCGGTGCGCATTTCATAGAAGGCCTTCTGGAAGGCGTAAGGCACCTGGCCTGGCTCCAGAACGGTGGTGGCCCACTTGGTGACCGGCTTGACGATGTTGGTGATGTCGACGGCCTGGAAGTCTTCCTTGTGCAGGCGGGCACGGGGTGCCTGGCCGGTGATGCAGAGGATCGGGATGGAGTCGGCCGAGGCGCTGTAGAGGCCGGTGACCATGTCGGTGCCGGCTGGGCCGGAGGTGCCGATGCACACGCCGATGTTGCCTGGGTTGGCACGGGTGTAGCCCTCGGCCATGTGCGAGGCGCCTTCGACGTGACGAGCGAGGACGTGATCGATGCCACCGACTTTCTTCAGGGCCGAGTACAACGGGTTGATGGCAGCCCCCGGGATGCCGAACGCGGTATCTACACCTTCACGGCGCATGACCAGAACGGCTGCATCGATTGCTCTCATTTTGCTCATGGTTTGTGCCTCATCGATTTTGTAATTGTATACAACTTGCTTTGTGCCAGAGTGTATTCATGGCTGGCCGCTCAGGTCAACGGGTTTTCGTCGGACAAGGTGGCTTTCGTTCGAGCGCCCGTGAAAACGGCGGTTTGCGATCTCGCATACGATCGTTTCAATTTATTGTATACAAAAATAGATTCAGTTGTGTTCTATTGGCTTATCGCTTTTTCACCTGCCCTCAGGGCTTCTCACAACAAGAAGAGGACCTTTCCATGAACGCTTTGAACCTGAAAGTCGCTGTCAGCCTGGTGAACGCCGCGCTGGCGGCGGGCCGCAAGATCAATGCCGCGCCGCTGACCGTGGCCGTGCTCGATGCCGGCGGGCATCTGCTGGCGCTGCAGCGCGAGGACGGCGCCAGCCTGATTCGGCCGGAAGTGGCCACCGGCAAGGCCTGGGGTGCGATTGCCCTGGGCAAGGGCTCACGTCTGCTGGCACTGGATGCGCAACAGCGGCCGGCGTTTTTCGCGGCGTTGAACGGCCTGGGCGAGCGGCCGGTGGTGCCGGCGCCGGGTGGTGTGCTGATTCGTGATCAGGACGGCAAGGTGCTGGGAGCGGTGGGGATCAGCGGCGATACGTCGGATATCGACGAGCAGTGCGCGATCAGTGCGATCGAAGAGGTGGGGTTGAAGGCTGATGCGGGTGTAGCGGCTTAATTCTCTACTGCCTGTTCTGGGCTATTCGCGGGCACGCCCGCTCCCACAGGTACAGCGCTATCCCTGTGGGAGCGGGCGTGCCCGCGAATGGCTTACATAGCTGGCTCAGGCCGCCTCGGGCTCACAGCCCTTGAGCACCATGCGAATGATGGTGTCGGCCGCGGCGTCGTAATCGCTGTCGGCCAGCTTGGCCTTGCCGGTCACGGCGGAAATCTGCCAATCGAAATCGGCATAGGTCTGGGTCGCGGCCCAGATGCTGAACATCAGGTGGTGGGCATCGACATGGGCGATCTGCCCGCGGTCGATCCAGCGCTGGATGCACTCGATGTTATGCCGGGCCTGCTCGTTCAACTGCTCCACCTGGTTTGGCGACAGGTGCGGTGCGCCATGCATGATTTCGCTGGCGAACACTTTCGAGGCATGGGGCAGGTCACGCGAAATGCGGATCTTCGAGCGGATGTACGCGCTCAACACCTCTTTCGGATCACCGTCGGCATTGAACGGCGTCGATGCCTGCATGATCGGCGCGATGATGCTCTCCAGGACCTCGCGGTAGAGGTTGTCCTTGGACTTGAAGTAGTAATACACGTTCGGCTTGGGCAGGCCGGCCTTGGCAGCGATGTCGCTGGTCTTGGTGGCGGCGAAGCCCTTGTCGGCAAACTCTTCACTGGCTGCGCGCAGGATCAGTTCCTTGTTGCGCTCGCGAATAGTGCTCATGGTCAGGGATCTTCCTCGATAATGGCCACCTCTAAGAGGGATCGGGCATGGTAGCACCGCGCCCGACGGACGCTCAAGGCAGCGGCTTTGGGCTAGAATCCGGCACATTGACTAATTTGGATACAAGCGAACATGGCAGGAAGCAGTCTACTGGTACTGATCGACGACATCGCCACGGTGCTCGACGATGTTTCGGTGATGACCAAGGTCGCGGCGAAGAAGACCGCAGGTGTACTGGGCGACGACCTGGCGCTCAATGCCCAGCAGGTCACCGGCGTGCGCGCCGAGCGCGAGATTCCGGTGGTGTGGGCGGTGGCCAAGGGGTCGCTGTTGAACAAGGCGATCCTGGTGCCGGCGGCGCTGTTGATCAGTGCGTTCATCCCCTGGGCGGTGACGCCGCTGCTGATGCTTGGCGGCGCCTACCTGTGCTTCGAGGGCTTCGAGAAGCTGGCGCACAAGTTCCTGCACAGCAAGGAAGAGGACGAACTGCAGCACGAGGCGCGCAAGGAGGCCGTGGCCGATGCCAATGTCGACCTGGTGGCGTTCGAGAAAGCCAAGATCAAGGGCGCGGTGCGTACCGACTTCATCCTCTCGGCGGAAATCATCGCGATTACCTTGGGCATCGTCGCCGACTCGCCGCTGACGCAGCAGATCATCGTGCTGTCGGGCATCGCGGTGGTCATGACCATCGGTGTGTATGGGCTGGTAGGCGGTATCGTCAAGCTTGACGACCTGGGGCTGTGGATGACCCAGAAATCTTCAGCGCTGGCCCGTTCGATCGGCAACGGCATCCTGCGGGCCGCACCCTACATGATGAAGAGCCTGTCGGTGATCGGTACCGCGGCGATGTTCCTGGTCGGTGGCGGGATTCTGGTACATGGGGTGGCGCCGCTGCATCACGCGATCGAGGCGTTCAGCGAAGGGCGCGGAGGGGCGCTGACAAGCGGCCTGCTCAATGGCGTGGCCGGTGTGCTGGCCGGGGCTGTGGTACTGGCAGTGGTGGCTGTTGCGGGGAAACTGTGGCGGGCGCTGCGGCCCGCTACTTGAAGCGCTGCGCAGTTCCTGTGGGAGCGGCCTTGCGTCGCGAAAGGGCCGCAGCGCGGCCCCAGATATCAGCGTTGGTGCATAGATTGTTGGGGCCGCTTTGCGGCCCTTTCGCGACGCAAGGCCGCTCCCACATTGGCCAGGCTTACTTGCCGGCTGCGACACCTTGCTGCTCGGGCTTCCAGGCCAGCAGGCCCTGGCTGAAGCCGTAGGCCGCGCTCTGGTAATAGGCGATCGCCCGGCGGATCAGCGGGTTGTCGCTGGCGACTGTGGTTTCGTGGCTCTTGCCCAGGGCATCCTCATGCACACGCATGCCGCCACGCGGGCTGAGAATGGCCAGGTTGTTGCCGTCGAACAGCCCCAGGTGCTGGTAATTGCCGATCAGCACGCGAGGTGGCAGGTCGTCTTCCTTGAGCAGGTCGCGACCGAAGAAGGTCGAGGTGTAGTCGAAGTTGAGCAGGCCCAGCAGGGTCGGCGCCAGGTCGATCTGGCTGGCCAGCTTGCTGTCTTCGCGGGGCTCGATCATTTTCGGTGCGTAGATCCATAGCGGGATCTGGTAGTTGTTCACCGGCAGGTCCTCGACCCCGGCGCTGCCGGCCGTGTGGTCGGCGACGAAGACGAACAGGGTGTTGTCGAACCACGGCTTGCCCTTGGCTTCCTTGAGGAACTGGGCGATGGCATGGTCGGTGTACTTCACCGCGCCTTCGCGGCCGTCGCCTGACGGGATGTCGATGCGGCCGTCCGGGTAGGTGTAGGGGCGGTGGTTCGAGGTGGTCATCAGCTGCAGGAAGAACGGCTTCTGCTGGGCGAAATCGGCATCGGCCAGCTTGAGCGTCTGCCGGTACAGGTCCTCGTCAGCCATGCCCCAGGCATTCTTGAAGCTGATTTCGCTTTCATCGACGCTGCTCTGGTCGACGATGCGGTAGCCATTGCCGCTGAAGAACGCGTTCATGTTGTCGAAGTAGCCGCGCCCGCCGTAGACGAAGACGGCGTCGTAGCCTTTGGCGGTGAGTTGCTGGCCAAGGCTGGCGTAGCCGCTTTCGCGGCCGATGCGCTTGACGATCGAACGGCCCGGGGTCGGCGGGATCGACAGGGTGATGGCTTCCAGGCCGCGGTCGGTGCGGGTGCCGGTGGCGTAGAAGTTGTTGAAGTACAGGCTCTCGCGGCGCAGGGCGTCGAGGTTTGGCGTGAGGTTGCGCGCATCGCCGTTGCTGCCCATGTACTTGGCGCTGAAGCTCTCGATGGTCACCAGGATGATGTTCGGGGTGCGCTGTTCACCGCTGGCACTGATGTGGCGGCGGATGTCCTGAGGCTCCTGGCCCTGGAAGCGGGCGTTGGGTTCGGCCAGCTCCTGGTGCATCTGCGCGCCGACTTCGCCGGCGCCGAGGCTGGCGTAGAACTGGGTGTAATCCAGTTCGTTGTTACGGAAGGCGGCGAAGAACTGGTACGGGCCGTTACTGGCCAGTTCGCGCTGGTAGGCGTTGCCGCCCTGGCCGCGCGGGAACTGCTGGTCGATCACCAGGATGTTCAGGCCGACCAGCACCGCCAGCACGCCCAGCCCGGACCAGCGCTGGCGCGAGGTGGCGGCGGGGGCGGCGAGGGCCTGGGCCAGCGGCTTGCGCAGTACCAGGGCGAGCAGGACCGCGGCCACTGCGATGCTGCTGAGCAGCGTGGGCAGTGGGTAGGACTCGCGGATGTTGTCCAGCACTTCCTTGGAATAGACCAGGTAGTCGACAGCGATGAAGTTGAAGCGTACGCCGAACTCGTCCCAGAACAGCCACTCGGCCACGGCGACGAACAGCATCACGAACAGGCTGACCACCCACAAGCCGGCGAGCAGCCAGCGGTGAGCACGCGAACGCCACAAGGCATTCGGGCACAGGACCAGGTACACGCCCAGTGGCAGGGCGGTGTAGATGAGGAAGCTCAGGTCGTAGAGGGCACCGTCGAAGAAGATCGAGAAATAATTACCGCTGACCTCATCCAGGTGTGTGGCCAGCAATATGAAACGTGTCAGCAGGAAGATGCCGAACCAGGTTGAACAGAGTAGCAGCAGATAGCGCCATGGCGCGGCGAGGGGAGTACGCATCAAGTTGGCCTGTTTTCTTTCTTGGTTGTGCGAGGGCGACGAGTCTAGTCGAAAACTTGCAAAAATAATGTCAAAAATTTGCAGTGCAAGCGAAGGCGATGGCTTTATAGTCGTAACTTGCCATTTCAGACTTGATCGGGAGGACATGCCACATGTTCGGTGTACTGACGTACGACGCCTACCACCTGGCGCTCTACCTGCTCACGGCGCTGGCGTGGGGGGCTCTGGGCTTTGGCTTCCTGCTGCGTAGCGCCGACGCTCAGGCGCTTTACAAGTGCTGTGCGATGTTCGGCCTGGCATTGGTGATCAATGCAGGAGTGTTGGTGTTGGATATCTTCCGGGTCATCCCGCACCAGGAAGTGGAGCTGATATTGATGGGTTTTGGCATGGCACTGCCATCGGCCCTGTTTTTGACTTATAAGGCAATTTTGGTTTTAAGTAAGATAGGTCTTAAAAAGTTGTAAGCCTTAACTTACAAGTCGTGATTATGAAAGCGCCGCCCCAGGGCGGCGCTTTCACGTTCAAGCCGATCAGAAGTGCACTTTCACCAGGAAACTCATGGTGTTCTGGTCGGTGGTGAAGCCATCGCTGTCCTTGATGCCGTACTTGTCCTTCCAGTAGTCGTACTCGACACCCACATACAGCTGCTTCTCGCCCAGGTGCAGGGCCTTGCCCAGGTCGTACTTGATCTGTGGGTTGAAGTGCAGGTTGGCGTGGTAGGTACCGTGACGGTTCTCGTCGTTGTCGACGACCCAGTCCATGAAGCCGTCGATCAGCACATCGGAGTCACCGACCGGAATGGTGTAGGACCAGACCGGAGTGATCTGCCAGACATTGTTGCCCGCGCGGCTGCCTTCAGGCATGCGGTTGTAGAAGTTCAGCTGGAAGTAGTCGAAGCCCGGAATGTTCAGGTCGAAGCCTGGGCCGATCAGGTACGACTCGACGTCACCCTCGCCAAACTCATAGGTAGCAGCCAGCAGCACGTCCTTGACCGGGCCAAACTCGAGCTTCTGGTCGAAGATCTTGCCGAACGACAGACGCGGGCTGAACTCGCCGTAGTAGGTGTTGGGGCCGTTGCTGGCGTCCTTCTTGCCCTGGTAGAAGATCTTGTCGACGAAGAAGAAGTTGTCGCCGTACTTCCAGCCATCGGCGTGCTCGAAGGTGAAGGTCTGCTGGGTATCGGGGTTGACCTTGAAGTTCTTGCCCCACAGGTAGGTCAGGCTGTTGTTCTGCCACTGCAGCAGGTCGCCGGCAAAGGTGGTGCCGCAGGCCAGCAGGCCGCCCGCGAGAATCAGGCTATTGATGGTACGCATTGCGAGTGTCGCTCCCTTGATTGATCTGTTGTCAGCGCTCGACGGCGCTTTTTTGTCTTTTGAGTCAGCTTTTTTCGATTGGCCACAGTTGTTTGGCAAGAGCTGCGCCAACTTTTCGGGGTTAGCTGCTACCTTCCTGCTCGACTCGTTCTGAACGGATGAAAATGGGTGTTTCAGGCTGGCAACACGTTGGCCAACCGCCCGAATTCATTGACTGAGCGGTCAGTAAACGCCGGCAGAATCCATCCTGCCGTGATCGAGGGGGCGCGCAGATTACTGGCTTGCGCGCCGCGCCTCAAGTGCTCCGTCCTGGAGCACCGTGATTCAAACCTGGGCGTTTGATCAGGTTTTTAGAAATGTACCTTGATCAGCGCACTGGCGACACTCTGATTGCTGTCCAGGTTGCCGCGGCTGTCGATGCCGTACTTGTCCTTCCAGTAGCTGTACTCGAAGCCGACGTAGAGCTGCTTGGCACCGATATTCAGGGCCTTGCCCAGGTCGTATTTGACCTGCGGGTTGAAGTGCAGGTTGGCGTGGTAGGTGCCGCGGTGGTTCTGGTCGTTGTCGGTGACCCAGTCCATGTAGCCGTCGATCAGGATGTCGGACTTGCCCACAGGAATGGTGTACGACCAGCCGGGGGTGATCTGCCAGACGTTGTCACCGGGGCGGTCGCCCTCGGTGTTGCGCACGTAGAAGTTCAGGGTGAAATAGTTGAAGCCGGGAATGTCCAGGTCGAAGCCGGGGCCGATCAGGTAGGCCTCGTTGTCGCCTTCGCCACGTTCGTAGGTCATCGCCAGCAGCACGTCCTTGATCGGGCCGAAGGCGAGCTTCTGGTCGAAGATCTTGCCGAACGACAGGCGTGGGCTGAACTCGCCGTAGTAGGTGTCTTCGCCTTTGCCGGGGTCGGCCTTGCCGTTGTAGAAGATCTTGTCGACGAAGAAGAACGTGTCGCCGTACTTCCATTTGTTGGCGTGTTCGAAGGTGATGGTCTGCTGGATATCGGGGTTGATCTTGAAGTCCTTGCCGTACAAGTACGTCAGGCTTTCGCCGTGCCACAGCAGCCAATCGCCTGCATGGGCGGGGAGGGTGGCCAGCAGGCTGCTGCCCAGCAGCAGGGACGAGGTGATGCGCTTCATGTTGTGATTCCCGGACTTATTGTTTTTGTTGGCGGTTTTTTCGGCGCGCAGGCGCCCCGAGCGGCCCATTCCGGCGGGTCGACGGTGATGCGGTTACTGCGGAAAGTGAGCAGGGGCGGCAAACTGCGCCGCCCCGCCTGTGGCTCAATGCTGGTGGCAGGCGTCGTTATGCACGGCGCGCTCGGCACCACCGAGGATGTTGAACAGCACGTTGAGCACCAGGGCACTGACCGTGGCCATGGCGATCCCGCTGTGGGTGATGGGTTCCATCCACTGCGGCATCTGCGCGAAGAACTCCGGCTTGACCACAGGGATCAGGCCAAAGCCGACGCTCACTGCCACCAGTAGCTGGTTGCGACGGTCGCCGATATCGGCTTCCTGGAGGATCTTGATCCCGGTGGCGGTGACCATGCCGAACATGGCAATGGACGCGCCGCCCAGTACTGCAGGCGGAATCGAAGCGATCAGGAAGGCCGCCTTGGGCAGCAGGCTGAGCACGATCAGCAGTGCACCTGCCGTGATCGTGACGTAGCGGCAACGCACGCCCGTCATCTGCACCAGGCCGATGTTCTGGGCGAACGAGGAGTGGGTGAAGGTGTTGAAGAAGCCGGCGATGAACGACGCACCGGCATCGCACAACAGGCCGCGACGCAGCATCCCAGGGGTAACTTCGCGATCAGTCACCTTGCCAAGGGCGAGGAACATGCCCGTCGACTCGACGAAGATGATCACCACCACCAGGCACATCGACAGGATCGGCGCCAGGCTGAAGGTCGGCATGCCGAAGTGCAGTGGGGTCACCACTTGCAGCCACGGCGTGTCGCCCAGGCCCGACAGGTCGACCATGCCGATGGAACCGGCCAGGATGTAGCCAAGGCCCATGCCCACCAGCACCGACACGTTGACCCAGAAGCCGCGCATGAAGCGGTTGATCAACAGGATGACAGCCAGCACCAGGCCAGCCACCAGCAGGTAGATCGGCGAACCGAAGGTCGCGGCGTTCTCGCCGCCACCGGCCCAGTTGACTGCCACCGGGAACAGCGACAGGCCAATCGAGGTGATCACCGTACCGGTGACCAGTGGCGGGAAGAAACGCACGACCTTGGACATGAACGGCGCCATCAGCATGCCGAAGAACCCGGCAGCGATGGTTGCGCCGAAGATCCCCTGCAGGCCCACGCCCGGCATGCCGGCCATGGCCACCATGCTGCCGACGGCAGCGAAGCTGGCACCCATCATCACTGGCATGCGGATCCCGACCGGGCCGATACCGAACGACTGGATGATGGTGGCGACACCGGCGACCAGCAGGTCGGCGTTGATCAGGAAAGCGACTTCTTCACGGGACAGGCCAGCGGCCTGGCCGATGATCAGAGGGACGGCAATCGCACCCCCGTACATCAGCAGTACATGTTGCAGGCCAACCAGGAACAGTTGGAACAGGGGCAGAGGCTGTCGCGGCGGCGCAACTGGAATGTACGCCTTGCGTGACTCGGACATGCAGCACCTCGAGTTTTGTTTTTATTCTCGGATCCAAGCGCAGGTCGCAAGCGGCAGGCCAAGGCAGCCCGGGTTTCCCGCCAGCAGTCGAACGCTCGATGCTTGCTTGTTGCGTATGTCTTGAAGCAGAGGCCGGGTTTACCGGCCTCTTCGCGGGCAAGCCCGCTCCCACAGGGAGAGCGGGGCGCCCGATGGATCAGTTGACCTGGGCGCCTTTGGCGATCCAGTCACCGACGAGCTTGCGCTCTTCGGCGGTCATCTGGGTGATGTTGCCCAGCGGCATGATCTGGCTGGCAACCGCTTGCGCCTGAATGCGCGCGGCCTGGGCCTGAATCTGCTGCGGGGTGTCGAACATCACGCCGGCAGGGGCTGCGCTGAACAGTGGGCTGGTCGGTTTCGACGAGTGGCACACGCTGCAGCGTTCCTGGATGACTTTGTGGATCTTGTCGAAGTCGCCACCGGCAGCCTGTGCGGTCGCCTGGGCCGGAGCCTCGGCTGGCGCGGCTGGGGCTTCGGCGGCCTTCGCGGCTTCCTCGGCGCGCAGCTCGGCAGCGGTCTTGCCGCCGACGGCGGTGGCTGGCAGCGGCTGGTACTCGACCTTGGCTGCGGCCTGCTCAGGGCTGACGGCCATCGGCTTGGGACCGGTGACGTAGGCCAGGCAGATCATCGCCAGGGCGCCGACCGGCAGGGTCCAGGCGTACTTGTTGCTGTCGTGACGGGTGTTGAAGTAGTGGCGGATCAGAACCGCGGCTACTGCGATGCCTGCCAGGATCAGCCAGTTGTACTGGCTACCGTAGGTGCTCGGGAAGTGGTTGCTGATCATGATGAACAGCACCGGCAGGGTGAAGTAGTTGTTGTGACGCGAGCGCAGCAGGCCCTTGGCCGGCAGTACCGGGTCCGGGGTCTGGTTGTTCTCGATCGCCGCCACCAGCTGGCGCTGGGCCGGCATGATGATGCGGAACACGTTACCGACCATGATGGTGCCGATGATCGCACCGGTGTGCAGGTATGCACCACGGCCACTGAACACCAGGCTGAAGCCGAAGCAGGCGGCGATGATCAGGACGAACAGCACGGCGCCGAGCAGGGCAGGGTGCTTGCCCAGCGGCGAGTCGCACAGGAAGTCGTAGATGAACCAGCCGGCGACCAGCGAACCGATACCGATGGCCACGCCTTCGGCACCGCTCAGGGTGCTGCCGGGTGCCAGCAGGTACAGGCTCGGGTTCCAGTAGAACACCACGCACAGCAGGGCGATACCGGACATCCAGGTGAAGTAGGCTTCCCATTTGAACCAGTGCAGGTTCTCGGGCATTTTCGGGGGTGCGAGCTTGTATTTCTCCAGGTGGTAGATACCACCGCCGTGAATCGCCCAGAGATCACCCGACAACCCATCGCGCGGGTTGCTTCGGTTCAGGTGGTTCTCCAGCCAGACGAAGTAGAACGATGCACCGATCCAGGCGACACCGGTGATCATGTGAACCCAGCGAATGCTCAGGTTCAGCCATTCGTGAAGGTGTGCTTCCACAGTATGTACCTCTGCCGATCACCGTGAACGATGACCGACCTTTTCTTATTGGTGGGGATTGAGGATCAGCATCTGTTCCTCGGTGAAGTAATGCTCATCGCAGTTGTTGCCAGAACCACTGCGATCAACCACCAGGAAGTCATCCCGCTTTTCGATCGTCAGCACCGGGTGGTGCCAGACGCCGCGATGGTAATTAACGCCCTGCCTGCCGTTACTACGGAAGGCACGGACCAAGCCTGATACAGGTGCATCGCCAACGGGCGCGACCACGATCAGAAAGGGGTTGCCGAGCAGCGGGATGAAAGCCTGGCTGCCCAGCGGATGGCGCTCCAGCATGCGCACGGTCAGCGGCATGTCCTGCGCGTCGGCGCGGAAGATGCTGATGATCGCCTTGTCTTCAGGCTCGGCGGTCTCGACCGTGGCGAGCTTGTGAAAGCGCATGGTCGAGCCGTTGTTGATCATGAAGTGGTCGCTGCCATCGGTTTCGATCACGTCTCCGAATTCGGCGAAGGCTTCTTTGGTCAGGGGCTCGATCATCAGGGTGCGCATGCGGTTATCTCTTCTATTGTTCGTTTTTCTGAATATGGGTTCGGCTGGTGCTTACAGCTGCAGCAGGCGGAACAGGGCGATCAGGTTGATCTGCGCCAGGGCTTCCTTGAATTCGGCATCGGTATCGTTGTGGATGCGTTTTTCGAAGGCGGCGAGGATCTGGTGCCGGTTGCTGCCCTTGACCGCCATGATGAACGGGAACTGGAACTTGGCCTTGTAGGCGTCGTTCAGTTCGGTGAACCGGGCGAACTCTTCGGCGGTGCACTCGTGGATGCCGGCGCCGGCCTGTTCGTTGGTGCTCGATTCGGTCAGCTCGCCCTGGATGGCGGCCTTGCCGGCCAGGTCCGGGTGAGCGTTGATCAGCGCCAGCTGGTCGGCATGGTTGGCGCTGAGCAGGATGTCGCTCATGCGCTGGTGCAGCGCCTCGATCTCGTCCAGTTCGCCCAGCTGGCCCAGGTCGTAGGCTTTTTCGGCGACCCACGGCGAGTGCTCGTAGATGTCGGCGAACACCTTGACGAAAGCGTCACGGTCCAGGGCGGATGGCTTGAGGGTTTTGAAGGCGGTCATCAGGCGTTCTCTTTCTTGTACGGGTGGGTGGCGTGCCAGTGGCGGGCGATGTCCACGCGACGGGCGAACCAGACCTGGTCGTGGCTCTTGGCGTAATCGACGAAGCGCTTGAGCGCAGCCAGGCGCGCCGGGCGGCCGACCAGGCGGCAGTGCAGGCCGATGGAGAGCATCTTCGGTGCTTCGGCGCCTTCTGCGTAGAGCACGTCGAAGGCGTCTTTCAGGTACTGGAAGAACTGCTCGCCGCAGTTGAAGCCCTGCACCTGGGTGAAGCGCATGTCGTTGGTGTCGAGGGTGTACGGGATCACCAGGTGCGGCTTGCCGGTCGGGTTGTTCGGTTCCCAGTAGGGCAGATCGTCGTCGTAGGTGTCGCTGTCATAGAGGAAGCCACCTTCCTCCATCACCAGGCGGCGGGTGTTCGGGCCGGTGCGGCCGGTGTACCAGCCCACTGGGCGTTCACCGGTGAGTTCGGTGAGGATGCGGATGGCTTCGAGCATGTGCTCGCGCTCCTGGGCCTCGTCCATGTTCTGGTAGTCGATCCAGCGGTAGCCGTGGCTGCAGATCTCGTGACCGGCTTCGGCCATGGCGCGGATCACATCGGGGTGGCGCTGGGCGGCCATGGCCACGGCGAAGATGGTCAGTGGGACGCCGCTGTCCTTGAACAGCTTGAGCAGGCGCCACACGCCGGCGCGGCTGCCGTACTCGTACAGCGATTCCATGCTCATGTTGCGCGCACCCTGCAGAGGCTGGGCGGCTACCATCTCGGACAGGAAGGCTTCGGACTCTTTGTCACCGTGCAGGATGTTGCGTTCGCCGCCTTCTTCGTAGTTGAGGACGAAAGACAGCGCGATGCGAGCGTTGCCCGGCCATTGCGGGTGAGGAGGGTTGTTGCCGTAACCGATCAGGTCGCGAGGGTAGTCAGCACTCACTGCAGTCTTCCTTCTTGTGTGTTGGTGCGGGGTGGGCGGGCCGCGTCGGGATGTCGCACCACCGGATGGGCTGATTGTATACAACTTCTGAAATCTTTTGTAAGCCTGTTTTTCCGCATTTCTTCCCTTTTGTCGCATGAGAACGTGTTGCAAGAAACCTGCCTGAATGGTCAGTTAATGACATCAGGCTCTGCACAGCGTCTGTATTTGCGACTGATGGCCGGTTTGCCGGGGCTGCGACGGAAGGGATTAAAAAATTGTGTACAATCTGGCGGTGAAATGTCTTAATGGCGTCATTCCCGCACATCGCAGGCCCTAAGTTGGGGCGTTGGCTGTGTATTTTTTGCCCATAGATTGAACAAGAGGCGACAAGCAGATGGGACGTTTGACCACACACGTACTGGATGCCGCGCATGGCTGCCCAGGCAGCTCGATCAAGGTCGAGCTGTATCGCGTCGAAGGCCAGCAGCTGGAGCTGGTGAATACTGCCCTGACCAACAGTGATGGCCGTGTCGACGCGCCGCTGCTGCAGGGTGACGATTACCGTACCGGCGTCTACCAGCTGCAGTTCAGCGCTGGCGCCTATTACCGTGCCCGCGGCGTGCAGCTGCCGGACACGGCGTTTTTGGATGTTGTCGTGCTGCGTTTCGGCATTGATGAAAAGCAGGAGCACTACCACGTGCCGCTGCTGATCTCGCCGTACAGCTATTCGACCTATCGCGGAAGCTAGTTGGTCGCTAGAAGAATCTTCGTAGGTCCTTTGGCCCGCTCCCACACTGGCGGGCTTTTTTTCGTCTGCTGGTTTTGTCGTAGCTGTGCTGGCCTCTTCGCGGCGGTTCGACGCCTCGATAAACCCGCTCCCACAGGATCACAAGAACTCCTGTGGGAGCGGGCTTGCCCGCGAAAGGGCCGGTACAGGCTATAGAAATAAAGAAAGGGCGCCGAAGCGCCCTTGGTTGGTGCGGTGAGGGTCAGAGGAACACGAACTTGGCAATGAAGATCGCGCACAGCACCCACAGGCTGGCCGAGATCTCCTTGTACTTGCCGGTCCCTGCCTTCAATGCCACATAGCTGATGAAGCCCAGGGCGATACCGTCGGCGACGGAGAAGGTCAGCGGCATCATGATTACCGTGACGATCGCCGGAATACTGTCGGTGGCTTCGTCCCAATGAATGTGCGCCATGCTGCCCATCATCAGCATCGCCACGTAGATCAGCGCGCCGGCAGTTGCGTAAGCCGGGATCATTCCAGCCAATGGCGCGAAGAACATCGCGGCGACGAACAGAATGCCCACCACCACTGCAGTCAGACCAGTACGGCCACCTGCTGCTACACCAGCGGCACTTTCTACATAGCTGGTCACCGGTGGCACGCCGACCACAGCACCGAACACGCTGGAAGCACTGTCGGCCTTCAACGCACGGGACAGGTTCTCGATGCGGCCATCAGGTGCCACCAGGTTCGCCCGCTGCGCCACGCCCATCAGGGTGCCGGCAGTGTCGAACATGTGCACGAACAGGAAGGCCAGCACCACGCTGATCATGCTGACGTTGAACACGCCAGCCACGTCCATGGCCATCCAGGTCGGTGCCAGGCTCGGCGGCATCGACATCACCCCGCCGAACTTGACCAGGCCCAGGCCCCAGCCCGCCAGAGTGACGCCGATGATGCTGATCAGGATCGCCCCGAACACCCGCTTGTAGCTGAGGATGGCGATCAGCAGGAAGCACAGCGCCGCCAGCAGTGGCCCCGGCTCATGCAGCGAGCCCAGCTTGATCAGCGTGGCGGGGCTGTCGACGATGATGCCGGCGGTCTTCAGGCCGATCAGCCCGAGGAACAATCCGACGCCGGCCCCCATGGCATGGCGCAGGCTGACCGGGATGCTGTTGAGCAGCCATTCGCGCACTTTTGACAAGGTCAGGAACATGAACAGCACGCCCGAGACGAACACCGCCCCCAGCGCCGTTTCCCAGTTGTAGCCCATGGTGCCGACCACGGTGTAGGTAAAGAAGGCATTCAGCCCCATGCCCGGCGCCAGGCCCACCGGCCAGTTGGCGTACAGGCCCATCAGCAGGCAGCCCAGTGCGGCGGCGATGCAGGTGGCGACGAAGGCGGCACCATGGTCGATGCCGGCGTCGGCCATGATGTTAGGGTTGACGAAGATGATGTAGGCCATGGTGATGAAGGTGGTCACCCCGGCGATCAGCTCGGTTTTGACAGTGCTGCCGTGTTGCTTGAGTTTGAAAATCCGTTCCAGCCAACTCGTTTCGAGCGGCGGCGCGAGATCCAGCGTAGGGGCTTCGGATTTGCGGCTTTCCACAGCGAGTACTCCTCAAGTCTTTCTTGTTGTTGTTGGAGCCAGGGTCCTGAGCAATGCACTTGGTGGCTCCGCGAGGGAAGGCAGACGTCTGACGCGTTTTGTTGACTCACGGGTCAAGATGTTGCCCGATGGATTATGCTTTTGTGTACAAAGAATGCAAATAATGTTTTATCTTTTGTGTGCGCAATGCGTCGTACAACGGCTATATAGGTAAAACGCCCCCTGCGGAATCGCCTCAGCCTGTGTACAATGGCGCCATACTTTCTCTTCGTGCCTCGAGAGCCCATGAACGAACAGCTGCAACCTCTGAAAAAACCTGCGCGTACTGGCAAGGCCGGCCGCAGTGGTACCCAGGACGACATCGTCTACGCGCACATCTTCGAGGCGATTCTCGAGCAGCGATTGGCGCCGGGCACCAAGTTGAGCGAGGAAGCGCTGGGCGAGATCTTTGGCGTCAGCCGCACCATCATCCGCCGCGCCCTGTCGCGCCTGGCCCATGAAAGCGTGGTGCTGCTGCGGCCCAATCGCGGTGCGGTGGTGGCCAGCCCGACGGTTGAAGAGGCACGTCAGGTGTTCTTCTCGCGGCGCATGGTCGAACGTGCCATCACCGAGTTGGCCGTGCAGCACGCGACGCTGGAGCAGCTCAACGAACTGCGTCAGATGGTGCGCGAGGAGCGCGACAGCTTCTCCCGTGGCGACCGCGGCGCCGGTATCCGCCTGTCCGGCGAGTTTCACCTGAAGTTGGCTGAAGCCGCTGGCAATGCCCCGCTGGTCAGCTTCCAGCGCAGCCTGGTGTCGCAAACTTCGCTGATCATCGCCCAGTATGAAACTGGCACCCGCTCGCACTGCTCGTATGACGAGCACATGCAGCTGATCGATGCGATTGAGGCGCGTGATGCCGAGCAGGCGGTGAGCCTGATGATGCACCACATGGACCATATCGACAGCAAGCTGAACCTGGACGAGGAAAGCGCCTCGGACGACCTGCATGCCGTGTTCTCGCACCTGCTGAAAAAGCCCAAGGTGTCGGCCAAGGGTTGATCGTTTGCCTGATGTGACCGAAGGGCTGCATTTGCAGCCCTTCGTCGTTACTGGCCAATAGCCAAACCTCTGCTAAATTCTTGTGAGCAAACCTTCATCAAGCAGTTGGGCTTGCGCATCCATTGCGTTCCACTACTTGAGGAAAGGTCGATGACCATGTCTCTGGGTACACGGATGGGGGCCGAGCTGATCGGCACCTTCTGGTTGGTTCTTGGTGGTTGTGGCAGTGCCGTACTCGCAGCCAGTTCTCCCGTCGGCATCGGTGTGCTCGGTGTCGCCTTCGCCTTCGGTCTTACCGTGCTGACCATGGCCTTTGCCATCGGTCATATCTCCGGTTGTCATCTCAACCCCGCCGTGTCGTTCGGGCTGGTGGTCGGTGGCCGCTTCCCGGCCAAAGAGCTGCTGCCCTATGTGATCGCCCAGGTGATCGGCGCCATCCTGGCCGCTGGCGTGATCTATCTCATCGCCAGCGGCAAGGCCGGCTTCGAGCTGTCCTCGGGCCTGGCGTCCAACGGTTACGCCGACCATTCGCCTGGCGGCTACACGCTGGGCGCGGGCTTTGTCAGTGAAGTGGTGATGACCGCCATGTTCCTGGTGGTGATCATGGGCGCCACTGACGCCCGTGCCCCGGCAGGTTTCGCGCCGATTGCCATCGGCCTGGCCCTGACCCTGATCCACCTGATCTCGATCCCGGTGACCAATACCTCGGTCAACCCCGCACGTAGCACGGGGCCGGCCTTGTTCGTCGGCGGCTGGGCCTTGCAGCAGCTGTGGCTGTTCTGGGTGGCGCCGCTGATCGGGGCTGCGATCGGCGGCGCGCTGTACCGGGGGCTGGCGAAAGAACCTTAGCGCTGGTGCACGCAACGCCCCGCGGCGTAGGTTTCGCGCACGGTGCGGTCGTCGCCCAGGGTGGTTAGTACGAACAGGGTTTCTTCAATGCTGCTGGACTGCTGAATGCGGTAGTCCAGCAGCGGCGTGGCCTTGTAGTCGAGCACCACGAAGTCGGCATCGTTGCCCGGGCGCAGACTGCCGATACGGTCGTCCAGGCGCAAGGCGCGAGCGCCGCCGAGGGTGGCCAGGTACAGCGACTTATACGGGTGCAGGCGCGCGCCTTGCAGCTGCATCACCTTGTACGCCTCGTTCAGGGTGTTGAGCAGCGAGAAGCTGGTGCCGGCGCCGACGTCGGTGCCCAGGCCCACGTTGACCTTGAAGCGCTCGGCCTGGGGCAGGTTGAACAGGCCGCTGCCGAGGAACAGGTTGGAGGTCGGGCAGAAGGCCACGGCCGAGCCGGTTTCCGCCAGGCGCTGGCATTCGCTGTCGCACAGGTGCACGCCGTGGGCGAACACTGAGCGCTCGCTGAGCAGCTCGAAGTGGTCGTAGACGTCCAGGTAGCCTTTCTGCTCGGGGAACAGTTCTTTCACCCAGTCGATTTCCTTGAGGTTCTCGGACAGGTGGGTGTGCAGGTAAAGGCCCGGGTATTCCTTCAGCAACTGACCGGCCAGGGCCAGTTGTTCCGGCGTGCTGGTCGGGGCGAAGCGTGGGGTCACTGCGTAGTGCAGGCGGCCCTTGCCATGCCAGCGCTCGATCAGCTGCTTGCTTTCGGTGTAACCGGACTCGGCGGTGTCGGTCAGGTAGTCCGGGGCGTTGCGGTCCATCATCACCTTGCCGGCAATCATCCGCAGGTCCAGGCGCTCGGCTTCTTCGAACAGGGCGTTGACCGACTGCGGGTGCACGCTGCCGAACACCAGGGCGGTGGTGGTGCCGTTGCGCAGCAGTTCCTTGAGGAAGATCTTCGCCACCTTGTCGGCGTGCTCCTTGTCGGCGAACTGCTTTTCGCAAGGGAAGGTGTAGGTATTCAGCCAGTCCAGCAGTTGCTCGCCGTACGAGCCGATCATGCCGGTCTGCGGGAAGTGAATGTGGGTATCGATGAAGCCCGGGGTGATCAGTGCGTCCTGGTAATGCACCACCTCGATGTCGGCTGCCAGGCTCGGCAGCAGCTCGCTGGCCGGGCCAACGGCGCTGATGCGGCCATCGTCGATCACCAGCAGGCCGTCCTCGAAGTACTCATGGGAAGCGTCCAGGCCTACCTCGGCCGGGTCGGCGATGCTGTGCAGGATGGCGGCACGGTAGGCTTTGCGGGTAACGGTCATAACACACTCGTCAAATGGCTTGGCTGCGCCGGGAGGGCGGCAGCAACTGGGCAATGGGGCCAGCGTTGGCGGCAGCGTCGTGCTGGCCGAAGCAGGCGTTGTAGGTGGCAATGATTTCGCCGGCGATGGACACGGCAATCTCGATCGGCAGCTTGCCCTTGACCTCGGGCAGGCCCATCGGGCAGCGCATGCGCGCCAGCACGGCATCGTCGTAGCCGCGCTCGCGCAGGCGGTGCTCGAACTTGACCCGCTTGGTCTTCGAGCCAATCAGGCCGAACCAGGTGAAATCGTTGCGCTTGAGAATGGCGGCGGTCAGTTCCAGGTCGAGCTGGTGATTGTGGGTCATGACGATGCAGTAGCTGCCTGGCGGCAGGTCCGCGACTTCGTCGACCGGTTCTTCACTGACGACCTTGCTCACCCCGTTGGGGATGAGTTCGGGGAATTCCTGTTCACGCGAGTCGATCCAGCGCACCCGGCAGGGCAGCGCGGCGAGCAAGGGTACCAGAGCACGGCCGACATGGCCCGCGCCGAACACGGCGATCTCGGCCTGCACCGCAGCCATCGGCTCGAACAGCAACACGGTGGCACCGCCGCAGCACTGGCCGAGGCTGGCGCCGAGGCTGAAGCGCTCCAGGTGCGGGGTGTTGCGGTGTTCCTCGAGCATCTGCCGGGCGATGTGCAGGGCCTTGTATTCCAGGTGGCCGCCGCCGATGGTGTCGAACAGGCCGGTGGCGCTGACGACCATCTTCGAGCCAGCGTTGCGCGGGGTCGAGCCGCGCTCCTCGATGATGGTCACCAGCACGCAGGCTTCGCCGCGGGACTGGTGGTCGGCGAGGGCGTTGATCCATTGGTGCATGATTCAGATCCTCTTCAGATCAACACGGCCCGCTTTGTGTGGGAGCGGCCTTGCGTCGCGAAAGGGCTGCGCAGCAGCCCCAAAACTCTATGTTGCAGCACACATCCCGGGGCCGCTTCGCGACCCTTTCGCGACGCAAGGCCGCTCCCACAAAAAAGCGGTCCTACGGTGTTACTGAGTGACGATTTCCAGTTCCTGTTGAGTCGGCTGCGCTGCAGCCACCGCCTTGCGCATCTGCTCGCATCCCCACAACACCCGCTCCGGCGTCGCCGGCGCATCCACCTGTGGCTGCACGCGGTAGTCGGCGATGCTGGCCACGGCGTCCTTGAGCGCACACCAGGCAGCGATGCCAAGCATGAACGGCGGCTCGCCCACGGCCTTGGAGTGGAACACGGTGTCTTCCGGGTTCTTGCGGTTTTCCACCAGCTTCACCCGCAGGTCCAGCGGCATGTCGGCCACCGCCGGGATCTTGTAGCTGGCCGGGCCGTTGGTCATCAGCTTGCCCTTGGCGTTCCACACCAGCTCTTCGGTGGTCAGCCAGCCCATGCCCTGGATGAAGCCGCCTTCGACCTGGCCGATGTCGATGGCCGGGTTCAGCGAATCGCCTACGTCATGCAGGATGTCGGCGCGCAGCATCTTGTACTCGCCGGTCAGGGTGTCGACGATCACTTCCACGCAGGCAGCGCCGAAGGCGAAGTAGTAGAACGGCCGGCCGCGTGCCTGGCTGCGGTCGTAGTAGATCTTCGGCGTGCGGTAGAAACCGGTGGTCGACAGCGACACCTGGGCAAAGTACGCCTGCTGCACCAGTTGCTCGAAGCTGACGATCTGGTCGCGCACGCGCACATGGCCGTTGCGGAATTCGACGTCTTCCTCGGTCACCTGATAGTGCCGTGCGGCAAACTCGGTGAGGCGCTTCTTGAGGATCTCGGCAGCGTTCTGGGCAGCCTTGCCGTTCAGGTCGGCGCCACTCGAAGCGGCGGTCGGCGAAGTGTTGGGCACTTTGTCGGTGTTGGTGGCGGTGATCTGGATGCGGCTGAAATCGACCTGGAACACCTGCGCCACCACCTGTGCCACCTTGGTGTTCAGGCCCTGGCCCATCTCGGTGCCGCCATGGTTCAGGTGAATGCTGCCGTCGGTGTAGATGTGGATCAGCGCACCGGCCTGGTTGAGGAAGGTGGCGGTGAACGAGATACCGAACTTGACCGGCGTCAGCGCCAGGCCCTTTTTCAGGACCGGGCTGTTGGCGTTGAAGCGGCGGATCGACTCGCGGCGCTCGGCGTAGTCGCTGCTGGCTTCCAGTTCGGCGGTCATCTCCTCGAGCATGTTGTGCTCGACGGTCTGGTAGTAGTGGGTGACGTTGCGTTCGGTCTTGCCGTAATAGTTGGCCTTGCGCACGGCCAGCGGGTCGCGGCCCAGGTGGCGGGCGATGTGGTCCATCACCTGTTCGATGGCGACCATCCCCTGCGGGCCGCCGAAGCCCCGGTAGGCAGTATTGGAGGCGGTGTTGGTCTTGCAGCGGTGGCCGTGCACGGTGGCATCGCCCAGGTAGTAGGCGTTGTCGGAGTGGAACATGGCGCGGTCGACGATCGAGCCGGACAGGTCGGGCGAGTAGCCGCAGTTGCCGGCCAGGTCGAGGTTGATGCCGTGCAGGCGGCCATCGTCGTCGAAGCCGACGTCGTACTCTACATAGAACGGGTGGCGCTTGCCGGTCATGGTCATGTCTTCGACCCGTGGCAGGCGCATCTTGGTCGGCTGGCCGGTCAGGCGCGCGACCACTGCGCACAGGCAGGCCGGGCTGGCCGCCTGGGTTTCCTTGCCGCCGAAGCCGCCGCCCATGCGGCGCATGTCCAGCACCACCTTGTTCATCGGCACGTCGAGTACTTCGGCGACCAGCTTCTGCACTTCGGTGGGGTTCTGCGTGGAGCAGTAGACGATCATGCCGCCGTCCTCGGTGGGCATCACCGAGGAGATCTGGGTTTCCAGGTAGAAGTGCTCCTGGCCGCCGATGTGCAGGGTGCCTTGCAGGCGGTGCGGGGCGCTGGCCAGGGCGGCGGCCGAATCGCCGCGCTGGTGGGTGTGGCTGTCGAGCACGAAGTGCTTCTTGCGCAAGGCATCGACCACGTCCAGCACCGGCTCCAGGTCTTCGTACTCGACGATGGCAGCCATGGCCGCACGGCGCGCAGTATCCAGGTCGCGGGCCGCCACGGCGAGCACCGGCTGGCCGAAGAACTCGACCTTGTCGATGGCCAGCAGCGGGTCGCCGGCGACCACCGGGCCGATGTCCTTCAGGCCCGGGATGTCTTCGTGGGTGATGGCGATGCGCACGCCTTCGAAGGCGTAGCAGGGCGTGGTGTCGATGCGCAGGATGCGCGCATGGGCACGGTCTGCGGTGCGCGCATAGACATGCAGCTGGTTGGGGAATTCCAGGCGGTCGTCGATGTACAGCGCTTCGCCCGACACATGTTTGTCGGCGCTGTCGTGCTTGACGCTGCGGCCGACCCCGGTGGTCAGGTCCTGGCTGAACAGTTCGGCCATCTCGGCCTGGCTCTTGGCTACGTGATGGTTAGACATAGTCGGTCACCCGGGTCTCGATGTAGGGCGTTTGCTGTTCGATGAAGTACTTGCGCAGCAGGTTCTGCGCGGTCAGCAGGCGGTATTCCTTGCTGGCGCGGAAGTCGCTGAGCGGGGTGAAGTCTTCGGCCAGGGCCTGGCAGGCGCGTTCGACGTTGGCCTGGTTCCACGGCTTGCCGCGCAAGGCGGCTTCGCAGGCACGGGCGCGTTTCGGGATGGCCGCCATGCCGCCGAAGGCAATGCGCACGCCGCTGACCACACCGTCTTCGATGCTCAGGTTGAAGGCGCCGCACACGGCGGAGATATCGTCGTCCAGGCGTTTGGACACTTTATAGGCACGGAAAGCCCAGTCGTTGCTGGCGCGTGGCACGATGATCTTCTCGATGAACTCGCTGTCCTGGCGGGCCGTGATGCGGTAGTCGATGAAGTAGTCTTCCAGCGGCATGACCCGCTGGCGCTCGCCCTGGCGCAGCACCACCTGCGCATCGAGGGCGATCAGCAGGGGTGGCGAGTCGCCGATGGGCGAGGCGTTGCCGATGTTGCCGCCGAGGGTGCCCTGGTTGCGAATCTGCAGCGAGGCGAAGCGGTGCAGCAGGTCGCCGAAGTCCGGGAATTCCTCGTTGAGTGCGCCGTAGCAGTCGGTGAGCGGGGTGGCGGCGCCGATTTCCAGGTGGCTGGCGGTCTTGTCGATCCGCTTGAGTTCGGCGACATGGCCGACGTAGATCATTACCGGCAGGGTCTTGTGGAACTGGGTGACTTCCAGCGCCAGGTCGGTACCACCGGCCAGCAGGCGGGCTTCAGGGTGCGAGCTGTACAGGTCGGCCAGGTCGGCTACGGTCAGCGGCACCAGGCAGCGCTTGTCGCCACTGTTGAGCTCGCCGGTCTGGGTCGGGGCGATGGCCTTGAGGCGGGCGATGGTCTGCCCCTGCTGAGCGTCGAACTGGTCGCGGCAGGGCAGGCGGCAGCTTTGCTCGGCGGCGTCGAGGATCGGGCGGTAACCGGTGCAACGGCACAAGTTGCCGGCCAGGGCTTCCTGGGCCTGGTGCAGGTCGGCGCCCTGGCTGTTCTTCTGCAGGGCGAACAGCGACATGACGAAACCGGGGGTGCAGAAGCCGCATTGCGAGCCATGGCAATCGGCCATGGCCTGCTGCACGCTGTGCAGTTGCCCGTTGTGCTTGAGGCCTTCGACGCTGATCAGTTGCTTGCCGTGCAAGGAGGAAACGAACGTCAGGCAAGCGTTCAGGCTGCGGTAGCGCAGGCTGTCCTCGCCGTCTTCATTCTGGACAAGCTCGCCGACCACCACGGTGCAGGCGCCGCAGTCGCCACTGGCGCAGCCTTCCTTGGTGCCGGGTTTGCCCAGGTGCTCACGCAGGTACTGCAGCACCGTCATGTTCGGGTCCAGGGCATGCTCACTACGCAGCTCCTGGTTGACGAGAAACTGGATCACGGGGATGGCCTCGCAATGGTTTTATTGTTGTTGGGCGGACAATAAGCAGACCTGTCGCAGTGGTCAATATTTTTCTGACTCAAAGGTCAGGAAAATGCGTATGTCGACGCCCAGCCGAACACAGTGCCCCTATCACAAGCATAGATCGCGCCGTGTGGCTGGCTGTCTGGCAGCTCAAATAAAGCGCCATGCCCCTCTGCGCGTGGGCTGGGCAAGTGCGCTACAATCGCTCCCTTGTGCCCAGTTCAATGATTTTGAAGGAAAACCATGACGTTCAAGGCGCCGGACAGCCTCTCCGAGCAGATTGCCGACTACCTGGCCGAACGCATCATTCGTGGCGAGCTTGCGCCCGGTGAGCGGATCCAGGAGCAGAAGGTCACCCAGGCCCTCAGCGTCAGCCGCGGCTCGGTGCGCGAAGCGCTGTTGATCCTCGAACGTCGCCATCTGATCGCGATCCTGCCGCGACGTGGCGCCCATGTCACCGAACTGGACGAGCGCAGCGTGCGCAGCCTGTGCACTCTGATGGGCGAGTTCTATATCCTGCTCGGCAACGCCGTTGCCCAGAAATGGCGCCTGGAAGCCGACCTGCGCCCGTTTCTGGACATCCAGCAGCGTCTGCAGCATTCCCGCGATCGCCAGGACATCAAGGTGTTCGTCGCCGAGAGCTTTGCGGTGATGCGCGCTGCCTACCCCTTCGCTGACAACCCTTACCTGCAGGAAACCGTAGAAAACCTGCAGCCAGCCATGAGCCGTGCTTATTACCTGGCCCTGGACCAGCGCCAGGCCAACATGGACGACTATCTCGACCTGTTCGCCCGCCTGCTCGAAGCCGTGGTTGCCCGTGACCTGCCGCGCATCCGCGAGGTGCTCACCGCTTATGGCCAGCGCAGCTGCGAACTGGTGCTGGCGGCGCTGGCCCGGGGCTGACCGATGCGCCTGAAGTGCATTCGCCTGGCCGGGTTCAAGTCGTTCGTCGACCCGACCACGGTCAACTTCCCCAGCAACATGGCGGCCGTGGTCGGCCCCAACGGCTGTGGCAAGTCCAACATCATCGACGCCGTGCGCTGGGTGATGGGTGAGAGTTCGGCGAAGAACCTGCGCGGCGAGTCGATGACCGACGTCATCTTCAACGGCTCCACCAGCCGCAAGCCGGTGAGCCAGGCCAGCATCGAGCTGGTGTTCGACAACAGCGAAACCACCTTGCTGGGTGAATACGCCGCCTACGCCGAGATTTCCATCCGCCGCAAGGTTACCCGCGACGGGCAGAACAGTTATTACCTGAACGGCACCAAATGCCGCCGTCGGGACATTACCGACATTTTCCTCGGCACCGGCCTGGGCCCGCGCAGCTACTCGATCATCGAGCAGGGCATGATCTCCAAGCTGATCGAGGCCAAGCCCGAAGAACTGCGCAACTTCATCGAAGAAGCGGCCGGCATCTCCAAGTACAAGGAGCGCCGCCGCGAGACCGAAAGCCGCATCCGCCGCACCCAGGAGAACCTGGCGCGGCTGACCGACCTGCGCGAAGAGCTGGAGCGCCAGCTCGAACGCTTGCACCGCCAGGCCCAGGCCGCCGAGAAATATCGCGAATACAAGGCCCAGGAACGCCAGCTCAAGGCGCGCTTGTCGGCATTGCGCTGGCGTGACCTGGACGAGCGGGTGCGGCAGCGCGAGACGGCGATCGGCGATCAGGACATCGCCCACGAGGCGCTGGTTGCCGAGCAGCGCAACGCCGATGCCAGCATCGAGCGCCTGCGTGACGGCCACCATGAGTTATCCGAACGTTTCAACCAGGTGCAGGGTCGCTTCTATTCGGTGGCCGGTGACATCGCCCGGGTGGAGCAGAGCATCCAGCACGGCCAGCAGCGCCTGCGCCAGTTGCAGGATGACCTCAAGGAAGCCGAGCGCACCCGTCAGGAAACCGAATCGCACCTGGGCCATGACCGCACCCTGCTGGCTACCCTGGGTGAAGAGCTGGCCATGCTCGAGCCGGAGCAGGAACTGACCCTGGCCGCCGCCGAGGAGTCCGCCGCTACCCTCGAAGAGGCCGAGCTGGGCATGCACGCTTGGCAGGAGCAGTGGGACGGCTTCAATACCCGCTCCGCCGAGCCACGGCGCCAGGCCGAAGTGCAGCAGGCGCGCCTGCAGCAGCTGGAAACCAGCCTGGAGCGCCTGGCCGAGCGACAGCGCAAGCTGGTCGAGGAAGGCGAGCAACTGGGTGTGGAGCCACAGGATGCCGCTCTGCTCGATCTCTCCGAGCAACTGGCCAGCAGCGAGATGCTGCTCGAAGAGTTGCAGTTGTCGGAGGAGCAGGTGGTCGAGCGCCTGGAAAGCGTGCGCGAGCAACTGCAGCAAGCGACCAGTGCCCAGCAACAGCAGCAGGGCGACCTGCAGCGCCTCGGTGGTCGCCTGGCCTCGTTGGAGGCGCTGCAGCAGGCCGCGCTGGAACCGGGCGTCGGCGCCGCCGACTGGTTGCGCGAGCAAGGCCTGGAGCAGCGCCCGCGCCTGGCGGAGGGCCTGCGCGTGGAGCCGGGTTGGGAGCTGGCGGTGGAAACCGTGCTTGGCGCCGATCTGCAGGCCGTGCTGCTGGACGATTTTGCCGGGCTGGACTTCAGCGGCCTGGAGCAGGGCGAACTACGCTTGTTGCTGGCGGCTGGCGACAGTGACCGTCAGCCCGGCAGCCTGCTCGACAAGGTCGAAGGGCACATCGATCTGGCCCCGTGGCTGGGTCGGGTGCAGCCGGTCGAAGACCTCGCCGAGGCTCTGGCACGGCGCGCCGCGTTGGCCGAAGGGCAGAGCCTGGTCAGCCGGGATGGCTATTGGGTTGGCCGCCATTTCCTGCGCGTCAGCCGAGGTGGCGAGGCCCAAGGTGGCGTGCTGGCCCGTGGTCAGGAAATCGAACGCCTGGGTCAGGAGCAGCTCGAGCTTGAAGCAGCACTGGAGCAGCTGGACCAGCAGCTTCAGGTAACCCGCGAGCAGCAGCTCGAGCTGGAGGAGCAGCGTGAGCAGTTGCGCCGCCGCACTCAGGATGAAAGCCGCCAGCATGGCGAGCTCAAGGCCAGCCTCTCCGCTGGCCGTGCCCGCGCCGAGCAGGTGGAGCTGCGTCGTCGCCGCCTGCAGGAAGAGCTGACCGAGCTTCAGGAGCAGCGTGCCCTGGAGCAAGAGCAGCTGGGTGAGGCGCGCCTGGTGCTGCAGGAGGCTCTGGACCTGATGGCCCAGGACACCGAGCAGCGCGAACAGCTGATGGCGCGCCGCGACACCCTGCGCGAAGGCCTCGACCGTATCCGCCAGGAAGCCCGCCAGCACAAGGACCACGCCCATCAGTTGGCCGTGCGGCTGGGTTCGTTGCGCGCGCAGCACGACTCCACCCGTCAAGCCCTGGAGCGCTTGGAGCAGCAAGCTGCACGCCTGAGCGAGCGCCAGGAGCAGTTGAGCCTGAACCTGGAGGAAGGTGAGGCGCCGCTCGAAGAACTGCGCCTGAAGCTCGAAGAGTTGCTGGAGCGGCGCATGAGCGTCGATGAAGAAATGCGCCTGGCGCGCCTGCACATGGATGAGGCCGATCGCGCACTGCGCGATGCCGAAAAGCGCCGCACTCAGGCCGAGCAGCAAGCTCAGCTGTTGCGCGGTCAGCTGGAACAGATGCGTTTGGAGAGCCAGGGATTGGATATCCGTCGCAAAACCCTACAGGAACAATTGCTCGCCGACGGCTACGATTTGCAGGGCGTGCTCGCCACGGTCGAGGCCGAGGCCAGCGAGCAGGGCACCGAACAGGAGTTGGAGCAGGTCGAAGGCCGCATCCAGCGCCTGGGTGCAATCAACCTGGCAGCCATCGAGGAGTATGAGCAGCAGTCCGAGCGCAAGCGTTACCTGGACGCCCAGGACGCCGACCTGGTCGAGGCCCTGGACACCCTGGAAAACGTCATCCGCAAGATCGACAAGGAAACCCGCAACCGCTTCAAGGATACCTTTGATCAGATAAATGCCGGATTACAGGCACTTTTTCCAAAAGTTTTCGGTGCTGGCAGCGCTTATCTGGAACTGACGGGCGAAGATCTACTCGATACAGGGGTGACGATCATGGCGCGCCCGCCAGGCAAGAAGAACAGCACCATCCATCTACTGTCCGGCGGCGAGAAGGCACTGACCGCATTGGCGCTGGTGTTTGCCATCTTCAAGTTGAACCCCGCACCGTTCTGCATGCTCGACGAGGTCGATGCGCCGCTGGACGATGCCAACGTCGGGCGGTACGCCCGGCTGGTGAAGGAAATGAGTGAAAGCGTGCAGTTCATCTACATCACCCATAACAAGATTGCCATGGAGATGGCGGATCAATTGATGGGGGTGACCATGCACGAGCCCGGTTGCTCACGTCTTGTTGCAGTTGATGTGGAGGAGGCCCTGGCCATGGTAGACGCCTGATGAGCGAAGATAGGGCGAAAACTGTAGGCAAATGCCCCTGTCATGTGCGACAGACGGTGTAAAGTTGTCTTTGGTCGTGCTAGCTTAATGTCACTCGTTTTTTGCGTGGGTAAAACGCCTGTCAGAACATAGAGTTGGCGCCACGTGTTAAAGGGCTTTGAACCCTTTGTTTTCAAGCATATTTTTATAGAGGCACGGGATTACATGGAAATCGGTCTGCGCGAGTGGCTGATCGTCATCGGCGTCATTGTCATCGCCGGTATTCTTTTCGACGGCTGGCGCCGCATGCGCGGCGGAAAAGGCAAGCTGAAATTCCGTCTGGATCGCAGTTATTCCAACCTGCCGGACGAGGAGGGTAGCGCTGAGGTGCTCGGCCCGTCGCGGGTGCTGGATACCCAGAAGGAACCTGAACTGGACGAGGGCGACTTGCCTTCGGTCAGTGCGCCGGCGCGTGAGCGTGAACCGAAGCCGGCCAAGGCCAGCAAGCGCGGCAAGCGCGCGGCTGAAGCACAGCAACAGGGCGACCTGAACTTGGCCGCCGAACCGCGCGAGCCCGATCTTTTCGCCGATGCTGACGAAGATTTCCCTGCTGACAACCATCGCAACAACGCTGCCGCGCCTGGCGCCAGTGTTGCCAAGGAGTTGCCGCCGGCCGAAGAGGTGCTGGTGATCAGTGTGATCTCCCGTGACGAAGGCGGTTTCAAGGGCCCGGCGCTGCTGCAGAATATCCTCGAAAGCGGGCTGCGTTTCGGCGAGATGGATATCTTCCACCGCCACGAAAGCATGGCCGGCCACGGTGAAGTGCTGTTCTCCATGGCCAACGCGGTCAAGCCGGGTATCTTCGACCTGGACGACATCGACCACTTCAGCACCCGTGCGGTGAGCTTCTTCCTCGGCCTGCCAGGCCCGCGTCACCCGAAGCAGGCCTTCGACGTGATGGTGGCGGCAGCACGCAAGCTGGCCCACGAACTCAATGGCGAACTGAAGGACGACCAGCGCAGCGTGCTGACCGCCCAGACCATCGAGCACTACCGCCAGCGCATCGTCGAGTTCGAGCGCCGTGCGCTGACCCAGAAGCGCTGATGTGCCCAAGTGGGCGGACCTGGCCTCGGTCTCGCCCACCCTGTTTCAAGCGCAAGAGCAGCCCTGGGCTGCTCTTTTGCTTTGCAAGAGAACCTGAAAAATGACCGCCGAAACCCGAATCCACGCACTGCGCGCCGAACTTGACCAGCACAACTATCGCTATTACGTGCTCGACGAACCGAGCGTGCCCGATGCCGAATACGACCGCCTGTTCAATGAACTCAAGGCGCTCGAAGCCGAGCACCCGCATCTGGTGACTCCCGACTCGCCCACCCAGCGTGTCGGCGGCGCTGCCCTGGCAGCCTTCAGCCAGGTACGTCATGAAGTGCCGATGCTTAGCCTGGGCAACGCCTTCGAGGAGGCCGACCTGCGCGAGTTCGGCCGCCGGGTGGTCGAGGGGCTCGACCAGCCTGGCGCGGTGGACTTCAGTTGCGAGCCGAAGCTCGATGGCCTGGCGGTAAGCCTGCTCTACCGCGATGGCCAGCTGGTGCAGGGCGCCACCCGTGGCGACGGCACCACCGGCGAGGACATCAGCGCCAACGTGCGCACCGTGCGCAACATCCCGCTGAAGCTGCAGGGCGAGGGCTGGCCCGCCGTGCTCGAAGTGCGTGGCGAGGTGTACATGAGCAAGGCCGGTTTCGACCGCCTCAATGCTGCCCAGGCTGAAGCGGGCGGCAAGACCTTCGCCAACCCGCGCAACGCCGCTGCCGGCAGCCTGCGCCAACTGGATTCGAAGATCACCGCCAGCCGTCCGCTGGAATTCTGCTGCTATGGCGTCGGGCAGGTTTCCGAGAGCATTGGCGAAAGTCACATCGGCATCCTTGAGCAGCTCAAGCAGTGGGGCCTGCCGATCAGTCGCGAGCTCAGGCATGCGGCCGGTATCGAAGAGTGCCTGGCCTACTACCGCGACATCGGCGAGCGGCGCAACAGCCTGCCGTACGAAATCGACGGCGTGGTCTTCAAGGTCAATAGCCTGGCGGCCCAGCGCGAGTTGGGTTTCCGGGCGCGTGAGCCACGCTGGGCCATTGCCCACAAGTTCCCGGCCATGGAAGAGCTCACCGAAGTACTGGACGTGGAATTCCAGGTCGGTCGTACCGGTGCGGTCACGCCCGTGGCGCGCCTGAAGCCGGTCAAGGTGGCGGGCGTGACGGTGTCCAACGCCACCCTGCACAACATGGACGAAATCGCCCGGCTGGGGCTGCGCATTGGTGACACGGTGATCATCCGTCGAGCCGGTGACGTGATCCCGCAGGTCATGCAAGTGGTGCTCGAGCGCCGCCCTGAAGATGCCCGCCCGGTGCACGTGCCGAGCGAATGCCCGGTCTGTGGCTCGCAGGTCGAGCGTACCCAGTTGGTCAAGCGCAGCAAGGGCAAGGAAACCACCAGTGAGGGCGCGGTGTACCGCTGCGTCGGCCGCCTGGCCTGCGCTGCCCAGCTCAAGCAGGCGATCATCCACTATGTTTCCCGCCGCGCCATGGACATCGATGGCCTGGGCGAAAAAAGCGTCGAGCAGTTGGTGGATGAAGGGCTGATCAGCTCGCCGGCCGATCTGTACAAGCTGGAGTTCGATCAGGTCGTCGGCCTGGAGGGCTTTGCCGAGGTTTCCAGCAAGAAGCTGCTGGACGCCATCGAAGCCAGCAAGCGCCCGAGCCTGGCTCGCTTCATCTACGCCTTGGGCATTCCGGATGTCGGCGAGGAGACGGCCAAGGTCCTGGCCCGCTCGCTGGGCAGCCTGGCCCGCGTACAGCAGGCGCTGCCACAGGTGCTGACCTACCTGCCGGACATCGGCCTGGAAGTCGCCTACGAGATCCACAACTTCTTCGAGGACGAACACAACCGCAAGGTCATCGAGCAATTGCTTGCCTGCGGTATGCAACTGCAGGATGAAGGCGAACTGGCTGCCGAATTCGCCGCCAGCACGACCCTGGCCGGCATGATCGCCAAGCTGGACATCGCCTCGGTCGGCCCGACCGGCGCCGAGAAGCTGGTAGCCAAGCTCGATAGTTTGGACAAGATCATTGCCGCTGATGGCATCGACCTGCGCCAGGCCCTGGCGGCGAAGCAGGCCGAGGCGGTGCGCGAGTTCTTCAAGGATGAGGCCAACCAGAAGCTGGCCCGAGATATCGAGGCCCAGCTGTTGGCGTTCGGCATGCACTGGAGTAGCGAGAAGAAAGTGGCCGAAGGCCTGCCGCTGGCCGGCCAGACCTGGGTGCTGACAGGGTCCCTGGAGCGCTTCAGTCGCGACATTGCCAAGGAGAAGCTGGAAGGGCTGGGCGCCAAGGTGGCCGGTTCGGTGTCTGGCAAGACCCATTGTGTGGTGGCTGGCCCTGGTGCGGGTTCCAAGCTGGCCAAGGCCAGTGAGCTGGGCGTGAAGGTGCTGGATGAAGAGGCCTTCGTTGCCTTCCTGGCGGAGCATGGCATCACCGTCTGATGCCTTGCCACAATCCCTGTGGGAGCGGGCGTGCCCGCGAAGCAGGCAACGCGGTCGATGGCACCGGCTATGCAGGTGTTCGCGGGCACGCCCGCTCCCACAGGGACCTCTTATAACCATGCCGGCCACTTCAACCCAGACAAGTCATTGAGAAATGATGACTTTTTCTTCCACAGAGGTTGTATCTTCGCCCCAGACCGGTACAATGGCGCGGCTCGCTGCTTGGCGAGCCGTGTAGTGGTGGCCCCATCGGTCCCCCCGCATTGATTACCCGTTAACCTGGTCAGGCCCGGAAGGGAGCAGCCATAGCGGGAACATCGAGTGCCGGGGTGTGGCTGGTGGGGCCGCCTCCATTTCCGGGGTCGGAAAGTTGAATTCGGCCTTGCGCATCACCTCTCCCACCTTGTGATCACTGATTACAGCTGTCGCATGATCCTTTGCGCTGCGAGATCGAGCGCCGCGTGTACGGCGCTGATTGGCTGATGCCCTTAAAGGCTGTATTTCTCATCAATCCTGCGCTTGTCGAGCGCGTAGCGCTTGATGTCGATCGCTTCGGTCTCCAGCTGGGCATCCAGCTCGTCCATCTCGCGCTTTTTCAGCGTTGCGATATGAGCCTTGGTGGCTTGATAGTTGATCATCTCTGCAGCGTCATGCCCGCTGACAGGGTCCCAGAGGATGGAGAGCGGCCAGCACAGCAGGTTCACCACACCGAAGCCATAAGCGCGGCCGTAGAACGATCCGCCACCTGGAAGCAGGCCGAGGCCGGCGGCAAGGCCGGGTTTTTTCTCTTCTACCGAGAGGTTTCTGGCGCGGTAGCCAGCGAGCTCCGACTCCTGGACCGAATTGAGGCCGGTGGCACAGCCAGTGGTCAGCGCTATCAATGCGGCAGCGGTCAGATTTCGAGCGGTGGACATGCAACTTTCCTTAGTGTGGGTACGGTTCTCGCCCCGCGCAGGGCGTCGGGGCGCGTAACTCTACACTGAGTGGTGGCACATTGATATTGTGTCGTCGCTGGCGCTTCGGGAGTTGTTGTCAGGCAGTCGTTATCCCATTCGGCTCAAGGCTGGACCACCGAAATCTCCCCTGAATACCCTGTCGCCCCATACCGCTGCACAATCCGTTCGATCTCCCCCGACTGCCTCATTCGCACCAAGGCCCGCAAAATCCCCTGGGTCGGTATCGCCGGGTCGTTTCTCACCATGCACCCTAGCGCCTGTTCCTCCAGTACCGCCTGCATCTGCAGGCGTTGCCCGGCTGGCAGTCCCTGGTTGAACCACTGCAGTGACAGTTCATTGCTCACCGCATGCTGATACCGCCCGATCTGCAGCTTCTGCAGCGCCAGTTGCTGGCTGCGGCTGTCCTCCCGCAGCAGGCGACCCTGGGCAAACAACGGTTCCAGGGTGCCGTAGGCATACCCCAGCACCGTGCCGATCGCCTGGGGTGGCAGTTGTTCAGGGCGAGCAGGGGTAGCGTCGCCCGGTCGCCCGACCAGCACGTCGCGCTGCAGAATCAACGGAATGCTCCAGACGAAATTCCCTGGCCGATCATTGAACCACTGGCTGCTCACATAGCAGCGCACATCGATGTCACCCGCATCCATTGCCTGTTGCAGGCGCAGGCGGGCCATCACGTGATACTCCGGGCGCACGCTGGCCTCCCGGGCCAGTGCCTGGATCAGGTCGAATACCAGGCCTTCCACCGGCTGGCCGCCTTCGATCCGCACCAGCGGCATGCTCCAGCTCTCGGCCACGGAAAAGCGCAGCACCGGGAGGTCCGCCAGGCTGTGGGTGGTCCAGAGCAATAGCAGGGCCAACAAACGTCGCAATGCACATCCTCCTTGAACAGCGCGCCAGTTGCTTAGCTTAGACGAGCCGTGCAGGGTGCAATTTTGCCCCCGCTCCGCTAGCATTAGCGATCTTCCGCTCGATCAGGCTGCGATGGTTTTTCGATGAGTTATCAGGTTCTTGCACGTAAATGGCGTCCGCGCTCGTTCCGCGAAATGGTCGGCCAGACCCATGTGCTCAAGGCCTTGATCAATGCCTTGGACAACCAGCGCCTGCACCACGCCTACCTGTTCACAGGTACCCGGGGTGTGGGCAAGACTACCATTGCGCGAATCATCGCCAAATGCCTCAACTGCGAGACCGGCATCACGTCCACGCCGTGTGGCACCTGCTCGGTATGCCGTGAGATCGACGAGGGCCGCTTCGTCGACCTGATCGAGATCGACGCCGCGAGCCGCACCAAGGTCGAAGACACCCGCGAACTGCTCGATAACGTGCAGTACGCGCCAAGCCGTGGGCGCTTCAAGGTCTATCTGATCGACGAAGTGCACATGCTTTCCACCCACTCGTTCAACGCCTTGCTCAAGACGCTGGAAGAGCCGCCGCCCTACGTCAAGTTCATCCTTGCCACCACCGACCCGCAGAAGCTGCCAGCTACCATCCTGTCGCGCTGCCTGCAGTTCTCGCTGAAGAACATGAGCCCGGAGCGGGTGGTCGAGCACCTGAGCCACGTGCTGCAGGCCGAGAACGTGCCATTCGAGCCGGATGCCCTGTGGCTGCTCGGCCGTGCGGCCGACGGTTCGATGCGGGACGCCATGAGCCTGACCGACCAGGCCATCGCCTTCGGTGAAGGTAAGGTATTGGCCGCCGATGTGCGCGCCATGCTCGGCAGCCTCGATCATGGCCAGGTCTATGGCGTGCTGCAGGCCTTGCTCGAAGGTGATGCGCGGGCGCTGCTCGAAGCCGTGCGCAACCTGGCCGAGCAGGGGCCGGACTGGAGCGGCGTGCTGGCCGAAATGCTCAATGTGCTGCACCGCGTGGCCATTGCCCAGGCGCTGCCCGAGGCGGTG
Organism: Pseudomonas sp. CC120222-01a; assembly: GCF_003097235.1. Lineage (GTDB taxonomy): Bacteria > Pseudomonadota > Gammaproteobacteria > Pseudomonadales > Pseudomonadaceae > Aquipseudomonas. Next base: position 49,542 of record NZ_QEQQ01000006.1, on the reverse strand, counting down.
GACAACGGCCAGGGCGATCGCGACCGGGTGCTGGCACTGGCCTCGGCGTTGCCGGCCGAAGATGTGCAGTTCTACTACCAGATGGGCCTGATAGGCCGCCGCGACCTGCCGTTGGCGCCGGACCCGCGAGGCGGTTTCGAAATGGTCCTGCTGCGCATGCTGGCGTTCCGTCCGGCCGATACCGATGACGCGCCGAAGCCGGTGCTAAAGCCAGTGGGGATCAGCCAGGCCACAGCTGATCCGGCAACCCCGGTGGCAGCGCCAGCCGTTGTTGACAAGGCGCCTGCCGTTGAGCTGCCGCAGCCTGCGCCAGTGGCGCCCACTCCCCAAGCCGAGGCCGCACCGGTCGTAGAGCCAGAACCTGAGCCAGAGCTAGGACCTGAGCCCGCGCCCGAAGTTGCCGCGCCTGAGCCGGTGGTGGTGGAGGAGGTCATCGACCTGCCCTGGGAAGAGCCTGTTGCGGCGCCTGCGCCCGAGCCTGTGCCCGCTCCGGCCCCGGCTCCGGTTGCTGCCTCTCAGAACACCCAGCCCGCCTACGACGAGCCACCCTTCGACCCGTCCGCCTACGCTTCGGCTGGCATGGATCGCGACGACGAGCCGCCCATGGATGAGGACTACTACGGTGGCGAAAGCGACCCGGTAGGCTTCAGCTATCTCGACGAGTTGGCCGAACACGTTCAGGAAGAAACCCCTGCTGCCGCGCCCGAGCCGCTGCCAGCTGCCCAGCCGGCGACCGGCCTGGCCCTGCAATGGCTGGAATTATTCCCACAGTTGCCTGTGTCCGGCATGACAGGCAACATCGCTGCAAACTGTACGCTGATGGCCGCCGACGGCGACGACTGGCTGCTGCACCTGGACCCGGGCCAGGGCGCGCTGTTCAACACCACCCAGCAACGCCGCCTGAACGAGGCGCTCAACCAGCACCTGGGGCGCACCCTGAACCTGCGGATCGAGCTGATTCGCCCCGAGCAGGAGACCCCGGCCCAGGCAGCGTCACGCAAGCGTGCCGAGCGCCAGCAGGATGCCGTGCTGTCGATCGAGCAGGATCCGTTGATCCAGCAGATGATCAAGCAGTTCGGTGCCACGGTGCGACAGGATACTATTGAGCCTGTAGAAGCCCTGGCGAGCCAGGGCCAGTAATCGATAACCATGCGGCCGGCCCCGCGCCGGGCCGCATCACATGACCCAATCGAGGTATATCCCCATGATGAAAGGTGGCATGGCCGGCCTGATGAAGCAGGCCCAGCAGATGCAGGAAAAGATGCAGAAGATGCAGGAAGAGCTGGCCAACGCCGAAGTCACCGGCCAGTCCGGTGGCGGCCTGGTGAGCGTGGTGATGACCGGTCGTCACGACGTCAAGCGTGTCAGCATCGACCAGAGCCTGATGTCGACCGACGAGGACGACAAGGAAGTGCTGGAAGACCTGATCGCCGCTGCGCTGAACGACGCCGTGCGCAAGATCGAGCAGAACAGCCAGGACAAGATGGGCAACATGACCGCTGGCATGCAATTGCCACCGGGCTTCAAGATGCCGTTCTAAGGCTTCTGCAAGCGCAAAGCCGCCACTGGGTGCCAGTGGCGGCTTTTTTTTGCGTTGAACTCCAGCGATTTGACGGCAATGCCCCTGGTGGGTATAAACCGCCTCTTATTGTTCTATCAGGCCTTACCCATGAGCTTCAGCCCCCTGATCCGCCAACTGATCGACGCCCTGCGCACCCTCCCGGGCGTCGGCCAGAAAACCGCCCAGCGCATGGCCCTGCAGCTGCTCGAGCGTGACCGCAGCGGCGGCCTGCGCCTGGCCCAGGCGTTGAGCCAGGCCATGGAAGGGGTAGGGCATTGCCGCCAGTGCCGGACCTTGACCGAGCAGGAGCTGTGCCCGCAGTGCAGCGACCCGCGCCGTGACGACACGCAGCTGTGCGTGGTGGAAGGGCCGATGGATGTGTATGCGGTGGAGCAGACCGGCTATCGCGGGCGTTACTTCGTGCTCAAGGGGCACTTGTCGCCGCTTGATGGTCTGGGGCCTGAAGCGATCGGTGTGCCGCAGCTGATGGCGCGGATCGAGGAGCAGGGTAGCTTCACCGAGGTGATTTTGGCGACCAACCCAACTGTGGAGGGTGAGGCGACGGCGCATTACATCGCCCAGTTGCTGAACGAGAAAGGGCTGGTGGCGTCGCGGATTGCCCATGGTGTGCCGCTGGGCGGGGAGCTGGAGCTGGTGGATGGCGGCACCTTGGCCCATGCCTTTGCCGGGCGCAAGCCGATCTCGCTGTAATTCCTTTTGGGGGCGCTTTGCGCCCCTTTCGCGACACAAGGCCGCTCCTACAGGTAATCGCGCACTCCTGTAGGAGCGGCCTTGTGTCGCGAAAGGGCTGCAGAGCAGCCCCTGAAGACTCAGTATTCGCTCAGGGAAAACTCGGTCAGGCAGAAGGTCGGCACCCCGGCCGCCTGCAGCCGGCGCGAGCCATCCAGCTCGGGCAGGTCGATGATCGCCGCCGCCTCGAATACCTGCGCCCCGGTGCGACGCACCAGGTTGGCGGCAGCCAGCAGGGTGCCGCCGGTGGCAATCAGGTCATCGAAGATCAGCACCGAGTCGCCTTCGCACAGGCTGTCGGCATGCACTTCCAGGAACGCTTCGCCGTACTCGGTCTGGTAACCCTCGCTCAAGACGTCAGCCGGCAGCTTGCCCTGTTTGCGGAACAGGATCAGCGGCTTGTTCAGCTGGTGGGCGATGATCGAGCCAATCAGGAAGCCGCGCGCGTCCATGGCGCCGATGTGGCTGAACTCAGCCTCGACGTAACGCTCGATGAACTGGTCGGCCACGTAGCGCAGCCCGCGCGGCGACTGGAACAGCGGGGTGATGTCGCGGAAGATCACGCCAGGCTTGGGGAAGTCCACTACCGGGCGGATCAGGGCTTTGAGGTCGAAGGCGTCGCTGTGCATTGTTGCGGGTATCCTGGGAAAACGAATGCCCAAGTATACCCGCTAAACGCCGGCCTCAGGCCTCGATTGCACCACCGGCCAGCGCGCACAGCTGGATCGGGTCGAGGATGTGCACTTCCTTGCCTTCGGCGCGGATCAGGCCGTTCTGCTGGAAGCGGGTGAACACCCGCGACACGGTTTCCACCGCCAGGCCCAGGTAGTTACCGATCTCGTTGCGCGACATGCTCAGGCGGAACTGGTTGGCCGAGTAGCCGCGGGCGCGGAAGCGGGCGGACAGGTTGACCAGGAAAGTGGCGATGCGTTCGTCGGCGGTTTTCTTCGACAGCAGCAGCATCATCTGCTGGTCGTCGCGAATTTCACGGCTCATCACCCGCATCAGCTGGCGGCGCAGCTGTGGCAGCTGAACGGAGAGCTCATCGAGGCGCTCGAAGGGGATTTCACAGACCGAGGTGGTTTCCTGGGCCTGGGCCGATACCGGGTAGGCCTCGGTGTCCATGCCGGACAAGCCGACTAGCTCGCTGGGCAGGTGGAAGCCGGTGATCTGTTCTTCGCCGCCGTCGCTCAGGCTGAAGGTCTTGAGGGCGCCGGAACGTACGGCGTAAACCGAGCCGAAATTGTCACCCTGGCGGAACAGGAACTCGCCTTTTTTCAGCGGGCGTCCGCGTTTGACGATTTCATCCAGTGCATCCATGTCTTCCAGGTTGAGCGAAAGAGGCAGGCACAGGGGGGCCAGGCTGCAGTCCTTGCAATGGGCCTGGTTGTGGGCGCGCAGTTTGACTGGCTCGGACATTTGAATCATTCCTTGTGGGAAAGCACACATAAGTCGTAAGGGTAACTCACGACCGAGGGTGTAGGCCAGTCTGCGCTACGGTGAAGCGAACTGGCGAAACCCCGGCAGGAAAATGCCGGGAGTCCTTGTCAGCCCATAGTGTGCCTGCCTTGGGAGCTTGTCCATGTGGTCAATTGACTCCGCAATCAGATCACCCGCGAGAAGCGCTGGCGGTTTTGCATCGCCAGGTAGGCATCGAACACCATGCACACCGAGCGCGCCAGCAGGCGCCCGGCCGGCAGGATGCGGATGCCCTTGTCGTCCAGGCTGATCAGGCCATCGCGCTGGAGGGTCTGCAGTTCTGGCCAAAGATCGTTGAAATAGCCGCGAAAATCGACGGTGAAGGCCGCTTCGATCGGTTCGAAGTCCAGTTCGAAATGGCAGATCAGTTGCTGGATCACGGCCCGCCGCAGGCGGTCGTCGTGGTTGCAGACCAGCCCGCGCTGGGTCGCCAGCTGGGCGTTGGACAAGCTGTCCTGGTAGGTGTTGAGGTCGCTGCTGTTCTGGCAGTACAGGTCGCCGATCTGGCTGATCGCCGATACCCCCAGGCCGATCAGGTCGCAGTGGCCGTGGGTGGTGTAGCCCTGGAAGTTGCGCTGCAGGGTGCCTTCTTCCTGGGCGATCGCCAGTTCGTCGTCGGGAAGGGCGAAGTGGTCCATGCCGATGTAGCGGTAGCCCGCGTCGGTCAGTTGTTCGATGGTGTTGTGCAGCATTTCGAGCTTCTCTGCCGAGGCCGGCAGGTCGTTGCTATCGATGCGCCGCTGCGGCATGAAACGCTCGGGCAGGTGGGCGTAGTTGAACACCGAAAGGCGGTCGGGCTGCAGGCGGATCACTTCATCGACGGTGCGGGCGAAGCCTTCCACGCTCTGTTTCGGCAAGCCGTAGATCAGGTCGAGGTTGATCGAGCGGAACTGCAGGGTGCGGGCCGCTTCGATCAGGGTGCGTGTCTGTTCCAGGCTCTGCAGGCGGTTGACCGCACGCTGCACGGCCGGGTCGAGGTCCTGCACGCCGAGGCTGACGCGGTTGAAGCCCAGTTCGCGGAGCAGGCCCATGGTCGACCAGTCGGCTTCGCGCGGGTCGATTTCGATGCCGTAGTCCCCGGAGTCGTCATCCAGCAGGTTGAAGTGCCGGCGCAGGGTGGCCATCAGCTGACGCAGTTCCACATGGCTGAGGAAGGTCGGCGTGCCACCGCCGAAATGCAACTGCTCAACGCGCTGTTTAGGGTCCAGGTGGCAGGCGATCAGCTGGATCTCCTGCTCCAGGCGCTGCAGGTAGGGCGCGGCGCGGCCACGGTCCTTGGTGATGACCTTGTTGCAGGCGCAGTAGTAGCAGATGTTGGCGCAGAACGGCACGTGCAGGTACAGCGACAGCGGGCGCACGGCCCGGCGGCTCTCGCGCAGGGCGTGGAGCAGGTCGAACGAGCCTACCTCGCTGTGCAGTTGCACCGCAGTCGGGTAGGAGGTGTAGCGTGGGCCGGCGAGATCGTAGCGGCGGATCAGGTCGGCATCCCAACGTAGGTCGGCGAGCATGTGGGCGGTCCCCGGATGATACAGCAGTGTCCGGAGTCTATGGCTGTCTGTAGGAATCTGTGTTGATTTGTGTCAAGGCATACAGGGGCCCCACAGCGCCCCTGATCAGTGCCCCATGAGCCAATGCTGATGCGGGCCTGGCAAGGTCCAGATACCAAACAGGATCACCAGCACTCCGCCCGCCATGCGTACGCTGCGCCGTCTCAACACGGCGTTTACCCGTTCTGCCGCCAGCCCCGTGGCCAGCAATATCGGCCAGGTTCCTAGCCCAAATGCCAGCATCAATGCCGCGCTATAGCTGGCGTTGCCCTGGCTGGCTGCCCACAGCAGCGTGCTGTAGACCAGGCCGCACGGCAACCAGCCCCACAGTGCCCCCAGCAGCAGTGCACGGGGCACGCTGGAGACCGGCATCAAGCGCGAGGCCGCCGGCTGGATATGCCGCCACAGCCCTCGGCCCAGCGCTTCGATGCGGGTCAGCCCGCTCCACCAGCCAGCCAGGTACAGCCCCATGGCGATCAGCAGCAACGCAGCCACCACACGCAAGGCCATGGCCGCCGGGCTGCTGGCCAGCGCCCAGCCTGCCAGGCCCAGCAGCAGGCCGGCACAGGCATAGCTGAGGATGCGCCCCAGGTTGTAGGCCATCAGCAGGCGCAGGCGCCGGCCGCGTTGCTCGGGGGGGATGGCCAAGGTCAGTGCGCCCATCAGGCCACCGCACATGCCCAGGCAGTGGCCGCCGCCGAGCAGGCCGAGGACCAGTGCCGAGCCCAGCAGGGGAAGCAGGTCAGGCACGGGGTGGCGCTTCCTTGTCGTCTGGCGCTGAGCGGTCTTCGGGTTTGACGGCCGCCTGATGGCGCGGGTCCTGATCGTCGAACAGGATGCTGTGGGCCGGGCTTTCCAGGTCGTCGTACTGGCCGCTGTCCACCGCCCAGAAGAAGATGTAGACGGCCACGCCAACCAACAGCAGGGCGGCAGGGATCATCACATAGAGGGCGGGCATGGCGACTTCCTTCCGTAAGCGGCTGTGTCGTTCGCGGGCAAGCCAGTTGATGCGGGCAAGCGGGTTAGACGCAGCGCATTGAGCACCACGATCAGCGAACTGACCGACATGCCGATGGCCGCCCAGACCGGGGTGATCCAGCCAAGCGCGGCGAACGGCAACATGAGGCCATTATACAGGGTCGCCCAGAGCAGGTTCTCGAGGATGTTGCGGCGGGTGCGGCGGGCCAGGTCGAAGGCCTGTACCAGTGCCTGCAGGCGGTTGGACAGCAGCACCGCGTCAGCGCTGGTCTTGGCAAGGTCCGTGGCGCTGCCCATGGCGATGCTGATGTCGGCGGCGGCCAGCACGGGCACATCGTTGACCCCGTCGCCAAGCATCAGCACCTTGCGACCGGAGGCCTGCAGAGCCTTGAGGCGGTCCAGCTTGTCGTCCGGGCGCAAGCCACCGATGGCCTGGTCGATGCCCAGTTGCGCGGCCACCTCGGCGACCATCGGCGAGCTGTCGCCGGACAGCAGCAAGGTGCGCCAGCCGCGTGCCTGGCAGGCAGCGAGCAGCGTCGGGGCATCCTCGCGCAAGCGATCATCCAGGCCGAACCAGGCCAGCGGGCCCTGGCGGTCGCCCAGCAGCAGCCACTGGCCGCGAGGTTCCGGCACGGTGGGGATTTCGGCGCCACTCAAGGCACAGACGAATGTGGCCTGGCCGATGCGCAGCGGCTGGCCGTCAACCTTGCCTTCAAGGCCGAGCCCAGGAATCGTCTGCACGTCGTCGGCGGGGACGGCGGTGCGGCCAAAGGCGCGTGCAATCGGGTGCTCGGAGCGGTTCTCGAGGGCGGCGGCTAGGGCCAGGCAGCGGTCGGCCGGCAGCGCCGCCAGTGGGCGGATGCTGCGCAGGGTCAGGCGGCCTTCGGTGAGGGTGCCGGTCTTGTCGAAGATGACCGTGTCGATCTGGTTCAGGCCCTCCAGTACATGGCCGCGGGTCACCAGCAGGCCGAGCTTGTGCAGGGTGCCGGTGGCGGCAGTGAGCGCGGTCGGGGTAGCCAGCGAGAGGGCGCACGGGCAGGTCGCCACCAGCATGGCGAGGACGATCCAGAAGGCCCGCGCCGGGTCCAGGTACCACCACCACAGGCCGATGGCCACGGCGGCCAGTAGCGAGAACAACAGGAAATATTGCGAGGCACGGTCGGCGATCTCCGCCAGCCGTGGCTTTTCTGTCTGCGCACGTTCAAGCAGGCGGACGATGGCCGACAGCCGCGAGTCATGGCCGAGGGCTTCGACTTCCACGTTCAGTGTGCTTTCGACGTTCAGCGTGCCGCCGGTGACGCGCTCGCCGGCGCGCCGTGGTTGCGGCAGGTACTCGCCGGTCAGCAGCGATTCGTCGACGCTGGAGCGCCCTTCGACGATGCGCCCGTCGGCCGGGATCACCGCGCCAGGCAGCACCTGTACGGTGTCGCCACGCTGCAGTTCACCGAGCAGGATGCGTTCGGCCCGCCCGTAGCTGTCCAGGCGCAGGCATGAGGCCGGTAGCAGGTTGACCAGCTGCGCGGTGGCAGCCGCCGTGCGTTCGCGGGCGCGGCGCTCGAGGTAGCGGCCCGTGAGCAGGAACAGGGCGAACATGCCGACGGTATCGAAATACAGCTCGCCGCTGCCGGTCACGGCCGTCCAGATGCCGGCGCCGAAGGCCAGGCCGATGGCCAGTGACACCGACACGTCCATGGTCAGGTGGCGGGTGCGCAGGTCGCGCGCGGCGCCCTTGAAGAACGGTGCGCAGCTGTAGAACACGATGGGGATGGTCAGGAACAGCGCGACCCAGCGCAGGATCGTGTGCATCTCCGGCGACAGGTCGATGTTGAATTCAGGCCAGGTGGCCATGGTCGCCATCATCGCCTGGAACCACAGCAGCCCGGCCACGCCCAGGCGGCGCAGGGCGCTGCGGTTCTCCCTGGCGAGCTGCTCGGCGGCCTGGTCGGGCTGGTACGGGTGGGCGGCGTAGCCGATCTGGCGCAGTTCGGCGAGCAGCCGGGACAGCGGCAGTTGCTGGTCGTCCCAGTTGAGCAGCAGGCGGTGGTTGGACAGGTTCAGGCGGGCTTCGGCGACGCCGGGCAGGTTGCGCAGGTGTTTTTCGATCAACCAGCCGCAGGCGGCGCAGCTGATGCCCTCGACCAGCAAGGTCGCCTCGGACAGGTCGCCGGCATGGCGGACGAAGCGCTGCTGCACGTCGCTGCGGTCGTACAGGGCCAGTTCGTCTTGCAGTTGTTTCGGCAGTGCCTCGGGGTTGGCGCTGCTGTCGCTGCGGTGCTGGTAGTAGTGCTCCAGGCCGCCGGCGACAATGGACTCGGCCACCGCCTGGCAGCCCGGGCAGCAGAACTGCCGGGGCTCGCCGAGGACCACGGCGGTGAAGCGGCTGCCGGCGGGGACGGGCAGGGCGCAGTGGTAGCAGGGGGTGGGTTGGGTCATTTTCGAACGGTCTTATGTCTTGAAATTGCCGGGGCTGCTTTGCAGCCCTTTCGCGACACAAGGCCGCTCCCACAGGGATTCGCATACGCCTGTGGGAGCGGCCTTGTGTCGCGAAAGGGGCGCAACGCGCCCCCATTCATTGATGGTGCTCGGCGCCCTGGATGGCTTCATCACCCAGTTGCAATGTGACCCCATGCTCGACCTTCTCTTCCTCGAACAACCGCCACACATGCTCGTCCTGGCTACCCAGCAGCTCCACGAACCGACGCCCGTCGACCTTGTCGTCCAGCTGCCCGACATAACGCCCGGTCTCGACCCGGCTGAGCAGCACCTTGCGGTCCTTGTCCGGCTGGGTTGGCGAGATCAGGTTCAGTTCCAGGCTCTGTGGGTCGCTGTTGCCGTTCAGGCGCACGTCCACCTCGCCGGTCAGCTCATCCAGGTGCACGCTGGCCTTGAGGTTGAGGGTCTGGGCCAGCAACTCACGGTCCAGCGAGCGGTTGATGCCTTTGCCGGCCTCGTAGTAGTTGTCGTTGACCAGGTTGTCCGGGTTGCGCACGGCAATGCTGACCATGGTCAGGCTCAGGCACACCGAGGTGGTCAGGATGCCGATGATGATCCAGGGCCAGAGGTGCTTGTACCAGGGGCTGGCGGCGGTAGCGGCAGGCATTGTCAGTGTTCTCTCTGTCAGCGGATCTGTGGGCCGATGAAGCGGCTCTTGGCTTCAACCTTCGCGGCGCTGTCGTCGGCGCTCTTGAGGATGAAGGTGATTTCGTTGGTGGTCGAGGGCAGTTTCTCGGGGGCGATCGACAACTGTACCGGCAAGCTGACGATATCGCCGGCGGCCACGCGGATTTCGCGCTGGCCTTCCAGGCGCAGGTCGGGCAGGCCGGCGGCGTCGAGCACGTAGACGTGGTCGCGCTGGTCCTTGTTCATGACCTTGAGGCTGTACACGTTCTCGATCCGGCCCTGGGCGTTCTCGCGGTACAGCACGCGGTCCTTGCTGACGTCGAAGCCCACCAGCGAGCGGGTGGCGAAGGCGGTGCCCAGGGCGATGATCATCACCAGCAGCACCACGGCATAGCCGATCAGGCGCGGGCGCAGCATGTGGGTCTTCTGCCCCGAGAGGTTGTGCTCGGTGGTGTAGCTGATCAGCCCCTTGGGGTAGTTCATCTTGTCCATGATGCTGTCGCAGGCGTCGATGCACGCGGCGCAGCCGATGCACTCGATCTGCAGGCCGTCGCGGATGTCGATGCCGGTAGGGCAGACCTGCACGCACATGGTGCAGTCGATGCAGTCGCCCAGGCCCTTGGCTTTGTAGTCGATGTCCTTCTTGCGCGGGCCGCGGGTTTCGCCGCGGCGCGGGTCGTAGGAGACGATCAGGGTGTCCTTGTCGAACATCACGCTCTGGAAGCGCGCGTAGGGGCACATGTACACGCACACCTGCTCGCGCAACCAGCCGGCATTGCCGTAGGTGGCCAGGGTGAAGAAGCCGACCCAGAAGTAGGCCCAGCCATCGGCCTGGCCAGTGAAGAATTCGGTAAGCAGTTCGCGGATCGGCGAGAAGTAGCCGACAAAGGTCATACCGGTGACGAAGCCGATCAGCAGCCACAGGCTGTGCTTGGCGAACTTGCGCAGGAACTTGTTGCCGCTCATGGGCGAGCGGTCGAGCTTCATGCGCTGGTTGCGGTCACCCTCGGTGACTTTTTCGCACCACATGAAGATCCACGTCCACACGCTTTGCGGGCAGGTGTAGCCGCACCATACGCGGCCGGCGAACACGGTGATGAAGAACAGGCCGAAGGCGGCGACGATGAGGATGCCCGAGAGCAGGATGAAGTCCTGGGGCCAGATGGTGGCGCCGAAGATGTAGAACTTGCGCTCCGGCAGGTTCCACCACACGGCCTGGTGGCCGCCCCAGTTCAGCCACACGGTGCCGAAGTAGAGCAGGAACAGCACGGCGCCGCCGACCATCCGCAGCCGGCGGAAGATGCCGGTGAAGGCGCGGGTGTAGATTTTCTCGCGAGAGGCGTAGAGGTCGACGGAATCCTTCCCTTTGTTGGCAGGCGGGGTGACGTCATGTACCGGAATTTGCTTGCTCATCATCAAGTCCCACGGCAGTGGAGAAACGCCGCGGCCAGTGCGTGCCGGCCGCAGTCTCGCGCTTTCTGCTAGCGCGCTGCGATCAATGATACGCCGCTGGTGGCGATATGGGATCGCGCTGCGACCTTTAGTCGCGTTGGGTTCGTGGTGTGAATCGTGTTATGGCGGGTGTCAATTGATCCAGGTCATCTTGTGCTGCTTTTGCCGGCCTCTTCGCGGGCTTGCCCGCTCCCACAGGGATCGCACACAGCTGCTGGCTTGTGCTGTACCTGTGGGAGCGGGCAAGCCCGCGAAAGGGCCAGGCCTGCCTTACTCGGCCTGCTGGGCCGCTTCCGGCTGGTGCGACAGGCTGTAAACATAAGCCGCCAGCAAGTGCACCTTGTCATTACCCTGCAGTTGTTCCTGCGCCGGCATCTGCCCTTGGCGACCATAGCGAATGGTCTGCTGCAGCTGGGCAAAGCTCGACCCGTAGATGAATGCCTGCGGGTGGGTCAGGTTCGGCGCGCCCATGGCCGGGGTGCCTTTGCCTTCAGGCCCGTGGCAGGCCACGCAGTTGGCGGCGAACAGCTTCTGGCCGTTCTCGGCATCGGCCTTGGCGCCTTCTGGCAACGTGCGGCCATCGAGCTTGCTGGTGACGAACGCAGCCACATCGGCCACGCCCTGTTCGCCCAGTACTTCACCCCAGGCCGGCATCACCCCGTGGCGGCCGCCCATGATGGTGGTCTTGATGGTTTCCGGCTCGCCGCCCCAGCGCCAGTCCTGGTCGGTCAGGTTGGGGAAGCCGTAGGCGCCCTTGGCGTCGGAGCCGTGGCACACCGAGCAGTTCGAGGCGAACAGCCGTGCGCCCATCTTCAGCGCCTGCGGGTCCTTGGCCACTTCTTCGATCGGCATCGCCGCGAACTTGGCGAAGATCGGCCCGAAGCGTGCGTTGGCCTTGGCCATTTCCTTTTCCCACTCGTGCACGCCGGTCCAGCCCGGCTGGCCGTTGGAGAACTCGGTCTGCTTGTCGTTATCCAGGTACGAGTAGCCCGGCAGGATGCCTTTCCAGTTGCCCAGGCCCGGGTACAGCACCAGGTAGCCGAGGGCGAAGATGATGGTGCCGACGAACAGCCAGAACCACCATTTCGGCAGCGGGTTGTCGTATTCCTCGATGCCATCGAAGGCATGCCCGACGGTTTCGTCGGTGACCTCTTCGCGCTGGCCCTTGCGGGTCGACAGCAGCAGCCAGGTCAGCGAGAAGATGGTGCCCAGGGTCAGGACGGTAACGTACAGACTCCAGAAGGTTGTCATTGTTGTTTGCTCCCAGAAGCTTTTGCTTGCTCGACGTGCTTGCTGGCCTCGGGATCATCCGCGAAGGGCAGTTGGGTCGCCTCGTCGAAGTCCTTCTTGCGCCGCGGGTTGAACACCCACAGCGCCAGGCCTACGAAGGCCACCATCACCACGACGGTGCCCAGGCCGCGAATCATCCCGATATCCATCAGCGTCACCGTTTGCTTTTGATGATGGTGCCAAGACCCTGCAGGTACGCGACCAGGGCGTCCATTTCGGTCTTGCCCTTGACCGCGTCGCGGGCGCCGGCGATGTCGGCGTCGCTGTACGGCGTGCCCAAGGTCCGCAGCACTTCCAGCTTCTTCGCGGTGTCCTTGCCGTCGAGCTTGTTCTCGACCAGCCACGGGTAGGCCGGCATCTTCGATTCCGGTACCACGTTGCGCGGGTTGTACAGGTGCGCGCGGTGCCAGTCATCCGAGTAGCGGCCACCGACGCGGGCCAGGTCCGGCCCGGTGCGCTTGGAGCCCCACAGGAACGGGTGGTCCCAGACGCTTTCGCCAGCGACCGAGTAGTGGCCGTAGCGTTCGGTTTCGGCGCGGAACGGGCGGATCATCTGCGAGTGGCAGCCAACGCAGCCTTCGCGGATGTAGATGTCGCGGCCTTCGACTTCCAGCGCGGTGCGCGGCTTCATGCCTTCGACCGGCTTGTTGGTGACGTCCTGGAAAAACAGCGGGACGATCTGGGTCAGGCCACCGACGCTCACGGCGATGACCATGAAGAAGGCCAGCAGGCCTATGTTCTTCTCGACGGCTTCATGCTTCATCAGTGCGCTCCCACGACGACGATCTTGGCGGCTTCCTCGGCCTGTGCCGGGTTGGCGGCACGTACGGTACGGAACACGTTGTAGGCCATCAGCAGCATGCCGGTGGCGAAGAACGCACCGCCCAGGGCGCGGACGATGTAGCCAGGGTGGCTGGCCTGCAGGGCTTCGACGAAGGAGTAGGTGAGCGTGCCGTCATCGTTGATGGCGCGCCACATCAGGCCCTGGGTGATGCCGTTGACCCACATCGAGGCGATGTACAGCACGGTACCGATGGTCGCCAGCCAGAAGTGCGCGTTGATCAGGCCGACGCTGTGCATCTGCTCGCGGCCGTAGAGTTTCGGGATCATGTGGTAGACCGCGCCGATCGAGATCATCGCCACCCAGCCGAGGGCACCGGCGTGCACGTGGCCGATGGTCCAGTCGGTGTAGTGCGACAGCGAGTTCACGGTCTTGATGGCCATCATCGGGCCTTCGAAGGTGGACATGCCGTAGAACGCCAGCGACACCACCAGGAAGCGCAGGATCGGGTCGGTGCGCAGTTTGTGCCAGGCGCCCGAGAGGGTCATCATGCCGTTGATCATGCCGCCCCAGCTCGGTGCCAGGAGGATGATCGACATCACCATGCCCAGCGACTGCGCCCAGTCCGGCAGTGCGGTGTAGTGCAGGTGGTGCGGGCCGGCCCAGATGTACAGGGTGATCAGTGCCCAGAAGTGCACGATCGACAGGCGATAGGAGTAGATCGGCCGTTCAGCCTGCTTGGGCACGAAGTAGTACATCATCCCCAGGAAACCAGTGGTGAGGAAGAAGCCCACCGCGTTGTGGCCGTACCACCACTGGATCATCGCGTCGGTGGCGCCGGCGTAGGCCGAGTACGACTTGAACAGGCTCACCGGCAGCGAGATGTGGTTGACGATGTGCAGCATCGCGGTGACCACGATGAAGGCGCCGTAGAACCAGTTGCCGACATAGATGTGCTTGGTCTTGCGCTTGACGATGGTGCCGAAGAACACCAGCCCGTAGGTGACCCAGACGATGGCCAGGAGGATCGCCAGCGGCCACTCGAGCTCGGCGTATTCCTTGGTGGTGGTGAAGCCCATCGGCAGGGTGATCAGCGCACCGACGATCACCGCCTGCCAGCCCCAGAAGGTGAAGGCGGCCATGCTGTCGGAGATCAGCCGGGTCTGGCAGGTCCGCTGCACCACGTAGTAGCTGGTGCCGAACAGCGCACAGCCACCGAAGGCGAAGATGACCAGGTTGGTGTGCAGCGGGCGCAGGCGGCCGAAGCTGGTCCAGGGCAGGTCCAGGTTCAGTTGCGGCCACACCAGCTGCGAGGCGATGAAGACGCCCAGGCCCATGCCAAGGATCCCCCAGACCACCGTCATGATGGCGAACTGGCGGACGACCTTATAGTTATAAGCAGTCGGACTGATTGCTGTGCTCATTCTAAGGTTCCACGGTTTTGGTGTTCTTGTTGGTCGAAAAATCGGCGCCAGTATCGATAACCACTTGGGTTATGGCAACGCAAGGATCCTTGCGCCGACCCGTGTCCGGGCCCTTTCGCCGGTGTCCCACGGCGATAGGGTCGGGACGATTGTACACAAATAAATATTTGTAATGTGTACCGTTTTTCATCTTTTTCTGATCGTTCGGTCAAGCTTTTTTCGGGGGCGGCATCAGGCTGTGCGCCGCGTCTGCTTCGGTCCTTTGGGAGCGAAGCCCACTGTGGCAACAAGCTTAGTTCTGTTCGGAGGGGGTGCAAGGGGGGGATGTAGCGGGGAGAGGGGCCGCAACGCGGCCCCGAGGGTATTACTGGGCGGTCAGCTTCTCGCCGGTGTCGCTCTGCGACAGGCTGTACACATAGGCTGCCAGCAGGTGCACCTTGTCATTGCCCTGGATGTCCGCCTGGGCCGGCATCTGCCCCTGGCGGCCGTAGCGAATGGTCTGCTGCAACTGGGCGAAGCTCGAACCATAGATGAACGCCTGCGGGTGGGTCAGGTTCGGCGCGCCCATGGCCGGGGTGCCTTTGCCTTCAGGCCCGTGGCAGGCCACGCAGTTGCTGGCGAAGAGTTCCTTGCCCTTGGCCGGGTCGGCCTTGACCCCTTCCGGCAGGCTGCGGCCGTCGAGGTTGGTCAGCACGAACGCGGCGACATCCGCCACGCCCTGTTCGCCGATCACCTCGGCCCACGCCGGCATCACGCCATGGCGGCCGTTCATGATCGAGGCCTTGATGGTCTCCGGCTCGCCGCCCCAGCGCCAGTCCTGGTCGGTCAGGTTGGGGAAGCCGTAGGCGCCCTTGGCATCCGAGCCGTGGCACACCGAGCAGTTGGAGGCGAACAGGCGGCCGCCCATTTTCAGCGCCTGTGGGTCCTTGGCCACTTCCTCGACGGGCATGGCGGCGTACTTGGCGAAGATCGGACCGAACTTGGCGTCGGCCTTTTCCATCTCCTTCTGCCACTCGTTGGCACCGGTCCAGCCATTCTCGTAGCCCGGCAGGATGCCTCTCCAGTTGCCCAGGCCCGGGTACAGCACCAGGTAACCGGCACCGAACACCAAGGTGCCGACGAACAGCCAGAACCACCACTTGGGCAGTGGGTTGTCGTACTCCTCGATGCCATCGAAGCTGTGCCCCATGGTCTGGTCGGTGGTGTTGTTGCTCTGGCCCTTGCGGGTCGACAGCAACAGCCAGGCCAGGCCGATCAGGCTGCCGATGGTCAGTACGCTGACGTAGGTACTCCAGAAGGTGGTCATTGCGCTTTGCTCCTCACAGCCGCAGTCATGGCAGCAGGTTCCTGCCCGGCAGGGGGCAGGCGGTCGTCGACGAAGGGCAGCAGGCGCGCTTCGGCGAAATCATGGTCGCGGCGACGGTTGAACACCCACAGTGAGAGGCCGATGAAGGCGATCATCACCACCAGGGTGCCCAGGCCACGGATCATGCCGATGTCCATTTCCATGGGGGTTACCTCTTGTTCTTGATGGCGGTGCCGAGCACCTGCAGGTAGGCGACCAGGGCGTCCATCTCGGTCTTGCCCTTGACGGCATCACGGGCGCCGGCAATGTCCTCGTCGGTGTACGGCACGCCCAGGGTGCGCAGGGTGCGCATCTTGGTGTCGGTGTGGCTGTTGTCGACCTTTTCGGCGACCAGCCACGGGTACGACGGCATCTTCGATTCCGGTACCACGTTGCGCGGGTTGTACAGGTGCGCGCGGTGCCAGTCGTCCGAGTAGCGGCCACCGACGCGGGCCAGGTCCGGCCCGGTGCGCTTGGAGCCCCACAGGAACGGGTGGTCCCAAACACTTTCGCCGGCGACCGAGTAGTGGCCGTAGCGTTCGGTTTCGGCGCGGAACGGGCGGATCATCTGCGAGTGGCAGCCGACGCAGCCTTCACGGATGTAGATATCGCGGCCTTCCAGTTGCAGCGCGGTGTAGGGCTTCATGCCTTCGACCGGCTTGTTGGTGACGTCCTGGAAGAACAGCGGGACGATCTGGGTCAGGCCGCCGATGCTCACGGCAAACACCATCAGCAGGGCCAAGAGGCCTACGTTTTTCTCGATGACTTCATGTTTCATCAGGCAGGTCTCCTCAAGCCAGCTGGGCGTTCGCAGGGGTGGCGTCGAGCGCCGGCGAACGCACGGTGCGCCAGGTGTTCCAGGCCATCAGGAACATGCCGCTGAGGAAGATCGCGCCGCCGACGAAGCGCACGATGAAGCCTGGGTGGCTGGCCACCAGGGTTTCCACGAACGAGTAGGTGAGCGTGCCGTCGCTGTTGACCGCGCGCCACATCAGGCCTTGGGCGATGCCGTTGACCCACATCGAGGCGATGTACAGCACGGTGCCGATGGTCGCCAGCCAGAAGTGCGCGTTGATCAGGCCCAGACTGTGCATCTGCTGCTTGCCGAACACTTTCGGGATGGTGTGGTACAGCGCGCCGATCGAGATCATCGCCACCCAGCCGAGGGCGCCGGCGTGCACGTGGCCGATGGTCCAGTCGGTGTAGTGGGACAGAGCGTTGACGGTCTTGATGGCCATCATCGGGCCTTCGAAGGTGGACATGCCGTAGAACGCCAGCGACACCACCAGGAAGCGCAGGATCGGGTCGCTGCGCAGTTTGTGCCAGGCGCCCGAGAGGGTCATCATGCCGTTGATCATGCCGCCCCAGCTCGGTGCCAGCAGGATCAGCGACATCACCATGCCCAGCGACTGCGCCCAGTCCGGCAGGGCGGTGTAGTGCAGGTGGTGCGGGCCGGCCCAGATGTACAGGGTGATCAGCGCCCAGAAGTGGACGATCGACAGGCGATAGGAATACACCGGGCGTTCGGCCTGCTTGGGCACGTAGTAGTACATCATCCCGAGGAAGCCGGCGGTGAGGAAGAAGCCCACCGCGTTGTGGCCATACCACCACTGCACCATGGCGTCGGTGGCACCGGCGTAGACCGAGTACGACTTGGTCAGGCTGACCGGCAGCTCCAGGTTGTTGACGATGTGCAGCAGTGCCACGGTGAGGATGAAGGCACCGAAGAACCAGTTGCCCACGTAGATGTGCTTGGTGGTGCGTTTCATCAGCGTGCCGAAGAACACGATGGCGTAGCAGACCCAGACGATGGTGATCAGGATGTCGATCGGCCATTCCAGCTCGGCGTATTCCTTGGAGCTGGTGTAGCCCAGCGGCAGGGTGATGGCCGCCAGCAGGATCACCAGTTGCCAGCCCCAGAAGGTGAACGCGGCCAGTCCCGGTGCGAACAGGGTGGTCTGGCAGGTGCGTTGCACCGAATAATAGGAGGTGGCGAACAAGGCGCAGCCGCCGAAGGCAAAGATCACCGCATTGGTATGCAGGGGTCGCAGGCGGCCGAAGCTGGTCCAGGGGAGGTCGAAGTTGAGGGAAGGCCAGGCGAGCTGGGCGGCGATGAAGACACCGAGCCCCATCCCGACGATTCCCCACACCACCGTCATGATGGCGAATTGGCGGACCACCTTGTAGTTATAGGCGGTACTGCTGGTTGTGTTCATGTATGGGTTCCCATCCACGGTTATTTTGGCAGGCTTTACAGCGAGGCAAGCATGAGTAATGGGCAAAGTGCCGGTATTGACGGGGATCAATGGGCGCAAGTCGGAAATGTCCCAGGCTTGCGCTGCGATCCTCCGCGAAACGGGGGGGAAGGGCGCGCGTCCGCGTGCCTGATCCTGGCCCATGGCGCAGGTGCGCCGATGGACAGCGCGTTCATGGACGAAATCGCGCAAAGGCTGGCGGCGCTTGGGGTCGGGGTGGTTCGCTTCGAGTTCCCCTACATGGCCGAGCGGCGCAACGGCGGCGGCAAACGGCCGCCCAATCCGCAGAAGGTGCTGCTGGAATGCTGGCGCGAGGTGTACCAGCAGGTGCGACCTTTGGTCACGGGCCGGCTGGCCATTGGCGGCAAGTCGATGGGTGGGCGCATGGCCAGTCTGCTGGCCGACGAACTGGAGGCGGATGCGCTGGTGTGCCTGGGGTATCCCTTCTATGCGGTGGGCAAGCCGGAGAAGCCCCGGGTCGAGCACCTGGCCGAGCTGAAGACGCGCACGTTGATCGTGCAGGGCGAGCGCGATGCGCTGGGCAATCGGGAGGCGGTGGAGGGGTATGCGCTGTCACCGGCGATCGAGGTGAGCTGGCTGGTGGCGGGGGATCATGACCTGAAGCCGCTGAAGGCTTCGGGGTTCAGCCATGAGCAGCACTTGCAGGCGGCGGCTGAAAAAGTAGCGGGTTTCCTGAAGGATTAGCGCTGGATTCTTCGCGGGCATGCCCGCTCCCACAGGAGTACGCGATCTCCTGTGGGAGCGGGCGCGCCCGCGAAAGGGCCGGTACAGGCTGGCGCTTAGTCGCGGTACTCGCACAGGTAAGCGGTATCCACTTTCACCTGCAGCTGGAACTTGCTGTCGGCCGGCACGTTGAACTTGTCGCCCGCGTTGAAGGTTTCCCAGTTGTCGCTGCCCGGCAGCTTCACGGTCAGGGCGCCGGAAACCACATGCATGATTTCACGCTTGGCGGTGCCGAACTCGTATTCGCCCGGGGCCATCACGCCTACGGTGGCAGGGCCTTCTGCGCCAGCAAAGGCGATCGACTTGACAGTGCCGTTGAAGTACTCGTTGACCTGGAACATGGGCGACTCCTGAAAGAAGGGGGGTGAAAAAGGGCTGGCCAGTATGCCCAAGCCCATTCGCCCCGTCATCTGCTTTCAAGTGCCGTTCGCGGGCAGGCTCAAGGGCAGCAGGCGTGCGGTGTTGCGCGCATCCTCCAGGGCTCGGTGCTGCTGCCCGCAGAAGTGCATGCCCGCCAGCTGCAACGCGCCATTGAGGCCGGTCGGGCGCTGCAGGTGGCGAGCCTTGGCGAAGCGCTGCTTGAGGTTGATGTGCGGCAGCTCGCGCAGCAGGCTGTCGACCTCATGCTGGCGCCATTCCTGCAACAGCTGCTGGCGGTCGTAGTCGCCCCAGCTGACCCAGGCCTGCAACTGCCCGCGGTGGTGCCCCAGCCAGCGTTCGAAACGCGCCCACACTTCAGGGAAGGCCGCAGCGCTGTCGACGCTGGCCTGGCTGATGTGCGTCAGCTCGCGGCAGAACGGTGTCAGCTGCGGCCGCCTCCGGGGCCGCACGAAGCGCTGGAAGTGGTCCACTTCACGGCCTTCGCGGGTTACCAGGCTGGCGCCAATTTCAATGATTTCCATCTCCGTGACCGGCCAGCCACCGTCATCGGTGGTGGCTTCCAGGTCGATCACCAACCAGTGGCCCATACCAGGCTCCCTCGCCATACATGCCAAAGCAGCGTAGCCAATGTCTGGCCACACGGCATCCCCTGGCGAAATGCCCTCACTTTGGCATAACCAGCAGTTGTGCCATGCCGGGAAAACGCCTAGCTTAAGCGCATCCAGGTATGAACCGTGATGAGCGTCCGCTTTGACTCCAGCGCCCGGCCTGAAGGTAATCTCCACTCTGATGATGCTGGCTGCGGCCTGGCTGGCGGGGCCGGCGTGGGCCGCCGACGCCATCGACGTGAAGATCGGCGCCGCGCATTTCCCACCTTATACCGTGCGCCCGGAGCAGGGTGCCGACACCGGTTTGCTGCCCCAGCTGGTCGAGGCGCTGAACCGCCTGCAGCACGACTACCACTTCGTCCTGGTGCCCACCTCCATTCAGCGGCGCTTTGGTGATTTCCAGCAAGGCCGCACCGACATGGCGATCTTCGAGAACCCCGAATGGGGCTGGCAGCAGATTCCGCACCAGACGGTGGACATGGGCCTGGAAGATGCCGAAGTGTTCGTCGCCAGGAAGCTCAATGGCCGTGACCAGCATTACTTCGACAGCCTGGGTGGCAAGCGCCTGGCGCTGTTCAACGGCTATCACTACGCCTTCGCCAACTTCAACCCTGACCCCAACTACCTGCGCAAAGCCTACAACGCTACGCTCACCTATTCCCACGACAGCAACCTGCTCATGGTTCAGGCTGGCCGTGCCGACATTGCCCTGGTGACGCGCTCCTACCTGAGCGACTTCCTGGCCCGCAACCCCGACAGCCTCAACCAGCTGATCGCCTCGCAGCGCATCGATCAGGTCTACCACCACTATGCCTTGCTGCGTCCCGGTGCCCCGATCACCGATCAGAAGTTCGCCGAGCTGCTGCGCTATCTGCGCGACACGGGCGAATTGACGCGCATCTTCCAGCCCTACCGGATCACCGTCGCCGCGCCGAACGACTAAATTCCCCGGGTATGGGCACGTCATCAGAAGTGAGCCTTTCTTTCATTCTTTCGTGAGCCAAGACCATGCCGTTCGATGCCGCTTCGCAGCCCCTGTCTTTACCCCGTTGGCGCAGCCTCGATGCCGAGGAGGATGACCGTCGGTTGAGCCTGACCCTAGAAGGCCGGCCATTGATCCAGCTGCGTCTGGAACCAGGCGAAACGCTGCAAGTGCATGTCCAAAGCCTGTGCCCGGAGCGCCCGCAGCAGGCGCTATGGGCGGCCTGCTATTGGCTGCTGTCCCGCGACCCGGCTCGCCAGCGCCTGGACGTGCATTTGCCCACGAGTGTTCCGGAAGCATTGGCCAGCGGCTTGCTGGTGGCCGGCGAAGTCGCCGGCGTCTACCGGTGCGAGCGCGCGTTGTTCTGGCAGTTGCCGCAGCCATGGCTGGGCAGTTCGAGCGGCGGTGTTTACCCGCAGCAGATGCAGTTCAGCAACGGCAAGCGCCACCCGCGCCGGGCACCCAAGCCGCGTGGCGAGGTGTATCGCCGCTTCGATGCGCGGCTGGGTGCCTGGGTGTCGTTGCGCACCTTGGAAGTCGACCAGGACCTCGAGCGTTTCAACCGCTGGCAGAACAACCCGCGGGTGGAGAAATTCTGGCAGGAGGCGGGCTCGCTGGAGCAGCACCGCGAATACCTGACCAAGCTTGAGGCCGACCCGCATACCCTGACCCTGATCGGCTGTTTCGATGACCAGCCGTTTGCCTACTTCGAAGCGTACTGGGCCAAGGAGGATCGGATTGCGCCGTTCTACCCGGCCGATGATTACGACCGTGGCATCCACATGCTGGTGGGGGAAGAGGCGCACCGTGGCCCGCACAAGGTCGCCAGTTGGCTTTCGGCACTGGTGCACTACCTGTTCCTGGACGACCCGCGCACCCAGCGGGTGGTGGCTGAGCCCCGTGCCGACAACGGCAAGATGATCGGCTACATGCACGATCAGTGCTTCCATTGCGACAAGGAATTCGACTTCCCGCACAAGCGCGCGGCGCTGATGATCCTGGGACGGGAGCGATTCTTCGATCGCTGCAAACTGGTTTGAGTTCGCGTCGCCTGCTTCGCGGGCAAGCCCGCTCCCACAGTGATTTCACAGGATTCGATGCCTGCGTGGTACCTGTGGGAGCGGGCATGCCCGCGAAGCAGGCGACGCCGACGTATCAGGCCTGCCGGTTGGCCGTCTTGCGGCAATGCACCAGGGCATCGCGAATCATGAAGTTGACCAGAGTCGGCGACACGCCCAGTTCCTTGGCGATGTCCTTCTGCGGCACACCATGCAGGCGGTACATCTCGAAGGCATAGCGGGTGCGCTGGGGCAGTTCGTTGAGCGCCTCGGCGATGTGCTCGAGCGCAGCCAGGTTGATGTGCGTGGCCTCGGGCGAAGCGTTCGGGATGACCACGTTCAGGCCTTCCTCTTCGCTGCCGGAATACTTCAGCTCCATCGCCTGCTTGCGGTAATGGTCGATGGCCAGGTTGCGCACGATCTGGAACAGGTAGCTGAGCTGCGCCTTGAACGACGAGGTGATCTGCGGGGCGGCACTGAGCCGGAAGAAGGCATCCTGCACCACATCCTCGGCGCGCGAGCGGCAGCCGGTGATGCGTGCTGCGATCTTGACCAAAATGCTGCGATTGTCGACGAACGCCTGGAGTAATGGTGAATCGCACTTACTTGTGGATAGTTGTTCCGCCATGGAAATCACCTTGTCTCGAAGGGGAAAGGGAGCACCCCATTTGGGGAAGCTTCCTACGACGTGCGACAAACTATTCAGAATGATAATGATTGTCAAATACGAAAGTTAATGAGTTTCCATTAGTTTCTGTTCTAAGGGCAACCACGTGATGCAGTTCACCTTGTGCCCCCGCCCACACGGCTAATTTCCCGCCGCGCCCATCCGTTCCCCTGTGTACATCCGGCCGCTGCCGCTGCCCGCCGACCTTGTGCGGGGCAGCCAGCCCGACTTAACCAGACACTGGCAGGAACCCCCCATGACGGACGCCTTCGAACTCCCGCTCTCGCTGGTCCAGGCCCTGGCGCAACGCGCCGCGCAAACCCCGGACCGCATCGCCCTGCGCTTTCTGGCCGATGCCCCCGGCGAGCAGGCCGTGCTCAGCTATCGCGACCTGGACGCGCGTGCGCGCACCATCGCCTCGGCGTTGCAGGCCCGCGCCGGGTTCGGCGAGCGGGCCGTGCTGCTGTTCCCCAGTGGCCCGGACTACGTGGCGGCGTTCTTCGGTTGCCTGTACGCCGGGGTGATTGCCGTGCCGGCCTACCCACCGGAGTCGACACGCCGCCACCACCAGGAGCGCCTGCTGTCGATCATCGACGACGCCGAACCACGCCTGCTGCTGACCGTTGGCGCGCTGCAGGCAAGCCTGCAGGATCTCGAAGCCCTGACCGGCGACAACGCCCCCGAACTGCTCGCAGTGGATGCGCTTGATCCGGCCTTGGCCGCCAGCTGGCGCGAGCCGCAGCTGAAGGCGGACGACATCGCCTTCCTGCAATACACCTCCGGCTCCACCGCGCTGCCCAAAGGCGTGCAGGTCAGCCACGGCAACCTGGTGGCCAACGAACAGCTGATTCGCGTGGGCTTCGGCATCGACCTCAACCCGGACGATGTGATCGTCAGCTGGCTGCCGCTGTACCACGACATGGGCCTGATCGGCGGCTTGCTACAGCCGATCTTCAGTGGCGTGCCGTGCGTGCTGATGTCGCCGGGCTACTTCCTTGCCCGGCCGCTGCGCTGGCTGCAGGCGATCAGTGAATACGGCGGTACCATCAGTGGCGGGCCAGACTTCGCCTACCGGCTGTGCAGCGAACGGGTCAGCGAAGCGGCCCTGGCCGGCCTCGATCTGAGCCGCTGGCGCGTAGCCTATTCCGGCTCCGAACCGATTCGCCAGGACAGCCTCGCCACCTTCGCCGAGAAGTTCGCCGCCTGCGGTTTCCAGCCGAGCAGTTTCTTTGCCAGCTATGGCCTGGCCGAAGCCACCTTGTTCGTCAGCGGCAGCCGCCGTGGCCAGGGTATCGGCGCGCTGGAGCTGGATGCCGAAGCGTTTGCCGCCAACCGCGCCGAGGCCGGCAAGGGCAGTGTACTGATGAGCTGCGGCTACCCTCAGCCAGGCCACGCGGTGCGCATCGTCGAGCCACAGCAGCGTGAGGTGCTGGGCGACAACCAGGTTGGCGAGATCTGGGCCGGCGGCCCGAGCATCGCCCTGGGTTACTGGCGCAACCCTGAGGCCACGGCGCGCACTTTCGTCGAAATGGACGGCCAGACCTGGTTGCGGACCGGCGACCTCGGTTTCATGCGCGACGGCGAAGTGTTCGTCACCGGGCGACTGAAGGACATGCTGATCGTCCGCGGCCAGAACCTTTACCCGCAAGACCTGGAAAAGACCCTGGAGCGTGAGGTCGAAGTCCTGCGCAAGGGCCGGGTGGCCGTATTCGCCGTCGACGACCGGGGCGAGGAGGGCATCGGCGTGGCGGTGGAAATCAGCCGCAACGTGCAAAAGGCGGTAAAACCCGAAGACCTGATCAAGACCCTGCGCCAAGTGATCGCCGAGGCCTGTCGCCAGGCACCGGCCGTGGTCCTGCTGCTCAATCCGGGGGCGTTACCGAAGACCTCCAGCGGCAAGCTGCAGCGTTCGGCCTGCCGTCTGCGCATGAATGATGGCAGCCTGGATTGCTATGCGCGCTTCCCCACGGCTGCAGAGCCGGCCGCTGATATGGCAACCGGCGATGAGCTGCAGGCACGCATCGCCGGCATCTGGCGCGAAGTCCTCAAGATTGAGGCGGTTGCTGCGGACGATCACTTCCTGCTGCTGGGTGGCAACTCCATCGCCGCTACCCAGGTCACTGCGCGCCTGGCCGATGAGCTGGGTATCCCGCTGAGCCTGCGGACCTTGTTCGAGGCGCCGACGCTGGCCGAGTACAGCGCTGGCGTGGCAGCCGTCCTTGCTGAAGGTGCCGGTGTAACCACCGCTATCACCACCTTGAACCGTGGCCAGGCCCTGCCGCAGTCGCTGGCACAGAACCGCCTGTGGCTCACCTGGCTGCTTGAGCCGCAGTCTGCGGCCTACAACATTCCTGCCGGTCTGCACCTGCGCGGCGAGCTGGATGAGGCCGCACTTGAAGCCGCATTCCAGTCGCTGGTAGCGCGCCACGAATCGCTGCGTACGGTGTTCAGCGAGGAGGATGGGCAGGCGTTGCAGCGCGTACTGCCGGAGCAGCCTTTCACCCTTCAACGCCTGGACCTGGAAGGGCTGGCGCCTGAACAGGTGATCTCGCGCCGCGAGCAAGAGGCGCAACAGCCCTTCGACCTGACCCAGGGCCCGCTGCTGCGCGTGACCCTGGTGCGCCTGGACGACGAAGATCACCAACTGTGGGTGACCTTGCACCACATCGTCGCCGACGGCTGGTCGCTGAATATTCTGCTCGACGAGTTCGCCAAGCTGTATGCCGCCCGTTGCCAGGGCCTGGACGCCAAGCTGGCACCGCTGACACTGGGTTACGCCGACTACGGTACCTGGCAGCGTCAGTGGCTGGCCGAAGGTGAAAGCGCACGTCAGCTCGGCTACTGGAAAGCCGCTTTGGGTGATGACTTGCCAGTGCTCGACCTGTACCCGGACCAACCGCGCTCCAGCCAGCATGAAAACCGCGCTGCCCGCCTGGCCGTGAAAGTCCCGGCCAAGCTGGCCGACGCCCTCAAGGGCCTGGCCCGTGAACAGCAGGCCAGCCTGTTCATGGTCCTGCTGGCCGCCTGGCAAGGCCTGTTGCACCGCTACACCGGCCAGGGCGACATCCGCGTCGGCGTGCCCAATGCCAACCGCCCGCGCCAGGAAACCCAGGGCATGGTCGGCTTCTTCATCAACACCCAGGTGCTGCGTGCGCAGCTGGATGGCCGCCTGCCGTTCGCCCAGCTGCTGGCCCAGGTGCGCGGTGCGACCCTCGACGCCCAGGCCAACCAGGACCTGCCGTTCGAGCAACTGCTCGAAGCCCTGCCCGAAGCGCGTGAACAGGGCCTGTTCCAGGTCATGTTCAACCACCAGCAGCGTGACCTTTCGGCATTGCGCCGTCTTCCGGGCCTGCTCGCCGAAGAGCTGCCGTGGCACAGCCGCGAGGCCAAGTTCGACCTGCAGCTGCACAGTGAGGAAGACCATCAGGGCCGCCTGAGCCTGGCCTTCGACTACGCCGCCGAGCTGTTCGAAGCCAGCACCGTCAAGCGCCTGGCCCAGCACCTGCTGGCGCTGCTCGAGCAAGTCTGCGCACAGCCGCAACTGCCGTTGGGTGACGTACAGCTGCTGGACGAGCAGGGTCGCCAGCAACTGCTGGCATGGGGTGAGGCACCCGCGCCCGCCCCGCAACGGCTGTTGGTCGAGCAGCTCAACGAACAGGCCCGCCTGACCCCGGAGCGCACCGCGCTGGTCTGGGAAGGCGGCAGCCTCGACTACGCCGAGCTGCACCAGCAGGCCAACCGCCTGGCGCACTACCTGCGCGACAAAGGCGTCGGCCCCGACACCTGCGTGGCCATCGCGGTCGAGCGTTCGCCGCAGCTGCTGGTCGGCCTGTTGGCCATCCTCAAGGCGGGCGGTGCCTACGTGCCGCTGGACGTCGACTACCCGGCCGAGCGCCTGGCCTACATGCTGGGTGATTGCCAGGCCAGCCTTCTGCTCAGCCACAGCAGCCTGCTTGGCACGCTGCCGCAGGTCGACGGTGTCAGCGCCATCGCCCTCGACCAATTGCACCTGGACAGCTGGCCAAGCCAGGCGCCGGGCCTGCACTTGCACGGCGACAACCTGGCCTACGTGATCTACACCTCTGGCTCCACCGGCCAGCCAAAGGGCGTGGGCAACACCCATGCCGCCCTGGCCGAGCGCCTGCAATGGATGCAGGCCCGCTATGCGCTGGACGCAAGTGACGTGCTGATGCAGAAGGCTCCGATCAGCTTCGACGTGTCGGTGTGGGAGTGCTTCTGGCCGCTGATCACCGGCTGCAAGCTGGTGCTGGCCGGCCCCGGCGAGCACCGCGACCCGCAGCGCATCGCCACCCTGGTGCAGCAGCATGGCGTGACCACGCTGCACTTTGTGCCGCCGCTGCTGCAGGTGTTCGTGCAAGAGCCGCTTGCCGCTGGCTGCAGCAGCCTGCGCCGGCTGTTCTCCGGTGGTGAGGCGCTGCCTTCGAACCTGCGTGACCGTGTGTTGCAGCTGCTGCCGCAGGTGCAGTTGCACAACCGCTACGGGCCGACCGAAACCGCCATCAACGTCACCCACTGGCATTGCCAGGCTGAAGATGGCGAGCGCTCGCCGATCGGTCGCCCGCTGGCCAACGTGCTCTGCCGGGTGCTGGATGATGAGCTTGAACTGGCTGCGCCTGGCGTGCCGGGCGAGCTGTATCTGGGCGGTGCCGGCCTGGCCCGTGGTTACCTGGGCCGCCCGGGCCTGACTGCCGAACGTTTCGTGCCCCAGGCCGATGGCAATGGCGCGCGCCTTTACCGTAGCGGCGACCGCGCCCGCTGGCAGGTGCAAAGCGAAGCCCTGGAATACCTCGGGCGTCTCGATCAGCAGGTCAAGGTGCGTGGCTTCCGCGTCGAGCCTGAAGAAGTGCAGGCCTGCCTGCTGGCTCAACCGGGTGTCGAACAGGCACTGGTGCTGATTCACCACGACGCGGTCGGTGCACAACTGGTCGGTTATTATAGCGGCAGCGCGTTGTCCGATGGCTTGCTGGGCGCCTTGGCCGAGCAATTGCCGGCGTACATGGTGCCGTCCCAACTGATCGGCCTGGAGCGCATGCCGTTGGGCCCGAGCGGCAAGGTCGACCGCAAGGCGTTGCCCGCACCGGTCTGGCAGCAGCGTGCCCATGTCGAGCCACAGACGGCGCTGCAGCAGCAGGTCGCGGGCATCTGGCGTGAGGTGCTGAACTTGCCGCAGGTCGGCCTGCACGATGACTTCTTTGCCCTCGGCGGCCACTCGCTGCTGGCCACCCAGATCGTCTCGCGGACCCGCCAGGCGTGCGATGTCGAGCTGCCGCTCAAAGCGCTGTTCGAGGCCAGCGAGCTGGCTGCGTTCTGTGAGGAAATCGCCCGTATCCGCGCTGCCGGTGAGTGCAACCAGCAGGGTGAGATTGCCCTGGTCGACCGCCGCCGGGCGGTGCCGCTGTCGTACTCGCAGCAGCGCATGTGGTTCCTCTGGCAGATGGAGCCGGACAGCCCCGCCTACAACGTCGGCGGCATGGCGCGACTGAAGGGCGTGCTGCATGTGGATGCCTTCGAACGCGCCCTGCAGGCGCTGATCGTGCGTCACGAGACCCTGCGCACCACCTTCCCGAGCATCGACGGCGTGCCGTACCAGTGCGTGGCGGACGACAGCGGGCTGCAACTGGACTGGCAGGACTTCACGGCGCTGCCGGCCGATACCCGTCAGCAGCGCCTGCAGCAACTGGCTGACGACCAGGCCCACCAGCCATTCGACCTGGAACGCGGCCCGCTGCTGCGCGCCTGCCTGGCCAAGACCGAGGACCGTGAACACTACTTCGTGCTGACCCTGCACCACATCGTCACCGAAGGCTGGGCCATGGACATCTTCGCCCGCGAACTGGGCGAGCTCTATGAAGCCTTCGTCGATGACCGCGAGTCGCCATTGGCGCCGCTGCCGGTGCAGTACCTGGACTACAGCGTGTGGCAACGGCAATGGCTGGAAAGCGGCGAGGGCGCACGTCAGCTGGCCTACTGGAAAGCCCGCCTCGGCGATGAGCACCCGGTGCTGGCACTGCCCGCCGACCGCCCGCGCCCGGCCGTGCAGAGCCACCGTGGCGAGTTGTACCGTTTCGACCTCGACCCGGCACTGGTCGCCCGCGTGCATGCGTTCAACAACCAGCGCGGCCTGACCCTGTTCATGACCATGACCGCCACGCTGGCCGCGTTGCTGCATCGCTACAGCGGCCAGCGTGACCTGCGCATCGGCGCGCCGGTGGCCAACCGTATCCGCCCGGAAAGCGAAGGCCTGATCGGTGCCTTCCTCAACACCCAGGTGCTGCGTTGCGAGCTGGACGGGCAAATGACCGCCGCCGCCTTGCTCGACCAGGTGCGCCAGGCCGCCATCGAAGGCCAGTCGCACCAGGACCTGCCATTCGACCAGCTGGTCGAGGCCCTGCAACCGCCGCGCAGCAGCGCCTACAACCCGTTGTTCCAGGTGATGTGCAACGTGCAGCGCTGGGCCTTCCAGCAGAGCCGTGAGCTGGCCGGCATGCAGGTGGATTACCTGGTCAATGACGCCAGCGCCACCAAGTTCGACCTGTACCTGGAGGTCACCGACCTCGACGGCCGCCTGGGCTGCTGCCTGACCTACAGCCGCGACCTGTTCGACGAGCCGCGCATCGCACGCATGGCTGAGCACTGGCAGCAGCTGCTGGTCGGCCTGCTCGACAATCCGCAGCAGCGCCTGTGCGAACTGCCGATGCTGGCCGATGCCGAGCAGCAAGTGCTGGTCGGCCAGTTGCAGGGCGAGCAGGACTTCGCCCTCGACCAGACGCTGCACGGCCTGTTCGCCGCCCAGGCTGCGCGGACGCCGAAAGCGGGCGCGCTGACCTTCGCCGGCCAGCACATGACCTACGCCGAGCTCGACCAGCAGGCCAACCGCCTGGCCCGTGCCCTGCGTGAACGCGGGGTCGGCCCGCAGGTGCGGGTGGGCCTGGCGCTGGAGCGTTCGCTGGAGATGGTGGTCGGCCTGCTGGCCATTCTCAAGGCCGGTGGCGCCTACGTGCCGCTCGACCCGGAATACCCGCTCGACCGCCTGCGCTACATGATCGAGGACAGCCGCATCGGCTTGCTGCTGAGCCAGCGCGCGCTGCTCGAAACCCTCGGTGAGCTGCCTGATGGCGTGGCGCGCTGGAGCCTGGAAGACGACGCCGCGAGCCTGTGTGCCTACAGCGATGCGCCGCTGGACAACCTCAACCTGCCGCAGCATCAGGCCTACCTGATCTACACCTCTGGCTCCACCGGCAAGCCCAAGGGCGTGGTGGTCAGCCACGGTGAAATCGCCATGCATTGCCAGGCGGTGATCGACGCCTTCGGCATGCGCAGCGACGACTGCGAGCTGCACTTCTACTCGATCAACTTCGATGCGGCCAGCGAACGCTTGCTGGTACCGCTGCTGTGCGGTGCCCGCGTGGTGTTGCGCGCTCAGGGCCAGTGGGGCGCTGAGGATATCTGCCAGCTGGTGCGCGAGCAGCAGGTGAGCGTGCTCGGTTTCACCCCGAGCTACGGCAGCCAGCTGGCCCAGTACCTGGCCGGGCAGGGCGAGCAGCTGCCGGTGCGGCTGGTGATCACCGGCGGCGAAGCGCTGACCGGCGAGCACCTGCAGCGCATTCGCCAGGCCTTTGCCCCGCAGCAGTTCTTCAACGCCTACGGCCCCACTGAAACCGTGGTCATGCCACTGGCCTGCCTGGCGCCGGAGGTGATGCCCGCCGACGCTGGCAGCGTGCCAATCGGCCGGGTGATCGGTGCCCGCACGGCGTACATCCTCGACGAGGACCTGGCCCTGTTGCCGCAAGGGGGTATCGGCGAACTCTATGTCGGCGGTGCCGGCCTGGCCCAGGGGTATCACGACCGCCCGGGCCTCAGCGCCGAGCGCTTTGTCGCCGACCCGTTCAGCCGTGATGGCGGTCGCCTGTACCGCACCGGCGACCTGGTGCGGTTGCGTGCCGATGGCCTGGTGGAATACGTCGGCCGTGCCGACCAGCAGGTGAAGATCCGCGGCTTCCGTATCGAGCTGGGCGAAATCGAAAGCCGCCTGCAGGAACATGCCGATGTCGACGAGGCCGTGGTCCTGGCCCTCGACCTGCCGGGTGGCAAGCAGCTGGTCGGTTACCTGGTGTGCCAGCAGGCCACTGCCGACAGCGAAGCTCAGGCCGCACTGCGCGAAGCGGTCAAGGCCGATGCCCGTCAGCACCTGCCGGACTACATGGTGCCCGCGCACCTGGTGCTGCTGGAGCGCCTGCCGCTGATGGGCAACGGCAAGCTCGACCGCCGCGCACTGCCGGCACCGGACCTGGAGCAGGCCCGCCAGCATTACCAGGCCCCGGCCAATGAGCTGGAGGAGCAGCTGGCGCAGGTCTGGCGCGAAGTGCTCAACCTGTCCCGCGTGGGTGTGCAGGACAACTTCTTCGAGCTGGGTGGCGACTCGATCCTGTCCATTCAGGTGGTCAGCCGTGCGCGCCAACTGGGCTTGCAGTTCACCCCGCGTGACCTGTTCCAGCACCAGACCATCCAGACCCTGGCGGCCGTGGTCAGCCGCAGCGCCGCGCCGAGCAGCATCGAACAAGGCCCGCGCGAGGGGCGCAGCGGCCTCACGCCGATTCAGCACTGGTTCTTCGACAGTGATGTGGCCCAGCCGCAGCACTGGAACCAGGCGGTGCTGCTGGAGGCACGCCAACCCTTGGACCGCGCCACCCTGGAGCAGGCTCTGGCTGCGTTGGTAGCGCACCACGACAGCCTGCGCCTGCGCTTCACCCAGGGGCAGGCGGCCTTTACTCCTGCGTCTGCCGAGCAGCTGCTGTGGACCGCCACGGTCGCCGACTTCGCCGACTGCCAGGCGCTGTACACCGACGTGCAACGCAGCCTCGACCTGGAGCGGGGCCCGCTGTTGCGCGCCTTGCTGGTCAGTGACGGGCAGGGCGCCCAGCGCCTGCTGCTGGCGATCCACCACCTGGTGGTCGACGGTGTGTCCTGGCGAGTGCTGCTCGAAGACCTGCAGGCGCTGTATCGCGGCCAGCCACTGGCGGCCAAGACCCACGCCATGGCCGACTGGGCTGCGCGCCTGGCCAGCTACGCCGGCAGCGATTCGCTGCGCGACGAGCTGGACTGGTGGCAAGGCCAGCTTGGCAGCGTGCGCCATGAACTGCCGTGCGATCACCCGCAGGGTGGCAACCTGCACCGGCATGCCGACACCCTGGCCATCGGCCTGGACGCAGAGCAGACCCGGCAGTTGCTGCAACAGGCGCCGGCGGCCTACCACACCCAGGTCAATGACCTGCTGCTGACCGCGCTGGCCCGCACCCTGTGCCGCTGGAGCGGTGACCAGGAAGTGCTGGTGCAGCTCGAAGGCCACGGCCGTGACGGCTTGTTCGAAGACATGGACCTGACCCGCAGCGTCGGCTGGTTCACCAACGCCTACCCGCTGCGCCTGAACCCACAGGCCGGCGAAGATGATGCTGCGCGTGCCACCTCGATCAAGCACATCAAGGAACAACTGCGCCAGGTGCCGCACAAGGGGCTGGGCTACGGCGTGCTGCGTTACCTGGGCGACGCTGTCAGCCGCGAAAGCATGGCGGCGTTGCCGCAAGCGCGCATCACCTTCAACTACCTGGGCCAGTTCGACCAGCAGTTCGACGAGGCCGCCTTGTTCCTGCCGCTGGATGCGCCGGCCGGCCTGGCTCACGATCTGGATGCGCCGCTGCCGAACTGGCTCAGCATCGACGGCCAGGTCTATGGCGGTGCCCTGCAACTGCGCTGGACCTACAGCCGCGAGCGCTATGACGAGCGCACCATCGCGCAGCTGGCCGAAGCCTATCGCCAGGAGCTGCTGGCGCTCGTCAGCCACTGCCTGGCCGATGGCAACGGCAGCTTCACGCCCTCGGACTTCCCGCTGGCGCACCTGAGCCAGCAGCAGATCGACGCGCTGCCAGTCCCCGCCGCGCAGATCGAAGACGTCTACCCGCTGACGCCGATGCAGGAGGGCATGCTCTTGCACACCCTGCTGGAACCGGGCACCGGCCTGTACTACATGCAGGACCGCTACCGCATCAACAGCGCCCTCGACCCGCAACGTTTCGCCCAGGCCTGGCAGGCCGTGGTGGCGCGTCACGAAGCCCTGCGCGCCTCGTTCAGCTGGAATGCCGGCGAGACCATGCTGCAGATCATCCACAAGCCGGGCAACACGCCAGTGGACTATCAGGACTGGCGCGGCCTTGATGAGGCGGCCCAGGAGGCACGCCTGCAAGCCCTGCACAAACAGGAACGGGAAGCGGGCTTTGCCCTGCTGCAGGAGGCGCCGTTCCACCTGCGCCTGGTGCGGGTCGATGACGAGCGCTACTGGTTCATGATGAGCAACCACCACATCCTCATCGATGCCTGGTGCCGCTCGTTGCTGATGAACGATTTCTTCGTGCTCTACCAGGCCCTCGGCGAAGGCCGCCAGGCCCAGTTGCCGGTGCCGCCGCGCTACCGCGACTACATCGGCTGGCTGCAGCGCCAGGACATGGACGAAGCGCGCAACTGGTGGCAGGCCAACCTGGCCGGCTTCGAGCGCGCCACGGCGCTCCCCAGCGACCGCCCGCTGCGCAACGACCACGCCGGTGACGGCATGGTGGTGGGTGACTGCTACACCCGCCTGGAGGTGAGTGATGGCGTGCGCCTGCGCGAACTGGCCCAGGCCCATCAGCTGACCATCAACACTTTCGCCCAGGCGGCCTGGGCGCTGGTGCTGGCGCGCTACAGCGGTGACCGCGACGTGGCCTTCGGCGTGACCGTGGCCGGGCGCCCGGTGAGCCTGCCGCAGATGCAGCGCACGGTCGGCCTGTTCATCAACAGCATCGCCCTGCGCGTGCAACTGCCCGAGCCGGGCCAGCGCCGCAGCGTGCGCAAGTGGCTGCAGGGCGTGCTGGAGCGCAACATGGAGCTGCGCGAGTACGAGTACCTGCCGCTGGTGGCGATCCAGGATTGCAGCGAACTGCCCAAGGGCCAGCCGCTGTTCAACAGCTTGTTCGTGTTCGAGAACGCCCCGGTGGAAACCGCAGTGCTCGACCATGCCCAGCACCTCAATGCCACTTCCGACTCGGGCCGCACCCACACCAACTTCCCGTTGACGGCAGTGTGCTACCCGGGTGATGACCTGGGCCTGCACCTGTCATTCGACCAGCGCTACTTCGACTACCCGACCGTCGAGCGTCTGCTGGCGGAGTTCAAGCGCCTGCTGCTGGCGCTGGTACAGGGCTTTGAAGGGGAGGTCAGTGAATTGCCGTTGCTGGGCGAGGAAGAACAGCGCTTCCTGCTCGACGACTGCAACCGCACCGTGCACGCCTATCCGCTGGAACAGAGCTACGTGGCACTGTTCGAAGCGCAGGTGGCTGCCCATCCTGAGCGAACCGTCGCTCGATGCCTCGAAGCGTCTTATGACTACGCCGGGCTGAACCTCGCGGCCAACCGCCTGGGCCATGCCCTGGTTGCCGCGGGCGTGGCCATCGACCAGCCGGTTGCCCTGCTGGCCGAACGTGGCCTTCCGCTGCTGGGCATGATCGTCGGCAGCTTCAAGGCCGGCGCCGGCTACCTGCCGCTGGACCCGGGCCTGCCGTCGGCGCGCCTGCAACGTATCATCGAGCTGAGCCGCACGCCGGTGCTGGTGTGCAGCGCGGCTTGTGCCGAGCAGGCGCGTCAGTTGCTGGATCAACTTGAGGGTACGACGCGGCCGCAGTTGCTGGTGTGGGAAGAGGTGCAGGGCAGCGGCGTCGCCAGCCACAACCCGGGCATCCACAGCGGGCCGGACAACCTGGCCTACGTGATCTACACCTCCGGCTCTACCGGGCTGCCCAAGGGCGTGATGGTCGAGCAGCGCGGGATGCTCAACAACCAGCTGAGCAAGGTGCCATACCTGGCCCTGAGCGAGCATGACGTGATCGCCCAGACCGCCTCGCAGAGCTTCGACATTTCGGTCTGGCAGTTCCTCGCCGCGCCGTTGTTCGGCGCCCGGGTGGAGATCGTGCCGAACGCCATCGCCCATGACCCGCAAGGTTTGCTGGCGCATGTGCAGGCCGCCGGTATCACGGTGCTGGAAAGCGTGCCATCGCTGATCCAGGGCATGCTGGCCAACGATCATCAGGCACTCGATGGCCTGCGCTGGATGTTGCCGACCGGCGAGGCGATGCCGCCGGAACTCGCTGCGCAATGGCTGCAGCGTTATCCGCAGATCGGCCTGGTCAATGCCTACGGGCCGGCGGAGTGCTCGGATGACGTGGCCTTCTTCCGCGTCGACATGGCCTCGACCCAGGGCAGTTACCTGCCGATCGGCACGCCGACCGACAACAACCGGCTGTACCTGTATGGCGAGGATCAGGCTTTGGTACCGCTGGGGGCGGTGGGCGAGCTGTGCGTGGCAGGCACCGGCGTCGGCCGTGGCTATGTCGGCGACCCGGTGCGCACGGCACTGGCCTTCATCCCGCACCCGCACGGGGCGCCGGGTGAGCGCTTGTACCGCACCGGTGACCTGGCGCGGCAGCGCCCGGACGGAGTGCTGGAGTATGTCGGCCGTATCGACCACCAGGTGAAGATCCGTGGCTACCGTATCGAGCTGGGCGAAATCGAGGCGCGTCTGCACGAGCAGGCCGAGATTCGCGATGCGGCGGTGGGGGTGCAGGAAGGTGCCAATGGCAAGCACCTGGTGGGCTATCTGGTGGCGCACCAGGGCGTGGCTGCCGACGCCGCGTTGCTGGAGCAGGTCAAGCAGCGCCTGCGTGCGGAGCTTCCGGAGTACATGGTGCCGCTGCACTGGGGCTGGTTCGCCAGCCTGCCGCACAACGCCAACGGCAAGCTTGATCGCAAGGCATTGCCGGCCATCGAGATCGGTGGGCAGCACAGCCAGGCTTACCAGGCGCCGCGGGATGAGCTGGAGGCTGCGCTGGCCGGGATCTGGGCCGACGTGCTCAAGGCCGAACGTGTCGGTGTGCATGACAACTTCTTCGAGCTGGGCGGGCATTCGCTGCTGGCCACGCAGATCGCCTCGCGGGTGCAGAAGCAGTTGCAGCTGAACGTGCCGCTGCGGGCGATGTTCGAGTGCAGCACGGTGGAGGAGTTGGCCGAGTATGTGCGCGGGTTGCAGGGTAGCGAGGTGGATGAGGCCAAGGCTGATCGGCTCAGTGATCTGATGGCCGAGCTCGAAGGACTGTAAGTTGATTGGCTAGCCTGTGCTGGCCTCTTCGCGGGCACGCCCGCTCCCACAGGTACTGCGCTGCCCTTGAGGTATGCGCAATCCCTGTGGGAGCGGGTTCACCCGCGAAGAGGCCGGCACAGGCAGCACTGCAATCAGCGCTTGCCGAGAATCTTCCCGAGCAACTCGGGCCGTGGCGCCCCTTGCTGGCTTTGCAGTTTTCCCTGTCAATCTTCATGAGAAGACGCTTTGATGAATGCCTCATCGAGTGATGAAGCGTTGTAACGCGACATAAATTCCCCGCCGCTATCAAACGCCTCAAGCCGCTGATTGGCGAGCATGTAGAAACGGTCACAATTTGCCGCGATCTCTTCGGTGTAATGGGAAGACACCAGCACGCTTGCACCTTCTTGGCGCGCACTGTTGATGGCTAGCCAGATGTAATACCTGAACTCCGCGTCCACACCTGCAGTCGGTTCGTCGAGGATGATCAAATCACTCTCCAGCAGTAATAGCGTAAGCGTGAAGTAGCTGCGGACCTCACCGTAGCTGCAACGGGCGACTTTCTTCTGGGATATTAAGCTGTACCGTTTGTAAAGTGACGGTGACCATCTTGCTAAGCGGGCCAGCATTTCGCTTTGGGTGGGGGCAATGGATGAGTTCAGGTGCCTGATGAGATCACCTGTTTCGCTCATGCGCAGCAACGGCGGCGGTGTAAGGATCTGGGTAGGATAAATTTGTCTCTTTGCTGAGTTGAAAATGTGTCCGGTTGAAGGTTTTTTTACATTGCAGATGAGATCAAATAATGTTGTTTTGCCGGCGCCGTTGCTGCCTAAAATACCTATCAATTCACCTGGCTTCAGGTTGAGTGTAACTTCTTTCATCAGCGGCATGTCTTTATAACTGAAGCACAGGTCGATTAAGCTGAGTAGGTTCATTTAGTATCTGCTCCAGACAGGTTGGGTTCTTAAGTGTCGCCCAGTGAGGTAAAGCCCGGTGAGCAGCGCCGCGAGCGCGATGCAGAAGGAAGTCAGTAGGGGTGCTTCATGGTTGAAGAGTTTGCTGCTCAGTTGCAGCGGGTTTAACGCAAATGCGCTATGGGACATAGAGTAAGGTTGCAAGGTGCCCGAGTAGCCTGAGAGCAGCATGAGATAAGAAAGAAGTGAAAATAAAGTGCTGGCAGTATTGAATTTGATGGGGAGCGCAGCGACCACGAGCCCAATACAGCAAAAAAACATAAAGCTGGTGTAGAAGCATGCAGTCAGGTACAGCAGTTCACTTATCAGGTATTCGCCGTAGAGCGGCTTGGTGGTCAAATAAAATAAAACGGCATAGAGCACGCTCACTGCGGTGTAGCTAAGGAAGTGCGCTGCCAGGTAGCGCCCGATGGCGCTGCGCTGATAGATAAAAGATCTGGTGAATCCGCTTTCTCTTCTTCCGATTAGATAAAAGCTGAATCCAAAAAATGCAACGCTTGCAGAGATATACGAGTAGAACCACGATGAGGACACAATATAGGTGTCGTTACGGGCGGGTCGTGCTTCCATATGCTCCTGTGTCAACAGGAAAAGCAGGCAGGGTGCGACTGCTGACCATATAAGGGCAGTGGGCTCTCTAAGGTGTTCCAGGGTTAAGGTTCGTGTAATGCAAAGGATCTTCTTGGTGTTTATGATTGTGATGGTTAGTTGGTTTGGCATGTGAAATATACCATTCTTGGTGATGGGTATGTGGTGGCGTCAGTGTCGGCATGCGTGTAATGGTTTTGGTGTTGTATTGAGCTTTCATGAAGGTTCCTTGGTTGTACGGGTTTCTATCGCCGCTTGCGGGTGTCTACAGGTTTAGAGGTTGGGCGTTTCATTGTCAATGCGTTGAGGATGGCAATTGGGTGGACGGGTGCAATGGTTATGTTTGTTCTGGAGAAGTGGTTGTAGGAAGGGGCTGTGGAGAACTCTTGCTTTGATCAGTTATCGCTGCGGTTACAGCTGGTTAATGTAGGTTTTTTAATTTCTCTTTGTGCGAAAAATCCCTGCGTGATATCGGAAGTTTCTACTTTTTTGGTTCTATTGCCTTCGGGTGCCGAACCAGTCGATGCGCTGTCTAGTCGGGTTAGATTGTTTCAAGACGTTTTGGCTCGCTCTCATATATGCCTTTTCCGGCAAGCTTGAACTCTCTGGTGTACTTGCCTCATGTGAAACGCCCTTGAGGTTGGATTTTTGTCCAAAGTCAGGGGCGCAGTTCAGGTACTCCGCAAGGCTTGAATTTTTTGGGGGGATGTGGAAGCGGGCTCGTCCCGCGAATGGGCCGGAGCGGGCGATCGAGTTCTCAGCGCTTGCCGAGAATCTTCCCGAGCAATTCGGGCCGCGGTGCGCCTTGCTGGCTCTGCAGGTTGCCCTGCTCATCCTGATAGAAGATCGCTGGTGTCGCCTGCAGCCCCATCTCATCCATCAGTGCCATGTTCGCCGCCAGCTTCTGCTGCACGGCATCTGGCACCTTGTCCAGCGGCTTCAAGGCACTCGCCTTGCCCGCTTTCTCGTGCTCATGCAGCGCCTTGGCCGGGTCCTTGGCGGCCAGCAGTGCCGCCGACTTGCCCGGGCTGTCCTCGCGGATGATGCCGACCATGATATGACGCAACTGCACCTTGCCCGAGTCTACCCAGGGCCGCGCCTGCTCCCAGAACATGTTGCAGTACGGGCAGTTGGGGTCGCTGAACAGGTACACCTTGCGCGGCGCGCTGTCCTTGCCGTCGGCGATCCAGGCGGTTTTTTCCATCTTCGCCCAGATCTCTTTGCTCATTGGCGCGTACACCAGCTTCTGCAGCGGCTCGGCGCTGAGGTCCTTGCCTTGTTCGTCGAACAGGCTGCCGACCAGCACGTGCTTGCCGTCGGGGGTCAGGTACAGCGCCAGGGCACTTTTCTGGTACTCGGCGGCATAACCGCGCAGGCCGTTGGGCGCATCGAAGCTGCCCTTGATCTCGGCGCCCTTGGCTTGCAGTTGCTGGATCGCCTTGGGCAGGTCTTCGGCCTGGACCAGCGGAGCGGCCAGCAGGGCCAGGGACAGGGGCAGCAGGGCAGTCAATCGCATGTCAGTTTCCTTGTGCGGCAGGGGCGGGCACCTTGGCCCGCTCGAAAGGTTCCAGGGCATGACGCAGGCTGGCCCGCGACAGCTCGCCGAGGTGGCTGCCGATCAGGCGGCCGTCGGCGTCGTAGAACAGGGTGGTGGGCAGGGCCATCGAGCCGACCCGCTGGGCGAGCGCGCCGGTGCCGTCGAACAGCACATGGGTCAGGCTCAGCCCGGTGGTGGCGAGGAAGGTCGTGACGTTTTCCGGCGTCTCGCCCTGGTTGACGAAGATGAAGGTCACATGGGGGTATTCGCCCTGGGCCTGTTGCAGCACCGGCATTTCCCGGCGGCAGGGCGGGCACCAGGTAGCCCAGATATTGATCACCAGCGGTTTGCCACGGTAGCTGTGCAGGGCCACCGACTGGCCAGCGGCATTGCGCAGGCTCAGTTCGGGCAGTGCGGTGCCCTTGCTGTACAGGTGGCTGCCCAGGCTGGTCAGGCCCCAGAACAACGCACCGCTGAACAGTGCCCAGCCCAGCGGGCGCCGCAGGCCAGGCTGGCGCCAGCCTTGCCATAGGGTGGCGAGGACGATGCCGATCAGGCCCGACCAGAGCAGGAAGCCGCCGTCACGGATGTCGATGACTTGCACCAGGTCGTCGCGGTACATCGGCCAGTAGGCCAGCACGAAACCCAGGCGGGCGCACAGCAGACCGACCAGGAACAGGTTGAACAGCGCCGATTCCGGGCTTTCGCCGCCCCGCCGGGCGACCCACCAGCCAACCAGGCAGGCAACGCCGAGGGCGGTGAGCATCAGCAGGTGGTTGAGGGCCATGGTCAACGGCCCGAGGGTTACCGTCAGCATCAGCCTTGGCTCCGGGTCTGGGTCCAGTGTTGCAGGAACGCGGCGGCATCCACCTCACCGGTGATGCGCCGTGCGCGGCGCTCTTCGCCTTCCGGGCCGAGCCAGATGATGCTCGGCGGGCCGGGTACCTGGTAGCGCTGCAACAGGGCGCGGCTGGCGGCGGAGTCGGCGGTCACGTCGAGGCGCAGCAGGTGCACGCCGGCCAGGCTGGTTTGCACGTCGGGGCGGGTGAACACCTGCTTTTCCATGACCTTGCACGACACGCACCAGTCGGCGTAGTAGTCGACCATCACCCACTGGCCGCGGGCCTTGGCGGCATCCAGTTCGCGTTGCAGGGCTTCAGGGCTGCTGACCGTGACGAAATGCTCGTCGGCCTTTTGTACGGTGGCAACTGCGCTGCCGCCGGCGAACGGCCGCAACGGTTGCCAGAGATCGTCGCCCCCCGCAGCAGCGCCGACCAGCAGCAGGCCACCCCACAAGGCGCCCAGCAGCGGTACCGCACGCAACGCCGGCAAGCGCTGCAGGGCTGGCCACATGGCCCAGCCCAGGGCGATCAGCCAGGCACCGCTCAAGGCCAGCAACACCGGGGCGGCGAGCAGGCTGCGCACGGTGTACAGGGCCATGGCCAGGAACACGAAGCCGAACACGCCCTTGACCCGGTTCATCCATGCGCCCGGGCGTGGCAGGTAACGGTTGCCCAGGGTCACCAGCAACAGCAGCGGCACGCCCATGCCCAGGCCGAGGCTGAACAGCACCAGCGCACCCTGCAGCACATCGCCGCTTTGCGCGATGAACAGCAGCGCACCCGCCAACGGCGCGGTCATGCAGGGGCCGAGCAGCAGGCCGGAAAGGGCGCCCAGCAGCGCTGCGCCGTACAGGTTGCCGCCACGGGTGCCTTGGCCGGCGCGGTCGAGGCGATCGCGCAGGGCCGCCGGCAGTTGCAGTTCGAAGGCGCCGAACATCGGCAGGGCGAGGAGGATGAACAAGCCGGCCAGGCTGCCCAGCAGCCAGGGTTGCTGCAGCCACGCCTGCAGGCTGGCCCCCAGCAGCGCCGCGACCACGCCCAGGGCCGCATACACCAGCGCCATGCTCAGTACATACACGCCGGCCAGCAGCCAACCACGCCGGGCGCTGGCACCGTTGCCCAGGACCAGGCCAGCGAGAATCGGCAGCATCGGCAGCGAGCAGGGGGTGAAGGCCAGCAGCAGGCCGAGGCCGAAGAACGCCAGCAGGCTCCAGGCCAGGCTGGCGCTTTGCAGGCCGCTGGCCAGTGCTTGGTCGCTGGCTTGTTCGGCGGCCGGCGTCGCGCTGCCGCCCAGGTCGATGGCGGTGGTCTGCGGCGGGTAGCACAGGCCTGCATCGGCACACCCCTGCCAGCCCAGGCGCAACTGGCCCTGGGCATTGGCCGGGATCAGCAGTTCGAGCTGGTCGCGGTACACCGCACTGTCACCAAAGAATTCGTCATGGTGATTGAGGGCGGGGGGGAGTTGCGGCTGTTGTTCGGCAGTCAAGCCGTCGAACTTCAGGCGCTTCTGGTACAGGTAATACCCCTGCTTGATCTGGAAGTACAGGCGCATCTGGCCATCGGCCTGGCGGTCGTGAGTGAGCACGAACGCCTGGTTGACCGGCAGGAAGTCGGGTTTGGCGTCGAACGGGTTGGCCTGCAACGGGCCAGCCAGGAGGAACGTCAGGAAGAGCAGAAGGATGCGCATGTCTTCGCCTTGGCAGTACGGAATGGTGGCCATGCTGGCTGGGGTCGATTAACCCAAGGTTAACCGTTCCTGCCGAAGCTGCTGCGGCGCGGCCGCATGTCGGCCTTTGACACAGCGCGACATATTGTCGGCTTGACTTTGCTTATGCCCATATTCTTGTTGTAAAGTTGACGCAGAAGTCAGTTTTTTCTGACCCGCGTGACAAGGTTCTCACCCTTCCGAGTCCCCCGCACAAGAATCAAAAAAGCATGGGCAGAAATTCTTCTGCCCAGAGGATCAAGCATGTCCAACCGTGATATTTCCCGGCGCGCCTTCTTGCAAGGCGGCCTGATCGCTGGTGTCGGCGTGACCATGGCGCCACTCGGCAGCCAGGCGTTCGCCGCCCTGATGGAGGAGCGCGTTACCACCTCGCCGCAAAAGTGGATGAACCACGACGGCAAGGCGCGTTTCCGTAACGATGCGCTGTCCAAGGTCTGTGGCAACAAGGTCTTCGCCCGCGACATCCGCGCCAAGGACATGCCCGGCTGGCCGACCCAGCAAGGCCACGCGCTGCTGCTCAAGGCGACCAAGGTCGACCGCATCTATGCCGGCCATGACCTCAGCCTGCTCGGCGCCGACCTGCAGCCGGACCGTATCGTCACCGCCGCCGACCTGGCCAAGGATGGCATCGCCTGGCCCGAGGCCCATTCGCCCGACCCGCTGCTGCCGCCCGGCCAGGTGCCGATGTTCATCGGCCACCCGGTGGCGATCCTGATCTGGCACGACTTCGAGCGCTTCCGGCAGGCCAAGCGCAAGCTGCAGTTCAACGACAAGGCGATCCAGTACGGCGCCCAGGCTCCGCTCTACCAGCGTGACCCCTATGGCAGCTTCCGTTTCGTGCGTGTGGGCGGCGCCACGCCGTTCGACGACGATGAATTCTCCAGCCTGAAAAATTCCATGCTGTTCCCGACCATCCTCAACCGCAAACCGGTGTGGTCGAAAGCGCCCAACCAGCACGGTGACCTGACCGAGCAGGGCCTGTTCTACGCCAAGCGCATGGGCGAGCAACTGGACAACCCGCCCGAGGACTGGCTGGTGTTCGACGAGCGCTACAAGACGCCGTCCATCGAACCCGCTGCACTGGAACCGGACAACGGCAACGGCTGGTACGACCCGGCGACCGGCACGCTGCACTTCGTGGTCGCGACCCAGTGCCCGTTCGAAGTGGCGCAGGAATGCGTGCACATGATCAAGCCGTCGCGCTTCGCCCTGAACACGCTGAACATGCACCCGGGCTACACCGTGGGCTACGGCTCCAAAGACAACAACATCTTCGTCTTCTACGCCGCTGTGGCCGCACTGTATGGCGCCGGTGTACCGATCCGCCTGGCCAACGACCGCTATGAGCAGTTCCAGAGCGGCATCAAGCGCCATGCCTTCGATATCCGCTATCAGCTGGCCGTGGACAAGAAGGACAACCGCTTCAAGATCTTCCGCGCCGACATGAGCTGCGACGGCGGCGGGCGCATCAACTACAGCCCGTCGGTGGCTGCGGTGGGCGCCACCGCGGCGCAGTCGATCTACTACATGCCGCAGAACGACCTGTCGGTGACCGCCTACTACTCGCGCGGCGTCGAGGCCGGCTCCATGCGCGGCTACGGCACCCTGCAGAGCATGGCCGCCACCGAGATGATGGTGGATGAAATCGCCGGTCGCCTGGGCGTAGACGCCATCGACCTGCGCCGCGCCAACGCCCTGAAGTCGGGCATGAAGAACACCCAGGGTGCGGTCCCGGCCGGCGCCCTGCGCTTGTACGAGATCCTCGACAAGGCCGCCGTGCACGACTGGTGGCGCAACCGCGATGCGCGCAAGCAGCAGATGGACGCCAAGGACCCGGACCACTGGTACGGCGTCGGCTTCGCCATCTGCCAGAAGGACTTCGGCACTGGCTCCGAGGCGCCGATGGCCAGCGTCGAGTTCACTGCGGATGGCCGCATCAGCCTGCGCCACATCGGCACCGAGCTGGGCACTGGCATGTCCACGTCCCAGGCGCTGGTGGTCAGCGATTTCCTCGGCCGCTCGGCCGACGAGGTGAAGACCGCCGTCACCGAATGGCCGGAACTGCAGCTGACCACCAGCGGCAACCCGTACCTGATCAGCCAGCCCGAACAGGACGCCGCACTGCGCAACCCGCGCTGGGTCGGCAAGCTGGCCTCGCCGTCGTCGGCGACCAACTCGGCGTTCTACTTCAGCCACGCCACCCGTGAAGCGGCTCGCGTGCTGTTCAATCACGGCCTGTGGCCAGCGGCCATGGCCCTCTGGAGCCAGGGCCCGCACGGTGGCCAGGCCAACCCGCTGGTGGTGCGCCGTGAAAACGCGGT
Source organism: Pseudomonas sp. CC120222-01a (assembly GCF_003097235.1). Lineage (GTDB taxonomy): Bacteria > Pseudomonadota > Gammaproteobacteria > Pseudomonadales > Pseudomonadaceae > Aquipseudomonas. The sequence continues at coordinate 5,952 of NZ_QEQQ01000006.1, read as the reverse complement.
GTGGGTCAACGGCGAGCTGACCGGTAACGGCCTGGCGCCGATCCCGTTCGCCCAACTGGCGCAGAAGGCCCATGAGATGGGGCTGGTCACCGGCGTCAGCGTGCACGGCTTCAACCGCTGGAGCTGGGCCGAGGCCGACTTCGTCATCGACGGCGTGCGTGAGCGCTTTCCGCTCGACGCCGTGGCGGTGAAGTACGGCGATGGCGCGGTCAATGCCAAGAAGGCGCAGATGAGCAGCCATGGCTACCACCTGCTCGACCGGCAGAACGCTGCCTACCCGGATACCCAGCTGAACAACGCCATGGTCACCTACTACAGCCCGGTGGCGACCATCGTCGAGGTCAAGGTCAACAAGGGTACCCACGAGGTTGAGGTGCTCAACCACCACAGCTGGGTCGAGTGCGGCCGCGTGCTGGTGCCGGAACTGGTCAAGGGCCAGCTCGAAGGCGGCATCGCCATGGGCATCGGCCATGCACTGACCGAAGAAATGCCGTTGTACGAGGGCGGGCCCGGGGAGGGCGACTGGAACTTCAACCGCTACCGCCTGCCGCACGCACGGGATGTGGCGGTGTGGAAACAGACCAGCGAAATCCTCCCGCCGCTGTCACCGACCGATCCATCCAAGGGCATCGCCGAAGTGGTGATGATCCCGGTCGTCGGTGCCATCGGCAACGCCGTGGCGCATGCCATTGGCAAGCGCGTGCGCGATCTCCCCATCACCCCAGCCCGTATCAAGGAGGCCCTCAATGGCTAACCGTCCACTGCAACTGACCCTCAACGGTCAACCGGTCGGCCCGGTCGAGGTCCCTGATGACCTGGCGATGATCGACTACCTGCACGAACACCAGAACCTCACAGGTTCCCGCCTGGGCTGCGGCCAGGGCATCTGCCATGCCTGCGTGGTGATCGTCGACAACCCTGACGGCACCAGCGAGGAAGTGCGCACCTGCATCACCGGCGCGCACTACTTCGAGGGCAAGAAGGTCCGCACCATCGAAGGCCATGCCAAGCAAGATGAGGCCGGCAACCTGACGCTGAACCCGATCCAGCAGAAGTTCGTCGACCTGTTCGCCTTCCAGTGCAGCTATTGCGCGCCGGGCTTCGTCAATGCCGCCACGGTGCTGGTGGAAACCGCCCAGCGCCAGCCGTTGAAGAAGAGCGAAGTGGAAGACCGTATCGAGGCCAGCCTCGGCCACCACATCTGCCGTTGCACCGGGTACGTGCGTTACTACGACGCCACCCGCACGGTGCTCAATGACCTAGGCCTGGTCAAGGAGGGTTGAGCATGGGCTTCATTCGTAGCACGCTCGCGCTGGCCCTCGGCCTTGCCGTCGTTTCGCTGGCCCAGGCGGCCGATGAGGCGCAGGTCAAGCGCGGTGAATACCTGGCCCGTGCCGCCGACTGCATGGCCTGCCACACGGCCGAAGGCGGTGCGCCGTTCGCCGGTGGCCTGCCGATCCATTCGCCGTTCGGCACCATCTATGGCAGCAACATCACCCCGGACAAGCAGTACGGTATTGGCAACTACACGGCCGACGAATTCTTCGCCGCGGTCACCGAGGGCAAGCGCAAGGATGGCGCCAACCTCTACCCGGCGATGCCGTACACCTCGTACCACCTGATCAAGCGCGAGGATTCCGATGCGATCCTCGCCTACCTGATGACCGTACCGCCGATCAACCGCCCGGCCCCGCAGACCGCATTGAGCTTCCCGTTCAACGTGCGCCTTGGGCTGACCGGCTGGAACATGCTGTATGGCAAGAGCGTGCAACTGCAGCCGACCGAGGGCAAAAGCCCGGCCTGGCAGCGCGGGCAGTACATGGTCGAGGTCATGGGCCACTGCGGCGAGTGCCACACGCCGCGCAACCCTATCGGTGCGCTGCAGCAGGACCAGCGCCTGAGCGGTGGCCTGCTCGGTGGCTACCTGGCGCCGAGCCTGCTGGCCCAGGACCTGGCCGACCGCGGCTGGACCCAGCCGGACCTGACCACCTTCCTCAAGCACGGCATCAGCGCCCAGGGCAGCATGTTCAACGAGATGTTCCCGGTGGTGCACCACAGCACCCAGCATCTGCAAGACGCCGACCTGGCGGCCATGGCCACCTACCTGCTCGGCGACCAGCCGCCGCCGGCCAAGGCGATCAAGGCCGTTGCCCTGGAGCAGATGAGCGACAGCGCCAAGCGCGGCCATCAGCAGTACCTCAACGTATGCGCCGGCTGCCATGGTGTCGACGGCGAAGGCAAGCCACACATCGCGGTGGCCATGGACGGCAACACGGTGCTGCGCCAGGCCGACTCGCGCAACCTGGTCAAGGCCATCCGCGACGGTATCCGTGAGCAACAGTTCACCGGCTTCGAGCGCATGCAGCCGATGCCGGGCTTCGCCGACAAGCTCGACGACCAGCAAGTGACGGACATGGTCAACTACCTGCGCCAGGCCTGGGGTGGATTGCCCGGTGACCTGACCGTACAGCAGCTCGCCGAGCTGAAGGCGGAGTAAACCGTGCAGCATCTCGATCTCCAGGTCATCAGCCAGGCGCTGCAGTGGTCGTGCAGTGGCCAGCGGGTGTGGTTGTGCACGGTGCTCGCCACCTACGGCTCGGCGCCGCGTGCGCCGGGCTCGTTGCTGGCGGTCAGCGCCAGCGGCCAGTGGCTGGGTTCGCTGTCGGGTGGTTGCGTCGAAGATGACTTCCTCGAACGCGTGGCACGGGGCGAATTTCCCGAGCCGATTGCCATCGTGCGCTATGGCGATGGCAGCGACACGCGTTCGAGTATTCGCCTGCCTTGTGGCGGCGTGCTCGAGGTACTGGTGGAAAACCTGCCGGCCGACTGTGACGTGCAGGCCCACCTGCGTGAGCTGGAAGGCGCGCTGCGCGGCCAGCGCCGGTTGTTGCGCGAGGTGAGCCTGCCGCAAGGTGAGCGCATGGTTGTCGACGACCACAGCCAGGGGCCGCGTGTGGAACGCGAAAGCGGCCGCGTGCGCCTGCGTGTCGGCGCTGCCCAGCGCCTGCTGCTGGCTGGCTACTCCAGCGTCGCGCATTTCTGCGCCGAGTTCGGTAAAGGCATGGGCTTTGAAGTCATCCTCTGCGACCCGCGTGACGAGGTGCTTGAAGGCGTGGTGCTGGACGGTATCGAGGTGCGCCGCGAGCTGCCGTCGGAGTTCATCGCCAATGGCGGTTGCCATGCCGACACGGCGGTGGTTGCATTGACCCATGATCCGAAAATCGATGACCTGGCCATGCTTGAAGCCGTGCGTACCGAAGCGTTCTACATCGGCGTGATGGGCTCGAAGGCCACCTCCGACAAGCGTCGCAAACGCTTGCACCGCATCGGCGGCCTGGGCTACGACGAGCTGGCGCGGATCCACGCGCCAATCGGCCTCAACCTGGGCAGCAAGACCCCGGCCGAGATCGCCCTGGCGGTGCTCGCCGATATCCTGCGCCTGCGCAACGGCATCGGGCGGGCGGCGCTGTGAGTGTGGTGGCGCTGGTGTTGGCGGCTGGCAGCAGCGTGCGTTTCGGTGCTGACAAGCGCCGCGCGCTGATGGCCGATGGTCGCAGCTTGCTGGTGCACAGTGTCGAACGTGCCTGCACGGTGTTCGATGACGTGCGGGTGGTGTTGCGTGACGGCGAGCGGGGAGAGGAGCTGGGGCTGCCGTCGGCGTGCCGGGTCATCGGCAGTGCCGATTTCACGCAGGGCTTGGGCCATAGTCTGGCGGCTGGCGCCGCTTCGCTGGTCGACAGCGAGGCACAGGCGGTGGCGATTCTGCTGGGTGACATGCCCTGGGTGGAGCCCGCGACCCTGGGCTTGCTTGCACGCGAGGCCGGTGGGTCGACGATTGTTCTGCCTTGTCATGACGGGCAGCAGGGCCATCCGGTGCTGTTCGGGCGTGATTTCTGGCCAGCGCTTGCGCGGCTGACGGGCGATGAAGGGGCGCGCTCGGTCGTGAGGGCCCATCCGGACCGTTGCGTCAGGCTGGCGGTCGAGGATGCTGGCGTGCTGCGGGATGTCGATACGCCCGATGCACTGCGCCAATGAGCGTCGGTTTTACTCATCTTCTTCGTCATCGAATGCACAAGGTTCCAGTTCGCCAAGCTGGGATAGCAGAATCAGGTGCACGTCGGCCTTGAGCCGCTGGAGATTGGCCAGGCTTGCAGGCCCGCCCAGCATCAACGCCGGGACGAAGCCATACATTTCGTCTGGCGCCAACGTTCCCAGTGTTTCCCTGGCCGATTCGAACAGGTCCAGGTCGATCCCTTCAGTCATGACCCACATGAGCAGCCCCTGGATCTTCGCGTCACGCTCATCGTCGGTCGAACTGCAGGCGCCGTCGATATATTGGGACGCGTAGGCGGTAATGGTCAGTACTGACCCGGTTTCTTCGCCCCACAGGTACAGTTCGCCGAAAGCGCTACGGGCGATGAGGTGGTACGTGTCGCGGGTTTCGAAGGGAGTGCCTGCCAGCCAGTACGACACGACATCTTCGTATTCCTGCGGGTTGACCATCCAGAACAGACCGCCACCGTAACCGCACCAACCGTGGTCTTTCCAGTAGGTCAGGAGTTGGTTTGGGAGTTTGCCTTGGTAGTGGTCCAGAGCGGCAGGCGGGACGGGCTGGTGGCCGATGGGGTCGTTGAAGGTTTCGAGGAAAATGGAGAAGAGTACGTTCATTTTTTAGATTCTCTTATTGCTGTCGGGTAAGGGCTTCAAAAGTCGGAAAAGCTATAGGGTTCGATTGTGCAAAGCTGTGACAGTAGTACCAAGTGTTCAATTGCTTTCAGCTTTTCAAGATTATCGAGTCGAATGGAGCCGCCGAACACCAAGGCCGGAACAAAGCCATACATCTCGTCCGGGCCAAGTATGCCGAGGCTCTTTTTAGCCGGTTCAAACATGTCATCAAAATCATTTGAATCCAAATCTCTGCAGGCGAAGAAGCTCTGCACTAGCCTGTCCATGTCGGACGGCGCGACTTCACGTTTGCTGCCAACGTATCGGCCTATATGCGGTGCGATTTTCAGTGAGAATCCGGTTTTCTCACCAAATAAATAAAGGTCGCCAAAGGCTCCACGGGCTATGAGATGGAATTTGTCGTACGTTGCCAGATTTGCACTCTCGAGCATAGAGGCGACTACGCCCTCATACTCTTGAGGGTTTACGGTCCAAAACATTCCATCGCCGTACCCACACCATCCATGCTCCATCCAATATTGCAGAAGTTTATCCGGTAGCTTCCCCTTGTAACGCTCTATGGTCGATGTGGGTACCTCCTGCCTGTGCGTAGGCTCACCGACTTGTTCGATAAAAACAGAAAATGCTTCATCCATTTTGATCACCTCCAGTTTGTTAGCACTTGTGTAGTTTCACGTTTAAAAGCCCGGCCTTGCTTCCCATTCCGGCCATTTCTTCGGCAGCCTGTCGGAGCTCTCCTATCCTGCTTTTCCACTGAGGACCAATACTTGAGTTAACCTGTCTGTCGCCAAAATCAGCAATAGCGTCTCGGCCACCTGCACTAAGATCAGGGTTATGCAAGGCTGCGAGGGTTGACATCGTCTCCTTAGCTTGCATTTCCGAAAGTTTTCTCGCTTCTCGCTGACCCATCGTTTTGGATAAGTGTAGTGGTCAACTCATCCCGGACACGGTTTTGAGTTTTTCTTCAGCTTTTGCCGGAGCCAGTCCATCGTTGAATTGATGGGGTCGGATCCAGTTGTAGTGGCTCATCAGGTACTGGCTAATGTCTCGTTGAGCTTGCTGCCCGGTCAGGTAGCCCGTGGTCGGTATCCACTCTGATTTCAAGCTGCGAAATACTCGCTCCATCGGCGCGTTATCCCAGCAGTTGCCTCGGCGGCTCATGCTCTGGCGCATACGGTAGCGCCACAGTCTCTGCCGGAACTGACGGCTGCCATATTGCGAGCCCTGGTCGGAGTGGAACAGCAGCCCGTGAGGCTTTCCGCGTTG
>NZ_QEQQ01000005.1 GCF_003097235.1 Pseudomonas sp. CC120222-01a | reverse complement strand
TCGCCCTGATGAAAAATCAGGACGAATACGTCACCAAAGGCGGGAAACTGGCTTGTTGAAAACCATAGAATCTCCCACATCTGTTTCGGGCCAGTTTCTCCTGTGCCGCCAACAGGATCCGCCTTGGTGCATGACTGGAGACAGGTGGAGCGGCATCAGCGCATACCGGGATGTATCGCCATGCCAACAAGGCGGTCCCTGTTGGCCTCACAGGAGTGACTGGCCCGAAACAGATGTGGGAGCGGGCTTGCCCGCGATGCGCCGCGCGGGCGGCGCTCGGTCTCACTGGCGCTGAAAATATCAGCTGGTACCTACCTCAAAACTCCACCGACGTCTGCACATACAACGTCCGCGGTTCACCGACATACTTGCCCTTGTTGTTGTCGTCGAATGACCGCGTGTAGTACTCGCGGTTGAACAGGTTCTTCACCCCCACCGCCACCTTCAGGTTCGACAGCTGCGGCCCGAAGTCATAGCCGGCGCGGGTGCTGACCAGCATGTAGCCAGGGATGCGCCCGGTGCTGCCATCGGCGCTCTCGGCACTGGTGTTGGCATTGTCGGCATACTGGCTGCTCTGGAAGCTGCCATCCAGGTTCAGCTGCCAGGGCCCTTCGCTGTAACCCACGCCCAGGTTGCCTTTGTGTCGCGACGAGAACGGCACCTGATTGCCCTTGTTCGGCCCATCTTCGCGGATGGTCGCGTCAACGAAGGCATAACTGGCGTGCACGTCGAAACCGGCCAGTGCCGGGCTCAGGCCATCCAGCGCATAGCGCACGCTGGTCTCGATGCCCTGGTGGCGCGTTTCGCCACGGGCGATCACCGAGTCATTGGTCTGGTTGCTTTCGTACTGGTTGTCGAAGTTGATCAGGAACACACCGAATTCGGCCTGCAGGTCGCCGCTGTCGTAGCGGGTACCGAGCTCCCAGGTACGTGCCTTCTCCGGTTTTACTTCGCCGCTGCTGACGCGGTTGGGCATCTGGCTGTACTGCACGCTGCCGAACGACCCTTCGGTGTTGGCGTACAGGTTCCATTGGTCGGTCAGGTGATACATCACGTTCAGTGCTGGCAGCGCGGTGTTGTAGCTGCCCTGGTAGCGTTGACCGTTGATCTTGTTGCTCTGCTCGGAATCGATCATCTCGTAGCGGATGCCCGGGGTGATGGTCCAGCGGCCGATGTCGATGCGGTCGTCCAGGTAGATGGCATGGGCCTCGGTGCTGCCACGGGTATCGCGGTCGTTGCGGCTGGCGGTGGTCGGCAGGCGGTCGGCGCTGGTCGGTTCGCGGTAGCGCAGTTCGTGCCCGGCTTCGTTGACGTAGCGGTAGCCGATGCCCAGTTCGTGCCAGCTGTCACCCAGGGCGACACCTTGCGAGAAACGGGTCTCGATACCACGCACCCAGTATTCGCGTGGCGACAACGAAACGAAGCTGCCCTGGTCCAGGTAACCGCTGCGCAGGGTCTTGGTGAAGAAGCTGTTGACGCTGAACTGCCGGTCGTCCTGCTTGTAGTCGTAGCCAAAGTTGAACAGCGTGCGACGGCCCCAGAACTTGTCCTTCAGGCGCGTCGACTGATACGGGTCGTCGTCGAAATCGGCCGTGCTCAGGCCACCGGGCATCTGGGCTTCGCCCTCGTAGTACTGGGCCATGGCATGCAAGCTGTTGGCGTCGTCCAGTTGCAGCTTGCCCTTGAGGATCAAGTCGTCGATTTGTGTGTCGCTATGCTCACGCCAGTCGCTACCGCGCACACCGGAATACAGCAGGGCTCCGCCCAGGCCGTTTTCATTGGTGCCGCCGACCAGCAGATTGGCACTGTTCTTCAAACCATCCTGGCTCGAAGACGGGCTGATCTGGTTTTGCATGGCGGCCTTGAAGGTCGCCTCTTCAGGGATGGCGCGGGTGACGAAGTTGACGATGCCGCCGACGTTCTGCGGGCCATAGCGTACGGCACCGCCGCCGCGCACCACGTCCACCGCATCCATGTTGCCCATGCTGATCGGCGCCAGCGAAAGCTGGGGCTGGCCATAGGGTGCGAACGGCACTGGAATGCCGTCCATCAGTACGGTGGAGCGCGATGCCAGGCGCGGGTTGAGGCCGCGGATACCGAAGTTCAAGGCCAGGTCGTGGCTGCCAGTGCCGTTGTTGTCCGGGGCGTTCACACCGGGGATGCGGTTGAGCACTTCACGCGCGGTGCTGGCGCCGCTGCGTTCGAATTCCTCGCGGCGCACCACGTCACGCGCACCGGGGTGTTCGAAGACGTTGTCCTGCTGCGCCTCGCCCAGCCAGTCGCCAACCACGGTCGAGGTGCCGAGCTCCACGGCAGCACCAGCGGCCGACGGAGCCACCGGTTGCAGGGTGAAGGCGTTGTCAGACTCCTGGCGAGCCTGCAGGCCACTGCCACGCAACAGCGCATCGAGACCTTGGGCGACCTCGTACTGGCCATCCAGCCCCTGGCTGGCAATGCCCTGGGTCAATTGCGAGCCGAACGAGATCAACGCGCCGCTCTCGCGACCGAACTGATTCAAGGCCTCTTCCAGCGAGCCGGCGGCGATGTGGTAGGTGCGTGTTTCGGCAGCGTGCAGCGCTGGGCTGGCGAGTCCGAGGCTGGTGACAAGCAGCAGGGCGTGGGCGAGCGGGTGAGGGCGCAAGGGCATCGACATGGATCCTGTGAGAAGGGGTTCTGCCTTCTCTGTCACGCGAGGGTGTGCAATCGGCTCAGGTGATCGAACATTTTTTCAACCGAGCCGAGGCTCGACCGTTACCCAGTAACGGGTGAAGCGTCGCACCCGCACTGGCAGCGCCACTTCCAGCATGTGCAGGATCTGCTCACTGTCATCCAGTGGATAAGAGCCAGATACCCGCAGGTTGGCCACCGTCTCGCTGCAGCCCAGTTGCCCCTGGCGATAGCGGCCAAGTTCTGCGAGGAAATCCACCAGACGCATCTGCGAGGCCACCAGCATGCCGTCGACCCAGGCGCCGCTGTTGCGATCCACGGGTGCAATGGCCTGCCAGCCGTGCGCGGTGAAGCGAGCGCGCTGCCCGGCAAGCAGTGCGTGGCCGGCAAAGCTGGCCTTGCCACTGAACACCGAGACCAGACTGAAACCGTCGAACTCACGCACGTTGAAGCGCCCGCTGTCCAGGCGCATGGCGCCCTGATCGGTACGCAGCAGCAAGGGGCGTGTATCACTGGCCACGTCCAGCGCCAGTTCGCCCTCGAGCAGCCGCACCAGGCGCTGCTGGCCGTCGAAGTGCACATCGGCGGCGCTGCGGGTATTGAGCTGCAGCAAGCTGCCATCGTCCAGCTGCATCCGCCGCCGTTGCCCGAGCGGGCTGCGGTAATCGGCCATCAGGCCCGGCAACGGATTGTGCGAATGCAGGCCAAAGCCGGTGGCACTGGCCACGCCGAACAGCAACAGCGCCTTGAGCGCACGGCGGCGGGCAGGGGAGTGCGGAGCCTGCAGGGTGGCATGCACCACGGGCGAGGCGACCCCACGCAGGCGCTGGTTGACCTGCTGGATATGGGCCCAGGCGCGCTGATGTTCGTCATTGGACAGCAGCCAACGTTGCAGGGCCTGTTGCTGACTGTGGTCGAAGTCGTCGCCTTGGGACTCGATCAGCCAGTGCACGGCCTGTTCGGCCACCTGTGCAGAAAACGAGCTGTTCACAGGGCGAAGTAGCAGCGCAGGGCTGCCTTGTTCAGGTAGCGCTTGACCGTAGCCAGTGAAATGCCCAGCTCGCGGGCGATTTCGGTCTGGCCCAGGCCGTCGACCTGGGCCAGCAGAAACACACGCTTGACCAGCGGCGGCAGGCCATCGAGCAGGCGGTCGAGTTCCAGCAGGGTCTCGAAGATGATCGCTTTCTGCTCTTCACTCGGGGCGACGCTTTCCGGGAGCTGGGCCAGCGCTTCGAGGTAGGCGCGCTCAAGCTCCTGACGGCGGAAGTGATTGCACAGCACGCGCTTGGCCACGGTGGCGAGAAACGCCCTTGGCTCGACCAGTTGCGGGGCTTCGCGCGCCTGCAGCAGGCGCACATAGGTGTCCTGGGCCAGGTCTGCGGCGCTTTGCGGGCAGCCCAGGCGCCGACGCAGCCAGCCGGTCAGCCAGTTGTGATGGGCGTGGTAGAGACCTTCGACCGTGGATGAGAGGGCGCTGGACACCGAGGATACTCCGGCGCCAACTAGCGCAACTGGTAGTAAGAATTGTTCGCATTATAGGGAGGTGTATCCACTCCGGCAATCCTCAGGCCTCCCGTCTCTCAGACTTTGCTTATGAGAATTGAAATCATTACTATTGCACCCCCATTTCCCGGACTCACGCCATGAAGCGCTCCGCCGCCGGACTTCCTCTCAGCTATCGCCTGGCCGTGGTTTCACGCAGCCTGGCGGCATTGCTGGGCGGCTATCTGCTGGCGTCGCTGGTCAGTGTCTGCCTGGCCCTGCTGCTGCCGTTGCCCCAGGTCGATGCCACGCTGACCGGCCTGATGCTTTCGTTCGTGTTCTACCTGCTGGCCTTCATCTGGTGCTTCGCCTGCCGCAGCGCCTGGCGTGCCTGGCTCGGCGTGCTGCTGCCGAGCCTGGTACTGGGGCTGCTCGGCGGGTTCGCCTACTGGATGAAAAACCCATGAAGGAAGGCTTCCGCCAGGCCATGGCCTGGCTGCATACCTGGACCGGCCTGATCTTCGGCTGGCTGCTGTTCGCCATCTTCCTCACTGGCACCCTGTCGTACTTCAAGGATGAAGTCAGCCACTGGGCGCAACCGGAAGTGCGCCGTCATGCACTCGACCCGGTAGCCAGCCTGGGGTTGGCCCAGCGCTATCTGGAGAGCAACGCCGCGCATTCGGGCAGCTGGATGATCCGCCTGCCCAGCGAGCGCGACGCGGCCTTGAATGTGGGCTGGCGCGACCCCGAGGGCGGGCGTCGAGGCTTTGTCAGGAAAGATCTGGACGCGCAGAGCGGGCAGCCGGTCGAGGCGCGAGACAGCCGTGGCGGCGAGTTCTTCTACCGCTTCCATTTCGAACTGCAGATGCCGTATCCGTGGGGCCGCTGGCTGTCGACGCTGTGTGCCTTCATCATGCTGCTGGGGCTGGTCACCGGGATCATCACCCACAAGAAGATCTTCAAGGAGTTCTTCACCTTCCGCCCCGGCAAGGGCCAGCGCTCGTGGCTGGATGGCCACAACGCCATCGGCGTGCTGGTGCTGCCGTTCCACCTGATGATCAGCTACAGCAGCCTGGTGCTGTTCATGTACATGGTCATGCCGGCCAGCATCATGGCCAGCTATGGCAATACCGGCGATTACTTCAATGACCTGTTCGGTCGCGACGAGGCACCCAAGGTGGCGAATGTCGCTACGCCACTGGTGCCGCTGGCGGGCCTCTATGCCAAGGTCCAGGAGCAAGTACCGGGCGCGCGCATCGGCTTCATCCAGGTGCAGAACGCGGGTGATCGCAATGCCCGTGTCACCTTCACTCAGTCATCGGCGGACAACGTCCCCTACAAGCGCAGCGCCAACTGGACCTTCGATGGTGCCACCGGTGAAATGCTGAAACAGGGCGCACCGGAAAGCGCCACGATGATGACCTCCTTCAGTTTCGCCGGCCTGCACATGGGCAACTACGCCGGGCCTTGGCTGCGCTGGTTGTACTTTGCCTTCGGCCTTGCCGGCACGGCGGTGATCGGCACCGGCCTGGTGATGTGGCTGGGCAAGCGCCAGCTCAAGCATGCCAAGAGCGAGCGCCTGCCGGGCGAACTGCGCCTGGTCGAAGTGCTCAACATCGCCAGCATGAGCGGCCTGATCCTGGCCGTAGCCGGTTTCTTCTGGGCCAACCGGCTGCTGCCCGTGGCACTGCAAGGGCGCGCCGACTGGGAGGTGAACACGTTCTTCCTGGTCTGGCTGGCGTCGCTGCTGCATGCCGTTCTGCGCCCTGGGCGCAAGGCCTGGGGCGAGCAGCTGGCACTGGGCGCACTGGCCTTTGCCCTGCTGCCATTGCTCAATGCCTTGAGCACGGGCCAAGGGTTGAACGCCTCTGTGCCTGCGGGTGACTGGGCCATGGCCGGGTTCGACCTTACTGCCCTGGCGTGCGGGCTGTTCCTGGCCTGGGTCGCAAGCAAGATGCTTCGTGCTCCGAAACCTGTCGCCAAGCGTGCGCCACGGGTGACCAAGGCAACGGCCGAAAGGGTCGAGGTGCTGTGATGCTGAGCATTGCCCTGATCGAATACGCCGGCTTCGCCGCATTGTGCCTGGCGATGGACAAACACTTCAGCGAGCTGCTCAAGCGCAAGCCCGGCCCCGGTCAGTTGCGTGCATTGCGCGTCGCGGGCTGGCTGTTGCTGACTTTGTCGCTGTTCCTCTGCGTTCACTGGCGTGGCTGGGCTCACGGTCTGGTGGAGTGGCTCGCGCTGTTGATGGCCGGTGCCACCCTGTGGGTGTTCGGCTTGCCCTACCTGCCACGTGCGCTGCTGGGCCTGGCTGCTGTCAGCCTGGTGCTGGGCCCGCTGTTGGCCATGTTTGCCGGGTGATGCCTTGAGCGAAACCGAGAGCGACGGCACCCGCGCGCGCTTCGTCGAGGTGTTCCTGGCCCAGCGCGCGCGCATGGAGGCGCTGGTCAGTCGCCGGGTGGGCTGCCGCGCCACAGCGTCCGATCTGGTACAGGAGCTGTTCCTGCGCTTCTGGCGGCGGCCCGAGGTCAAGGTCGAAGCGCTCGACACCTACCTGTTGCGCTGCGCCGGTAACCTGGCCATCGACCACCTGCGCAGTGAAGGCAGCCGCGAACGCGTCGCTGAGGCATCGCTGCCGCTGGATGACGCCAATCTGGCCCAGACGCCGGAGCAGGCTGTCGAGGTCGATCATGACCTGCAGCGCGTGGAAGCCGCCCTGCGAGCGCTGCCTGAACGTACCCGGCAGATCTTTCTGCTCAATCGCGTCCACGGCTGCACGTACGGCGAGATCGCCAAGGCCATGCAGCTTTCCCAGAGCAGCGTGGAAAAGCATATGATGCGCGCCCTCGAAGCGTGCAAGGCCAGTGTTGCCGAGCCCGCGACCTTCACTCGCAGGCCTGGGAGCGCCCGCCGATGAGCCAACCAGACCTGATCACCGCTGCCCAGTCCGAGGCTGCCTTGCAGTGGCTGATCCGCATCAACGAACAGCCGGCAGCGGCCAGCAGCGCGGATTTCAAGCGCTGGTTGCTCGAAGACCCAAAGCATCGCGAAGCCTACGCCGAGGCCCAGTTGCTGTGGCAGCTCAGCGAAGCGCCGGCAGCGCGTTTGGCCGAGGAAGAACAGGCAGATTTGCAGCGCTACCTGGAGGCCATGGCCAAGCCGCCTGCCAAAGGGCATTGGCGGCGCGCCGGCATGGCATTGGCCGCGGCGTGCCTGGTGCTGGCTGTCAGCATGGCGGGTGGCTGGCGGCCGAGTGACTGGCTGCTCAATCTGCAGGCCGATTTCAGCAGCAGTGATGCGATTCGCCTGGTGACCCTGGCGGACCAGTCACAGGTGACCCTGGATGCGGGCAGCGCCATCGCCGTCGAGTTCCAGCAAGGCGAGCGCCGTGTGCGTCTGTTGCATGGCGCAGCGTTTTTCCAGGTTACCCATACCGGGCAGCCATTCGTGGTGGAGGCTGCTGGCGGCGAGGTACGGGTACTGGGCACGCAGTTCGAAGTACGCGACCAGGGGCAGGGCGCGCAGGTCACAGTGCGCAGCGGGCGCGTGGCGGTTATCCCGGCAACGGGGCAGGCCGGCCAGGTACTGACGGCCAACCAGCAGCTGGCCTATGCCGACGGGCAAGCAGGTGAGCTGGCGAGCGTAGACAGCGACAGCCGCCTGGCCTGGCGCCAAGGTTGGCTGAACTATTACCAGGTGCCGCTGGCGCAGGTGGTGGCAGACCTGGGCCGCTACTACCCCGGCCGCATCGTGTTGCTCGACGGCGAGTTGGGGCGGCGCAAGGTCAGCGGCAGCTTCCCTGCAGATGAGCCTTTGGCAGCACTGGACTCGCTGGGCAAGGTGCTCGGGTTTTCTCGGCAGACCTTGCTCGGGCGCTTGACCGTCATTCGCTAGTTGCCTGCACCGGCCTCTTCGCGGGCAAGCCCGCTCCCACAGGATTACCGAAAGCTTCTAACTGTGCGCAGTATCTGTGGGCGCGGGCTTGCCCGCGCAGAGGCCGGTGCAGGAAAAAATTGTCATAAGCGGGTGAGGTAACAGGAGTTGGCATCCGTGTAATGAGTGGAAGTGCGATTCATTCGCAGTAATAACCCTCTCACAGGTCAGCGTCCATGAAGTTCTCTCCGCGTTGCGTTCCCCTCTGGCTCGGCCTTTCTGCGTGCTCGGCCATCACTGCTGCCCCTGGCCTCATGGCCGCCGAGCAACGCCAGCTGCACAGCTTCGCCCAGCCCAGCCAGCCGCTGGCTCAAGCCCTCAACGCGTTCAGCCGTGCCACTGGCCAGAGCGTGGTCTACACCCTCGAACTGCCCGGCGTGCAGGCCCCGGCCGTCAACGGCTCGTTCAGTGCCGAAGAGGCCCTGCAACAGCTGCTGGGCAACAGCGGCCTGACCTGGCGCCGCCTCGACGCACGCACTCTGACCCTCGAACCTGTGGATACCTCGGGCGCCCTCAACCTGCAGGCCACCACGGTGACCTCGCAAATGGACAGCTACAGCTATCAGCCACCCGCCAGTGCCTCGATCATGCGTGGCCAGGGCCCGTCCCAGGACATCCCCCAGGCGATCAACGTGGTGCCGGCCCAGGTCATCCGCGACCAGGCCCCGCGCAATCTCGACGACGCCCTCGCCAACGTCAGCGGCATCACCCAGGGCAACAACTTCGGTGGTACCTCCGACACGGTGATGAAACGTGGCTTCGGTGACAACCGCGACGGCTCGATCATGCGTGACGGCATGCCGCTGGTGCAGGGCCGCAGCCTGAACGCCAGCACCGAGCGGGTCGAAGTGCTCAAGGGCCCGGCCTCGCTGCTGTACGGCATCCAGGACCCGGGCGGGGTGATCAACGTGGTCAGCAAGCGCCCGCAACTGCAGCAGTACAACGCCCTGACCGTGCGTGGTTCCACCTACGGGAGCGGCAAGAACGGCAGCGGCGGTGGTTTCGACAGCACCGGTGCGCTGGGCGACAGCAACTTCGCCTACCGCCTGATCGTCGATCACGAGGATGAGGACTACTGGCGCAACTTCGGCGTGCACCGTGAGTCGCTGGTGGCGCCGTCGCTGGCCTGGCTCGGCGAGGACACCCAGGTGGTGCTGGCCTATGAGCACCGGGAATTTCTCTACCCATTCGACCGCGGCACGGCATTCGGCAGTAACGGCCACCCGCTGGATATTCCGGCCACCCGCCGCCTGGACGAACCGTTCAATGACATGGAAGGGCGCTCCGACCTGTACCGCCTGGAGGTCGACCACCAGTTGGCGGACGACTGGAAGTTGCACTTTGGCTATAGCTTCAACCGCGAGACCTACGATGCCAGCCAGGTTCGCGTGACCGGCGTGAATGAGGCCAAGGGCACGCTGACGCGCAGCATCGACGGCACCCACAACGCCATGAGCCGCGACCAGTTCGCCACCTTGAGCCTCAATGGCAATGTCGAGCTGGCCGGCCTGCAGAACGACCTGCTGTTCGGCATCGACCACGAAGACCGCAAGATCTTTCGCGGCGACCTGATCCGTCAGACCGCTCAATCCACCTTCAGCTACGTCAACCCGGTCTACGGCCAGGAAGTGGAGGGCACCACGGTGCGCGCCAGCGACAGCGACCAGACCGACAAGCTGCGCACCGACGCCTTGTTCGTGCAGGATGCGTTGCACCTGGACGAGCACTGGATCCTGGTCGCTGGCGCGCGTTACCAGCAATACGACCAGTACGCCGGCCGCGGCCGCCCGTTCAAGGCCAATACCGACAGCAACGGCCAAGCCTGGGTGCCCCATGCGGGCATCGTCTACAAGGTCGATGACCAGCTGTCGTTCTATGGCAGCTACAGCGAGTCGTTCAAGCCCAACTCCAGCATTGCCCCGCTGACCGGC
Organism: Pseudomonas sp. CC120222-01a; assembly: GCF_003097235.1. Lineage (GTDB taxonomy): Bacteria > Pseudomonadota > Gammaproteobacteria > Pseudomonadales > Pseudomonadaceae > Aquipseudomonas. The sequence continues at coordinate 298,099 of NZ_QEQQ01000005.1, read as the reverse complement.
GGCGTGGTGCTGGATTCGTCGGTGGCGCCGGAGGAGGGCAAGTCTTGGGAGCTGGGGGCCAAGCTCGATATGCCGGGCAGCCTTACCGGTACCCTGGCACTGTTCGATATCACCAAGCGCAACGTGTTGGTCGCCAACTTCGACAGTGGCACTGGCGAGACGGTCTACAGCAACGCAGGGGAAGTCAGCTCGCGGGGTGTCGAACTCGACCTGACCGGGCAGTTGAGCGAGCGCTGGAGCCTGATCGGCAGCTACGCCTATACCGATGCCAAGGTGACCAAGGATCCCGACCTCGAGGGCAACCGCCTGCAGAACGTGGCCCGGCACACCGGTTCGCTGTCGGCGGTGTATGACTTCGGCAGCCTGTTCGGCGGGGATCGCCTGCGTTTCGGCGCCGGGGCGCGCTATGTAGGCGAGCGGCCGGGGAGCTCGACCAATACCTTCGACCTGCCGAGCTACACCGTGGCCGATGCGTTCGCCACCTACGAGACCAAGCTCGACGAGCACAATGTGCGCTTGCAGTTGAACGTGAAGAACCTGTTCGACAAGGTCTACTACAGCTCGGCGGTGAACCAGTATTTCGTGGCGATTGGTGATGCACGGCAGGTGAGCCTGTCCAGCACATTCGAGTTCTGAGCCTTGTGCCGCCTGTGCCGGCCTCTTCGCGGCTAAAGCCGCTCCCACAGGGATATCACAGGTTTTGAAAACTGTGCAGTGACCTGTGGGAGCGGCTTTAGCCGCGAATGGCCATACGGTACTCGCCAGGGGTTGCACCGAACGCCTGGCGGAAGCGGTTGCTGAAATGGCTGGCACTGGCAAACCCGCACAGCAGCGCCACCTGGCCCAGGGGCAGCTCGCCCAGGCGCAGCAGCTGGCAAGCCCGGTGCAGGCGCCGGGCCAGCAGATACTGATGCGGCGGCAAGCCGAAACTGGTGCGGAACATCCGCGCGAAGTGATATTCGGACAGGTTGCAGCGCAGTGCCAGTTCACCCAGGGTAATCGGCTGGTCGAGGTGCGCCTCGATGTATTCCACCAGTTGCCGGCGCAAGCTTGGCGCCAACCCGCCTTTCAGGCGCAACCCCTGGCGCAGACCAACCTGGCTGAGCACGGCATGGTCGACGATCTCGTGGGCCAGGCTGCTGGCCAGCAACCGTTCAGCGGGCTCATCCCAGTCCAGGCTGATCAGCTGTCGAAAACGCACGGATTGCTGCGGGTCATCGAGGAAGGTCGCCTCCTGCAACTGCAGTTCGCGTGGCTCGCGGTCGAGCAAGCGCACGCAACCCAGGGCGAACTGCGCTTCGCTGATGTACAGGTGGGCCAGGCGAATCGCACCGTTCACCACCCAGTTCGACTCGTGCCCAGCCGGCATGATGCACAGCTTGTTTGGCGCACCCTTGTCGGCCGGGCGCTGGCGGCGGAAGGTACCGGTGCCATCGGCGATGTAGCACGACAGCGTGTGATGGCTCGGCGCCTGGTAGTCGCGGGCGTCATCGCGGTTGCTCCATAACGCCGCCGCCAGCCCGTCGCCCAGATGCGCGCTCAGCTCCAGCCGGGCGTTGGGCGAGGCGTGCATGGCGTTGAACACTTGCAGCTGGGTGAGTGGGGTCATGGGCGGCTCCTCTGGGCTCATCCTACTGCGCCAAGGTTTCCCTGGCAGCCACCTGTGGGCGAAAAGCGCAAGTTTGTGCAAGCGCATGGCGGTGGCCAGGGAGAACACTGATGGCGTTGAATCTGAAAGGCCCAAGGAACCGCCGCCATGAACCTGTCCCTGTACCTGCTCACCGTCCTGATCTGGGGCACCACCTGGATCGCCCTGAAACTGCAACTTGGCGTGGTCGCCATCCCGGTGTCGATCGTCTACCGCTTCGCCCTGGCCGGCCTGATCCTGTTCGCCATTCTCCTGCTCACCCGCCGCCTGCAGCCGATGAACCGGCGTGGCCACCTGATCTGCCTGGCGCAGGGTTTCTGCCTGTTCTGCGTCAACTTCATGTGCTTCCTCACCGCCAGCCAATGGATCGCCAGCGGCCTGATCGCCGTGGTGTTCTCCACAGCCACCTTGTGGAATGCCCTTAACGCCCGGATCTTCTTCAGCCAGAAGATCGCCAGCAATGTCCTCGGAGGCGGTGCGTTGGGCTTGCTCGGCCTGGGCCTGCTGTTCTGGCCCGAGCTTTCGCACCACACGGCCAGCCGCGAAACCCTGTACGGCCTGGGCCTGGCACTGCTTGGCACATTGTGTTTTTCGGCCGGCAACATGCTCTCCAGCATGCAGCAGAAGGCCGGGCTCAAACCGATGACCACCAATGCCTGGGGCATGGTCTATGGCGCGTCGATGCTGGCCATGTATTGCCTGGTCAGCGGCATCCCCTTCGCCATGGAATGGAACACCCGCTACATCGGTTCGCTGCTGTACCTGGTCATCCCTGGCTCGGTGATCGGTTTCACCGCCTACCTGACCCTGGTCGGGCGCATGGGGCCGGAGCGGGCGGCCTATTGCACCGTGCTGTTCCCGCTGGTGGCGCTGAACGTGTCGGCGTTTGCCGAAGGCTACCAGTGGACGACACCGGCGCTGCTGGGCCTGGTGGCGGTGATGGCGGGCAATGTGCTGGTGTTCCGCAAGCCTCGGCCCAAGCCGGCTGCCGCCATGGCTTGAGGCTGCCAAAAAATGCCGGGTAGGGCGTTGGTGGCTGGCTAGACTCTTCTGCGGAAGTCTTTATCCGGGGAAGGGAGATGCCGCCACCGCCGTCATGGGACAAGCCACTTACGCCTGTACAACTGTGGCTGCTCTGCTGCGCGGCGTTGCTGCTGCATGTCCTGCCGTTGCTGATGGCCGACATGCCGTTTCTCGACGACTACGCCCGTGAGCATCTGGCGCGCAATGACTGGATGGACGTAGGGCGGCCGTTGATGGTCGCCTTCTACGCCGCACTCAGTTTCGCCCCCGCTGCCGTGAACCTCTACCCGTTACCGCTGCTGTTGGCGGTGCTGGTAACCGGGTACGCGCTGGTGCGTTTGCTGCGCTACTGGTTCGAGACACCGAGCCTGAGCAGCGTGCTGTTGGTGTTGCCCTTGTGGTTCCAACCGTACTTCCTGCAGAACCTTTCCTACCAGTACGACGGCGCCAGCATGGCGTTGTCCATGGCAGCGGTTGTCTGGGCCATCACACTGGGCACGCAGCACTTGCGAGGCGGGTTGTGCGGGGTGTTGCTAGTGACTGTCGGCGCTGCGCTCTATCAACCCAGCGTCAACGTGTTTGCCGGGCTCTGTGCGCTGGAGGTGATGCGCCGAGTGATCGAGGGTGACCGGGGTGCAGTGGTCTGTCGGCTGGCTATGGCACGTGCGGGGCAGCTTCTGCTGGGCGTTTTGCTGTACTACGCCAGCAGTGCCTGGCTGGTGACCTCGACGCGCGGCGGCTTGTTGCCGCTGGATGGGCGATGGCTGGCCGAGATATTGGCGCGACTGAGGACCACGGCCGAGGTCGTCAGCTTGCTGATCACCCCCGGTAATGCCTGGCTGTTCGCGCTCCTGCTGCTCTGCACCGCGTTGGCATTGCTGCGTGAGTTGCAGCGAGTGTGGCAACGTCAGGCCGCTGTGGGCGAGCGGCTGGGTTTGATGACGGTCTTGCTGGCGGCGATTGTGCTGGTTGTCCTGTGTGTCCCTGGCTTCATCTTGTTGCTGGCGGAGTTCGAGCAGTCGGTGCGGGTGTTGATGGGGCTGGGTATCCTGCTGATGCTGTTGTATGTCCTGGTTCACCGGGCACTGGCCAGTTGGTCACGCTTGCGTTTGCTGGCGCTGGTCACGCCCTTGCTGTTCATGCTGGCGTTCTCGTTCGCCTATGGCCGGGTGCTGGTCTTGCAGAAAGCGTTGCATCAGTCCATCGCGCAGATGCTGGCCCATGATCTGCTGTCGCTTGGCAAGGCAGAGCATTACTACGTGCTCGGCTACTGGTTGAAGCGCCCCTGGATTCCAGCGGCGGCGGGCACCTTGCAGGCCATGCCGGCCATGGCGAAGGTCCACGCCTACAACTACCTGGTGCTGCCCGAGATGCTGCCCCGCGTGGGCATCGACGAACTGCACACGTTCTACCAGCCACCACCGCTGGGCCGGCAGCAGGTGCTGGCGGCCAGCCCGACGCCGCAGGTGTCGAACCGCTTCTATGACATCCACCGGGTCGGCGACGACGCCTACGTGCTGGTCAAGCCGCCAGAAGGATATGGCCAGTGACCTGGCACCATTTTGCCCGCTACGGCCTGGTCGGCATCGGCAACACGCTGGTGCACTGGCTGGTGTTCTTCGGCCTGCACCTGGCGCTGGGCCTGAAGCAGGCACCGAGCAACCTGCTGGCCTTTGCCGTGGCTGCTACCGTGTCCTACCAACTTAACGCCCGCTACACCTTCGCGGTCAGGCCGACCGGCAAGCGCTACCTGCTGTTCCTGCTTGGCATGGGCTGCCTCAGCCTGGGGCTGGGAGCGCTGTCTGACCTGGCGGGCCTGTCGCCCTGGCTGACCTTGCTGACTTTCTCGGCAACCAGCCTGGTTGCGGGCTACTGCTTTTCGCACACCGTTGTGTTCAAACGGAGGGGCTCATGAACATTACCCTGATCGTGCCGGTGTTCAACGAGCAGGACACCCTGGAGCGCTTCTATGACGCGGTGCGCGGCGAACCGACGCTACAGGACGTGACGGTGGAGATCCTGTTCGTCAACGACGGCAGCAGCGATGCCAGCGAAGACATCTGCGCCGAGTTGGCGGCGCGGGACGAGTGGGTCACGGTGGTTAATTTTTCGCGCAATTTCGGCAAGGAATCGGCGCTGTTCGCCGGCCTCGAATATGCCGAAGGCGATGCCGTGGTGCCGATCGATGTCGACCTGCAAGACCCGGTCGACGTGATCGCGCAGATGATCGCACTGTGGCGGGATGGCGCCGACGTGGTACTGGCCAAGCGCCGTAGCCGAGCCGCCGATACGCCCCTCAAGCGCTGGAGTGCGCGCTTTTACTACCGCCTGCACAATCGTATCGCCTCGACCCATATCGAAGAGAACGTCGGCGATTTCCGCCTGCTCGACCGCAAGGTGGTGGCTGCGATCCGCCAGTTGCCGGAGCAGCAGCTGTTCATGAAGGGGGTGCTGTCGTGGGTGGGCTTTCGCACCGCGATCGTCGAATACGACCGGCCGGAGCGCGCCGCGGGCAACAGCAAGTTCAGCTTCTGGCGCTTGTGGAACCTGGCACTGGATGGCATCACCTCGTTCAGCACCGTGCCGCTGCGGCTGTGGAGCTACGTGGGAGCAGGGGTGTCGTTGTTCGCCTTTGCCTTTGCGGTGTACATGCTGATCGACAAGATGCTGCACGGCAATGATGTGCCGGGCTACCCCTCGATGATGACGGCGATCCTGTTCCTGGGCGGGGTGCAGCTGATTGGCATCGGGATACTGGGGGAGTATGTCGGGCGGGTCTACCAGGAGACCAAGCATCGGCCGCGGTATGTGGTGCGCAAGGTGTTGGGACGTCGGCGTCAGCCTAGGTAAGATCTGTTGTTAGTACTGGCCTCTTCGCGGGCACGCCCGCTCCCACAGGCTTGAGCCTTGTGCGTTACCTGTGGGAGCGGGCGCGCCCGCGAAGACGCCGGTACAGGCGCTAGAGAACCTTCAACCTTTCCAAACCTGTGGATTCACCAGATCCCGTGGCCGCTCACCGAGCAACGCCGCCCGCAGGTTCTCCATCGCCCGGTTGGCCATGGCCTCGCGGGTCTCGGCAGTCGCCGAACCAATGTGCGGCAAGGTCAGCGCATTGGGCAGCTGGAACAGCGGCGACTCGCTCAGCGGCTCCTTCTCATACACATCCAGCCCTGCGCCGCGAATGGTGCCGTTCTGCAGCGCCTCGATCAGCGCCGCCTCGTCGACCACCGGGCCACGGGCGATGTTGATCAGGAACGCGCTCGGTTTCATCAGCTTCAGTTCACGGGCGCCGATCAACTTGCGCGTGGCGTCGGACAGCGGCACCACCAGGCAGACGAAGTCGGCCTCGGCCAGCAGCTGCTCGAGGCTGCGGTACTGGGCGCCCAGTTCCTGTTCCAGCGCGGTCTTGCGGCTGTTGCCGGCATACAGGATCGACATGTTGAAGCCGAAGCGGCCGCGGCGGGCGATGGCGGCGCCGATATTTCCCAGGCCGACGATGCCCAGCGTCTTGTCATGCACATCGCTACCGAAGTGCGAAGGGGCAACCGTGGCCTGCCAGTTGCCGGCCTTGGTCCAGGCGTCGAGCTCGGCGGTACGGCGGGCGCAGCCCATGATCAGCGAGAAGCCCAGGTCGGCGGTGCTTTCGGTGAGCACGTCTGGGGTGTTGGTCAGGGCGATGCCGCGCTCGTTGAAATAGTCGACGTCGTAATTGTCGAAGCCTACCGAGACGCTGGACACCACTTCGAGCTTGCCCGCGCCTTCGAGCTGCGTGCGGCCGAGCTTGCGGCCGGCGCCGATCAGGCCGTGGGCCTCGGGCAGGGCTTCGTTGAACTGGGCACTGATATCGCCGAGCTTGGGGTTCGGCACGATCACGTTGAAGTCTTGCTGCAGGCGCTCGGCCATGGCCGGGGTGATGCGGCTGAAGGCCAGGACGGTCTTTTTCATCGGGCAACTTCTCAGGGCGGTGGCTGGGGTTGATTGGTTAGCAACCTACCATTGTCCACCGCCGTGGTGCAGCAGCTTTTTCAGTTGGCGATCAGCAATTCATGGGTTTTCAGGTCGGCCTCATGGGCCGCCAGAATTTCCGGCAGCGAGTTGCGCAGGTATTCGACCCAGGTCTTGATCTTGGCATCCAGGTACTGGCGCGAAGGGTAGATGGCATACAGGTTCAGTTCCTGCAGCCGGTACTCCGGCATCACCCGCACCAGGCTGCCGTCACGCAGGCCATCGATCACCGAGTAGATCGGCAACACGCCCATGCCCATGCCGCTGCGGATCGCGGTTTTCATCGCATCCGCCGAGTTGACCTGGAACGGCGAGCTGGTGATGTTGACCAGTTCCTGGCCTTCCGGGCCGTCGAACAGCCATTTTTCCAGCGGGATCACCGGGCTGACCATGCGCAGGCAGGAATGCTGGAGCAGGTCGATCGGCTTGTGCGCAAAACCATGCTTGGCCACGTACTCGGGCGAGGCACAGACAATGCTGTAGGTGATGCCCAGGCGCTGCGAGACGAAACCGGAGTCTGGCAGCTCGGTGGCCAGCACGATGGACACGTCGTAACCCTCGTCGAGCAGGTCGGGCACGCGGTTGGCCATGGTCAGGTCGAAGGTCACGTCCGGGTGCGACTCGCGGTAACGGGCGATGGCATCGACCACGAAGTGCTGACCGACCCCGGTCATCGAATGCACCTTCAGCTGGCCGGCGGGCCGGGCATGGGCGTCGCTGGCTTCGGCTTCGGCTTCTTCGACGTAGGTAAGAATCTGTTCACAGCGCATCAGGTAGCGCTTGCCGGCTTCGGTCAGGGCGATGCGCCGGGTGGTGCGGTTGAGCAGCCGGGTTTGCAGATGGGCTTCCAGGTTGGAGACCGCCCGCGACACGTTCGCGGTGGTCGTATCCAGTTGCGCCGCGGCAGCGGTAAAGCTGCCTAGCTGGGCTACGCAACTGAAAGCACGCATATTTTGCAGGGTGTCCATGGGTCACTCTCAAGGTAGAGGACAAAATTGTGTCACGAAGTAACGCGAATGTGCGTTCGACCAAAGCCGGATTATCGCTGTTTCGGTAACAAAGATTCGCAGGAATATGCGCTTATCGCCAGTGCAGCGGCCCCCTAGAATTGCCCGGCCCCTCCACCTCTTCCTCGGGAAATCGCAGCTGTGCCGCGTCGCATCATCAGAACGCTTCAAGTGTTCAGTGCCTGTGCCCTTAGTCTCACCTTGAGCGGCTGTATCGGAACCTGGGGTATCGCCCCGCAAAGCAAGACCCTGCAAGCCAATACCTTGACCACCGACGCGGCCATTCGCGAAGCGGCCAGCGACGCGCACTGGCCTGAGCAGCGCTGGTGGCAGGCCTATGGCGACCCACAACTCGACCGCTGGATCGACCTGGCCGTGGCCGGTAGCCCGAGCCTGGCCATGGCGGCGGCGCGTGTGCGTGAAGCCAAGGCCATGGCCGGTGTGGTCGAGTCGGCGGAAAAGCTCCAGGTCAATGGTGACGCCACGCTCAAGCGGCACAACTGGCCCGAGGATCAGTTCTACGGCCCTGGCGCGTTGTCGGGCGCCAACACCTGGGACAACAACGCCGCCTTCGGCTTCAGCTACGCGCTGGACCTGTGGGGCCGCGAACGCAACGCCAGCGAGCAGGCGGTGGACCAGGCGCACATGAGCGTGGCCGAGGCCCGCCAGGCGCAGCTGGAACTGCAGAACAACGTGGTGCGTGCCTACATCCAGCTGAGCCTGCATTTCGCCCAGCGTGACATCGTCAAGGCCGAGCTCGAGCAGCAGGAGCAGATCCTGGCCCTGGCCAAGCGTCGCCTGGACGGCGGCATCGGCACCCATTTCGAAGTCAGCCAGGCCGAGGCACCGCTGCCCGAAACCCATCGCCAGCTCGACAGCCTCGACGAGGAAATCGCCCTGACCCGCAACCAGCTGGCGGCGCTGGCGGGCAAAGGCCCAGGGGAGGGCGCACAGTTGCAACGGCCGACCCTGGCCCTCGCGGCGCCTCTGAAACTGCCATCGAACCTGCCAGCCGAACTGGTCGGCCAGCGACCGGACGTGGTCGCCAGCCGCTGGCAGGTCGCCGCCCAGGCCCGTGGCATCGATGTCGCCCATGCCGGTTTCTTCCCCAACGTCGACCTGGTCGGCAGCCTCGGCTTCATGGCCACCGGCGGTGGCCCGCTGGAGTTCCTGACCGGGCGCAAGTTCAACTACAACGTCGGCCCGGCGATCAGCCTGCCGATCTTCGACGGCGGCCGCCTGCGCTCGCAACTGGGCGTTGCCTCGGCGGGTTATGACGTGGCCGTGGCGCGCTACAACCAGACAGTGGTCGGTGCGCTGAAGAACATTTCCGACCAGCTGATCCGCCGGGAATCGATGAAGGAGCAGTCGCACTTCGCCGCCGAGTCGGTGGCCGCTGCACAGAAGACCTACGACATCGCCACGGTAGCCTTCCAGCGCGGCCTGACCGACTACCTCAATGTGCTCAATGCGCAGACCCTGTTGTTCCGCCAACAGCAGGTGCAGCAGCAGGTGCAGGCTGCACGCCTGATTGCCCATGCCGAGCTGGTCACCGCCCTGGGCGGCGGCCTGCAGGCTGGCCAGGACGTGCCGAAGGAAGAACGCCAGGCCGCGCCGAAAACCCCGGCCACCCTGGCCATTTTCGACAAGAAGCCGGATAACGCCGAATGAGCACTTCCAGTTTGCCCGTGCGCTGGCTGCAGAGCCTGGAATGGCGCCGGGGCTTCTTCGCCTGGGCGCGCACCGACGGGGTGACCTGGGTGTACATCTTCAAGGTGCTGGCGGCCGCGTTCATCACCCTGTGGCTGGCCATGCGCCTGGAATTGCCGCAACCGCGCACGGCGATGATTACCGTGTTCATCGTCATGCAGCCGCAGAGCGGCCATGTGTTCGCCAAGAGCTTCTACCGGGTGCTTGGCACCCTGGCCGGCTCGGCGATGATGGTCGCGCTGATTGCCATCTTCCCGCAGAACACCGAACTGTTCCTGCCCAGCCTGGCAGTGTGGGTTGGCCTGTGCTCGGCCGGCGCCATGCGCTACCGCACCTTCCGCGCCTATGGCTTCGTGCTCGCCGGCTACACCGCGGCGATGATCGGCCTGCCCGTGCTGCAGCACCCGGACCAGGCGTTCATGGCGGCCGTATGGCGGGTGCTGGAAATCGCCCTGGGCATCCTGGTGTCGACCTTCGTCAGCGCTGCGATCCTGCCGCAGTCGGCCAGTGCCGCCATGCGCAACGCCCTGTACCAGCGCTTTGGCGTATTCGCCGGGGTAGTGGTGGAAGCCTTGCGTGGCGATAGCCAGCGCGACCGCTTCGAGAGCAGCAACGTGCGCTTCGTCGCCGAAGCGGTGGGGCTGGAGAGCCTGCGCAACGTCACCGCCTTCGAAGACCCGCACATGCGCCGCCGCTCTGGCCGCCTGGTGCGCATGAACAGCGAGTTCATGGCCATCACCACCCGCTTCAACGCCTTGCACCGCCTGCTGGAGCGCCTGCGCGCCCGCGGCCCGCTGCAGATCGTCGGCGCCATCGAGCCGGGCCTGAACACCTTGGTGGAGCTGCTGCAGCCCTATGTCGGCCGGGCCCTGACCGACGCCGATGCGCTGCGCCTGACCCTGGAGCTGGCGGCCTACAAGGAAGGCCTGCAGGCGCAGGTGCGTGGCCTGCGCGCCGACTATGTGGCAACCCAGCCCAGCGAATCCGACCTGCTCGACTTCCACACCGCGTTCGAGCTGCTCTACCGCTTCGTCGACGAGATGTACAGCTACGCCGAGACCCACGCCTCGCTGGCCGCGCACAAGCACGAGCGCGAGCAGTGGGACGAACCCTACGTGGCGCAGACCAGCTGGCTGGTGTCGCTGGCCGCTGGTGTGCGCGCTTCGGCGGTGCTGTTGCTGCTGGGCAGCTACTGGCTGATGAGCGACTGGCCCAGCGGCGCCATGATGACCCTGATCGCCACCGTCACCGTGGGCCTCTCGGCCGCTTCGCCGAACCCCAAGCGCATGTCGTTCCAGATGGCCTGCGGCACGGCGATCGGGGCTTTCATCGGCTTCTTCGAAACCTTCTTCGTGTTCCCCTGGATCGACGGCTTCCCGCTGCTGTGCATGGTCCTGGCGCCGGTGTTCGTGCTCGGTGCATTCCTCTCGTCGCGGCCGGCGTACGCCGGTTACGGCATTGGCCTGCTGGTGTTCTTCGCCATCGGCTCGGTGCCCAACAACCTGACCGTCTACGACCCGTACAGCTTCATCAACGACTACATCGGCATGGTCATCGGCATGTTCGTCTGCGCTGCGGCAGGGGCGATCATCCTGCCGCCGAACAGCCGCTGGCTGTGGAGCCGCCTGGAGCAGGAGCTGCGCGGGCAGGTGCTGTTTGCCATCAGCGGCCGCCTGCGCGGCCTCGGCTCGGCCTTCGAAAGCCGCACCCGCGACCTGTTGCACCAGGCCTATGGCCTGGCGGCCGGCAAGCCGCAGGTGCAGAGCCAACTGATGGGCTGGATGTTCACCGTGCTGGAGATCGGCCACGCGATCATCGAACTGCGCAAGGAGCAGGCCCGTGCCCCGATCCACCCGGCCTACGCCGAGTCACAGCCGTGGCGCCAGGCCATTCGGGTCATGGGCCGCGCCCTGGCCCGCCTGTTCCTGCAGCCCAGCGCCAGCAACCACGAGCGCGCACTGGTCGCGGTGGACCACGCCATCGCTCGCGTGCAGGCCACCGACGAACCTTTCGCCCGGCACTTCGACACCTCGGTGCTGCGCCGTGCGCAGAGCTACCTGCACTTCATCCGTTCATCCCTGCTGGACCCACAGTCGCCGCTGGCACCGGCGAAAGGACTTCATCATGCCCCGTGAGATCGCCTTCCATGGCGTGTACATGCCCACTATGACCTTGATGTTCCTGTTCGCCCTGGGCCTGGCCTGGGGCCTGGACCGGTTCATTGCCAGCCATGATGGCTACCGCTTCTTCTGGCACCCGGCGCTGCTGCGCCTGAGCCTGTTCGTCTGCCTGTTCGGCGCCCTGGCGCTGTCGCTCTACTGGTGAGAATCCTTCGATGAAAAAGTTCTTCAGCCTGATCGCCACCCTGCTGGTGCTGACCGCTGCCGTGGTGATCGGTCGCCAGTTGTGGTTGCACTACATGACCACGCCGTGGACCCGCGATGGCCGCGTGCGCGCCGACATCATCAACGTCGCCGCCGACGTGCCGGGCTATGTGGTAGATGTGCCGGTCAAGGATAACCAGCGGGTGAAGAAGGGCGACCTGCTGATCCAGATCGACCCTGAGCACTACCAGCTGGCGGTCGACCAGGCCAAGGCCTTGGTCGCCTCGCGCAAGGCCACCTGGGAAATGCGCAAGGTAAACGCCAAGCGCCGCGCCGACATGGACAACCTGGTGATCTCCAAGGAAAACCGCGACGACGCCAGCAACATCGCCAACTCCGCCCTGGCCGACTACCAGCAGGCCCAGGCTGAACTGGCGGCGGCCGAGCTGAACCTCAAGCGCACCCATATCGTCGCCACGGTAGACGGCTACGTGACCAACCTGAACATCCACAAGGGCGACTATGCGCGTACCGGCGAAGCGGTGATGGCAGTGGTCGACGAGAACTCGTTCTGGGTCTACGGCTTCTTCGAGGAAACCAAGTTGCCGCATGTGAAGGTCGGCGACCAGGCCGAGCTGCAGATGATGAGCGGTGAGCGCATCAAGGGGCATGTGGAGAGCATCGCCCGCGGCATCTACGACCGCGACAACCCACAGAGCCGCGAGCTGATCGCCGATGTGAACCCGACCTTCAACTGGGTGCGCCTGGCGCAGCGGGTGCCGGTGCGGATTCACATCGATGAAGTGCCGGACGGTTTCCTGCTGGCGGCGGGGACGACCTGTACGGTGGTGGTGAAGCCGAGCGAGGGATAAAGCTGATCACGTGAAATGTCGTGAACGTGTTGTTCGTTGCAGGGGGCGGAGGGGCTTTAGGAAAAAGCCTACTTGAATCAAGGAAAAGTCGATGGGGGCAGCTATTGGCGTTGTATTTCCAGGGGAGCAGTCTGGGACGCCATTAAAGCAGTCCGTCGCCTGTTTGAGGAAGTCTCCCCATGCCTGATAAACCGTTGGCTCTGATCGACACGCCCCAGGGTTACAGTACCTGGCTTGCTGATCTGAAAGTCCGGATTCATAAAGCCCAGCAAAAGGCCAGCCTTGCCGTGAATCGGGAGCTGGTAGGGCTTTATTGGCGTCTTGGGCGAGATATTATCGAACGTCAAGCAGCTCAAGGTTGGGGCGCCAAGGTCATAGGGCGGCTGGCTCATGACCTGAAAACCGCCTTTCCCGCGATGAAGGGGTTCTCTCGGGCCAATCTGATGTACATGCGTGCGTTTGCTGAAGCTTGGCCAGATGAGGCAATTGTCCAACAGGCTGTTGGACAATTGCCTTGGGGCCATAATCTGGTGCTGCTGACGAAGCTTAAGAAACCGGACGAGAGGCTTGCGTATGCGGCGCGAGCATCGGAGTGCGGGTGGTCACGATCCACCTTGCAGATGCACATCGAGTCCAGATTGCTGGAGAGGGAAGGCAATGTCACTTCCAATTTTTCAGAGCGGTTAAAGTCCCCAGGCACTGACCTGGCGGGTCAGCTTCTCAAGGACCCTTACCTGTTCGACTTTCTGGATGTTGGTCAGGAAGCCAGTGAGCGAGAGATTGAAGCCGCACTGGTAGAACACATTACTCAGTTTCTGCTTGACCTCGGAGCGGGTTTTGCCTTCGTTGGGCGCCAGGTCCCTGTGGAAGTTGGAGGCGATGATTTTTACATCGACCTCCTGTTTTATCACCTGAAGCTGCGCTGCTATGTGGTCATAGAGTTGAAGGCCGAAAAGTTCAAGCCGGAACATCTGGGGCAACTGAGCTTCTACCTCACGGCAGTTGACCTGCAGATGAAGCTGGAGCAAGACAATCCCACGATTGGCTTGTTGCTCTGCAAAGGCAAGAACAAGGTGGTCGCTGAATACGCCTTGCGTGGCAAGGCCCAGCCGATTGGCGTCGCTGAGTTTCAGTTGACCGATGCGTTGCCGGAAGAGTTACAGGCAAGCTTGCCCAGTATCGAGCAGATCGAGCGCGAGCTGGCTAGTCGTCAAGAGTGAGTGCTGCTATCTGGGCCTGGCATGTGCAGGCTCGCACTCTTTCAGCAATTGATCCCAATCGTCCGGAGGGTGGCCGGTTAGCAGCATCTTTTGAAAGATTTTGTAAGCGTCGTCGCTGCTGTCGTAGGCCCGCTTACAAGATTCGTCATTGACCCATGCCAGCACGATGATCCGGCTGGCAGCGTGGTAGCGAAAGAACAATCGGTATTGCTGGAAGAACTTCGCTCTGAACCAGTGCTTGTGGTCACTACCCAGCGTTGCGCCCTGCCGGTACTCCGCCTTGGTTGGGTCCTGGGGGATCACATCAAATGCCAAGCGTCTGATGGCCGCCAGCCGTTTGAAAGCATTCTTCTTCGTGTAACCCGCCGGGTCTTTCTGCATCTGAGCCTGAACTTGTGCGCTCAGCGCTTCCAGTTTGGCCAGGAACAGCGGGTGGGCAAAGACAGTCCATCCATGAATTACAAGCGGCTTCCTGTGCGCATCATTCATTCATCTTCCGCCGACAGAGGTTGATCCAGGTCGACCTCTGCATCACCCACGAGCTTGTCGAGGCGAGCGATGAGGTCAGCATCGACAACCTGCAACCGTTGAGGATTGGTGGCGATGTCGTGAGCCAGAAATTTCAGGAACTGGCCTAGCACGGGATCGTCCTCGGTTGCCTCTGCGCGGGTGAGTATCACATCACCGTCAGGGCGAATCGAGTAATGGATCTTGTCACGCTTTTTCAAGCCCAAAGCACGGCGCACTGTTTCAGGAACGGTGGTCTGGTAACGTTCGGTCAGCGTGGACTCGACTTCGAAGGTGGTAGCCATGGGCGGTTGTCCATAGAGTTACAACGATGCCTATCAAGGTAATGCGATTGCATTGCCTGGTCAATGCAATCGCATTACCTGACTGATCAGCGGTTCAAGCGGCCCCCACCAACACCGGCACCTCAACCCGGTCAATCACCTTCGCGCTGATCGACGGGTCCAGCAACCGCCCCAACCGCGACAGGTGGCGGTGGCCCATGATGATCAGCTCGCAATTCAGTGCCTGCGCCTTGGTGACAATCGCCTCGACCGGCTGCCCGGCGACCATGCAGCCCTGGCTGCTGAAGCCGGCCTCTTGCAGTAACTGAACGGCTTCACCCACGGCGCGATCGCCCAGGCGTTGCTCCTCGCAGGCGGCAGGGTATTCCTCCAGTTCCTCGGCGGTGTAGGGCGCGGGTTTGTCGTGCACGGCGAAGGTTGAGTCGATGGCCAGCAGCACGTGCAGTTCGTGCTCGCCGGGGCGGCAGTAGCGGCGGGCGAGCGTGAGCAGGGCGGTGGAGGCGGGTGAGGCATCGATGGCGATCAGGACGGGGCTGGGCATGTGGAATCCTTCTTGAAGCGGACAGATGATTCAGCAGGTCCGGCCCTTTCGCGGGCAAGCCCGCTCCCACAGGTACTGCACACCACTTGAGCATTGTGGGATTCCTGTAGGAGCGGGCTTGCCCCGCGAAAGGGCCAAGCCTGCCTATCGTTCATTTATGGCCGAACACGGCCAGTGAATAAATGCCCCACCACGCACGAGCGCATTGCGTCTGGTGCAATCCACCAACCTGCTACCATCGCCTTTCCCCACAGCTGTCACGGAAAATGGCCATGCAACTCCCGGACATGAACCTGCTCGTCGCCCTCGATGCCCTGCTCGATGAAGGCAGCGTGGTCGGCGCCGCGCAGCGCATGAACCTGAGCCCGGCGGCGATGAGCCGCACGCTGGGGCGTATCCGCGATGCCCTGGGCGACCCGATCCTGGTGCGTGCCGGCCGTGGCCTGGTGCCGACCCCGCGGGCGCTGGCCCTGCGCGAGCAGGTGGCGGCGCTGGTGGAGCAGGCTGGCGAGGTGTTCCGCAGCGCCGATGAGGTCGACCTGCCCCGGCTCGATCGCGCCTTCAACATTCGCACCAATGACCTGTTCATCGCCTTGTATGGCGCCCAGCTGCTGCGGCGCATGCATGAACAGGCGCCACGCACGGTGCTGCGCTTCGTGCCGGAAAGCCCTGGTGGCGATGACGACAGCGTGCTGCGCGATGGGCGCACCGACCTGATCATCAGCTCGACCGTCGACCTGGGCCCGGAAATCAAGGTGCAGAGCCTGTTCCAGACTTACTATGTCGGCCTGGCCCGACGCGACCATCCGATCTTCGACCAACCGATCACGCCGACCAGCTTCGCCAGTTATCCACAGATCAGCGTGTCTCGCCGTGGTCGGGCCAACGGGCCGATCGATGTCGAACTGGCCAACTTCAAGGTCCAGCGGCGGGTGGCGCTGATTACCCCGAGTTTCCATTCGGCATTGTTTTCGCTACCGGATTCCGACCTGATCCTGCCGATGCCGGCCAATATCCTCAACAGCGTGCATAAGCTCGGGCTGCCGTTGCGCTCGTTCGAGATCCCGGTGCCGCTGGAGCGGGTGACCGTGCTGCAGGCGTGGCACCCGCGCTTTCACAACGACCCGGCGCATCGCTGGCTGCGGCAGACCTTGAAGGCCTGTTGCAGTGTCGACCCTTGAGACCAGGTTGGATTCTTCGCGGGCATGCCCGCTCCCACAGGTACACCGCAACCCTCAATAACTGTGAATATCGCTGTGGGAGCGGGCGCGCCCGCGAAGCAGGCGACTCGGTTCAGGAACGGATTGCGCCTGGCGCAACTTAAACCTGCCGAGAAGTCAGTTTTCGTCAGCATTCGACCTTCTTAGACTGGCTCCAGTCGCAAATTTGTTGCTGGAGATGTCTGCCCATGAGTTCCCTGTCCGCCCCTTCTGCCGCGATTGCCGCCGCTCCCGCGCCGGCCGCACCTGCGCAGACGGCGTTCGGCCTGCGGGTGGTGGTCGGGCTGTTCGGTGTGTTGCTGGCCGTACTGTGTGCCGGCCTGAACGAGTCGGTCACCAAGATTTCCCTCGCTGACATTCGCGGCGCCATGGGCATTGGCGCCGACGAAGGGGCTTGGCTGCTGGCGGTTTACAGTGCTGCCTCGGTGTCGGCGATGGCCTTCGCACCTTGGCTGGCTACCACTTTTTCCCTGCGCCGCTTCACCATGAGTGCGGTCGGCCTGTTCGCCGTGCTCGGGCTGCTGCAACCGTTCGCCCCCAACCTGCACAGCCTGATGCTGCTGCGCGTACTTCAAGGCTTCGCCTCGGGTGCCCTGCCGCCGATGCTGATGAGCGTGGCGCTGCGCTTCCTGCCACCTGGCATCAAGGTCTATGGCCTGGCCTGCTACGCCCTGACCGCCACTTTCGGGCCCAACCTTGGTACGCCGCTGGCGGGCCTGTGGACCGAGTACGTCGGTTGGCAGTGGGCGTTCTGGCAGATCATCCTGCCCTCGGCACTGGCGATGTTCTGCGTCGGCTGGGGGCTGCCGCAGGACCCATTGCGCCTGGAGCGCTTCAAGCAGTTCGACTGGCGCGGCGTGTTGCTCGGCCTGCCGGCCATCAGCTGCATCGTCCTCGGCCTGTCGCTGGGTGACCGCTGGGGCTGGTTCGATTCGCCGCTGATCTGCTGGTTGCTCGGCGGTGGCGTGCTGCTGCTGGTGCTGTTCATGTACAACGAATGGTCCGAGCCGCTGCCGTTCTTCCAGCTGCGCATGCTGCAGCGGCGCAACCTCAGTTTCGCCCTGGTGACCCTGGCCGGCGTGCTGATCGTGCTGTCTGGCGTGGGCAGCATTCCATCGGCGTACCTGGCGCAGATCCAGGGCTACCGCCCGGCGCAGACCAGTCCGCTGATGATGCTGGTGGCCATGCCGCAGCTGATCGCGCTGCCACTGACTGCAGCGCTGTGCAACATCCGTGCGGTGGACTGCCGCTGGGTGCTGGCCATCGGCTTGGCCATGCTGGCGGTGTCGTGCGTGGGTAGCAGCTTGCTGACCAGCGAGTGGATCCGTGGCGATTTCTACCCGTTCTACCTGCTGCAGGTATTTGGCCAGCCAATGGCCGTGCTGCCGCTGCTGATGCTCTCCACCAACGGCATGAGCCCGCAGGAAGGGCCGTTCGCCTCCAGCTGGTTCAACACCGTCAAAGGCCTGGCCGCCGTGATTGCCGGTGGCCTGCTGGATGCCCTGGGCACCCTGCGCCGGCACTTTCATTCCAACCACCTGGTGGACAGCCTGGGCAATGCCCCGCTGATCGACGACAACGCCGCGGGCCTTGCCAAGCGCCTCCATGACCAGGCGCTGGTGCTGACTTCGTCCGACCTGTACCTGGTCATGGCCTGCATCGCCGTGGCGCTGATCTGCCTGATTCCTTTCGTGCCTACCCGGGTCTATCCGCCGCGCGCGGTGGCCTGAACCCTGGATGAATTCGAGACACTGAACATGACCAACAACCGTAAAACCCTCTTGATCGGCTCGGTGCTCGCCGTGGCCGTGCTGGCCGGCATCGTCGGCCCCTGGCTGTTCGGCAGCGACCACCGGCAGAGCACCAACGATGCTTACGTGATCGCCGATTACACCGTGGTCGCCCCCAAGGTCGCCGGCTTCATCAAGGAAGTACTGGTCGAAGACAACCAGCAGGTGCAGGCCGGCCAGTTGCTGGCGACCATCGATGCCCGTGATTACCAGGCGGCGCTGGATGCTGCCCAGGCCCAGTTGTTGGTAGCCAAGGCGCAAAGCGCCGATGCCCGCGCCACCCTGGAGCGCCAGGCCGCACTGATTGCCCAGGCCCAGGCGGCGGTGACGGCGGCCCAGGCTGAAGCGGCGTTCGCCGACCATGAGGTCAACCGCTACAGCCGCCTGGCCGAGCAGGGCGCCGGCACCGTGCAGAACGCCCAGCAGGCACGCAGCCGGGTCGACCAGGCCCGTGCCCGGCTAGCCAACGCCCAGGCGGCGCTGGTGGCGACACGCAAGCAGGTGGACATCCTCACGGCCCAGGTGGCCAGTGCCGACGGCCAGTTGAAGCGGGCCGAAGCCGGCCTGGAGAAGGCCCAGCTGGACCTGTCCTACACCCGCATCACCGCGCCGGTCGACGGCATGGTCGGCGAGCGGGCGCTGCGCGTCGGCGCCTTCGTCAACCCGGGTGCGCGCCTGCTGTCGGTGGTGCCGCTGCAGCATGCCTACGTGGTCGGCAACTTCCAGGAAACCCAGCTGACCCATGTGCAGCCCGGCCAGCCGGTCAGCATCAGCGTCGACACCTTCTCCGGTGAAACCCTCAAAGGCCATGTCGAGAGCATCGCCCCGGCCACTGGCGTGACCTTCGCTGCGGTGAAGCCGGACAACGCCACTGGCAACTTCACCAAGGTGGTGCAACGCATTCCGGTGAAGATCGTCTTCGATGACGGCCAGCCGCTGCTCGAACGCCTGCGCGTGGGCATGTCGGTCGAGGCAACCATCGACACCCACGGCGACAAGCTGGCCGGCAAAGAGGTGAGCGCCCGATGAAACCTGCCGTACGCTTGAGCCCGCTGCTGCTGGCCGTGCTGATGGCCGGCTGCACCCTCGGGCCGGACTTTCAACGCCCGGACAGCCAGGCACCACAGCAATGGGCAGCGCTGCAAGGCCAAGCCGCTGCCAGCCAGCCACAAGCCGAACCACTGGAGCTGCGCTGGTGGGAAACCTTCCATGATGCCCGCCTGAGCGCACTGATCCAGCGGGTTGCCGACAACAACCTCGACCTGCAGATGGCCAGTGCCCGCCTGCTGCAAAGCCGATCCCTGCGCGCCACAGTGGCGGCTGACGAAACGCCATCGGTCGATGCCAACGTCGGTTACAGCCGTGCCCGTAACAGCGCCGAAGGCTTGAGCGACCCGTCTGGCAATGCCGGCAAGTCAGCCTTCAACCTTTGGCAAGGCGACCTGGTCGCCGGTTGGGAGCTGGACCTCTGGGGCCGCGTGCGGCGCCAGGTCGAGGCCGCGGATGCTACCGTGGAAGTGGCCGAGAACGACCGCCGCGGTGTGCTGCTGGCGCTACTCGCGGAAACCGCCGGCAACTACATTCAGCTGCGTGCCGTGCAGCACACCCTGGACGTGACCCGCGACAACCTCAAGGTTGCCGAGCACAGCCTGAAGCTGTCCCAGGATCGCCAGGCCGAAGGTGTCGCCACCCGGCTCGACGTGGCCCAGGCCAGCGCTCAGGTGGCATCCATCGAGGCGCGACTGCCTAGCCTCGAAGCCCGGCGCGACGACCTGATCAACGCCCTCAGCCTGCTCGCCGCCGAACCGCCGCGCAGCCTGCAGGCCGAGCTGCTGCCAGGCGGTGAGCTGCCGGCTCCGCAGCAGACGTTTGCCATTGGCTTGCCGTCCGAGTTGGCCGAACGCCGCCCGGACATTCGCCAGGCCGAAGCGCGCCTGCATGCCGCGACCGCGAGCATTGGGGTCGCCAAGGCCGACTTCTATCCCAGCATCCGCCTGTCCGGCAGTGTTGGTTTCCAGGCCATGCAGCTGGCGGATTTTGGCGGCTGGGATTCGCGTCGCTTCGCCTTCGGCCCGCAGTTGTCGTTGCCGATCTTCGAGGGTGGCCGGCTCAAGGGCACCCTGCAACTGCGCGAGGCGCAGCAGCAAGAAGCGGCACTCAACTACCGCAAGGTGGTGCTCGGTGCCTGGCACGAAATCGACGATGTGCTACGCCTGTACAACGCCAGCCAGTTGCGTCGCGACCACCTGGCCGAAGCGGTGCGGCAGAACCGCATCGCCCTGGAAACCGCCCAGCGCCAGTATGTGGAAGGGGCGGTGGACTTTCTCAACGTGCTGACCGTGCAGGGTGCCTTGCTGGCCAGCGAAGAGCAGTGGATCGACAGTTCTGCCGCGGTGTCGCAGGCGCTGGTGGGGCTGTACAAGGCCTTGGGCGGTGGCTGGCAGGCATTCGATGAGCAGCCGCAGCATTCTCACAGTTAGAGAGGGAGCACAGATGCACATTTCCTTGAACGGCAAGCGCGCCATTGTCAGCGGCTCCACCGCCGGCATCGGCCTGGCGATCGCCATCGGCCTGGCCGAGGCGGGCGCCGAAGTGGTACTCAATGGCCGCACCCAGGCCCGTGTCGACGAAGCACTCAAGGCCGTGCGCGAGCGTCTGCCGCAAGCGCGCATCATCGGCATCGCCGCCGATCTGGCCACGACAGAGGGCGCGCAGCAGCTGTTCGATCAGGTGCCGCACACCGATATCCTGGTCAACAACCTCGGTATCTTCGAGCCCAAGCCGTTCTTTGAGATCGACGATGCCGACTGGCAGCGCTTCTTCGACGTCAACGTGCTCAGCGCCGTGCGCCTGTCGCGCCATTACGCCCAGGGCATGGCCGAGCGCAAGTGGGGGCGGGTGATCTTCCTGTCCAGTGAATCGGCGTTGCAGATCCCGACCGAGATGATTCATTACGGCATGACCAAGACAGCACTGCTGGCGGTGTCCCGTGGCCTGGCCGAGACCCTGGCCGGCACCGGGGTGACCGTGAACTCGGTGCTGCCGGGGCCGACCCGCTCGGAAGGCGTGGGCGATTTCTTTGCCAAGCTGGCGCAGGAACAGGGGGTTTCCAGCGATGAGCTGGAGGCCAATTTCCTCGCCGAGCACCGGCCGACTTCGCTGATCAAGCGGCTGGCGACTGTGGAGGAGGTGGCCAACATGGTGGTCTACCTGGCTTCGGTGCAGGCCAGTGCGACGACCGGGGCGGCCTTGCGGGTGGATGGCGGAGTGCTGCGCTCCATCGCCTGATTTTCTATTGCCTGTGCCGGCCTCTTCGCGGGCAAGCCCGCTCCCACAAGGATCAGCAACAACGCGGACAATGTGGGAGCGGGCTTGCCCGCGAAGAGGCCGACACCGATATCAAAGGGGGCGGAGTAGCCCGAAGCGCTTGCGCAATGCCCAGTCGAGCAAGCGCGTAGGCAGCAACCGGGCCATCAATGGCAACGCCGTGCTGCCATTGCCCAATCGCACCACCGCCGGCACCGGTGACTTGCCTACCGCCGCCAACACCCCTTGGGCAAATACCGCCGCCGACGTCGGCTTGTCCTGCGACGCCCGTGCCCGCGCCTGCACATGCTCGCGCAGCGGCCACCACGCCGAGTCCGCCGCCAACACCTGATCGGCCTGGCGCTGGGCATTGCTGGCGAACTGCGAGGCAATCGCCCCCGGCTGCACTTCCATCACCTGGATCCCGAACGGCGCCAGCTCCAGGCGCAGGGCATCGCTCAAGGCATGTACGGCAGCCTTGGATGCGCAGTAGGCCCCGGCGAATGGCGTGACCAGGACGCCCGAGACACTGCCGATATTCACCACCAACCCGCGTGCGCGACGCAGCAGCGGGAACAGGGCGCGGGTGACCCCGACCACGGCGAAGACATTGGTTTCGAACTGCTGGCGCAGGGCATCGACGCCGCCATCGAGCAGCGGTCCCATCGCGCCGTAGCCGGCGTTGTTGATCAGGATGTCGAGGGTTTCGAGTTCCTCGGCCAGACGGGCCAGGCCCTCGCTGTCGTTCACATCCAGTTGCCGGGCGCTGAAGCCGGCGGCGTTCAGGCGCTCGACATCCTCAGCTTTGCGGGCGGTGGCCCAGACGTGGTGGCCGGCATCGCGGAAGGCGTCGGCCAGGGCGCGGCCGATGCCGCTGGAACAACCGGTGATCAGGACGGTGGGCATGGTTGGGGGGCCTGTTGGCAGGTGGGGTTTGTTTAACCTGTGCCGGCCTCTTCGCGGGCAAGCCCGCTCCCACGGGTACAGCGTTATCCCTGTGGGAGCGGGCTTGCCCGCGAAAGGGCCGGAACAGGCGCTGGACTAGTTGGCAAATGTACCTTGCAGATGCTCTGCACGGAATTCCAATGTCTGTGGGCGGTACCCCGAGCGTAGTGGTGGCAGAGGCAAGCAATCTTTCCACTCGGCACCCGGCTGCAATTCACCCGGCCCACGGTAGCGCGGTGCGTTGTAGGTGTTTTCCGCCAGGTTCACGGTATCGCCCGGTGCATACGCCGCCACACGCCAGCGCAGTTCGGTCAGGGGCACCTGGTTGCCGTTCTTCATGCGCACTTGCAGCGCTCGGTCGGCAGGGCAGTGTTCGGGAGCATAGGTAAGGCGCAGTTCCAGGCGTGCCAGTTGCGAGGCTTCGCGGCTGTCCTGCCAGATGACGAACATTGCCACGAGGCCGAGGCCACAGATGGCGGCGAGGGTGATCGGCAAGGCCTTGGCCGGGTAGCGCAACAGCAGCACCAGCCAGGTGAGGATAAGAAAGGCACCGATGATCATGGGGCAGGCAGACCTTGGTTGCGCAGGTCTGACCATCGTAGCGCCAAATCAGGCCGGCCTCAAAAGGAAGGGGCCGCATTGGCGGCCCCTTGGGTATTGCTTACTGCGCGATGGTCTTCACCGACACGCCACGCTCGACCGGCGTGGACGTACGCCCATACACATCCTCGAAGCGTTCGATGTCGTCCTCGCCCAGGTAGCTGCCGGACTGCACCTCGATGATCTCCAGCGGGATCTTGCCCGGGTTGCGCAGGCGGTGGATCGAGGCGATCGGGATGTAGGTCGACTGGTTCTCGGTGAGCAGGAACACGTTCTCGTCACAGGTCACCTCGGCGGTGCCGGACACCACGATCCAGTGCTCGGCGCGGTGGTGGTGCATCTGCAGCGACAGGCTGGCGCCCGGCTTGACGGTGATGTGCTTGACCTGGAAGCGGCCGCCCATGTCCACCGAGTCGTACGAGCCCCACGGGCGATACACTTCCAGGTGGTTCTGGGTTTCGCTGCGGCCCTGCTCGTCGAGGGTCTTGACCATCTGCTTGACGCCCTGGACCTTGTCCTTGTGGGCAATCATCATCGCGTCCTTGGTCTCGACCACGACGATGTTCTCCAGGCCGATCACCGACACCAGCTTGCCGTTGCCGTGGATCATGCAGTTGCGGCTGTCCTGCACCACCACGTCGCCCTTGGTGACGTTGCCGTCGGCGTCCTTGTCGTGCACTTCCCACAGCGACGACCAGCAACCGACATCGCTCCAGCCGGCCGACATCGGCACCACGCAGGCGCGCTGGGTCTTTTCCATCACCGCGTAGTCGATGGAGTTGTCCGGGCAGCATTCGAAGGTGGCTTCGTCGATGCTCAGCACATCGCCGTCCTCATCGCTGCGCTCCAGGGCCAGCACGCAGGTGTCGTAGATGTCTGCATCGTGCTTCTTCAGTTCTTCGAGGAAGCGGCTGGCGCGGAACAGGAACATGCCGCTGTTCCAGAAGTAGCCACCGGCGGCGACGAACTCGGCAGCGCGCTTCTCGTCAGGCTTCTCGACGAACTGGGCGACCCGGGCCACGCCTTCGGGCAGCAGCGCGTCCTGGCTGGAACGGATGTAGCCGTAGCCGGTTTCCGGCTTGGTGGCCGGCACGCCGAACAGCACCATCTCGCCGCGCTCGGCAGCCACGGTGGCCAGGGCCAGGGCACGTTGCAGGGCCTTCTGGTCGTCGATCACGTGGTCGGCGGGCAGCACCAGCATCAGGTCGTCACGGCCTTCGTTGACCAGCTTCATGGCGGTCATCGCCACTGCTGGCGCGGTGTTGCGCCCGAACGGCTCCATCAGGATGCCCTGGGTTTCCAGTTTCAGGGCAGCGAGCTGCTCCTGGACGATGAACTTGTGGTCCTTGTTGCAGACCACGATCGGGGTGTCCATGCCCTCGAAGCGCAGGCGCGAGAGGGTCTGCTGGAACAGCGTGTGTTCACCGGTCAGCGCCAGGAACTGCTTGGGGAACTGCTTGCGCGACAGAGGCCACAGACGGGAACCGCTACCACCAGAAAGAATTACCGGGATCATCATGTTTCTCCAATAGTCGTTATGAGGCAGGGGGATCAGTTGCTAGCCACGGGGCGAGTTACCCACACCGGCGACAAGTTGCTGCCGGAACCCGTTACGTACAGCACGGCCGCTTCGCCACGCTCCAGGGCGACCGGTTTCAGGTCGCTGACTTTCTTGTTGCCTTCGAACAAGGCCAGGTTGACCTTGACCGGATTGATCTCACGCTCGCCACGGCCCTTGGTGGCCACCGACGGCACCACTTCGGTCTTGCCGTCGGCGGTCTTCAGGGTCACCGCCTGGTCGCTGAGGTTCTGCACGCGCACCAGGGCTTTCTGCTTGTTCTTGAACGGGGGTTCTTCGATCAGCTGCGGGCTGCCGCTGGTGCTGTTGACCAGGGTGTAGTACTTGTCCGCAGCCAGCTTCACCGGCACGCTCTTGCCGCCGACCTGGGCGGTGTAGTCACCGCCTGGCAGGAAGCTGAAGTCGCTGCTGGCCTGGGCGCCAACCTGCTTGATCTGGGTGTTGCCGACGCTGGCCGCAGCCGGGGCGCTGGTGGCGTTGTACAGGCGCACGAAGGTCGAGCCCTTCGGTGCGCTCGGGCCGTACAGCGCGGCATCGGCACCGGCGAAGGCCTGCATGGAAGCAAGGGAAAGGCCGGCCGCGAGGGTGAGGGCTTTGGCAATGGAAGTCTTGGTAGTCATGTGCATTTCCTCTCTATCGATCAGTGATTCGTCCGGGTGGACGACAAGGCCAGGTTTTCTTCGGATTGACGGGCGTTCTTCAGCTGCGCGATCCACTTCGGATCAAAGCTGCTGAGGTCGTTGGTCATGGGCAGGTAACGTTCGGGGAATTCCCACACCACCACTTGTGGCGCGGCGTTCTTGAAGGCATCGCTCTGCAGGTACTTGAGCATCGGCAGCAGCGGGCCGTGACCGTCTTCGGCGTAGTTGGCGACGTCGCTGTGCAGCGCTTGCTGCAACGCACCGAGGAAGTTCCAGTGCGGGTTGGCGCTGTAGCTGGTGCCCACCAGGGCGACCGGGATCTGGCTGTCGGCGAACAGGGCGTCGCCGCCATCTCCTTGGGGCGCGACTGGACGAGTGCTGCGTTGCTGCAGGTTGTCCGGGGTCGGCAGCAGGTTGCTGAACAGCGGGTCCAGCGGCAGGAAGTTGGTCAGGTCGCCCTTGTACGGGGCGGTGCTGCCGGCTTCGGTGATGAAAGTCTGTGGGTCGCCGTTGAGCAGGTTCTGGCGGCTGACCGCTTCGGCCAGTGCCTGCGCCGCCACTTCGGCACCCATCGGCGTCCAGTGGGTGTCGGTGCGCAGGAACACCTGGCCGCGGGCCTTGGCCTGTTCCAGCGCGGCCATCAGGTCGGGGGCGAACACGTTGGCCTGGCGCGCCTGGGCATGGAACTGGTTGTACAGGTCGTCATGCAGGCTGGCCGGTTGCTCCTTGCCGATGTACTCGGAATATACCCGCGCCTTGGCCGGGATGATCGCCAGCACCAACTGGCTGCCGTGCTTCTGCAAGGTGTCGCGCACGCCACGGATCAGTGCCAGGTTGTCCTGCATCAGCTGCTCGGCGCCGGCAGTGGGCTTGAATTCTTCATCGCTGAACAACCATTGGTCGCGGCCCAGCACCACGCCCGGGCGGCCTTCGTTGAACAGCTTGAAGTCCAGTGCGGCCCAGAGGTTGGTGCCCAGGCGCTTGATCGGGAACTGGTCGTCGTAGTGGGTTTCGGCGGCCTTGGCCAGCTTGCCGTTGAGCAGGGTCATCTGCTCGGTGCGATGGAAGCTCTCGAAGCCGCCGGTGGACCAGGCGCCCATGCCCACCAGCAGGCCGAGGAACGACAGGGAATAGGTGACGCGTAATGTCCGGGTCATGTCATCCACCTCAGAACTGGAAGTACAGGAACGGCGAGTAGCTCTGCGCCGAAAGCTTGAGGATCGAGGCCACGAACAGCAGCAGGATCAGGGCGCGGGTCATCACCCGGGTCCAGTCCAGGCCGATCGAGCCGTCGGCGTTGACCTGCACCGGGGTGGCGTTCGCCGTCGGTTTCGCGTTGCGGTAGAAGTCGCGCAGGCCGAAGAACGCCAGGGTGAGGTAGGCGATCACCAGGGTCGCTACCTGCAGGCCGGTGAGCTGGGCGCGGTTGAGTTCCGACAGCTGCCACTCGCCGAAGCTGAACATGGCGCCATACATGCGGGCGGCCACATGCAGGTTCTCGGCGCGGAAGATCACCCAGCCGACCACCACCAGCAGGAAGGTGAAGGCCCACTTGACCGGGTTGAAGCGCTGCGGGTTGGTGTCGATGCCCAGCGCCCGCTCGATCGCCAGCCACATGCCGTGCCAGGCGCCCCAGATGATGTAGGTGAAGTTGGCACCGTGCCACAGGCCGCCCAGCAGCATGGTCAGGAACAGGTTGCGGTAGGTGTTGAAGGTGCCTTTGCGGTTACCGCCCAGGGTGATGTACAGGTAGTCGCGCAGCCAGGTCGACAGGCTGATGTGCCAGCGCCGCCAGAACTCGGTGATCGACTGGCTGATGTACGGTTGCTTGAAGTTCTCCATGAAGCGGAAGCCCATCATCAGGCCCAGGCCGATGGCCATGTCGCTGTAGCCGCTGAAGTCGAAGTACAGCTGCGCGGTGTAGGCCAGGGCGCCCAGCCAGGCGTCACCGGTAGTCGGGTTCTGCAGGGCGAAGCAATGGTCGGCGACCACCGCCAGGGTGTCGGCGATGAACACCTTCTTGATGAAGCCCTGCATGAAGCGGGTGCAGCCTTCGGAGAACTTGTCCAGGGTATGGGTGCGGTTGTTGAACTGGTCGACCAGGTCCTTGAAGCGCAGCACCGGGCCGGCGATCAGGTGCGGGAAGATCGCCACGAACGCTGCGAAGTCGATCAGGTTGCGGGTGGCCGGGGTGTCGCCGCGGTACACGTCGATGATGTAGCTGATCGACTCGAAGATGTAGAACGAGATACCGATCGGCAGCAGCACGTGGGTAAGGATGAACGGCTCCAGGCCGAACGAGGTGATGATCGCGTTGAGGCTGTCGACGCCGAAGTTGGCGTACTTGAAGTAGCCGAGGATCGTCAGGTCCACGCCGACGCCCAGCAGCAGCCAACGCTGGGCCGGCTTGGTGCGCACGCCAGCGGCGCCGACTTTCAGGCCGATCCAGTAGTTCCACAGGGTCACGCCGGCGAACAGTGCGAGGAAGTCGACCCGCCACCAGGCATAGAAGATGTAGCTGGCGACCAGCAGCAGCAGGTTGCGATAGCGTTGCCCGCTCAAGTAGTACAGGCCGAGGAATATCGGCAAGAACAGGAACAGGAACACGTTGGACGAGAAGACCATCCCGGTTCTCCTTTTTGTTCACAGCATCCAGGGCAAAGCGCCCCCCAAACCCCCCAGTGCAAAACCGGAAGGTCACCTAGGTCCCTGTGGGAGCGGGTATGCCCGCTCCCACAGGTTCCAACCCCACATGGGGTTCAATTCATTTCTTGCTCTCTGCACTCGGGTCGTAGACCCGGGTCATGTCGCCGCCGAGCCTGAAGCTGTTGAACGGCTGCATGTGCTGCTTGCGCTGCAGGGTGTCGCCAACGCAGTGATAGAGCGCACACCAGGGCTCGAGCCAGGAGTACTTGCTGTCGACCTTGAGATCGGTCAGGTCCTGCTTCTCACCTGCGCGCTCCTTGAAGTGGCTTGGGTCGCGGGCACCGGCCAACACGCCTTCGCCCAGACGTTGCAGGGCGAAGTTGTTCTCGGCGCGCAGGTCGACGCCGTTGACCTGGGCGAAGCTGGCGATCATCGCCAGCGGCGGCAAGGCATAGTTGTGATAGGCCAGGGCGCGCTGCTTGCGCTTGATTTCGTTGGGCAGGAAGCCCTGATCGTCTACCTGGTTGGCGCCGATCTTGTATTCCTTCACGGCCCAGTCGAACAGGTCGCGGCGGTCGGTGGCCACGGCGGTGGCCATCACCGACCAGGCCGCCCAGTAGCTGTGGTTGTTGATCTTCTCCAGCGGCAGGTCGCTCCAGTCGCGCACGGTCTGCTCGGCGAGGCGGGCGAACCACTTCTCGATCAGCTCGGCCTCGGCCTGGTGCGCGGCCAGCGGCTGCGAGTTGGAGAACTTCAGGCGCAGCCACGACCCACTCATGCTGCCCAGCGCCCATTTGCGCATGGACTTGCCGGTGTGGTTGTAGTCGGTGGACAGCAGCGCCCCCGCACGTGCCCAGCTACCGAGCCAAGCCAGGGTGCAGTCGAGCTGTGCCGGGCGGCCGTCACGCATGTACTGGCCGACCATCTTGCTCACGCCCTTCTCGAGCGTGGTGATGTCTTCGGTGGACTTGCGGAAGGCTTTTTCCGAGGCGACGTTGAGCGTCGCCCGGGCCTTGTCCGAGCCTTCGTACTTGCTGCGGAACTGCAACGCCCCGGTGTACGGCTTGGGAGCCGGCTCGCAGCGGAAGTTGCCGTCACCGGTCTTCAGCTTCTCGATGCCCTCGTAGTAACCCTGCGGGGGCACCAGTGCGGCATGGGCGGCACCGCCGAACAGGGCGAGGGTGAGCAGGGCGGGGCTGAAGATTCGCTTGAGCATGGTCATGATCGCCTCACTGTCCGGCCTGCGCAGTCTGCGCGGGCACGGCGAAGTTGTTGCGTTTGCAGAGCTTGGCCTCGACTTTCTGGGTACCGCTTTCCGGCCCCTGGACCTCGAAGGCCAACAGGTTCTGGCTGGCCCAGTCCTCGTCTTCGCGCATCTGGAAGACGAAGCGGCCGTCGGTGTCGGAGGTTTCCGGTTTTTCCAGCTTGATGTCCTCGTGGCGACCATTCAGGTACCACAGGGTGGCCTGCAGCACCTTCACCGAAGGGTCTTCGAACTTGATGTCCATCTGCAGGTTGCGGTTGACCAGGTCCTTGATCACGCCGCCCTTGCCGTTGACCATCAGCTCGTTCTTGCCAGGCTTGAGCGTGGTGCTGGCGCTCATCAGCGCCGGGCGCGCATCGCAGCCGTCGTCGAGCAGGCCGAGGATCTGCCGCCAGATGGTTTCCTGGTCCAGGCGGTACAGCGGCGAGAATTCCCAGATGAGGATCTTCGGCGGGTTCTTCTGGAATTCTTCGCTGCCCAGGTACTGGATCATCGAGCCTTCGAGGCCGCCACCGGGGAAGGCGACGTTGAGCACGTCGGCGCCGATGTACTGTTCGAGGAAGCCGCTGAAGTTGTAGTTCTTGCCACTGTGACTGGTACCGACCAGGGTGATCTGGGCGTTGCCGCTGTCACCGAACAGGTCGTCGCCGCCACCGGTCGAGCCTTTCGGCTCGGTGGCGAACTGGTCCATGTACTGCACCGCGTAGCTGGTGCCGCAGAGCTGGCCGGCGACGTTGTGCAGGGTGCCGGTCTTGCCCATGCGCCCGGACTTGTGGGTTTCGAATTCCTTGCGCGGGATGCCTTCGAAGGCCGGCATCTTGTGCACGGTGTCGGCCACGATTTTCGCCGCGCGCTCGGCGCCGTAGGGCGTCCAGTGCTGGTCACCGCGGAAGTAGAAATCCTTGCCCTGGTCGGCAGCGGCCAGCTGCTCGTTGGTCAGCGGAGACAGGTCGGGCACGTTGTAGCCCATGCTGGCGAAGCGCTTGAGCATGGCCTGGTAGTTGCCCAGCGCCTTCTGGTAGTCGAAGGCGGCTTTCTCTTCGGGCTTGAGCATGTTGCGGTTCACCAGGCCACGGGTCGGCTGGTAGACCACGACCAGTTCCACACCGCGCTTCTTGAACGCATCGTGCACCTGCTGCAGGCGCTTGTAGCCGGCCGGTGTGGTATTGAACTCGGTGCGCAGGTCTTCGCGGGTCCGGAACAGCCAGTCGCCCTGGGCCTGCACCAGCGTGGTGAAGTTCTGCTGGTAGCGGGTGGTGTAGCGGCTGGCGTCATGCGCCTCGGGGCACAGCTGGCAGCAAGGCTCGGCGGTGAAGGTCGGGGCCTTCACTTCGTCGGCGCGCACGCCCTGGCTGATGGCCAGGAGGGCGGCGGACAGGCCCAGCAGTTTCATCAGGTGTGGAGTCATGGTCTGGGCTTCCTTAATCGATCATTTCGGTCTGGCGTTCGACCGGGTCGATCAGCACGGCCTTCTGCTGGCGCACCAGCAGGTCGAGGATTTCGTCCTGGCGCTCGCCGAGCACGCCATTCAGGCTGATGCCATTGGCCTTGCGCGGGGCGAGCATGGACACCTTGTACAGCTCGACCGACAGCGGCGAGTCGATCGACAGCGGGCCGGAGCCGTTGGCCGACAGTTCGCCGCCGACCACGATCAGCGACACTTTGGTGTCGAACGGGTCGAGGGCGATGTCGCGGTCGGTGTCGGACAGGTCCTTGATGTGCCCGTACACGCCAACCAGGCCGTTGGCCATGGCGATGTTTTCGTACAGGCGGATGTTCACGCTGTTGCGCACGCGGATGCCGTGGCGACGGTTGTTGATCAGCTTGTTGCCCCAGATCAGGTTGTCACCGCTCTCGTACAAGGTGATGCCGTCGGTGTGGTTGCGGTAGATCTCGTTGTAGGCCACCAGGTTGTTGACGCTGTTACGGTCGATCACCACGCCCGAGAGCTTGTTGTCGTAGCTCTTGTTGTTGATGATCCAGCTGTCGTTGACCTCACGCGAGACGATGATGCCGTGCTTCTTCTTGGTGCCGTACACGGTGTTGCCGGCGATGATCAGGCGGTGCGAACGGTCGTGCGGGTCGATGCCGTAGACGATGTTGTCGTGGTAGGTGTTGTCCTTGACCACGAAGTCGGAGGTCTCGTAGCAGTAGAAGCCGTACCACATGTCGCTGAAGGTCGAGCCGATGATCCAGCCGGTCGGCTCCGGGCGGCCCATGCGCTGGGACATGTTTGGTGTGTACTGCGAAATGCTCACGCCGTACGACTTGGACTTGGCATAGCCGAAGCTGGCCATCTTGGTGTTGACGATATAGGTCTCGGTACCGCCCCACGACAGCAGGAACGGGCGGAATTCCTTGGGCGAGCGGAAGGTCGCCGGGCCGTTGTCCTTCTCGCGCCAGCCAGTCACCTGGGTGTCGGTGACGAACAGCTTGCCGTCGTTGACCAGGAACGAGCCGCCTTCCTGGGACAGGCGCAGTTGCTTGACCTTGCCGTCGATCTCGAGAATGCCCTTCTGCCCGACCACGATCGGCAGGCGCGCCAGGTACACGCCTGGTTCGACTTCGCTGAGGTACTGCTTGGGCACCTTCTTGCTCAGCTCGACCAGGTCGACATGGCCGTCATCGATGAAGATCGCCTGGGGAATGCCGTGCTGGCGCTGCACCCACTCGGCGGCCTTGTTGTCGCCGCCGACGAATTCCTTGAGGGTGTCCTCCTGGAACATGCGGCGGATGCTGACCTTGCCCTTGTGACGGCGGTCGATCTTCTTCTGCACCGCTGCGGCGGTGTAGCCGGACAGGTCGGGCAGTTTCGGCGGGTCCATCTGCAGCGGCTCGATCGGAGCGCTGGCCACGGTGTAGGTCTTGGCCTGCTGCAGCTCCTTGGCGATCACCTGGGGCTCTGCGGCGACAGCCAGGCCGCTGGCCAGCAGCAAAGCGCTGGCCAGGAGGCTGTGACGGATGTGCGGGTGAAGGTTCATCAGGGGTCTCCCGGCCTCAGAAGCGCCAGATCACGTCGACGAAGGCGCGGTGCATGTACGAGTCCGCTTCCTTGCCGTAGGCATCGCCCGGCTTGAACACACCGGCACGCAGGCGCACCAGAGCGGAAGGCTCGTCGATCGCCTGGCTCATCGAAGCCGGCAGCAGGCCTTGCTTGAAGTACTTGGTGACGACCACGTCCATTTCCTGGCCGAGGTCTTTCTCGCCGTCGACCAGCTGGCGGTTCACGCCGTTGTCGTCGACCACCGCGTTGATGCCGCTGGAACCGATGTTCTGGTTGCCGTCGACACGCCAGAACTTGTGGTAGATGAGGCTGGCGTCGTAGTCGTCGCGCAGCTGCCAGGAGGCGAACAGGGTGGCCGCCTGCAGGTTGCCCAGCTCGCCGCGGAAGGCTTCGCCGAAGCGGTGTACGCGCGAGCGGGTGCCGGTGAAGTTGGAGCGGTTGCTCTCAAGGCCGGTCTGCTCGAAGTTGTTCGAACCGTCGTCGCCACCGCCGCCGCTGCCGCGGGCGTAGGCCGCACCGACTTGCCATTGCGGGTCCAGGCGCAGGCGGATGCCGAGGTCGGTGGCCCAGGCATTGACGTTGCCGCTCTGCTTGCCGGTGGCCACGGTCTGGTCGCCGACGGTCTGGCTGCTGAGGGTGTCGCGGTCGCCGGTCAGCCAGGTGACACTGCCCCAGTAGTTGACGGTGTGGTCGTTGCGCCAGTTGTAGGCGTCGCTGTTGGCTTCCAGGCCCAGCCAGGTGAGGTCGCCGGTGCGGGTCTTGTCCAGCGCGTCGACGGTCTCGCCGGGGTTCTTCAGGCTGCCGCTGTCATGGGTGTGATGGGCGCGTACACCGACCCAGTGGCCAGGGGTCCACTGCGTGGCGACGTTGCCGTAGATGTGCGTGCGGTCCTTGTCTTCCGGGGCCAGCTCGGTAAGGTCGGTGCGGTATTCGCTGAAGCGCTGGGCCACGCCCAGGTCGGCCTTGAGCAAGGTGGTGTCGAAGGTCCAGTTCAGCGCTTCGATGTTGGTGTCGCGCCACATGCCGTCGTCGCTGCGCAGGCGCTGGCGGCCGAGGCGCAGTTGCTCGCCCGGGTAGGCGGTGAGGCCGCTGTAGCCGACCCAGAACTCGCGCATGGCCAGGTAGCTCTTGTCGGGCTTGCGGCTGTCGTCGCCAGTGTCGGTGGTGGTGCCGTCGTCGTTCTGGCGCAGGGTATCGGTTTCGATGGTGTCGGTGGCCGCAACCGCCTGGCCCATGGCGTAGGCGCTCCAGTTGCCGCGCTCGCCGTAGACCCACGGGCGCAGGTCGAGGCCAAGGCCGTTGACGTCGCCGCCGGAGCGAGTGCCGAGGTCACGGTCGTCTTCCGACTGGCCGGTGATTTTCACATCCAGGCCGAAGTTCTTCTGGGCGGTCATGTCCGCCAGGGTCGGGCAGGACCACAGCAGGGCGAAGCTCAGGCCGATGCCGGCTTTCACGAAGGGATTGAGCGTCATAGCGAGTCCTCACCGTCTACTTCTTTTTCGTCGTCTTGCAGGGCTTCGAGGGCCAGGGTGCTGTTGGCGCCCTGAACCATGCTGCCGCGGGCCTGTTTCTCCTGCGCCAGCAGGCTCTGCGCCTGGCTGCGCTGGTCAGGCGTGAGTTGCTGGTCGAGCTGCTGCAGCAGTTCGCTGGACTGTGGCGTCGGGTTGACCTGGGCCAGCTGGGCGAATACCCAGGCGTTGCCCGGTTGCGGGCGGATGCCATGGCCTTCGCTGAATAGCTGGGCGAGGGCGTAGTCGGCGCTGTTCTGGCCGCCACGGGCGGCGGTCAGCAGGTTGTCCACAGCCTTCTGCGGCTCGACCTTGCCCAGGTAGCCGCGGCGGTACAGCTGGCCGAGGTAGTAATGGGCGCTGACTTCGCCGGCATCCGCGGCGGCCTGCAGGTGCTGCTCGGCCTTGACCGCATCGGCGGGCAAGGTCTTGCCCTCGTAGTACAGGCGGCCCAGCAGCAGTTCGGCGCGTGGCTGTTCAGCCTCGCGGCCCTTGTCGATGTAGGCCATCAGCTGGTCGGTGTCGCCCAGCTCGGGGAAGTCGTACAGCAGCTGCGCAAGGCTGACCCAGGATGCCGGGTTGGCCGGGGCGACCTGTTCGAGCAGCTCCTTGGCGGTTTTCTCATCGGTCTGGCCGAGGCTGCGGTCAGCCAGCACGCGGGCGACACTGTCGACCCGGGTGGCCGGCACTGCGCCACGGGCATAGGCGGATTTCAGCTGGCCGAGCAGGGCGGCCTGTTGATCGGCCTGGCCGCGCTTCTGGTACACGGTGGCCAGCTCGACGTAGCAGATGTCGGTGGTGTTCAGCGCGGCCTTGCAGATTTTTTCGACGTCGCCCAGGTGCTGGTCGTAGGTGCCCTGGGTGCGGTACAGCAGCACCTGGGCGAGGCCCGCTTCCGTGTTGCCGGCGGCGCGCCACTGGTCGATCTGCTGCTGTGCGTTGACCTTGGGGAAGCTCTGCGGGTAGGTCAGGTAGAGCATCGCCAGCGGGATCAGGGTATTGCCTTCACCTTGCTTGGCGGCGAGCTTGAGCAGGGTTTCGGCTTCCTCGCGCTCGGCCTGGGTGCTGTCGGGCTTGGCTACCAGCAAGCGGCCGAGGCGGGCCTGGGCACGCGGCGATGTGGCGGCCGCAGCGCGGTAGGTGGCCTCGGCTTCCTTGATTTTCGCCGGGTCACGGGTAGAGACCTTGATGTCGGCCAGGCCCACTTGCGCGTCGCTGTAGCCCAGGTCGGCCAGGGCCTTGTAGTTGCGCTCGGCCAGCGCGGTGTCGCCGCGCTTGAGGGCTTCGTTGGCCAGGCGCTGGTCGGGCAAGCCCGCACAGCCGGCCAGGGCGACCGCCGCAGCCAGGGCACAGAGGCCCAGGCTTGCGCTTTTCTTATGGGGAATCATCACGGGATCCTCTTACAGACCGCGGGCCACGGCTTTGTCGATCAGCCAGTTCAGCGAAGGGCCACGGTCGCTGTTGACCGCGGCCGGGCGGCCGGCGAGTTCGGCCGGCATGGCGCTGTCGGGCTTGATCTGCACGCGGATGTCGGAGGCCAGGTCATCGCTGTTGAGGCTGGCGCTGCTGACGATCTGGCCGGTGCGCACGTCGTCTTCGCCAGCCACCTGGAAGTTGACCCGGGTACCTGGCTTGACCTCGTCGAACTGGCGGTAGCTGAAGCGTGCCTCGACCATCGGGGTGGTGGTGCGCGGTACCAGCTGGAAGATCGGCTGGCCTTTGGCGGCGTACTGGCCGTCGTCCACCAGCTGGCGGGCGACCACGCAATCGCAAGGGCTGGTGAGGGTGCCAGAGAGCTGCTTGCCGAACAGTTCCTCGATCTTCGCCGGCTCCAGCTGCGAGTCGTCCAGGTTGCCCTTGAGCATGTCCAGCATGCTGGTGGTGAAGCTGGCCAGCGGCGCGCCCTTGACGATCTGCCCACCGGTTTCGGCCAGGCTGTTGACGGTACCGTCGCGCGGCATGGTGACGGTGGTGGTCGGCACGGCGACCACGCCGGCTTCGGCATGGCTGACGAAGTACATGCCGTACAGCGACTTGGCGACGAAGCCGAACGCGGCCACGCCGACCACGAACACGCCGAGGGTGACGGTCACCGCCTTCAGGCGGCCGAAGGCGGACAGGCCGGAGCCGCCGTCCTTTTGCTTGCGGGCCTTGGTGAAGTTGTCGCGCTGCAGGGTGCTGAGCACGTCGCCGACGGTGATCAGCTCACCCGACAGGTGGGTGGTGATGATGTGGCGCAGGGTGGCGATGTCGCGGGGCTCGAGGTTCTGGAACTGCGCGCCGGTACGGCCGCTGCCGCTGTTGTAACCGCGCACCTGGAACTCGATGTCCATCGACAGGCCGAGGTTGTCGACCGTGAACTGCAGGCGACCGCGCAGCACTTCACCGACCGACAGTGGCTGTTTGGTGTGGAAGCTCAGGCCACCGGCGGAGAGGTCGTCGACCTTCACATCGTGGGCCTGGCGCTCTTTGTCGAGGAAGCGCAGCTTGGCAGGGATGCGCACCCGGGCGTGTTGGCGCTGGGCTTCGGACTCATGCACGACGTTGACGTTCACGGCGGTATTCATCTGGGTTTGTTCCTGTTAGTTCCGATCCGGGTTGGGCTCACACGACCATGAACAGCACAGCGACGAAGATGCTGGCAGCCGAGAAGGTCATGGTCCGCGAGGACCAGGTGTTGAACCATTGTTGAAAACTGGCGAGGTCACGCTTGAGGGCAGTCGGTTGGCGGGTCCAGGACTGCTTGTCGAGGCGGAAGAACACGTAGATCTTCATCAGCGCGCCGACGATCTGGTTGTAATAGAGAATCAGCGGGTAGGCCGGGCCGACGTTGTGGCCGGAGCACAGCAGCATGACGGTGAGGATCAGGCGGGTGATGCCGATCCACAGCAGGTACACCAGCAGGAACGCCATGCCGAACTTGAGGCTGGCGATCACCGCCACGGTCAGGCCGAGCAGGCTGGTCCACATCGACACGCGCTGGTCGAACAGCACAATGCTGGTGAACAGGCCCAGGCGGCGCAGGCCAAGGCCCAGCGCACGGGAGTTCTGCCGCAGGTTGTTGCCGTACCAGCGGTACATCAGCTTGCGGCTGGCCTTGAGGAAGCTCTTTTCCGGCGGGTGTTCGACCGTGTTGATCGCGGCGTCCGGCACGTAGAAGGTGTCGTAGCCCAGGCGCATCAGGCTGAACCAGCTGGACTTGTCGTCACCGGTGAGGAACTTGAAGCGGCCCAGGCGCCAGTGCATCAGCGAGTCGCTTTCGACGTCGGCGATGAACTCGGGGTTGGTCACGACGCTTGCGCGGAACATCGACATGCGCCCGGTCATGGTCAGCACGCGCTTGGACAGGGCCATCGAGCACATGTTGATGTGGCGCTGGGCGAAGCGCAGCTTGTGCCACTCGCTCATGATGTAGCCGCCGCGCACTTCGCAGAACTCGTTGGTGGTTAGGCCGCCGACGTTGGGGAACAGCTTGAACCACGGCACGGTCTTGCGCACCACGCCTTCGCCGAGCACGGTGTCGCCGTCGATCACCGCGACCACGGCGTTTTCGTCCGGCAGCATCCGAGAGATGGCGCGGAAGCCATAGGCCAGGCCGTCGCGCTTGCCGGTACCGGCGATGCGCACGATGTCCAGTTTGACGTGGGCGGGCGGGTTGTAGCGGGCCCACAGGCTCTTCACCAGCAGTTCATCGGACATCTCCACCAGCGAGCAGACCACGGTGGTGGGGTAGCCGCATTCGATCGCCTCGCGGATTACCGAGCTGTACACCTGGGCAGTGGTCAGCGCTTCGATACGGAAGCTGGTGACCATCAGGTACACATGCGACGGTGCAGCGGCATCGCCCATCTTCTGCACCTTGCGGCGCAGGTACGGGTAGACGCCGTAGAGGAAGATCATGCCGCGGATGAAATGGGTGGCGCCCATGGAATAGCGCCAGATGCCGACTGCGCCGACCAGGAAGATGAAGTGCTTCGACTGCGAGTCGAAGATATCGGCTGGCAGGGCCAGGGCGATCAGCATGAGCAGGCTCATGTAGAGCAGCCACCCGGCGCACTGCAACAGCACTGTCTGGAGCCTTTGCATGTTCAGCATCCGTCGAGAATTCGGGAAAGGGTGGGCAGCGATGGTGGGGAGGCCACCGCTGCCCGGTCGGGCATTACCAGCAAATGCCTTCGGTACGGCTGGTGGTGCAGGTCGGCTTGCTCATGAAGCCGACCAGGTCGATCACTTGCTTGCCGGCCGGCGCTTGCTCGGCAAGGGCGCGGAACTGCTCGTCACGGTTGCCCAGGACGATGATGTCGGCGTTGGCGATGACCTTCTGGAAGTCGGCATTGAGCAACGACGAGACGTGCGGGATCTTCGACTCGATGTACTCCTTGTTCGCCCCGTGGACGCGGGCGTACTCGACGTTCTCGTCGTAGATGTCCAGCTGATAGCCCTTGCCGATCAGGCGCTCGGCCAGCTCTACCAGTGGGCTCTCGCGCAGGTCGTCGGTGCCGGCCTTGAAGCTCAGGCCGAGCAGGGCGACCTTGCGCTTGTCGTGGGCTTCGATCAGCTCGAAGGCGTTCTGCACCTGCGATTCGTTACTGCGCATCAGCGAGTCGAGCAGCGGTGCGCGTACGTCGAGGGAAGCTGCGCGGTAGGTGAGGGCGCGCACGTCTTTCGGCAGGCACGAACCACCGAAGGCGAAGCCAGGGCGCATGTAGTACTGCGACAGATTCAGCACCTTGTCCTGGCAGACCACGTCCATCACGTCACGGCCATCGACGCCGACGGCCTTGGCGATGTTGCCGATCTCGTTGGCGAAGGTGACTTTGGTGGCGTGCCACACGTTGCAGGTGTACTTGATCATCTCGGCCACTTCGATCGGCTTGCGGATGACCGGCGCGTCGAGCTCTTCGTACAGGGCCTGCAGCACGTCGCCGCTGGCCTTGTCCAGTTCACCGATGACGGTCATCGGTGGCTGGTCGTAGTCCTTGATCGCGGTGCTTTCGCGCAGGAATTCCGGGTTCACGGCAACGCCGAAGTCGACGCCGGCCTTTTTGCCCGAGCAGTCTTCGAGAATCGGGATGACCACGTTCTTCACGGTGCCCGGCAGCACGGTGCTGCGGACCACGATGGTGTGGCGGCGCTCGCTGTCGCGCAGCACGTAGCCGATTTCGCGGCACACCGACTCGATGTATTCCAGGCCCAGGTCGCCGTTCTTCTTGCTCGGGGTGCCGACGCAGATCATCGACACGTCGCTGGCGCGGATGGCCTCGGCGAAGTCGGTGGTGCCACGCAGGCGGCCATTGGCGATGCCTTGCTGCAGCAGTGCTTCCAGGCCAGGTTCGACGATGGGCGACTTGCCCTGATTGATCAGGTCGATCTTGGTCTTGGACACGTCCACACCAATCACGTCATGGCCTCGCGCCGTCAGGCAGCCTGCACAGACCGCACCCACATAACCCAAACCAAAGATGCTGATACGCATCGCTATCACCTCATGTGTTTATCACGCCAGCTCTTCCGGGAAGAGCCGGACTGGGTTGATTAACAACAGTTTTCGGGCGCACGGATCCATGGGCGAAAGCTCACTTCGCCGAGCGCAGGCATGAATAAATCCGTCGCGCACAAAGTTGTGCACTAAAAGTTGGCAGTAATAAGCCAGTATTTAAAAGGCGTGCCCTGTGATGCAGCCGTCTTTATTGCAAGGCGCTACTTGGCGCTTTGCTGTGCTTGTTCTTTCAAGTGGAAAAATCCTTTGAAATCAACCACTAGGACGAATTGTAAAGGGCGCGTCTGTCCTCCATGGACGGGGCCTTCGGGAGAACCCGTTGCACCGGTCTAACTTAAGGGGGCGGGTGCTAGTCACCTGCCGGTTGTCATCTGTAAGTCATCTCTCACACCCAATGGGCAGGAAATTCGTTACGGCACTATGAGCGATAGGTCGCAGGAGAAGTTCCTGAGGGGGTTCTGCTTCGATGAAAGATTTCTAAATAATTTTTCAGTGGCAAATACTTTCAAATTGATAGCACGCCACAGTTTCACCCCCAGTTATAAAGGACGAGACTGAAGCGCGGTGTTGTTATGCCACCATGAAAAAATATTTTTCAAAATTCGTCAAAAAAGTACGAACGGTCTTATGGCGTTTGGCGATAAAGGGATGGGTGTTGGATTTTTGGCGTCGGAATAATGACTGGATGGCAATTTGAATCTTGCCCCATTGCAGGGCTGAGGGGGGTGTTTTTTGTAGGAGCGGCCTTGTGTCGCGAAAGGGCCGCAAAGCGGCCCCAGGATTTTGACGTTCATGCAGAAATTGCTGGGGCCGCTTCGCGGCCCTTTCGCGACACAAGGCCGCTCCTACAAGGGGTGATCGCGCAGGAAAACGAGGTGATCCGGCTTCGATTGCTCGGCACTGTAGTAGTAACCCTGCACATCGAACTGCTTGAGCTGCTCCGGATCATTGACCCGTTCCTGGATCACGAAGCGGCTCATCATGCCGCGGGCCTTCTTGGCGTAGAAGCTGATGATCTTGTACTGGCCGTTCTTCAGGTCCTTGAAATCGACGTTGATCACCCGGCCCTTGAGCGCGCTGCGCTTCACCGCGCTGAAGTACTCGTTGCTGGCCAGGTTCAGCAACAGGTCGTCGCCCTGGTCGGCCAGTGCCTGGTTCAGCCATTCGCTGATGCGCGTGCCCCAGAAGGCATACAGGTCCTTGCCGCGGGCGTTGGCCAGTTTGGTGCCCATTTCCAGGCGGTAGGGCTGCATCAGGTCGAGCGGGCGCAGCAGGCCGTAAAGGCCGGAGAGCATGCGCAGGTGATCCTGGGCATAGCTGAAATCGTCCTCGCCGAGGGTTTCGGCATCCAGGCCGGTATACACGTCACCTTTGAACGCCAGCAGCGCCTGCTTGGCGTTGGCCGGGGTGAAGTCCGGAGTCCAGCTGCCGAAGCGCGCGGCATTGAGGCCGGCGAGCTTGTCGGACAGGTGCATCAGCTCGCTGATCTGCGCCGGCGACAGGTCGCGCAGCTGCAGGATCAGCTCCTGGGAATCGTCCAGGTATTGCGGCAGGGTGAAGCGCTCGGTCACCGGCGCGGTGTCGTAGTCGAGGGTCTTGGCGGGGGAAATCACCGTCAGCATCGGGTCGGCTCCTGGAATCGTGCGGTGAATTCTACGGTTCGCGGCCGCTAACGCCAAACTATGGCGACAATAGTCACAGACCATCGCTGAAGCAGGCGCTATAGTGCGCGTTTTGGCTGTCACGGAGAGACCGATCGTGCGCATTGCCGGGGCCTTGCTGGCCACCTTGTTGAGCCTGGCCGCCCAGGCCGCCCCCATGCCCCCGGCCAGCCTGGACCGCAGCCAGTGGCCCGAGCAGCTGGACAGCCCGGTGCTGTTCGACGTCGCCTCGCGGGCGGAGATCCTGTCATTTGCTCAGGTGCTGCATGAAAGCGAGCTACTCGACGATGGAGCATTGGCTGCGCGCTTGGGGCTGCGGCAGATCAACCTGCAGAAGATTCGTGCTGTGCGCGCGCAGATGTGGCAGCGTTTGTGGCAGGGCTACCAGCAGGCCCAGCGCAGTTGCGAGCAGGATGCCTCGTTCTGCTATCTGCTCGAATCCATGGCCGATTTGCGCACCAAAGCGGCGACATTCGCTACCGATGTCGGCACGTTCTACACCGGTTGGATCGAACCCAGCCATCAGTTCCATGTGCGTTATCTGGATGAGCAACTGCGCAAGGCCGCGTTGCTGCCGCAGACCAGCAGCGAGGTCGAGCGCCTGTCCAGCCGCGAGCGCAATGGCGACGAACTGAACGACCGCATGTTCCTGTTGACCTTCGTCGGTGGCCCGGGGCCCGATGGCGGTAGCACTGATGCGCTCACCGAATACCTGCGCAAGCAGAAGCTGCAGGGCACCTTCTTTGTCTTGGGCAATCGCCTGCAGCAGCGGCGAGACAATGGTGCGGCCAATGCGTTGGCCCAGCTCTATGCCGGCCAATGCGTGGGCATCCAGGGTTGGGAATATCGCTCCCACGCCCAGTGGCAAGGCTGGCAAGATTCGATCAAGCGCGCCCAGGCGCGGGTCCAGGCCGACCTGCCGGAGCAATACGTGCCGCTGTTCCGCCCGCCCTATGGCCAGCGCCGGGCTGACGGCGAAGCGTTCATGGCCAGCCAGCAGCTGCGGGTTTCGCTATGGGATATCGACGCTCAGGATGATGGCCCGCTCACTGCCGACGCTTCGGCCCAGCGGGTGGTGACCTTGATGCTGCTCTGGCGCAAGGGGGTGATCCAGTTCCATGACAGCCTGCCCAAGGCGCAGCCGGCGGTCGAGTGGTTGCTGCACAATACAGTGCAAAGCGGGATCGGCTGGGAGAACTGCCGCGATTACGCTTATCGCGAATAGAGGGTATGACTTCTGACTGTAGTCCCCTGCGGCGTTGCCGCCAAGCGCTCTTCGTCAATCGGAAAAATAAACTTCAAAATCTCGTAAAAATGCTTTTTTCGGTCATGGTTTTTGCGGTATGAAGAAACCAGACAGCCGATTCCTGCAGCACAGGTGGCGTCATCCACCCCACCTTGCCAGGTACGCTTCCCGCCCGTAGCAACGCGGATACGGGAAGAACGGCGGTCACTCTGCGGCGCACTACAGAGCGTGCCGTGTGGCTTCGACATAAGGTGACCGAGTATGGATGACCAAGGACGCAACCCTTCCTCCAGCAAGCCAATCCTCTATGTGCTCGATACCAACGTCCTGATTCACGACCCCAACGCATTACTCAACTTCGAGGAGCATCACGTCGCCATTCCGATGACGGTGCTGGAGGAACTCGACAAGCTCAAGACCGGTAAACAGACCATCGCCGCCGAATGTCGCCAGGCCATCCGCCTGATCGACCAGCTTCTCGGAGACGCTTCGCCCAGCGATGTCGAGCAGGGCGTGCCGATCCAGCGTGGCAAGAGCGGGCCCAAGGGGTTCCTGTCGATCCTGATGAGCCCGCGCAACGAGCCCAGCAAGCTGCTGCCGGAAAACCTCAACGACAACATCATCATCAATACCCTGTTCGAAGTCCGTAGCCGGCGCACCGACCTGGACGTGGTGCTGGTCACCAAAGACATCAACATGCGCCTGAAGGCGCGCGCCTGCGGGATCGCGGCAGAGGACTACAGCACCGACCAACTGGTTGACGACGTCTCCTTGCTCTCCAAGGGCTATCACTCGGTCACCGGGTCGTTCTGGGACCGGGTCAGCAAGGTCGATACCCGCCAGGAGCGTGGCCGTACCTGGCATCGGGTGCAGATGATCGACAACTTGCCGGCCGTGCACATCAACGAGTTCATCATTGATGAGCAAGGGTTCGTCGGCTGGGTAAAAGGCATCCGCAACGATGAGCTGCTGTTGCTCGACCTGCATCAGGAACCCTTGCTGCACCAGGAAGCCTGGGGCCTGAAGCCACGGGACATTCATCAGAGCCTGGCGCTGTTCGCCTTGCTCGACCCGGATATCCACCTGGTCAACCTGACCGGCGCTGCCGGCTCCGGCAAGACCATCCTGGCCCTGGCCGCAGCCATCGAACAGACCATGGTCAGCAAGCGCTACCGGCGCATCATCGCCACCCGCAGCGTGCAGGGGCTGGACCAGGAGATCGGTTTCCTGCCGGGCACCGAGGCGGAGAAGATGGAGCCTTGGCTGGGCGCCATCACCGACAACCTCGAAGCCTTGCACATGGATGATGAAAGCACCCATGGCAGCGTCGAGTACATCCTCGAACGCGTGCCGCTGCAGTTCAAGTCGCTGAACTACATCCGCGGGCGCAGCTTCCAGCAGAGCCTGATCCTGATCGACGAGTGCCAGAACCTCACGCCGCACCAGATGAAGACCATCATCACCCGGGCCGGCTCCGGCTCCAAGGTGGTGTGCCTGGGCAACCTGGCGCAGATCGACACCCCTTACCTGTCCGCGACCAGCTCGGGCCTGACCTACCTGACCGAGCGCTTCAAGGACTTCCCCCATGGCGTGCACATCACTCTGCAGGGTGTGCCACGTTCGGTGCTGGCCGAGTACGCCGAGTCTCACCTGTAACCCTCACAGCCGGGTGGCTCGCCGCCCGGCTTTTTTCCGCTGCGCAATCTTGACCCACGGGTTTACACTCTCTGTTCCCTTCACAGGAGCAGAGCAGTGCTGACTCATCTTGATTCCCAGGGGCGCGCCAACATGGTCGACGTCACTGAAAAGGCCGTGACCGAGCGCGAGGCCGTGGCCGAGGCGCGGGTGCGCATGTTGCCGCAGACTTTGCAGATGATCGTCGACGGCGAGCATCCCAAGGGCGATGTGTTCGCCGTGGCGCGCATTGCCGGTATCCAGGCGGCGAAGAAGACCAGTGATTTGATCCCGCTGTGCCACCCGCTGATGCTGACCAGCGTCAAAGTCGAACTGAGTGCCGACGGCGCGGATGCGGTGCATATTGTTGCCCGCTGCAAGCTGGCCGGGCAGACCGGCGTCGAGATGGAAGCGCTGACCGCCGCCAGTGTTGCCGCGCTGACGATCTACGACATGTGCAAGGCGGTGGACAAGGGCATGGTCATCGAGCAGGTACGCCTGCTGGAAAAGGTCGGTGGCAAGAGCGGGCACTACAAGGTGGAAGCGTGATGAAGGTCAAGGTGATGTACTTCGCCCGTTACCGCGAGCTGCTGGGCGTCGATGCCGAGCGCCTGGAAGGCGAGTTCAGGGTGGTCGACGATGTGCGCCAGGCACTGGTGGCCAAGGGTGGGCAGTACGCAGTGCTGGCCGAACAGAACCTGATGAGTGCGCGCAATGAAGAGCTGTGCAAGCTCGACGAGCCGCTGGAAGAGGGCGATGAAGTGGCGTTCTTCCCGCCGGTGACCGGAGGCTGAACATGGCAGTGCGAGTGCAACACGGGGCGTTCGACCCGGGGGCCGAGGTCAATGCCATGCATGCGGCCAATGTCGGCGTCGGCGCCGTGGTCGGTTTTGTCGGCTATGTGCGCGATTTCAACGATGGCCGTGACGTGGCGGGGATGTTCCTCGAGCATTACCCGGGCATGACCGAGAAGGCGCTGACCAGGATCG
The DNA here is from genome assembly GCF_003097235.1 of Pseudomonas sp. CC120222-01a. GTDB lineage: Bacteria > Pseudomonadota > Gammaproteobacteria > Pseudomonadales > Pseudomonadaceae > Aquipseudomonas. The sequence goes on along the minus strand of NZ_QEQQ01000005.1, from coordinate 253,364 downwards.
TGGTCGAGGCCGAGCAGCGTTGGCCGTTGCTCAAGGTCGAGGTGCTGCACCGCATCGGTGCGCTGGAGCCGGGTGAGCCGATCGTGTTTGTCGGCGTGGCCAGTGCCCATCGGCAGGCGGCGTTCGATGCCTGCAACTTCATCATGGACTACCTGAAGACCCGGGCGCCGTTCTGGAAGAAGGAAAATACCCAGGAGGGGCCAAGGTGGGTAGAAGGGAAGCAGAGTGACCAGGATGCGGCCGAGCGCTGGTAGTCCAGTCTGCGGCGACCCTTTGTGGGAGCGGCCTTGTGTCGCGAAAGGGCCGCACAGCGGCCCCAGGATTTCAGCTTTAATGCAAAGATTGCTGGGGCCGCTGCGCGGCCCTTTCGCGACACAAGGCCGCTCCCACAGGGATATGTAGCCCGCTGAGGGTCAGTGGTGTTTGCGCGGCACCGGTTTCAGCAGCTCATCCGGCGGCATCTCGCACTTGATCTTGCGCCCCAGCAGCTCTTCGATCGCCGGCAGCTGGTAGGAGTCATCCTCACCGGCAAAGCTGATCGACACACCGCTGGTACCGGCACGGCCAGTACGGCCGATGCGGTGCACGTAATCGTCCGGGTCTTCAGGCAGGGTGAAGTTGATCACATGGCTGATGCCGTCGATGTGAATCCCACGCCCGGCCACATCGGTCGCCACCAGCACAGTGATGCGCCCTTCGCGGAAGTTCTCCAGGGTACGAATACGCTTGTGTTGCGGTACGTCGCCGGACAACTGAGCGGCATTGATACCGTCGCGCACGAGTTTCTCCTCGATGCGCCGTACTTCGTCCTTGCGATTGGCGAACACCATCACCCGTTCCCACTTGTTCTGGGTCACCAGGTTGTACAGCAACTTGTACTTGTCGCTGCCGGCCACCGCATACACGTGTTGCTCGACCGTTTCGCTGGCGACGTTCTCCGGTTCGATCTCGACGATTGCCGGATTGGTGGTCCACTGCTTGGCCAGGTTCATCACGTCGTCGGTGAAGGTGGCGGAGAACAGCAGGGTCTGGCGTTCGCTCTTCGGCGGAGTCTGGCGGATGATCTGCCGTACCTGGGGTATGAAGCCCATGTCGAGCATGCGGTCAGCTTCATCCAGCACCATCACCTCGACCATGTCCAGGTGCACTTCGCCGCGCTGGTTGAAGTCCAGCAGACGGCCCGGGGTGGCTACCAGGATGTCGCAATGGCGGGCTTCCAGAGCCTTGAGCTGCTTGTCGAAGTCCATGCCACCGACGAAGCTCATCACGTTCAGGCCGGTGTATTTGGTCAGGGCCACGGCGTCCTTGGCGATCTGTACCACCAGCTCGCGGGTTGGCGCGATGATCAGCGCGCGCGGCTCGCCCATGTAGCGCTCTTTCGGCGGCGGCGTCTGCTGCAGCTGGGAAATGATCGAAATCAGGAATGCCGCCGTCTTGCCAGTACCGGTCTGGGCACGACCGATGGCGTCCTGGCCCGCCAGGGTGTAACCCAGCACCTGCGCCTGGATCGGCGTGCAGTAAGGGAAGCCGAGGTCGTGGATGGCGTGCATCAGCTCGTTGGAGAGCTTGAAGTCGTGGAAACGGGTCTTGCCTTCCTGTGGCTCGACCACGAAGTCTTCCGGCTTCCACAGGCTCGCCTGGGGCTTGGGCTTGCGTTCGCGGCGGGGTTTGTCCTTGGCCGGCTTGTCGGCGGGTGCAGGGGCATCGGCGGGGGCTTCTGCCTTGGCGGCCGGCTTGGTGGTGTGCTTGGCGCGGGGCGCGGCCGGTTTCGGTTCGGGCCGGGCCTCTGCGGTGGGGGCGGGCGCCGTTGGCGTCACACTGGCAGCAGGAGCGACGGCCTGTGGCGCGGCGTCTCCTTTGCCGAATATTTTCTTGAGTGCCTTGAGCACGATCGTCTCATCAACTGGTTAAGGAATGTACGCCGGGCAGTGTAATGCAAGATTTGGGCGCGGCGTAGCGGAAAACTCCCACAACTACAGGTGGGGTTGGCTTATTGCAATTGCTTGCTCAGCCAGTCGTGGATATCGCTCAGTTCCTCGACCACCACCTCGTGCTCCATCGGGTATTCGTGCCAGCGTGCGGCGACACCCCAGGTATTGAGGTATTCGAACGCGGTACGGCCCATGGACGGAATCACCACCGGGTCGTGCACGCCGTGCAGGCACAGGGCCGGGGTGCGTTGCTGGCAGGCGCTCAGCTGATGGCTGTCGGTGAAGGTCGGGGCGTAGGTGGACAGGGCGATCACGCCGCCCAGCGCTTCCTGCCACTTTATATAGGCAGTGTGCAGCACCACCGCACCGCCCTGGGAGAAACCGGCGAGGAAGATCCGCGACAGGTTGATGCCCTTGGCCTGCTCAGCCTTGATCAGGCCGATGATCTGCTTGGCGGATTCTTCCAGCTGCGCTTCGTCGATGGCGCGGGCCGGGGTCATGGCCTTGATGTCGTACCAGCTGGGCATGGCGTAGCCGCCGTTGATGGTCACCGGGCGGGTCGGCGCCTGGGGCATGACGAAGCGGGTGCTGGTCAACCGCTCCTGCATGAATTCGGCCACAGGTAGGAAGTCGTAACGGTCGGCACCCAGACCGTGCAACCAGATCACACAGGCGTCAGCGGTTTTCTGAGGTTCGAGAATCAGTGGGTTGGTCATGACTGCTCCGAAAGTGTGCGCGCCATTTAAAAAGGTGCGTGAAAAGAAGGCGTAGGAATTATCTGACAGAAAGAGAATGTCGCAACGATACAACTTTCCCTACTTGACGAGCGCTTAAACGCTACAGCCAACAAATCTGGTACGCGCTTTGCAATTCTTCATTCGATGCAAAGGGCAGGCCGTGACGGTAACACCCTTTGCACGCGAAGGCTGTCACAGAACAGCCCATTGCGCCAATTGACCCAAGAACAAGCCAACACGGGTCGGATGCGCCTCAAAAGGGTGCGGTGCAATTCCGGCTCATACAACAAGAGCAATTTGGAGGTTGTGAATGAAGATGTTGAAAACCACCCTGGCAGTCCTGACCGCTGCCGCTGCACTGGGCGCCGTGAGCACCGCCCAGGCCGGCGCCACCCTCGATGCGGTAAAGAAGAAGGGCTTCGTCCAGTGTGGCGTGAGCGACGGTCTTCCTGGCTTCTCGGTACCTGACAAGGAAGGCAAGATCGTCGGTATCGACGCCGATGTCTGCCGCGCCGTGGCCGCCGCCGTATTCGGCGACGCGACCAAGGTCAAGTTCAGCCAGCTCAACGCCAAGGAGCGCTTCACAGCGCTGCAGTCGGGCGAAGTCGACGTGCTGTCGCGCAACACCACCTGGACCAGCTCGCGTGATGCCGGCATGGGCCTGGTGTTTGCCGGCGTCACCTACTATGACGGCGTCGGTTTCCTGGTCAACAAGAAGCTCGGCGTTTCCAGCGCCAAGGAACTCGACGGCGCGACCATCTGCATCCAGGCCGGTACCACCACCGAGCTGAACGTGTCGGACTTCTTCCGTGCCAATGGCCTGAAGTACACCCCGATCACCTTCGACACCTCCGACGAAAGCGCCAAGTCGCTGGAGTCTGGCCGTTGCGACGTGCTGACCTCGGACAAGTCGCAGCTGTTCGCCCAGCGCTCCAAGCTGGCCGCACCGACCGACTACGTGGTGCTGCCGGAAACCATCTCCAAGGAGCCACTCGGCCCGGTGGTGCGTAAAGGCGACGAAGACTGGTTCAGTATCGTCAAGTGGACCCTGTTCGCCATGCTCAACGCTGAAGAGGCCGGCATCACCTCGAAGAACGTCGAGGCCGAGGCCAAGTCCACCAAGAACCCGGACGTCGCCCGCCTGCTGGGCGCGGACGGTGAATATGGCAAGGACCTCAAGCTGCCCAAAGACTGGGTAGTGCAGATCGTCAAGCAAGTCGGCAACTATGGCGAAGTGTTCGAGAAGAACCTGGGCCAGAGCACCGACCTGAAGATCGACCGTGGCATGAACGCCCTGTGGAACAACGGCGGCATCCAGTACGCGCCACCTGTGCGCTGATGGCTGCACCCTGCGGCGGCATCCCGCCGCCGCAGGTTGTTCGAATCCCTATTTTTCGGGGCACTTCATGCAAAATCAAATTGGCGCACCCAAGGGGCTGTCCCTGAACGACCCGCGTGTGCGCGCCTGGCTGTTCCAGATTCTCACGATAGTCTTCGTGGTGGGCCTGGGCTGGTACCTGTTCCACAACACCCAGACCAACCTGCAGCACCGGGGCATCACCTCGGGTTTCGACTTTCTCGAGCGTAGCGCCGGCTTCGGCATCGCCCAGCACCTGATTCCCTACGTGGAGTCCGACAGCTACGCGCGGGTGTTCGTCATCGGCCTGCTCAATACCCTGCTGGTGACGTTCATTGGCGTGATCCTGGCGACCGTTCTGGGTTTCATCATCGGTGTGGCGCGGCTGTCGCCGAACTGGATGATCAGCAAGCTGGCGACCGTGTATGTGGAAACCTTCCGCAACATCCCGCCACTGCTGCAGATCCTGTTCTGGTACTTCGCGGTGTTTCTGACCCTGCCGGGGCCCAAGGGCAGCATCAACATCGACGACACCTTCTTCATCAGCAACCGCGGCCTGAACATGCCCGGTGCGTCGATGGCGGAGGGCTTCTGGCCGTTCGTTGTTGCCCTGGTGCTGGCGTTGGTGGCGATCGTGGCGATGGTGCGTTACGCCAACAAGCGTTTCGACGAAACCGGCGAGCCGTTCCACAAGTTCTGGGTGGGGCTGGCGCTGCTGATCGTCATTCCAGGCGCCTGCGCGCTGCTGTTCGGCAGCCCGGTGCACTGGGAAGTACCGCAGCTCAAGGGCTTCAACTTCGTTGGCGGCTGGGTGCTGATCCCCGAGCTGCTGGCGCTGACCCTGGCGTTGACCATCTATACGGCGGCGTTCATTGCCGAGATCGTGCGTTCGGGCATTCGCTCAGTGAGCCATGGCCAGACCGAAGCGGCCCACTCGCTCGGCCTGCGCGATGGCCCGACCCTGCGCAAGGTGATCATCCCCCAGGCACTGCGGGTGATCATTCCGCCGCTGACCAGCCAGTACCTGAACCTGGCGAAGAACTCGTCGCTGGCGGCCGGTATCGGCTACCCGGAGATGGTCTCGCTGTTCGCCGGTACCGTGCTCAACCAGACCGGCCAGGCCATCGAGGTGATCGCCATCACCATGAGTGTCTATCTCGCCATCAGCATCAGCATTTCGCTGCTGATGAACTGGTACAACAAGCGCATCGCGCTGATCGAGCGGTGAGGATACGCCCGTGAATGCCCATGTTTTCAAACCCGACATGCCGCCACCGGTGAAAACCGTCGGCGTGCTCGCATGGATGCGTGCAAACCTGTTCTCCAGCTGGCTCAACACCCTGCTGACCCTGTTCGCCGTGTACCTGGTGTGGCTGATCGTACCGCCGCTGGTGCAGTGGGCGTTGATCGACGCTAACTGGGTCGGCACCACCCGCGCCGACTGCACCCAGTCGGGCGCCTGCTGGGTGTTCGTGCAGCAGCGCTTCGGCCAATTCATGTACGGCTACTACCCGGTCGAGCTGCGCTGGCGCGTAGACCTCACCGTGTGGCTGGCCGTGCTCGGCGCGGCGCCGCTGTTCATCAAGCGCTTCCCGCGCAAGGCCTTCTACGGCCTGGGCTTCCTGGTGCTGTACCCGGTCCTCGCCTACACCTTGCTGCACGGCGGCTTACTGGGCTTGAGCAACGTCGCCACCAGCCAGTGGGGCGGGCTGATGCTGACCCTGGTGATCGCCACCGTGGGCATCGTCGGCGCCTTGCCGCTGGGTATTCTGCTGGCCCTGGGACGGCGTTCGCGGATGCCGGCGGTGAAGGTGGTCTGCGTGACTTTCATCGAGTTCTGGCGCGGTGTGCCGCTGATCACCGTGCTGTTCATGTCATCGGTGATGCTGCCGCTGTTCCTGCCGGAAGGCATGAGCTTCGACAAACTGCTGCGGGCGATGATCGGGGTGATCCTGTTCCAGTCGGCGTATGTCGCCGAGGTGGTGCGCGGTGGTCTGCAGGCCATTCCCAAGGGCCAGTACGAAGCCGCCGCGGCCATGGGCCTGGGCTACTGGCGCTCGATGGGCCTGGTGATTCTGCCGCAGGCGCTCAAGCTGGTGATCCCCGGCATCGTCAACACCTTCATCGCCCTGTTCAAGGACACCAGCCTGGTGATCATCATCGGCCTGTTCGACCTGCTCAACAGCGTCAAGCAAGCCGCCGCTGACCCGGCCTGGCTGGGCATGGCCACCGAGGGCTATGTGTTCGCCGCCCTGGTGTTCTGGATTTTCTGTTTCGGTATGTCCCGCTACTCCATGCACCTGGAGCGCAAGCTGGACACTGGCCACAAGCGTTAGGAGTTTCGAAATGAGTGAAGCGATCAAGCAGCCTGCCGGCCCCGAAGGCATCATCCAGATGCAGGGCGTGAACAAGTGGTACGGCCAGTTCCATGTGCTCAAGGACATCAACCTGAACGTGCGCCAGGGCGAGCGCATCGTCCTGTGTGGCCCGTCCGGCTCGGGCAAGTCGACCACCATCCGCTGCCTCAACCGCCTGGAAGAGCACCAGCAGGGCCGCATCGTGGTCGATGGCGTGGAGCTGACCAACGACCTCAAGCAGATCGAGGCGATCCGCCGCGAGGTGGGCATGGTGTTCCAGCACTTCAACCTGTTCCCGCACCTGAGCATTCTGGAAAACTGCACCCTGGCGCCGATGTGGGTGCGCAAGATGCCGCGGCGCAAGGCCGAGGAAATCGCCATGCACTACCTGGAGCGGGTGCGTATTCCGGAGCAGGCCCACAAGTTCCCGGGGCAGCTGTCGGGTGGCCAGCAGCAGCGCGTGGCGATTGCCCGGGCGCTGTGCATGAAGCCGAAGATCATGCTCTTCGATGAGCCGACCTCGGCGCTGGACCCGGAAATGGTCAAGGAAGTGCTCGACACCATGGTCGGTTTGGCCGAGGACGGCATGACCATGCTCTGCGTGACCCACGAAATGGGCTTTGCCCGCACCGTGGCGAACCGGGTGATCTTCATGGACAAGGGGGAGATCGTCGAGCAGGCCGCGCCGGATGACTTCTTCGACCGCCCGCGCAGTGACCGGACCAAGCTGTTCCTCAGCCAGATCCTGCACTGATGCTGTTGGGGCCGCTCTGCGGCCCTTCGCGGGCTTGCCCGCGAAGGGCTGCAAAGCAGCCCCAATTCAAAGCCTTAGTTATCTTCCGGGTTGGCAGCCGGTGCCGGTGGCGGGCGCAGCCCCACCTCGGCAATCAGCTTCAGCTGCTGACCATTGCGCATCACCTCGATGGTGATCTTGTCGGTTGGCTTGATACGCGCCACCTGGTTCATCGACTTGCGCCCGTCACCGGCCGGTTCGCCGTTGATGCTCAGGATCACGTCACCCAGCTGCAACCCTGCTTTTTGCGCCGGGCCGTCGCGGAAGATACCGGCCACCACGATGCCTGGGCGGCCCTGCATGCCAAACGATTCGGCCAGTTCCTGGCTCAACGGTTGTACCTCGATGCCTAGCCAGCCGCGAATCACCTGGCCGTGTTCGACGATCGACTTCATCACTTCCAGCGCCAGCTTGATCGGGATGGCGAAGCCGATGCCCTGGGAGCCGCCGGACTTGGAGAAGATCGCGGTGTTGATGCCGACCAGGTTGCCATTGGCGTCGACCAGCGCACCCCCGGAGTTGCCCGGGTTGATCGCCGCGTCGGTCTGGATGAAGTCTTCGTAGTTGTTCAGGCCCAGCTGGTTGCGGCCGGTGGCACTGATGATGCCCATGGTCACGGTCTGGCCAACGCCGAACGGGTTACCGATGGCCAGCACCACATCACCGATGTGGATGTTGTCGGAGCGGCCGATGGTGATGGCTGGCAGGTTCTTCAGGTCGATCTTCAACACCGCCAGGTCGGTTTCCGGGTCGCTGCCGATGACCCGCGCCAGGGTTTCCCGGCCGTCCTTCAGGGCCACGACGATCTGGTCGGCTCCGCTGGTAACGTGGTTGTTGGTCAGCAGGTAGCCCTCGGGGCTCATGATCACCGCCGAACCCAGGCTCGACTCCCAACGGCGCTGCTTGGGCAGGTTGTCACCGAAGAAGCGGCGGAACTGCGGGTCTTCGAACAGCGGGTGGGCGGTCTTGTTCACCACCTTGGTGGTGTACAGGTTGACCACGGCCGGGGCGGCGAGGGTCACGGCGTCGGCGTAGGACACCGGGCCCTGCATGATCCGCGAGGTTTGCGGGGCTTGTTGCAGGTTGACGTCCTGGCTGGGCAGGCCGACCCACTCCGGGTAGCGCTGGATGATCAGTACGGCGATCAGAATACCGGTGAACAGGGGCCAGCCAAAGTAACGCAAAGCCTTGAACATGAACGAGTCCTGGAAAGAGCGGGGGCCGGTGGCCGCGCAGTGGGGCATGAGCGCGCGCGATCATACACCGGTTCCCCCGATGCCGGCGACGGCCCATAATGGCCGGCATTATACGGGCGTTCTGCAGGCGTTGCGCCCGAGAAAAGCGCAGATTTCGAGGAGATTTTCATGGCCGTCGCACTCAACACCCTGGTCGAGGAAGCCGAACGCTACCTGGGCAGCGCGAAGATCCAGGATTACTGCCCCAATGGCCTGCAGGTCGAGGGCCGTCCGCAGGTCAGCCGCATCGTCAGCGGCGTCACCGCCAGCCAGGCCTTGCTGGATGCCGCGGTCGAGGCCGGGGCCGACCTGATCCTGGTGCACCATGGTTACTTCTGGAAGGGCGAGAACCCGTGTGTTACCGGGATCCGTCAGCGCCGCTTGAAGACCTTGCTCAAGCACGACATCAGCCTGCTGGCGTTTCACCTGCCGCTGGATGTGCACCCTGAGGTTGGCAACAACGTGCAACTGGCGCGACAGTTGGACATCACTGTAGAAGGGCCGCTGGACCCGGAAAACCCCAAGGTGGTCGGGCTGGTCGGTTCGCTGGCCGAGCCTGTGACTGCCCGTGACTTCGCCCATCGGGTGCAGGCAGTGCTCGGGCGTGAGCCGTTGCTGGTGGAAGGCGACGAGATGATTCGCCGGGTCGGCTGGTGCACCGGCGGCGGGCAGGGCTACATCGATACGGCGATTGCGGCGGGGGTGGACCTGTACCTCACTGGCGAGGCGTCCGAACAGACCTATCACAGCGCCCGGGAGAACGGTGTCAGCTTCGTTGCCGCGGGGCACCATGCCACTGAGCGGTATGGCGTGCAGGCCCTGGGTGATTACCTGGCGCGGCGCTTCGCCCTGGAGCACCTGTTCATCGATTGCCCTAATCCCATCTGAGATTGGCGTCGCCTGCTTCGCGGGTAAACCCGCTCCCACAGGGATCGCACACACCTGTGGGAGCGGGTCTACCCGCGAAGAGGCCTGTCCTGCCGAGCCAAACCCCCAGTCATATCGTTAGACTTTTTCGATCTAGCCCGCCTCCTAAATAGAAGCAGCCGCTGTGATAAAGTGGCTCGCTCGAACACGGCCCGCAGGCCGTCCATAAGATCGTTTTTCGTGTTTTTTCGTGAGTAGCCATGGTCGACAAACTGACGCACTTGAAACAGCTGGAGGCGGAGAGCATCCACATCATCCGCGAGGTGGCCGCCGAGTTCGATAACCCGGTGATGCTGTACTCGATCGGCAAGGATTCCGCCGTGATGCTGCACCTGGCGCGCAAGGCCTTCTTCCCGGGCAAGCTGCCGTTCCCGGTGATGCACGTCGACACCCAGTGGAAATTCCAGGAGATGTACAGCTTCCGCGACAAGATGGTCGAGGAAATGGGCCTGGAGCTGATCACCCACGTCAACCCTGAGGGTGTGGCGCAGGGCATCAACCCGTTCACCCATGGCAGCTCCAAGCACACCGACATCATGAAGACCCAGGGCCTCAAGCAGGCGCTGGACAAGCATGGTTTCGACGCCGCCTTCGGTGGCGCGCGCCGCGACGAAGAGAAGTCGCGGGCCAAGGAGCGTGTGTACTCGTTCCGTGACAGCAAGCACCGCTGGGACCCGAAAAACCAGCGCCCGGAGCTGTGGAACGTCTACAACGGCAAGGTCAACAAGGGCGAGTCGATCCGCGTCTTCCCGCTGTCGAACTGGACCGAACTGGACATCTGGCAGTACATCTACCTCGAAGGCATCCCGATCGTGCCGCTGTACTTCGCCGCCGAGCGTGAAGTCATCGAGAAGAACGGCACCCTGATCATGATCGACGACGAGCGCATCCTCGAGCACCTGTCCGAGGAAGAGAAGGCGCGCATCGTCAAGAAGAAGGTGCGTTTCCGTACCCTCGGCTGCTACCCGCTGACGGGCGCTGTCGAGTCGGAAGCCGAGACCCTGACGGACATCATTCAGGAAATGCTCCTGACCCGTACGTCCGAACGCCAGGGCCGCGTCATCGACCACGATGGCGCCGGTTCCATGGAAGACAAGAAACGCCAAGGCTACTTCTAATTTCAGGGTTACTCCATGTCGCACCAATCTGATCTGATCAGCGAGGACATCCTCGCCTACCTGGCCCAGCACGAGCGCAAGGAACTGCTGCGCTTCCTGACCTGCGGCAACGTCGACGATGGCAAGAGCACCCTGATCGGGCGCCTGCTGCACGACTCGAAGATGATCTACGAGGACCACCTCGAGGCCATCACCCGTGATTCGAAGAAAGTCGGCACCACCGGCGAAGAAGTCGACCTGGCGCTGCTGGTCGATGGCCTGCAGGCCGAGCGCGAGCAGGGCATCACCATCGATGTCGCCTACCGCTACTTCTCCACCGCCAAGCGCAAGTTCATCATCGCCGACACCCCGGGCCACGAGCAGTACACCCGCAACATGGCCACTGGCGCGTCCACCTGCGACCTGGCGATCATCCTGGTCGATGCCCGCTACGGTGTGCAGACCCAGACCCGTCGCCACAGCTACATCGCATCCTTGCTGGGCATCAAGCACATCGTGGTCGCGGTCAACAAGATGGACCTCAAAGGCTTCGATGAAGGCGTGTTCGAGTCGATCAAGGCCGACTACCTGAAGTTTGCCGACGCCATCAACCTGAAGCCGAGCAGCCTGCACTTCGTACCGATGTCGGCGCTCAAGGGTGACAACGTGGTCAACCACAGCGAGCAGTCGCCGTGGTACGCCGGCCCGACGCTGATGGAAATCCTTGAAACCGTCGAAGTTTCGGCCGACCGCAACTTCACCGATCTGCGCTTCCCGGTGCAGTACGTCAACCGCCCGAACCTGAACTTCCGCGGCTTCGCCGGCACTATCGCCAGCGGCGTGGTGCACAAGGGTGACGAAGTGGTGGTGCTGCCGTCGGGCAAGAGCAGCCGGGTCAAGTCCATCGTCACCTACGAAGGTGAACTGGAAAACGCCGGCCCAGGCCAGGCCGTGACCCTGACCATGGAAGACGAGATCGACATCTCCCGCGGCGACCTGCTGGTGCACGCCGATAACGTGCCGCCAGTCACCGACCAGTTCGACGCCATGCTGGTGTGGATGGCCGAGGAGCCGATGCTCCCAGGCAAGAAGTACGACATCAAGCGGGCCACCAGCTATGTGCCGGGCTCGATTGCCAGCATCACCCACAAGGTCGATGTGAACACCCTGGAGCAGGGCGCTGCCAGCGCGCTGCAACTGAACGAGATCGGCCGCGTCAAGGTGGCTCTGGACACCTCGATCGCCCTGGACGGTTACGACAGCAACCGCACCACCGGTGCGTTCATCGTCATCGACCGCCTGACCAACGGCACCGTCGGCGCCGGCATGATCATCGCGCCGCCAGTCCTGCCGCACGGCGGCACTGGCCAGCATGGCAAGCTCGCACACGTGGCCACCGAAGAGCGCGCCCTGCGCTTCGGCCAGCAACCGGCCACCGTGCTGTTCAGCGGCCTGTCCGGCGCTGGCAAGAGCACCCTGGCCTACGCCGTCGAGCGCAAGCTGTTCGACATGGGCCGTGCAGTGTACGTGCTCGATGGCCAGAACCTGCGCCACGACCTTAACAAGGGCCTGCCACAGGACCGCGCCGGCCGCACCGAGAACTGGCGCCGTGCCGCCCATGTGGCGCGCCAGTTCAACGAAGCCGGCCTGCTGACCCTGGCTGCGTTCGTCGCCCCAGATGCCGAAGGCCGCGAGCAGGCCAAGGCGCTGATCGGCAAGGAGCGCCTGGTGACCGTTTACGTTCAGGCCTCGCCGCTGGCGTGCCGCGAGCGTGACCCACAGGGCCTGTATGCGGCCGGTGGCGACAACATCCCGGGCGAAAGCTTCCCGTTCGATGTGCCGCTGGATGCTGACCTGGTGATCGATACCCAGAACACCAGTGTTGAAGAAGGCGTGAAGCAGGTGCTGGATGTGCTGCGTCAGCGTGGCGCGATCTAAGTATTGCTGCTTGTGAAAAACCCCGCTTCGGCGGGGTTTTTTGTATCTGTGAAGTCAGCACAAGCTTTACATATGGACTAATTGACAAGTTGACATGAGTGGTGCGGCGCCTTTAGCCTATGGGCACAGGGGCTATTCAGGCCCTGAGGAGGAACCATGAGTGTGGTCACCCACGATGCCATTCATCCTGCGCTCGCTCATATCGAGGCCGCCAAGGCGGCATTGCGGGAGCGCTTCGAGGAGCATCTTGCGCGAGCGTCGGCGGCGGTAGTGCTAAAAGCCGTGGCGCTTGCGGACGAGAAGGCTTTTGCTGCGCTCGCCAAGGTCGAAGTTGAAGCCAAGCGCAGTATTGCAACGCGCAATCAGGAAGCTGTGGCCAGGATGAAGGCACGTGCCTTTGAACGGGTAGACAGCCGCTGTGAACTGCTCGATGCCAAAGCAGCCTGCGAAATCCTGGGCATTACCAAGCAAGCGCTGAGTCAGAAGACCAAGGCGGGTAAACTCTTGGCGTATACCAACACGGGCAACCGCAGAAAGTTCTACCCTGCGTTTCAGTTTGTCGAAAACAAGCCAAGGTTGATTATTGAAGCATTGATCAGGTCGCTTGATGTCGACCCCGCCGATACCGAAGCCATGAACACGCTTGTTCAGCATCTGGTCGGCAGAATGGATTATTCCGACCCAGGCGAACCTGGCAACGTGTTGCCCCGATTCGAAGTGCTGGATGATCCTGCAGCTCTGGACATCATCAAGCGTGATTACCGGAATGCGCTGATGACAGGGCAGTGAGAACGGGCCTCATGAGAGGCCCGCATTGTTCCTTACTCCAGGACTACACCCAAGCTCTCCAGGAACTCTACTGCTGTCTCGCCATTCGATAGCAGGGCTTCCATTACAAGCTGGTGGCTTACCGCATCGACTTGGCACTCACGGCCTTCGAACAAGACAAGGTTTCCTCCGAGCAATCGCGGTGGTATGCGCTGGTAGCGCTGAATGAATGGCATATGTTAACTAGCCCTTTTTGCCCTCGAGCGACTTGTAGTGCCGGTCATAGTCACTATGGCGTTCGCAACCTTGCTTGTAAGGATCCATGTCGCAGGCGAACTTCTGCTCCTGCAGATTAGGCAGAATGAGGATCCTGCCGTCGGCACAACCGGATAGAAGCAGCATCAATATCCATACAGACTTGTTCATTGCACGTCCTTGAACAGGGGAAGTCCCTTAGATTTTCGCCAGGCGATGATGCGTGCGATCACGCCCACGGCGCAGCCCTCCAGTTCGTTTGCCGGGTAGTAGAGGAGGTCGGAACCATCCGGGTGTTCGGCCATCTCGATAAAGTGTTCGAGTAATCGATCTTGCCAGGAAGAGGTGCCAGAGGCCTGTAGCAGTTCGTCAACTACTGCCCTGAATTCGGCACAGGTGTAGTCGGCAAGGGAGTGTTTTCGACTGATCACCACTCCACCTCCGAAGACAGCGCGTACTGCAGGGCGCTCATGATCCGCAGGTTTTCTGCATCATAGATCCCACCGCCGAACTCGGGTGGGTTGAGGTGGCAGAGTTGGTAAGAACGGAGGCCGTTTACGGTTTCGCCAAAGGGCGCGCGGGGCGGCCAGCCTTGCTTGATACGGTTCAGTTGCGAGGGAATGAATTGTTGGGAAAAGACGGGGTCTTCGGCGATTGCCAGCCAGAAGGCTTGGGAGAAATCGTCGAAGCTGTGGAAGGTATGTTTTGCCAGTTTTTCTGCGATGTGACTGGGTAGCTGAAGTGCCATGTCAGCGCATCTCTCTTGATGGATGCTGAGATCATCGCCTCGGTTGTCCAGTAGGGAAATATTCAGGGTGCTATGTACGGCGTAAGGCTTTTTTTATTTGTTTGTAGGACCAGTCCCCAGCGGCGTAATCGCATGCTCAAATATGGGTTTCTGATACCGGAATCACTCGTTTTTCCTTGACCGCCTTATAGGAAAAACTCGAATAAATCTCCTTCACCCCCGGCAATCGCTGCAGCACTTCCCGGGTAAATTCCCCAAACGACTCCAGATCCCTCGCCAGGATTTCCAACAGAAAGTCATACCGTCCGGATATGTTGTGGCAAGACACGATCTCGGGAATCTCCATCAGCCTTTGCTCGAACGCCAAAGCCATGTCCTTGGTATGCGAGTCCATCATGATGCTGACAAACGCCGTCACCCCAAACCCCAGCGACTTGGGCGACAAGATGGCCTGGTAACCGGTGATGTAGCCGTTGTCCTCCAGCAGTTTGACCCGTCGCCAGCAAGGCGAGGTAGTCAGCGCAACCTGGTCGGCGAGTTCGGAGATGGTCAGGCGGGCATTGTCCTGCAGGGCCGCGAGCAGGGCGCGGTCGGTACGGTCGAGGCTTGAAGGCATGATTTGCCCTCCTGGTGTTGTATTTGTTGTTTTCATTCCAAAACAGGCGCGAATGCGTGGGCAATTTTGGAAAAATTCAGGCAGCTCGGTGGCATAAGCTTATAACAAACCACCAGAGGCTGTTGCCATGCGCGACTCCCATAACAACACCGGTTTTTCCACCCGCGCCATCCATCATGGCTACGACCCGCTTTCCCACGGCGGCGCCCTGGTGCCACCGGTTTACCAGACCGCAACCTATGCCTTCCCCAGCGTTGAATACGGCGCCGCGTGCTTTGCCGGGGAGGAGGGCGGGCACTTCTACAGCCGTATTTCAAACCCGACTTTGGCGTTGCTGGAGCAGCGCATGGCGTCACTGGAAGGGGGCGAGGCAGGCCTGGCGCTGGCGTCGGGCATGGGGGCCATCACCTCGACGCTATGGACCCTGCTGCGCTCCGGCGACGAGCTGATTGTCGGGCGCACGGTGTATGGCTGCACCTTCGCCTACATGCACCATGGCATCGGTGAGTTCGGGGTGAAGGTGCGCCATGTCGACCTCAATGACACCAAGGCGCTGAAGGCGGCGATCACCCACAAGACCCGGATGATCTACTTCGAAACCCCGGCCAACCCGAACATGCAACTGGTCGATATCGCGGCAGTGGCCGAAGCGGCGCGGGGGCATGACCTGCATATCGTGGTCGACAACACCTATTGCACGCCTTACCTGCAACGGCCATTGGAGCTGGGGGCTGACCTGGTCGTGCATTCGGCGACCAAGTACCTCAGTGGCCACGGCGATATCACGGCAGGGTTGGTGATCGGGCGCAAGGCGCTGGTGGACCGGATTCGTCTGGAAGGCCTCAAGGACATGACTGGCGCGGTGCTGTCGCCGCACGATGCCTCGCTGTTGATGCGTGGCATCAAGACGCTCGCGTTGCGCATGGACCGTCACTGTGCGAATGCCCAGCGGGTCGCCGAGTTCCTCGCGCGTCAGCCGCAGGTGGAGCTGATTCAATATCCTGGGCTGCCATCGTTTGGCCAATACGAACTGGCGCAGCGGCAGATGCGCTTGCCGGGTGGGATGATTGCTTTCGAGCTCAAGGGCGGGATCGAGGCCGGTCGGCGCTTCATGAATGCGCTGCAACTGTTTGTCCGGGCGGTGAGCCTGGGTGATGCCGAATCGCTGGCGCAGCATCCGGCGAGCATGACCCATTCCAGCTATACCCCCGACGAGCGGGCGCATCATGGTATTTCGGAGGGCCTGGTGCGGTTGTCGGTGGGGCTGGAGGATGTGGAGGATCTGCTGGCGGATGTGGGGCAGGCATTGATGGCTTGCAGCTAGGTTGCCTCTCAGGCCTCTTCGCGGGCACGCCCGCTCCCACAGAGATCGCGCAGCCTCAAACCTGCGCCGTCCCTGTGGGAGCGGGCGTGCCCGCGAAGAGGCCAGTGAGTCCAACCCAAGAAAAAGGCCTCTTGCGAGGCCTTGTTCATTTCAGCGCTTGAGCCCGTAGCTCTCGTCGAGCATGCCCGGCGAGTTCGGCGACTTCGGTGCATAGTCACGTGGCACTTCAGCGGTGTCTTTCGGCGGGGTCAGGCGGTCACGCGGACCCTGGGTGCTCTCGGAGTGCAGTGCGGCAAGCAGACGCTGGCGGGTGACATCGTCAAGCGCCAGGCTGTTGGCGCCTTCGGCCAGATGATCTTGCACGTCCTGGTAGCTCTGGGTCAGTTTCTTGACCAGCATGGCGGTGCTGTTGAAGTGGGTGACCACTTCGTTCTGATAGCTGTCGAAACGCTTCTGGATGTCATCCAGTTGGCGCTGGGTATTGCTGGGCGCCGCGTTGGGCAGCAGGCGGGCCACGATGAAACCGACCGCCACACCGATGACCAGGGCCAGGGTTGGCAACAACCAAACAAGGAGCGAGAGTTCCACGAGTCCTTCCTCTATAAACGGCTTTGCTTTACGTTAACGGCTCAGACCTGCGCTGTATACCGCGAGCGATCGCAAATCAGAACAGAATTCCTCACCTAGACGAAACGACCCCCTTCGAGGTCACGGAGTAGTGCCTTGCTTGTCCGCGAAACCCCCTTGTTCATCGACGGCCCGATCGGCCAGCTGGAAGCCTTGTACCTGGATGTGGCCGATGCCCGCGGTGCGGTGCTGATCTGCCACCCCAACCCGGTCCAGGGCGGCACCATGCTCAACAAGGTGGTCTCTACCCTGCAGCGCACCGCCCGCGACGCCGGCTACGTGACCTTGCGCTTCAACTACCGCGGTGTTGGCCAGAGCGCCGGCAGCCATGACATGGGCGCTGGCGAAGTGGCCGATGCCGAGGCCGCCGCCGCGTGGCTGCGTGCGAAGCACCCTGAACTGCCGCTGGTGCTGATGGGCTTCTCGTTCGGCGGCTTCGTCGCCACCAGCCTGGCCGGGCGCCTGGAAGCGCACGGTGTGGAGTTACAACAGCTGTTCATGATCGCCCCGGCGGTGATGCGCCTGACCGCCGACTTCCCGCTGCCGCAACGCTGCCCGATCGCCGTGGTGCAGCCTGACGCCGACGAAGTCGTCGATCCGCAACTGGTTTACGAATGGTCCGACGCACTGGGGCGCCCCCATGAGCTGCTGAAAGTGGCAGAATGCGGACACTTCTTCCATGGCAAGCTGACCGATCTGAAGGATCTGCTGCTGCCGCGCCTTTCGAACTGAGCCAAGCCTGAATAAGCGAACACCCATGACCACGCGCATCCTCACCGGTATCACCACCACCGGCACCCCGCACCTGGGCAACTACGCCGGCGCCATTCGCCCGGCGATCGTCGCCAGCCAGCAGCCGGGTGTCGACTCGTTCTACTTCCTGGCCGACTACCACGCCCTGATCAAGTGCGACGACCCGCTGCGCATCCAGCGCTCGCGCCTGGAAATCGCCGCCACCTGGCTGGCCGGTGGCCTGGACCCGGCGAAGGTGACCTTCTACCGTCAGTCCGACATCCCTGAGATCCCCGAACTGACCTGGCTGCTGACCTGCGTCGCCGCCAAGGGCCTGCTCAACCGCGCCCACGCCTACAAGGCCTCGGTGGACAAGAACCTGGAAACCGGCGAAGACCCGGATGCCGGCGTGACCATGGGCCTGTACAGCTACCCGGTACTGATGGCCGCGGACATCCTGATGTTCAACGCCAACAAGGTGCCGGTCGGCCGTGACCAGATCCAGCACGTGGAAATGGCCCGCGACATCGGTCAGCGTTTCAACCACCTGTTCGGCCAGGGCAATGACTTCTTCGCCCTGCCGGAAGCGGTGATCGAAGAGAGCGTGGCGACCCTGCCGGGCCTGGACGGTCGCAAGATGTCCAAGAGCTACGACAACACCATCCCGCTGTTCACCAGCGCCAAGGACATGAAAGACGCCATCTCGCGCATCGTCACCGACTCGCGTGCGCCTGGCGAAGCCAAGGATCCGGACAATTCGCACCTGTTCACCCTGTTCCAGGCCTTCTCGACGCCATCGCAGTGCGCCGAGTTCCGCGAAGAACTGCTGCAGGGCCTGGGCTGGGGCGAAGCGAAGCAACGCCTGTTCCAGCTGCTCGACGGCCAGCTGGCCGAGAAGCGCGAGCACTACCACCAGCTGATCTCGCGCCCGGCAGACCTGGAGGACATCCTCCTCGCCGGCGCCGCCAAGGCCCGCAAGATCGCCACGCCGTTCCTCGAGCAGCTGCGTGAGGCCGTTGGCCTGCGCTCGTTCCGCAGCAGCGTGCAGGCCAGCACCGAAGTGAAGAAGAAAGCCGCCAAGAGCGCGCGTTTCGTCAGCTTCCGTGACGAAGACGGCAGCTTCCGCTTCCGCCTGCTGGCCGCCGATGGCGAGCAACTGCTGCTGTCGCGCAGCTTCGCCGACGGCAAGAGCGCCGGTGCCGTGAGCAAGCAGCTGCAACAGGGTGGCGAGGCCGATGTGCGCGTTGACGGCCTGGGCTTCAGCCTGTGGCTGAACGACGAACAGGTTGCCGACGGGCCGCAGTTCGACAGCGCCGAAGCCCGTGATGCAGCCATTCAAAGTCTGCATGAGGCCCTGGCACCACAGCAGGACTGAGGGTGTTGAACTGTGGGAGCGGGCAAGCCCGCGAAGCAGGCGCTGCGGTGCTTGGCACCGGCTTTGCCGGTGTTCGCGGGCATGCCCGCTCCCACAGGGAATGCATACCGCCTGAGGCATTTCGCCGCAAGTCTGATTGCCATTAAGCGGGCCTGTCGCTACAGTGACGGCCCGTTTTTTGTTGCCTCGCTAACGAAATCATGACGCCCCTAGAACGATATCAAGCAGATCTGAAACGTCCCGACTTCTTCCATGATGCGGCGCAGGAAACTGCGGTACGTCACCTGCAGCGTCTGTACGACGACCTGGTGCACGCGCAGAACAACAAGCCGGGCATGTTCGGCAAGCTGTTCGGCAAGAAGGAGCAGACGCCAGTCAAAGGCCTGTACTTCTGGGGTGGGGTAGGGCGTGGCAAGACCTACCTGGTCGACACCTTCTACGAAGCGCTGCCGTTCAAGCAGAAGATGCGCACGCACTTCCACCGCTTCATGAAGCGCGTCCACGAGGAAATGAAAACCCTCAAGGGCGAGAAGAACCCGCTGACCCTCATCGCCAAGCGCTTCAGCGAAGAAGCCAAGGTAATCTGCTTCGACGAATTCTTCGTTTCCGACATTACCGATGCCATGATCCTCGGTACCTTGATGGAAGAGCTGTTCAAGAACGGTGTCTCGCTGGTGGCGACCTCCAACATCGTCCCTGACGGCCTGTACAAGGACGGTCTGCAGCGTGCGCGCTTCCTGCCGGCCATCGCCATGATCAAGCAGTACACCGACGTGGTGAACGTCGACAGTGGCGTCGACTACCGTCTGCGCCACCTGGAACAGGCCGAACTGTTCCACTTCCCGCTCAATGATGCGGCGCACCAGAGCATGCGCGCCAGCTTCAAGGCGCTGACGCCCGAGTGCACCCAGGCCGTCGAGAACGACGTGCTGATGATCGAAAACCGCCCGATCAATGCCCTGCGCACCTGCGACGACGTCGCCTGGTTCGACTTCCGCGCCCTGTGCGACGGGCCGCGCAGCCAGAACGACTACATCGAGCTGGGCAAGATCTTCCACGCCGTGTTGCTGAGCAACGTCGAGCAGATGGGTGTCACCACCGACGACATCGCCCGCCGCTTCATCAACATGGTGGACGAGTTCTACGACCGCAACGTCAAGCTGATCATCTCGGCCGAGGTGGAGCTGAAGGACCTGTACACCGGCGGGCGCCTGAGCTTCGAATTCCAGCGGACCCTGAGTCGGTTGCTGGAAATGCAGTCGCACGAATTCCTGTCGCGGGCGCACAAGCCTTAAGGCAGTTGGGGCTGCTGCGCAGCCCTTTCGCGACACAAGGCCGCTCCCACAAAGGTCCTGCATACGCGGCTCAATGTGGGAGCGGCCTTGTGTCGCGAAAGGGCCGCGCAGCGGCCCCAAAATTCCTCAGGCTTCCTGCATGAACTGCTGCCGATACTGATTCGGCGACAACTCCGTGTGCTGGCGGAACAACCTCGCAAAGAAGCTCGCATCGTCATACCCGACTTCATAACTGATGGTCTTGATGCTCTTGCGTGTGCTCGACAGCAGCCCCTTGGCCGTCTCGATGCGCAGCCGTTGCAGGTAGTGCAGCGGCTTATCCCCTGTCGCCCCCTGGAAACGGCGCATGAAGTTGCGAATGCTCATGCCATGGTTGCGGGCCACGTCCTCGAAGCGGAACTTGTCGGCGAAGTGTTCCTCCAGCCAGTGCTGGATTTGCAGGATGATCAGGTCCTGGTGCAGCTTCTGCCCGCCAAAGCCCATGCGCCCTGGGGTGTAGTTGCGCTGCACCTCGTAGAGGATGTCGCGGGCCACGGCACGCGCAACATTGGCGCCACAGAAGCGCTCGATCAGGTAGATGTACAGGTCACAGGCTGAAGTGGTGCCACCGGCGCAGTACAGGTTGTCGGCGTCGGTCAGGTGCTTGTCCTGATTCAGGCGGATCTTCGGGTAGCGCTCGGCAAAGCTGTTGAAGAAGCGCCAGTAGGTGGTCGCCTCCTTGCCGTCGAGCAGGCCGGACTCGGCCAGCCAGAACACCCCGCTGGCTTCGGCACACAACACGGCGCCACGGGCGTGCTGTTCGCGCAGCCATGGCAGCACCTGTGGATAACGTTGCTGGAGGTTGTCGAAATCTTCCCAGAAGGCCGGGAGGATGATCACGTCGGCATCGTCAAGGCCGCCATCGACCGGCAACTGCACATTGCTGAAGCTGTCCACCGGCTGGCCGTCGGGGCTCACCAGGCGAATCTCGAACATGGGCTGCAAGCCGAGGCCCAGCTGCTTGCTGTAGCGCAAGCTGGCGAGGTGGAAGAAATCCTTGGCCTGCATCAGGGTCGAAGCGAACACCTTGTCAATGGCCAGGATGCTGACGCGCCGCAACGACGCGGAGGGTTGGGTAAACATCATTGTCATTGTTCTTATAGGGTAGAGTGGTCAATCACCGGCTGGATCGTCTTATTTTTTGGCGATTGTGTCTACCCCGTGTCGCAGAGGGGCCGCAAAGCGGCCCATGCTGTTCAAGGCGCCGGGTTCGGCTGCTCCTGATGGATTGCCTCGATTGCCGCGAGCAGTTCGTCACTGAGCTCCAGCTGCAGGCTGTCGAGGTTGCTCTGCAGCTGTACCAGGTCGGTCGCGCCGATGATGTTGCTGGTCACGAACGGCTGCCGAGTCACGAACGCCAGGGCCATCTGGGACGGGGCCAGGCCATGGGCCTTGGCCAGTTGCACATAACGGCTGCAGGCCGCCACGGTCTGCGAGTTGGAGTAGCGGGCGAAGCGGCTGAACAGGGTCAGGCGGCCTTTTTCTGGTCTGGCACCATTCTCGTACTTGCCCGAGAGCATGCCGAACGCCAGGGGCGAATAGGCCAGCAGGCCGCATTGCTCACGGATCGCCACTTCCGCCAGGCCCACTTCGAAGCTGCGATTGAGCAGGTTGTAGGGGTTCTGGATCGACACCGCCCGCGGCCAGCCACGGCTGTCGGCCAGTTGCAGGAACTTCATGGTGCCCCATGGGGTTTCGTTCGACAGGCCGATGTGGCGGATCTTGCCGGCACGCACCTGCTCGTCGAGCACTTCGAGGGTTTCTTCCAGTGGGGTGAACAGGTCGTTGGCCAGGTGCTGGTAACCGAGCTTGCCGAAGAAGTTGGTGCTGCGTTCCGGCCAGTGCAGCTGGTAGAGGTCGATGCGGTCGGTCTGCAGGCGCTTGAGGCTCTCGTCCAGCGCGGCGACGATGTGCTGGCGGTTGTGCTTGAGCTGGCCGTCGCGGATGTGGCTGATGCCATTGCCGGGGCCGGCGACCTTGCTGGCCAGGACCCAGTCGTCGCGGTCGCCGTTGGCGCGGAACCAGTTACCGATGATGCGCTCGGTGGCGGCATAGGTTTCCGGGCGTGGCGGCACCGGGTACATCTCGGCGGTGTCGATGAAGTTGATGCCGCTGGCCTTGGCCAGCTTGATCTGCTCGAAGGCCTCGTCCTGGGTGTTCTGCTCGCCCCAGGTCATGGTGCCGAGGCACAGGGCGCTGACGTCGAGGTCGGTACGGCCGAGCTTGCGGTATTCCATCGGGAAAACACTCCTTGGCAAAAGAAGCCCATCAAAGCAGGTTGAAATTTTTCGCGCAATCTGGATAATTCTGCCCCTCTCCGTGTGGCGGAAGTGATGCACCACCACGCAGGAAGAACCCCGTCGAACATTGGCGTGCCCGACCCGAGCCCCCAAAAGCGTCAGCGTTCGGCTGCGCGCTTGCCCTTGGCAAGTTGTGCACTATCCAGTAAGATTCGCCGTCTATTTTTCGCTGGGCGGCCTCTGAGGCTTTAGAGAATGAAAACTTTTACTGCTAAACCGGAAACAGTAAAGCGCGAGTGGTTCGTAGTCGACGCCGCTGGCCAGACCCTGGGTCGTCTGGCTACCGAAATCGCTAGCCGTCTGCGTGGCAAACACAAACCAGAATACACCCCTCACGTTGACACCGGCGACTACATCGTCGTCATCAACGCTGAACAGGTTCGTGTGACTGGTGCCAAGTCTTCCGACAAAATGTACTACTCCCACTCCGGTTTCCCAGGCGGCATCAAGGAAATCAACTTCGAGAAGTTGATCGCCAAGGCCCCTGAGCGTGTTATCGAAACCGCGGTCAAGGGCATGCTGCCTAAGAACCCGCTGGGTCGCGACATGTACCGTAAGCTGAAAGTGTACGCGGGTGCTGCTCACCCACACACTGCTCAGCAGCCTCAAGAACTGAAGATCTAACGGGAAAGTTCATTATGTCGGCGACTCAAAATTACGGCACTGGCCGTCGCAAGACCGCAACCGCTCGCGTTTTCCTGCGTCCGGGTACTGGTAACATTTCCATCAACAACCGTTCTCTGGACGTGTTCTTCGGTCGCGAAACCGCTCGCATGGTTGTTCGCCAGCCGCTCGAGCTGACCGAAACCGTTGAGAAGTTCGACATCTACGTCACCGTTTCCGGTGGTGGTGTCAGCGGTCAGGCCGGTGCGATCCGTCACGGTATCACCCGCGCTCTGATGGAATACGACGAAACCCTGCGTGGCGCTCTGCGTCGTGCTGGCTACGTCACCCGCGACGCTCGTGAAGTCGAGCGTAAGAAAGTGGGTCTGCGTAAAGCGCGTAAGCGTCCTCAGTACTCCAAGCGTTAATACCGCTTCGGCAGTCGAAAAAAGCCCGGTTCCTTGGAACCGGGCTTTTTTTTGTGCTTGAACTAACCTGTCAGCATGTCGGTGACCACTTGTCGCATAGACGCAGATCAAGCAAAGCGCGGGTTATAGCTCCTTGTGGGGGTAATCACCTTGTCACTGTGTGGATTTGTTTCTTACCATGGCGGCCAAATTTTAGTGCCACAGACACAACCTAAGTACAGGCCAGGTCCAACTGGCCAAGCAAAGCTGATGGGAGAGGACTGAATGAGCAATGACGGCGTCAACGCAGGCCGGCGCCGCTTCCTCGTAGCCGCGACATCCGTGGTCGGGGCAGCGGGGGCAGTGGGGGCTGCGGTACCGTTCGTGGGGTCATGGTTTCCCAGTGCCAAGGCGAAGGCGGCCGGCGCACCGGTGAAGGTCAATATTGCCAAGGTGGAGCCAGGGCAGCAGATGGTTGCCGAGTGGCGTGGCCAGCCGGTGTTCATCGTCCGGCGAACGCAGGAGATCCTGGGCAACCTGAAGAAGATCGAGGGTGACCTCTCCGACCCTCAATCGAAGAGCTCGGTGCAGCCGACCTATGTCGACCCCGAGGTTCGTTCGATCAAGCCGGAAATCCTCATTCTCGTCGGCCTCTGCACGCACCTGGGCTGCTCGCCGACCTTCCGCCCGGAAGTCGCGCCCGCAGACCTCGGGCCGAAGTGGGTCGGTGGTTATTTCTGCCCTTGCCACGGCTCCCACTACGACCTGGCCGGTCGTGTCTACAAGTCGCAGCCGGCGCCTCTCAACCTGCCAGTGCCGCCGCATTCTTATGAGTCGGACGACATCGTCGTCATCGGCGTCGACCAGGAGAAAGCATGATGAGCAAGTTCATGGACTGGATTGACGCTCGCTTCCCCGCCACCAAGATGTGGGAAGACCACCTGAGCAAGTATTACGCGCCCAAGAACTTCAACTTCCTGTATTTCTTCGGCTCGCTGGCGCTGCTGGTGCTGGTCAACCAGATCGTCACTGGCGTGTGGTTGACCATGAGTTTCACGCCCTCGGCGGAAGAGGCCTTCGCCTCGGTCGAGTACATCATGCGTGACGTCGAGTACGGCTGGATCCTGCGTTACCTGCACTCCACCGGCGCTTCGGCGTTCTTCATCGTGGTCTACCTGCACATGTTCCGCGGCCTGCTCTACGGCTCCTACCAGAAGCCCCGTGAGCTGGTGTGGCTGTTCGGCATGCTGATCTACCTGGCGCTGATGGCTGAAGCCTTCATGGGCTATCTGCTGCCGTGGGGGCAGATGTCGTACTGGGGTGCCCAGGTGATCATCTCGCTGTTCGGCGCCATTCCGGTGATCGGTGGCGACCTGACCCAGTGGATTCGTGGTGACTACCTGATCTCGGGCATCACCCTCAACCGCTTCTTCGCCTTGCACGTAGTGGCACTGCCGATCGTGATTCTTGGCCTGGTCGTGCTGCACATCCTGGCCCTGCACGAAGTGGGCTCGAACAACCCCGATGGTGTGGACATCAAGAAGAAAAAGGACGAAAACGGCATTCCGCTGGACGGCATTCCGTTCCACCCGTACTACACCGTCAAGGACATCGTCGGCGTGGTGGTGTTCCTCTTCGTGTTCTGCGCAGTGGTGTTCTTCTTCCCGGAAATGGGCGGTTACTTCCTGGAAAAACCCAACTTCGAGCAGGCGAACGCGTTCAAGACGCCCGAGCATATCGCCCCTGTATGGTACTTCACGCCGTTCTACGCGATCCTGCGAGCGGTGCCTGACAAGCTCATGGGCGTAATCGCCATGGGTGCCGCGATCGCCGTGCTGTTCGTGCTGCCGTGGCTCGACCGCAGCCCGGTGCGTTCCATGCGCTACAAGGGCTGGATCAGCAAGGTCTTCCTGCTGGTGTTCTGCATTGCCTTCGTCATCCTCGGCATCCTCGGCGTACTGGCGCCTACGCCTGGGCGTACCTTGCTGTCGCAGGTGTGCACGGTGCTGTACTTCGCCTACTTCCTGCTGATGCCGTTCTACACAAGGCTCGAGAAGACCAAACCGGTTCCGGAAAGGGTGACTGGCTGATGAAAAAGTTGATTGCAGTATTTTTGCTGGCAGTGATGCCTGCCTTTTCCTTCGCTGCCGAACACGGCCTGGAGCTGGACAAGGTCGACATCGACCTGACCGACAAAGCGGCCATGCAGGACGGTGCGCGCACCTTCGCCAACTATTGCATGGGTTGCCACAGTGCCAAGTTCCAGCGTTACGAGCGGGTTGCCGATGACCTTGGCATCCCCCACGAGTTGATGCTCGAGAAGCTGGTGTTCACCGGTGCCAAGATCGGCGACCACATGCAGATCGGCATGCAGCCCAGCGACGCCAAGACCTGGTTCGGCGCCGCGCCACCCGACCTGACCCTGGTCGCCCGGGTGCGGGGCACCGACTGGCTGTATACCTACCTGCGCAGCTTCTATGAAGACAAGTCGCGCCCGTACGGGGTCAACAACAAGGTGTTCCCGAATGTCGGCATGCCTAACGTGCTGGTCGGTCTGCAGGGTAACCAGGTAGTTGGCTGCAAGCAGGTGCAGATGGTGGTGGATGGCAAGAAGCAATTCGACCCATTGACGGGTAGCCCGCTGACCCATGAAGCCTGCGACCAGCTGACCATTACGCCGAATTCCGGTACCCTGAACACCGAGCAGTTCGACGAGAAGGTCAAGAACCTGGTGACCTTCCTGGCCTATTCGGCCAACCCGGTCAAACTGGAAAGCCAGCGCATCGGTACCTACGTGTTGCTGTACCTGGCTTTCTTCTTCGTATTTGCCTACTTGCTCAAGCGCGAATACTGGAAGGACGTGCACTGATCACGCAGTAATTTCTGGTAGTTGAACGCGCCCGCGGGCCCTTGGCAAATATGCCAGGGGCCCGCGGGCGCGTTTTCATTTAGAGTTTTACAAGCATCCCCTGCGAGGAGGCGCTACATGGGCGCAACCAACCGGTTAGCCTGTTATTCCGACCCTGCTGACCATTATTCTCATCGGGTACGCCTCGTGCTCGCCGAGAAGGGCGTCAGCGTGCAGGTCATCGACGTCGACCCTGCGCGGCTGCCAGCCAGGCTGGCCGAGGTGAACCCTTACGGCAGCGTGCCGACCCTGGTCGATCGTGACCTGGCGTTGTATGAGTCGACCGTGGTGATGGAATACCTCGAGGAGCGTTATCCGCATCCGCCGCTGATGCCGGTGTACCCGGTGGCGCGAGGCAACAGTCGTTTGCTGATGCACCGCATTCAGCGTGACTGGTGCGCCCTGGCGGATACCATTCTCGACCCGCGCAGCGCTGAGGCCGCCCGTACCGAGGCGCGCAAGGCGCTGCGCGAAAGCCTGACCGGTGTTTCGCCGCTGTTCGGCGAGTTTGCTTGCTTCATGAGTGAGGAGCAAAGTCTGGTCGACTGTTGTCTATTGCCCATACTATGGCGTTTGCCGGTAATGGGTATCGAATTGCCGCGGCAGGCCAAGCCGCTGCTGGAATACATGGAGCGACAGTTCGCCCGCGAGCCCTTCCAGGTGAGCCTGTCCTCTGTTGAACGTGAAATGCGCAAGCTTTAAGGAGCCGTTGATGAACTCCAGTCGCCCCTACCTGGTTCGAGCACTGTACGAGTGGATCGTCGACAACGATTGCACCCCCCATATGCTGGTCAATGCCGAATTCCCGGCGGTCCAGGTGCCACAAGGTTTTGCCAGTGATGGCCAGATCGTCCTGAACATTTCGCCGAGTGCCGTGCGCAACCTGCACATGGACAACGACGCAGTCAGTTTCGAGGGGCGCTTCAGTGGCGTTGCCCATTCGTTGTTCGTGCCAGCGGGTGCCATCCTGGGTATCTATGCCCGGGAGAACGGCCAGGGCATGGTCTTTGAGCTCGAGCCTCCGTTGATGGAGGATGATGAGTTGGAGGACGAATGTGTCGAGCCGGATGACGATGGCCCGCCGGAAGGGGGTGGCCAGCCGCCACGCCCAAGCGGGCGTCCCAGCCTGAAGGTGGTCAAGTAACAAAAAAAGGCGATCCTTGTGGATCGCCTTTTTCTTTGCCGCTGTCCGGTGCTTACAGGTCGCTGATGGTACGGACCTGGTCCCGGTTGATGCGGGTGCGCTTGCCGTCGAGCTGCTGGAACTCGTAGAAGCCCGAGTCCTTGTCGAAGTGCGGAGCGTCGACGGCCTGGATTTCGCGGCCGTCGTTGAGGGTGATCAGGCTTGGGGTGGAGCAGCCGGCCAGGGTGGCGAAGGTGCCAAATAGCAGGGCGGGCAGCAGAAGCTTTTTCATGCGGTATTTCCTGGAAATTGAACAGGTGGGGCAAGCTGCCGCCGATGCCGGACAGTGGCCGGTAACGGCGGCAACTGAATCAGTCGATGTACTCGAACAGCTTGACGATCTTCTGCACGCCAGACACCCCCTGAACCACGGCGGTGGCAGAGTTGGCCTCTTGCTGAGTCACCAGGCCCAGCAGATAGACGATGCCGTTCTCGGTGATCACCTTGATGCGCGAGCTGGGCACGGCATTGTCAGTGAGCATCTGGGTCTTGATCTTGGTGGTCAGCCAGGCATCGTTGTTGCGCGCCAGGATGGAGGAGGGCTGCATCACCTGCAGCTCGTTGTGCACTTTCTTCACCCGCTGGACCTGGCTGGCAGTCTGTTCGGCCAGGCTCTTGAGGTCGGCGCGCGGGGTTTGCCCGGCGAGCAGGACGATGCCGTTGTAGCTGCTGACGACGATGTGCGAGCTCTTGTCCAGGTCAGGGCTGGCCTTGGCGATGTTGACCGAAGCCTTGGTTTCGATCAGTGAGTCGTCGATCTTGCTGCCGATGGTGCGGGTGCCACGATCATCCTCGATCGGCGAGTTGCGGGTCGAGGTCAGTACCGAGCTGCAGCCGGTAACGCTCAGGCACAGGGTCAGGGCCATCAGGCCGAGGCGTATGGGGGTCATTCTTCACTCCCGAACAGTTGGCTGTCGATCAGATCGCACAAGCAGTGGATCGCCAGCAGGTGGACTTCCTGGATACGTGCGGTGACCGTCGACGGTACGCGGATTTCCACGTCTTCGGGCAGCAGCAGAGAGGCCATGCCGCCGCCGTCACGTCCGGTCAATGCTACGACAATCATTTCGCGATCATGTGCGGCCTGGATCGCTTGAATCACGTTGGCAGAGTTGCCGCTGGTCGAAATCGCCAGCAGCACGTCGCCGGGCTGGCCCAGGGCGCGGATCTGCTTGGAGAAGATTTCGTTGTAGCTGTAGTCGTTGGCGATCGAGGTCAGCGTCGAGCTGTCGGTGGTCAGGGCGATGGCCGGCAGGCTCGGGCGCTCACGCTCGAAGCGGTTGAGCAACTCCGAAGAGAAGTGCTGGGCATCGCCGGCCGAGCCGCCATTGCCGCAGGCGAGCATCTTGCCCTCGTTGAGCAGCGCATTGACCATGACCAGGCTAGCCTGCTCGATGTGCGGTGCCAGGATGTCCATTGCCTGTTGCTTGGTGTCGATGCTGGCCTGGAACAGCCGGCGAATTCGGGATTGCATGTCCATCTGGTGACCTTAAGTGGGGCGGTGGCCTTTGCTACGCGCAACAAGGACCAGCCCGCGAAACATAGAGCAAAAAAATCGGAGTGGGTTCAGCATTCGAAGGCGTTTTTCAGCCATTGAAGTGGCCGGCCTGCATGGTGGCTGCCCTGCAATGCGACAACGTCGAAGCGGCAGGGGTAATTGGCCCAGCGGGACTCCTTCTGCAGGAACAGGGTGGCGGCAAGCACCAGCCGTTTCTGCTTGCGCCCGTCAATGCTGCCGAGGGCGCCGCCGAAGTCCGCGTGCAACCGGTAGCGGACTTCGACGAATACTACTGTATCGGCGTCGAGCATGACCAGATCAAGCTCGCCGCCTTTGCATCGCCAATTGCGTGTCAGCAGTTGCAGGCCTTGCCCTTGAAGGTACTCAAGGGCTTGGGTTTCTGCCGCCTGGCCGGCGCTGCTCGGCGATGCTTCGGGCATCAGTGCGAGGTGTCTGGCAGGCGCTTGACCTGGCCACCGGAGAACTCGGCCCATGGCAGCTGGCGTTCGACACGCTGGCTGGCGTTGATGCTCAGGCTGCCGGACAGGCCTTGCACGCGGTTATCTGGCAGGGCCTTCAGCTGGCCCAGGCGTGGCGCCAGGCTGTAGGCGTCGACGCCCATGGCGTACAGGCGGCCGATGCTGCCTGCGGCCTGCGGCCACTGCTGCACCACCTGCTGGCGCAGGCTGTTGCTGGTGTCGAGCAGCCACGGGGTTTCGCAGAAGCGAATGCCGTTCATGTCGTTGTACTGGTTGACGTCACCGCTGGCGCTGTACAGGTTCGAGGTGGCGTAGACCGGTACGTCACCGGCGTACTGGAAGTTCAGGGTCGGCTTGATCTGCTGCGCCTGTTGTGGGGTCGAGGCGAGGAAGATGAAATCGATGTCCTGGCGGCGCGACGGTTGGGCCGCGATGTTGCCACCTACGGTGCTCTGCAGGCTCTGGGCGCGACCTTCGCTCTGGCGCAGCTGGAACAGGCTGGCGATCTGCTGGGCCAGTGCAACCGGCTGGGCGATGCGCTCGGCGGCGATGATGGTGCCGCCATTGCCTTCCCAGTCCTGACGGAAGGCGGCCAGTACGCGGTCGCCCCACTCACCGCTCGGTACCAGGGCCACGGCGCGGACCATGCCGTCAGCGCGGGCGCGACGTGCCACTTCGCGGGCTTCGTCCTCGGCAGCGAGGCCGAACTGGAACAGCTGAGGTGGTGCTTTCTGGCCGGCGTCGGCGTAGTTCAGGGCGAGGGTGGTGATGGGCAGCTGGGTGTTGCCAGCAAGCTGCTTGACCAGCGGCTTTTCAAGCGGGCCGACCACCAGTTGCACGCCATCGGCCTGGGCCTGGCGATAGAAGGCGTCGAGCGAGCCTATGCGCGAACTGTCGTAGACCTGCACGGCAGGCGCTTGCCCGCCTGCCTGCTGGGCCTGGAAGTGGGCAGCCATGAAGCCGTCACGCAGGGCACGGGCAACGCCGGCCAGCGGGCCTTCCTGAGGCAGCAGAAGGGCGATCTTGGTCAGCGGCTGGCTGGCCAGTTCCTTGAGCTTGGTCAGGGCCGTTGGCAGCTGCTTGGCGGCTGGGTGATCTGGGTGCTGTTTGCGCCAGGCTTCGATGGCAGCCTGCTGCTGCTCCAGGGTGCCGGCGCTTTTCACTGCCAGCGCCAGGCTGGTCCAGCCGGCGAGGATTTCGTTGTTGGCAGGCTGTTGCAACTGCTCGGCTGGCAGCGAAGCGACCAGGGCCCAGATCGCGTCGTTGTTGGCGCTGGCAGCCTGACCGCTGAGCAGCGGGCTCAGCAGTACGCGTTGCTGGGCGGCGGCCATGGCCTGGCCGTCGGCCTCGAGGGCGGCGGCGTGGACGCTGTAGGTGCGCACCTGCTGTTGCTCGGGCAGCTCCGCGATGTGTTGCAGGCTTGGGTGGGACAGCGCGGTCAGCGCGGCCTTGGGCTGGTTGCGGCTCATGGCCAGTTCGGCGCCGAGGGTGGCGGCGAAGATCTGCTGGGCCGGCTTGAGCGTGTCCATCGGCACCTGCTCGAGGATGCGTGCGGCGCGTGGGAAGTCCTTCTGCTTGTAAGCCAGGTCGGCTGCGCTCAGGCGCAGCAGGGCGGCGTCTTCGGCGGACTTGCTGGTGGCGGCCTTCTCGAGCAGTTGCTCGATGGTGGCATCCGGGGTGCGTGGCAGTTCGCCCAGGCTGGATGAGGGCGAGCTGGCGCAGGCTGCCAGCAGGGCAGCGAGGCAGAGGGCTGTGAGCAGCCGCAGGCAAGCGATCATGTAAAGGTCCTGTTACTCGATCAAGTTGGCCGGCAATTGTACCCAAGCGGCGGCCGGGGCGCGATCTGCCGTTAGCAGAACCTTCACTATAGGTGGCTTGCGCGGGGCCGCCGATGAAGTTCTTTGCGCCCTGTTACCGGCGCTCGGGCTACAATAGCGCCTTTGATCCGAAAGGCAGGATGTGTGCAGTGACTGATGTGGCCGGGGCTTCGAAATCCAACGTGGGGACGCTTTATGTGGTCGCGACCCCCATCGGCAACCTTGATGACATGAGCGCCAGGGCGCTCAAGGTGCTGGCCGATGTCGCCCTGATCGCCGCCGAGGACACCCGGCATTCGATCCGCCTGCTGCAGCATTTCGGCATCGATACGCCGCTGGCGGCCTGTCATGAGCACAACGAACGTGACGAGGGCGGCCGCTTCATCACCAAGTTGCTGGCCGGCGAAGATGTGGCGCTGGTTTCCGATGCCGGTACGCCGCTGATTTCCGATCCGGGCTACCACCTGGTTCGCCAGGCGCGGGCCGCTGGGGTCAGCGTGGTGCCAGTGCCAGGCGCCTGCGCCTTGATTGCCGCGCTTTCGGCGGCCGGCCTGCCTTCCGACCGCTTCATTTTCGAAGGCTTCCTGCCGGCCAAGGCCGCCGGGCGTCGGGCGCGTCTGGAGCAGGTCAAGGAAGAGCCTCGCACGTTGATCTTCTATGAGGCGCCTCACCGCATCCTGGAGTGCCTCGAAGACATGGAGCTGGTGTTCGGCGGCGAGCGCCCGGCGCTGCTGGCGCGCGAGCTGACCAAGACCTTCGAGACCCTCAAAGGCCTGCCATTGGCTGAACTGCGCGCGTTCGTCGCTGGCGACAGCAACCAGCAGCGCGGCGAGTGCGTGGTGCTGGTCGGTGGCTGGAGTGCGCCTGAAGGCGAAGATGCGATCAGCGCCGAGGCGCAGCGTGTGCTGGACCTGTTGCTGGCCGAGTTGCCACTGAAAAGGGCGGCGGCATTGGCGGCGGAAATCACCGGCGTGCGCAAGAATCTGTTGTATCAAGTGGCCCTGGAAAAACAGAAAACGCAGTAGTGGCAATTAGACATAGCTGACGGTATTGCTTGTTCTTGCGCGCGCGTGCCGTTAACCTTGTCGGCGGAGAGTCGATCGGACAGTCGCTGCCGTCTTTTGTTCCGCAAAAGATGGGGGAGGAAAGTCCGGGCTCCATAGGGCAGAGTGCCAGGTAACGCCTGGGAGGCGCGAGCCTACGGAAAGTGCCACAGAAAATAACCGCCTAAGCACTTCGGTGCCGGTAAGGGTGAAAAGGTGCGGTAAGAGCGCACCGCACGGCTGGCAACAGTTCGTGGCTAGGTAAACCCCACTCGGAGCAAGACCAAATAGGGTTCCATCAGGCGTGGCCCGCGTCGGAACCGGGTAGGTTGCTAGAGGCGTCCAGTGATGGCCGTCGTAGAGGAATGACTGTCCTCGACAAAACCCGGCTTACAGATCGACTCTCCACCTTCCCCCTTCCTGCTTGATTCGATAGCAGATCCCTCTTGGTAATACCAAAAAGATCTTACTCTTAATAATTCACTTTAACTTCGAACGGCATACGTTTGAGTCGGTTTGATTTTTCTCGTGTTTTTCCCCGCCTGGCAGTCCTTCCGCATTCCTTTGTTGCGCTAAATCTCGGTCCTGTAAGGGTTTTCCTTATGAACGTGCCTTGACGGTGCAGCGGGCGGATTCCTATAGTGTGCGCAAGTGGCAGAAAGTGGGATGAAGTGGGTTTTCTGGCACAAAAAAGCTAACATTGTGGGGAATCGCAGCCGTGTTCCGCGGAGCCAACGCCGTCAGCCTCGATGCCAAGGGCCGTCTCGCCATGCCGAGCCGGTACCGTGACGAGCTCGATTCGCGTTGCAATGGTCAGCTGATCGTGACCATCGACGCCGTTGACCCCTGCTTGTGTGTTTATCCCCTCGATGAGTGGGAACAGATTGAAGCCAAGTTGCGTGCCTTGCCGTCGTTGCGTGAGGAAAACCGCCGCCTGCAGCGCTTGCTGATCGGTAATGCGGTTGACCTGGAGCTCGATGGCAGTGGGCGTTTCCTGGTACCGCCCCGCCTGCGTGAGTACGCCAAGCTGGACAAGAAGGCGATGCTGGTGGGGCAGTTGAACAAATTCCAGCTGTGGGATGAGGATGCCTGGAACGCGGTTTCGGCAGCCGACCTTGCAGCTATCCAACAACCGGGCGCCATGCCCGACGATTTGCGTGACCTGATCCTGTGACCATAGATAGCGGCTTCAACCACATCACCGTCCTCCTCGACGAAGCAGTCGAGGCATTGGCCCTGCGCGCCGACGGTTGCTATCTGGACGGCACCTTCGGGCGTGGCGGGCATAGCCGCCTGATCCTCAGCAAGCTCGGGCCGCAAGGGCGGCTGCTGGGCTTCGACAAAGATCCTCAAGCGATTGCCACCGGGCAAGCGCTGGCGGCCGAAGACGGCCGCTTTGTCATTGTGCAGCGCAGCTTTGCCGAGCTCGGCGCGGAAGTCGCCGAGCGCGGTCTGGCCGGCAAGGTCAGCGGTATCCTGCTTGATCTGGGCGTGTCCTCGCCGCAGCTGGATGACCCTGAGCGCGGCTTCAGCTTCCTCAACGATGGCCCGCTGGACATGCGCATGAACCCGGATCAGGGCATCAGCGCTGCCGAGTTCATCGCCACCGCCCCCGTCGAAGAAATTGCCCGTGTCTTCAAGGAGTACGGCGAAGAGCGCTTTGCCGGGCGCATGGCCCGTGCCGTGGTCGAGCGCCGCGAGAAGCAGCCGTTCACCCGCACCGCCGACCTGGCTGAAGTGCTCAAGGTCGCCAACCCGGCCTGGGAAAAGGGCAAGAACCCGGCGACCCGGGCCTTCCAGGGCCTGCGTATCCACGTCAACAACGAGCTGGGTGACCTCGAAGCGGGTCTTGAAGCTGCGCTCGACGCCCTGGAAGTAGGCGGCCGTCTGGCGGTCATCAGCTTCCACTCGCTGGAAGACCGTATCGTCAAGCTGTTCATGCGCAAGCTGGTCAAGGGCGAGGCCGACAACCTGCCACGCAACCTGCCGGTACAGCACAAGGTCTTCGAGCCGAAGATCAAGCTGATCGGCAAGGCCCAGTTTGCCTCCGATGCCGAACTCAAGGCCAACCCGCGGTCGCGCAGCGCCGTGATGCGGGTGGCGGAGAAGCTTCGGTGAGCCGGCTATTCGCCAAACCTCTGCCAGGCGGAAGCTTCCTGATGCTTCTGCTGTTTGTCGGTGTGCTCATTTCGGCCATTGCCGTGTCTTACAGCGCCCACTGGAATCGCCAGTTGCTCAACACCCTGTACGGCGAGCTGAACGAGCGTGACAAGGCCCAGGCCGAGTGGGGTCGGCTGATTCTCGAGCAAAGCACCTGGACCGCCTCCAGCCGTATCGAGAGCCTGGCCTCCGAGCAGCTGAAGATGCGCGTGCCTGCAGCTGACGAAGTACGGATGGTGGCGCCATGATGAAGCTCGAAGGCGCACTCTACCCCTGGCGCTTCCGGGTAGTGATCGGTTTGCTGGCCCTGATGGTCGGTGCCATCTGCTGGCGCATCATCGACCTGCAGGTGGTCGACCGTGACTTCCTCAAGGGCCAGGGCGATGCCCGCAGCCTGCGTCACATTCCCATTCCTGCACACCGTGGCCTGATCACCGACCGCAACGGCGAGCCGCTGGCGGTCAGTACCCCGGTCACCACCTTGTGGGCCAACCCCAAGGAAATGCAGGCTGCCAAGGATCGCTGGCCGCAGCTGGCCGCTGCCCTTGGGCAGAACGCACAGCAACTGACCGAGCGCCTGACCCAGCAGGCCAACAAAGAGTTCATCTACCTGGTCCGCGGCCTGACCCCGGAGCAGGGCCAGCACGTGCTCGACCTGAAAGTGCCGGGCGTGTATGGCCTGGAAGAATTCCGCCGCTTCTATCCGGCTGGCGACGTGACCGCGCACATGGTCGGCTTCACCGACCTCGACGACCATGGCCGCGAAGGCGTGGAGCTGGCCTACGATGAATGGCTGGCCGGCGTGCCCGGCAAGCGGCAAGTGATCAAGGACCGGCGCGGCCGGCTGATCAAGGACATCCAGGTCACCAAGAACGCCAAGGCCGGCAAGACCTTGGCGTTGTCGATCGACCTGCGCCTGCAATACCTGGCCACCCGCGAACTGCGCAACGCTATCGCCGAACAGGACGCCAAGGCCGGCAGCCTGGTGATCATGGACGTCAAGACCGGTGAGGTCCTGGCGATGGTCAACCAGCCGACCTACAACCCGAACAACCGCCGCAGCATGTTCCCGGCCGCCATGCGTAACCGGGCGATCATCGACGTGTTCGAGCCGGGCTCGACGGTCAAACCGATCTCGATGAGTGCGGCGCTGCAGAGTGGCCGCTGGAAGCCGAGCGACAAGGTCGAGGTGTATCCGGGCAGCCTGCAGATTGGCCGCTACACCATCAAGGACGTGTCCAAGAGCGAGGGCCCGATCCTCGACCTGACCGGCATCCTGATCAACTCTTCCAACGTCGGCATGAGCAAGATCGCCTTCGATATCGGTGGCGAGGCCATCTACCGGGTCATGTCCCAGGTCGGCCTGGGCCAGTACACCGGTCTCGGCTTCCCAGGCGAGCGCGTCGGCAACCTGCCCAACCACCGCGAGTGGCGCAAGGCTGAAACCGCGACCCTGTCCTACGGCTACGGTGTGTCGGTGACCGCCCTGCAGCTGGTGCACGCCTACGCGGCGCTGGCCAACGACGGCAAGATGGTGCCGCTGTCGATCCTCAAGGTCGACAAGGCGCCGGAAGCGGTGCAGGCCATCCCGAAGGAAACCGCCGAAACCGTTCAGGGCATGCTGCAGCAGGTGATCGAAGCGCCACGCGGTGTGTTCCGTGCCCAGGTGCCGTTCTACCACGTGGCCGGCAAGTCCGGTACCGCACGTAAGGCCACTGTCGGCTCCAAGGGTTACACCGAAAACGCCTACCGCTCGCTGTTCGCCGGCTTCGGCCCGATGAGCGACCCGCGCTACGCCATCGTCGTGGTCATCGACGAACCGGGCAAGGGTGGTTACTTCGGCGGCTTGGTATCGGCCCCCGTATTCAGCAAGGTCATGTCGGGCACCCTGCGCCTGATGAACGTACCGCCAGACAACCTGCCGCCGCCGAGTGATCCGCAGCAGGCCAGTGCAGTACCCGCCAAGGGAGGGCGTGGATGATGACGATGCCATTGAGCAAACTTTTCGCCCACGCCAGCCGTGATCCGCTGATCCGTGAACTGACCCTGGATAGCCGTCAGGTGCGTCAGGGCGACCTGTTCCTGGCCGTGCCAGGTGCCAAGGTTGACGGTCGCGAGCACATTGCCGATGCCCTGTCGCGTGGCGCTGCAGCTGTGGCTTATGAAGAGCAGGGCGTCAACGTGCTGCCGCTCACCGATGTGCCGCTGATTCCAGTGAAGGGTCTGATCGGCCAGCTGTCGCAGATCGCCGGGCGCTTCTACGGCGAACCGAGCCGTCAGCTGAACCTGGTGGGCGTCACCGGCACCAATGGCAAGACCAGCGTCACGCAACTGGTGGCTCAGGCGCTCGATGCGCTGGGCCAACGCTGCGGCCTGATCGGCACGCTGGGCACCGGCTTCTATGGCGAGCTGCAGAGCGGCCGCCTGACCACGCCCGATCCGATCGCCGTGCAGTCGACCTTGAACGACCTCAAGAAGGGCGGCGCCAAGGCTGTGGCCATGGAGGTTTCGTCCCACGCCCTGGAGCAGGGCCGTGTCGCTGCGCTGGAATTCGATATCGCGGTCATGACCAATCTGTCCCGCGACCATCTGGACTACCACGGCAGCATGGAGGCCTACGAGGCCGCCAAGGCCAAGCTGTTCGCCTGGCCGAGCCTGCGTTGCCAGGTGGTCAACCTGGATGATGACTTCGGTCGTCGTCTGGCCGAAGACTTCGCCCGTCGCCCGAGTGTCGATCATATCGAGACCCGGCTGCTCAGCTATAGCCTGGAAAACCCCGACGCTTCACTGTTCTGCCGCGAAGCGCATTTCGATGATGATGGCGTGCGCGCCATTCTGGTCACCGCTCAGGGCGAACGCACCCTGCGCAGCCAGCTGCTGGGTCGCTTCAACCTGAGCAACATGCTCGCTGCCGTGGCGACGCTGCTGGC
Organism: Pseudomonas sp. CC120222-01a; assembly: GCF_003097235.1. Taxonomy (GTDB): domain Bacteria; phylum Pseudomonadota; class Gammaproteobacteria; order Pseudomonadales; family Pseudomonadaceae; genus Aquipseudomonas. The sequence goes on along the minus strand of NZ_QEQQ01000005.1, from coordinate 215,885 downwards.
GCTGGACTACTCGCTGGACGAAATCCTCAAGGTCACCCCGCAGCTGCAGGGTCCTGTCGGCCGTATGCAGCGCTTGGGTGGCGGTGACAAGCCGCTGGTGGTGGTCGATTACGCCCACACCCCCGACGCCCTGGAAAAAGTCCTCGAAGCCCTGCGTCCGCATGCTCACGGCAAGTTGCTGTGCCTGTTCGGCTGCGGTGGCGACCGTGATCGCGGCAAGCGCCCGCTGATGGCTGAAGTGGCCGAGCGCCTGGCCGACCGCGTGCTGGTCACCGACGACAACCCGAGGACCGAAGACCCGCTGCGCATCTTCGACGATATTCGCCCTGGTTTCGCCAAGCCTGCCGGCGTCGAGTTCGTCGCTGGGCGTGGCGAGGCCATCGCTCACCTGATCGCCACCGCTGCCGCCGATGACGTGATCGTCCTCGCTGGCAAAGGGCACGAGGATTACCAGGAGATCCATGGCGAGCGCCATGCCTTCTCCGACCTGATCGAAGCCGACAAGGCACTAGCAGCCTGGGAGGCTCCACATGCTTAAGCCCATGACCCTCAGCCAGCTGACCGGCACCTTGAATGCGCGTCTGGTCAACGCCGACGCCAGCTTCACCGGTGTCAGCATCGACAGCCGCAGCGTCGGTGAAGGTCAATTGTTCGTCGCACTGACCGGGCCGCGCTTCGATGGCCATGACTACCTCGCCGACGTGAAGGCAAAAGGTGCCGTCGCTGCACTGGTCGAGCGCGAAATCGCCGATGTCGATCTGCCGCAGCTGCTGGTCGCCGACTGCCGCGTAGCGCTCGGCCAGCTCGGTGCGCTGAATCGCGCTGCCTTTGACAAACCAGTTGTCGCCATCACCGGTTCCAGCGGCAAGACCACGGTCAAGGAGATGCTTGCCAGCATCTTGCGCACCCGTGGCCTGGTGCATGCCACCCGCGGCAACCTTAACAACGACCTCGGTGCACCGCTGACCTTGCTGGAAATCGCTCCGGAGCATAGCGCTGCGGTGATCGAGCTGGGCGCTTCGCGCATCGGCGAGATCCGTTACACCGTGGGCCTGACCCAGCCGCAGGTGGTGATCATCAACAACGCCGGCACCGCCCACGTTGGCGAGTTCGGTGGCCCCGAGAAGATCGTCGAAGCCAAGGGCGAAATCCTCGAAGGCCTGGGCGAGGGCGGCACCGCCATCCTCAACCTGGCCGACAAGGCGTTCGAGATCTGGCGCAAGCGCGCTGGCAACCATCGCATCTTCAGCTTCGCCCTGGACAACCCGCAGGCCGACTTCCATGCCAGCGACATTGGCCGTGATGCCCGTGGCTGCCCGTCCTTCACCCTGCACGGTCCTGATGGCAGTGTGCCGGTGCAGCTGAACCTGCTCGGCACCCACAACGTCAGCAATGCCCTGGCCGCAGCCGCCGCTGCCCATGCCGTTGGTCTGAGCCTGAATGGCATCGCCGCCGGCCTCAACGCCGTGCAACCGGTCAAGGGCCGCACCGTGGCGCAAGTTGCCCCGAATGGCGTGCGGGTAATTGATGATACCTACAACGCAAATCCCACCTCGATGTGCGCGGCCATTGATATACTCCGCGCCTTTTCCGGGCGCACCGTTCTGGTGCTGGGAGATATCGGCGAGCTGGGCCAGTGGGCGGAAGAAGGTCACCGTCAGGTGGGCGAGTACGCGCATGGCAAGGTCGATGCCCTGTATGCAGTGGGTTCCAACATGATTCATGCGGTCAAGGCGTTCGGCGCCGATGGCCGTCATTTCGCAACGCAAGCTGAGCTGATCGACGCTGTTCGAGCCGAGACTGCCAGCGAAACCACTATCTTGATCAAGGGCTCGCGCAGCGCTGCGATGGAAAACGTCGTGGCGGCATTGTGCGGTGCCAGCGGGGAGAAACATTAATGCTGCTGCTGTTGGCCGAGTATCTGCAACAGTTCCACAAGGGCTTCGCGGTCTTCCAGTACCTGTCCCTGCGCGGGATTCTTGGTGTACTGACCGCGTTGTCACTGGCGCTGTGGCTGGGGCCGTGGATGATCCGTACCCTGCAGATTCGCCAGATCGGTCAGGCCGTTCGTAATGACGGCCCGCAATCGCACCTGTCCAAGTCCGGCACCCCGACCATGGGTGGCGCACTGATCCTGTCTGCCATCGGCGTCAGCACCCTGCTGTGGGCCGACCTGTCCAACCGCTATGTCTGGACCGTGCTGATCGTCACCCTGCTGTTCGGTGCCATCGGCTGGGTCGACGACTACCGCAAGGTGATCGAAAAGAACTCGCGTGGCCTGCCGAGCCGCTGGAAGTACTTCTGGCAATCGGTGTTCGGCCTGGGCGCGGCGGTGTTCCTGTACATGACCGCACCGACCACTGTCGAGACCACGCTGATCGTGCCGTTCCTCAAGGACTTCACCATCCCGCTGGGTATCGGCTTCGTCGTACTGACCTATTTCGTCATCGTCGGCTCGAGCAACGCAGTCAACCTGACCGACGGCCTCGATGGCCTGGCGATCATGCCAACCGTGATGGTCGGCGGCGCCCTGGGTATCTTCTGCTACCTGTCGGGTAACGTGAAGTTTGCCGAATACCTGCTGATTCCTTACGTACCGGGCTCGGGCGAGCTGATCGTGTTCTGCGGCGCGCTGATCGGTGCCGGCCTGGGCTTCCTGTGGTTCAACACCTATCCGGCCCAGGTGTTCATGGGCGACGTCGGCGCACTGGCGCTGGGCGCCGCATTGGGCACCATCGCCGTGATCGTGCGCCAGGAAATCGTACTGTTCATCATGGGCGGCATCTTCGTGATGGAAACCCTGTCGGTGGTGATCCAGGTCGCCTCGTTCAAGCTCACCGGCAAGCGCGTGTTCCGCATGGCGCCGATTCACCACCACTTTGAACTCAAGGGCTGGCCTGAGCCACGCGTGATCGTCCGATTCTGGATCATCACCGTGATTCTGGTACTGATCGGCCTGGCAACCCTGAAACTGAGGTAGAAAAGCGTGTCATTGATCGCTTCCGACCAATTCCGCATCGTTGTCGGCCTCGGCAAGAGCGGCATGTCCCTGGTTCGCTTCCTGGCGAACCGGGGCATTGCCTTTGCGGTCGCCGACACCCGCGAGCAACCGCCGGAACTGGAAACCCTGCGCCGTGATTACCCGCAGGTGGAAGTGCGCTGTGGTGAACTGGACGTGGACTTCCTGTGCCGCGCCAACGAGCTGTACGTGAGCCCGGGCCTGGCCCTGGCCACCCCGGCCCTGCAGCAGGCAGCGGCGCGTGGCGTGCTGCTGTCCGGTGACATCGAACTGTTCGCCCGCCATGCCAAGGCGCCGATCGTGGCGATCAGCGGCTCCAACGCGAAAAGCACCGTGACCACCCTGGTCGGCGAGATGGCCGCCAAGGCCGGCAAGCGCGTGGCCGTGGGTGGCAACCTGGGCACCCCGGCGCTGGACCTGCTGAGCGACGACGTCGAGCTGTATGTGCTGGAGCTGTCGAGCTTCCAGCTGGAAACCACCGACCAGCTCAACGCCGAAGTGGCCACTGTGCTGAACATCAGCGAAGACCACATGGACCGCTACAGCGGCCTGCCGGCCTACCACCTGGCCAAGCACCGGATCTTCCGCGGTGCCCGTCAGGTCGTGGTCAACCGCCAGGATGCCCTGAGCCGACCGCTGCCGGTGGAAGGCCGCCCATGCTTCACCTTCGGCCTCAACCAGCCGGACTTCAAGGCCTTCGGCCTGCGTGAAGTCGATGGCGAGAAATACCTGGCGTACGAATTCCAGACGCTGATGCCGGTGCGTGAGCTGAAGATTCGTGGCGCCCACAACCAGAGCAACGCCCTGGCGGCCCTGGCCCTCGGTCACGCTGCCGGTTTGCCGTTCGCGCCAATGCTCGAAGCACTGCGCGAGTTCAAGGGCCTGGCTCACCGTTGCCAGTGGATCCGTGAGCGCAACGCCGTCAACTGGTACGACGACTCCAAGGCCACCAACGTCGGCGCTGCCCTGGCCGCGATCGAAGGCCTGGGTGCGGACATCGACGGCAAACTGGTGTTGATCGCCGGTGGCGACGGCAAGGGTGCCGATTTCGCCGCCCTGCGCGAGCCGGTCAAACGCTTCTGCCGCGCCGTGGTACTGCTTGGCCGTGATGCCGAGCGCCTGGCCGATGCCCTGGGTGATGGCGCGCCGCTGGTGCGGGTCCAGACCCTGGACGAGGCTGTGCAGCAGTGTGCCGAGCTGGCCCAGCCGGGCGACGCGGTGCTGCTGTCGCCGGCCTGCGCCAGCCTCGACATGTTCAAGAACTTCGAAGAACGCGGGCGCCTGTTCGCCCAGGCGGCGGGAGGGCTGGCATGATCTTCGGCATCCTCAAGCCGTACCCGTCGCCGCTGATCAGCGGCCGTGGCGTCGACCTCGACTTCGCCATGCTGGCCGGTTGCCTGGCGCTGCTGGGCCTGGGCCTGGTGATGATCACCTCGGCATCGTCGGAAGTGGCTGCGGTGCAGTCCGGCAACCCGCTGTATCACATGTACCGCCACTTGGTGTACGTGTTCCTCGGCCTGGTCGCCTGTGGCGCGACCATGATGGTGCCGATCGCCACCTGGCAGCGCATGGGCTTCATGATGCTCATCGGTGCCTTCGGCCTGCTGGTGCTGGTGCTGGTGCCGGGGATCGGCCGTGAAGTGAACGGTTCGATGCGCTGGATCGGCTTCAGCTTCTTCAACGTGCAGCCCTCTGAGATTGCCAAGGTCTTCGTGGTCATTTACCTGGCCGGCTACCTTGTGCGCCGGCAGACCGAGGTGCGCGAGACCTGGATGGGCTTCTTCAAACCGTTCATCGTGCTGCTGCCAATGGCGGCTCTGCTGCTGATGGAGCCGGACTTCGGCGCCACCGTGGTGATGATGGGGGCCGCCGCCGCGATGCTGTTCCTCGGCGGGGTGGGGTTGTTCCGCTTCAGCCTGATGGTGGTGCTGGCGGTGGCTGCGGTGTTCATCCTGGTGCAGGCGCAGCCGTACCGGATGGCGCGTCTGATCACCTTCACCGACCCCTGGTCCGACCAGTTCGGCTCCGGCTACCAGCTGACCCAGGCGCTGATCGCCTTTGGCCGCGGCGAGTGGCTGGGCGTGGGCCTGGGCAACAGCGTGCAGAAGCAGTTCTACCTGCCTGAAGCACACACCGACTTCGTGTTCTCGGTGCTGGCCGAAGAGCTGGGCGTGGTCGGCTCGCTGGTGACCATCGCGCTGTTCGTCTTCGTCACCATCCGCGCGCTGTATATCGGCCTGTGGGCAGAGAAGGCCAAGCAGTTCTTCGCCGCCTACATGGCGTTCGGCCTGGCGTTCCTGTGGATCGGCCAGTTCCTGATCAACATCGGGGTGAACGTCGGCCTGCTGCCGACCAAGGGCCTGACCCTGCCGTTCCTGAGTTACGGCGGTTCATCGCTGGTGATCTGTTGTGCCTGCGTGGGTTTGCTGTTGCGCATCGAATGGGAAAGTCGCACGCACTTGGGCAGCGAGGAGCACGAATTCAAAGAAAGTGACTTTGCCGAGGAGACCAGTCATGGCCGCTGACGGCAAGAACGTACTGATCATGGCCGGTGGTACCGGGGGGCACGTGTTCCCGGCCCTGGCCTGCGCCCGTGAATTCCAGTCGCGTGGTTACACCGTGCACTGGCTGGGCACCCCGCGGGGCATCGAGAACGAACTGGTGCCGCAAGCCGGCCTGCCACTGCACCTGATCCAGGTCAGCGGCCTGCGTGGCAAGAGCAAGCTTTCGCTGCTCAAGGCACCGTTCACCCTGGTCAAGGCGGTGCTCCAGGCGCGCCGTATCGTGCGCGAGCTCGAGCCTGTGTGCGTAGTTGGCTTCGGCGGCTATGTGACCGGCCCGGGCGGCGTTGCCGCAAAGCTGTGCGGTGTACCGCTGGTGATCCACGAGCAGAACGCCCGCGCCGGCACCACCAACCGCCTGCTGCTGCCGCTGGCTGCGCGTGTCTGCGAAGCCTTCCCGGCGACCTTCGACGCCAGCGACAAGCTGCGGACCACCGGCAACCCGGTGCGCCCGGAGCTGTTCATGGATGCCCAGCGCGCGCCCTTGGCCGAGCGCCGCGCGCGCCTGCTGGTGATGGGTGGCAGCCTGGGTGCGGAACCATTGAACAAATTGTTGCCTAAGGCCCTGTCCGAAGTACCGGCGAACCTGCGCCCAGAGGTGTTCCACCAGGCCGGCAAGCACCATGCGCCAGCCACTGCCGAGCGTTACCGCGAGGCAGGTGTCGAGGCCCAGGTCGAGCCGTTCATCAAGGACATGGCCCATGCCTATGGCTGGGCCGATATCGTGGTCTGCCGGGCCGGTGCCCTGACCGTCAGCGAACTCGCGGCGGCGGGCCTGCCTTCGATGCTGGTGCCCTTGCCCCACGCGATCGACGACCACCAGACCTACAACGCCCAATATCTGGCCCAGGAAGGCGCTGCCTTCCTCATGCCACAAGCGACAACTGGCGCAGCGCAACTCGCTGAACGCCTGAACGAGGTGCTGATGCAACCCGAGAAACTCAACACCATGGCTGGCACCGCACGGCGCCTGGCCAAACCTGCTGCAACCAGCACCGTGGTCGATATCTGCCTGGAGGTGGCCCATGGTTGAAAGCCAGAAAGCCATGCCCCAGCCGAAGATGGGCCGCATCAACCGCATCCACTTCGTCGGTATCGGCGGCGTGGGCATGTGCGGTATCGCTGAAGTGCTGCTGAACCTGGGCTACCAGGTGTCCGGTTCCGACCTCAAGGCGTCGCCGGTTACCGAGCGCCTGGAGTCGTTCGGCGCCGAGATCTTCGTCGGCCACCGCGCCGAGAACGCCGCCAATGCCGATGTGCTGGTGGTGTCCAGCGCCATCAACCCGGCCAACCCGGAAGTCGCCACCGCCCTGGAACGTCGTATTCCGGTGGTGCCGCGTGCCGAGATGCTCGCCGAGCTGATGCGCTATCGCCATGGCGTGGCGGTTGCCGGTACCCACGGCAAGACCACCACCACCAGCCTGCTGGCTTCGGTATTCGCCGCCGGCGGTCTGGACCCGACCTTCGTCATCGGTGGTCGCCTGACCGCTGCCGGCACCAACGCGCAGCTGGGCACCAGCCGCTACCTGATTGCCGAAGCCGACGAAAGCGATGCCAGCTTCCTGCACCTGCAGCCGATGGTTGCCGTGGTCACCAACATCGACGCCGACCACATGGCAACCTACGAAGGCGACTTCAACAAGCTGAAGAAGACCTTCGTCGAGTTCCTGCACAACCTGCCGTTCTACGGCCTGGCCGTGATGTGCCTGGACGACCCTGTCGTGCGCGAGATCCTGCCGCAGGTCAAGCGCCCGACCGTTACTTACGGCTTCAGCGAAGAGGCCGACATCCGCGCCATCAACGTGCGCCAGCAGGGCATGCAGACCCACTTCACCGTACTGCGCCGCGACTGCGAGCCGCTCGAGGTGTCGGTGAACATGCCCGGCAACCACAACGTGCTCAACGCCTTGGCCACCATCGCCATCGCCACTGACGAAGGCATCAGCGATGAAGCCATCGTCCAGGGCCTGTCCGGCTTCCAGGGCGTCGGCCGCCGCTTCCAGGTCTACGGCGAACTGCCGGTCGATGGCGGCAGCGTGATGCTGGTCGACGACTATGGTCACCACCCGACCGAAGTGGCTGCTGTGATCAAGGCCGTGCGCGGTGGCTGGCCAAGCCGCCGCCTGGTGATCGTCTACCAGCCGCACCGTTACAGCCGTACCCGCGACCTGTACGACGATTTCGTCCAGGTGCTGGGCGATGCCAACGTACTGCTGTTGATGGAAGTCTACCCGGCCGGCGAAGAGCCGATCCCCGGTGCCGACAGCCGCCAGCTGTGCCACAGCATCCGCCAGCGCGGCAAGCTGGACCCGATCTACATCGAACGTGGCGCCGAGCTGGCGCCGCTGGTCAAGCCGCTGCTGCGCGCCGGCGACATCCTGATCTGCCAGGGTGCCGGTGACGTCGGTGGCCTGGCCCCGCAACTGATGAAAAGCCCGCTGTTCGCAGGCGCCAAGCAGGAGAAGTCGAAATGACCAGCGCTTACGAACAACTGCACTCGACCCTGGACGTGAAAGCGTTCGGCCGTGTTGCCGTGCTGTACGGTGGCAAGAGCGCCGAGCGTGAAGTGTCGCTGAAGTCTGGCGCCGCGGTGATCGACGCACTGACCACTGCCGGTGTCGACGTGGTCGCCATCGACGTCGGTGACGACCTGCTGGCGCGTCTGCAGCACGAGAAGATCGACCGCGCCTTCATCATCCTCCACGGCCGTGGCGGTGAAGACGGCAGCATGCAGGGCCTGCTCGAGTGCCTGGGCATCCCCTACACCGGCAGCGGCATCCTCGCTTCCGCACTGGCCATGGACAAGCTGCGCACCAAGCAAGTGTGGCAGAGCCTGGGTATTCCGACCCCGCGCCACGCGGTGCTGGCCAGTGCCGAGGATTGTGTTGCAGCCAGTACGGAACTGGGCTTCCCGCTTATCGTCAAACCTGCCCATGAAGGCTCTAGCATCGGCATGGCCAAGGTGAATAGCGAGCAGGAACTGATCGCTGCCTGGCAAGACGCCGCCCACTACGATTCGCAAGTCCTGGTCGAGCAATGGATTCACGGCCCGGAGTTCACCATCGCCGTTCTGCGTGGCCAGGTGCTGCCGCCGATCGCCTTGGGTACTCCGCACGTGTTCTACGACTACGACGCCAAGTACATCGCCAATGACACCCAGTACCGCATCCCGTGCGGCCTGGACAGTGCCAAGGAGCAGGAACTGATCGACCTGACCGCGCGCGCCTGCGATGCCATCGGCATCGAAGGCTGGGGCCGGCTGGACGTGATGCAGGACGAGCAGGGCCGGTTCTGGCTGCTCGAAGTCAACACCGCACCCGGCATGACCGACCATAGCCTGGTGCCCATGGCGGCCCGCGCGGCCGGCCTGGACTTCCAGCAACTGGTGCTGGCGATCCTGGCTGAAAGCGTGGCGACGCGAGGTTAACCATCATGCAAGGCGCAATGATACGTCAGCAGCAACCCGTTACCGGCCGCAGCAAGCCGGTGCCACGTGGTGCCAGCCGACTGGTGGCCGACGAGCCCGTATCGGCGCGCCTGCCGCGGCCCAGCCTGGGCGGCCTCAAGCGCCTGCTGTGGCCGATCGTGCTGGTGGCTGCAGGCTTCGGCGCCTATGAGGGCGCCATCCGCCTGATGCCTTATGCCGACCGGCCAATCACCAAGATCGACGTGCAGGGCGACCTTAGCTACATCAGCCAGCAGTCGGTGCAGCAGCGCATTGCGCCATACGTGGCGGCGAGCTTCTTCAGCGTCGACCTCACCGCGATGCGCGCCGAGCTTGAGCAGATGCCGTGGATCGCCCATGCCGAAGTGCGACGGGTGTGGCCGGATGAAGTGGTGATCCGCCTGGAAGAACAGCTGCCGGTGGCGCGCTGGGGTGACGAGGCCCTGCTCAACAACCAGGGCCAGGCCTTCACCCCGCGCGAGCTGGCCAACTATGAGCACCTGCCGCAGCTGGCCGGGCCGCAGCGCGCTCAGCAACAAGTCATGCAGCAATATCAGGTATTGAGCCAGATGCTGCGCCCCCTGGGCTTTTCCATCGCTCGCCTGGAGCTGCGCGAGCGGGGCAGCTGGTTCCTGACCACCGGTGCGAGCAGCGCCGGGCCGGGCATCGAGCTGCTGTTGGGGCGCGACCACCTGGTGGAGAAGATGCGCCGTTTCATTGCCATTTACGACAAGACACTCAAAGAGCAGATCACCAATATCGCCCGCATTGATCTGCGTTACGCCAACGGACTTGCCGTTGGTTGGCGGGAACCGAACGCACCGACGACGGCCCAACCCGCCGTTGCGAAGAATTAGAGAGAGGCAGGACCATGGCAAACGCGCATAGCGGCAAAATGATCGTCGGGCTGGACATCGGCACCTCCAAGGTGGTGGCGCTGGTGGGTGAAGTGGGCGAAGACGGCACCCTCGAGATCGTGGGCATCGGCACCCACCCATCCCGCGGCCTGAAGAAGGGCGTGGTGGTGAACATCGAATCGACCGTGCAGTCGATCCAGCGCGCAGTGGAAGAAGCCCAGCTGATGGCCGGCTGCCGTATCCACTCGGCGTTCGTCGGTGTAGCAGGCAACCACATCCGCAGCCTGAACTCCCACGGCATCGTCGCCATCCGCGACCGCGAGGTCAGCGTTGCCGACCTCGAGCGTGTGCTCGACGCCGCCCAGGCCGTGGCCATCCCGGCTGACCAGCGCGTGCTGCACACCCTGCCGCAGGACTATGTGATCGATAACCAGGAGGGCGTGCGCGAGCCGCTGGGCATGTCCGGCGTGCGTCTGGAGGCCAAGGTTCACGTGGTCACCTGCGCGGTCAACGCGGCGCAGAACATCGAGAAGTGCGTGCGCCGCTGCGGCCTGGAAATCGACGACATCATCCTCGAGCAGCTGGCCTCGGCCTACTCGGTGCTGACCGATGACGAGAAAGAGCTGGGCGTGTGCCTGGTGGACATCGGTGGTGGCACCACCGACATCGCCATCTTCACCGAGGGCGCGATCCGTCACACCGCGGTCATCCCGATTGCTGGCGACCAGGTGACCAACGACATCGCCATGGCCCTGCGTACGCCGACCCAGTACGCCGAAGAAATCAAGATCCGCTACGCCTGCGCCCTGGCCAAGCTGGCCGGCGCGGGCGAGACCATCAAGGTGCCTAGCGTGGGCGACCGCCCACCGCGCGAGCTGTCGCGCCAGGCCCTGGCCGAGGTGGTGGAGCCACGTTACGACGAGCTCTTCACCCTGATCCAGGCCGAGCTGCGCCGCAGCGGCTACGAGGACCTGGTGCCAGCCGGCATCGTCCTCACCGGCGGCACTGCGAAGATGGAAGGTGCCGTGGAACTGGCCGAGGAAATCTTCCACATGCCGGTACGCCTGGGCGTGCCGCACAGCGTTCGGGGGCTGAGCGACGTGGTGCGCAACCCGATCTATTCCACCGGTGTGGGCTTGCTTACCTATGGCCTGCTCAAGCAGTCCGAGGACCTGGTCCTGACCGGTAACACCAACAGCAGCAACAACAGCTATGGCGATGAACCGAAGGCCCCAGTGCTTGAGCGCTTCAAGAAGTGGGTCCAGGGCAACTTCTAAGTTTCAAAGCAGTAGTGGTAGGCGCAACAACTAGAGAACTGTAAGGAGAGGGAAAATGTTCGAGCTCGTAGACAACGTCCCGCAAAGTCCGGTCATCAAAGTGATCGGTGTTGGCGGTGGCGGCGGCAACGCCGTCAACCACATGGTGAAGAGCAGCATCGAAGGCGTCGAGTTCATCTGCGCCAACACCGATGCCCAGGCGCTGAAAAACATCGGCGCACGCACCATCCTGCAACTGGGTACCGGCGTGACCAAGGGTCTGGGTGCCGGTGCCAATCCGGAAGTCGGCCGTCAGGCCGCGCTGGAAGACCGTGAGCGCATCGCCGAGGTGCTGCAGGGCACCAACATGGTGTTCATCACCACCGGCATGGGCGGCGGTACCGGTACCGGCGCGGCGCCGATCATCGCCGAAGTGGCCAAGGAAATGGGCATTCTCACCGTTGCAGTGGTGACCCGTCCGTTCCCGTTCGAAGGCCGCAAGCGCATGCAGATCGCCGATGAAGGCATCCGCATGCTGGCTGAGAGCGTCGACTCGCTCATCACCATCCCCAACGAGAAGCTGCTGACCATCCTGGGCAAGGATGCCAGCCTGCTGTCCGCCTTTGCCAAGGCCGACGATGTACTGGCCGGTGCCGTTCGCGGTATCTCCGACATCATCAAGCGCCCGGGCATGATCAACGTCGACTTCGCCGACGTGCGCACCGTCATGGGTGAAATGGGCATGGCGATGATGGGTACCGGCTGCGCCAGCGGCCCGAACCGTGCTCGCGAAGCCACCGAAGCGGCGATCCGCAACCCGCTGCTCGAAGACGTCAACCTGCAGGGCGCCCGCGGCATCCTGGTGAACATCACCGCAGGTCCTGACCTGTCGCTGGGTGAATACTCCGACGTGGGTAGCATCATCGAAGCCTTCGCCTCCGATCACGCCATGGTCAAGGTCGGCACCGTGATCGACCCTGACATGCGTGACGAGCTGCACGTGACCGTGGTTGCCACCGGTCTGGGCGCGCGCATCGAAAAACCGGTCAAGGTGGTCGACAACACCCTGCAGACCGCCCAGCAGGCGTACGAGGCTTCCAATCCGGCGCCGGTTCGCCAGGAGCAGCCAGCCGTCAACTACCGTGACCTGGAGCGCCCGACCGTAATGCGCAACCAGGCCCACGCAGGTGCCGCTGCGGCAGCTAAACTCAACCCTCAGGATGACCTGGACTACCTCGATATCCCAGCCTTCCTGCGTCGTCAGGCCGATTGATGGAATTTATCAGGGGTATAAGGGTGATTGGTGTTCAGCAAAGGCCGGGTCTGTTATCATCCCCAGCCTTTGTTGATACCTGTTCGCATTATTTGCGCTGAAGCGGCCAATGCCATGATTAGACAACGCACCCTGAAGAATACCATCCGTGCCACGGGCGTCGGCCTGCACTCCGGGGAGAAGGTCTACCTGACCCTCAAGCCTGCGCCTGTCGACACCGGCATCGTCTTCCGTCGCGCCGACCTTGACCCTGTGGTCGAAATCCCGGCGCGTGCGGCCAACGTCGGTGAGACCACCATGTCCACCACGCTGGTCAACGGTGACGTCAAGGTCGATACGGTCGAGCACCTGCTCTCCGCCATGGCGGGCCTGGGCATCGATAACGCCTACGTCGAGCTCTCCGCCTCGGAAGTGCCGATCATGGATGGCAGCGCCGGTCCCTTCGTATTCCTGATTCAGTCTGCCGGCCTGGAAGAGCAGGACGCAGCCAAGAAGTTCATCCGCATCCTGCGCGAAGTGACAGTGACGGAGGGCGACAAGAGCGCCACCTTCCTGCCATTCGACGGGTTCAAGGTGAGCTTCGAGATCGACTTCGATCACCCGGTCCTCAAGGGCCAGACCCAGAGTGCGGTCGTCGACTTCTCCAGCACCTCGTTCGTGAAGGAAGTCAGCCGCGCCCGTACCTTCGGCTTCATGCGTGACATCGAGTACCTGCGCAAGCACAACCTTGCGTTGGGTGGCAGTGTCGAGAACGCCATCGTGGTCGACGAGACTGGTGTGCTCAACGAAGACGGCCTTCGTTCCGATGACGAATTCGTCAAGCACAAGATCCTCGACGCCATTGGCGACCTTTACCTGCTGGGCAACAGCCTGATCGGCGAGTTCAAGGGCTACAAGTCCGGCCACGCGCTGAACAACCAGCTGCTGCGCAAACTCATCACTGAAACCGATGCCTGGGAAGTGGTCACTTTCGAAGATGCCAGTACGGCACCGATCTCGTACATGCGTCCTGTTGCGGCCGTGTAAGTTCGAACACTCTCTCTAGTGTGATTAAGGCCACCTTCGGGTGGCCTTTTTTATTTCAGCGCTTTTCTTTGTTCGCGTGGCTGGCCAGTCGCTCCAGGGCGGCACGCAGCTTGGGGTCGGCGATCCCTTCGGCGGAGTCGCGGATGCTCTCGGCGGCAGTGTTCGACAGTTCGGTGGTGTTGCCGCCGCGCCTGGCCGGCACCAGGGGCGGTTGCACCTTGTAGTGGATGCGCTGCAGGTTGCCGAATGCTTCCAGCGCCTGTAGCTGGCGCTGCAGGCGTTTCTGCTGGTAGCGCAGGCGCGTGGCCCAATGGCCGTCGGTGACCACCAGCAGCAACGTACCGTCCCGCCACGAGGCCACATGGCAATGCTCGCGGGCTGCCGGTTGCAGCTGGCTTTCCAGCAGGCGCTGCAGGTGTTCCAGGCGCTCGGCCTGGTTCAGCAGCAGGCGCAGCGGGCGGTTCTGGCGCAGCAGGGTGGCGGGCGGCTGGGCGGGGGAGGGTTTGAAGGCCATGGTGGTGTGCATGCAGTGACAAGGAGGCCAGTCTAACATCCTCGTTGCCTGAGCTGGCCTCTCACGGGATAGGAGTCATTCTCGCTATTGTTTCATCAACCCGCGGGTTGAACTCGGGGAAAATGCCCCTATCTTAGAAAAGCCCCCGCCTAAGCGCTGTGCCAGCATCGTGGCAATCGACCACTTTCCTCACCATCGTTTCCGGGTAGAATGCTCGTTCGCATGCGGCCTCAGGGCTGCACGGGCGACTCATGGGGCCGCCCTCCATCCCTACGTGTGGAAGATCCTGCCGATATGTTTGCGCCTTTGTTAAAAAAACTTTTTGGAAGCAAGAACGAGCGTGAAGTCAAACGCATGCTCAAGACGGTAGCTATCGTCAATGCCTTCGAAGAGAAGATGGTGGCCCTCTCCGATGAGCAACTGCGGGGCAAGACCGCAGAGTTCAAGGAGCGCCTGGCCAAAGGCGAGACGTTGGACCAACTGTTGCCCGAAGCCTTCGCCGTGGCCCGTGAGGCCGGCAAGCGCGTGATGGGCATGCGCCACTTCGACGTGCAGCTGATCGGCGGCATGACCCTGCACGAGGGCATGATCGCAGAAATGCGTACCGGTGAAGGCAAGACCTTGGTCGGTACCCTGGCCGTTTACCTCAACGCCCTGTCCGGCAAGGGTGTGCATGTGGTCACGGTGAACGACTACCTGGCCCGCCGCGACGCCAACTGGATGCGCCCGCTGTACGAATTCCTCGGCCTGTCCGTAGGCATCGTCTCGGCCTTCCAGCCGCCTGAAGAAAAGCGCGCCGCCTACGCTGCCGACATCACCTACGGCACCAACAACGAATTCGGTTTCGACTACCTGCGCGACAACATGGCGTTCAGCCAGGAAGAGAAGTTCCAGCGTGAACTGAACTTCGCCGTGATCGACGAAGTCGACTCGATCCTCATCGACGAAGCGCGTACCCCGCTGATCATCTCCGGTCAGGCCGAAGACAGCTCCAAGCTGTATATCGAGATCAACCGCCTGATCCCGCGCCTGACCCAGCACATCGAAGAAGTCGAAGGCCAGGTCACCCAGGAAGGCCACTACACCATCGACGAGAAGAGCCGCCAGGTAGAGCTCAACGAAGCCGGTCACCAGTTCATCGAAGAGATGCTGACCCAGGCTGGCCTGCTGGCCGAAGGCGAGAGCCTGTACTCGGCGCACAACCTGGGCCTGCTGACCCACGTCTACGCCGGCCTGCGTGCGCACAAGCTGTTCCACCGCAACATCGAGTACATCGTCCAGGACGGCCAGGTCCTGCTGATCGACGAGCACACCGGCCGTACCATGCCTGGCCGTCGCCTGTCCGAAGGCCTGCACCAGGCCATCGAGGCAAAAGAAAACCTGAACATTCAGGCCGAAAGCCAGACCCTGGCGTCGACCACCTTCCAGAACTACTTCCGTCTCTACACCAAGCTGTCCGGCATGACCGGTACCGCCGACACCGAAGCGTTCGAGTTCCAGTCGATCTACGCCCTCAACGTGATGGTCATCCCGCCGAACAAACCGCTCGCGCGTAAAGACTTCAACGACCTGGTGTACCTGACCGCCGACGAGAAATACGCCGCGATCATCGCCGACATCAAAGAGAGCATGACCCAGGGCCGCCCGATCCTGGTGGGTACCGCCACCATCGAAACTTCGGAGCACATGTCGAACCTGCTGAAGAAGGAAGGTATCGACCACAAGGTACTGAACGCCAAGTACCACGAGAAGGAAGCCGAGATCATCGCGCAAGCCGGTGCCCCGGGTGCGCTGACCATCGCCACCAACATGGCTGGCCGTGGTACCGACATTCTGCTGGGCGGTAACTGGGAAGCCGAAGTGGCTGCCCTGGAAAACCCGACTCCTGAGCAGATCGCCCAGATCAAGGCCGACTGGCAGAAGCGTCACCAGCAGGTGATTCAAGCCGGTGGCCTGCACGTGATCGCCTCCGAGCGCCACGAATCGCGCCGTATCGACAACCAGCTGCGTGGCCGTTCCGGCCGTCAGGGCGACCCGGGTTCGAGCCGCTTCTACCTGTCGCTGGAAGACAGCCTGATGCGTATCTTCGCCTCTGACCGGGTGAAGAACTTCATGAAGGCACTGGGCATGCAGTCTGGCGAGGCCATCGAGCACCGCATGGTCACCAACGCCATCGAAAAAGCCCAGCGCAAGGTCGAAGGCCGCAACTTCGACATCCGCAAGCAGCTGCTTGAATACGATGACGTGGCCAACGAACAGCGCAAGGTGATCTACCACATGCGCAACAGCCTGCTGGCGGCCGATAACATTGGCGACACCATCGCCGAGTTCCGCCAGGAAGTGCTGGATGCCACCATCAGCCAGCACATCCCGCCGCAGTCGCTGCCGGAGCAGTGGGACGTGGCCGGCCTGGAAGCGGCGCTGGCCAGCGACTTCGCCATGAAGCTGCCGATCCAGCAGTGGCTGGACGAGGATGCTCAGCTTTACGAGGAGACCCTGCGCGAGAAGCTGCTGAACGAAATCACCACCGCCTACACCGAGAAGGAAGACCAGGCCGGTATCGAGGCCCTGCGTACCTTCGAGAAGCAGATCTTGCTGCGCGTGCTGGACGACCTGTGGAAAGACCACCTGTCGACCATGGATCACCTGCGTCACGGTATCCACCTGCGTGGTTACGCGCAGAAGAACCCGAAGCAGGAGTACAAGCGCGAGTCGTTCTCGCTGTTCCAGGAACTGCTCGAGTCGATCAAGCGCGACACCATTCGCGTGCTGTCGCACGTTCAGGTGCGCCGCGAAGACCCGGCCGAAGAAGAAGCCCGTCTGCGCCGCGAAGCCGAAGAGCTGGCCAGCCGCATGCAGTTCCAGCATGCCGCCGCGCCGGGCCTTGAAAGCGAGCAGCTTAGCGAGGAGGGCGCCGAAGTGGCCGTGGCCGCTGCCCCGGTGCGCAACGACCTCAAGCTGGGCCGCAACGAGCCGTGCTGGTGTGGTTCTGGCAAAAAATTCAAGCATTGCCATGGTCAGATCGAGTGACCTGAGCTGATTGTTGTATCGTGACATCCCTGGGGGCCGCATTGCGGCCCCCTTTTTCCATATTCACCGTATTTCTAGGAGCGCTCTAATGGCTGTTGGTCTTGGTCCTTTGCCCACCCTGCACCCGGTTCCGGGTTTTGAACTCGGTATTGCTTCTGCCGGCATCAAGCGTCCTGGGCGCAAGGATGTGGTGGTCATGCGCTGCGCCGAAGGCTCCAGCGTGGCTGGCGTGTTCACCCTCAACGCCTTCTGTGCAGCTCCGGTGATCCTGTCCAAGCAGCGCGTGCAGGGCACCGTGCGCTACCTGCTGACCAACACCGGCAATGCCAACGCCGGTACCGGCGCACCAGGCCTGGCCGCAGCCGAACGCACCTGCGCCAAGCTGGCCGAACTGACCGGCGTGCCGGCCGAGTCGGTGCTGCCGTTCTCCACCGGTGTGATCGGTGAGCCACTGCCGGTCGAGAAGATCGAAGGCGCGCTGCAGGCCGCCCTGGACAACCTGTCGGAAAACCACTGGGCTGAAGCCGCCACCGGCATCATGACCACCGACACCCTGCCAAAGGGTGCCAGCCGCCAGTTCCAGCATGATGGCGTGACCGTCACCGTGACCGGTATCAGCAAAGGCGCCGGCATGATTCGCCCGAACATGGCCACCATGCTCGGCTACATCGCTACCGACGCCAAGGTGGCCCCGGCGGTGCTCAAGGACCTGATGCTCGACGGTGCCAACAAGTCGTTCAACCGCATCACCATCGACGGCGACACCTCGACCAACGACTGCTGCATGCTGATCGCCACCGGCAAGGCCAACCTGCCGGAAGTCACCGAAGCCAGCGGCGCGCTGTTCGAAGCATTGAAGAAGGCCGTGTTCGAAGTGTGCATGGAAGTGGCCCAGGCCATCGTCCGTGACGGCGAAGGCGCCACCAAGTTCGTTACCGTGCAGGTCAACGGTGGTGGCAACCACCAGGAATGCCTGGATGTCGGTTACGCCGTGGCCCACTCGCCGCTGATCAAGACCGCGCTGTTCGCCTCCGACCCGAACTGGGGCCGTATCCTGGCTGCCGTGGGCCGTGCCGGCGTGCCGGAGCTGGATGTCAGCCTGATCGACGTGTACCTGGACAGCGTGTGCATCGCCAGCCAAGGCGGCCGCAGCCCGAGCTACACCGAAGCGCAGGGTTCGGCCGTGATGGCCCAGGAAGAGATCACCATCCGTATCGAGCTGGGTCGTGGCCAGTGCAGCGAAACCATCTGGACCACCGACCTGTCCCACGAATACGTGAAGATCAACGCCGAATACCGCACCTGAAGTAATGCTGGGGCCGCTGTGCGGCCCTTTCGCGACACAAGGCCGCTCCTACAGGAGATCGCGTTCCCTTGTAGGAGCGGCCTTGTGTCGCGAAAGGGCTGCAAAGCAGCCCCAAAACTCCCAATACATGGAGCCGAACCATGAGCTATCACCTGATCATCGGCGACAAGCTGTATTCCTCCTGGTCGCTGCGTGGTGCCCTGGCCCTAGAGCTGGCCGGCGTGCCATACGAAGAAACGCTGATCAGCCTGAACCAGCCCGACACCCGCAAGCGCATCCTCGAATTCTCTTCCACCGGCAAGGTGCCGCTGCTCAAGACCGAGCACGGCGTGATCGCCGATTCCCTGGCCATTGCCGAGTACCTTAACGAGCGCCACCCCGAGGCCCAGCTGTGGCCAGCTGATGTGGCCGCCCGTGCCCAGGCCCGTTCGGCCTGTGCGCAGATGCACAGCGGCTTCTTCGCCCTGCGCGGAGCCATGCCGTTCGACCTGTCCCGTGACCAGGGGCTGGATGACATGCCGCTGGACGTGCAAGTCGACATCGACCGCATCGTCGCGCTGTGGTCCGAGTGCCGCCTGGTGGCCAAGGACAGTGGCCCCTTCCTGTTCGGCAAGCCGACCCTGGCCGATGCCTTCTTCGCCCCGGTGGCGGTGCGCCTGCGTACCTACCGCGTGGAAGTGCCCGCCGAGGCAGCCACCTATATCGAGACCATTTACCAGTGGCCGGCCTTCCAGGCCTGGCAGCAAGCTGGCCTGGCGGAGCGTGAAGGTTGAAACGGATTCATGTTGTAGCCGCGGTGATCCGCGGTAGTGACGGGCGCATTCTGATTGCCCGCCGCGCCGATACTCAGCATCAAGGCGGCCTGTGGGAATTCCCGGGCGGCAAGGTGGAAGAGGGCGAAGGCGTCGAAGCGGCCCTGGCCCGTGAGTTGCGCGAAGAGCTGGGCATCGAAGTGACCCGTTCGCGGGCGCTGATCAAGGTCAGCCACGACTACCCGGACAAGCAGGTGCTGCTGGATGTGCGTGAGGTTGATGCCTTCACCGGTGAGCCCCACGGCGCCGAAGGCCAGCCACTGGCCTGGGTCGCGCCACGGGACCTGGGGCAGTACGAGTTCCCTGAGGCCAACAAGCCGATCGTCGCTGCTGCGCGCTTGCCGGACCAGTACCTGATCACCCCGGATGGCCTGGAAGTGCCGCAGATGCTCAAGGGTATCCAGAAGGCCGTGGCCAACGGTATTCGCCTGATCCAGCTGCGTGCGCCGGACATGTACGACCCCAAGTACCGCGATGTGGCGGTGGATGCGGTCGGGCTGTGCGCGGGCAAGGCGCAGCTGATGCTCAAGGGGCCGCTGGAGTGGCTGGGCGACTTCCCGTCCGCCGGCTGGCACCTGACCGCCGCGCAGCTGCGCAAGTATGCCGCCAAAGGCCGCCCGTTCCCCAAGGAGCGCTGGCTGGCAGCGTCATGCCACAGTGCCGAAGAGCTGGCGCTGGCCGAGCAGATGGGCGTGGATTTCGTCACCCTGTCGCCGGTGCAGGCGACCCAGACCCACCCCGAGGCGGTGCCGTTGGGTTGGGATGAGGCGCAGCGGCTGATTGCCGGGTTCAACCAGCCGGTTTACCTGCTGGGTGGGGTTGGGCCGGGTGAGCGGGAGAAGGCCTGGGAGGCCGGTGCCCAAGGTGTTGCCGGGATCCGCGCATTCTGGCCCGAGGCCTGAGTAATTGGGGCTGCAAAGCAGCCCCAGTGATCTCAGCCTTCAGGTTTTACCGCAGGCTGCCACAATACTTCAGCTACCCCTTGCCGCCGCCCGATCATCCGCGCCGCCACAAACAGCAGATCCGAAAGCCGGTTGATGTAAGCCAACCCAACCCCCTCCAACGGCTCCAGTGCATTCAACTGCTGACACCGCCGCTCCGCACTGCGCGCCAGGCTACGGCACACATGGGCCTGCGCCACCAGCGCCGAACCACTGGGCAGAATGAAATTCTTCAGCGGCCCCAGCTCTTCGTTCCACACATCGATTGCTGCCTCCAGCCGCTCCACTTCAGCCTGGTTCAAGGCTTGGTAGCTGGGCATCGCCAACTCGCCGCCAAGGTCGAACAAACGATGCTGGCAGGGCGCCAGAACGTTGCTCACCTCGTCCAACCCGTGTTCGGCCAGGCCGGCCAGCAGCAGCCCGAGCTGGCTGTTGAGGCTGTCCACCTCACCGATCGCCTCGACCCGCGGGTGGTCCTTGGGTACCCGACGCCCGTCCCCCAGGCCGGTTTCGCCCTTGTCGCCAGTGCGGGTGTAGATCTTCGACAGGCGATAGCCCATGTCATGCCTCCGTGTGGGTCGGCGCAGCCGCTGGCGGCTGGCCGAGGGGCAGGCGCAGGGTGAAGCAGGTGCCCTGGCCGGGCGTGGACTGCACTTCCATCTGCCCCTTGTGGTTGTTGGTGATGATGAAGTACGAAACCGACAGGCCGAGCCCGGTACCCTGGCCGATTTCCTTGGTGGTGAAGAACGGCTCGAAGGTGCGTTTGCGCACGGTTTCAGGCATGCCCACGCCGTTGTCCTCGACCTGGATCTCGGCCCAGGGCGGATTGAGCTTCGTGCGCAGCGTGATGCGCCCTGGCTCGCTGGGCTGCGGCCGCTGGTGGATGGCCTGGGCGGCGTTCTTCAGCAGGTTCAGCAGCACCTGCTCCAGTTCGTTGGCGGTGCAGGGTACCGGGCCCAGGTTGGGGTCGAACTGGCGGACGATGGCCTGGCCCTTGAAATCGAAGCCGATGGTCAGGTCGAAGTCGTTGCTGGCGATTTCCACGGCCTGGTCGATCAGCGCCGGCAGCTCGCAAGGCGCCAGCTGGCGGTTGCTGCGGCGGCTGAAACTGAGCATGTGGGTGACGATCTTGGCGGCGCGGGCGCCGGCCTGCTGAATGCCGTCGAGCAGCTGCGGCACTTCGCGGCTTTCCAGGTAGCGGTTGACGTTGGCCAGGTCGATGCCCAGCTCGCTCGCCTGCTCCTGGTTACGTGGCAGCTCTGCCGACAGGCGCCGGCGAATGTTCTGCACGTTGTGCAGGATTGCGCCCAGTGGGTTGTTGATTTCGTGGGCCATGCCGGCGGCGAGGCCACCGACCGAAAGCATCTTCTCCGACTGCACCATCATCTCCTCCAGCGACAGGCGCTGGGTGATGTCGTCGATACGGATCACCACGCCGCGGCCACCGCCGCCCATCAGCGGGTAGAAAGTCAGGGCGTAATGGCGCAGGTCGTCGCCCTTGGGCCATGTGACCCGCTCGATCTTCGCCACCCGGTGCTTTTCGACGCTCTCCTTGAGTTGCGGCAGGAACGGCTTGAGCGGCTCGAAGGCGATGAAGATCGGCTGGTTCAGCGCTTCGTCCAGTGGCGTGCCGGAGAGCACTGTGGCCTCGTGGTTCCATTGGGTGACGTAGAGCTGCTCATCGAGGGCGATCAGCGCCGAGGGCATGGAGTCGATGATGCTGTTGAGGTAGTTCTGAAAGCCCGTGAGCTTCTTCTCGATCTTGCTGCGCACCTGGACTTCGAGCTCCAGCTTGCGGTTGGTGTGGCGGGTTTCCTCGGCCAGGCCCTGGGCCTGGTCGTAGGCCATCTGGAACTCGTCGCGGGCGCGCTTGAGCTGCTGCTCGCGGGCCTCGATGCGCGAGAGCATGGTGTTGAAGGCTTCGGCCAGGCTACCAATCTCGTCGTCGTTGCCGCGGGTGGCGCGCAAGGCATAGCTTTCTTCACGGGTGACCTGGCGGCTGAGTTCTTCGAGCTGATTGATCGGCTGGGTGATCAGGCGCTTGATCTGCCGGGCGATGATCATCCACAGCAGGATGCTGAACACCAGGATCGCCAGGCTGGCGCTGAGCGTGCCGGTGTAGAACGCCGTGGGCAGTTCACTGCTGGCCACCAGCAGCAGGTGCGCCGGTGGGCTGGCATCACGCGGGATGCGGATCAGCTGGGTGCTGCGAAACTCCATCAGGCGCCAGCCGTCGATGTTGCGGTAGCGCTTGGGCAGGGCCAGAGACTCGCCGTGCTGCAATTGGGCCAGCATGTTGCCGTCGCCGCCGTAGATGGCGGCGGCGCGCAGCGGGGTGTAGCTGTCCAGCTCCTTGAGCAGGGCAGTGGCAGTCTCGGTCGAGTCGCCGGCACGGGCTGACAGTTGCGGGTTGGCCACCAGCTTGCCGATGGTCTGCAATGCCTGCGGTGCCATGCTCTCCTGGGTGATCCAGTAGGCGGCACTGATGAAGGTCAGATTGGCGACCAGCAGGATGGTCACCAGCAGTACCAGCAGGGCTGCCAGCAGTTTCTGCCCGACCGGGAGGTTTTCCAGGCGTTGGCGCAGGCTCATGGGCAAGGCAATGTCCGTATTGGGTTGACGTCAGGCGCTGGGCAAACCACGCGCTTGCAGGTTATCGACCAGGCGCTGGTGCAGGTGTTCCAGCCGCGGCAGCGCCAAGCCGTGGCGCTCGGCCGCCCGGCAGGCATGGCCCAGCAGGTAGTGCACCTCGGTACGCCGGCCTGCGCGTACGTCCTGGTACATGGAAGAGTAGTTGGCTGCGGTGGCCAGGATCACCCGTTGCACTTCTTCGTCCAGATCGGCCGCCGCTTCGGGCTGGCCGCAACGGCGCAGCAGCTCGGCCAGTTCCGTGCACAGTGCCTCGACCTCGCCGAGGTGCCCGAGCAAACCGCCGTTCTGGCAATCGTGCAGCACGGTCAGCGGATTGATGGCGCAGTTGAGCGCCAGCTTGCGCCACAGGCGGGTCAGGATGTCGACCGTCCATTCGCCAGGGATACCGGCGTCATGCAGGTCATCGAACCATTCTGGAGTGGTGGGGTTGGCCGGGTCCCCCAGCCAGTTGAAGCCATGCCCGGCGAAGTGCACACGCCAGTCGCCCTCGCGGAACGCGCCTTCGGTGCTGGAGGCGAAGATGCAGCGGGCGTGGGGCACCTGGTCGGCGACTTCGTCCTGGCTGCCCAGGCCGTTCTGCAACAGGACGATATCTGCGCCTTCAGCCAGGCGTGGTGCCAGGCGGGCGATGGCGGGGGCGGCATCGTAGGCCTTGCAGGCCACCAGCAGGCGATGGATGGGCCCGCCGGACTCGGCCGTTTCGGCCGGGATGGCGTAGAGGCGGGTATGCTCCTGCTCGACCAGGGTCAGGCCGCCAGCCTGCTGGTAAGCCTGCAGGCGCTGCGCATCACGCAGGATCAGGCGTACTGCCTTGCTGGCGCGTGCCAGGCGGCAGGCCCAGAGGCTGCCGAGGCTACCGGCGCCGAGAATATGCCAGGTGCTGCTCATCTGCGTTTCGCAACCCGTTATAATGAGCCCGCATTTTAACCCGCTAACACCGACGCGCTCCATGTTCAGACTGAGCGCGCGATTATTTTATGGAGATTACCCATGCCTTCGTTCGACGTGGTATCGGAACTGGACAAGCACGAAGTGCAGAACGCGGTCGACAACGCCATCAAGGACCTCGAGCGCCGCTATGACCTCAAGGGCAAGGGCAGCTTCGAGTTCAAGGACAAGGAGCAGACCGTGATGATGACCGCCGAGGAAGAGTTCCAGCTCGAAGCCATGCTGGAAATCCTGCGCCTGGCGCTGGTCAAGCGCAAGATCGACGTCAAGTGCCTGGAAACCAAGGACCCGTACGCCTCGGGCAAGGAAAAGAAACAGGAGGCCAAGTTCCGCGAAGGCATCGACAAGGACCTGGCCAAGAAGATCGTCGCCACCATCAAGGACGGCAAGCTCAAGGTCCAGGCCGCCATCCAGGGCGAGCAGGTGCGTGTCACCGGCAAGAAGCGCGACGACCTGCAGGAAGCCATTGCCCTGCTGCGCACCAAAGAGTTCGACATGCCGATCCAGTTCAACAACTTCCGCGACTGATTGCCGGGTTGCCCGGAACCTCGATGGCGTAATGATGTCCATCGGGTCCATGGCCGCTGTAAAACCAGCGGCCAGCTTTACTGTGTACGTGCCGCTCGGCATCAGGAGATGAATACATGGATTTGAACGCTGAAGTTGATCAGCTGGTCCGCCAGTCGCAGACCTGGATCCCCATGATCATGGCGTATGGCAGCCGCCTGTTGCTTGCGCTGGTGACCTTGGCCATCGGTTGGTGGATCACCAACAAGGTCAGTGACCGGCTGGCCAAGCTTGTCGGCCTGCGGGTCGCGGATCCGGCGTTGCAGGGTTTCATTCGCACGTTGGCCAACATCGTCATGAAGGTGATGCTGGCGATCAGCGTGGCGTCGATGATTGGCATCGAGACCACTTCGTTCGTGGCCGCCATGGGCGGCGCTGTGCTGGCTGTCGGCCTGGCCTTGCAGGGCAGCCTGGCGAACTTCGCCGGCGGGGTGCTGATCCTGATGTTCCGCCCGTTCCGCATCGGCGACTGGATCGAAGCGCAGGGTGTGGCCGGTACCGTCGACAGCATCCAGATCTTCCATACCGTGCTGCGCACCGGTGACAACAAGACGGTGATCATGCCTAACGGCACTCTGTCCAACGGCATCATCACCAACACCAACCGCCAGCCGACGCGCAAGGTGGTGTTCGATGTTGGGGTGGACTACGAGGCTGACTTGCAGAAGGCTCGCCAGGTGCTGCTGGAGCTCGCGCAGGACCCGCGCGTGCTGCCGGACCCTGCTCCGCAGGCGGTAGTCTCGACCTTGGGCGACAGCTCGATCACCGTGTCGCTGCGCCTGTGGACCAAGACCTCCGACTACTGGGACGTGATGTTCATGCTCAACGAGCACGCCCGTGACCGGTTGAAGGCCGAAGGGATCGACATTCCGTTTCCGCAGCGGGTGATCCGCGTGGTGCAGGAGGCTGCAGCGCAGTAATCGTGCTGCAACCGGGGCCGCTTCGCGCCCCTTCGCGGGCGTGCCCGCGAAGGGGCGCGAAGCGGCCCCGGCTATTTCTGTACCCTTACACTTGTTCACAGCAATTCCCCGGCATTTCTGGCATATAGCCTGTCCCCCTGCCTGCACCCGATACGCCATCATGAAACCACTGCTCTACATCACGCCTCTTCGGGCCCTCTTGTTCGGCCTGACCCTGGCCCTGTTCGAGCTGCTCACCTACCTGGCCAGCGACGCGGTGATGCCGGCCATGCCAGTGGTGGTCGAGCACCTGAACGCCAGCCCTGAATACATCCCCCATGCGCTCAACCTGTACCTGCTCGGTGGGGTGGTGCTGCAATGGCTGATCGGCCCGCTGGCCGACCGCTATGGGCGCCGTCCGCTGCTCTTGGCCGGCTGTGCCTTCTTCGGCGTCGCCTGCCTGGCCACTTACTGGGTGCAAGACATTGGCCTTTTCAACCTGCTGCGCCTGCTGCAGGGTATTGGCCTGGGCTTCGTGGTGACGGTCAGCTACCCGGCACTCAACGAATCGTTCAGCGAAGCGGACGCGGTGCGCATGATGGCATTGCTCGCCAACATCGCCTTGCTGTCGCCGCTGCTCGGCCCGCTGGTCGGTACCCTCATGCTGCAGTGGCTGGACTGGCGCTGGCTGTTCGTGGCCTTCGCCATCGGTGCCGTGCTGTGTTGGCTGCTGTTGCATCGCCTGATGCCGGAAACCCTCGGTGTCGAGCGTCGTGATGGCTCACGCCTGCCGTTCACCCCGATCCATCTGCTGCCGCTGCTCGCCGGTTACGGCCAGCTGCTGGCCAACCGCAAGTTCGTCGCTGGCAGTGCCGCGTTGGGCCTGGTGGGCCTGCCGCTGATTGGCTGGATCGGTCTTTCGCCGGTGCTGCTGATCCACGACGAGGGACTGAGCACGATGGAATATGCGTTGTGGCAGTTGCCGGTGTTCGGTGGGTTGATCCTCGGCAACCTGATCATCAATCGCATCGCCGACCGTTATCCGCTGCCGGCCCTGGTGCGTGGCGCGCTGGGGCCTTACCTGGCCGGGTTGTGCCTGATGGTGTTGGCGACCTGGGTGTGGCCGACCGTGACCAGCGTGGTCGCCGGTATGTCGCTGTATGCATTGGGGCTGGGCGTGGCCAACGCGGTGCTGTACCGCATGACGCTGTTTGCCAGCGAGCAGAGCAAGGGGCTAGTGTCGGCGATGTTGGGGATGATCACCATTGCCTTGTTGGGGCTGGGTGGTGCGGTACTGGCGATGATCGGGGCAGGGGAGAGCTTGCTGCACTTTGCCTTGGCTGCCGGTATGGCGGGTGCCTTGGCGCTGTGGCCGCTCTGGTTCGTGGTAGGTGGGCGGCCTGGGGAAGGGGCTGTCGCTCAATAACGGCTATTGGATTTACCGGCCTCTTCGCGGGCTAACCCGCGAAAAGGCCAGTACAGTAGAGCCCTATTAGGGCTGCTCGGCCGCGGGGTTATCCACCGGTACCTGCTTTCCCCGGCTCACTTCCTGGCGCCAGTGCAGCGCGATCAGAATCAGCGTGGGCACGCCCAGCAGCGCAGTGATCAGGAAGAAGTCGTGGTACCCGTACTTCTCCACCATCACCCCTGAATAGCCACCGATCAGGCGCGGCAGCAGCAGCATGATCGAGCTGAGCAGGGCGTATTGCGTGGCCGAGAACTTCAGGTTGGTCAGGCTCGACAGGTAGGCGACGAACGCCGAGGTGGCCAGGCCCGAGCTGAAGTTGTCCAGCGAAATGGTCACCACCAGCATTTCCAGATTCGGCCCCATGTCCGACAGCATCAGGAACAGCAGGTTGGTGGCCGCCGAGGCCGCGCCGCCGATGAACAGGATCGGCAGGATGCCGAAGCGCACGATCAGCAGGCCGCCGACGCCAGCACCGACCAGGGTCATGATCAGGCCGAAGACCTTGCTGACGCTGGCGATCTGGTCCTTGGTGAAGCCCATGTCGATGTAGAACACGTTGGCCATCACACCCATGACCGTGTCCGACATGCGATAGGTGGCGATCAGCCCGAGCAGCAACAGCGCCTGCCAACGATAGCGGGCGATGAAGTCGTGTACCGGTGTCAGCACCGGGGCCAGGCCACGGCGGCCCATGCCGGAAAGGCAGGCCCAGGTCAGCAGCACGTAGAGGATCAGGCGCAGGAAGGCACGGTCTTCGAGCAGCAGGTCGAGTGGCGTCGCATCGCCGGAAATGACGCTCGACCAGCCGGTGTTGAACATCTGGGTGAAGCTGGCCGGTACTGACACCAGCAGGATGATCAGCACGAACACCGAGGCCATCTGATGCATAAGGCCATAGCGCGCGGCCGACAGCTGAGTGCGCAGGGGTACCGGTGGCTCACGCATCACCAGGGTGGTGAACAGCGCCGGCAGCATCATCACGCCGAACAGCACGTAGGTGCCGGCCCAGGCCTTGTGCAGGTAGCTGAAGCCGGTGGAACCGAACCATTCGGCGAAGAACAGTGCGCCAGCGGTGGCGAGCAGGGCGGCGACCCGGTAACCGGCCATGTAGCTGGCGGCGAGGGCTGCCTGGCGCTGGTCGTCGGCAATCTCGAGGCGATAGGCATCGACGGCGATGTCCTGAGTAGCCGAGGCGAAGGCCACCAGCACCGCCAGGGCGATCAGCCAGGAAAGGTGTTGCTGCGGGTCGCACAGGCTCATGCCGACCAGGCCGATCACCACCAGCGCTTGCGACAGCAACAGCCACGAACGGCGTCGCCCCAGGCCGCCAAGCAGCGGCAGGCGCCACTGGTCGAGCAGGGGTGACCAGACCCATTTGAAGGCATAGGCCAGGCCGATCAGGCTGGCGTAGCCAATGGTTTCACGGGCCACGCCAGCCTCGCGCAGCCATACCGACAGGGTCGAGAACACCAGCATGTAGGGCAGGCCGGCGGCGAAGCCCAGCAGCAAAAGTACCAAGGTTGACGGGCTGGCATAGGCAGCAAGCGCAGCGCGCCAGGTTTTACGGGGCATGGGCCAACATCTGCCTCAAATTTGCGAAAACAAAGCGCGCACTCTAACCGCTGTGCTCCATCGGGCGCCAGCCATGGCGCGTCATATCCACACGATTATTGGTCACATTCACACCTTCTGCGCGCAGTCTGGCCCGCTGTTCATCGCCCGAAGGCGTGCCCAGCGCCAAGCTCAGCCGCCCGCCTGCGCCGAGTACCCGGTGCCACGGCAGGCGGGTATCGGCTGGCAACTGCCCAAGGGTGCGACCGACCCAACGTGCCGCCCGACCAAGGCCCGCCAGCTCGGCGAGCTCGCCATAGCTGACCACCTTGCCCTCGGGTACCTGGCCTAGCACCGAATACAGGGCCGTTCGTCGGGCTTCTGGCGAATCCTGGGTGTGCGCATATCCCTCAGACATCAGGGCAGCCCTGGCCTGGGATGAAACCGGACGAATGGTCGCGGCAAATGAGAGTTGAACTCAACGGCATGCTCCTGGGTCAGTCCTTGCTCTGGTCGTCGGCATCCGGATAATGCCCGGCTTTTTTCGTCAAATCGAACCTGTAGCGCGCTTATGTATTCTAGATCCCTGTTTTGCCTGTTGATTGCCTCCCTGTGTACCGCCCCGGCGTTCGCCGACACCGTGTGGATGAAGAACGGGGACCGGCTCAGCGGCAAGATCCGTGTATTCGACGGTGGCAAGCTGCTGCTGGAAACCCCGTATGGCGGCTCGATCTCGCTGGACTGGAAACAGGTCAAGACCCTGGAAAGCGACCAGGAGCTGCTGGTCAAGCAGGACGCCTATACAGGCGAGAAGGCCAAGTCGCTGAAGGCCGCCGAGCCGGGCAAGGTGACGCTGGCCAATGGCGAAGCGCCAAAGACCGTCGACCTGGCCAGTGTCCAGCAGATCATGAAGCCCAAGCCGCTGGTCGAGGACTTCATCTGGAAGGGTAACGTCGACGTGGCCTTGGACTACAAGCGCGCCGAGACCGACAGCAACGACTACGATGTCGACTTCAAGACCACCGCCCGCCATGGCCGCTGGCGGCACAACGCCGAAGGCGAATACAACCGCGAATCCAAGGACGACGTCACCACCACTGACAACTGGAGCGCCGAATACGCGCTCGACCGCTTCATCACCGAGAAGTGGTTCTGGCAGGGCCGCATGGAGTACAAGCGCGACCACATTGAAGACCTCTCCCGCCAGCGTACGGTTGGTACCGGCCCTGGCTACCAGTTCTGGGACGACGAGCTGGGCGCGTTCTCGCTGGGCTCGCTGATCAACCGTACCGACTTCGAGTATCAGGACGGTGCCAAGGACAACTTCTACTCGGCGGCGGTGAAGTGGGATTACACCCGCTACCTGATTGGCAAGAACGTCCAGCTGTTCACCAATGGCGAGTTCGCCAAACCGCTGGGTGGCGTGGCCGACTACGCGCTGGATGCCGAGGTGGGGCTGCGCTACAAGGTCACCGAATGGGCCTCGCTCAACCTCAAGGCAGAGAAGGACATCATCACCGGGACGCGGGAAAGCGACCTGGACAAGACCCGCTATACCGCTGGCTTTGGTGTGACCTGGTAGATCCTTGGGGGCGCTTTGCGCCCCTTTCGCAGGCAAGCCAGCTCCCACAGGTACTGCACAGGCCTCGAAGCCTGCGATGGGCTGCGCAGCAGCCCCATTGGCACTGGATGTGATAATGCTTATCTTGTCACTCATCCAGTCCGCATCCAGGAGCCGCCTTCAGTGAGTACCAACGCCATCCGCCCCGCCCGGGAACTGCTGCTCAAGGAATACCGCGGCGTGCTCTCGACCCACTCCAAGTCGATGCCCGGCTTCCCGTTCGGTTCGGTGGTGCCTTACTGCCTGGATGCCGAGGGCAATCCGCTGATCCTGATCAGCCGTATCGCCCAGCACACCCACAACCTGCAGAAGGACCCCAAGTGCTCGCTGCTGGTAGGTGAGCGCGAGGCCGAGGACGTGCAGGCCGTCGGCCGCCTGACGGTGATGGCCGAGGCGCACAAGCTGGTCGACGAGACCGCCATCGAGGCGGCAGCCGAGCGCTACTACCGCTACTTCCCCGACGCCGCCAACTACCACAAGGCCCATGATTTCGACTTCTGGGTCCTGCAGCCGGTGCGCCATCGCTACATCGGCGGTTTCGGCGCGATCCACTGGCTCGACCAGGTGACCCTGGCCAATCCGTTCGCGGGCAAGGCCGAGGCGAGCATGATCGAGCACATGAACAGCGACCATGCCAATGCCATCGCCCATTACGTCGAGCTCAGCGACCTGCCGCGCAGCGTGCCGGCGCAGATGGTCGGCATCGACAGCGAGGGCATGCACCTGCGCATCGGCCAGGGCATCTACTGGTTAGCCTTCCCCGCGCCTTGCAACACGCCGACACAAGTCCGCGAAGCCTTGGTGTTGCTGGCGCGCGCCGACCAATGGCCGGCTGCGACTGAAGTCGAGGCTTGAAATCCGGAGTGCACGCATCCATCTGTAGGTCTTACAGGAAGGGTCTCTTCCGACGAGGAATGCTTTGATGCGTGCTTTTCTATTGCTGTTTCTACTGTTCCCGGTGCTGGAGCTGTTCGTCTTCGTCAAGGTCGCTGGCGCCATCGGTTTCTTCCCGGCGCTGCTGCTGATCATCGCCGGTTCCGCCCTGGGTGTGCTGGTAGTGCGTGTGGCGGGCCTCGCCACCGCCCTGCGTGCCCGTGAAAGCCTGCAGCGTGGTGAATTGCCCGCCGAGGACATGTTCCAGGGCCTGATGCTGGCCGTGGGTGGTGGTTTGCTGCTGCTGCCGGGCTTCATCAGCGACGTGCTGGGCCTGCTGTGCCTGTTGCCGTTCACCCGCCACCTGGCGGCCCGCAAGATGCGCGAGCGCGCCGAGGCCCAGGCCATGCGCCAGCGCGCGTTCCAGGACGACCCGTTCCAGCCGCAGCCGCGTGATGGCGGCCATCGCCCGAACGTGATCGAAGGCGAGTACGAGCGCCGCGACAAGTAACCAGACCTGTCACCCCGGGGCCGCACAAGCGGCCCCGGTCTTTTTCAGCCGGCTGAAAAATTTTGCATATCAAGCCTTGTAATTGAATATGGCGGCCTCATGTATGTGGTCACCGCAAGGTTTCTGGTGGCAACACCAGTCATGACACAGGTGGTTCGCCCTTTGCGGGCCACCCCCGGCAACGCCGGACTGCATCAACCCCGCCGGTGTCGATACCGGCCGATGAAAACCACAATTTGGGAGAGATCGACAATGAAGCTTCGTCCTCTGCATGACCGCGTAGTCATCCGTCGCAGCGAAGAAGAATCGAAAACCGCTGGCGGTATCGTCCTGCCGGGTTCGGCCGCTGAAAAACCAAACCGCGGCGAAGTCGTTGCTGTTGGCACCGGTCGCGTCCTGGAAAACGGCGAAGTACGTGCGCTGGCTGTCAAAGTCGGTGACAAAGTGGTTTTCGGCCCTTACTCGGGCAGCAACACCGTGAAAGTCGATGGCGAAGACCTGCTGGTCATGGCCGAGAACGAAATCCTCGCCGTTATCGAAGGCTGATTTCACCCCGACTTCCCGTTACTCCAAAGATTTCCAAGGATTAAACGATCATGGCTGCTAAAGACGTAAAATTCGGCGATTCCGCTCGTAAGAAAATGCTGGTTGGTGTCAACGTTCTGGCTGACGCGGTAAAAGCGACCCTCGGCCCGAAAGGCCGTAACGTAGTGCTGGCCAAGAGCTTCGGCGCTCCGACCATCACCAAGGACGGCGTTTCCGTCGCCAAAGAAATCGAGCTGAAAGACGCCTTCGAGAACATGGGCGCCCAGCTGGTCAAGGAAGTCGCTTCCAAGGCCAACGACGCTGCCGGTGACGGCACCACCACCGCTACCGTTCTGGCTCAGGCCATCGTCAACGAAGGCCTGAAAGCCGTCGCTGCCGGCATGAACCCGATGGACCTGAAGCGCGGTATCGACAAGGCCACCGCCGCCGTTGTCGCCGAGCTGAAGAACCTGTCCAAGCCATGCGCCGACTCCAAGGCCATCGCCCAGGTAGGCACCATCTCCGCCAACTCCGACAACTCCATCGGTGAAATCATCGCCGAAGCCATGGAAAAAGTCGGTAAAGAAGGCGTGATCACCGTTGAAGAAGGCTCGGGCCTGGAAAACGAACTGTCCGTCGTAGAAGGCATGCAGTTCGACCGCGGCTACCTGTCGCCGTACTTCGTCAACAAGCCGGACACCATGGTTGCCGAGCTGGAAGGCCCGCTGCTGCTGCTGGTCGACAAAAAGATCTCCAACATCCGTGAGCTGCTGCCAGTTCTGGAAGCCGTTGCCAAGGCCGGCCGTCCACTGCTGATCGTTGCCGAAGACGTCGAAGGCGAAGCCCTGGCTACCCTGGTGGTCAACAACATGCGCGGCATCGTCAAGGTTGCTGCAGTCAAGGCACCAGGCTTCGGCGACCGCCGCAAAGCCATGCTGCAGGACATCGCTGTCCTGACCGGCGGCCAGGTCATCTCCGAAGAAATCGGCCTGACCCTGGAAACCACCACCCTGGAGCACCTGGGTAACGCCAAGCGCGTCATCCTGTCCAAGGAAAACACCACCATCATCGACGGTGCTGGCGTTGACGCCGACATCGAAGCACGCGTCAAGCAGATCCGTGCCCAGATCGAAGAAACCTCTTCGGACTACGACCGCGAGAAGCTGCAAGAGCGTCTGGCCAAGCTGGCTGGCGGTGTTGCCGTGATCAAGGTCGGTGCTGGCACCGAAGTTGAAATGAAAGAGAAGAAAGCCCGCGTTGAAGACGCCCTGCACGCTACCCGTGCTGCCGTCGAAGAAGGCGTGGTGCCTGGCGGTGGTGTTGCCCTGGTTCGTGCCCTGGCTGCCATCAAGGACCTCAAAGGCGACAACGAAGACCAGAACGTCGGTATCGCCCTGCTGCGTCGCGCTGTAGAAGCTCCGCTGCGCCAGATCACTGCCAACGCCGGCGACGAGCCAAGCGTTGTTGCTGACAAGGTCAAGCAAGGTTCGGGCAACTACGGCTACAACGCTGCTACCGGCGAATACGGCGACATGATCGAGATGGGTATCCTCGACCCAGCCAAGGTCACCCGTTCGGCTCTGCAAGCCGCAGCTTCGATTGGCGGTCTGATGATCACCACCGAAGCCATGGTTGCCGACCTGCCGGAAGACAAGCCAGCTGCTGGCATGCCTGACATGGGCGGCATGGGTGGCATGGGCGGCATGATGTAAGCCAGCCTTACCCCCTGCGCCAAGAAAAAGCCCCGCCTAGTGCGGGGCTTTTTCGTTTTCCTGTGCCGGCGATGGGCCGCAGTGCGGCCCTCTATCAAGCGACGCGATGCTCCATGGCTGGCGCCTCGGCCATGCCCTTGCGATACAGCACCAGGTAATACGAGCCCAATCCGATCAACCAGCAGAACACCGCAGTCCACACGTTATGCGACAGGAAGTGCGCGCCCTGCAGCATCCGCCCCAACCCCAGCGCCGAGCCAGCGACCAGAGCCACCGCAAACGCCACCCGCGCCAGCTTCGGCTTGCGGTCACGCAGCATGAAGAACAGGCCGAACAGGCAGAAACCGGTGGCTGCATGCCCACCCGGCCAGCACAGGCCTGGCTTGTCGGTCGCCGGCCGGTGTTCCAGCAGCTTGCTGTAGGTTTCCTTGCCGCCGAACTGGGTCAGGCTCCATGGGCATTGCACCTGGGTCACCTTCTTCAGCGGCGTGACGAAGGCCGTCGACAGCCCCAGCGCCAACACCAGGCAACCCAGCTCGCGGCGCCAGCTGAACAGGCGCTTCCAGAAGAAGCTCGAAGCGAACGCGCCCAGCGAGATCAGGCCGAGCAGGATCACGCCTTGCTTGACCCGGTCATGCATGACGGTTTCCAGCAGGTAACTGTGACGGCCGATGAACTGCCCGGCGGCAGGGTCGAAGAACAGGTTGGCGACGTCCATGTCGAGCGAGGTCAGTTCCAGCAGGAGCAAGGCCGCGGCGACAGCCAGAGGTATGCCCAGGTACAGCCAGAGATTGATCGGACGCGGACGAGTGCGGTGTTGCATGACGACTCCAGGGGGTAAAAAGACCGGGCATTGTCATGCGCCCGCTATTCTCTGTCCGTGAAGGATCAGTGAAAAAACTGTCAAGTTCGCTGAATTTGCCCTGGGGCTGGCACAGTACCGGCGATGGCCTTAAGCTGCGCCTGCCGCGCACCCTAGCGAAGCGCCGCACAGGAGAACCCGATGCGTATTCTTTTGGTTGAAGACAACCGCGATATCCTTGCCAACCTTGCCGATTACCTGGGCATGAAAGGCTACACCGTCGACTGTGCCCAGGACGGCCTCTCAGGCCTGCACTTGGCCGCCACCGAGCACTACGACCTGATCGTGCTCGACATCATGCTGCCCGGTATCGATGGCTATACCCTGTGCAAGCGCCTGCGCGAGGATGCCCGCCGTGATACCCCGGTGATCATGCTCACGGCCCGCGACCAGCTGGACGATCGCCTGCAGGGCTTCCGCTCCGGTGCCGATGATTACCTGCTCAAACCCTTTGCCCTGTCCGAGCTGGCCGCGCGCATCGAAGCCGTGCTGCGCCGTGCCCAGGGCGGCGGGCGTCGTACCCTGCAGGTCGCAGACTTGAGCTACGACCTCGATACCCTTGAAGTGACCCGTCAGGGCCGCCTGCTCAAGCTCAACCCGGTCGGCCTCAAACTGCTCGCGGTACTGATGCAGAAGAGCCCGCACGTGCTGCGCCGCGAAGTGCTGGAAGAAGCCCTGTGGGGCGATGACTGCCCGGATAGCGACAGCCTGCGCAGCCATGTGCACCAGCTGCGCCAGGTGATCGACAAACCGTTTGAAAAACCGCTGCTGCATACCGTCCATGGCGTCGGCTATCGCCTCGCCGAGGGCCGCGATGGAGTTTAAGCAAAGCCTTGCCCAGCGCATCATCATCGCCTTTGCGTTGATGAGCGCGCTGGTGGCCGGCGCCTTCGCCTTCGGTATCGTCGCCACCGTGCACCTGGTCGAGGAGCGCCTGATCTCATCGGTGCTCGGCGGCGACCTGCAGCGCCTGCTGCGCATGGACAGCGTCAGTGACTGGAGCCACCGGCCACGGCCTGATCAGCTGTTCTACTTCAGTGGCGGGCGCGATGATTTCGAGCTGCCCAAGGACTTGCGCCACCTCGATGTGGGCTTCCATGAGGTATTTCGCGACCAGTTGTCCTACCACGCGATGGTCGAAATCGTCGATGGTCGCCGCTATGTGCTGCTGCAGGACCAGAGCGATTTCGAAGAGCGCGAGCGCGTGCTGTTCGCTGTCGTGGTGGTGGGCTTCGTGCTCAGCCTGGTGCTGGCAGTGGTGCTTGGCTGGCTGCTGGCGCGCAGGGTGATGGCACCGGTCATCCGCCTGGCGCGACAGGT
The DNA here is from genome assembly GCF_003097235.1 of Pseudomonas sp. CC120222-01a. Classification (GTDB taxonomy): domain Bacteria; phylum Pseudomonadota; class Gammaproteobacteria; order Pseudomonadales; family Pseudomonadaceae; genus Aquipseudomonas. The sequence continues at coordinate 180,336 of NZ_QEQQ01000005.1, read as the reverse complement.
TCGCCATCGTGACCAGTTGCTTGGCCTGGCGCCGCCATTGGCACCGGATTACGCAGCCGACGAAGTCGGCCAGTTGGCGGTGGCGTTCGACGATACCCTGGGCCGGCTGCGCGACGCACTGACCCGCGAGCGCTTGTTCACCAGCGATGTCAGCCATGAGCTGCGCACGCCGCTGATGGTGCTGGCCACTTCGTGCGAACTGCTGATGGAAAACCCCAATCTGGATACCCGCTCGCGCAGTCAGGTAGAGCGCGTCGCCCGTGCCACGGAAGAGATGCGCGAGCTGGTCAAGACCTTCCTGATGCTGGCGCGTGCCCAGCGTGACCAGGGGGCCGTGGCGTCCCAGGCCACCTTGCGCGAAGTCGCCGACGACCTGGTCGGGGTGTGGCGCGATACCATCGAGCAGAAGGGCCTGGCGCTCTATTTCGATGGCCAGGTCAGTGCAGGCCCATTGCTGTACAACGCTACCTTCCTGCATTCAGTGATGGGCAACCTGCTGCGCAACGCCGCGCATTACACCGACAGTGGTTACATCCGCCTGAGCCTGGAGCTCAACGGCTTCAGTGTCGAGGACAGTGGCGTGGGTATTCCGGAAGAGAAGCGCGAGGCCATGTTCCAGCCTTTCGTGCGCGGCGAGGAGCGGCGTGGCGAAGGCCTCGGGCTTGGGCTGTCGCTGGTGCAGCGGATCTGCGATGACCAGGGCTGGCGGGTGACGTTGACCTCGACGGCGCCACATGGATGCCGCTTCCAGGTGGACCTGAGCCAGAGCGCGGAAACGACCGATCCCACTCAGTAATAAGATGAAACATTCCTGCCGTTTGATGACACTATTTTCACATTGGCATGACCTGTTTCCCACGACTTGATACCTAAGGTATGCGCATTGGAGACAGGAGCCACTCGATGCGCAGCCCGATCAAACTCGAATTTTCCGAGAAGTACGACCAGCAACATGCCAAGGAGTACTTCCTCAAGCACCAGGATGGACTGGCTCGACGCTTGTCCCACAAGCGTGACGAGCAGCTGGCCCGTCGAGCGCTGACGCTGGCAGGAGAGCCGGGCCTGGTGCTCGACTTGCCCTGTGGCGCGGGCCGTTTCTGGCCGCTGCTGGCAGAAAAACCGAACCGGGTGATCATCGGTGCCGATAACTCCGAGGCGATGATCCAGACCGCCTGTGCCGCACAACCGCCAGAAGTGGTGGCGCGGGTACGGCCTTTGCAGACTTCGGCATTCGCGATCGATTTGCCAGATAATTCGGTCGACAGCATTTTCTGCATGCGGTTGTTCCACCACATTGGCGAAGCGGCGCACCGCAAGACCATTCTTGACGAGTTTCAAAGGGTTAGCCGTGACAGCGTAATCCTGTCATTGTGGGTGGACGGTAACTTCAAGGCCTGGCGCCGTCAGAAGCTCGAGCAAGCGCGTAGCGCCAAGGCCGAGCAGGGCAGCTATCAGAACCGTTTCGTGTTACCGGCAGAAACGGTCGAAGCAGAATTCAAGGCCGCCGGCTTCAGAATCCAGGAACACCTCGACTTCCTGCCGTTCTATGCCATGTGGCGGGTATATGTATTGCGTAAGGGGTAGTGTTTGATGGCTGTAGCCCAAAATGGGGAGTCGCGGTTCGATTATTACTGGCGCCAGCAGGGCGAATGGGTCGAGGAACCCAACCAGCGGCGCGGTGGTGAAAGTGGCGTACAACGGCTGAGCGATGGCAACGGCAAGGTGCTGTACGCCAAGCGTCAGGTCGGCCATATCTATCGTAGCCTGTTGCACCCATTCGGCAGGCCGACGGTGTTGCGCGAGCTCGATGCACTCAACAGTTTCGAACAACTGGGCGTGCGCGTACCACGCATCGTGTTCTGTGGTGCCGAGCGTGATCCCGAGCATCAATGGCGCGCGCTGCTGGTCAGCGAGGCGCTGGATGGTTTTGTCGAACTCGACACCTGGCACGCCGAAGGCGCACGCGAGCGCTATCCTCAAGTTGTGCATGAACGCATGCTCAAGGACCTGGCCGACAACCTGGCGCGCATGCACCTGGGCCACTGGCAGCATGGTTGCCTGTACGGCAAGCACGTCTTCATCAAGGTCATCGGCGAGGGTGAGCAGGCCCGCGTCGAAGTTGCACTCCTGGACCTGGAAAAGTGCCGACGACGCATCAGCTGTCAGCGGGCTGCGGGTAACGACCTGCGCCAGCTGCGCCGCCACTCGTCGCTAAATGACACGGAATGGCAAACGCTGCTCTATTTTTACCAGATGGCGTTTGGCAGCGCTGTCAAAGGGTTAGAGTCATGAAACTAGAAATAGCTCGAGCTTTGTTCCTGGTGGCTGGCTTGGCGGTGACCACGGCGGCGATCGCTGCCTGGGAAGAGCCGCGGCCTGTGGTATTCAGCAAGGCCGGCCAGTGTGCAGTGCCGCATGAAGTCAAGGCACTGCAGAGCAAGGCTGAACCGGACCAGGATTTGCTGTTGTTCCTCTTCGGCATGCGCCAGGGGCTAAGGCCGTTTGGCTGATATGGCTCGAGCAAGATGAAGGCCTCGCAATCGCGAGGCCTTTGTTTTTATCCTCAAAGCAACGCGGGCTCTTGTGGGAGCGGCCTTGTGTCGCGAAAGGGCTGCAAAGCAGCCCCACGGATTCATGCGTGACACAGACATTTCTGGGGCTGCTTTGCAGCCCTTTCGCGACACAAGGCCGCTCCCACAAAGATCGCAGTCATGCATGTATCGGCTGTTTGGATTCAGACTTGTGCGCCAGCAAGGTGTAGATACAAGGCAGCACGAACAGGGTAAACAAGGTCCCGATCGACATCCCGGTGGCAATCACCGTGCCGATATCGAACCGGCTCACCGCGCCGGCGCCGGTGGCCAGGATCAGCGGCACCATGCCGAACACCATCGCCGCCGTGGTCATCAGCACCGGCCGCAGGCGAATGGCGGCCGCTTCCTCGATGGCCTGGCGAACGTTCAGACCTTTTTCCTCACGCAACTGGTTGGCGAACTCGACGATCAGGATGCCGTGCTTGCTGATCAGCCCGATCAGCGTCACCAGCCCCACCTGGGTATAGATGTTCATGCTGGAAATGCCCAGGAACAGCGGTAGCAGCGCGCCACAGATCGACAACGGCACGGTCACCAGGATCACCAACGGGTCGCGGAAGCTCTCGAATTGCGCGGCCAGCACCAGGAAGATGATCGCCAGCGCCAGGCCGAAGGTCACCCACAGAGCGCTGCCTTCCTGCACGTACTGCCGCGCCGTCCCGGCATAGTCGAAGGCAAAACCCTCCGGTGCCTCTTCCCGGGCGATGTCACGCACCGTCTGCAACGCCTCGCCAATGCTGACCATCGGCACGCCCTGGATGATCGCCGAGTTCAACTGCTGGAACTGGTTGAGCTGGCGGGGGCGGGCGCGGTCACTGAGGGTGATCAGTGTCGACAAGGGCAGCAGCTGCCCTTGCTCGTTCTTCACGTAGTAGTTGTTCAGCCAGCCAGCGTTGTCCCGATAGGGCCGCTCGACCTGGGCAATCACCTTGTAGCTGCGGCCTTCGAGGGTGAAACGGTTGATTTCCGCCTCGCCCAACAGGGTAGCCAGGGTGCTGCCCAGCGTATCCATGGACACGCCCATTTGCGCCGCCTTGGCCCGGTCGATGTCGACCACCACTTCAGGCTTGTCGAAGGCCAGGTCGATGTCGAGGAAGGCGAACTTGCCCGATTCCTGCGCCCGTTGCTTGACCCGCTGGGCGACCTCCAGCAGGGCTGGGTAGTCACCGGCGGTGTTGATCACGAACTGGAACGGCAAACCCTCGCCGGTACCCGGCAGCGACGGCAGGTTGAAACCGAAGATCTGCAGCCCGCCGATCTGCTCCAGCTTGGCCTGCACCAGCGGCAGCAGCTCCATCTGCGTGCGCTGGCGTTCATTCCAGGGCTTGAGCAGGAAGCCACCGATGCCGCTCTGCACGCCGTTGAAGCCGTTGATCTGGAACGACGAGTAGTACTCGGGGAAACTCTTGAACAGGGGCGTGAACTGGTCGGTGTAGGCGTTCAGGTAGTCGAGGTTGGCCGGCTGTGGCGAGCTGCTCATCATGAAGATCACGCCCTGGTCCTCGTTGGGCGCCAGCTCGTTCTGGGTGAACTTGAGCAGCACCGGGATCAGGCACAGGATGATCACGGCGAACACCAGCACCACCGGGCGGCTGTCGAGGGTGGCGTGCAGCAGGCGCTGGTAACGCACCTTGAGGCCTTCGAACAGCACGTCGAGCCTATGGGCCAGGCCGCTGGGGTTCTGCTCCTGGCGCAGCAGCAGGGCGCACATCATCGGCGACAGGGTCAGGGCGACGATGCCAGAGATCACCACCGCGCCAGCCAGGGTCAGGGCGAACTCCTTGAACAGCGCACCGGTGAGCCCGGTAAGGAAGCCGATGGGCGCGTACACTGCCGCCAGGGTGATGGTCATCGACACCACCGGCATGGCGATTTCCCGTGCGCCTTCCAGGGCGGCATCGAAAGGTGACTTGCCTTCCTCCATGTGCCGGTGGATGTTCTCCACCACCACGATGGCATCGTCCACCACCAGGCCGATGGCCAGCACCATGGCCAGCAGCGTCAGCAGGTTCAGCGAGTAGCCCATCATCTGCATGAAGAACAGCACGCCGATCATCGACAGCGGAATGGTCACCACCGGGATCAGCACCGAACGCAGGGCGCCGAGGAACAGGAACACCACCACGATGACGATCAGCACCGCTTCGCCGAGGGTCTTGATCACTTCGTCGATGGAGGCCTGGATGAACAGCGTGGCGTCATAGGCGATCGATACCTTCAGCGCCGACGGCAGCTGGCTTTCCAGCTCGGGCATGATGCGCCGCACTTCCTTGATCACGTCCAGCGGGTTGGCCGCCGGGGTGGCCTTGATGCCGATGTAGACCGACGGCGTGCCATCGAACGAGCTGACCGTGTCGTAGTTTTCCGCGCCCATCTCCACCCGTGCCACGTCACCCAGCAACACCCGGCTGTCCCCGGACACCTTGAGCGGCAGCGCGGCGAAAGCTTCGGCGGATTTCAGCTCGGTGCTGGCGTTGATGCTGGTGACCACGTATTCGCCTTTCACCTCACCGGCGGCGGAGAGGAAGTTGTAGCGGCGCACGGCATTGGTCACGTCGGTGGCGGCAAGGCCGAAGCCGGCCAGCTTCACCGGATCGATCCAGATGCGCATGGCGAACACCTGGTTGCCGAGGATTTCCGCCTCGGCCATGCCTGGCAGGGTAGCCAGCTTGGGCTGGATCACCCGCGACAGGTAGTCGGTGATCTGCGGGTTGCTCATTTCCTTGCTGTAGAAGCTGATGTACATCAGTGCCGAGGCGTCGGCGGCTTCCTTGCTCAGGACCGGGTCTTCGGCGTTCTGCGGCAGCTGGTTGCGCACCTCGTTGGCCTTGGCCAGCAGTTCGGTGAACAGGCGGTCGCTGTCTGCGCCGATGCGCGCGTAGATGGAAATCACCGAAAAGTTTTGGCGGCTGACCGAGGTCATGTAGTCGATGCCTTCGGCGCTCGCCAGGCTCTGTTGCAGCGGTTGGGTGATGTAGCCCTGGATGGTCTCGGCGTTGGCCCCGGGGTAGGCGGTGGTTACCGTGATCAGGGCGTTTTCCATTTTCGGGTACTGGCGGATCTGCAGCTTGTTCCAGGCCTGGAAGCCGAGCAACAGGATCAGCAGGCTGACCACGCTGGCCAGCACCGGGCGGCGGATGAACGGGTCGGTGAACGCCATGCCTGCCTCCTGCTCAGTCGGTGCGCGGGGCGCCCTGTTCGGGCTTGAGCGCGCTGTCCTGGCCAATGCGAATGGTCGCGCCTGGGGTCAGCTTGAGCTGCCCGGCGGTGACTACCTGCTCGCCGGCCTTGAGGCCCTTGCTGACCACCACCACGCCATCGCGGCGTTCGCCGGTCTGCACGGTGCGCTGTTCGGCACTGAGTTGTGGCTGGCCCTTGTCGTCGTTTTCCGGGTTGCCGTCCTTGTCCTTCTTCGGCGTGGCGACGTACACCGAGTTGCCGTAGAGGGTGTAGGTGATGGCGCTTTCCGGCACCACCACCTGGGGCTGCGGGTCGGGCAGCAGGATCAGCAGGTTGGCGAACATGCCGGGCAGCAGCTTGTCGTCCGGGTTGGCCAGGGTCGCGCGCACCAGCAGGTTGCGGGTGTTCTCATCGACCTTGGGGTTGATCGCGCTGAGGCTGGCCGGGAAGGTCTGGCCGGGGTAGGCCGCCACTTGCACCAGCACCTGCTGGCCCAGGCTCAGGTGCGGCAACGCCTGTTCCGGGACGTTGAAGTCGACATACAGGCTGGACAGGTCCTGCAGGGTGGCGATCACCGTGCCGGCGGCCAGGTACTGGCCGATGTCCACCTGGCGGATGCCGATGGTGCCATTGAACGGCGCGTTGATGCTCTTCTTGATCTTCTGCGCCTTGAGCTGTTCGACCACCGCCTGGTTGCGCCGGTACTGGGAGGACAGGCGATCGAACTCGCCGCGGGAGATGGCGGCATCGCCGACCAGCTGGCTGCCGCGGCCGAAGTCGACCTTGGCCAGCCCCAGGTCGGCCTGGGCGGTGCCGAGCAGGGCGGTTTCCTGGTCGTCGTTGAGCTGTAGCAGCGGTTGACCGGCTTTGACCTTCTGCCCGGAGTCGAAGTACAAGGCCTTGACGATGCCTTCCACTTCCAGGCTCAGCTCGACACCTTGCAGGGCCTTGAGGCTGCCTACGGCAGGCAGGCGCTCCTGCCACTGGCGCTGTTCGGCCGGGGCGGCCGCAACGGTGATGGGCGGCCTGGGTGCGGAGAACATCTGGATCTGCTGGTAGATCGAGAAGCCCTTGTAGCCCCCCAGGGCCAGCACGATCAGCAGCACGACGGCCAACATGATGAGCATGCGGCGGCGTAGCATAGGTCCGGTTCCTTGGATGCGTGGTTGTTATTCGTTTTGACACGACAACGGGCGATCCTGCCCACGTGCGGATGGGGGAAGTATTGCAGAAGGGGGAGGGGATTGCCTGTACCGGCCTCTTCGCGGCTGTAGGAGCGGCCTTGTGTCGCGAAAGGGCCGCAAGGCGGCCCCAGGGTTTCAGCAGTGATGCACATGTTGCTGGGGCTGCTTTGCAGCCCTTTCGCGACACAAGGCCGCTCCTACAAAGACTGCAGGGCTTAGACGAGATGCAGGTGGTTATCCCAGAACCCGGAAGGCAGGTCCATCGGTTGCCCGATCAGTTCGGCCTTGCGGCAGTTGTAGAAACGGCAGCGACCCTGCCCTGAGGTAACGACAAACCCATCCTTGACCGCGCCGACGCCGGCGCAGTCGGGCATCGGTGCATCGAGCTTCACCGCACCGCTGTCCAGGTCCCAGACAAACAGGCGGTTGGCCCGCGGCGCAGTCAGGGCCACCAGGCGCAGGTCGCTGTGGATGGCGACGCTGGCGGTGTACTGGGCCATCGATTGCAGCTGGCGCTCTGGTACCGGGAAGGCCTTGAACGGCTCGCCCGGGCGCTTGATCGCCAGCAGCTCGGCGGTCTCGTCGGCAGCGCCCATGAACTGCTGGCAGGCGGCGATGGTGCCATCGTCGCCCACCGCCAGGTGGCGCACGCTGTTCATCTGCTGGGCCAGGGTCTCTTTGCTCAGCAGAGTGCCGTCGCGCTGCATCAGCACCAGGCTCGGCTCCATGGCGTTGAGGTTCATCTCGATCCGGCTCTCGGCCTCGGTGCGGATACCGCCGTTGGCCACGATCAGGGTTTCGCCGTCCGGCAGCCAGGCCACTTCATGGGGGCCGATGCCGTGGGTCGGGATCTCGCCGGTGTGCACCAGGCGCTCACCCTCGAAGCGGTACACGCCGAGCACGCCACGGCCTGGGTCGGTGGTGTCGTTCTCGGTGGCATACAGCCATTCGCCACCCTTGTGGATCACCGCATGGCCATAGAAGTGCCGGTTCGGCTGCGAGGTGACGGTCTGCAGCAGGCGCCCGTCGCGCAGGTCGACCAGGTAGCTTTCGGTACCGGGGCGACGGGCGACGAACAGGGCGATCGGCAGCTCGGGGTGGTTGATGATGGCATGGCAACGCTGGGCAACCTGGGTGCTGAACACCTGGGTGCCGTCCAGGCGGAACCCGACCGCATAGTGCTTGCCGTCGCCATCGTCCCGCGCCGACAGCAGCAAGGGTTCGCTGCCTTTGTTGCGGAACAGGCTCCAACCGCCCAGGGTCAGGGCGCTGAGCAATACGCTACCGAGTTTGAGGGCCTGGCGTCGCAGCATGATCAGTCACCGTCGTTGGCATTGAAGCCCAGCTGGATGTTCAGCGCCTTGGCCAGGTCGCCTTCGTGCAGGCGGTGGACGGCGTTGAGGGCATCGTAGATCTGGTTGAGGGTCTGTTGACCGGCGTCGTCGGCCAGCAGCTCGCCGAGGGTCTTCTGGTTGTCGGCCAGCAGTTTGAGCGCCGTAGCGTAGGCGTCGTCGATCTTCTGCGCCAGGGCTTTCTGATCGCCGGGCAGCAGGTTGCGCAGGCCCTGGTTGTCGACCCCGACCCACACGGCCTGGGCGGCCTTGAGGGTGGCTTCCAGGCTCTTCAGCGAGGAATGGCTGCGCCAGGCTTCGGCTTGCAGCGGCTGCGGGATGCCCTTGCTCTGGCGGCCCATCGGCGCACCCAGTTTCTTCTTCAGGGTGTCCAGGGCGGTGACCTGGGAGCGCAGCAGGTCGGCGATCGCCTCGTGGGAGTCGGCGTAGCGCTGGTTGGGGAACTTGGTCATCTGCGACAGCATGCCGTCGGTGCTGTTCCAGGTCTTGAGGATGTCTTCGGCGAGGACCTTCTGGTGATCGGCGATGGCGACCAGCAGCGGGCAGTAGCGGGCTTTCTGCTCGGCCGTGGCGATGTCCGGCTTGCTGTCGAAGAGGATGTACTCGTAAGCCGACAGGCCGCGAACCACGACGCTGGCCTTGCCCAGGGCGGCGGCATCGACCGGCTTGTCGCCGTTGACCAACTGCTCGACCTGGCGGCCGACCAGGTTCTTCTTGTCAGGCCAGAACTGTACCTGCCAGGCGCGGTTGCCTTCGGCCAGCGGGCCGACCAGCAGCGGTTGCAGTTCGGCCCAGGCTTTTTGCGCATTGAGGAAGTCGGCACGTGCGGTGTCCAGGCTTTCCTTGCCTTCACAGTAGGCCAGGGCGCTGGCAGCCAGCTGGCGGTCGGCTTCGACCCAGCGGCTGTAGGTCGGCAGGATCACCTGCTTGGCGATGGCGGCGGAAGTCACCGCCTGCGGGTCCTGCGGCGAGCAGGCACCCAGGGCGAGTGCGGCGAGGCTGGTGAACAACAGTTTGGGTCGGAACATGCCCGGCTCCTTGCGCGTTTTAAAGTGAGTTCAGGAAAGCCAGCAACGCGGCGCGCTGCTCGGCATTGAAGGTCAACACATGGTCGCGCGCCGCCTGGGCTTCGCCGCCGTGCCAGAGCACGGCTTCGAGCAGGTTGCGGGCGCGGCCGTCATGCAGGTACTGGGTGTGGCCACTGACGGTTTCGGTCAGGCCGATGCCCCACAGCGGCGGGGTACGCCAGTCCTGGCCATTGGCGGCGAATTCGGTGCGCTCGTCGGCCAGGCCTGGGCCCATGTCGTGCAGCAGCAGGTCGCTGTAGGGGCGAATCACCTGGTTGGCCAGCTCCGCTTCGGCGGTGTTGGCAGCGGTGGTGAACTGCGGGATGTGGCAGGCCTGGCAGCCGGCCTGGAAGAACAGGTTCTTGCCGGCCAGCACTTGCGGTGCGCCGACGTCTCGACGGGCAGGCACGCCGAGGTTGCGGGTGTAGAAGGTGACCAGGCGCAGGATGTTGTCGCTGACTTCCTTCTCGTCACCTTCGCCGTTGCCATTGGGCGCGGCCAGGCAGTCGACCTGGGCCGGGGTGCAGTCGTCCTTTGGCTGCAAGGTGCTGGTCAGGCCCATGTCACCGTTGAAGGCATGCACGTTCTGCTGGTTGACGTTGGGCTGCCCGGCCTTCCAGCCGAAGCGGCCGATCACGGTCTTGCCCTGTGCGTCATCCCAGACCCGGTTGGCGCGGCCGCGGATACCGTCGTGGTTGCGGTCGTCCGGGTCTTCGTTGGCCAGGATGTCGGCTTCGGGGATGGCTTCGAGCAGGCCCAGGCCGATCATCGGCGGGGCGACGCGGGCCGAGAAGCGCGTGTCGGGATGCATGGGGCCGTAGCCAAGCTGAGTGATCTGCAGGGCCGGGCGGCGCAGCTCGACCGGGTGGCCGTCCTTGAAGGTGACGGTCTGGGTGGTGTAGTTCACCCGCACCTTGCCCTCTGGTGCCACGCCGGGAATGGCCATGTCCTGCAACTGCGTGCCGTAGACGGGCTCGGGGACCACGCCCAGGCGCTCGATCTCCTTGGCCAGGTAAGGCTGATCGGGGATCGACAGGCGCACCAGCATGCCCACGGCATTGCTGTCGCCCGGCTCCGGCGGGTGCCCGCGGCCATCGCGCACGTGGCAGTTCTGGCAGGCCGTGGTGTTGAACAACGGGCCCAGGCCGTCTCGCGCGGTGGTAGTGGAGGGGGCGATCACCCAAGGGCTGCGGAAGAAGCTGTTGCCCACGGCGAAGTCCAGGCGACGCTCGGCCGAGAGGTTGGCCGAAGGCAGGGAGAATGCCTTGCGGTCGTCGCGCTGGACCGTTGCCTGGCCGCCAGACATTGCTTCGCCGGGCTCGGCCTGGGTGAAACGCGGGGCGTCGTCACAGGCGGCAAGGGCGAGGGCCAGCAGCAGAGGGAAGAGTCGGGACAGCGACGAGGACATGCAAAATCCTGGGCGTGGACGAAAAACCGGCGTGCAAGCTTAGCAGGCCGGCGTAATTTGAATAAGAGCAATTTGCAATTACGGGGGTGAAAAGGATGTGAAATGCCAGCATTTTCATGTGCTGTGCCGGCCCTTTCGCGGGGCAAGCCCGCTCCCACAGGGACCGCACAAGGCCTGAGCCTGTGGAGGTCTTGTGGGAGCGGGCTTGTCCCGCGAAAGGGCCGGCACAGAAAAAAGGCGACCCGAAGGCCGCCTCTGTTTGACACTCGTGCCGCGAATCAGAATTCGTGATCGGCGGTGTCCGGATTCAGGTTGGCAATACCCAGCTTGCCAGCAGCCTGCTCGATCGAGCCGGTCTGCTTGACCAGCGAGGCGATGGCGTCGCGCACGATCTGGTTGCCGGCAGCGTTGTCGGCAGCGATCAGCTGGTCGTAGTGCTCACCCTTGAGTGCGTGGTCGACCATGACCTGGATCTTCGCCTGGGTGGCGTCGAGGTCGGCCTTGAGGGTGGTGTCGGCAGCCGGGTCAGCCTTGGCCACCAGCGACGACAGGCTCGGGCCGGTCATCTTGGTGCCGTCGACGCGGGTGTACTCACCCAGGTAGACGTTACGGATGCCCAGGGCGTCGTAGAAGTGCGAGTAGTGGGTGTTGTCGCTGAAGCAGTCCTGCTCGTCTTCCGGCGAGTTGGCTTCCAGCGAAACCTTCATGCGCTCGCCGGCCAGTTCGCCCAGCGACAGGCTGCCCATGCCGAACAGCATCTTGCGCAGGCCATCGGCAGCCGGTTCGGCTTCCAGGGTGGCGCGGTAGTTGTCGGCGACGTTCGGTGCCCAGTTGCCGACCATCACTTCGAGGTCCTTGACCAGCAGCTCGGTGACCGCTTTCAGGTAGGCACGGCGACGGTCGTTGTGGCCGCCGGTGGCGCCTTTGCCTTCCAGGTAGTCGGACGCCGGGCGGTTGCCTGCGCCTGGGCCGGTGCCGTTGAGGTCCTGGCCCCAGAGCAGGAATTCGATGGCGTGGTAGCCGGTAGCGACGTTGGCTTCGGAACCTGCCAGTTCGTTCAGGCTGGCCAGCTTCTCAGGGGTGATGTCCTTGACGTCGACCTTCTCTTCGCCGACCTGGATCTCGGTGTTGGCGATGATGTTGGCGCTGGCCGCCGGGTTGCCCAGGGCGTGCTCGTAGCTCTTGTCGACGTAGTCGATCAGGCCTTCGTCCAGCGGCCAGGAGTTCACCTGGCCTTCCCAGTCGTCGATGATGGTGTTGCCGAAGCGGAACGCCTCGCTCTGCAGGTACGGAACGCGTGCGGCGGCCCAGGCCTCTTTGGCGGCCTTCAGGGTTTCGTCGTTGGGCTTGGCAAGGAATGCGTCGACGGCGGTCTGCAGGGTCTTGGCGGTGCTCAGCGCGTCGCCGTACACGGCATAGACCATTTCGGCGTAATGCTTGACCACGGCTTTGCCGGCCGCTTCGTCGACAGCCCCGGGCGCCGCAGCGGTGGTGCTGGCAGCAGCAGGTGCCTGAGCTTGCGGAGCGGCGGCCTTGTCATCCTTGCTTTCGCCACAACCGGCGAGAGCGATGGCGATGGCCAGCAGACTGGCGGAGGCCAGAGGCATACGAATCATTATTGGTTTTCCTGCGTCGTGTGGTTGGACCAAGGGGTTAGGCCGTGCGCCGTGGCACGCGAAACGGCAACATCATGCGAAAGATTTGCATTTGCTGTAAAGGGGTGGGCGCGCAATTCATGTAAATGCGCGTCACGGCCGGTAATCGGGGGGCAAGCGTTACAGCGCGGAGACCTGATTGCGCTGGGCTTGTTTGAGGAAATTGGTCAGTTCGCGGGCCGACAGCGGCTTGCTGTAGTGGTAGCCCTGACCTTCATGGCAACCCTGGGCGATGATGTAGGTTTCCTGCTCGGCGGTTTCCACGCCTTCGGCGATCACCTGCATCCCCAGGCTCTTGCCCAGCTGGATGATGGCGCGAACGATGGTGGCGTCGTCATCGTCGTCGAGCAGGTCCTGGACGAAGCTCTTGTCGATCTTGATCTTGTCCAGCGGCAGTGACTTCAGGTAGCTGAGCGACGAGTAGCCGGTACCGAAGTCGTCGATGGCGATCATCGCCCCGGAGCGGCGCAGGCTCAGCAGGTGCTGGGCGGCGGTGCTGATGTCTTCCATCAGGCCGGTTTCGGTCACCTCCAGCTCCAGGCTGCGTGGCGGCAGGCGGTAGGCCTGCAGCAGGTTGTTGACCACCCGTGGCAGCTCGTTGTGGTGCAGTTGCACGGTGGACAGGTTGACCGCCATGCGCAGTTCGCTGAAGCCCAGGTCGTGCCATTCGCGCAACTGCCGGCAGGCCTGGTCGAGTACCCACTCGCCGATGCTGATGATGCTGCCGTTCTGTTCGGCCAGCGGGATGAACTGGTCGGGCGGAACCATGCCCAGCTCCGGGTGCTGCCAGCGCAGCAAGGCCTCGACGCCGACCACGCGGTGGTCGCGGTAGCTGATCTGCGGTTGATAGACCAGGTACAGCTGATTGCGCGGCAGTGCTTCGCGCAGGTCCTTTTCCAGCTCGCGGCGGCGGCGCATTTCGCTGTCGACGCTGGCAATGTAGAACTGGTAGCGGTTGCGCGAGCGGGCCTTGGCCAGGGTCATGGTCTGCTCGGCTTTCTGCAGCAGCTTCTCGGTGCTGTCACCGTCCTCAGGGAACAGGGTGATGCCGATGGTGGCGCGCAGGCGGATCTGCTGGTGGTCGAGGCCGAATGGCAGTTCCAGGTCGTCGAGGATGCTCTGGGCCAGTTCCGCCGCCTCGTAAGGCTGCTCGATATTGGCCTGGACCAGGGCGAACTGGTCGCCACCCAGCCGCGCCAGGGCACCGAGGCGGCCACTGTGCGCGCGCAGGCGGTCGGCCAGGGCCAGCAGCAGCTGGTCGCCGGTCTGGTAGCTGAACTGCTCGTTGATGCCTTTGAAGTCGTCCAGGCCCACGCACAGCACGGCCACGCGATGCTGCAGGCGGCCGGCGTCGGCGAGGATCTTGTCGAGCTGCTCCTGCAATTGCTGACGGTTGGGCAGGCCGGTGAGGAAGTCGTACTGGGCCATGCGCTGCAGACTGTTCTCGGCTTCGTGGCGCAGGTGGGTGTTGCGCTCGATCGAGGCCAGCAGCTGGTTGGCGGTGTTGACCCAGATGCCCAGCTCGTTCTTCTCGTGGCCCTTGAGCAGCGGGATCTGGTGCTGGCTGGGGCGGTCAGGGTTGATCTGGGTAAGGTGCTCGATGATCTTCGACAGCGGTTTGGTCAGCAGCCAGTGGTAGACCAGGTACAGCACCAGGCCCATGGCCAGGGCGCGCAGCACCCCGGAAATGAAGATGATCACCGCATTGACCAGGAAATCTTCGCCATAGGACGACGTATCGAGGGTGATGCTCAAGTCGCCGTAGTATTCGCTGTACGGGCCACGGCCGACCAGCTGGGTGGTGTAGGTGCGTTCCTGGCCGAGGATCGGGTCGGTCAGCCAGCGCATCGACATGTCCTGCAACGGGCGGGACTTTTCCGCCAGCATGGTTTCGTTGGGGTGGCCGATCGAGGCCATGCGCACCGACTCGTCCTGGAACAGGCCTTCCATCACCTGCATGCCCATTTCCCGGTCGAGGCTGTACACCGCTTGGGTGGAGGGGTCGCGGAACATGTCGAGAATGCGTTGGGCGTCGTTGTTGACGGCCTGGCGGGTCTTGTAGGTGTCGTAGACGATCTGCGCGCAACTGAGGACGACGCCGACCGCCAGCGCCGAAAGGAGCACGACCCTGAGCAACTTGACCGACAAGCTGTTCCGCAATTCCAGCTTCAATGGGGTTTCCTTAATCCATGCGCATGACATCATTTTGCCATTAACGTTGGCAATACACTATCGGCCGACCTTGGGTAGTGTATCGGTTGCCCGACCCTGCAACTTGAGTGCGCGGTATCAAACTTCCAGACGGTTGATGTTAGCGTGCTATACGCGCTGAGCAAGACCCTGCGGGAAAACTGTCAGGCAAGAAAAAGCCCGGCACATGGCCGGGCTTTTCGTTCAGGGCTGAATGAATCAGGCCTTGAAGGTCTTGCCTTCGAACTGCTCGGCAACGAATTTCCAGTTGACCAGGTTCCAGAACGCCTCGACGTACTTCGGACGCAGGTTGCGGTAGTCGATGTAGTAGGCGTGTTCCCAGACGTCGCAGGTCAGCAGCGGGGTGTCGCCGCTGGTCAGCGGGCAGCCGGCGCCGATGGTGCTGGCCAGGGCCAGGGAACCGTCAGCTTTCTTCACCAGCCAGCCCCAGCCGGAACCGAAGGTGCCGATCGAAGTCTTGGAGAACTCTTCCTTGAACTTGTCGAAGGAACCGAAAGCGGCGTTGATGGCATCAGCCAGGGCGCCGGTCGGCTGGCCACCGGCGTTAGGTGCCAGGCAGTTCCAGTAGAAGGTGTGGTTCCAGACTTGAGCGGCGTTGTTGAAGATACCGCCCGAAGAGCTCTTGACGATCTCTTCCAGGGTCTTGCCTTCGAATTCGGTGCCTGGGACCAGGTTGTTCAGGTTCACGACATAGGTGTTGTGGTGCTTGTCGTGGTGAAACTCCAGGGTTTCCTTGGAGATGTGCGGCTGCAGGGCATCGTGGGCGTACGGCAGCGGCGGCAATTCAAAAGCCATGGTGGATCTCCTGATTCAGGTCTGTTTGCGGTTTGCGCAAGGCCGATCACGGGCGGCCCGATGTACGTCGGCGAGTTTGTACTCTTTGCGACGCAAGGGCTGGATCATAGCACCGGGCCCGGCGCATAACCACGCAACAAAGATAGGGAATAGAGGTTCCAGAGCGGTTGGCGGCCGCCGACCGGCGGCCTTCAATTGAAGATCAGCTGCGCGGCCACGGCGAACATCATCACCGCCACCATCAGGTCGAGCATCCGCCAGGTGGCCGGGCGAGCCAGCCACGGTGCCAGCCACGCGGCACCGATCGCCAGGGTCGAGAACCACAGCAGCGAGGCACTGGCGGCGCCCGCCACATAGGCGCCAGGCACAGTCTGCTGGGCACCGAGCGAGCCGATCAGCAGCACGGTGTCGAGGTACACGTGCGGGTTGAGCAGGGTAACCGCCAATGCGCTCAGCAATACCGCCCGGCGCGAGCGCATGCCCTGGCCTTCCTGGTGCTGCAGGCTCTGTTTGGAAAAGGCACTGCGCAGGGCCTTGGCGCCGTACCAGATGAGGAACACTGCGCCACCCCAGCGGGCGATGGCAAGCAATGTCGGGTTGTGCGCCAGCACCGTGGCCAGGCCAAACACCCCGGCTGCCACCAGAATGGCGTCACAGACGATGCACAGCGCGGCCACTGGCAAGTGGTGCTCGCGGCGCAGGCTCTGGGCGAGGACGAAGGCGTTTTGTGCACCGATGGCCATGATCAGGCCGAAGGCCACCAGCATGCCGTTGAGATAGCTTTGCCACATGGCGAATACTCCAAACAAGATGCTGGATATTGTGGCGAGTGTCGCTGTATAAGAAAAACAAATAGAGCTGATCCGTCATTAGGAAAATCGATGTTCGACTACAAGCTGCTGGCTGCCCTCGCGGCGGTGATCGAGCAAGGCGGTTTCGAACGTGCCGCGCAGGTGCTGGGGCTGTCACAGTCGGCCATTTCGCAGCGCATCAAGTTGCTTGAAGCGCGGGTCGGCCAACCGGTGCTGGTGCGTGCTGCACCGCCGAGCCCGACCGAGGTCGGCCGGCAATTGCTCAACCATGTGCAACAGGTACGGCTGCTTGAACGTGACCTGCAGCGCCAGGTACCGGCGCTGGACGAGGAGGGCATGCCCGAGCGTCTGCGCATCGCCCTCAACGCCGACAGCCTGGCGACCTGGTGGTCCGGTGCGGTGGGGGCATTCTGCGCCGAGCATCAGTTGCTCACCGACCTGGTGGTGGAAGACCAGGAGGTCGGCCTCAAGCGCATGCGTGCCGGTGAAGTGGCAGCCTGCCTGTGTGGCAGCGAACGGCCAGTGGCGGGTGCACGCAGCCTGCCGTTGGGGGCCATGCGCTATCGGGCGCTGGCCAGCCCAGGGTTCATGGCGCGGTATTTCCCGCAGGGTTTCGCGGCGCAGCGGCTGGCCCGCACGCCGGCCATCGTCTATGGGCCGGACGATTTCCTGCAGCACCGTTACCTGGCTTCGCTGGGAATTCAGGACGGCTTTCTGCATCACTTGTGCCCGTCGTCCGAAGGCTTTCTGCGCATGACCGAGGCTGGTCTGGGCTGGGGCCTGGTACCCGAGTTGCAGGCGCGTGAACAGTTGGCCAACGGCCAGTTGGTGGAAATCTGCAGCGATACCCCCATCGATGTGCCGTTGTACTGGCATCATTGGCGCAACGGCGGGCACCTGCTCGCGCAACTGACCGAACACCTGCGGCACACGGCACGGCATTGGCTGGTGCCCTTGTAGCGGCGGCTGGCGTCTGTTGCATCTGAAATCAAGGCGGAGTCATACATGCAAATTCTGGTCACCGGCGCGAGCGGCTTCATTGGCGGGCGCTTTGCGCGCTATGCCCTGGAGCAAGGCCTGGCTGTGCGGGTCAGCGGCCGGCGTGCCGAAGGCGTGGAGCACCTGGTCAAGCGAGGTGCGCAGTTCATCCCTGGCGACCTGGGTGACCCTGAACTGGCCCGTCGCCTTTGCCAGGGGGTCGAGGCCGTGGTGCACTGCGCGGGCGCGGTGGGTAACTGGGGGCGTTATCAGGACTTCTACCAAGGCAACGTGGTGGTCACGGAAAACGTCGTCGAGGGCTGCCTCAAGGAGCATGTGCGGCGCCTGGTGCATTTGTCGTCGCCGTCGATCTATTTCAACGGCCGTTCGCGCGTGGGTATCCGTGAAGACCAGGTGCCGCGCCGTTTTCACGACCACTATGGGCAAACCAAGCATATCGCCGAGCAGAAAGTCTTCGGTGCTCAGGAGTTCGGCCTGGAAGTGCTGGCGCTGCGCCCACGTTTCGTCACCGGGGCCGGTGATGCGAGCATCTTCCCGCGCTTGATGCAGATGCAGCGCAAGGGCCGGGTGGCGATCATCGGCAACGGCCTGAACAAAGTCGATTTCACCAGCGTGCACAACCTCAACGAGGCACTGCTCAGCGCGCTGTTCGCTGAAGACCGCGCCTTGGGCCAGGCCTACAACATCAGCAACGGCCAGCCGCTGCCGCTGTGGGACGTGGTCAACTACGTGATGCGCCAGATGCAGTTGCCACAGGTTACCCGTTACCGTTCCTATGGCTTGGCCTACAGCCTGGCGGCCTTGAACGAAGCGGCCTGCATGCTTTGGCCCGGGCGCCCACAGCCGACCTTGTCGCGTTTGGGCATGCAAGTCATGAGCCGTGATTTCACCCTGGATATCAGCCGTGCCCGCCAATACCTGGATTACCAGCCCAAGGTCAGCCTGTGGACCGCGCTGGATGAATTCTGCGCCTGGTGGAAGCATCAACCGCACGGTCAGTGAACCAGATGCGCAGATGTTGGTCATCAGTGCGCCGCACGAGCGGTTTATACTCATGTCTCTTTGCTACCACCGCGGTTGAAGCCACCTATGCGTAACGATGCCAACGACGATTTCAATGATGTGCCCACCTTGCGGGCAGGTACTCCCGATGACGACGAGTTGCTCCCGGCGCACGTCTCGCGCAGCCGCCAGAAGGCCGCCAAACCGGCCAGCAACGGGCCGCTGTGGGCATTGCTGGGGGCAGCGTTCATCGCCTTGGCGGGGCTTGGCTGGTGGAGCTTCCAGCAGATTTCGCTGATGGAGCAGCAACTGGTGGCTACCCAGGAAAGCTTTGCGCGGATCAGCGAAGAAGCCGCCGGGCGTTTGCAGGCAATCAGCGGCAAGGTCGATGCCAGCGAGACCACGAGTACCACCGGCAGTGAAGCACTGAAGTTGCAGATCCGTCAGTTGCAGGCCAGCCTGGCCGAGCAGGGCAAGCAGCAGCAAGGTGTGGCAGGGCAGGCGGGTGACCTGGGCAAGCGCCTGGAGCAGGTGCTGGCCGATACCCGTGAGCAGCAGAAGGCGGTGACCGAGCTGCAGACCCAGTTGCAGGCACAGTTGAAAGCGGTGAACGGCGAGCTGGCGGCGCTGAAGTCGGGGCAGGTGGATGGCGGCAAGCTCGATGGTCAGTTCAAGAGCCTTAACGATGAGGTGGCTGCACTGAAGAAGCAGGGCAATCAGAAAGCCGCGATCGACAGCCTGGAGCAGGATGTGCTGGTGCTCAAGACCCAGATGGAAAACCGCACGGCATCGTCGAGCGGGGCGTCGGTGCAGGAGTTCGATGCGTTCCGCGGGCAGACCACGCGCAACCTCAACACCTTGCAAAGCCAGATTCAGAACCTGCAACAGCAGATCAATTCCCGGCCTTGAAAGTGCAGGGGAGGGCTTTGCCCTCCCCGGCGATCTCAATTACAGGCGCGGGTAGTCGATGTAACCCACCGGCCCTTTGCCATAGAAGGTCTCCGGATGTGCCTCATTCAACGGCGCATCCGCCGCCAGCCGCGCCGGCAGATCAGGGTTGGCGATAAACGGCACGCCAAATGCCACCGCATCGGCCTTGCCCGCCGCCAATGCAGCATTGGCACTGGCCTTGTCGAAGCGCTCGTTGACGATGTAAGGCCCGCCAAATGCCGCTTTGATCAGTGGGCCGATGCTGTCGTCGGCTTCCTTCTCCCGCGAGCAGATAAAGGCAATGCCGCGTTTACCCAGCTCGCGCGCCACGTAGGTGAAGGTCTCGGCGCGGTCGGCATCGCCCATGTCGTGGGCATCGGCCCGTGGCGCCAGGTGCACGCCGACGCGGCCTGCTCCCCAGACTTCAATGGCCGCATCGGTCACTTCCAGCAGCAGCCGTGCGCGGTTTTCCAGCGAGCCGCCGTAGCGGTCGGTGCGCTGGTTGGTGCTGCTCTGCAGGAACTGGTCGAGCAGGTAGCCGTTGGCGCCGTGAATCTCCACGCCATCGAAGCCAGCGGCCTTGGCGTTCTCGGCACCACTGCGGTAGGCCTCGACAATGTCGGCGATCTCTTCGGTTTCCAGTGCACGCGGGGTCGGGTAGCCGCTCAGCGGGCGCACCAGGCTGACGTGGCCTTTGGCCTGGATCGCGCTGGGGGCCACCGGCAGCTCACCATTGAGGTAGCTGGGGTGGGAGATACGGCCAACGTGCCACAGCTGCAGGAAAATGCGCCCGCCAGCGCCGTGCACGGCCTGGGTGACGTTGTGCCAGCCACGTACCTGCTGGTCATTCCAGATGCCGGGGGTGTCGGGGTAGCCGACGCCCATCGCGCTGACCGATGTCGCCTCGCTGAGAATCAGGCCGGCACTGGCACGCTGCACGTAGTATTCGGCCATCAGCGCATTGGGCACGCGGCCTTCATCGGCGCGGCAGCGGGTCAGCGGGGCCATGATGATGCGGTTGGGCAGTTGCACGTCGCCCAGTTGGATCGGATCGAAAAGCGTGGTCATAACGGTTACCTGCCTTGTCAAAGCGCTTGGCGCAGTTGTTCGAGGAACGCCTCGATGGTGGCTTCGTTGCGTTTGAAGAAGTGCCACTGGCCGACCTTCTGGCTGCTGATCAGGCCGGCCCGCTGCAAGGTGGCCAGGTGGGCAGAGACGGTCGATTGCGACAGCCCGCAGCGCTGGTCGATCTGCCCGGCACAGACGCCGTTCTCGGTGCTGTGGTACTGGTCGGGGAATTGCGTTGCCGGGTCTTTCAGCCAGCTGAGGATTTCTCGCCTGACCGGGTGGGCCAGTGCTTTTATGATTTCGTCGAGATCGAGTGGCATGGGTTGAGGCTCGTGCTGTAGCGGTATATCGCGATAGGGCGAAACGTACATCGGTATTTCGCGATATACAAATATGAAGACGTTCTGAGCTGAGCACGAATCGCTATATCGCGTTATAACGATATACGTGACGGCGGTGCTAGACTGCGTCCATGAACTACCTCGCACACCTGCACCTGGGCGGCCCGGCGCCGCAACAACTGCTCGGCAGCCTGTATGGCGACTTTGTCAAAGGCTCGCTGGAGGGGCGCTTCCCGCCTGCGCTGGAGGCGGCGATCCGGCTGCACCGGCATATCGACAGCTACACCGACCAGCATCCCTTGGTGCTGGCGGCGCTGGCGCGTTTTCCGCGGGAGCGGCGGCGTTTTGCCGGGATCGTCCTGGACGTGTTTTTCGACCATTGCCTGGCGCGGCACTGGGGGGATTACGCCGAGCAGCCGCTGGCGCAGTTCACCGGGGATTTTTATCAGGTGCTGCTGGCCGAGCCCGAGCTTCCGGGGCGGCTGGCGCGGATTGCGCCGTTCATGGCGGCGGATGACTGGCTGGGAGCGTATGGCGATTTCGCCACGTTGGAGCAGGTGTTCAACGGCATTGCCCGACGCTTGTCACGGCCGGAGGGGATGGTTGGGGTGATGGATGAGCTGGAGCGGTTGTATGAGCCGTTGCTGGCGGATTTTCGCGAGTTTTATCCACAGTTGCAGGCGTTTGCTGCGGCAGGAAGACTGTCTGACAGCTGAGCCTTGTGTTGTCTGTACTGGCCTCTTCGCGGGCAAGCCCGCGAAGAGGCCAGTAAAGGTAATAAAAGAATCAAGCCGCGCGCGCTTGACGCCTTGGAGCCACCGCCACTTCCTCGACTCCGAACAACGCCATGTGAATCGCCTGTTGCGCCTGAAACGCCAGCGCCGCACGTTCCTTCTCGACGCTGCCTATCGGCTTCAACATGTGAATGCACACTTCACCCCGAGGCTCGGCAAACAAGCGCATCAGGTGCGAAACCAGGTCATCGTCGCCAATGAACGGCGCAATCGGGTCTGCCTCGCCATTGCGCAGGTACTGAATGGCCACTGGCTGCACGGCCACGCCTTGGTCGATGGCACCGGCCAGCAGGCGGCCGTGGAAGGTGCGCAGCTGGCGCCCGTCGGTGGTGGTGCCTTCGGGGAAGATCAGCAGCGGCCGTGCCTGCCCCAGCTGGTCGCTGATCTGTTCGCGCAGGCGCTGGCCGTCACCACCGCCGCGGCGGATGAACAACGTCCCGGCCTTCTCCGCCAGCCAGCCGGCCACCGGCCAATGGCGGACCTCGGCCTTGGACAGGAACGACAACGGCAGCAGCATGCCGAGCAGGGGAATGTCGGTCCAGGATACGTGATTGCTGACCCACAGCATCGGCCGTTGTGGCAGTTCACCGATCACCCGCACCTCGAAGGGCAGGGCGCCGACCAGTCGCTTCATGAACCAGCAGGACCAGCGCTGGCGAAGTTCAATGGATGCCTTGATCCCCAGTCGCTCGCCTACGGCGATGACAGCGGCCATGAGCATGCCGAGCGACAGCACCAGCAGCAGCCGCGAGAGGCGGGCGAGCACCCGCAGGCCAGGCATCAGACCGCTGCCTTGAAGTGGCGGGCGTAACGCGGGCAGAGGTCGTCACGCTTGAGCAGGATGAACACGTCGGCCACCTGGAAATCCTCGTCCCAGCACGGCTCGCCGCAGATCTTCGCGCCCAGGCGCATGTAGGCCTTGAGCAGCGGTGGCATTTCGGCGATGACGTTGTTCGGCAGGGCCAGGCTGGGCAACGGGTTTTTCGGCTCGGCACGCAGGTGCTCGGTGCACAGATAGCGCTCGCGAAGGCGCTGCATGACCGCGTGGGCCTGCACGCCGCCGTCCTGCATGGGGATGCTGGCGCAACCCATCAGGTAGCTGTAGCGGCCCTCGTTGAGCACTTCGGCCAGTTCGCCCCAGAGCACGGCGATGGTGCCGCCGTTGCGGTACTCCGCAGCGACGCAGGTGCGGCCCAGTTCGAGGATCGGGCCCTGCAGTTGCAGCAGGCCGTGCAGGCTGAATTCTTCTTCGCTGTAGAAGCGCCCCAGGCTGCTGGCGGCCTGGTGGTCGAGCAGGCGGGTGGTGGCTACCAGCTCGCCAGTGCTCAGGTCGCGCACGCCGATGTGGCGGCAATGTACGTCGTAGTCATCCATGTCCAGGCCCAGTTCGGCGCCTTTGAGCTTGGCCTTGAATTCTGCGCTGAACACCTTGTAGCGCAGGGCCTGGGCTTCCTGCAGGGCCGCGGCGCCCACCAGGCGTTCGGCTTGCAGACGGCGTTCAGTGCTGTTGTCGCCAGAGTGAGCGATCCGAGTCATTACGAGTCTCCATAAGCCAGCCATGAAGGGTTGCGGCCGGTCGGCTTTGTTGTGCAAAGTCAGCCTAGGTAGGCGCGGTGTCACCCCTGTGACTCTTTGGTGATGCTTGCATGACACCCCAGAACAGCCCCCTTGAAGGAGCGTCCGATGGCCTGGTTGCAACGACTCAACGACCCCCTCCGCCAGCCCCTGGCCGGCACCTTGGGCGAGACCTATACCGCGCAGCTCGAGCGCCTTGGCGCGGTTGCCCCGTTCGAACTGGCGGTGCTGGGCGGGCGCGCGATGGCCACGCCGGGCCTGGCCTTTCTCATCGGTTACCAGGCCGCCCTGCGCGTGCTGTGGCCCAGTGCACCCGCCAGCCTTGGCGCGTTGTGCGCCACCGAGCGGCGCAGCGTGCGCCCGGCGGACATGCATACCCGGCTGGTCGGTTTGCGCCTGAACGGCAACAAGGATTTCGTCACCGCCGGCCTGGATGCCGAGTGGCTGCTGGTGGCCGCACGCAGCGAAGCGCTGGGTGAAGCGCCACGGCTGAGCCTGGCGGTGGTTTACCCGGGGGAGGCTGGGGTGTCGCTGGAGGCACTGCCGACCCTGCCGCTGATGCCCGAGGTGGGGCATGGCCGCTTGCACTTGCAGGACGCGGCCTGTGAGCTGCTGGCTGGCGATGGTTGGGATGCATACGTCAAACCGTTCCGCTCGCTGGAGGACTTGTACGTGCTCGCGGCGCTGACCGCCTGGCTCTATGGGGTGGGGCAGGAGTGCGGCTGGCCGCAGGAGCTTCGCCTGCGTCTGCTGGGTTTGTTGGCGGGATGTGCCGAGGGCAGCCGGCAGTGTGCCGACAGTGTTGGCTGCCATTTGTTGCTGGGGGGATTGTTCTCGCAGTTTCAGGAACTGCGCGGGGCGATCGACAAAGCGCTGCTGGCGGGGCCGGAGCAATGGGCGCAGCTGTGGCAGCGGGATCAGGGCGTATTGGCATTGGCCACTGCGGCCCGGGAAAAGCGTCTGGCCAAGGCTTGGTTGGCAGCAGGGTTGTCATGAAGGCCTGAGAAACTGTGTGATCTTTTAGATCCCGGGGCCGCTTTGCGGCCCTTTCGCGACACAAGGCCGCTCCCACAGGAACAGCGCAGACCTCAGGATTTGCACTACTCCTGTGGGAGCGGCCTTGTGTCGCGAAAGGGGCGCGCAGCGGCCCCACAGCAGGCGATGAAGATGAAAGCATTTGCGTTGCTTCTTGCTTTAACGGTGAGTCCCGCCTGGGCCGAAGTCTGGCCCGAACCGGACTGGCCAATCGACAACACCGCCCTCGACTGGCAGGCCGTCGACGCCTACGCCTTCCCGGAGCGCGACGCTGGCGAACGCAGCGGCATCCGCACCGACGCCCTGCTGATTATCCGTGACGGTCGCATCCTCCACGAACGTTACAGTGCCCCCTCCACCGCCAATACCGCGCACCTGACCTGGTCGGTCAGCAAGAGCGTGCTGGCCACCGTGCTCGGCGTCGCCCAGGGTGAAGGCCGTTTCCAGCTGCAAGACCCGGCCGCACGCTTCTACCCGCCGATGCAGGCCCATCCTGACGTACACCTGGCCGACCTGCTGCACTGGGCCAGCGGCCTGGACTGGCAGGAAGACTACGAGTACGCACCGTTGAAGTCCTCCGTCGTGGCCATGCTCTATACCCGTGGGCGCGACGACATGGCGGCCTATACCGCCGCCCGCGCCGGCGCCGAAAAGCCGGGCCAGCGCTTTCTTTACTCCAGCGGCGACAGCAACGTGCTGGCAGCCGCCTTGCGCGGCATGCTCGATGCCGGCACCTATGCCGACTACCCCTGGCAGGCACTGTTCACTCCGCTGGGTATCGACAGCGCGGTCTGGGAGCGTGATGGCGCAGGTACGTTCGTTGGCTCTTCCTACCTCTATCTCAGTGCCCGGGACCTGGCGCGCATCGGCTTGCTGATGCAGCGCGATGGCCGCTGGCAAGGTCGCCAGCTGCTGCCGCCGAGCTGGGTTGCCTTCAACCGCACAGCGTTTACCCAGGCCGCGGCGATGCCCGGCGAAGCCAACCCGGGCGGACACTGGTGGCTCAACCTGCCATTGCCGGGCAGCCCGACACCGTGGCCTGACGCCCCGACCGATACCTACGCCGCGCTCGGTCATTGGGGCCAGGCGCTGTATATCGTGCCGTCGCAGAAACTGCTGATCGTGCGCTATGCCGATGACCGTGACGGCAGCTACCAGCACAACGAACTGCTCAAGCGGGTGCTGGCGGCGCTGGCCAAGGAGGGCGCATGAAGCGCGTGCTGTTGCTGGTGATCGTCGCCTTGCTCGGCTGGGCCTGGCTGGAGCGCCAGGCGCTGGCGGACTTCCCGGGCATCCTGTCGGCCTATTCGGCCAAGGAGTACTGCTCGTGCCGCTTCGTCATGGGCTTTGACGAGGCCTATTGCCGGGGCTATGTGAAGCAATGGTTGCCCCTGAGCCGGCTGGAAGAAGACGGCCCACAACGACGGGTTACCGCCGAGGGCCTGGGCCAGCGCAACCAGGCGGCCTGGCAAGGCGCGCAGGCAGGCTGCCGCTTGCTGCCGTGAGGGCGGGCGGGTAAGGTTGGCGGTCAAGTTTCACGAGACCTGTCATGTTCAAGCTGCCCCGTTTCCTGCCTGCCCTGTTGCTGGCTTTGTGCCTGCCCGCCCACGCCAACTGGCACCTCGATGGCGAGTCTTCACGCCTGTCATTCGTCACCGGCAAGAACGGCGATACCGCCGAGGTACATCGCTTTCTGGTATTGCACGGCAGCGTCGACCGCAAGGGTACGGCTGCGCTGAGCATCGAGATGGACTCGGTGAGCAGCGGTATCCCGCTGCGTGACGAGCAGATGCGCGACAACCTGTTCGAGGTGGAGCGCTTCGCCGAGGCGAGCGTGAAGGCGCAGATCGAGCTGCGGCCAATCAATGACCTGGCTGATGGCGCACAGATCGAACTGCGCCTGCCGCTGACCGTCACCCTGCATGGCCAATCGCACAGTTACAACGCGCTGCTGCTGGCCACTCGCCTGGATGAGCGGCGCTTTCAGGTGGTGACGCTCGAACCGCTGGTGCTGCGAGCCTCGGACTTCGGTCTGTTGCCAGGGCTGGAAAGCCTGCGCAAGTTCGCCAAGCTGAAATCCATCAACCCGTCGGTACCGGTCAATGCGGTACTGATCTTCAACGCTCGCTGACATGCCGGGGCCGGTCTTCCCCTGGCGGGGCGGCAATGAGTTCGAACTGCTGATCGACGGCCCCGAGTTTTTTCCGCGCATGCTGCAGGCAATCCTGCGCGCCGAGTTCCAGGTCGACCTTGAGCTGTACCTGGTCGAAGCCGGTGCCTGCGCCGAGGCGGTGGTCGAGGCGCTGGAGCAGGCAGCATTGCGGGGTGTACGGGTGCGTTGCCTGTTCGACGACTATGGCTCGCTGGCCTTTACCGCAGCGCTGCGCCAGCGCTTGCTGGAGGCCGGGGTGTACTTGCGCTGGTACAACCGCCTGCGCTGGAAACGGGGTTTTCGCAACCTGTACCGCGACCACCGCAAGCTGTTGCTGGTGGACGAGCGCTGGGCGGTGGTGGGTGGCACGGGCGTCACCGACGAGTTCTGGACGCCGGGTGAGACAGCCAGTGAATGGCACGAGGTGATGGTACAGATGCGAGGACCAGTGGTGAACGACTGGCAGTTGCTGTTCGACCGCCAGTGGCAAGCCAACAACCGCCGCACCGCCTGGCGCCCGGCCGAGGGCTTCGGCCTGCCGCGCCTGCCCAAGGTGCCGGCGCAAGGCCAGGGCATGGGCC
Source organism: Pseudomonas sp. CC120222-01a (assembly GCF_003097235.1). Taxonomy (GTDB): domain Bacteria; phylum Pseudomonadota; class Gammaproteobacteria; order Pseudomonadales; family Pseudomonadaceae; genus Aquipseudomonas. The sequence continues at coordinate 153,601 of NZ_QEQQ01000005.1, read as the reverse complement.
GGGTGGCCTATGCCGACGCCCGTCAGCACCAGGACATCCTGCATTCGCTGGTCCGGGCGATCAACAGTGGCAAGCAGCGGGTGTGGCTGGCCACGCCTTACTTCCTGCCGACCTGGAGCGTGCGCCGGTCGTTGCGCCGTGCCGCCAGCAAAGGCGTCGACGTGCGTTTGCTGTTGACCGGGCCACGCACCGACCATCCTTCGGTGCGTTATGCCGGGCACCGCTATTACCCTCGATTGCTGCGTGCCGGGGTGCGCATCTACGAATACCAGCCTTGCTTCCTGCACCTGAAGATGGTGCTGATCGACGACTGGGTCAGTATCGGTTCGTGCAACTTCGATCACTGGAACCTGCGCTTCAACCTGGAGGCCAACATCGAGGCGCTCGACCCGCCGTTGACGGCTGCCGTGCAGGCCAGCTTCGAGCGTGATTTTGCCTTGAGCGAGGTGGTCGACCTGGACCACTGGCATGCCCGGCCGCTGTGGCGTCGGGTGAAGCAGCGCGTATGGGGCTGGCTGGACCGGCTGGTGGTCAACTTGCTCGACCGGCGCGACTGAGAGCGGCTATCGTGCAGTGACTGTCCCTAAGCTATCGAAGGAGTGGATGCGATGACGGCGAAGAAGATTCTCATGCTGGTTGGCGACTATGTCGAAGATTACGAAGCCATGGTGCCGTTCCAGGCACTGAGCATGGTCGGCCACACGGTGCATGCGGTGTGCCCGGAGAAGGTCGCGGGGCAGACCGTGCGCACGGCGATTCATGATTTCGAAGGCGAGCAGACCTACAGCGAGAAGCCTGGGCACAATTTCGCCCTGAACTACGACTTCGTACGGGTGCGGGCCGAGGGTTACGACGCGTTGCTGATCCCCGGCGGCCGGGCACCGGAGTACCTGCGCCTGGATGAGAAGGTGCTGGAGCTGGTGCGAGCGTTCGACCAGGCCGGCAAGCCGATTGCGGCGGTGTGCCATGGCGCGCAGCTGCTGGCGGCAGCGGGTGTGCTGGAAGGGCGCGAGTGCAGTGCGTATCCGGCCTGTGCGCCGGAGGTGCGCCTGGCCGGGGGCACGTTCATCGATATCGCGGTGGACCAGGCGCATGTCGATGGCAACCTGGTGACCGCGCCCGCCTGGCCTGCACACCCGGCGTGGCTGGCGGCCTTCCTCAAGGTGCTGGGCACCCGTATCGCCTGATTGACCTGGCCTTGTAGGAGCGGCCTTGTGTCGCGAAAGGGCTGCGAAGCAGCCCCGGCGATATCAGCGGCGGAGCTCACATCTTGGGGCCGCTGCGCGCCCCTTTCGCGACACAAGGCCGCTCCTACAAGGATCGCAGCGCTTAGGCAACTTGCTCAACCCAATCATTGAGGTTGTAGTAGTTGGTGACCCGGGCAATCTTGCCGCAATGAATGTAGAAAAAGGCCCCCGCCGGCAGCACGTAGGTCTGCCCATTGGCCGCAGGCAACCCTTCGTCGTCGGCCAGGTATTCGCCATGCACGGTGAACTCCGCCGCCGCCCGGCTGCCGTCGGCGTTCTGCATCACCACGATGTCGGCCAGGCGTTCGCGGTAGCAGCGGTTCATCTTGTCCATGAACGCGGCGAATTTCGCTTTGCCCATGTGCCGCTCGCCCTGGTTGATGTCGTGGATCACGTCTTCGCTGAGCAGTGCCAGGAACGCGGGCATGTCGCCCGCATTGAAGGCGGCGTAGTAAGCATTTACCAGTTCGGTAGCGGTCATGGAACAATACCTGTCGTGTAGGGAAAAGGCGGTGTGCTGGCTCGGATGATAGGGTTTCCCCTCAAGCCCGGCTTAGCCGAGCGCGTCATCCACATCGACAAAACGACCGCCAAGCATGGAAATACGCCTGTTGCACGGCGCCGCTATCGCGCCTTACATCGATGACCTCGCTCGCCTGCGCCTGACCGTGTTTCGCGAGTTTCCCTACCTTTACGACGGCACCCCGGAGTACGAGGCCGACTACCTGGCCAGCTATGCCCGCTCTGGGCGCAGCCTGGTGGTGCTGGCCCTGGACGACGGCCAGGTGGTGGGCGCCTCGACCGGCCTGCCGCTGGTGGATGTAGCCTCTGAGTTCCAGCAGCCGTTCCTGGCCCTGGGGCGCGACCCGGCCAGCGTCTACTATTTCGGTGAGTCGCTGGTACTGCCGGAGTACCGTGGCCGAGGCCTGGGCGTGCGCTTCTTCATCGAGCGCGAGTCCTATGCCCACAAACTGGCCGAATTCGACTTCTGCGCGTTCTGTGCCGTGGAGCGCCCAGGTGTGCACCCGCGCCGGCCTGCCGACTACAAACCGCTGCACGGGTTCTGGCGCAATCGTGGCTTCCTGCATGACCCCTCCCTGCGCACTCGCTACGCCTGGCGCGACCTGGACGAGCAGGAAAGCTCGGAAAAGATCCTGTCGTTCTGGACCAAGGAACTGCCGATTTGATCCGCCTCGCGGCCTGCCAGTACGCCATCGAGCTGCATGAAACCTGGGATGCGTATGCTGACCACCTGCAGGCCTTGTGCGCCGAGGCAGTGGAGGCGGGTGCTGAACTGCTGCTCATGCCGGAATACGCCGGGCTGGTGCTTAGCGGCCAGTTACCGGCCGAGCAGCGTGGCGACCTCCTGGCTTCGATCGCCGGCATCCAGCCGCTGATCGAGCCGTGGCTGGCGTTGTGCGAAGGAATTGCCCGGCGCTGGGGCATCTACCTGCAACCAGGCAGCCTGCCGGTGCTCGACCTTGATGGGCGGTACCGTAACCGTGCCTGGCTGTTCGGCCCCAAGGGTGTGCTCGGCTATCAGGACAAGCTGATGATGACCCGCTTCGAGCGGGAGCAGTGGGGCATTGCTGCAGGTCAAGGGTTGCAGGTGTTCGACACCGATCTTGGGCGCCTGGGCATCCTGATCTGCTATGACAACGAGTTCCCGATGCTGGCGCGGCGCCTGGCTGAGGGTGGTGCCGACCTGATCCTGGCGCCGAGCTGCACCGACACCGAGGCGGGCTACCACCGGGTGCGCATTGGTGCGCAGGCACGGGCACTGGAAAACCAGATTGCCGTGTTGCAAAGCCCGACGGTAGGGGTGGCACCCTGGTCGCCGGCACTGGATGAGAACATCGGCCGGGCTGGGCTGTTCGTTCCGCCGGATCACGGGATGCCGGGGGACGGGGTGATCGCGTTGAGTGAGGCGTTGAGCCCGGTGAGCAGCCAGTGGCTGGTGTGCGAGGTGAATCTTGAGGAAGTGCGGCGGGTGAGGCAGGAGGGGCAGGTGTTTACCCGCAGGGACTGGCCGGAGCAATTTGACAGAATTGTGTAGAACCGTTGCGGCCTCTTCGCGGGTAAACCCGCTCCCACAGGGGGATTGCGATCCCTTGTGGGAGCGGGTTCACCCGCGAAGAAGTCAACACGGTTGCAGCAGGCTTACTTCACTTCGACTGCCAGGCTCTGGGCAATCTTGCTCTGCCACAGGGCAGGGCCAGTGATGTGCACCGACTCACCGTTGCTGTCGACAGCGACGGTCACCGGCATGTCCTTGACCTCGAACTCGTAGATCGCTTCCATGCCCAGCTCGGCGAAGGCCAGGACCTTCGACTTGCGGATGGCCTGGGCAACCAGGTAGGCAGCGCCACCCACGGCCATCAGGTACACGGCCTTGTTGTCCTTGATCGCTTCGATCGCGGTCGGGCCACGCTCGGACTTGCCGATCATGCCCAGCAGACCGGTCTGCTCGAGGATCTGGCGGGTGAACTTGTCCATGCGGGTGGCAGTGGTCGGGCCGGCTGGGCCTACCACTTCGTCACCGACCGGGTCGACCGGGCCGACGTAGTAGATGAAGCGACCTTTGAGGTCCACCGGCAGTTCTTCACCGCGGTTGAGCATCTCGACCATGCGCTTGTGTGCGGCATCGCGGCCGGTGAGCATCTTGCCGTTGAGCAGGATGGTCTCGCCCGGCTTCCAGCTGGCAACTTCTTCCGGGGTGATGTCGTCGAGGTTCACGCGGCGGGCGCTCGGGCCGGCTTCCCAGACGATTTCCGGGTAGGCGTCCAGCGACGGAGCTTCCAGCTCGGCCGGGCCGTTGCCGTCGAGCACGAAGTGGGCGTGACGGGTGGCGGCGCAGTTCGGGATCATGCACACCGGCAGCGAGGCGGCGTGAGTCGGGTAGTCCATGATCTTGACGTCGAGCACGGTGGTCAGGCCACCCAGGCCCTGGGCGCCGATGCCCAGCTGGTTGACCTTCTCGAACAGCTCCAGGCGGATCTCTTCGAGGCGGTTCTGCGGGCCACGGGCTTTCAGTTCGTGGATGTCGATGGACTCCATCAACACTTCCTTGGCCATGACCGCAGCCTTCTCGGCGGTACCGCCGATGCCGATGCCGAGCATGCCAGGCGGGCACCAGCCAGCGCCCATGGTCGGAACGGTCTTCAGCACCCAGTCGACGATCGAGTCGGACGGGTTGAGCATGGCCATCTTCGACTTGTTCTCCGAGCCGCCGCCTTTGGCTGCGACGTCGACTTCGACCTTGTCGCCCGGGACGATGGAGTAGTGGATGACGGCCGGAGTGTTGTCCTTGGTGTTCTTGCGGGCACCGGCCGGGTCGGCCAGGATCGAAGCGCGCAGGACGTTTTCAGGCAGGTTGTAGGCGCGACGCACACCTTCGTTGATCATGTCGTCGACGCTCATGGTGGCGCCATCCCAGCGCACGTCCATGCCCACGCGGATGAACACGGTGACGATACCGGTGTCCTGGCAGATCGGGCGGTGGCCGGTGGCGCACATGCGCGAGTTGATCAGGATCTGGGCGATCGAATCGCGTGCAGCGGGCGACTCTTCACGCAGGTAGGCTTCGTGCATCGCCTGGATGAAATCGACGGGGTGGTAGTACGAGATGAATTGCAGGGCGTCGGCGACGCTCTGAATCAGGTCGTCTTGCTTGATCACGGTCATGCAGCGCGCTCCTCTTAAAGACGGGAACATTCAAAAAGACGCTCGACGGTGCCGACCAGCGTGTCGAAGCGCCTTGCAAGGCGCGCCGGCAGGCTGGCCGACGCAAAAGGGCGCGGCAGTATAGCGCGCCTCACCGCGCGAAACACCTGCGCGTGGTCTGGACCATGGTCGGCAGGAGCCAGGCATCCTTTTTGCTGCCAATGCGCGCTTGGCATACAGTGACCCGGTGATCGATGGAGACAGACTTACCATGCCCGAACTTTGCGTGGGCGCGCGCCGCTGGACGGTGCCGACCGGCAGCAACCTGCTCGATGCCCTCAACGAGGCCGGTTTCAACGTGCCCTACAGTTGCCGTGCTGGCAGTTGCCACGCCTGCCTGGTGCATTGCCTGGATGGGCAGCCGGCGGATGCCTTGCCCGAGGCCCTGGCGCTGGACAAGCACGCCCAGGGCTGGCGCCTGGCCTGCCAGTGCCGGGTAGTCGACGACCTGCGCGTGGCTGTGTTCGACCCGCAGCAGGACGGCGTGCCGGCGCGAGTTTGCGCGGTGGACTGGTTTGGCGACGTGCTGCGTTTGCGCCTGCGTCCCGAGCGGGCGTTGCGTTATCAGGCGGGGCAACATGTGGTGTTGTGGTTGGGTGCGGTAGCTCGGCCTTATTCCCTGGCCAGCCTGCCGGGGGAAGATGATTACCTCGAATTTCATATCGATTGCCAGCGCGCAGGGGCCTTTTGCGACCAGGCCCGTGGGCTGAAGGCGGGCGATGAGTTGCGCCTGGGTGAGTTCAGGGGCGGGGCGTTGCACTACGACCCGGACTGGCAGGCGCGGCCGCTCTGGTTGCTGGCAGCGGGCACCGGCCTGGCGCCGTTGTGGGGCATCTTGCGTGAGGCATTGCGGCAGGGGCATCAAGGGGAGATTCGGGTGGTGCATGTGGCGCGGGATAGCGCTGGGCACTATCTGGCCGAGCCGTTGATGCAACTGAAGGGTGTGAAGGTCGAGCGGGTGCTGGCGGAGCAGATGGAGCAAGCGTTGGCGGGGTTGCGGCCGTCATCGCGGCAGACAGTGGCGCTGGTGTGCGGGGCGCCGGGGAGTGTCGAGCGGTTTGCCCGTCGGCTGTTTATTGCCGGGGTGCCGCGGGGGCAGGTGTTTGCTGATGTGTTCGTCGAGCATGCTTGAGTGAGCTGGGAGGGCTTTGCCCTCCTATCGCGACGCAAGGCCGCTCCCACATAGGGCGGTGTACGCCATTCCTTTGTGGGAGCGGCCTTGCGTCGCGAAAGGGCCGCAAAGCGGCCCCATTTGGAGCAATCAGCCGACCAGCGGATCACCGACGTGCAGGATCTTCATGCCGTTGGTGCCACCGATGGTGTGGTAGCTGTCACCCTTGGTCAGGATTACCCAGTCACCTTGCTCCACCAGGCCGCGCTTGAGCAGCTCGTCGACGGCCGCCTGGCTGACCTTGTCGGCCGGCAGCGACGCCGGGTCGAAGGCGATCGGGTAGACGCCGCGGAACATGTTGGCACGGGCCTGGGTGGCGCGGTGCGGCGACAGTGCGAAGATCGGCACGTGCGAACGCAGGCGCGACATGATCAGCGGGGTGTAGCCACTTTCGGTCAGGGCGATGATCGCCTTCACGCCCGGGAAGTGGTTGGCGGTGTACATGGCCGCCAGGGCGATGCTTTCGTCGCAACGCTCGAAGGTGGTGTGCAGGCGGTGGCTGGACTTCTGGCTGGTCGGGTGCTTTTCGGCACCGGAGCAGATACGGGCCATGGCCTGTACGGCTTCGATCGGGTAAGAACCGGCGGCGCTCTCGGCCGACAGCATCACCGCGTCGGTGTTGTCGAGCACGGCGTTGGCCACGTCGGACACTTCGGCACGGGTCGGCATCGGGTTCTGGATCATCGACTCCATCATCTGGGTCGCGACGATCACCGCCTTGTTGTTGCGGCGGGCGTGCTGGATGATCTTCTTCTGGATGGCGATCAGCTCGGCGTCGCCGATTTCCACGCCCAGGTCGCCACGAGCAACCATCACGGCATCGGAAGCGAGGATCAGCTTGTCGAGGGTTTCGTCGTCGGCAACGGCCTCGGCGCGCTCGATCTTGGCCACCAGCCAGGCGCTGCCGCCGGCTTCGTCACGCAGCTTGCGGGCGTATTCCATGTCGCTGGCGTCACGCGGGAAGGAGACGGCCAGGTAGTCCAGGTCCATTTCCGCGGCGAGCTTGATGTCGGCCTTGTCTTTTTCGGTCAGGGCCGGCGCGGTCAGGCCGCCACCTTTGCGGTTGATGCCTTTGTGGTCCGACAGCGGGCCACCGATGATCACCACGCAGTGCAGGGCGTCTGCGGTGGCGGTCTCGACGCGCATGACCACGCGGCCGTCGTCGAGCAGCAGTTCGTCACCAACGCCGCAATCCTTGACCAGGTCGGGATAGTCGATACCGACGATGTCCTGGTTGCCTTCGGTCAGCGGGTGGGCGGTGGAGAAGGTGAACTTGTCACCGATCTTCAGTTCGATGCGCTTGTTGGCGAACTTGGCGATGCGGATCTTCGGACCCTGCAGGTCGCCCAGCAGTGCGACATGGCGGCCGTTCTTGGCGGCGATGTCACGGATCAGGCGGGCGCGTGCCTTGTGCTCGTCCGGCGTGCCGTGGGAGAAGTTCAGGCGTGCCACGTCAAGGCCGGCGAGGATCAGCTGTTCGATCACTTCCGGCGAGTTGCTGGCGGGGCCAAGGGTGGCGACGATTTTGGTACGGCGGATGCTCATGCACAGACTCCTATAGTGAAGCGCAGCGAAAGGCTACTCCTCAATTGCGCTGTAGTCATTGTTCCGTTGCACTACCTGCGACCAATGCAGGGTGGCATTTGAACGGGTGGGAGTATCCTTGCAAATGGCTGTGAAGATTTGCCGGCAATGGCCGATAAACAGGCATCAAAGGAGATACCCCATGCGCGCCCTGATCATAATCGCCCTGGCGGCCAGCACTGTCGGCTGCACCCGCTGGTCCATGGACCACCACCTGAACAACGCCTACCGCGCCTATGACCGGGGCGATTGTTCGAAGGTCATGCTGGAGCTGTCGCAGGTCGACCGCACCAGCCGTGCGCGGCCGTTCATCCACCCGGAAGTGTCGCTGCTGCGCGGCCAGTGCCTGGAACGCGACATGCTTTATGTGGATGCGGCGCAGACCTACGAGTACCTGATCCAGCAGTACCCGGGCAATGAATACGCCTACCGGGCCAAGGCGCGCCTGGAGACCCTGCAGAAGCTCGGGCACTACCGTGGTGCAGAGGCGGCGGTGGCTAACCCGGTCAATACCCCTACTTGGCGTTAACACCAAGGTGTCATTAATTTCACGGGATTTGACCGGCGCGCTGCGCTAATCTGTAACCCAGCTGTTACAACAACCGCCAGTACCTTGCATTCCTGGCATCAGGTACGGGACTGCACTCGCGATCATGTTCATCCAGCGCCATATCGAACGCCATCAGTTGCCTTGTGTGCTCAAGGTCTACAACCGCTTTACCGATCAGCCGATCGGTCAGCTGGGCAATGCCTCCGAAGACGGGATCATGCTGATCAGCTCGCTGCCTGTGCTGGTCGGGCCGGACTTCGAGTTGCAATTGCGCATCCCGCTGGCCGGTGGCGGATTTCAGTTCATCAACCTGACCGCCAGTTGCCTGTGGTGCCGCGAAGACCAGACCCCGGGCCACTACGATTCCGGTTTCATGCTGCTGCAGGCGCCGCGCGAATACGATGAATTCGTCCGCTCGCTGCGCGACTATTTCAGTTTCCGCCCCGCCAACGCTTCCGCCTGAGCCTGTCTCCGCTAAAATCGGGTCGACCTCGAAACAGGACGACCCCGTGACTTCCAGCATCTTCTGGCACGACTACGAAACCACTGGCATCAACCCACGCTGCGACCGGCCGTTGCAGGTCGCTGGTGTGCGCACCGATTTCGAACTCAACGAGATCGAAGAGCCGATCAACCTCTATTGCCGCCCTTCGGACGATATCCTGCCGCACCCGGCCGCCTGCCTGGTCACTGGCATCACCCCCGAGCAACTCGCCAGCCAGGGCCTGTGCGAGGCCGAGTTCATGACGCGGGTCCACCAGCAACTGGCGCGCCCCGGCACCTGCAGTGCCGGCTACAACACCTTGCGCTTCGACGACGAAGTGACCCGCTACAGCCTGTACCGCAACTTCTTCGACCCTTATGCCCGCGAGTGGCAGGGCGGCAACAGCCGCTGGGACCTGATCGACGTCGTGCGCACTGCCTACGCCCTGCGTCCGGAAGGCATCGTCTGGCCGCAACAGGATGGGCGCACCAGCCTGCGTCTGGAGTTGCTCAGCCAGGCCAATGGCATCGACCACGGGCATGCCCATGAAGCGCTTTCCGACGTACGGGCCACGATTGCTCTGGCACGCCTGATAAGGCAGAAACAACCGAAGTTGTACGAGTGGCTGTTCCAGTTGCGCAGCAAGCACAAAGTGATGGAACAGATCCGTCTGTTGCAGCCTCTGGTACATATATCCGGGCGCTTTTCTGCGGCGCGTAATTATCTGGGGGTGGTCCTGCCATTGGCCTGGCACCCGCGTAATCGCAATGCACTGATTGTGTGCGACCTGCATCAGGAAACCCTACCGTTGATAAGGGAAAGTGCCGAGGTACTGCGCGAGCGTTTGTACACGCGGCATGAGGAATTATCTGAAGGACAATTACCGGTGCCGCTCAAGTTGGTACAGATCAATCGCTGCCCGGTAGTCGCTCCGCTTTCGGTATTGCGCCCTGCCGATCAGCAGCGACTGGGCATCGATCTGGCACTGATGCAATCACGCGCTGAACAGTTGGCTAATCAACAGGCTGAATGGCAGGACAAGCTTGAGCTTATCTACGGCAAGGAGGACTTTGCTGCGGTTGAAGACCCGGAACAGCAGTTGTATGACGGATTCATCGGTGACCGTGACCGCCGCCTGTGCGAGCAAGTTCGCACGCTGGACCCTGCGCAATTAGGGCATGGCCACTGGATGTTCGATGATCCGCGCCTGCCGGAGTTGTTGTTCCGCTACCGCGCGCGTAACTTCCCGGAAACCTTGAACAGCGAAGAGCGCCAGCGCTGGTATGGCTTCTGCCAGCAGCGTCTGAGTGACCCGCAATGGGGTGCACCGAACACGCTGGGTGATTTCGAGCAGGCCAGGCAGAGCGCCTGGGCCAACGCCGACGAGGCCGGGCGGCGGGTGCTGGACGCCTGGCAGGTGCATGCTCGCAACTTGAGTGAGCAGTTTGCTATCAGCCTTTGAATGAGCAAACAAAAACGCCGGCATCATGCCGGCGTTCTTGTTTGTATATACAAAGCGTTGCTGTGGACAATCAGTCCAGCAGGGTCGCCCAGCTTTCAACCACGTCACCACCCCATTTGGCTTTCCATTCTTTCAGGGTCTTGTGGTTGCCGCCTTTGGTTTCGATCACTTCACCGTTGTGCGGGTTCTTGTATTGCTTGACCTTGCGCGCACGCTTGGTAGCAACTGGTTTCGCTGCACCGCGTGGGGCTTTGCTCAGTTTCGACTCTGGGTCGAGCAGGGCGATGACGTCGCGCAGCGACTTGGAGTACTCGCCCATCAGGGTGCGCAGTTTGCCTTCGAACTCCAGTTCTTTCTTCAGCTTGTCATCCTGCGACAGGTTGGCCAGGCGGGCCTGAAGTTCCTTGATGGCTTCTTCGGTAGCGCGGTATTCGTTGATCAGGGACATGGAGTGTTCCTTAATGCGTGTTCAGAAATGTGTGAGGCAATAATAGACAGGCGATACTCTCAAGTAAACCTATTATTCGACACTTAACTGTTATTAGCCCTGTGACAAATTATCTCAAGATTAAGAAAAATTTACATATGGCCCTGCGCTTCGTCCTGATTGTCATCAGGCTGTAGTAGCCGGGGTTACCGCCAGGTCTGCCGGGCATGTCGCTACCGGCCGGCGTAATGATTACTGCGTTTTTCTGGTCGTGCCGCTAGAATGAGCGCCTTTGCGAAGTTCTGGAGTCTTAATTCATGCGCACCTATCGTCTGGTGATCGCCTGCCCCGACCGTGTTGGCATCGTGGCGAAAGTCAGTAATTTCCTGGCCTTGTACAATGGCTGGATCAACGAAGCCAGCCACCACTCTGATGAGCAGAGCGGTTGGTTCTTCATGCGCCATGAAATCCGCGCCGAATCGCTGCCATTCGGTATCGAGGCGTTCCGCGAAGCCTTCGCGCCGATCGCCGAAGAGTTCTCCATGACTTGGCGTATCACCGACTCGGCGCAGAAGAAGCGCGTGGTACTGATGGCCAGCCGCGAATCGCACTGCCTGGCCGACCTGCTGCACCGCTGGCACACGGATGAGCTGGATTGCGAGATCCCGTGTGTGATTTCCAACCACAACGACCTGCGCAGCATGGTCGAGTGGCACGGCATTCCATTCTTCCACGTGCCGGTCGATCCGAAAGACAAGGCTCCGGCCTTTGCCGAAGTGTCGCGCCTGGTCCAGGAGCATGCGGCTGACGTGGTGGTGCTGGCGCGTTACATGCAGATCCTGCCGCCGCAACTGTGCCAGGACTATGCCGAGAAGGTCATCAACATCCACCACAGCTTCCTGCCGTCGTTCGTCGGCGCCAAGCCGTATCACCAGGCCGCCCTGCGTGGCGTGAAGCTGATCGGTGCGACCTGCCACTACGTGACCGAAGAGCTGGATGCCGGCCCGATCATCGAGCAGGACGTGGTGCGTGTGAGCCACGCCGACAGCATCGAAGACATGGTCCGCTTCGGCCGTGACGTCGAGAAGATGGTGCTGGCCCGTGGCCTGCGCTATCACCTGGAAGACCGCGTGCTGGTGCATGGCAACAAGACCGTGGTATTCGATTGATACCACTGCGGGGGCTGCATGGCGGCCCCCAATGCTTTTGCGGAGAACAAGATGGCAATCTCACGCAACAAACCCACTGCCTCAGCTCCCCCCACCCTCGGCGAAGGCTGCCTGGCCCGCTACGACCCCGAAGCCCTGAGCGACGACGACGGCACCGACTTCCCCGATGCCGCCGAATTGTGGCGCCAGCTCAACCCGCCTGACGCCGCCAGCGCTCCAGCAAAGGACGCGCCAGCAGGCAGACAAACACCGGCCCACCCGCCAGCAGATAAAAGTAGTAAGTGATCGCCCGCCAGATCAGGATCGCCGCTGCGGCTGTCGAACTGCCCACCAGCGGTGACAGCAGGCTGGCCGAGGTCAGCTCGGCGGCACCGGCGCCACCTGGCAGCAGGCTGAATTGCCCGGCGCTGAGTGACAGCATCTGCACCAGGAAGCTCGGGATCCACGACAGCTCTACCCCCAAGCCCTGCAGTACCAGGTACAGCACGCTGTAGCGCAGGCTCCAGTGCAGGCAGGTGAGGGTGAACACCATCGCCAGGGTGCGTTTTGGCAGCTGCCAGGTCTGTGCCAGGGCGTCGATGAAATGCAGGACCTTGCGCGCCCAGCGACGTCTGCGCTTGCCAGGCATGCCCAGGCGCTGCAGCACCCGCCCGTTGAAGCGCATCAGCGCCCGCCGATAACGCAGCAGCACGACGATCGTGGCCAGCGCAACGCACAGCAGCAGCGCGCTGCCCAGCAGCATGCTTTGCTGGCTGCGCCCAAGGCTGTGGAACAGGGCATAACCGGCAATCGCCAGCATCGCGCAGAAGAAGAACAGCAGGTCGTTCAACTGATCCATGGCAAATACCGCACCACTGCGGGCCGGCCCGATGCGGTCACGGGCGAGCAGGGCCATGAGGGTGATCGGGCCGCCGCTGCCGCCAGGCGTGGTACAGATCGCGAACTCGGTGGCCATCACCACGCCGAGGCTGCGCACACGGCCAAGCTGCGTCGCTTGCTCGCCGAGCAGCAGGCGCAAGCGCATGGCATTGATCACCCAGCACAGCAGGATCATGCCGAGCAGGGTCATCAGCAGCGTGGTGTCGAAGGTCGCCAGCCTGGGCAGCAGCTCGTTGCCGCCGAGCAGCGCTGGCACCAGCAAGGCGCCAGCCAGTGCCAGGGCCAGCCAGCCGAAGCGGTTCATGCGATCACCTGGCGCTCCAGCCAGGCCAACTTGGTCAGCGGCTCACGGCCTTGCAGCAGCAGGTTGTCGAGGGTGCGCAGCCAATAGTTGCGCGCTGAGCGGTGGCGCATGTCCACCGGGTGCAAGCCAAGTCGCAGGGTTTCAGCGGTGCGCCAGTGCCGGCACTGCCAGTCGCAGACCACCCTCGACAGCCCCCGGCGCCACGCGCTGCGTGCGCTCCATACCAGCCCCGGGGCCTCGAACGCGGTGAAGTCCGGCAAGCGATACAGGTGCTGGGGCGTGCTGGTGTAGCGCAGCGGCAGTTGGCTCAGGGCCTGCCGGGTGCCTTGGCTCATCAGCCAGCCCGGAGCGACGAAACCGGCCACCGGCCAGCCTTGCCCGGCGAACAGGGCCAGGCCTTGTTCCAGGCGCTGCAGGGCTTGCGCCTGGTCAAGGGCATAGAACTCGCCTTCGTGGGTGTAGATACGGCGCATGAAGTACTCGCCGAGGCTGCGCGGCGTGGGCCCGTCGTCGGCGTGGTAGAAGCCGTGCAACGCCAGTTCGTCACCCCGGGCCAGGCGCCGTTCGAGCAGGCGGCAGAAGGTTGGTGAGCGGGTCAGCGGGTTGCGGTGATGAAAGTCTGGCACCACCAGCCAGGTCATCGGCACATTGCCCATTTCGTCCACGGCCTGCACGAACGGCTGGTAGTCCGGCCAGGTTTCGGGCGCGATATCGTGCAGCACCAGCATCAGGCTGCCCGAGGCCCCTGCAGGCTCAGCCATGGGCGCGTACCTGGGGTTGGTGGCCAAGTACCGCCTGGTAGTGTTGCAGCAGGCCAGCCACCACGTTGTCCCACGAATAGTGCTGCTCCACATGCAGGCGGGCCTGGGCGCCGAGCTTGCGTACCCCTGTTTCGAACGCTTCGCGTACGGCCAGGGCCATGGCCTGGCTATCGTTGGGCCGGCACAAGCGCCCGCAATGTTCGTTGACGATCTCGCCGAAGGCCCCGGCGCGTACCGCGACCACCGGTGTGGCGCTGGCCATGGCTTCGAGGATGACCAGGCCGAAGGTTTCCTGATCGCCGGCGTGCACCAGCAGGTCGGCGCTGGCCATCAGGCGGGCAACTTCCTGCGGCGGGCGGAACTGGTCGATGACGCTGACGTTCCCGGGCACGCTGGCTGGCATGTTGGAACCAACCAGCAACAGGTGATAGGGCTGCCCGAGGTGTTGCATGCATTCGAGCAGCACCGGCAAGTTCTTTTCCCGTGAACCGCGCCCGGCATAGATAAGCAGGCGGCTGGTATCGGCTATGCCCAACTGGGCGCGCAGATGCGGGTCGCAATGGCCAGGATGGAAGGTCTGCAGGTCGACACCCAGGCGTTGCACATGCACGTCACGTACATCCAGGCGGCGTAGCTTGTCGGCCATCACCAGGCTGGGCGCCAGTACCCGGTCGAAATTGCCATACAACTTGCTGACATAGGCCTCGACATTGGGCGTGAACCAGTTACCCATGCGGTTGCTCACCAGCAGCGGCAGGTCGGAGTGGTAGAAGCCGATCACCGGCACGTCGAGCTTGCGCCGGGCTTCCAGGGCGGCCCAGGCGGTGAGGTACGGGTCGCCGACTTCGATCAGGTCGGGCTTGAGGCGGCGTAGCACGTTGCACCAGGGCGCCAGGCGAACCGGGAAGCGGTAGCCTTTGCCAAACGGCAGGGGCGGTGCAGGGACCTGGTAGATGCCATCGGCATGGCTGGCGCTGGGGCCGGGGATGAGGAGGCTGTGGCGTACGCCTGGAAGCGCGTCGAGGCGATGGTGTTTGGCGTCGAGGTAAGTCCGCACGCCGCCGCTGGCCGGGGCGTAGAACATGGTGATGTCGGCGATGTGCACGATCAGCATCCCTCCGGGATCGTCTTCGGGTGTGTCATCTGGCGATGACGCGCCTAAAGGTTGACCTACCTGAAGGATAGTTTGTTCGATCGGGTTGGGCGGGAGGGCAGTGCTGGATTCTTCGCGGCTGGAGCCGCTCCCACAGGGATTTCCACAATCCTGTAGGAGCGGCTTCAGCCGCGAAGCAGGCGACGCGGTCTGACGGTCAGATGCGGAAGCTGCCGACCAGGTGCTTCAGGCGGGAGGCCTGCTGTTCCAGGTCCGAGCAGGCGCGCAGGGTGGCCTGCAGGTTCTCGACACCTTCCTGGTTGAGCATGTTGATCTCGTTGATGTCCATGTTGATCGAGTCAACCACGGCGGTCTGCTCTTCGGTGGCGGTGGCCACCGACTGGTTCATGCCGTCGATCTCGCCGATGCGCACGGTCACGCTGTCCAGGCGCTCGCCGGCCTGGTTGGCGATCTGCATGCTGTCCTGGCTGTGACGCTGGCTCTGGCCCATGGTGTCGACCGACTCGCGGGCACCGACCTGCAGCTCTTCGATCATGGTCTGCACCTGCTGCGCCGACTCCTGGGTGCGATGCGCCAGGTTGCGGACTTCGTCGGCGACCACGGCAAAACCACGCCCGGCCTCACCGGCGCGGGCCGCTTCGATCGCGGCATTGAGCGCCAGCAAGTTGGTCTGCTGGGAAATGCTGGTGATCACTTCGAGGATCTGGCCGATGTTCACGGTCTTGCTGTTGAGCGTCTCGATGTGCGCGCTCGAGGTGACGATCAGGTCGGACAGGCGGTTCATCGCGGCGATGTTGCGCTCCACCACCTGTTGGCCTTCCTCGGCCAGCAGGCGCGCGGAGCTGGCGTGCTGCGAGGCCTGGGCGGCATTGCCGGCGATTTCCTGGGCGGCGGCGCCGAGCTCGTTGATGGCCGCAGCGACACTGTTGGTGCGGTTGGATTGCTCGTCGGAATTGGCCATCGACGAGTTCGAGGCGCTGATCACGCGCAAGGCCACTTCGTTGACCTGCTCGGTCGCCGACGACACTTCGCGGATCGAGCCGTGGATACGTTCGACGAAGCGGTTGAAGGCCTTGCCGAGAATGCCGAACTCGTCGTGGTTATGGATGCTCAGGCGCTTGGTCAGATCGCCTTCACCTTCGGCGATGTCTTCCATGGCGCGGGTCATGGTGTGCAGTGGCTGCATCAGCACGCGGATCAGCAGGCCGAGCAGGCCGATGATGATCACCACTGCTACCAGGGTGGCGATCACCGCCGAGGTGCGGAAGGTGCTGAGCATGGCAAAGGCCTTGTCCTTGTCCACCGACAGGCCGATGTACCAGTTGGCCGAGGGCAGGCCCTTGATCGGGGTGAAGGTCAGCAGGCGAGCCTTGCCGTTGGCGTCGACTTCGGTCAGCTCGCCGGACAGTTTCGGCGTGTGCTGCGGGAACAGGTCCGACAGCGACTTCATTACCAGTTCCTTGTCCGGATGGACCAGGATCTTGCCCTGGTCGTTGACCAGGAAGGCGTAACCCATGCCGCCGAAGTTCAGCGAGTTGATGATCTGCACCAGGCCATCGAGGGCGAGGTCGCCACCGACCACACCGACGCTGCTGGAAACCTTGCTGAGGATGCCGATGACCATCTTGTTGGTGGTCAGGTCGATGTAGGGCTCGGTAAGAATCGCACCCTGGGCGTTCATGCCGTCCTTGTACCAAGGCCGGGTGCGCGGGTCATAGCCATCGGGCATCTTGGCGTCCGGTCGTACGCTGAAACCACCATCGACCTTGCCCAGGTAGACCGTGAGGAAGCTCGAAATCAGGGCATTCTGGCCCATCAGCGTTTCGGCGTTGGCCGGTTGCTGGGCAATGTTCTGCGCCAGGTTTTCCACCAGCTTGATACGGCCATCGAACAGGTTGCGGATGTTGGTCGAAGTAGATTCGCCCATTTCAGCCAGATAATTCTCCAGATTCTCGCGGATCGCATTACGCTGGAGGTAATCGTTGTAAAGGGTGAACAGGCTGAAGGCGAGTATCACGATCAATGACGCAGCCAAAAGGATCTTGTGGCTGAAACGCAGGTTTTTGTTCATGGCGTAATCGGTTCCGCTAAGGTTTTTATCGGGCGTTCGCACGGTGTCGCTGCAAACAGTGCAACATCCCGAAAAGTCCTTTTTCGGTTGCTCCTGTCTATTAAGGCGAATATCACCCAAAGGTATCGGCCGAATTAAGCCAAAGCTTGAGCGGGGGATTAGAGAGATGTCGGATACTTCGACCATAGTTGTAGGCGCTGACCCGAACGGTCAGCCAGTTCAGCAAGCCATGCGCCTGGCCAATCGCCATGGCTTGGTCGCCGGTGCCACCGGTACCGGCAAGACCGTGACCTTGCAGCACCTGGCGGAGGTGTTCAGCGATGCTGGCGTGGCGGTGTTCGCAGCAGACGTCAAAGGCGACCTCTGCGGTTTGGGTGCGGCCGGTGCGCCACAAGGCAAAGTGGCCGAGCGGATCGTTGGCATGCCTTGGCTGGGACACACGCCAAAAGCCTATCCGGTAACGCTCTGGGATGTGGCGGGGCAGTCTGGCCATCCGTTGCGTACCACGCTCAGTGAAATGGGCCCGTTGCTGCTCGGCAATCTGTTGGAGTTGACCGACAGCCAGCAGGCCGCGCTGTATGCGGCGTTCAAGGTGGCGGATCGCGAAGGTTTGCTGCTGCTTGACCTGAAAGACCTCAAGGCCTTGTTGGCGCACCTGAAGGACAACCCGCAACTGCTCGGCGAAGACAGCGCGTTGATGACCACTGGCTCGACCCAGGCTTTGCTGCGCCGGCTGGCAACCTTGGAGCAGCAGGGCGCCGAGGCGTTGTTTGGCGAACCGGCGCTGCAACTGGAGGACCTGTTGCGGCCGGATGCCGATGGCCGTGGGCGTATCCACCTGCTTGATGCCAGCCGACTGGTGCATGAGGCACCGAAGGTGTACGCGACCTTCTTGCTGTGGCTGCTTGCTGAACTGTTCGAGCAGTTGCCGGAACGTGGTGATGCCGACAAGCCGGTGCTGGCGCTGTTCTTCGATGAGGCACATCTGTTGTTCAACGGCACGCCCAAAGCGCTGCAGGACCGCCTGGAGCAGGTGGTTCGTCTGATCCGCTCCAAGGGCGTTGGCGTGTATTTCGTCACCCAGTCGCCGGGCGATCTCCCCGATAGCGTATTGGCCCAATTGGGCTTGCGTATCCAGCACGGTCTGCGCGCGTTCACCGCCAAAGAGCAAAAGTCGCTCCGGGCCGTGGCGGATGGCTTCCGCCCGAACCCGGCGTTCGACAGCCTGGCGGTGCTGACCGAACTGGGGATTGGCGAAGCGTTAGTCGGCACCCTGGAAGACAAGGGCACGCCAGCGATGGTCCAGCGGGTGCTGATCGCCCCCCCGCAATCGCGTATCGGGCCGTTGAGTGCGGCAGAGCGCAGTGCCTTGATTGCGGCGTCACCCTTGCTGGGGCGGTATGACAAGGCAATCGACCGGGAGTCGGCCTATGAAATGCTGAGTCAGCGCAAAGGTGAGGCGGTGGAGCCGGCGCCAGTGCCAAAGGCGGACGAAGAGAGTTTCACTGACAAGGCGGGTGAGTTTTTGCAGAGTGCGGCGGGGCAGGCGATCAAGTCGGCGGTGCGCCAGGCGGCCAATCAGTTGGGGCGACAGCTGGTGCGTGGATTGATGGGGTCGTTGCTGGGTGGCAAGAAGAAGTGAAGGCAGCGCGGCCTTTGTGGGAGCGGCCTTGTGTCGCGAAAGGGCCGCCTAGCGGCCCCAGCAATCTGTGCTTTTGCATAGATCCTGGGGCCGCTTCGCACCCCTATCGCGACACAAGGCCGATCCCACAGGGCCTTTTTCAGTGCAGCGGAATCGCTCAGGCCAGTGCCTTGGACGCCAGCCAGAACAGGCCGGCCGCCAGGCCCATCGAGGCCGGCAGGGTCAGGACCCAGGCCAGCAGGATGGTCTTCACAGTGCCGCCTTGCAGGCCGCTCTTGTTGGCGACCATGGTGCCGGCAACGCCGGACGACAGCACGTGGGTGGTCGACACCGGCAGGGCGAACACGTTGGCCATGCCGATGGCGCAGGCCGCGGTGATCTGCGCCGACATGCCCTGGGCATAGGTCATACCCTGCTTGCCGATCTTCTCACCGACGGTCAGCACCACACGCTTCCAGCCGACCATGGTACCCAGGCCAAGGGCCAGGGCGACGGCCACGATCACCCAGAACGGGGCGTACTCGGTGGTGGCGGTCAGGTCCTTGCGCAGCTTCTCGAGGTCGGCCTTTTCACGGGCGTCCAGGCCAGGCAGCTTGCCGACCTTCTTCGCGGTGTCGTCCAGGCACAGCAGATAGCGGCGCACTTCGACACGCTTCTCGGCATCCAGTGCGTGGTAGTCGGTCACCCCTTGCAGGGAGGATTGCAGGGCGGCGATGGTCGGTTCGGTCTGCTGCGGGTTGCAGCTGAACTGCTCCGGCAGGTCGGTCGACTTGGCCTTGCCCAGTGCCAGGAACTCGCCCAGGGTGGCGGCGTTGCGCTGGTAGAACTGGCTCATGTGCAGGGTAGCGTCGCGGGTGCGCTCGATCTGGTAGGTGGTGCTGTTCAGGTCGAGGACGAACTTGGCCGGGACGATACCGATCAGCACCAGCATGATCAGGCCGATGCCTTTCTGGCCATCGTTGGAACCGTGCACGAAGCTCACGCCCATGGCCGAGATCACCAGGACAAGGCGGTTCCAGAACGGCGGGTGCTTCTTGTCGTCGAGCTTGCGGCGCTGGTCCGGGGTCTTGTGCATCTTCGACAGCGGGCGCCACCATTTCAGGCCGACCAGCACCAGGGCGGCGACAGCGAAGCCGGCAATCGGCGAGACCACCAGCGACATGGCAATGTCGATCGCTTTCTGCCAGTTGACGCCATCGCCCAGCGGGATGTCGTTGATCAGTGCGTTGGCCAGGCCCACGCCGAGGATAGAGCCGATCAGGGTGTGCGAGCTGGAAGCGGGGATGCCGAAGTACCAGGTCCCGAGGTTCCAGGTGATGGCAGCGGCCAGCAGCGAGAAGACCATGGCCAGGCCATGCCCGGTATTCACATTGATCAGCAGCTCGACCGGCAGCAGGTGCACGATGGCGTAGGCCACCCCGACACCACCGAGCAGAACGCCGAGGAAGTTGAACACCCCGGAGAAGAACACGGCCAGGTGTGGTGGCATGGCTTTGGTATAGATGACGGTGGCTACCGCGTTTGCGGTGTCATGAAAGCCATTGATGAACTCGAATGCGAGCACGAAGGTCAGGGCGAGCAGCAGGCTCACCAATACCCAGGCATCCAGTCCGCTGAATAAATCGATCATGAAGGTTGTCTGGCGGTCATAGGGGGGCGGGATTATGCCAGAAAACCTTGGCAATCGATGCACCCACTGCTGACCGATGGCAGCTTTGTGAGCGCCCTCTCAGCCCAGCAGGTGACGTGATCTGGCGGAAAAAGTTCCGTTAAAAAGCAAGAAATCGCCAAAAATTCGTTAAATTTCTGGAAAAAGCTCGGCGCCGCAAGGCTTCAAACGGTCGTATGAAATTTGTGTAATTCCATTTCATCCTCGGCCATTCGGTAAAGATCGGCCGCGTCGAGGGCGCAAGGCCTGCGACGAGAGGGCGGTGCAGCGGGCAGCTCAGGGTTGCTCGCTGCGCAGTTCCTTTTCCATTTTTTCCAGTTCCTGGCTGAAGGCCTGGTCCTGGACGGTGGCACGTTTGCGCCAAGGCTTGCGTTCCGGTTCCGGTTGCGCGGCATAGGTGGTGACTTCACCACCGTAAACTTCCTTGTAACGTTCTGCCTGGCGCTCGAGTTCCGCGCGCAGTTCATCTTTCGTCACAGTAATACCTGAATGAGTAGAAGTGGCTGATGTTGCATGCAGGTGCAAGTTGCCCATGCACACGACGTGCTGGTTGGCGGATGAAAGCCGGGCCAGTATTCCATTGCCGGAGTGTCGATCCGGGCCAGCGGAATCGATTATAGCAATCGGTAAATCGCCAAACAGGGATATTTATGTAATAGCGTGCAAAGTTTCAAGGCCACAGGTGGCCTGTACAAACTTTGAGCAACCAACACCTTGAATAGTTCGCTGACATTTTTGCCGCAAAGCAGAAATAAAACGGCCCCGCACGAGGCGAGGCCGTTGCCTGGGGACTTCTACGGTGGGTACCTGACCAGTCTCTCCAAAGAAGCCACATGTGGCAGGAGAAAGGTATAAGTAAATTTGTCGGCGGTCAATTGCGATTATCGGCCGTTCGTTCGATAATCGCACGAGCCAGCGATTTTTTTGAGGTGAGCGATGAACGACGAAAGTACGGCCAACGAATCTGCCAACCCAGAGGCGATACGCCCGAGCGCACCCGCTCTGGCACCGCCGATCGTGGCCTCGCCGGCCAAGCGCATTCAGGCGTTTACCGGTGACCCTGACTTCATGACCTCCCTGGCGCGTGGCCTGGCGGTGATCCAGGCCTTCCAGGAGCGCAAGCGCCACCTGACCATCGCCCAGATCAGCCATCGCACCGAAATCCCCAGGGCTGCCGTGCGCCGCTGCCTGCACACACTGATCAAGCTCGGTTACGCCACCACCGATGGGCGCACCTATTCGCTGTTGCCGAAAGTGCTGACCCTGGGCCATGCCTACCTGTCGTCGACGCCGCTGGCGGTGTCGGCCCAGCCTTATCTGGACCGCATCAGCGACCAGTTGCACGAGGCCGCCAACATGGCCACCCTCGAAGGCGACGACATTCTTTATATAGCCCGCTCGGCCACGGTGGAGCGGCTGATTTCGGTCGACCTGTCGGTTGGTGGGCGGTTGCCGGCCTATTGCACGTCCATGGGCCGCATCCTGTTGGCAGCGATGGACGACACCAGCCTGCGCGAATACCTCGACCGCGCCGACCTCAAGGCGCGCACCAGCCGTACCCTGAATGACCCCGAGTCATTGTTCGCCTGCATCCAGCAGGTGCGGGAGCAGGGCTGGTGCGTGGTCGACCAGGAACTGGAGCAGGGGCTGCGCTCGATCGCCGTGCCTATCTATGATGCGTCCGGGCAGGTGCTGGCAGCGCTGAACGTGAGCACCCACGTCGGGCGGGTGACGCGCAGCGAGCTGGAGCAGCGCTTCCTGCCAATTCTGCTGGCGGCCAGCCGCGACCTTTGTCACCAGTTGTTCGGTTGACGGTGTTGGCGACACTGTTTCCTGTTCGATAAACGCACAGTGTCGCTCCGGGTGAATTGCGCCACCCGCCATCGCTGATTAATGTCTCTCGCAACGGTCGGCTCTGCCGACCGATACAAGAAAAACATAAGAGGCGCATCCCATGACCACTGTCACTCGACTGCCGCGGCCGCACCCGTTCGCAGTACCGTTGTATCCAGGCTGATTCAGGCCGCACTTATTCGATATTCAAGCCCTGTGCTCTTGACCCAAGTGCAGTGGCCCGACCGTGCCCCCTTTCTGGATAACAACAATGAACCAACCTCACGCTGTCGGGAATAATCTCGACGTCCAGTCGTTCATCAATGAACAACCGCTGTCGCGCTATCAGTGGCGCGTGGTGATCCTGTGCTTCCTGATCGTTTTCCTCGATGGCCTCGATACTGCGGCCATGGGCTTTATCGCGCCTGCCTTGTCGCAGGAGTGGGGCATCGACCGTGCCAGCCTTGGCCCTGTGATGAGTGCCGCGTTGATCGGCATGGTGTTCGGTGCCCTGGGCTCCGGGCCGCTGGCCGATCGTTTCGGGCGCAAGGGCGTGCTGGTCGGTGCGGTGTTGGTGTTCGGTGGTTTCAGCCTGGCCTCGGCCTATGCCAGTAATGTCGACCAACTGCTGGTGCTGCGCTTCCTGACGGGCCTGGGGCTGGGGGCGGGGATGCCCAATGCCACCACGCTGCTGTCCGAATACACCCCGGAGCGCCTCAAGTCGCTGCTGGTGACCAGCATGTTCTGCGGCTTCAACCTGGGCATGGCCGGTGGTGGTTTCATCTCGGCGAAGATGATCCCGGCCTACGGTTGGCACAGCCTGCTGGTGATCGGTGGCGTGCTGCCGCTGCTGCTGGCCGTGGTGCTGATGGTCTGGCTGCCGGAATCGGCGCGCTTCCTGGTGGTGCGCAACCGCGGTAACGACAAGGTGCGCAAGACCCTGGCGCCGATCGCGCCAGCGGTGGTGGCACAAGCGGCCAGCTTCAGTGTGCCGGAGCAGAAGGCCGTGGCTGCGCGCAACGTGTTTGCGGTGATCTTCTCAGGGACCTACGGCCTGGGCACGGTATTGCTGTGGCTGACCTACTTCATGGGCCTGGTGATCGTCTACCTGCTGACCAGCTGGCTGCCGACGCTGATGCGCGACAGCGGCGCCAGCATGGAGCAGGCCGCGTTCATCGGTGCGCTGTTCCAGTTCGGCGGTGTGCTCAGTGCCGTAGGGGTAGGCTGGGCCATGGACCGCTTCAACCCGCACAAGGTCATCGGCATTTTCTACCTGCTGGCCGGGGTGTTTGCCTACGCCGTGGGCCAGAGCCTGGGCAACATCACCGTGCTCGCCACCCTGGTGCTGGTGGCCGGCATGTGTGTCAACGGTGCACAGTCGGCCATGCCATCGCTGGCCGCACGCTTCTACCCGACCCAAGGTCGCGCCACAGGCGTATCGTGGATGCTGGGCATCGGCCGCTTCGGCGCGATCCTCGGGGCCTGGAGCGGAGCGACGCTGCTGGGCCTGGGCTGGAACTTCGAGCAGGTACTGACCGCCTTGCTGGTGCCGGCGGCGCTGGCGACGGTGGGCGTGATCGTCAAAGGGTTGGTGAGCCACGCCGACGCGACCTGATCAGGTGGGGGCTGCATTGCGGCCCCTTCATCGGAGATGAATAGCAGGGCAACATTTGGTTCGATAACCGCACATTTAGTCGATTATCGAATTGTAGCGACCCCTCAGTCTCCTTAATCTGGGCTCAACGTAGCACCCCTGGCAGGAGAAGCCTGATGCGTGAAGTATTTATCTGTGACGCCATCCGCACCCCGATCGGCCGCTTCGGCGGCGCCCTGGCCGGCGTGCGTGCCGACGACCTGGCAGCCGTTCCGCTGAAGGCACTGATCGAACGCAACCCCTCGGTACAGTGGGACCAGCTCGACGAAGTGTTCTTCGGCTGCGCCAACCAGGCCGGTGAAGACAACCGCAACGTCGCGCGCATGGCCCTGCTGCTGGCTGGCCTGCCAGAGAGCGTCCCGGGTGTGACCCTGAACCGACTGTGCGCCTCGGGCATGGATGCAATCGGCACGGCCTTCCGCGCCATTGCCAGTGGCGAGATGGAGTTCGTGATTGCCGGCGGCGTCGAGTCGATGTCGCGTGCGCCGTTCGTCATGGGCAAGGCCGAAAGCGGCTACTCGCGCAACATGAAGCTGGAAGACACCACCATCGGCTGGCGTTTCATCAACCCGCTGATGAAGAGCCAGTATGGCGTTGATGCGATGCCAGAGACCGCCGACAACGTGGCTGACGATTACAAGGTTTCCCGTGCTGACCAGGACGCCTTTGCCCTGCGCAGCCAGCAGAAGGCTGCTGCGGCCCAGGCTGCCGGTTTCTTCGCTGAAGAGATCGTGCCCGTGCGTATCGCTCACAAGAAGGGCGAAACCATCGTCGAGCGCGACGAACACCTGCGTCCTGAGACCACCCTCGAAGCGCTGACCAAGCTCAAGCCGGTCAACGGCCCGGACAAGACCGTCACTGCGGGCAACGCTTCGGGCGTCAACGATGGCGCTGCGGCATTGATCCTGGCCTCGGCCGAGGCGGTGAAGAAACACGGCCTGACCCCACGTGCCCGCGTACTGGGCATGGCCAGCGCCGGTGTTGCCCCGCGTGTCATGGGCATCGGTCCAGTACCGGCGGTGCGCAAGCTGACCGAGCGTCTGGGTGTGGCAGTGAATGATTTCGATGTGATCGAGCTCAACGAAGCCTTCGCCAGCCAAGGCCTGGCGGTGCTGCGTGAGCTGGGTGTGGCCGACGATGCGCCGCAGGTGAACCCCAACGGCGGCGCGATCGCCCTGGGCCACCCGCTGGGCATGAGCGGTGCGCGCCTGGTGCTGACTGCGCTTCACCAGCTGGAGAAGAGCGGCGGGCGCAAGGGCCTGGCGACCATGTGTGTGGGCGTTGGGCAAGGGTTGGCGCTGGCCATCGAGCGGGTTTGACCTGTACCGGCCTCTTCGCGGGCAAGCCCGCTCCCACAGGATTGTCGTTGCCCACTGCACAACGCGAACCTGTGGGAGCGGGCTTGCCCGCGAAGAGGCCAATTGCCAGTCCCCAAGCGGAACGAGTGTGTTACTAGGTATGTCTAGACTTACCTAGGACCCCTCCAGGAGTAAAACCGCCATGACCTCAACCTATTACACCGGTGAAGAGCGCAGTAAGCGCATCTTCGCCATCGTCGGTGCCTCTTCGGGCAACCTGGTGGAATGGTTCGACTTCTACGTCTATGCCTTCAGCGCGATCTACTTCGCTGCGTCCTTCTTCCCCTCCGACGACCCTACCGTGCAGCTGCTCAACACGGCCGGCGTATTTGCTGCGGGCTTTCTGATGCGCCCGATCGGTGGCTGGATCTTCGGCCGCCTGGCCGACCGCCATGGCCGCAAGAATTCCCTGATGATCTCGGTGCTGATGATGTGCTTCGGCTCGCTGATGATCGCCTGCCTGCCGACCTATTCGAGCATCGGTGCCTGGGCACCGGCGCTGCTGTTGCTGGCGCGGCTGATCCAGGGCCTGTCGGTGGGGGGCGAGTACGGCACCACCGCGACTTACATGAGTGAAGTGGCCCTGCGCGGTCAGCGCGGCTTCTTCGCGTCGTTCCAGTACGTGACCCTGATCGGTGGCCAGTTGCTGGCAGTACTGGTGGTGGTGATCATGCAACAGCTGCTGACCGAGGAAGAACTGCGCGCCTGGGGCTGGCGCATTCCGTTCGTGGTCGGTGCCATTGCCGCGCTGATCTCGCTGATGCTGCGTCGCTCGCTGCACGAGACCAGCAGCGCCGAAACCCGCAAGGACAAGGAAGCCGGCACCATCAAGGGGCTGTTCCGCCACCACACCGCAGCGTTCATTACCGTGCTGGGCTACACCGCCGGTGGCTCGCTGATCTTCTACACCTTCACCACCTACATGCAGAAGTACCTGGTCAACACGGCAGGCATGCCGGCGAAGACCGCCAGTTTCGTGATGACCGGCGCGCTGTTCCTGTACATGGTGATGCAGCCGTTCTTCGGCATGCTCTCCGACCGCATCGGCCGGCGTAACTCGATGCTGCTGTTCGGCGCGTTGGGCACGATCTTTACCGTACCGCTGCTGATGGCGCTGAAGACCGTGAGCAGCCCGTTCATGGCGTTCGTACTGATCACCCTGGCCCTGTGCATCGTCAGTTTCTACACCTCGATCAGTGGCCTGGTGAAAGCCGAGATGTTCCCGCCACAGGTCCGTGCGCTGGGCGTGGGCCTGGCTTACGCAGTGGCCAACGCAGCGTTTGGTGGCTCGGCCGAGTATGTGGCCCTGGGGCTGAAGACCATGGGCATGGAAAACACCTTCTACTGGTACGTGACGGCCATGATGGCGATTGCCTTCCTGTTCAGCCTGCGCCTGCCGAAGCAGGCGGAATACCTGCACCACGATGATTAAGGACGTTGCATGAGCAACCAACTGTTCGACGCCTACTTCACCGCGCCGGCCATGCGCGACGTGTTCTCCGACCGTGGCCGCCTGCAGGGCATGCTCGACTTCGAGGCCGCGCTGGCCCGTGCCGAGGCCGCTGCCGGCCTGGTGCCGCACAGTGCCGTGGCGGCCATCGAGGCGGCCTGCCAGGCCGAACGCTATGACGTGAGGGCGCTGGCCGATGCCATCGCCACCGCCGGCAACTCGGCGATCCCGCTGGTCAAGGCGCTGGGCAAGGTGATCGCCAGTGGTGTGCCCGAAGCCGAACGCTACGTGCACCTGGGCGCCACCAGCCAGGATGCGATGGATACCGGGCTGGTCTTGCAGTTGCGCGATGCACTGGCGCTGATCGAAGCCGATCTCGGCAAGCTCGCCGAGACCCTGGCACGGCAAGCCTTGCAGCATGCCGACACGCCGCTGGTTGGCCGCACCTGGCTGCAACATGCCACGCCAGTGACCCTGGGTATGAAGCTGGCGGGTGTGCTCGGTGCCTTGACCCGCCATCGCCAGCGTCTGCAGGAGCTGCGCCCGCGTCTGCTGGTGCTGCAGTTCGGCGGTGCCTCCGGGAGCCTGGCAGCCCTGGGCAGCAAAGCCCTGCCGGTGGCTGAAGCGCTGGCCGAACAACTCAAGCTGACCTTGCCCGAGCAGCCGTGGCACACCCAGCGTGATCGCCTGGTGGAGTTCGCCTCGGTGCTTGGCCTGGTGGCCGGCAGCCTGGGCAAGTTCGGCCGTGATGTCAGCCTGCTGATGCAGACCGAAGCCGGAGAGGTGTTCGAGCCTTCCGCGCCGGGCAAGGGCGGTTCCTCGACCATGCCGCACAAGCGCAACCCGGTGGGTGCTGCTGTGCTGATCGGCGCCGCAACCCGCGTGCCGGGCCTGCTTTCGACACTGTTCGCCGCCATGCCCCAGGAACACGAGCGCAGCCTCGGCCTGTGGCATGCCGAATGGGAAACCTTGCCGGACATCTGCTGCCTGGTCTCTGGCGCCCTGCGCCAGGCCCAGGTGATCGCCGAAGGCATGGAAGTGGATGCCGAACGCATGCGCCGCAACCTCGACCTGACACAAGGCCTGGTGCTGGCCGAAGCAGTCAGCATCGTGCTCGCCCAGCGCCTGGGCCGTGACCGTGCCCACCACTTGCTGGAGCAATGCTGCCAGCGGGCCGTGGCCGAACAGCGCCATTTGCGCGCCGTGCTGGGTGAAGAGCCGCAGGTCAGTGCCGAGCTGAGCGCGGAAGAACTCGACCGCCTGCTCGACCCTGCTCATTACCTCGGCCAGGCCCGCGTCTGGGTGGCGCGCGCCGTGGCTGAACATCAACGTTTGACTGCCTGAAGGAGACCGCTGTGGCGCACTTGCAACTGGCCGATGGCGTATTGAACTACCAACTCGACGGCCCGGCCGATGCGCCGGTGCTGGTCCTGTCCAACTCGCTGGGTACTGACCTGGGCATGTGGGACAGCCAGATTCCGCTGTGGAGCGAACACTTCCGGGTGCTGCGCTACGACAC
Source organism: Pseudomonas sp. CC120222-01a (assembly GCF_003097235.1). Classification (GTDB taxonomy): domain Bacteria; phylum Pseudomonadota; class Gammaproteobacteria; order Pseudomonadales; family Pseudomonadaceae; genus Aquipseudomonas. Next base: position 125,530 of record NZ_QEQQ01000005.1, on the reverse strand, counting down.
CCGTGGCCATGGCGCTTCGCTGGTAAGCGATGGCCCCTACAGCATCGAGCAACTGGGCCAGGATGTACTGGCGCTGCTCGACGCGCTGGACATTCAGCACGCGCACTTCGTCGGCCTGTCCATGGGCGGCCTGATCGGCCAGTGGCTGGGTATTCATGCCGGGGCGCGCCTGCACAGCCTGACCCTGTGCAACACCGCCGCCAAGATCGCCAACGACGAAGTGTGGAACACCCGTATCGACACCGTGCTCAAGGGCGGCCAGCAGGCCATGGTCGACCTGCGCGATGCCTCCATCGCCCGCTGGTTCACCCCGGCGTTTGCCCAGCAGCAGCCACAAGAAGCCCAGCGCATCTGCCAGATGCTGGCGCAAACCAGCCCGCAAGGGTATGCCGCCAACTGCGCGGCCGTGCGTGACGCCGATTTCCGTGAGCAACTGGGCCGCATCCAGGTGGCGACGCTGATCGTCGCCGGCACCGAAGACGTGGTCACCACGCCGGAGCATGGCCGCTTCATGCAGGCCGGTATCATCGGTGCCACCTACGCCGAGTTCCCGGCGGCGCACCTGTCCAACGTCGAGATTGGCGAGGCCTTCAGCCGCCGCGTGCTCGACTTCCTGCTGGCTCGCTGAGGAATTGGCCATGGACGAGAAACAACGTTACGACGCCGGCATGCAGGTTCGCCGCGCAGTGCTGGGCGATGCCCACGTGGACCGCAGCCTGGAGAAGCTCAACGACTTCAACGGCGAGTTCCAGGAAATGATCACCCGCCATGCCTGGGGTGACATCTGGACCCGCCCAGGCCTGCCGCGTCACACCCGCAGCCTGATCACCATCGCCATGCTGATCGGCATGAACCGCAACGACGAGCTCAAGCTGCACCTGCGTGCGGCAGCCAACAACGGCGTGACCCGCGACGAGATCAAGGAAGTGCTGATGCAGAGCGCGATCTACTGCGGCATCCCGGCAGCCAATGCCACCTTCCACATGGCCGAGTCGGTGTGGGATGAACTGGGCGTAGAGTCGCGGGGTTAAACCCCGCGCACGGCTACTGGCCCGGCATTGGCTTCCACGGCCTGTTTCAATGCCGGGCACAGGCCCAGCATGAATGCCGCTTCAGCCACAACGAACAGCGGGCCGATGATCAGCCCGCTGATATCGTCGACGAACGCCGGCTTGCGGCCTTCGTAATGATGCCCGACGAACTGGATGATCCAGCCCACCACGAACGCACCCAGGCCGGCGCTGAGCCACAGGCCGGTGGATTGCGTGGCCAGTGCCTGGCCGATCCACAGGCACAGGCCCAGCAGCAGGCCCATGACCAGGCCGAAGCGCAGGTCCAGGCGCAGGTAGAATCGCACGGCAGCGGCTGCGGCGAGCAGGGCGGGGGATAGCCAGATGCCTGCAACGTCCCAGCCGGGGCGTGACAGCAGCACAGTCACTGCTACGACGATCAGCGGAATGCCGACGAAGTGGGTGGCGATGTTGCGTGGGTCGCGGTGGTAGTTGGCGTATTGGCTCAGGTGTTCGACGAGGTTTTTCATTGTTGTTCCTCCCTGGGTGGCCGATGTCTCGATATAGCTGAGAATAGCCCGCGGTCACCACCATCATCAGTTCAGCGAATGGCAGCAGCGCGCATTGGTGCATCCAGCCTCACCAGGGTCTCGATCATGGCCCGTGCCGCCGGTGACAACCGGTAGCCGCTGCGGCTGACCACCCCACATCTCACGCTCAGCACCTCCAGGGCCGGTGGCAGGTTGCGCCAGTGCAGGCGCACCAGGCGCCCGCTGGCGAGGTCGTCGGCCACGGCTTCTTCGCTGGCCGTGCCCACGGCATCGCTGGCCAGCACCACGCTGCGCAACACCGCCAGGTGCTCGGTCTGCAAGTGCGGGATGAAATCGCTGCGCCCGCTCAGGTTGGCCAGGCGCTTGCGCACGCCGGGGGCGAGCAGGGCACTGGCCAAAGGGTAGGCGAACAGGTCGTTGGTCGACAGGCTGTCCTTGGCCAGCAGCGGGTGGCCGGGACGGCAGAAGAACAGCCCGGGGCGTGGCGTGAGCGGTTCGGTGTGGAAGTTGGGGTCGGCTTCGAAGGGGCGGATGTCATCGACGAAGAACTCGATCTGCTCGCGGCGCAGGGCCTGGCCCAAGCGCTCGGCATTGTCCACCACCAGCGCCGTGCGGATGCCGGGGTGGCTGGCGAGGAAATGTTGCAGCGCTTGCGGGACCAGGCGCACGGCCAGGGCCGGGCCGCTGCCGAAATGCAGCTCGCCAGCGTCGAGCTTGGTCATCTGCAGCACTTCGTTGCTCAGCTGAGTAGCGCCTTGCACCAGGCGGCGGGCGTGCTGCAGCACTACCAGGCCCTCGGGGGTAGGGGGCAGGGCTTTGCTGGCGCGGTCGACCAGGGGGCAACCGAAGGTGTGTTCGAGGCCCTGGATGGCCCGGCTGAAGGCGGGTTGGGTGATGCCCATGGCTTCGGCGGCACGGACGAAACTGCGGTATTCGGTGAGGGCGATGAAGTAGCGCAGCTGGCGAAGGTCCATGTCGAGGCTCTGCGGTGGAACAGGGCTCGATTTAAGCGGTTACTTCATATGTCGTCAAAGAAGGTTTATTGATTTGGTTATGTCTTTTAATTATTTAAAAGGCAGCTGGCCTCTTCGCGGCTAAAGCCGCTCCCACAGGTCTGACGCAGTAGCTGTGGGAGCGGCTTTAGCCGCGAAGAGGCCAGTGGATTCAAAGCAGATTCAGCGGATAGCTCACGATCAACCGGTTCTCGTCGAACGAGTTGGTGCTGAAGTCCCGGCGCATGGTGGAGTTGCGCCACTTCACCGACAGGTCCTTGAAGGTGCCGGACTGGATCACATACGCCAGCTCGCTCTCCCGCGCCCATTCCTTGCCGTCGGTTACGCCACTGGCGGTGACATTGTCGCCCTTGATGTAGCGGTTCATCAGGGTCAGGCCGGGAATGCCGACGCTGACGAAGTTGAAGTCGTGGCGGACCTGCCAGGAGCGCTCCTTGGCATTGTCGAAGCTCGAGTTGTAGCTGTCGTTGGCCAGGGTGCCGCCACTGGTGCCGTTGACCCGCAGCCAGGCATTGTCACCGCTGACTTTCTGCAGGCCGACGTAGAAGGTGTTGCCTTTGTAGCGCGCCGACAGCATCGCCGAGGCGGTCTTGTTGTCCAGCTGGCCGGCACGTTCTGCGCCATCTTCCTTGCCCCAGAAGTAGCCCAGGTTGGCGCCCAGGGTCCATTCGCCCAACGGCTGGCTGTGCACCAGGTTGAGGTACTGCTGGCGGTAGATGTCTTTGAGCTGGGCGTCCCACAGGCCGATCATGGTGCGTTTGTCGTTGAAGGTGTATTCACCGCCGCCGAAGTTGAAACGGTCGGAGGTGAAGGCCGCGCGGCCGTTGAGCGACATGTCTTCCATGCTGGCGTCGTTGCGCGGGCTGTTGCCGCGGAACTGGCCGGCATACAGGGTCAGGCCTTCGATCTCTTTCGAGGTGAGCTGGCCACCACGGAAGGTCTGCGGCAGCGAACGGCCGTCATCCGAGCGCAGGATCGGCAATACCGGCATCCATTCACCGACTTTCAGTTCGGTCTCGGACACCTTGGCTTTCAATGCCACGCCCAGGCGGCCGAAGTCGTCGGCGGGGCGGCCGTCGTCATGCACCGGCAGCAGCTGGGTATTGGCGGTGCCTTTGCCGCCATCGAGCTTGATCGAATACAGGCCCAGCACGTCCACGCCGAAGCCGACAGTGCCTTGGGTGAAGCCGGAGCGGGCATCGAGGATGAAGCTCTGGGTCCATTCTTCGCCCTTGCCTTGCGGGTAGGCCGGGTCGACGAAGTTGCGGTTGATGTAGAAGTTGCGCAGGTTGAGGCTGGCTTTGGCGTCCTCCATGAACCCGCCATTGTCGGCGGCGTATACAGGCAGGGCGCAGGAAATGGCCAACAGGCCGGGCAGCAGCTGGCGTGCGGGTTGCGAAGTGCTCATCTGTCGTAAATCTCTTGTTTTTATGGGCGAACCGCTGCGCTGCAGGATGCGGCCTGCAGGCGCGGGTCTTTTGATGAACTTGCGAAGCGTTGCGTGGAGGATGGTGCGGGGCTGGGCGGGGGTGAGGCAATTCGCCGCAAACGGTATTGGGCGATAATCGAACGCTATGTTCCGCCTGGTTAATTTTGCCCAACAAAAAGCCCAGCGCGAGGCTGGGCTTGAGGCTGTTGCCGGTCGATCAGCTCTTCGGTGTGTCCACCGAAGCTTGCTGGTTGGCCTGGCCAGACTGCTCGTACCAGCCACCGCCGAGCGCCTTGTACAGGTTGACCTCGCTGGTCAGCTGCGAGAGGCGGTCGGTGATCAGCGACTGTTGCGACGAGTACAGGTTGCGCTGGGCATCGAGGAAGGTCAGGTTGCTGTCGATCCCGATGCGGTAGCGGCGTTCGGCCAGGCGGTAGTAGTCCTGGTTCGCCTGCACCAGGTCGCGTTGCGCCTGCAGCTGCTCTTCGAAGGTCTTGCGCGCCGCCAGGCCATCGGAGACTTCCTGGAAGGCAGTCTGGATGGTCTTTTCGTACTTGGCGACGTTGATGTCCTTCTGGATCTTCGAGTAGTCCAGGCTGGCCTTCAGGCTGCCGGCGTTGAAGATCGGCAGATTGATCTGCGGCTGGAACAGCCAGGTGCCCTGGCCGCCCGCGAACAGGTGGCCCATGTCGGGGCTCAGGCTGCCGGCGTTGGCGGTCAGGCTGATGCTCGGGAAGAACGCTGCGCGGGCTGCACCGATGTTGGCATTGGCGGCCTTGAGGAGGTGTTCGGCTTCCTGGATGTCCGGGCGACGCTGGAGGATGTCGGACGGCAGGCCGGCCGGCACTTCGGCCAGCTGGTCGGCATTGAGCTCCAGCGGCTTGGCCATGTCGGCCGGAATGCCGGTGCCCAGCAGCACGGTCAGGCTATTGACGTCCTGGGCGACCAGGCGCTGGTACTGCGAGTACTTGACCCGTGCGCCTTCCACCGCGGTACGCGACTGGCTGACGTCGAGCGCCGAAGCCACACCGACTTCGTTGCTGCGACGGGTCAGGTTGTAGCTTTCCTCGTAGGTCTTGAGCGTCTCTTCGGTCAGCTTGAACAGCGCCTGGTCGGCCTGCCAGGTGTAGTAGGCGTTGGCCACGCTGGCCACCAGGGCGATCTGCGTGGAGCGGCGCGCCTGCTCGCTGGACAGGTAGGTTTCCAGGGCCTGCTCGGTCAGGCTGCGGACGCGGCCGAACAGGTCCAGCTCATAGGCGCTGACGCCCAGGGTGGCCGAGTACTGGCTGGTGATGCTGGATTCACCAGTGGTCGACATGTTTGCCGGCACGCGCTGGCGGCTGCCGCTGCCGGTGGCCGAAACCGCCGGGAACAGGTCGGCACGCTGGATGCGGTACTGGGCGCGGTAGGCGTCGATGTTCAACGCCGCCACACGCAGGTCACGGTTGTTCACCAGCGAGGTCTGGATCAGCTGCTGCAGTGCCGGGTCATGGAAGAACTGGCGCCAGCCCTGTTCGGCGGCGGCCACGTCGGCCGACTGGGTCGGCGAGTACGCAGGGCCTTGCGGCCACTGCGCGGCCACCGGCGATTCCGGGGTCTGGTAGTCAGGGATCAGCGAGCAGCCGCCGAGAATGAAAGCGGTTACCGCCAGGGACAACAAAGACTTGGTCATTGCCCAGCCTCATAACGTGGAGTTTCAGGGGTGGCGTCTTTTTCCGGCTCTTTGCTGCCGAACAGCGACGACACTGCGACGAAGAATAGCGGTACCCAGAAGATTGCCAACACGGTCGCACTGATCATGCCGCCGATCACCCCGGTGCCGATGGCATGCTGGCTGCCGGCGCCAGCGCCGCTGGCGATGGTCAACGGTACCACGCCGAGGATGAACGCCAGCGAGGTCATGATGATCGGGCGCAGACGCATGCGGCAGGCTTCGATGGCCGAGTCGTACAGGCTGCGGCCCTGCTCGTGCAGTTCCTTGGCGAATTCGACGATCAGGATCGCGTTCTTCGCCGCCAGGCCGATGGTGGTCAACAGGCCGACCAGGAAGTAAACGTCGTTGGACAACCCGCGCAGGCTGGTGGCGATCAGTGCACCGATGATACCCAGCGGTACGACCAGCACGACGGCGATCGGGATCGACCAGCTTTCGTACAGTGCTGCCAGGCAGAGGAACACGAACAGGACCGAGAGGGCGAACAGTGCCGGCATCTGCGAGCCGGAGAGTTTTTCCTCGTAGGACATGCCGGTCCAGGAGAAGCCGACACCGGCTGGCAATTCGCCGGCAATGCGCTCGACTTCGGCCATGGCCTCACCAGTACTGTAGCCCGGCGCCGGGGCACCGAGGATTTCCATCGCTTCGACGCCGTTGTAACGCGACAGCTTCGGCGAACCGTAGGTCCATTCGCCCTTGGCGAAGGAAGAGAACGGTACCATCTCGCCAGCGCCGTTGCGCACGTACCACTTCTGCAGGTCTTCCGGGCTCATCCGCGAGTTGGGTTCACCCTGGATGTACACTTTCTTGACCCGGCCACGGTCGATGAAGTCGTTGACGTAGCTGGCACCCAGGGCAATCGACAGGGTGTTGTTGATGTCGGCAATGGTCACGCCCAGGGCGCTGGCACGTTCGTCATCGATGGTCAGCTGGTATTGCGGTTCATCGTTCAGGCCGTTCGGGCGCACGGCGCTGAGGATCTTGCTTTGCGCGGCCTTGGCCAGGAACTGGTTGCGTGCTTCCATCAGCTTGGCATGGCCGACACCGCCGCGGTCCTGCAGGAACACGTCGAAGCCGGTGGCGTTACCCAGCTCCAGTACCGCAGGCGGGGCGAAGGCGAACACCATCGCATCGCGGAAGGTGAAGAAGTGCTGCTGGGCGCGCTGGGCGAGGTTGAACACGCTGTTCTCGGCCGAACGCTCACCCCACGGCTTGAGCATGATGAACGCCATACCGGAGCTCTGGCCACGGCCGGCGAAGTTGAAGCCGTTGACGGTGAATACCGACGACACAGTGTCGGCTTCATCCTTGAGCAGGTACTCACGCATCTGGTCGACCACCACCTGGGTGCGCTCGGCACTGGAGCCGGCTGGCGTCTGCACCTGGGCGAACAGTACACCCTGGTCTTCTTCAGGCAGGAACGCGGTCGGGATGCGAGCGAACAGCCAGATCATGCCGACGACGATCAGCGCATAGGCCAGCAGGAACGGCACCTTGTTGCGCAGGATTGCGCCAACGCTACGCTCGTAACCGTTTACGCTGCGGTCAAAGTTGCGGTTGAACCAGCCGAAGAAGCCACCTTTGGCGGTGTGGTGCTCGCCTTTCTTCAGCGGCTTGAGCATGGTTGCGCAGAGTGCCGGGGTGAAGATCAGCGCCACCAGCACCGACAGGCCCATGGCCGAGACGATGGTGATGGAGAACTGCCGGTAGATCACACCGGTGGAGCCGCCGAAGAACGCCATGGGTAGCAGTACCGCCGACAGCACCAGGGCGATACCCACCAGGGCGCCCTGGATCTGCTCCATGGAGCGCTTGGTCGCCTCCTTGGGCGGCAGGCCCTCTTCGGACATCACCCGCTCGACGTTCTCCACCACGACGATGGCGTCGTCCACCAGCAAGCCGATGGCCAGGACCATGGCGAACATGGTCAGGGTGTTGATGCTGAAGCCCGCAGCGGCAAGGATGCCGAAGGTACCCAGCAACACCACCGGGACAGTCATGGTGGTGATGATGGTGGCGCGGAAGTTCTGCAGGAACAGGTACATCACCAGGAACACCAGGACCACGGCTTCGATCAGGGTGTGGATCACGCCGCTGATCGACTCGGTGACCACCGGGGTGGTGTCATACGGGAATACCGCTTTCACCCCAGGCGGGAAGAACGGTTCCAGGTCGGAAATGGTCTTGCGCAGGGCCTTGGCGGTGTCCAGGGCGTTGGCGCCGGTGGCCAGTTTTACGGCCAGGCCGGAAGCCGGCTTGCCGTTGAACTGTGCGCTGACCGCGTAGTTTTCGCCGCCCAGGCCGACCTGGGCGACATCGCCCAGACGCACCTGCGAACCGTCGGTGTTGACCTTGAGCAGGATCTTCTCGAACTGCTCGGCGGTCTGCAGGCGGGTCTTGCCGATGATGGTGGCGTTCAGCTGGGTACCCGGCATGGCGGGCAGGCCGCCGAGCTGGCCGGAGGACACCTGCACGTTCTGCGCGGCAACCGCGGTCTTGACGTCGACCGGGGTCAGCTGGAACTTGTTCAGCTTGGCCGGATCGAGCCAGATACGCATGGCGTACTGCGCACCGAACACCTGGAAGTCACCCACACCGGCAGTCCGCGAAATCGGGTCCTGCATGTTGGAGACGATATAGTTGGCCAGGTCGTCCTTGGTCATGCTGCCGTCTTCGGACACCAGGCCGATCACCAGCAGGAAGTTCTTCACTGCCTTGGTGACACGGATACCTTGCTGCTGCACTTCCTGCGGCAGCAGTGGGGTGGCCAGGTTCAGCTTGTTCTGCACCTGGACCTGGGCGGTGTCAGGGTTGGTACCCTGCTCGAAGGTGGCGGTAATGGTCATGCTGCCGTCGGAGTTGCTTTCCGACGACACATAACGCAGGTTGTCGATACCGTTGAGCTGCTGCTCGATGACCTGCACCACGGTGTCCTGCACGGTCTGCGCCGAGGCGCCCGGGTAGGTCACGGCGATGGCGATGGCCGGCGGCGCGATGCTCGGGTACTGGTTGATCGGCAGCTTCAGGATCGACAGGGCGCCGACCAGCATGATCACCAAGGCGATCACCCAGGCGAAGATCGGGCGATCGATAAAGAACTTCGACATGGTTTACTCCGCTTTGGCGTCTGCTTTGGCCGCGTTGGCCTGATCAGGGCTGCCTGGCTTCTTGACGTTGGTGGCGTCGCTGACCTTGACCTCGACGCCAGGGCGCACGTACTGCAGGCCTTCGGTGATCAGGCGGTCGCCCGGGTTCAAGCCGTCCTCGATCAGCCAGTCGCTGCCCAGGGTACGGCTGGCCTTGAGCTGGCGCAGTTCGACCTTGTTCTCCTGGTTGACCACCAGCGCGGTCGGCGCGCCCTTGAGGTCGCGGGTCACGCCCTGTTGCGGGGCCAGGATGGCGTTGGCGTTGACCCCGGCCTTGAGCCGCGCATGCACGAACATGCCAGGCAGCAGGGTGTGGTCAGGGTTGGGGAAGAGCGCACGCAGGGTCACCGAGCCAGTGGTCTCGTCGACCGCGACTTCGGAGAACTCCAGGCGGCCTTCCTGCTTGAACAGGCTGCCGTCTTCCAGCACCAGCTGCACCGAGGCGGCGTTTTCGCCGGCCTTCTGCAGTTGGCCGCTTTCCAGGTCACGGCGCAGCTTGAGCAGCTCGGCGGTGGACTGGGTGACGTCGACGTAGATCGGGTCGAGCTGCTGGATGGTGGCCATGGCGTTGGTCTGGCCATTGCTCACCAGGGCGCCTTCGGTGAACGAGGAGCGGCCGATGCGACCGCTGATCGGGGCGAGGACCTTGGTGTAGCGCAGGTCGATCTGTGCGCTTTTCAGCGAAGCTTCGGCCTGCAATCGTTTGGCACTGGCATCGTCGTACTCCTGCTTCGATACCGCCTGCTCGTTGACCAGCTGCTTGTAGCGCTCGGCCAGCGACTTGGTGGATTGCAGGTTCGCCTGGGCGTTGGCCAGGGTCGCTTCATACACGGCAGGGTCGATCTGGTACAGCTGCTGGCCTTCCTTGACGTCGCTGCCTTCCTTGAACAGGCGCTTGAGGATGATGCCATTGACCTGCGGGCGCACTTCGGCGACGCGGAAGGCAGTGGTACGCCCTGGCAGTTCCGAGGTCAGGGTGAAGGATTGCGGTTGGATGGTCACGACGCCGACCTGAGGAGCCTGCGCTGCGGGCGCGGCTTCTTCTTTCTTACAGCCACTTAGCAGGGTTGCCAGGGCGACGGCGGAAACCAGAGCGGTAACGGCTGGCTTGAATTGCATGAGGATCCTCGGGTCGCAAGAGCAGGGAGACGCTCAAGAGTAATGGAAGAGTCTTGTCAGAAAAAAACTATCCGGTGGATAAATAGCTTGCTAAGGAATATACTTACATTCATGGTTGTTTGTAAATACCGCTGGGTAGTACTTGGCTACTACCACAGCCCTTGATTAGCCCATCCGGAAGGCACCCTGCAGAGGTGACCCCGGCGGATTCCCCGTGCGCGAAGCGTAGCGGGCCCAGATGAGGTTGTACTGCCATGGTCCGTCGAACCAAAGAAGAAGCCCAGGAGACCCGTGCCCAGATCATAGAGGCAGCGGAAAAGGCCTTCTACAAGCGCGGGGTTGCGCGAACCACACTGGCCGACATCGCCGAGCTGGCGGGCGTGACCCGGGGCGCGATCTACTGGCACTTCAACAACAAGGCGGAGCTGGTGCAGGCGTTGCTCGACAGCCTGCATGAAACCCATGACCACCTGGCGCGGGCCAGTGAAAGCGAAGACGAACTGGACCCGCTCGGCTGCATGCGCAAGCTGTTGCTGCAGGTGCTCAACGAGCTGGTACTGGACGCCCGTACCCGGCGTATCAATGAAATCCTGCATCACAAGTGCGAGTTCACCGATGACATGTGTGAAATTCGCCAGCAGCGCCAAGGCGCGGTGCTGGACTGCCATGTGGGCATCGACCTGGCGCTGGCCAATGCCGTTCGCCGTGGTCAGTTGCCGGCGGAGCTGGATGTCGGGCGCGCTTCTGTCGCCTTGTTCGCCTATGTTGACGGCTTGATCGGGCGCTGGTTGCTGCTACCGGACAGCTTCGATCTGCTGCGCGACGCGGAAAAATGGGTCGACACAGGGCTGGATATGCTGCGCTTGAGCCCCGCGCTACGCAAATGACACTTTGTTAAGGATTGTGAGGGAGTGTTTCCCTCATGTATTAAGTGAGTATTAATGCCTTACGGCAATTGCGCAGCCCTTAACGGCCGCGCAATTGCCGGTCCGGCAGCGCCAAGGCCGCCAGCAGCCCCAGCAAGGCAACTCCCGCACTGCCCAGCAACAACTGGCGGAACGTCTCCAGCAGTTTCATCTGCGTGTGCGGATCCGCTTCACCTGCCTTCAGGCTCCCCAGTAGCGGGTTGCCCAGTAATTCGAAACCACCTTGTTGCAACAGCGCCAGCAACAAGCTGGACATGCACGCCACACCCATGGCCCCGCCGAGTGAGCGGAACAGGTTGGTGGTACTGGTGGCCACGCCGATATCCTTGCTTTCCACTGCACTCTGCGTGCCCACCAGCGAGGTCGGGAACTGCAGGCCACAGGCAATGCCGGTCAGCAGCATGAACACGGCACTGAGCAGGCCAGACTGTGGTGGGGTGATGGCCATGGCGAAGATCGCCACGGGCATCAGCACGGCACCCGCCAGAATCTGTGGTTTGAAGCGCCCGGTGCGGCTGGTCATGCGGCCACCGGTGTAGGCGCCCATGGGCAGGCCCGTGACCAGCGGCAGCAGGTGCAGCGCGGCGCTGTCGGCACCGGCGCCAGTGATGCCCTGGTAGCGCAGCGGTATCAGCATGGTCAGTGAAATCGACTGGAAGCTGGCAAAGAAGATCACCCCCCAGCACAGCACGGCCACCCGGTTGCCGAACAGGCCCATGGGCAGCAGCGGTTCCTGGCAGCGCCACTCATGGCCAATGAACAGGCTCAGGCCAAGCAAGGCGCAGGCGAACAGGGTCAGCACCGCGGGTGCGCTCCACGCCTGGCCTTGGCCGACCAGGGTGATGCCCAGCAGCAGACTGCCCAGGCCGAGGATCATCAGCACCGCGCCGAGGTAATCGACCCGAGCCTGACGGTGCTGCACCGGCATCCCGGCCAGGGCGCGGCGGATCGCCCACAGTGCGACCAGGCCCAGCGGCAGGTTGATCCAGAACACCCAGCGCCAGGACAGGTACTCGGTCAGCCAGCCGCCGAGCACTGGCCCGGCCACACTCGCCACGGCGTACATGCTGCTGAAGTAGCCCTGGTATCGGCCGCGTTCGCGCGGAGGCACGAAGTCGCCGATGATCGCCTGGCTCACCGAGACCATGCCGCCGGCACCAATGCCTTGCAGCACGCGCGCCATGACCAGTTGCTGCATGTCCTGGGCCAGGGCGCAGGCGATCGAGGCCAGGGTGAACAGGCTGATACCGGTGAGGATCATGCGTCGCCGGCCATACAGGTCGCCGAGCTTGCCGTAGATCGGCACGGCCACGGTCATCGCCACCATGTAGCCGGAAATCACCCAGGCCAGCAGACCGACATCGTTGAACTGGGCCGAGATGGCCGGCAGGGAGACGGCGACGATGGTCTGGTCGAGGGCACCGAGGAAGATCGCCAGCATCAGGGCGGTCAACACGTTGCGCAGGACGGTCGGGGGCAGGGCGGCAGTCACGGAGGTACCTTGTCTGAAAGGGCGACGCGAATAGCGGGATTGTAACCCGAGTTAGGTAGCTTCCTATGTACTATCTGCATCGCCTATGCAAGATCGGCATTGGCGCATTCATCCAGCGCTGCATGGCCGCGTGATATCGTTGGTATGCCACAGGGGCTGTAAGCCGCGGCCTGCACCAGCCTGGTGCAACATTATGCCGCAGGGTTTGTACGCCGCTGTCTCCCACACCTTTTATTCCTCTGCCTGCATGTCGAGCATGACCGCCCAGATGGCGACGGTTGGAACAGGTCAGGTAGACCCGATTCAGGGGTCGGTAGCAACCGTTCAATTTCTACATATATAAGCGGAGTGATCATGCCCAAGGCTTCCCATCAAGATCTGCGTTTTGCCTTCCGCGAGCTGCTCGCTTCAGGTTCCTGCTATCACACCGCCTCCGTGTTCGATCCGATGTCGGCACGCATCGCTGCCGACCTGGGCTTTGAAGTCGGCATCCTCGGCGGTTCGGTGGCTTCGTTGCAGGTGCTGGCCGCACCGGACTTCGCCCTGATCACCTTGAGCGAGTTCGTCGAGCAGGCCACCCGCATTGGCCGCGTGGCGCAACTGCCGGTGCTGGCCGATGCCGACCACGGTTACGGCAACGCGCTCAACGTCATGCGCACGGTCATCGAACTGGAGCGCGCCGGCGTGGCTGCGCTGACCATCGAAGACACCCTGTTGCCTGCCCAGTTCGGGCGCAAGTCCACCGACCTGATCTCGGTCGAGGAGGGCGTCGGCAAGATCCGTGCGGCGCTGGAAGCGCGCGTCGACTCGTCGCTGTCGATCATCGCCCGGACCAATGCCGGCGTGCTCACCACCGAGGAAATCATCGTCCGCACCCAGAGCTACCAGAAGGCCGGTGCCGACGGTATCTGCATGGTCGGGGTGAAGGATTTCGATCAGCTGGAAAAGATCGCCGAGCACTTGACCGTGCCGCTGATGCTGGTGACCTACGCCAACCCCAACCTGCGTGACGACGAGCGACTCGCTCGCCTGGGCGTGCGTATCGTGGTCGACGGCCATGCCGCCTACTTCGCCGCGATCAAGGCCACCTACGACTGCCTGCGCCTGCAGCGTGGCCAGCAGAACAAGTCCGAGAACCTCAGCGCCACCGAGCTCTCGCACACCTACACCCAGCCCGAGGATTACATCCGCTGGGCCAAGGAGTACATGAGCGTCGAGGAGTGATTGGCATGGCGCCAATCAACTAACGGACGGCACTCAAGGTTGCGGTGTGGGGCACGCAGTGTTCCTGCTCGCAACGGTTGGCCGCACTGGGCTGGCTGCGCAGCAGTTCGGCGCGCCAGCAGGCCGAGCCATACAGCGCTGCAACCGCCGTCAGGGCCATGACCATGGCGACTCTTCTGGACTTGATGCCCATGGTGCTCACCTCCTGTTACTGCACAGGTGACACTCTAAGCATAGTCAATACAAATCCCGGTCCCACTCCGGTTCGTCTTTGAACCGTTGCACCAGAAAATCCAGCATGCTGCGCAAGGTCGCCGGCATATGCTTGCGCGAGGTGTAGACCGCGTTCAGGTTCAGCTCCCGTGGCCGCGCTTCAGGCAGCAGCCGTACCAGGGCGCCGCTGCGCAGTGCCGTGGCCGCCTGGTAGGTTGGCAGCATGGCGATGCCGGCACCTGCCAGTGTCGCGTTCTGCAGTGTCATGACCTCGTTGGCGCTGATGTTGCCTTGCACCGGCACGGCAATCTGTTGGCCGCCCACCTCGAAATGCCAGAGGCTATGGCCAAAATAGGCATGGGTCAGGCAGTTGTGCTGGCTCAGTTCCTCGACCCGCTGCGGCGTGCCGTGCTCGCGCAGGTAGGCGGGCGTTGCACAGATCACCGAGCGGCATACGGTCAGGCGCCTGGCAATCAGGTTCGGGTCCAGATCGTTGCTGGTACGGATTGCCAGGTCGATACGCTCGTCCACCAGATTGACCGTGCGATCGAGCATCTGCAGTTCAACCTTCACGCCTGGGTAGCGCCGCACATACTCGGCGACCGCATCGGCCAGCTGCGCCTGGCCAAACGACGTACTGACGCTGATGCGCAGGGCACCCTTAGGCGCATCTTGCGGTTGTTGCACCGCAGCCTGCAGGTCGCCGGCCAGTTCCAGCAACTGCCGGCAGCGGGGCAGGGTTTCCTGGCCGGCAGCAGTCAGGCTGAGCTTGCGCGTGGTGCGCTGCATCAGCCGTGCGCCGACCCACTCCTCCAGCTCGGCCAGGTAGCGCGACACCACAGGCCGCGACAGCTGCAGGTGGTCCGCCGCTGCGGACTGGCTGCCCAGATCGACGACGGTGACGAAAACGCGCATGGCGTTGAGACGGTCCATGATTTGCCCGATTTTAGAAACAAACTATGTCTGAGCATCGCATTTTTTGTCATGGATCGGGCAACTAAGCTGTTGCCCATCGTTCATCCCGCAGGAATTACCATGTCGTTCTTCACCCCCTTGCGTGGCCTGCTGCTGGCCTGCATCACCCTGGCCGGCCCGGCACTGGCTGCCGAGCCGTTGCAGCTCGAGGTATACAACCCGGGGCATCAGGCCATTTTCCCGGTCAGTTCGGTGATCGTCAGCGGCGAGAAAGAGGCCATCCTGGTCGATGCCCAGTTCGGCAAGGCCCAGGCCGAGCAGTTGGTGCAGCGCCTGCAAGCCAGCGGCAAACGCCTGACCACCATCTACATCAGCCACGGTGACCCGGATTACTACTTCGGGCTCGATACCGTGACCCAGGCCTTCCCCGACGCCAAGGTGTTCGCCTCGGCAGCCACGCTGGCCCATATCCGCCAGACCATGGACGCCAAGCTGGCCTACTGGGGGCCGCAGATGGGCGCGGACAAACCGGCGCGGCTGGTGCTACCGCAGGTGCTGCACGGCCACACCCTGATGCTGGAAGGGCAGTCGCTGGAGGTCGTCGGCCTGGATGGCCCGCAACCGGATCGCAGTTTCGTCTGGATTCCGTCGATCAGGGCTGTGGTCGGCGGTGTCGTGGTTGCGCAGAACATCCATGTGTGGATGGCCGACACCCAGACGGCCAAGTCCCACGCCGACTGGCTTGCGACCCTGGCGAAGATCGAGACCTTGGCACCGCGTACGGTGGTGCCTGGCCATTACCTGGGCCAGAGCGACCACTCACTCGACGCCGTGCGCTTCACGGCGGGCTACATCCGCGCGTTCGATGCCGAAGCGGCCAGGGCGAAGGATAGCGGCGCGTTGATTGAGGCGATGAAACAGCGCTATCCCGCGCTTGCCGATGAGAGTTCGCTGGAGCTCGGCGCGAAGGTCGCCAAGGGCGAAATGAAGTGGTAATTCCGTTCAACTGACAGGAGCATTTTCGATGAGCAAGATCGCAATCATTGGCGCCACCGGCCGTGCCGGCAGCCAGTTGCTGGAAGAAGCCCTGCGTCGTGGCCACAGTGTGGTGGCCATTGCCCGTGATCCATCGAGGCTACAGGGGCGCGAAGGTGTAACCACCCAGGCATTGGATGCCAAGGACAGTGCAGCCCTGCAGCAGGCGGTCGCAGGTGTCGACGCGGTGCTCAGTGCAGCGCATTTCTCGACCCTCGAGCCCCAGGCCATCATCGAGCCGGTCAAGCGTGCCGGGGTCAAGCGCCTGTTGGTGGTGGGCGGCGCAGGCAGCCTGCTGCTGCCTTCCGGGCACCGCGTGATCGACAGCCCGGACTTCCCGGAGGCCTACAAGGCCGAGGCCAGTGCCGGGGTGCGTTTTCTCGATGCGCTGCGTCAGGAGCCGACACTGGACTGGACCTTCCTCTCGCCCTCGGCGGAGTTCGTCGAAGGCGAGCGCAGCGGGCACTACAAACTGGGCAAGGACCATCTGCTGATTGGTGCGGATGGCAAAAGCACGATCACCTTTGCCGACTTTGCCATTGCCATGCTCGATGAGCTGGAGAAACCGGCGCACTCGCGCCAGCGCTTCACCGTCGGTTACTGAGTCGCCTGCTTCGCGGGCATGCCCGCTCCCACAGGTACTGCACAGGTTTCAAGCCTTGTGCCGAACCTGTGGGAGCGGGCGCGCCCGCGAATAGGCCCTCATTGACTGGCTCGGCTTTCCAGCCAATCAAACAATTCCACCAAGCCTGGCGGATGGCTCTTGGGGTGGCTCACCAGGTAATACCCTTTACCGGTCTGCACCTTCAGCGCAAACGGCATGCACAGCCGCCCCCCGCGCAAGTCATCACCGATCAGCGCCCAATCACCAATCGCCACCCCGGTTCCCTGCGATGCCATGGCCATCGCCATGTCCAGCGTTTCGAAATGCTGCTTGGGCCCCTGTGCTTCCAGCACCACGCCTGCTGCCTGCAGCCACAGCCGCCAGTCATGTTCATCCCGTGATGGATGCAGCAGCATGTGCCGGGCCAGATCCTGGATCTGTTGCAGGGGCACCGCCCCGTTCAACAGCGAAGGCGCACACACCGGTGTCAGTTGCTCGTCGAACAGCTTGCGCACCCGCAGCCCATGGTTCGGCGCAGCGCCATAGACCACGGCGGCATCGAACCCCTCACGGCGAAAGTCCACCCCGTGCTGCACCGTGGTGGTCAACTCGACCGGCACGTCGGGCCGCAGTGCCTGCCACTCCATCAGCCGCGGCAGCAGCCAGCGCATCACGCAGGTCGGTGCCTTGAGCTGCAAGGTGGCGCTGCGCCCGCCCACTTCGCGCACGCCTTGTTCGATAAGGCCGAAGATCTGCTGCACCCGAGGCAGCCAGTCCTGGCCTTCGCGGGTCAGGCTCAGGCCGCGAGCCTGGCGCTGGAACAAGGCGTAGCCCAGGTGCTCCTCGAGCCCGGCAATCTGCCGGCTGACGGCGCCCTGGGTGATATGCAGCTGCTGTGCGGCACGGGTGAAATTGCAGTGCTGCGCGGTGACCAGAAAGGTGTGCAGGGCGGGCAGGGGCGGTAACCGTTTCATTGCGCTGAGCCATGATTACAGGACATGGCTAGTATGTGTTTTTTTGCATTGTGGCGGTAGCGCTGCCTTGGGTCCAATGGGCGCAGATTGCAACAAGATTCTCCCCAACAAGATCTTAGGTGAAACCCCATGGCAACCTGCGGCGAAGTATTGGTCAAACTCCTTGAAGGCTATGGCGTGGACCATGTCTTCGGCATTCCCGGCGTACATACCGTGGAGCTCTACCGTGGTCTGGCGCGCTCGTCGATCCGCCATATCACCCCGCGCCACGAGCAGGGCGCCGGATTCATGGCTGATGGCTATGCGCGTACCCGTGGCAAGCCAGGCGTGTGCTTCATCATCACCGGCCCCGGCATGACCAACATCACCACCGCCATGGGCCAGGCCTATGCCGATTCGATCCCGATGCTGGTGATCTCCAGTGTGCAGTCGCGCGATCAGCTGGGCGGTGGCCGCGGCAAGCTGCACGAACTGCCGAACCAGGCAGCGCTGGTGTCGGGTGTGGCGGCGTTCTCGCAGACGCTGATGAGCGCCGATGACCTGCCGCAGGTGCTGGCTCGCGCCTTTGCCGTGTTCGATGGCGCCCGCCCGCGCCCGGTGCATATCGAGATCCCGCTGGACGTGCTGGTCGAGCCCGCCGACCACCTGCTGCCCGGCCGCCCTGTGCGCAGTGCCCGCGCAGGTGCCGCTCCCCAGGCCGTATCCGCCATGGCCGAACGCCTGGCCAATGCCCGCCGACCGCTGATCCTGGCCGGTGGTGGCGCACTGGCTGCGGCTGCACCGTTGGCGCTGCTGGCTGAGCACTTGCAGGCACCGGTGGCATTGACCATCAATGCCAAAGGCCTGCTGCCAGCCAGCCACCCGCTGCAGATCGGTTCGACCCAATCGCTGGTCGTCACCCGTGAGCTGGTGGAAGAGGCCGATGTGGTGCTGGCGATCGGCACTGAACTGGCCGAGACCGACTATGACGTGACCTTCAAGGGCGGTTTCAAGATTCCCGGCAGCCTGCTGCGCATCGACATCGACCCGGACCAGACCGTGCGCAACTACCTGCCGGAGCTGGCGCTGGTGGCGGATGCCGAACTGGCCGCGCAATCCCTGCTTGAGGCCTTGCGTCAGCTTCCCGCACCGGTGCGTGCCGAGGGCTGGGGCGTTGCCCGCGCGCAGCGCCTGCGCGACGCGTTGGCAACGGGCTGGGACCAGCCGACGCTGAGCCAGACACGCCTGCTGAGCAGCATTCTGCAAAGCCTGCCCAACGCCATTCTGGTCGGTGACTCGACCCAGCCGGTATACACCGGCAACCTGACCCTGGACATGGATCAGCCGCGCCGCTGGTTCAATGCTTCGACCGGCTACGGCACTTTGGGCTATGCGTTGCCAGCGGCGATGGGCGCCTGGTTGGGCAGCGCCGAGCAAGCGGCTGAGCGTGCGCCAGCGGTCTGCCTGATTGGCGATGGCGGCATGCAGTTCACCCTGCCGGAACTGGCCAGCGCGGTAGAGGCGCAGGTGCCGATGATCGTGCTGCTGTGGAATAACCAGGGTTACGAGGAGATCAAGAAGTACATGGTCAACCGGGCGATCGAGCCGGTCGGGGTGGACATTCATACCCCGGATTTCATCGGCGTGGCGCGGGCGTTGGGCGCCGATGCCGAGCATGTGGCCGATGTCGAGCAACTGCAAGCTGCGCTGGCAAGGGCGGTGGAGCGCAAGGGGCCGACGCTGATCCAGGTCGATCAGAACCAGTGGCAGGCAGCGGTCGCGGGCTGATATCAACCCGCGCTGGCGCGCAACCTCGCCACATCACGAATCGGCGGTGCGCCATACAGCCGGCTGTACTCGCGGCTGAACTGTGACGGGCTTTCATACCCCACCCGATAGCCCGCCACCGCCGCTTCCAGGCCGTCGTTGAGCATCAGCCGCCGCGCCTCCTGCAGGCGCAGTTGCTTCTGGTACTGCAGCGGGCTCATGGAGGTCACGGCCTTGAAGCGGTGATGCAAGGTCGAGGTACTGAGGTTGACCTCACGGGCCAGGTCCTCGATGCGCAGCGGCTGTTGGTAGTTCTGGTTGAGCCAGGTGATGGCCTGGCACACCCGGTGGGTCTGGCTGTTGGCCAGGGCGATTTCGTACAGACGATAACCCTGCGGCCCACGCAGCAGGCGGTAGAGAATCTCGCGACGAATCAGCGGCGCCAGCATGCCGATGTCGCGCGGTGAATCCAGCAAGCGGACCAGCCGCAGCAGCGCGTCGAGCAGTTGCGGGTCGGTGCGTTCCACATACAGGCCACGGCCGGAGGGCAGATTGGGCACCAGCATCGGCCCGCTCTCGGCGATCAGCTGGCTGATTTCGGCCGGGTCGAGGTCCATGCGAATGCCCAGGCTCGGGTTTTCCGGGCTGGCGTCCAGCTTGACGCCGCTCAGCGGCAAGGTCACCGATACCACCATGTAGTGCAACGGGTCGTAGGCGTATTGTTCGTCGCCGAGGAACAGGCTTTTGCTGCCCTGCGCCAGGATGCACAGCGCCGGTTGAGCCAAGGTCGGCACCGAACGGACGTTTTCGGTGTAGCGCACCAGATACAGGTCGTCGATGGCCGAGGCGGGACCATGGGGCTCGCCAGCGTGCTTGCGGATCAACGCGGCCAGTTCCTGGCGTTGCACTTCCAGGGTCGGGTCGATGGACGGGGCGGTAGTCATGATGGCTTTCCTCTGCTGACCGACGCAGCATAGGTTTGGGCAATGGCAGGCGCTAGTCGAAAGCTGCACGTCGATTGCCTGATCCTGCCGCGCTGCAGGATCAGGCAATCGGTGAGCAGTAATGGCCTAACGCGTCGCGCGCGCCAGCCCCTAACCTTGGCAGCCTGGTTTATCCGCCCGCCTGCTTCAAGGAGATCGTGCAATGACCCTACGACAACCGGTCACCCATCTGGCCTTCATCCGTGCCAGCAGCGGTCGCTCCGCAGAACTCGGCGCCCGCCTGCGCGACTTGCTGGAGCCGTCCTTGCGCACCCCGGGCTGCCTGAGCTTCACCGTGCAGCGTTCCCAGGCCGACGCCGACCTGTGGCTGCTCAGCGGCAGTTGGCAGGATCAACAGGCGATGAGTGGCTACTTCGCCTCGCCCACCCTCAATGTGTTTGGCGAGCTGGTTCAGGCGCAGGTCGTCAGCAGCCTCGACCTGCATACCTTCGATTGAAACACGGTTAGAATGCCGCCCCTCGATCAACAGGCGGATGGCAACATGGCACGTAGAGAATTCCCGCATTTCGAAGCGGTTTCGGCGATGGTCCCGGTGGAAGGCGGTGGCTATAACGCCGCCATCGCGGTCAAGGCCCTGGGCATGGGCGGCGCGCCGCGTTTCCACAAGGTACTCGACGAGCAAGTGTTCAAAAGCGCCATGGCGGCTGACGAAGCCGCCTGCGCCGAGCTTGCACGCCTGCAGGGCGTGGGCGAGGAAGGCGAACTGATCTGGTGATCAGGCCTGTGGGCGAGCCATCTTGAACAGGTTGCCCAACTCGAAGTAATCCGCCGGGCCACCGCCACGCAGGATCGGCTCGGCGGCAGCGGTATCGTAGATGCCGTTCTTCAGCAGGTGCTCGGCAATGTGCACCGCCACCACCTCACCCAGAATCAGCCAGCTGGGCACCAGTGCCTGATCGGCGCGCTTGAGCTGGACGATCTGGCTCACCTTGCACTCGAAGGCCACCGGCGTTTCGCCTACGCGTGGCACCTTGACGATATTCGATGGCACCGCAGTCAGGCCGCTCAGTTCGAATTCGTTGACATCGGCGGCGACGGCCGCGCAGCTCTGGTTCATCTGCTCGGCCAGTGGCCGAGTCGCCAGGTTCCAGACGAATTCGCCGGTCTGCTCGATGTTGTTCAGGCTGTCTTTGCGCCCGACGCTGCAGAAACCGATGATTGGTGGAATGTAGTTGAAGGCGTTGAAGAAGCTGTACGGCGCGAGGTTCAGCTGGCCGTCCTGGCTCTGCGAGGAAATCCAGCCGATCGGGCGCGGGCCGACGATGGCGTTGAACGGGTCGTGGGGCAGGCCGTGGCCTTTGGCGGGTTCGTAGTAGTACATCTGCCAGCATCCTGGGAACGAGGTGCCTAGTGTGCCAAGCCTTTGTCCGCCTGAAAATGATCAAGCCCGGCGCGAGGCCGGGCTGGTAGCGCGCAACAGGGATCAGCTGAGGCGGTGGGCGTTGGTGCGGTCGAAGCCGTCTTCGGCGAAGCGTTGGGCGTTGGTGTGGTCGAAGCCATCTTCAGCGAAGCGTTGGGCGCCGGTGTGGTCGAAACCATCTTCGGCGAAGCGTTGGGCGCCGGTGTGATCGAAGCCATCTTCGGCGAAGCGCTGAGCGCCAGTGTGGTCGAAGCCGTCTTCTGCATAGCTGGCCGATTGAGTTTGAGCGGCGGCGAAAGTGTGGGCGTTGGTGCGGTCAAAACCATCTTCGGCGAATGCGCCAGCAGCGAATACCGAGAGGGCCAGGGTGAGGATCAGTTTGCTTTTCATGGTCGTTGCTCCTTTGGGTGCGAGAGGTTGTTTGTTTCTATGGGTTTAATGCTACTCCGATTAATTTGATTAAAAAGCGCAAAAAATAGCGTCTAAAAATCGAATTAATAGATATATTCGGACGCACGCTGCGTAAATCGGCGAGTGATGATGCCTTTGGGTGAGGTGCTTCAAACCCAAGGCGAGCGCAATGCTTCGCCAGCCGTTGCAGATTGACGGGGTGGGATTAATCGGGGGTTAAGAACGAAAAATCTTAATTTGTAACAGCGTATGACGCTTTTTTCATATATCGCCAACCGATTTTTCAGGCCTTGCTCAGCACCATCGCCGCACTCAATTCCGGAGCGGCAAACAATGAACAAACTTCCGCAAATCACCCTGGCCTTCTGGGTCATGAAGATCTGCGCCACCACCCTTGGCGAAACGGCCGGTGATCTGCTGTCGATGACCCTCAACGTTGGCTATGCCGTCAGCTCGATGGTGCTGATCAGCGTGTTCCTGGTGACCTTGCTTGGTCAGCTGTTTTCGCGCCGCTATCACCCGATGCTGTATTGGCTGGTGATCCTGTCCACCAGCACGGCCGGCACCACCATGTCCGACTTCATGGACCGCACCCTGGGCCTGGGCTATGCCGCAGGTTCGGCAATCCTGATCGGCATCCTGCTGCTGACCTTCCTGGTCTGGCGCCTGAGCGGCAACCCGCTTGACGTCACCCGCATCAAGAACCGTACCGGTGAAATCTATTACTGGATCGCCATCCTGTTCTCCAACACCTTGGGTACCGCGTTGGGTGACTACCTGGCGGACGACTCGGGTCTGGGCTTTGCCGGTGGAGCACTGCTGGTCGGCAGCGCCATCGCCCTGGTGGTACTGGCCCGCTACTGGACGCGCATCCCGGGTGTGGTGCTGTTCTGGGTGGCCTTCGTGCTGACCCGTCCGTTCGGCGCGACCCTTGGCGACGTCCTGACCAAGCCGCACGAGAAGGGCGGGCTGGACTTCGGTACCATCGGCTCTTCCGCTGTGCTGGGGGGCGTGCTGCTGGTGCTGGTGCTGATGGCGAGCTGGTACCAGAAACGTGAACCGCGTCAGGTGCTGGAGATGTCCTGAAGCAAAAAGGGCGCCCTTGATAGGGCGCCCTTCTTTCAGGCGGTATCACCTTCAGTCAGTGGTAATCCGCGAATGCTGCTTGGTGTCCTTCATGGTCGCATACACCAGCAGTGAGCAGGCGATACACGCCGTGACGTACCAGTAAAAGCCGCTTTCCATGCCGACGCTCTTGAACCACAGGGCCACGTACTCGGCGGTGCCGCCGAAGATCGACACGGTCAATGCGTACGGCAGGCCGACGCCCAGGGCGCGGATTTCGGTAGGGAACAGCTCGGCCTTCACCACCGCGTTGATCGAGGTGTAGCCGCTGACGATGATCAGCGCCGCCATGATCAGGAAGAACGCGCCCCACCAGGTCTGGATGGTGTGCAGGGTGCTGAGGATCGGTACGGTGAACAGGGTGCCGAGCACGCCGAAGGCGATCAGGATCGGGCGACGGCCGATCTTGTCGGACAGGCCACCGATCACCGGCTGCAGGCACATGAACAGGAACAGCGTGGCCGCCGAGATGGTGGTCGAATCGCTGATGCTCATGCCCACCGTGTTGACCAGGTACTTCTGCATGTAGGTGGTGTAGGTGTAGAAGGCCAGGGTGCCGCCCATGGTCAGGCCGACCACGGTCATCAACTCCTTGGGGTGGCGCATGAGGGTGCGCATCAGGCTTTCCTTGGCCTTTTCCTTCTTGGTGAAAGAGGCGGTTTCTTCCATGCCGCGGCGCAGGTACAGGGCAACCACCGCGCACAGTGCGCCGATCACGAAGGGTACACGCCAGCCCCAGGCGTACAGCTGCTCGGTGGTCAGGGTCTGCTGCAGGATGATCAGTACTGCCAGGGCGATGAGCTGGCCGGAAATCAGCGTCACGTACTGGAAGCTGGAGAAGAAGCCACGGCGGTCCTTGCTGGCCATTTCGCTGAGGTAGGTGGCCGAGGTGCCGTATTCGCCGCCCACCGACAGGCCCTGCATCAGGCGTGCGATGACCAGCAGGACCGGCGCGGCGACGCCGATGGTTTCATAGCCTGGGGTCAGGGCGATCACCAGGGAGCCGGCGCACATCAGCAGCACCGAAGCCATCAGCGCGGCCTTGCGGCCCTTGCGGTCGGCGTACAGACCCATCAGCCAGCCACCGATCGGGCGCATCAGGAAGCCCACGGCGAAGATCGCGGCGGTGTTGAGCAATTGGGCGGTTGAGTCGCCGGCAGGGAAGAAGGCCTTGGCGAAGTACAGCGAGAATGCGGCGTAGACGTACCAGTCGTACCATTCGACCATGTTGCCGATGGAACCACTGAAGATCGACTTGAGGCGGCTGGCGGTGGTTTTTTCAGCGGCGGGCGTGACGGCCGCCCCGGCTGGCAGGGAGGTGGCGTTATCCATCAGGGATACCTTCTCGTTGTTTTTGTGGAGCGCGCCGAAGCGCAGCTTGCCAGGGCAATTGCAGAAGGTGTGCCAAATGGGTGCGTAACGATCCAAATGGGGGCGTTGCAGCGTCACGGGAACCGCGTGTTACCTGGCGCGGCGCAGTTCTCTGTGGGAGCGGGCGTGCCCGCGAAGGGCGGCACAGCAGCCCCGAAATCTCACTGGAATAAGCGGATTTTCGCCTATCAAGATCCGTCGATAAGCGGATTTCCGCCTATTCACGCTCGACGAATGCCTCGCGGACCAAACCGTGGCGCTGCATCTTTTCGTTCAGGGTGCGCCGAGGCAGCTGCAAGGCTTCCATCACCGCCTTGATCTCCCCAGCATGCTGGCGCAAGGCCGCGCGCAGGCACTGCGCCTCGAACGCTTCCATCTGCTCACCCAACGACTGCCCGGCAGGCGCCACTTCGATGTTCGGCGAGCCCAACCCCAGGGCATGCCGCTCTGCGGCATTGGCGAGCTCACGCACATTGCCCGGCCAGTCATGGGACAGCAGCTGCGCCAGTTGCACGCCGCTCAATGCTGGCGCCGTGCGCCCCAGCTTGGTCGCGGCCGCACGGGCGAAATGCTCGAACAGCAGCGGGATGTCCTCACGCCGTTCACGCAACGGCGCCAGGCGCAGTTCCGCCACGTTCAGGCGATAGGCCAAATCCTCGCGAAAACGCCCGGCGCGAGCCTCTTCGAGCAAGTCGGGTTTGGTGGCGGCAATGATGCGCAGGTCGACACTGATACTCTGGTTGGCCCCCAGTCGCTCCAGCTTCTGCTCCTGGATCACCCGCAACAGCTTGGCCTGCTGGGCCAGCGGCATGCTCTCGATCTCGTCGAGGAACAGCGTACCGCCGTTGGCGTATTCCAACTTGCCGATGCGTTTGCCCTGGGCGCCGGTGAAGGCACCGCTTTCGTGACCGAACAGTTCGGCTTCGAACAGTGCTTCAGGGATGGCCGCACAGTTGAGTGCGACGAACGGCTTGTCGGCACGCGGGCCAAAGTCGTGCAGGCATCGCGCCACGCGCTCCTTGCCGCTGCCGGTTTCGCCGCGGATCAGCACGTTCACTGGCAGGTTGGCCAGGTCCAGCACTTGCCTGCGTAGCTGCTGCAATCCTTGCGACATGCCGAGCAGGGTCGTTTCCAGGCGCGACTTGAGGTCAGCCTGTTCATGCAGACGGCGGTTCTCCAGGACCAGCTGGCGTTTCTCCAGGGCGCGGCGCAGGCTGCCCAGCAAGTGCTGCGGGGTGAAGGGCTTTTCGAGGAAGTCGTAGGCGCCGTTGCGCATGGCCTCGACCGCCATCGGCACATCGCCATGGCCGGTCAGCAGGATCACCGGCAGGTCCGGGTCATCCGCCTGCAGGCGTTCGAGCAGTTGCAGGCCACCCATGCCTGGCATGCTTACGTCGCTGATGATCACCCCGGCAAAGTGCGCGGGCAGCTGGGCCAGGCAGTCTTCGGCGCGCGCGAACAGTTGCACGCTGAAGCCCGACAGGCTCAGCCATTGCTCGACCGCAGTGCGGATGCTGGCTTCATCATCGACGACGATCACCGAATTCAACATACAGGCTCCAGGTCACGGGGCAGGGTCAGGCTCAAGCGGGCGCCGCCCGGCAGGTTCTCGGCGTGCAGCTGGCCGCCGGCTTCGACGATGATGCCATAGGAAATGGCCAGGCCCAGGCCCAGGCCTTCGCCCACCGGCTTGGTGGTGAAGAACGGGTCGAAGACCTTGGCCAGGTCCGCTTCGGCAATGCCGCCGCCGGAGTCCAGCACGCTCAGGCGCCATTGTTCAGCGTCCGGTTCGATGCGAACCTCCAGGCGCTTGTAGCGTTTGTCGAGCATGGCGTCCAGGGCGTTGCGCAGCAGGTTGATCAATACCTGTTCGAGGCGGATCGCATCGCCCCGGACCCAGGCCGGGCGTGCCAGGTAAAGGGCCACCTCGACTTCCTCACTGCGAATGCGGGTGTCCAGCAGGTGCAGGGCCTGGTCGACCACGGTGGCCAGGTCGAGGCGCTCGCGCAGGCCGACCGGGCTGTTGCGGGCGAAGGTCTTCAGGTGGCTGGTCAGCGCGGCCATGCGCGTGAGCATCTGCTCCAACGGCTCGAGGGCCTTGCGCGCATCGTCGTAACGGCCGTGGTCGAGCAGCAGGCGCAGGGTTTCCAGTTGCATGCGCTGGGTGGTCAGCGGCTGGTTGATCTCGTGGGCCATGGCCGCCGACATCTGCCCCAGGGCAGCCAGCTTGGCCGACTGCACCAGGCCTTCCTGGGCGGTGCGCAGCTCGCGGGTGCGTTCCTCGACCTGGCGCTTGAGCTCTTCGCGGCTGCGCTGGCGCAGGCGGGCCAGGCGCAGGCGCTGGCTGACGAACAGTGCGGCGAACACCAGGCTCAGCCACACGGCGGCGGCGCCCAGAGCAGCGTTGCGGCCGGCGGCTTCGACCTGGGGCTTGCGCAGCAGGTGCAAGGTCCAGTCCTCGCCCTCCAGCGGCAGGCTTTCCCAGAGGTATTCGACGGCGCCATCGGGGCCCTGCACGCGGCTCAGGTGACTGTTGCTGGCGAAGCGGGTCAGTATCTGGTGCTGTAGCGGCACCAGCGGCTGTTTGTCGTATTGGCGGGTCTCGCCAAGCTCGGCGCGATCGGCGCCGCTGAGCGGTTTCAGCTCGCGGTAGCGCCAACCGTCCTGGTTGGCGATGAAGGTAATCCCGCGGGCATCACTGACCAGCAGGATGTCGTTGCCTTGGCGCCACTCGCGTTCAAGCTCGGGGAACTCAAGCTTGACCACCATGGCGCCGAGGAAGCGCCCGTGCTCGTCGCTGACCGCGCTGGCCAGGAAATAGCCCGGCACGCCACTGGTTACACCCACTGCGTAGAAGCGGCCACTGCCCTGGCTGCGGGTCTGCTTGAAGTAGGGGCGAAAACCATAGTTGGAGCCCACATAGGTGGTCGGCAGGCGCCAGTTGCTGGCGGCTACGGCCAGCCCGGTGCGGTCGAGCAGCTCCAGGGTCGAGGAGTTGGCGGCGCCGTTGATGCGTTCGAGCTTGAGGTTCAGTGCGTGCTGCGTTTGTTCGCTGACCGGGCCGCGCAGGGCCTCGATCAGTTCCGGGTCCAGCGCCAGCACGGCGGGCAGGGCGCGGTAGCGATCGATCAGGGTGTGCAGGGCGTTGGCGTACAGCACCAGCTGCTGGCTGGCGCGGCGGGCGTCGTCCTCCATGGCTTGGCGCTTGGCCTGGTGCATGGCCCAGCCGGCACTGAGCGCGGTGCCGAGTACGATCAGCAGGGTGATCAGCCCCAGACGCAGGGCGCGAAAGGAAAAGGGCATGGGGCGGATCCGGATTCAGGGATATCAGGCCTGGCCCTTTCGCGGGCTTGCCCGCTCCCACAGGATACTCACAGCCCGATGGACTTGTGCAGTACCAGTGGGAGCGGGCGAGCCCGCGAAAGGGCCGGTACAGGCAACCTTTCAGTTACAGCAGTTCGAAACTCTTTTGTTGCACTGCCTCGGAATCCAGCCCGACCTGGACGTTGAACTCGCCAGGCTCGGCCACCCGTTGCAGCTGGCCATTGTAGAACTTCAGGTCTTCCTCGTTGATGCGGAAGGTCAAGGTCCGCGACTCACCGGCCTTGAGCATCAGTTTCTGGAAGTTCTTCAGTTCCTTGACCGGGCGGCTCATCGACGCCGAAACATCCTGCAGGTACAGCTGTACCACCGTCTCGCCGTCAAGCTTGCCGGTGTTCTTCACCGTCACCTTGGCTTCCAGGGTGTCGCCACGCTTGAGGTCCTTGTTCGACAGGGTCAGGCCCGACAGCTCGAAGCTGCTGTAGCTCAGGCCATAGCCGAACGGGTACAGCGGGCCGTTGGGCTCTTCGAAGTA
Source organism: Pseudomonas sp. CC120222-01a (assembly GCF_003097235.1). Taxonomy (GTDB): domain Bacteria; phylum Pseudomonadota; class Gammaproteobacteria; order Pseudomonadales; family Pseudomonadaceae; genus Aquipseudomonas. Next base: position 97,292 of record NZ_QEQQ01000005.1, on the reverse strand, counting down.
CTGCGAGGTGTAGTTGCCCGGCTTGCCTGGGGTGAACGGCCGGCCGATACGGGTGTGGTTGTAGTACATCGGGATCTGCCCGACCGAACGCGGGAAGGTGATCGCCAGCTTGCCCGAAGGGTTGTAGTCGCCGAACAGCACATCGGCGATGGCGTTGCCGCCTTCGGTGCCGGAGAACCAGGTTTCGAGGATGGCATCGGCCTGCTCACGCTCCCAGCTGATCGACAGCGGGCGGCCGTTCATCAGCACCAGGACCAACGGTTTGCCGGTGGCCTTCAGGGCCTTGATCAGCTCGCGCTGGCTGGCCGGGATTTCCAGGGTGGTGCGGCTTGACGACTCGTGGGACATGCCACGGGACTCACCGACCACGGCCACCACCACATCGGACTGCTTGGCGGCCTTGACCGCTTCATCGATCAACACGGCTGCAGGGCGCGGGTCATCGACGATTTCAGGGGCATCGAAGTTGAGGAAGTTCAGGTAGTCGAGGATCGCCTTGTCGCCGGTGACGTTGGAGCCTTTGGCGTACACCAGCTTGGCCTTGCCCTCGATCGCACGGCGCAGGCCTTCGCGCACGGTGACCGAGTGCATCGGCTTACCGTCGGCGGCCCAGCTGCCCATCATGTCGATCGGGGCATCGGCCAGCGGGCCGACCAGGGCGATGGTGCCGGCCTTTTTCAACGGCAGGGTCTGGTTGCGGTTTTCCAGCAGCACCAGGCTGCGGCGTGCCACGTCACGGGCGGCGTCGCGGTGCAGGCGGTCGTCGGCGTAGTAGTCTTTCAGGTCGGTTTCGGCCTTGCCGATGCGCACGTAAGGGTCCTTGAACAGGCCCATTTCGTACTTGGCACCGAGCACCTCGCGCACGGCCTGGTTCAGCTCGTGCTGGGTCACTTCGCCGGACTTCAGCAGCCCTGGCAGCTCTTCGCCGTACAGGGTGTCGTTCATGCTCATGTCGATGCCGGCCTTGATCGCCAGCTTGGCGGCTTCGCGACCGTCACGGGCGACACCGTGGCGGATCAGCTCCTGAATGGCGCCGTGGTCGCTGATGGTCACGCCCTTGAAGCCCCACTCTTTGCGCAACAGGTCGTTCATCAGCCAGGTGTTGGAGGTGGCCGGCACGCCGTTGATCGAGTTGAGCGCCACCATCACCCCGCCGGCACCGGCGTCGAGCGCGGCGCGGTAGGGCGGCAGGTAGTCGTTGTACATCTTCGGCAGGCTCATATCGACCGTGTTGTAGTCGCGCCCGCCTTCCACCGCGCCATACAGTGCGAAGTGCTTGACGATGGCCATGATGCTGTCGGGGTTGGCCGGGCTGCTGCCCTGGAACGAGCGGACCATCACTTGGCCGATCTTCGAGGTCAGGTAGGTGTCTTCGCCGAAGCCTTCGCTGGTGCGGCCCCAGCGTGGGTCGCGGGCGATGTCGACCATCGGCGCGAAGGTCATGTCCAGGGCGTCGGCCGAGGCTTCGATGGCCGAGGTGCGGCCGACCTTGGCGATGGCGTCCATGTCCCAGCTGGCGGCCAGGCCCAGGCCGATCGGGAAGATGGTGCGCTCGCCGTGGATGGTGTCGTAGGCGAAGAACATCGGGATCTTCAGGCGGCTGCGCATGGCGGCGTCCTGCATCGGCCGGTTCTCGGGGGCGGTGCGCGAGTTGAACGTGCCACCAATGCGACCGGCGGCGATTTCTTCGCGGATCTTCTCGCGAGGCATTTCCGGGCCGATGCTGATCAGGCGCAGCTGGCCGATCTTCTCGGCTTCGGTCATCTGGCTGATCAGATGGTCGATGAACGCCTGCTTGTCCTGCAGGGGCGGGGCGGTAGGGGCGGCAAGGGCCGCCTGGCTGGCAAGGCCCATGGCCAGGCCCAGCAAAGACAGTTTCATCATCAATTCCATTGTCGAGGCCTTTGCCGTATCCACGGTGATACGCGCTCGGCCGAAGTTTTCAGGCGGCTATTGTTGTACGATTCGCGGGTAATGCTTCCAGCGGCGGATTATGCCTGAATATGTCGGCCGCGGACGAAGCCCCGAATGCCGGGACAACAACTATAAGAACGCTGAAGAGAGCGAAGGCATGACCCCCCTCAACGAATACGAACGCCGCCAGGTGGCCGAGGCCATCGCCCGGGTCGAGCGACGCACCGATGCGCAACTGGTGACCGTGCTGGCGCGCCGCGCCGATGACTATGCCTATCTACCACTGTTCTGGGCCGCCGTGCTGGCGCTGGCCGTGCCTGGCCTGCTGCAGTGGTTGCTGGGCTGGCCCGGCATACGAGGGCTGCTGATTGCCAACATGCTGCTGTTCATTGGCCTGTGCCTGCTGCTGCGCAGCCCGCGCCTGGCGACCATGCTGATCCCCGCGGCCTTGCGCCGCTGGCGCGCTTCGAGCCTGGCGCGCCAGCAGTTTCGCGAACAGAACCTGCAGGGCACGGAAGGTGCCACAGGGGTGCTGATCTTTGTCGCCGAGGCCGAGCGACATGTGGAAATCCTCGTCGACCAAGGCATCGATCACCATCTCGATGCCCAGGCCCGCGCCGTGTTGGTTGCGCGTTTCGCCGAGCAGGTTCGCCAGGGGCGGACCTTGCAGGGCTTTGTCGAGTGCATCGAGGCGTGCGGTGAGTTGCTGTGCGAACACGTGCCACGCACCCATGCGCGCAACGAACTGCCCAACCGTCTGGTGATTCTCGACTGAACTGGCAGGCGTAGGGTGTAGAATGCGCGGCATTGCGCAACGCGCCCCCTGTTATCCGAGGCACCCGCTTTCCATGTCCGCCAGTACTTCCGCTTCTTCCGCGCCGGATGCGCGCGCCCAGTTCCTCGACCTGCTGAGTGCCGCCCTGCACGGCAACACCCTGGTCAAGCTGGTGCTGGCGCGCCATGTCGGTGCCGATCAGACCCTGCAGCGCATCATCGCCAAGCCGCTGCTGGTGAAGGGGCAGGCCCAGCTGTCGCTGGTCTACCGCCACCAGACCCGCGACATCACCCGCAACCTGCCGCTGGATCAGGCCCAGGCGCTGGTCGCCGAACTGCTGCCGGAGAGCTTCCGCAATGCCCACCTGTTCGATGCCGACGGCGAAGTGCAGCTGACCTTCAGCAAGAAGGGCAAGCCGATGCTCCAGCGCCATGGCGCGCAGGCGCCACGTGAGGCAGTAGCCAGCACCGGCCATGACCGCGAGAAGAAGCGCTACCTGGAGCTGTCGCGGCCATTCCTGCGCGACCTGGGCGTGACCGATGCCCAGGGCGCGCTGATCCCGTCGATGTCGCGCAAGTGGAAGCAGATCAACAAGTTCATCGAAGTCTTCGACCACGCCCTGGCCAATGCCCCGGTACCGGCCGAACAGACCCTGCGGGTAGCCGACTTCGGCTCGGGCAAGGGTTACCTGACCTTCGCCATGCATGATTACCTGCGCAACACCCTGGCGCGAGAAGCGCAGGTGACCGGGGTGGAGCTGCGCCAGGACATGGTCGACCTGTGCAATGCCGCTGCGCAGCGCCTCGAGCACCCAGGCCTGGAGTTCCAGTGCGGCGACGTGCGCAGTGTGGTGCCCGAGGCCATCGAGGTGATGATTGCCCTGCACGCCTGTGACATCGCCACTGACTACGCGATCCACACCGGCATCCGCTGCAATGCCGCGATCATCATGTGCTCGCCGTGCTGCCACAAACAGATCCGCCCGCAACTGCACAGCCCGGGGCTGCTGCAACCGATGCTGCAGTACGGGCTGCACCTGGGGCAGCAGGCCGAGATGCTCACCGACAGCCTGCGAGCGCTGTATCTGGAAGCCTGCGGTTATGAAACCAAGGTGTTCGAGTTCATCTCCCTGGAGCACACCAACAAGAACAAGATGATTCTTGCGGTGAAGCGCCGGCAGGCGGGGGATAACGCTGCATTGCTGGAGAAGATCGAGCAGCTCAAGGCGTTTTATGGGGTGCAGGAGCATTGCCTGGAGACGTTGTTGCGGGCGGATAAGCTGATCTGATTACCCCAATTCCCTTTTCAGCCATCATGCATCGATATGACGGCGACGCCGGCCACGATCACCATGATCGAAGTGATCTTGCGTAAAACGCTGGTTGGTGCAATGTCCTCTCGCAAAAAAGTTGGAAAGTAACGTGTGGCAATGTACCCAAACAGCAGAACAAATAACGGATGTATGCTGACGACGACGGACACCAGTGCAGCACCACCGCCTGCTGCAAGTGCAGCCATGAAAAATATATAGCCCCCCACATCAAAGCTGTTGGTGAGCCCAAAGATGCCAAACTGCTTGAGGCTTAACTGCCTCAGATCATGGGTGATCAGCTTTCGGCAGTAAGGTATAAGCAGAAGTAACAGCCCGCCGAGCGCATAGCCAAGGAAATTCAAAAACAGTACGGACTCCAGGCTTTTTACCTTCAGTATCTCGTCTGAGATAACCGTTGATGCTGCACCAAAGAAGGCGGAAACCAAAATCATTAGGATATGCTTTCTTTGACCCAACCCATCGAGTGTCTTGCCCGATGCACATAGCAAAAGGATACCTCCTGTTATCAGGAAAAAGCCGCCCGCCTGCCAGTATGTCGGGATGGCGTTAAAGAGCAGTGCTGTGGCAACCAGAACGAAGAGTGGCTCCGATTGGTGAATCGGTATCACGACTGATACATCCATGTCTTCCAGCGAATAGCTATAGGCAAAATACTGGAGGAATATGGCAAGGCCTGAAAGTATGTTGAGGCATGCGGTAGCGAAGGCTATATCAGTTGGTTCCAGTGCTGCATAAATAACGAAGGCGAAAAATACATTTCCAATGCTTAGCAGGAAGATAAAGGAGATGTAGTTGGATGTGATGTTGTTGATCGCAAACTTGTCGATCATGTTGGACAGGCTCCATAGCAGTGGAGCCATTAGCGATAGGTATAGCCAGCTCATGATGTTTTCCTGAGGTATCAACTCGAAGGGAAGGGTGTGCGCCGTCTCGTGAGTGGATAGAACCTCGGGAACGTGATGGTTTCAATGTTTTTTTGGACTTGTCATGTTATTTCAGATATGGATTACGGATGACTCTGAAGAGTTTGTAGGAATTTTCAGCTTGCTTATTTTTTCGAACAGCCCGACGGCCAGGTGGAACTCAAGCATAGCGCGCTAAGAGCTGAATCAAACTGATCTATTCCCATGTGCGGTATTTCAGTACATCGCAATGGCTACCATGCTGTTTAGATTCAGCGCTTTACCGACGGCACTTCGATCGCCAACCCCTCCAACCCCAACGGATGCGTACTGGCATCGAAGAAGTGCAGCGCCGTCCCGGTCATATCCCCGAACCGCTCGACAAAATGCTGCTTCTGGTTGATCACCGAAGCCTCACTCAACGGCCGGATGGCAATCGACAGATGCGCCGGTCGTGCCTGGCGAATGGCGTCGACCAGGTGCCGGTCAGTGCCGTCCAGATGCTGCCCGAACAGGCATACGCCCTGGCTTTCCTGCGCCAGTTGACCCAACCCCCAGGCGAGGTAGTCGGAGTTGCGGATGGCGCGCAGTTTTTCGTCGCTGCGGTCTTCGTTAACGAACAACGGCACTTCACCTGGAATGTTCACGGCAAAGCCGTCCAGCAATTCGGCGCTGTCGGCGCTGCGCTGGCGGGTGCTGCCGTCGGGCAGTTTGAGCAGGTGCAGGCCGCCATGCAGGTGCAGTACGCGGGTGCCTTCGCTGCGGGTGCGGCGTATGTCGAAGAACCCTTGATCGTCGAACAGCGTGGCGAAGCCCTGCGGATTGTGCTGCACGGCCCAGGGCAGGATGAGGTCGTAGTTGCTGGTATAGACGCTGCGGTATTCGCGCAAGGCCAGGTTGATCGACGCCAGGGTAGCGGCTGGCACCAGCGGCCAGGGCAGGTGCAGGGTGCGGATGGCGTGGATCAGGCCTTCCTTGATCGAGTAGTAGCGGTTCAGCGGCGCGGTGGAATTGATGGCCAGGGCGGCGTTGGCGCGCACGGTATGGTTGAGGGTGCTCAGTACCGGCTCGAACAGCTCGGTGCCCAGCGACTTGAACAGGGCTTGGTCACTGATCGCCAGGCCTTTCTTGCGCCCGGCGCGCTGGGCTTCCTCGTATAGCGAGAAGTAGCCGAACGGTTTCCAAAGCGCGCGACTGGCGCCGTTGCCCAGCAGCAGGGCTGTGCACGGGTGGCGCTGGTTGAGGTCTGGCCAAGAGGCGAGGCGGGCGTCGAGAGCTGGCATGTGCGGTCCGTTCGGTGGTGCGGGAAACGGCGGGGACTTTAGCATGTCACGCAAGGTGTGCGAGGGTTGGGGCTTACATTACCGCCTTGTATTGCCTGTTCTGGCCTCTTCGCGGGCAAGCCCGCTCCCACAGGATTACCGTTTGCTTCAGGGCAGTGGTGTACCTGTGGGAGCGAGCTTGCCCGCGAAGAGGCCAGAACAGGCAGCACAAGACCCGCAGGACGAAAGAGGACTTCTCCATGCGCAACCCGCTGCTCCGCACCCTGGCCCTGAGCACGCTGTTCTCGGCTGCACTGGCTTCAGCCACTGATGGCAAGACCTTGGCCGCTGCCCAAGGCATTCCTTACCCGGCCGTGATCGCTCATCGCGGCGCTTCCTACGATGCCCCTGAATCCACCACGCCTGCCTACCTGCTGGCCCGCGAGCTGGGCGCCGATTACCTGGAACTCGACCTGCAACGCACCCGCGATGGCGTGCTGGTGGTGGTCCACGATGATCAGTTGTCGCGCACCAGCAATGTCGCCGAGCGATTTCCCGAGCGTGCGAAGAGCCCGGTCAGTGCTTTCACCCTGGCTGAGCTGAAGTCGCTGGATGCCGGCAGCTGGTTCAACCAGGCCTACCCGAAGCGTGCCCGTCCGTCGTTTGAAAAGTTGCCGATCCTGACGCTGGACGAAGTCATCGACATCGCCGAAGGCAACCCCGACCGCCACCCCGGGCTGTATATCGAAACCAAGGTGCCCAACCAGTTTCCCGGCATTGAGAAAGACCTGAAGGCACGCCTCGAAGCCCGTGGCTGGCTCGATCGGCCGGGGCGGGTCGTGTTGCAGACGTTCGACCGCAACAGCCTCAAGTTGCTGCACGAAGCGATGCCGCAGGTGCCGAAGATCCTCTTGTTGTGGGTGGGCAACAGTGGCATCGCATCAGCATCCGGGCAGGATTTCGCCCAGTCAGGCGAGCAGGACAAGGCCGCTTTCTATGCGCGCCAACAGCCCAAGGACAAGGCGGAGTTCCTGCGCTGGCTCGACCATGCAAGGCAGGAGGGTGCAATCGGTACCGGCCCGTCAGCCACGCGCACTCATCTGGGCGAGCAGAGCTACAGCGACCTGATCCAGCCATGGATGAACCAGGCCAATCACGAGCGCGGGTTGTTGGTACACGTCTACACACTCGATGACCGGATCGATTTTGACAAGGCCATGAAGGCCGGTGTCGACGGAATCTTCACCAATCGGGCGGGGGAGCTTTTGCGCGCTTATCAGCGCCCGGCAGAAAGCGAGGCGGTTCTGTTGAAGCGTTTGGGGTACTGAATCAATGGGCAAGTGCCCTGAGGACATGGTCAGGGTCGTTGCGTATGGCACGTAGCAAAGCCTTGGCTGGCCCGGTAGGTTCTCTGCGCCCTTGCTCCCAGTTCCTTAGTGTGGCGACCTGAACATCGATCATCTCGGCGAAACGCACTTGAGACAGACCCGTGGTTTTGCGGATGCTTCTGACCTGCAGTGCATCTATCTCGATGACTCGCGAGGGCAAACGCTTACCTTGAACGATTTCATCCATCTGCTGAACGCTTTCCATCAGCTCTTCAAAAAACTTGCTCATGTACGCCTCCAGTATTCGATGATGTTCTTTAGTGCCTTGCGTTGCTCGCTGGACAAGTCGGAATGCTCATTTTTCGGAAAGATGTAGAGCATGGCAATCTGTGAGTCTGAGTTGAAGTGGTAATAGATGACCCGGGCTCCACCACGCTTCCCGTGACCGCTGGCGGCAACGCGAAGCTTGCGTAGGCCACCCGTACCTTCGATCAAGTCACCCGCATCGGGAGTGCTCATCAGTTTGACTTGAAGGAGTCGATAGGTGTCGTCCTCAAGCAGCGCTTTCACTCGTTTGGTGAACACGGGCGTTTCAATGAAGAGCATAGCAGGATGTGCGCCATTGGCGTAGTCGCTGGTTGCCCGACGCTACGAGAAGAAAGAAATCCCAGCGCTTATTTTGCGTGGGATAACGAGGCTAGCGGATGGTGCATTGGCTAGCAGGTCGTCCTCTTCCGACTCCGGTGTAGTCCGATTCTCTAATTAACCACTGGCGCCTTGCGATTCCTGTTCCGCCAAACCCGATAAGCCCGAATTCCGGCCCTAACCGAGCCAAACAGCAACTTTTCTTCCATCTCCCGCGCCATCCCCGAGCGCACCAGCATGCGCAGGAAGGTGCCGCGGGCACGGGCGATGGCGAAGTGGATGCCTTGCGCTGTCAGGGTGTCGCGCACCTCGCGCAGGGCGGCAATGCCGCTGACGTCGATGCTGCTCACCGCTTCCGCATCGAACAGTACCGCCTGGGGCTGGGCCTGACTTTGCACGGCTTCGAGCAGGCGCATCTTGAAGTAGTCGGCGTTGAAGAACAGGATTGCGTCGTCGAAGCGGTACACCACAAGGCCCGGCACGGTGCGAGCGTCCTTGTGCTTGCGGATGTCGACCTGGCCTTCGGTGCCCGGCAGCCAGCCGAGCACGGCGTCGGTGGGTTGGTAGATGGTGTAGAGCAGGCGCAGGATCGCCAGGGTCACGGCAAACACGATGCCCGGCAATACGCCCAGGCCGAGCACGCCGACCGTGGTCAGCAGGCACAGCCAGAACTCGAAGCGGCTCAGGCGTCTGATCCTGCCCAGCGACTTGATGTCGATCAGGCCCCAGCCTGCCATCAGCAGCACTGCCCCCAGCACCGCCTGCGGGATCCACGCCATTGGTGCGGTGAAGAACAGCAGGATCAGGGCGATGACCAGCGCCGCGATAATGCCGACCAGCTGGCTCTTGCCACCGACCATGTCATTGACCGCCGTGCGCGAGTCGGCACCGCTGATGGCAAAGCCCTGGGAAATGCCAGCGGCCAGGTTGCTCACGCCAAGGGCGACGAACTCATGGTTGGCGTTGATCGCATAGCCGTGCCGTGCGGCGAAGCTGCGCGCGGTAAGCATGGCGCTGCAGAAGCTCACGGTGGCGATACCCAAGGCATCGCGCAGCAGGCTCTTGGTTTCATCCAGGTTGCTGTGGGGCCAGGCGAGCTTGGGGATGCCGGACGGCACCGGCCCGAGGATGGCGACGCCGAAACGGTCCAGGCCGAGCAGGCCGACCAGCAGGGTGAAAACTGCCACGGTCACCAGGGCCGCCGGTAGGCGAGGGTAGCGGCGCGGCAGCACGATCAGCAGTGCCAGCCCGGCCAGGCCGATAGCCAGGGTCATCCAGTGGATTTCGTTCAGGCGCTGGAAGAAATTCACCACGCTCAGGATGAACCCGTCCCCCTCGATCTTGAACCCCACGACCTTTGACAGTTGCCCGGCAATCAGGCTCAAGCCGATACCGTTGAGGTAACCGATCAGGATCGGGCGCGAGAAGAAGCTGGCGATGAACCCGGCGCGCGCCACACCGGCGACAATCAGCATCACCCCGACCAGCACGGTGACGATCACCGCGAGTTCGGCGATGCGCTGTGGGGCGCCCATGGCCAGCGGCGCCACGGCGCCAGCGATCATGGCGCAGGTGGCGGCGTCGGGGCCGACCATCAATTGCCGCGAGCTGCCGATCAGGGCGTAGATCATCATCGGCAGCACGCAGGCGTACAGGCCGTACTGCGGCGGCAGGCCGACGATCTGGGCGTAGGCGATGGCGATGGGGATCTGGATCGCGGCCACCGACAACCCGGCCTGCAGGTCGGCATGGAACCATTCGCGGCGGTAGTGCAACAGGTTGGCAAGGCCGGGGAGCCAGCGGGAGAGAAACATGCGTCGTCCTTTCGAAATGTTTCACGGATCCATGAAGCATATGCGCCCCAAGCCGTTTCGCTTGCAAGCGAATTGAAGACGAAGGCGTCGAACGCGGCCATGGGCCATATCAATGAAAGGGCAGAAACGAAAAAAGGAGCCGTGGGCTCCTTTTGACAGCGATGACGTTGCTGGAACGCCATGCGGGGGAATGCAATGTGTGGAGCGGGTAGAGGGAATCGAACCCTCAACTAAAGCTTGGGAAGCTTTCGTTTTGCCACTAAACTATACCCGCGTCTGCGCTGGACTTTTTACCAGAACCCTCCTCGAATTAGAAGCCCAAGTTATAAAAAAGCTTGTCGGCGCCCCATGGCCTGCGGGTGTGGGGTACGGGACGCCGATGCGCTCAGATGGCCAATGCATGCTGCCCCTGGATATATGGGTTACCGCGTTGACGGGACTCGCGCACGGTCGGCTTGAGGAAACCGAGCATGACGTTGCGGGTGTCTTCACAGGCTGCCTTGTTTTCCATGTCGAGGAAGTGGCCCGCGTCGCGGATCACGCTGAACTGGCTGTTGCCCACATGCTTGCCGAACTCGCGGGCATCTTCGACGGTGGTGTATTCGTCGCGGTCGCCGTTGATGAACAGCACCGGGATGTCGATGTTGCGTGCGCCGTTCAGTGCCCGCTGCAGGTCACGCTGCAGCACTTCATTGATATGGAAGTGCATCTGCGCATACTCGTGGCTGTCCAGGCTGCTGACATGCCGATAGTTGAAGCGCTTGAACAGTGATGGCAGGTGCTTGCCGATGGTGTCATTGACCAGGTTGCCGACCTGGTAGCGATCACAGGCGGCCAGGTACTTGCAACCACGCTCAAGGTAGTCGCGCATCGGTTCGTTGATCACCGGCGAGAACGAGCTGACCACCGCCTTCTTCACCAGCCGCGGCTGGTGCGCCAGCGCCAGCAGGGTGCAGGCACCGCCCCAGGAGAAGGACATGACGTGGTCGCACTGGAAGCGCTCGATCAGTTCAAGGAGGATTTGCGCCTCGTCTTCCTTGCTGATCAGCCGCTCCTGGCGGTTGTGCGGCTTGGACTTGCCGGCATACGGCTGGTCGTACAGCACAACGTTGAATTGCGGGTGCAGGTTACGCACCGTCTGGGCGAACGAGGCCGTGGTGGCCAGCGACCCATTGATCAGTATGATCGTCTTCTCGGCCGCATCCGCGCGATAGAACTCCGTGTAAACCCGATACTGACCTTGGATATCAAGTACAGCGATTTCTGGCCTCATGTCATCGACTCCTGGCGCAAAAAGGGTAATCGCGTCACCTAGGGTGCACGTTCTTTATGACAGGTAGGCATTCGCCTGAATAAAACGGGGGGCCCTGTGTCGATCCTTGGCACACGTGTCGACGATATTGTTGTGGCGGGCAATCTGCCGTGCCCCAAGGCATCAGGGCTTTGGGTGGCCGGCAAAAGGTGTCATGAACTGCAGGCGTGACTGATTGGTCACTCGCGGACTGACGAGTTAGGAGTCAAGCAGTGGGTCGGGGATCCCGCAAGTGCCGTTTGCGCAAATTTGTGACTCGGGCCGCTCAGCGGTCGTATGCCTGTATTACGGCATTCAGACCGAGGCGATTTCATCCGCCGTCAGGGCCCTGAATTCGCCGGGTTGCAGGCCTGGATCGAGGCGGATCGCCCCCATGCTTTCGCGATGCAGGCCGACCACCCTGTTGTCGAAATGGCCGAACATGCGCTTGACCTGGTGATAGCGCCCTTCGACGATTGCCAGCCGTGCCTGACGCGGGCCGAGGATGTCGAGTCGGGCGGGCAGGGTGGTCAGGTCTTCGAAGGCGAAATAGAACCCTTCGCTGAACTTGGCGACATAGTGCGCGCCGATCTCGTCTTCGGTTTCCACCAGGTAATGCTTGGGCAGCTTGGTGGCCGGCTGGGTCAGGCGCCGCGACCACTGGCCATCGTTGGTCAGGATAATCAGGCCGGTGGTGTTGAAGTCCAGGCGCCCGGCGATGTGCAGGTCGTCGCGCAATTCGCTGGGCAGCAGGTCGAGCACGGTGCGGTGCTGCGGGTCTTGCGTGGCGCTGACGCAGCCAGTGGGCTTGTGCAGCATCAGGTAGCGCGCGGGGCGGCCGGCCTGCAGCAGTTGATCGTCGACTTCGACACGGCTGAATTCGCGGACTTCTGCTTTGGGATCGCTGACCATTTCGCCGTCCAGGCGCACACGGCGCTGCACCAGCAGCAAGCGGACTTGCTGACGGTTGTAGCAGGGCAGGTTGGCGAGGAAGCGGTCTAGGCGCATGGTGGCAGGCAGTAAAAGGAGGCGCGAAGTTTAGCGGTTTTCACCGATGGTCGCTGCTGGATCACCCGCAAGCTGGTCTTGCACGGCGGCGCAGCGCGGGCACAGGCAAGCCTTGTCGCGCAGTTCGGCAGGCAGGGCCTGGAGCACGGCGGGGTCGATGGTCACGCCATAGCACCAGCAGGCCTGGGTGGCACTGCGCGGGTCGGCCAGGCTGCACTGGTTGAGGGCGCCACAGGCGGGGCAGTGCTGGCTGTCATTCATGTTCCGTTCCGGGTGTTTCACTGCAGACGCGGTTGCGGCCGGCCTGCTTGGCACGATAAAGCGCACGGTCGGCGCGGGTCAGCAGGGCGTGCAGGGCGTCGCCCGGCTGCAAGGCGCTGAGGCCGATACTGGTGGTCAGGCGCAAGGGTTGATCTTCGTAGCTGAAGGTCAGTTGCTCGGTACGACGGCGGATCTTTTCCGCCACGTCGATGGCCTGCCGGCCTTCGGCTTCCCGCAGCAGCACGATGAATTCCTCACCGCCCCAGCGGCAGAGTATATCCGACTGGCGCAGGCTACCCTGCAGCACGTTGGCGAACTGACGCAGCACTTCGTCGCCTGCCAGGTGGCCATGGGTATCGTTGAGCACCTTGAAGTGATCGAGGTCGATCAGCAAGGCGACCAGCGGTGCGCAATCGCGCTGGGCTTCCTGCAGGGCCTGGGCGGCCAGCAGGTCGAAGCTGCGCCGGTTGGGCAGCCCGGTCAGGCTGTCGAGGGTCGCCAGCGCCTCGGTGCTGGCCTGGTGTCGCCTGAGCATGCCATTGAGCAGCGACAGCACCACCAGGGTGATCATCGCGCAGATCACCAGGTTCAGGTACAGCGAGTGGCGAATCGGGTCCAGGGCGCCGGTCTCGCGTTTGTCGACCAGCAGGTACCAACCCAGTTCGGGCAGTTGCCGCACATTGAGGAAGTGGCTGTGACCTCTGCTGTCCTTGTATTCGTGGCTGCCCTCGGTGGGCGTCGGGCGCTGCGCCAGCAAATCGCTCAGGTCGGCATTATCGGACAAGGGTTGCCCCACCTTCAGCCCATGCGGGCCACCCTCCGAGCCGGTCAGAATGACCTTGCCCTTGGCGTCGGTGAAGAACACCGAGCGCTGATAGCGGCGCTGATACTTGTCGATCAGCTTGATCACCGCGTCCACGCTCAGGCCCACGCCGGTGGCGCCGATGAAGCGCTGCTGATAGTCCAGCACCGGGTAGTTGATGAACACCGTCAGGTTGTCCTGGTTGGCCATGTCCAGGTCGACGTTGATCTCATACGGCGTTTTCATCTCGCGCAGGCGGAAGTACCAGGCGTCGCGCCAGGTGTTCGGCACCACGTGTTTGAGCACGCCCTTGGCCTGGTAGTAAGTGAGGGTGCGGTCGGAGACGAGGAACGAGGTGAAGGTGTCCTGCTTGCCCATGACCTCGCCGAGAAAGCGAGTGATGCGCTGGGTGTCCTGTTCACCCGCCAGCACCCAGTCGCGCAGGAAGGTGTCCTGGGCCATCATCGAGGCGATCAGCACCGGGCGGATCAGGTCTTTCTGGATTTCCGAATAGACGGTATCGGAGGTCAGCGGCAGCTCGGTATTGACGATGCCGTCGCGAATCGCGCTGCGCGAGGCGAAATAGCTGATCAGCGATGTGGCGAGGAAGCCGCAGGTCAGCAACAGCAGCAGGGCGAGGATCAGCGAGCGCTGTGAAAACAGGGCGGAGCGTGAAGGCATGATCTTCCCGTGATGTGTGCCGAGGCGCTCATTCTAGTGAGATGGCAGGCAAATGACTGCATGTTTTTAAAGGTTATTTCGACGTGTATCAATTTGTTGCTGAAATGGCACTGCACCTTGGCGCCGTTGTCTGATTCATTGTCGATGAACACGTTTTAGTCGACGCTCGCCAGCGCCGCTGTTCGGGCACCTCAGCGGTCCAGGAGGCCGCCATGTCCTATCGAATTCTGTTGATCGCCCTGTTGGGTCTGATGACGTCCGCCTGTGCGCCGTACTACGACGGTGGCGGCTATTCACGCACTGAATACTACTCGACCGATCGCTACGTGACGCCGGGTTATTACCGCTATGACCGCTACTATGTAACCCCGCAGCCGCGCTATTACTACCAGCCGGCGCCCCGTTACTACCGGCCGGCACCTGCCCCGTATTATCGGCCTGGCCCACAGCCTGGGATGAACCAGTGGCACGGCAACCCGCGCTACGATTATGGCAATCGCCAGCGCAATGACTATGGCCGCGATCGCGACCGCAATGACTATCGCGATGGCAGCCAGCGTTACCAGCATGATCGCTGGCATTCCAATAACCGCGGCGATAACGACGGCCAGTCGGATCGTGGGCGGGGTGGCGACCACAACTGGCAGCGCTGAGGGGGTCATGATCCCAGGTCGGCCAACGGATGCCGCCCTTCCCACACCTTGGCGAAATGCGCCTCGACCACAGCCGCTGGCACCTGCGCCACATCCGGCCAGTGCCAGCGCGGCTGGTTGTCCTTGTCCAGCAGGCGCGCTCGCACACCTTCACTGAATTCAGGATGCCGGCAGCAGTTGAGGCTCATGCTGTATTCCATCTGGAACACCTGGGCCAGCGACAGGTGCCGGGCGCGGTGGATCTGTTCCCAGACCAGGTGCGCGGTTAGCGGGCAACCTTCATGCAGGCGTTGGCCGGCCTCGGCCAACAGCGGATCAGTATGATGCTTGAGGCCTTCCAGTGCCCGCCAGGCCGCTGCCGGGTCTGCCACATCCAGCAGTTCGTCGATCACCTGGCGCCGTGGCAGCCATTGCGCCGCAGGCAGCTCGGCCCAGGCGCGATGCTGTTCGGCCTTGAGCAGGCTGTTCAGCTGCAGGCCGGTCTGCTCCTGCCAGTTCAGTTGCAGCAGCTCTTCGACCAATGCCTCTTGCTGTTCTTCCCCAAAGAAACGATCCGCCAGGCCCAGGTCAAGGGCATCACGGGCATTGATCGGTGCCCCGGTCAGCCCGAGGAACAAGCCAAGCTTGCCGGGCAGGCGGGCGAGAAACCAGCTGGCGCCTACGTCCGGGTACAGGCCGATGCTGATTTCCGGCATGGCCAGCCGGCTGCTTGGGGTGACGATGCGCACACCGGCGCCCTGCAGCAACCCCATGCCGCCGCCCAGCACATGCCCGTGGCCCCAGCACAGCAAGGGCTTCGGGTAGGTATGCAAGAGGTAGTCGAGGCGGTATTCGGCGGCAAAGAAGGTGGCGGCCAGCGGCGGTATGCTGCCGGGGTGGGCAAGGCAGGCCTGGGCCAGCGCCCGCACATCACCGCCGGCACAAAAAGCCTTGGCACCGTTACCGCGCAACAGCACGCAGACGACGCCAGGGTCGCTGGCCCAGCCGTGCAGCTGTTCGCCCAGCACTTCGATCATCGGCAGGTTGAGGGCATTGAGCGCCTTGGGGGCATCGAGGGTGGCGATGCCGATTCGGGCGCCATCGGCGCCGGTGAGTACCTCGCAATGAATGGCCATGGACTACCTCGCGCAAGTCATCCCCCAAGTATGGCCCGCATCGCCGATCATGCCGGTCGTCGGTCGGATCGATTGACAAGGGCAAGTGGCTTACCTAGTGTCGCGCCATTGTTTACGGATGGCCCCATGACTGAAGACGATCGCATCAAACTCGAACCCAGCTGGAAGGCTGCACTGCGCGCCGAGTTCGACCAGCCCTACATGCACCAGCTGCGTGAGTTCCTGCGCCAGGAGCACGCGGCTGGCAAGGAGATCTACCCGCCGGGGCCGCTGATCTTCAATGCGCTCAATTCCACGCCGCTGGAGCAGGTCAAGGTGGTGATCCTCGGCCAGGACCCGTACCACGGCCCGGGCCAGGCCCACGGCCTGTGCTTCTCGGTACAGCCGGGCGTGCCGGCGCCACCGTCGCTGGTCAACATCTATAAAGAGCTGCAGCGCGACCTGAACATCCCGATCCCTGGCCACGGCTACCTGCAAAGCTGGGCCGAGCAGGGCGTGCTGCTGCTCAACACGACCATGACCGTCGAGCGCGCCAATGCAGCCTCGCATGCGAAGAAGGGCTGGGAGTTCTTCACCGACCGGATCATCCAGGTGGTCAGCGAGCAGTGCCCGAACGTGGTGTTCCTGCTGTGGGGGGCGCATGCGCAGAGCAAGCAGAAACTGATCGATGGCACCAAGCACCTGGTGCTCAAGTCGGTGCACCCGTCGCCGCTGTCGGCCTATCGCGGGTTCCTCGGCTGCGGACACTTCAGCCGCACCAACAGCTTCCTCGAACAGCGTGGCATGGCGCCGATCAACTGGGCACTGCCGCCACTCTGAAAACCGCGTTGCCTTCTTCGCGGGCAAGCCTGCTCCCACAGGGATAGCGCAGACCTCAAGGACTGTGCAGTACCTGTGGGAGCGGGCTTGCCCGCGAAGAAGGCGACGCAATTACTGAGGGTTGGTGTTCCAAAGTCGGAATAACGGCTCCGCCAGAAACAGCACCAGTATCAACCGCACCACCTGCAACGCCGTCACCAGCGGTACCGATAGCTGCAGGGTTTCGGCTGTCAGGCTCATCTCGGCGATGCCACCGGGCATCATCCCCAAGGTCAGCGATCGCAAGTCCAGCTCGGTCATTACGCTCAACACCCAAGCTGCGCTACCGGCAATCGCCATGCACAGTCCCGTGGCCAGCAGCGTGCGCCCGAGGAAGGACGGCGCGCGGCGGAAGAACGCGCGGTTGAAATGGCAGGCCAGGCCGCTGCCGATCAGCCACTGGCCGATCTGGCTGGCACCGTTGGGCAAGGCGATCTGCAGGTTGCCCGCCAGGCTCACCGACGCGGCGACCAACAACGGCCCGAACAGCCACGGGTTGGGCTGGCGCAGGCGCTGCCAGGCAAAGCCCACCGCCACGCCCAACGGCACGATCAGCGCCAGCCAGCCCCAGCTGACACTGCCGGCGTGATTCAGCGGTACGCCGTCACCGAGCAGGAACTTGAACAGCGCCGGCACGCACAGCACCACGGCCAACACGCGCAGGCTCTGCGCCGCGGCCACCTGGCTGAGTACCGCGCCATTGCGTGCGCCAAGGTTGACCATCTCCCCCGAGCCACCAGGCATGCTGGCGAAAAATGCCGTCGCACGGTCTTCACCAGTGCGCCGCAGCAGCCACACGCTGATCACGCTGGAAAGCGTGGTGAACAGCGCGCCGAAGATGATCAGCGCGAAGTGGCTGGCGACCTGCTCGATCACCGCCGGGGTGAAGTGCAGGCCGATACCGATGCCGATGATGCATTGCCCGCACTTGCGGCCATTGGGGATTTCCGACAGCTGCCAGGGCGTCAGGCAGCGCACCAGGATGATCGCCAGCAACGCGCCGACCATCCACGGCAAAGGCCAGCCGACCTTGCTGGCGGCAAAACCGCCCGCAAGGCCGACCAGCCCGGTTGCGACAAACAGCGGCAGTGACCGGTCAGGCATCAGCCATGGCCCGGCGCTGCAGGCTGCGCTTGCGCCAGCTGCGCAGCAGCGGCAGGGTCAGCATGCAGAGGGTCAGCACCCACACCGACAGGCTGATCGGGCTCGACCAGAGGATGCCCAGCTCACCGTTGGAAATCGACAGCGCCCGGCGCAGGTTCTGCTCCATCAGGCCACCGAGGATGAAACCGAGCAGGATCGGCGACAGCGGGAAGTCCAGCTTGCGCAGGATGTAGCCCATGATGCCGATGCCGACCATCAGGAACAGGTCGAAGGTAGTGGCATGCACCGCGTACACGCCGATCGCGGTGATGATCGCGATCACCGGCACCAGTGCCCAGTTCGGCACGGCCAGGATGCGGGTGAAGATGCGGATCATCGGGATGTTCAGGATCACCAGCATGATGTTGGCGATGAACAGCGAGGCGATCAGGCCCCAGACGATGTCTGGCTGCTGTTCGAACAGCAGTGGGCCCGGGGTGATGTTGTACAGGGTCAGCGCGCCAATCATCACCGCGGTGGTGCCCGAGCCGGGTACGCCGAGGGTCAGCATCGGCACCAGAGCGCCGCAGCAGGAAGCACCGATGGCGGTTTCCGGGGCCGCCAGGCCACGGGCATCACCTTTGCCGAACTTGCCTTTTTCACCGGCCAGGCGCTTTTCGGTCATATAGGCCACGGCACTTGCCAGCGTGGCGCCGGCGCCCGGCAGCACACCCATGATGAAGCCCAGCAGGCCGCAGCGGATGTTGACCACGAACACCGAGGCTGCTTCCTTGAGGTTGAATAGCATGCGCCCGGTGGCCTTGACTGCCTCGTGGCCATGGTGGGTCTTTTCCAGCAACAGCAGGATTTCGCTGACGGAGAACAGGCCCAGTACCAGCACCACGAACTGGATACCGTCGGCCAGGTGCACGCTGTCGCCAGTGAAGCGATATACGCCGCTGTTGGCATCGATACCGACTGCCGACAGGAACAGGCCGATCAGTGCGGCAATGAAGGTCTTCAGTGGCTTGTCACCGGTCATGCCGCCGAGGGCGACGATGGCGAACACCATCAGCACGAAATATTCCGCCGGGCCGAAGGCAATTGCCCATTTCGCCAGCAGCGGGGCGAACAGCACCATGCCGCAGGTGGCGATGAACGCGCCAATGAACGAACTCCAGGCCGACAGCGACAGGGCCACGCCGGCCAGGCCTTGGCGCGCCATCGGGTAGCCGTCGAGGGTGGTCATCACGGTCGAGGCTTCGCCCGGGATGTTCAGCAGGATCGAGCTGATCCGGCCGCCGTATTCGCAGCCCAGGTAGACCGCGGCCAGGAGGATCAGCGCCGACTCCGGAGGCAGGCCGAGGGCGAAGGCGATCGGGATCAGCAGGGCCACGCCGTTGATCGGGCCCAGGCCCGGCAGCAGGCCGACCACGGTGCCGATCAGCGTGCCCGACAGGGCGGTGACCAGGTTGTAAGGGGACAGGGCGACGCCGAAGCCCTGGCCCAGGTAGCTCAAGGTATCCATGTGTCAGTTCTCCAGTACGCTCAGCAGGCCGAGGGGCAGGGGCACGTCCATGACGCGGTCGAACAGCCAGTAGAGGAACACGCTCATGCCCACCACCACGAGGGTGCTGTGCAACCAGCGGCCGCCGTACAGGCGGGCCATGGGGATGCCGACCAGGACGGCGCTGAGGATGAAGCCCAGGGCTTCGAAGGTGGCGGCGAAGATGATCAGCAAGCCGACGCAGGCGGTGATCTTGATCAGGGTTTCGCGGTCCAGTTCAGGTTCATCGTCCTTGCGCACGATCGGCGTGGGGCGGATCGCCAGGTACAGCAGGGCCAGGCTCATCAGGCCGAGCATCAGCAGTGGGTAGGCACGCGGGCCGACCGGTTCGTAGGAAAACGCGGCCTGGTAGGGCCAGGCCATCACGGCCAGGGCGGCGCACACCGCCAGCAGGGCCAGGGCGAAGATGCGTTGCAGGATCATTGGGAAATCCTCGTTGAATCGCGGGCCCTGTGGGAGCGGGCTTGCCCGCGAAGCAAGCACCGCGGAGCATGACACCGGCGCTGCCGGTGTTCGCGGGCACGCCCGCTCCCACAGGGATCGGTGAAGGGGCCTGAGAGGCTTACTGGATCAGGCCGAATTCCTTGGCCAGTGCCTTGTACTCAGTCACCTGCTTCTTCACGTAGCCGTCCAGCTCAGCGCCGGTCATGGCGAACGGGAACAGCTCGCGCTGGTCACGCAGCTTGGCGAAGTCTTCCGAGGCCAGCATCTTGTCGAACGATTCCTTCCACCAGGCGTACTCTTCGTCGCTCACCTTCGGCCCGAGGTAGAAACCGCGCACCACCGGCCAGACGATGTCGTAGCCCTGTTCCTTGGCGGTGGGGATGTCCTTCATTTCTGGCTCGTCCAGGCGGTTTTCCGAGAACACCGCGAGGATGCGCATGTTGCCGCTCTGGATGTGCGGCATGGAGTCGGAGATGTCGGTGGAGCCAACCTGGATGTGCCCGCCC
This sequence comes from Pseudomonas sp. CC120222-01a, assembly GCF_003097235.1. GTDB lineage: Bacteria > Pseudomonadota > Gammaproteobacteria > Pseudomonadales > Pseudomonadaceae > Aquipseudomonas. The sequence continues at coordinate 77,050 of NZ_QEQQ01000005.1, read as the reverse complement.
AGCAGCGCGGTAGCGATTTCGCCGCCGCCTTCCAGGGCCACGTAGCGCAGGTCGCGCGGGTTGATACCGGCGGCCTTGGCGATCAGTGCGGTCTGCATCCAGTCCTGGCTGCCGACGGTGCCGCCGGAGCCGATCACCACCTTGCTCGGGTCTTTCTTCAGTGCGGCAACCAGATCGTCGAGGGTCTTGTAGGGCGAATCACTCTTCACCGCGATGGCACCGTAGCTGGTGCCGACCGCGGCCAGCCACTTCACCGCGTTCTCGTCGAAGCGACCGAACTTGCCCTGGGCCAGGTTCAACAGCGAGCCACTGGACCAGGCCACCAGGGTGCCGGCGTCGGCCGGGCGCTGGGCGACCACGGCGTTGTACGCCACTGCACCGACACCGCCGGGCATGTAGGTCACGCGCATCGGCTTGCTGAGGATCTTCTCCTGCACCAGGGCGCTTTGCACCAGCTTGCAGGTCAGGTCGAAACCACCGCCGGGCGAGGCCGGGGCGATGCATTCAGGGCGTTTCGGTTCGGCGGCGAGGGCATTGCCGGCCAGCAGCAGGCAGCCGGTGGCGAGGACGAGGCGGCGCAGTGAAAAGGTCATCGAATGTCTCCGTGAGCATTGTTGTTATGGGTTACCGCAGGGGGTTACCACAGCGCGACGCTGTAGCTCACCAGCAACCGCACTTCGTCCGCGTCGCGGGCAAAGTTGGAGCGGAAGGTGGCGTTGCGCAGGCGCACGGCGACGTTCTTCAACGGGCCGCTTTGTACCACGTACTTGAGTTCGGTGTTGCGTTCCCACTCCTTGCCCTCGCCACCGGCGGCGCGGCTGACGTTGTCGCCGTTGATGTAGCGGGTCATGAAGGTCAGGCCGGGGACGCCGAGGGCGGCGAAGTTGTAGTCGTAGCGCGCTTGCCACGAGCGTTCGTCGGCACCGGCGAAGTCGTTGATCTGGACGAAGTTGACCAGGTACGGGTCGGCGCCATCGACGTAGGGGAAGGCGCTGTCGCCGGAAAGCTGCTGCCAGGCCGCGCTGACCTTGTGCCCGCCCAGGCTGTAGCTGAGCATCGTGTTGAAGGTGGTGTTGTCGATGCGCCCGGCCTTGGCCGCGCCGGCATCGTCGCTGATCGCCAGGCGCACGTCGGCGCCGAAGGTGCCTGGGCCCCAGGGATGGGTGGCGAGCATGCCGATGAAGTGCTGGCGGTAGATATCGTCGAGCTGGGCGAAGTGGTAGCTGCCGGTGATGCGATCGGTGAACTTGTAGTCCAGGCCGGCCAGGTCGAGGTTGTCGGCGCTGAACGTGCCACCGAAGCGGCCATTCTTGTTGTTGAGGGCCAGGTCTTCCCAGTTGGTGTCGTTGCGGTCCTTGGCCTTGTCCAGGCGCCCGCCGGTGAAGGTCAGGCCCTTGATTTCCTGCGAAGTCAGCAGGCCGCCTTCGAAGGTCTGCGGCAGGATGCGGCCGTCGTTGGGCTGCAGGGTCGGCAGTTCCGGGATCAGGGTGCCGATCTTCAGTTCGGTCTTCGACACTTTGACCTTGCCGGTCAGGCCGAGCTTGGAATACTCGTCGGCAGCCTTGCCGTCATCGTGGGTCGGCAGCAGGCCGGTGTCGGTGCGGTCGGGGCTGGAGTCGAGCTTGATGCCCATCATGCCCAGCGCATCCAGGCCGAAGCCCACGGTGCCATCGGTATAGCCGGACTCGAAGTTGAGCATGAAGCCCTGGGCCCACTCGTCGCGCTTGGATTGCTGTGCGCTGGTGCCGTCGCGGAAGTCGCGGTTGAAGTACATGTTGCGGGTTTCGAAGGTTGCCGTGCTGTCTTCGAAGAAGGCGGCCTGGCTCAGCGGGGCGACACCGGCAAGTGCAAGGGCACTGGCGATGGTAGAAGGGCGTGCGGACAGGGAACGGCTAGGCGCAAACGCCTTAAGCTGCGATGACAGCATCGGGATGACTCCGTTTTTTGTTCTTATTCGTTGCACCTTGCTGGTGCTTTTTTCGGCGCGTGGGGCGACCGTGGTGCGATGCTAGGCAATGAACCTTTCGCTAACCTTTCAGCGTGAAAGGTTTGTTTCGGGGGGCTTCACAGGCTTACCGACAGCGGTACACTCCGCGCCACCGCCCCACCCGAGCAGGGAGAATCCGATGCGTGTGCTGCTGGTCGAAGACCATCTGCAACTGGCCGAAAGCGTGGCCCAGGCCCTGAAAAGCCACGGCCTGACCGTGGATGTATTGCACGATGGCGTGGCTGCCGACCTGGCCCTGGCCAGCGAGGAATACGCCGTTGCCGTGCTCGACGTGGGCCTGCCGCGCATGGACGGTTTCGAGGTCCTGGCGCGCCTGCGCGGTCGTGGCAAGACCCTGCCGGTGCTGATGTTGACCGCGCGCAGCGATGTGAAGGACCGTGTGCATGGCCTGAACCTCGGCGCCGATGATTACCTGGCCAAACCCTTCGAGCTGACCGAGCTGGAAGCGCGGGTGAAGGCCTTGCTCAGGCGCAGCGTGCTGGGTGGTGAGCGTCAGCAGCGCTGCGGGCCACTGGTCTACGACCTGGACACCCGGCGCTTCAGCCTCGGCGAGGACAACCTGACCTTGACCTCGCGCGAACAGAGCGTGCTGGAGGCGTTGATCGCCCGCCCAGGCCGGGTGATGAGCAAGGAGCAGCTGGCCGCCCAGGTATTCGGTCTGGATGAAGAGGCCAGCCCCGACGCCATCGAAATCTACATCCATCGCCTGCGCAAGAAGCTCGATGGCCACTCGGTCGCCATCGTCACCTTCCGTGGTCTGGGTTACCTGCTCGAGCACCGCGATGCGTGACAACGGCAGCTTGCGCGGGCGGCTGCTGGGCAACCTGGCACTGCTGCTGGTGGTGCTGATGCTGGCCAGCGGCCTGAGTGCTTACTGGAACGGTCGCGAAGCGGCCGATACCGCCTATGACCGCACCTTGCTGGCGTCGGCGCGGACCATTGCCGCCGGGCTGTCCCAGCGTGACGGCAGCCTCAGCGCCGATGTGCCCTACGTGGCGCTGGACACTTTCGCCTACGACAGCGCCGGGCGCATCTACTATCAGGTGCTGGACATCAACCAGCAGCTGATTTCCGGTTACGAGCGACTGCCGCCACCTCCGCCCGGCACGCCGCGTACCGATGACTATCCGGCACTGGCGCGCTTCTACGACGCCACCTACCTCGGCCAGGATGTACGCGTGGTCAGCCTGCTGAAGGCGGTGAGCGAGCCGAACATGAACGGCATGGCGGAAATCCGCGTGGCCGAGACCGAAGAGGCACGGGTGCGCATGGCCCGTGGGCTGATGGCCGACACCTTGCTGCGCCTGGGCATGCTGGCGCTGGGTGCGCTGGTCATGGTGTGGTTCGCGATCAGCGCGGCGCTACGCCCCCTGGAGCGCCTGCGCACAGCGGTGGAAGAGCGTCAGCCGGATGACCTGCGGGCGTTGCCGGTGGTGCAGGTGCAGCGTGAGCTGGGCCCACTGGTGCGCGCCTTGAACCACTTCACCGAGCGCTTGCGCGGGCAGTTCGAGCGTCAGGCACAGTTCATTGCCGAGGCAGCCCACGAGCTGCGCACGCCGCTGGCGGCGCTGAAGGCGCGGGTCGAACTGGGGTTGCGCTCGCAGCAGCCCGAAGAATGGCGGCAGACCCTGGAGTCGGCGGCGCAAGGCACCGATCGCCTGACCCATCTGGCCAATCAATTGCTGTCACTGGCACGGGTCGAGAACGGTGCCCGTGCGATTGCCGAAGGCGGGGCCCAGCGCCTGGACCTGAGCCAGCTGGCCCGTGAACTGGGCATGGCCATGGCGCCATTGGCCTACAACCGGGGTGTAGCCTTGGCCCTGGAGGCCGAGTCGGCGGTGTGGTTGAAGGGGGAACCAACGCTGCTCAACGAGCTGCTCAGTAACCTGGTGGACAATGCGCTGGCGCATACCCCGGTGGGCGGCAATGTGATCCTGCGGGTGCTGGCGCCGGCGGTGCTGGAGGTCGAGGATGATGGGCCAGGTATTCCTGAAGAAGAGCGTGAGCGGGTGTTCGAGCGCTTTTATCGAAGAGGTGTGCAGGGTAGCGGGCTGGGGTTGGCCATTGTGGGGGAGATCTGCAGGGCGCATCTGGCACAGATCAGTCTGCATGATGGCGAGAAGGGCGGGTTGAAAGTGCGGGTGAGTTTCATCGCCGACTGATCTTTTGCCTGTACCGACCCTTTCGCGGGCAAGCCCGCTCCCACAGGAACATCACTGGCCTTGGGGTTGCGCTGTACTTGCGGGCTTGCCCGCGAAGAGGCCAGTGCAGGCAGTGCAAATCAGCGCAACATGCTCCGCGCTTCCAGCAACTCGGCAATCTCCAGCTCGGTACCAAATGGCAACCCAAGGTGCCGATAAGCCGGCAACGCCGCCAACGGCCGGCTGCGCGTGCGCTGGCTGAGGCACTTGGCGATCTGCACCACATCGATGTAGTCGACCTTGTCGGTGCGCCGGTCCAGGTCCTGCACCTGGCTCGGCAGGTTGACCAACTGCTCGGGAAACTCCCACGAAGAGAGAATCTTGTCCCCCAGCACTGGCTGGATCTGCTCGATCACATAGTGCAGGCAGACCGGGTCGGAAAGCAGCTCGTTGTGTTCTTCGGCGTAAATCAGCACCGGTAGCGCGCCGATCTGGTTGACCAGCCCACCGAGCGTTGCCTGGTCGGGTTTCAGTTGAGTGAAGCGGCGGCAGATTTCATAGCTGATGCCCGCAACTTCAAGGCTGTTCGACCAGATGTCGCGCAACTTTTGCTCAACTGCCGACGAGCGGGCATGGAAGATCTGTTCGATCACCAGGCCGATCGCCAGGTTACAGCTGTAGTTGATGCCCAGGCGAGTAATGGCCGTATGCAGGTCGGTGACTTCGACCGCTGCGCGCAGCAGCGGGCTGTTGACCACCTTGATCAGGCGCGCCGACAGGGCGGCGTCACGGCCGATCACCTTGCTCAGGGCGGCAACGCTGATCTCGCTGTCTTCGGCGGCCTCGCGAATGCTCAGGGCTACCTCGGGCAGGGTTGGCAGGACCAGGTCATCGTTGTCGATGGCTGCGAGCAACTGCGCTTGAACCATCTCGGCCAGCTTGTTCATTAACGTCTCAACGGCAAGGGTGGTGCACTGTTCAGCGCTGGATTTCCTGGTCGCGGTCCAGCTCGTACGGCAGGCTCAGCACCTGCAGGCGCGGGCCTTCGAGGCTGCCCAGGTGCAGGTTGTCGTCCTCTACCGACTCGGCGCTGAGCACGGCAAGCAGCTCGCAGCCCTGGCCGGTGCTGGCGGCCAACACCACTTCGCCAACTGACGAACCATGGGTCGGTGAGAAAATTTCGCTACCGGGGGCCGGAACATCCTGCTGTTCGAGCGCCAGCCGGTACTGGCGGCGCTTGAGCTTGCCCAGGTATTGCATGCGCGCGACGATTTCCTGGCCGGTGTAGCAGCCTTTCTTGAAGCTCACGCCATCGACGGCCTGCAGGTTGATCATCTGCGGGATGAACAGCTCGCGGGTGGGGCCCATGACCTGGCCGATGCCGGCGCGCACTTGCCCCAGCAGCCAGTCATTGAGGCTGCCTTCCGGCAACGTGGCTGCCAGCTGTTGGCGAATACTGTCGGCCTGCTCGGCAGGTACCCAGAGTTCGGCGCGGTCGGCGGAGACGGCAATGGCGATCAGGCCATCACGGCGAACGGTGCTACCCGCTGCTGCCGGAACGTCCAGCCCCAATGCCTGCAGGGCGGCGCTGCCACCTTGCAGGCCGAAGCGTGCCCAGGCTGCGCTCTCGTCAGTGAGCGTGGCCTTGGAAAACACGGCGTACTTCTTCAGGTCGGCCAGTTGCAGCTCCAGCAGCTCGCTGGCCATGGCCAGCAGGTAACCATTGCCCTCGGGCAGGATGCGGAAGCTCGACTGCATGCGCCCCTTGACCATGCAGCGGGCGCCGAGGCTGGCATGCTCGAGGCTGAGGTAGTTGATGTTGCAGGTCAGCTGGCCCTGCAGGAACTTGCCGGCGTCGGAGCCGCGGACGGCGAGGATGCCCTCGTGGGACAGGGGGCTGAAGAAAGCGGAATCGGCCATGGGTCATCGCGGTGGCTAAAGACTGGCGGCCATCATAGAACGCCAGTAACAAAATAGGTAGGTGACTAGACCAACGCCCTGTGTCGCTTCGTTCACTGCGCGGTATACTGCGCGACCATTCGAGGAGGGCCCCATGGTCGAACAAACTGAACTCAACCGGCTTTTCTGGCACAGCCGCCGCGGCATGCTGGAACTGGACGTACTGCTGGTGCCATTCACCCAGGAGGTCTATCCGACCCTGAGCGAAGCCGACCGCGAACTTTATGTCCGCCTGTTGAGCTGTGAAGATCAGGACATGTTCGGCTGGTTCATGGAGCGTACCGAGTCGGAAGACCCGGAGCTGCAGCGCATGGTCCGCATCATTCTGGATCGTGTCCAGCCCAAGTGAGTGTTTCGAGTGCCGCTGGCAGGGCTCGCGCCTGTTGCTGGCGGCCTACCTGGGTTGCCAGGTGCTGGCGCTACTGGTCTTGTGGCTGAGCGCGCTGCCCTGGTGGCTTGGTCTTTGTGTTCTTGTCGCTTGTATTGCCCACGCGTGCTGGGCGATTCCCCGCCGTATTCTGCTGACTGATTCCCATGCCGTGACCGGTTTGCGCCGTGACGCATCGGGCTGGCGCGTGTTCAGCCGGGCGCTCGGCTGGCAGCCGGTGCGCTTGTGTCGGGACAGCGTGGCGGTGCCGGGCTTGGTGGTGTTGCGCTTCGTCAGGGCAGGGCACTGGCTCGGTGAGAGCCAGTGCGTGCCTCGGGATGCCTTGGGGCCTGACCAGCACCGGCGTTTGCGGGTGCGGCTGAAGTTCAGCCGTCGAAGGTTCGACAGCTGTTTCAGATCGGGCTGAGGATGGTGTCCTTGGCCTCTGGCAGCATTCCCGGGTAATCCAGGGTGTAATGCAGCCCACGGCTTTCCTTGCGCTGCATCGCCGAGCGAATCATCAGCTCCGCCACCTGGGCCAGGTTGCGCAGTTCGATCAGGTCGCGGCTGACCTTGTAGTTGCTGTAGAACTCGTCGATCTCGTCGAGCAGCAGGCGCACGCGATGCTCGGCGCGCTGCAGGCGCTTGCTGGTGCGCACGATGCCCACGTAGTCCCACATGAAGCGGCGCAACTCGTCCCAGTTGTGCGCGATGATCACGTCTTCGTCCGAATCGGTGACCTGGCTGGCGTCCCAGCAGGGCAGGGCCCTGGGCATGGCGATCTGATCCAGGTGTGCCTGGATGTCCGCCGCAGCGGCACGGCCATAGACGAAGCACTCCAGCAACGAGTTGCTGGCCATGCGGTTGGCGCCGTGCAGGCCGGTGAAGCTGGTTTCGCCAATGGCGTACAGGCCGGGCACATCGGTATGGCCGCGATCGTCGACCATGACCCCGCCACAGGTGTAGTGGGCCGCCGGAACCACCGGGATCGGCTGGCGGGTGATGTCGATGCCAAAGGCCAGGCAGCGTTCATACACCGTCGGGAAGTGGCTCTTGATGAAGTCGGCCGGCTTGTGGGTGATGTCCAGGTAGACACAGTCCACGCCCAGTCGCTTCATCTCATGGTCGATGGCGCGGGCGACGATATCGCGCGGTGCCAGTTCTTCGCGCGGGTCGAAGCGAGGCATGAAGCGCTCGCCGTTGGGCAGGCGCAACAATGCGCCTTCGCCACGCAAGGCTTCGGTGATCAGGAAACTCTTGGCCTGGGGGTGATACAGGCAGGTCGGGTGGAACTGGTTGAACTCCAGGTTCGCCACCCGACAGCCGGCGCGCCAGGCCATGGCGATGCCATCGCCGCAGGCGCCGTCGGGGTTGCTGGTATAGAGGTAGACCTTGGCTGCGCCCCCTGTGGCCAGCACGGTGAAGCGCGCGCCGAAGGTGTCGACTTCGCCGCTGTTGCGGTTCAGCACGTAGGCACCCAGGCAGCGATCACCTGCCAGGCCCAGGCGGCGCTCGGTGATCAGGTCGACCGCCACGCGCTGCTCCAGCAGCTCGATGTTCGGGCGTTTGCGCGCCTGTTCGAGCAGGGTGGTAAAAATGGCCGCGCCGGTGGCGTCGGCGGCATGGATGATGCGTCGGTGACTGTGGCCGCCTTCGCGGGTCAAGTGGAACTCGAAACCGCCGTCATCGACGCTGTAGTGCTCGTCGCGGGTAAACGGTACACCTTGTTCGATCAGCCATTCGATGGCTTCGCGGCTGTGCTCGACGGTAAAGCGCACAGCCTCTTCGTCGCACAGGCCACCGCCGGCATTGAGGGTGTCCTCGACATGCGACTGCACGGTGTCGGTATCGTCGAGTACGGCAGCGACCCCGCCTTGGGCCCAGAAGGTCGAACCATTGGCCAGGTCGCCCTTGCTCAGCACGGCAATGCGCAAATGGCCGGGAAGGTTAAGTGCCAGGCTGAGACCGGCTGCGCCGCTGCCGATCACCAGGACATCATGTTGGAATTGTTGGCTCATGTCGGGACACTAGTAATCTTTGGAAAGGGCGCGGCACAATAGTCACGTGCAGATGGCAATGTGAAACTATCGTGAATACTGGCCGGGCTGCCTTTATAGCAGCCTGCGGTAGCCAATTTCCATGCCATGTAGGGCGTCGCGTCAATCTTTGTGGGAACTTTCCGACACGGCCGGAAATCCTATGAAGGCTGTCCGCACGCCACCATTTGCCGCGGCGACGCGGGGCGGCAGCTCTATTCGGGCTGACACCTGCGTATTCGAAACCTGATTATCGACGCAGCGGGCCGTGACCGCGCCGCGTCTTCCGTGCGAGCCGACCAAGGGCCGCAGGAAACTTGCTTGGAGGGGAGAACTTTTGCGCAAAGCCCGAGTCTATGGTTGCAAGCCTGAACAAAGGCTGTGGCAACGCTCCTTCGAGTTCACTGAGGAGTGTTCATGCTAACCCAGGAAGAGGATCAGCAGCTTGTCGAGCGCGTGCAGCGCGGAGACAGGCGAGCGTTCGATCTGTTGGTGCTGAAGTATCAGCACAAGATTCTAGGGTTGATCGTGCGGTTCGTTCACGACACCCACGAGGCCCAGGATGTAGCACAGGAAGCCTTTATCAAGGCCTACCGTGCGCTTGGCAATTTCCGCGGTGACAGTGCGTTTTATACCTGGCTGTACCGCATCGCCATCAACACGGCGAAGAACTACCTGGTGTCCCGTGGAAGACGGCCGCCAGACAGCGATGTGAGCTCCGAGGATGCGGAGTTTTACGACGGCGATCATGGTCTCAAGGATCTCGAGTCCCCAGAGCGCTCGTTGTTGCGGGATGAAATCGAAGGCACTGTCCATCGCACCATCCAGCAACTGCCCGAAGATCTGCGCACGGCACTGACGCTGCGTGAGTTCGACGGGTTGAGTTACGAAGACATTGCCAGTGTCATGCAATGTCCGGTGGGTACCGTGCGCTCTCGAATCTTCCGCGCTCGGGAGGCCATAGATAAAGCCCTGCAGCCGTTGTTGCAGGAAACCTGAGACAGCGGCGACAGCCAAGAGAGGAACCGCCATGAGTCGTGAAGCTTTGCAGGAATCGCTGTCCGCGGTGATGGATAACGAAGCGGACGAACTGGAATTGCGTCGGGTGTTGAACGCCGTCGACGATGCCGAAACCCGTGCCACCTGGTCGCGTTACCAGGTAGCCCGCGCAGCGATGCACAAGGAACTGCTGCTGCCCAAGCTGGATATCGCCTCGGCGGTCTCCGCCGCGCTGGCTGACGAGGCCGTGCCGGCCAAGGTCAAGCAGGGCCCATGGCGCAGCATTGGCCGCCTGGCCGTGGCTGCCTCGGTCACCGTAGCGGTGCTGGCCGGCGTACGCATGTACAACCAGGACGAGATCACCGGTGCCGAACTGGCTGCCCAGCAGCCTGCACAGCAAGGCCTGACCATGCCACAAAGTCAGGGCCCTGCGGTTTTGGCAGGCTATAGTGAAAGCAGTGAGCAACCGACCGGGCCGATGGCCAACGGCGTGCTGCAGAACCAGGCCGGCTGGGATCAGCGTCTGCCAGGCTATCTGCGCCAGCACGCGCAGGAATCCGCGCTCAAGGGCACTGAAACTGCCCTGCCGTATGCCCGCGCCGCCAGCCTGGAAAACCGCTAAGTAAGGAGGATCATGCGCGCGCTACCTCTCCTGTCGCTGCTGATAGGCAGCTGCATGACGGTGCCAGCGTTGGCAGCCAACTCCTCGCCCGAGGCGAGTGAATGGTTGAACAAGCTGGCACAGGCCGAGCAGAAGCAGAGTTACCAGGGCTCCTTCGTCTACGAACGTAACGGCAGCTTTTCTTCCCACGATATCTGGCATCGCGTTCAGGACGGCAAGGTCAGCGAGCGGCTTCTGCAGCTCGATGGTACCGCCCAGGAAATCGTGCGCGTGGATGGCAAGGTGCAGTGCGTCAGTGGTGCCTTGGCGAGCGGGGTAGGTAACCCTCCCGATTCTGCACAGCGTTCGCTCGATCCCCTCAAGCTGATGAGCTGGTACGACCTCAGCGTGGCTGGCAAGTCCCGGGTCGCCGACCGCGACGCCGTGATTGTCACGCTGACACCGCGTGACCAGCACCGCTACGCATTCGAACTCCATCTGGACCGCCGTACCGGCCTGCCGCTACGTTCATTGATGCTCAATGACAAGGGGCAGTTGCTCGAACGCTTCCAGATGACCCGCCTGGACACCGACGTACCTACCGACCAGGAACTGCAAGCCAGTGCGGCATGCAAGCCGGTCGAGCGGGTGGCCAGTACCACCAGCGAAGCGGTTGCCGGTTGGCGTTCGGACTGGCTGCCGCCAGGGTTCGAGTTGATCAACAGTACGGTGCGCCGCGATCCTGAGCGCAACAGCTCGATCAGTAGCCTGATGTATGACGATGGTCTGGCCCGATTCTCGGTGTTCCTCGAGCCGGTGAAGGACGATGCCGGTGCCGATGTGCGCACCCAGCTTGGCCCGACCTCGGCCGTTTCACGCCGGCTGAATACACCCAAGGGCAAGGTGCAGGTCACCGTGGTCGGCGAAATTCCGCTGGGTACGGCAGAACGTATCGCGCTGTCGATGCGCCCTCAGGATGCCCAGGCGCGCCAGTGATGGCGCGCTTTTGCGGGCCGAACCAAGGGCAATGCACAGGCCAAGGGACACACGGCTGAAATGAAATTAAAGCATTGTCATTTGCAATCCTTCGGCAAATTTTCTATAGGTCAGGCTTCTAGGAGCCTGGCCTTTGCTGCTTTGTGCAGGGCTATTTCCAACTACCGCTCGTTGTGACGGGAGCCGTATGTCAATACCACGCTTGAAATCCTACCTAACGATGTTCGCCGCCGTGCTGATGCTCGGCCAGGTGCTCAGCGCCCAGGCCGATGAAGCCCTGCCGGACTTCACCACCCTGGTCGAGCAGGCCTCGCCGGCCGTGGTCAACATCAGCACCAAGCAGAAGCTGCCGGACCGTGTCGCTTCCGGGCAGATGCCGGACCTCGAAGGCCTGCCGCCGATGTTCCGCGAGTTCTTCGAACGCAACATGCCGCAACAGCCGCGTTCGCCACGCGGTGACCGCCAGCGCGAGGCCATGTCGCTGGGGTCGGGCTTCATCATTTCCAGCGATGGTTATGTACTGACCAACAATCACGTGGTTGCCGATGCCGACGAGATCATCGTCCGCCTGTCGGACCGCAGCGAGCTGCAGGCCAAGCTGATCGGCACTGACCCGCGCACCGACGTGGCCCTGCTCAAGGTCGAGGGCAAGAACCTGCCGACCGTCAAGCTGGGTGACTCGGAGAAGCTCAAGGTCGGTGAGTGGGTGCTGGCCATCGGTTCACCGTTCGGCTTCGACCACTCGGTGACCAAAGGTATCGTCAGCGCCAAGGGCCGGACGCTGCCCAACGACACCTATGTGCCGTTCATCCAGACCGACGTGGCCATCAACCCGGGTAACTCCGGTGGCCCGCTGTTCAACATGAAGGGCGAAGTGGTGGGTATCAACTCGCAGATCTTCACCCGTTCCGGTGGTTTCATGGGCTTGTCCTTCGCCATCCCGATCGACGTGGCCATCGATGTCTCCAACCAGCTGAAGAAAGACGGCAAGGTCAGCCGTGGCTGGCTGGGCGTGGTGATCCAGGAGGTCAACAAGGACCTGGCTGAATCGTTCGGCCTCGACAAGCCGGCCGGTGCCCTGGTGGCGCAAGTACTGGAAAACGGCCCGGCAGCCAAGGGCGGCCTGCAGGTGGGTGACGTGATCCTGAGCATGAACGGCCAGCCGATCGTCATGTCGGCCGACCTGCCGCACCTGGTCGGCAGCCTGAAGGACGGCGAGAAAGCCAAGCTCGAAATCATCCGCAACGGCAAGCGCCAGACCCTCGACGTCGCGGTCGGCCCAATGCCGGATGACGATGCCGACATCGGTGCCGGTGCTGGCCCTGAAGGCGGCGCCGAGCGCAACAGCAACCGCCTGGGCGTGTCGGTATCGGACCTGACCGCCGAGCAGAAGAAGACCCTGGAGCTCAAGGGTGGCGTGGTCATCAAGGAAGTCCAGGACGGCCCGGCCGCGATGATCGGGCTGCGCCCGGGCGACGTGATCAGCCACCTGAACAACCAGGCGGTCGCGTCGGCCAAGCAGTTCACCGAAATTGCCAAGGACCTGCCGAAGAACCGTTCGGTGTCGATGCGCGTACTGCGTCAGGGGCGTGCCAGCTTCATCACCTTCAAACTCGCTGAATAAGCGGGCTCAGGGGTAGGAAAGGGCAGCTTCGGCTGCCCTTTTTCATGAAAGTTCACAATTGCGGGGACGAATGCTGTGTACAGTCCGATAGAGGAATCTCCCATATCCCAGCAGCTTAAGGTACAATTCCCGGCTATTTTTCGGCGGGCGTCCGGCTCGCAGCCTTTTCCGAGTGTTGACCCGTGAGTGATTTGAGTCATATCCGCAATTTCTCCATCATCGCCCACATCGACCATGGCAAGTCGACGCTGGCCGACCGTTTCATTCAAATGTGCGGTGGCCTGTCGGCGCGCGAAATGGAGGCCCAGGTACTGGACTCCATGGACCTGGAGCGCGAACGCGGTATCACCATCAAGGCCCACAGCGTCACGCTCAACTACAAGGCGCAAGACGGCAAGGTCTACCAGCTGAACTTCATTGACACCCCCGGTCACGTCGACTTCACCTACGAAGTTTCGCGTTCGCTGGCGGCCTGTGAAGGTGCGCTGCTGGTGGTGGACGCCGGCCAGGGCGTCGAAGCCCAGTCCGTGGCCAACTGCTACACCGCCATCGAGCAGGGCCTGGAAGTCATGCCGGTCCTGAACAAGATGGACCTGCCCCAGGCCGATCCGGACCGCGTGAAGGACGAGATCGAGAAGATCATCGGCATCGACGCCACCGACGCCGTGGCCTGCAGCGCCAAGAGCGGCATGGGCGTGGACGAGGTGCTCGAGCGCCTGGTGCAGACCATCCCCGCGCCGGAAGGCGATATCGAGGCGCCACTGCAGGCGCTGATCATCGACTCCTGGTTCGACAACTACCTGGGCGTAGTCTCGTTGGTGCGTGTGCGCCACGGCCGCGTCAAGAAAGGCGACAAGATCCTGGTCAAGTCCACCGGCAAGGTGCACCTGGTCGACAGCGTCGGTGTGTTCACCCCGAAGCATACCCAGACTGCAGACCTGAAAGCCGGCGAAGTGGGTTTCATCATCGCCAGCATCAAGGACATTCACGGTGCGCCGGTCGGTGACACCCTGACCCTGTCCGCGACCCCCGAAGTCGAAGTGCTGCCAGGCTTCAAGAAGATCCAGCCACAGGTGTACGCCGGCCTGTTCCCGGTCAGCTCCGACGATTTCGAGGACTTCCGCGACGCCCTGCAGAAGCTGACCCTCAACGACTCGTCGCTGCAGTACATGCCGGAAAGCTCCGACGCCCTGGGCTTCGGCTTCCGTTGCGGCTTCCTCGGCATGCTGCACATGGAAATCATCCAGGAGCGCCTGGAGCGCGAATACGACCTGGACCTGATCACCACCGCGCCAAGCGTGATCTACGAGCTCGAATTGAAGACCGGCGAAACCATCGTCGTCGACAACCCGTCGAAGCTGCCAGATGTCTCGGCCGTGGCCGATTTCCGCGAGCCGATCGTCACCGCGACCATCCTGGTTCCGCAGGAGCACCTGGGCAACGTCATCACCCTGTGCATCGAGAAGCGTGGCGTACAGCGCGACATGCAGTTCCTCGGCAGCCAGGTGCAGGTGCGCTATGACATGCCGATGAACGAAGTGGTCCTGGACTTCTTCGACCGCCTGAAGTCGACCAGCCGCGGCTATGCTTCGCTGGACTATCATTTCGATCGCTACCAGTCGGCCAACCTGGTCAAGCTGGACGTACTGATCAACGGCGACAAGGTCGATGCCCTGGCCTTGATCGTGCACCGCGACAACGCGGCCTACAAAGGCCGTGCGTTGACCGAGAAGATGAAGGAGCTGATCCCTCGGCAGATGTTCGACGTGGCGATCCAGGCAGCCATTGGCGGCCAGATCATTGCGCGGACAACCGTCAAGGCGCTCAGAAAGAACGTACTGGCCAAGTGCTACGGTGGTGACGTCAGCCGTAAGAAGAAACTGCTTGAGAAGCAGAAGGCCGGTAAGAAACGCATGAAACAGGTGGGCAACGTGGAGATTCCACAGGAAGCCTTCCTCGCCGTGCTCAGGTTGGATAGCTAGGTCCTATGTCGCTAAATTTCCCGCTGTTGCTAGTCATCGCCGTCTTCGTCTGCGGTCTGCTGGGTTTGATCGATCTGCTGTTCCTGGCCCCGCGCCGGCGGGCAGCGATCGCCAACTACCAGGGCAGCGTCACCCAACCAGAAATGGCGGTGGTCGAGCGCCTGAACAAAGAGCCGCTGCTGGTTGAGTACGGCAAGTCGTTCTTCCCGGTGCTGTTCATCGTGCTGGTGCTGCGCTCGTTCCTGGTCGAACCGTTCCAGATCCCTTCGGGGTCGATGAAACCGACCCTGGAAGTGGGCGATTTCATCCTGGTGAACAAGTTCTCCTATGGCATTCGCCTGCCGGTGATCGACAAGAAGGTCATCGAGGTGGGTGACCCGCAACGCGGCGATGTGATGGTGTTCCGCTACCCGAGCGACCCGAACGTCAACTACATCAAGCGTGTGGTCGGCCTGCCGGGCGACAAGATCAGCTACACCAACGACAAGCGGCTGTTCGTCAACGGCCAGCCGATTGCCGAGCAGCTGGTCGGTGCCGAGCCAGGTACCCTGGGCAGCGCCGAGCTGTACAAGGAAAAGCTCGGTGAAGCCGAGCACCTGATCCGCAAGGAGATGACCCGTTATCGCATGCCGCCGGACCAGCAATGGACCGTGCCGGCCGGCCATTACTTCATGATGGGCGACAACCGCGACAACTCAAACGACAGCCGCTACTGGGATGACCCGAAAATCCCTAAAGAGCTGCACGGCATGGTTCCGGACCGGAACATCGTCGGCAAGGCCTTCGCGGTGTGGATGAGCTGGCCAGAGCCCAAGCTCAGCCACTTGCCCAACCTGTCGCGGGTCGGCCTGATCCATTGATACCCTTCGGCGCTGTCCTGCAGACAGCGCCGAATGCATTTCTGACATAGGCTGTGTTCTCAGGGAACGAGAGATTCGCCGCTCGCCGCGACGGACCACAGCCAAACAGTCTTTCAGGATGTTGATTTGAACAACGCGTTGAACAACCAACGGGTGGCTGCATGACTGCTTCCCTTGCCCGTCTCGAGCGCAAGCTCGGCTACACCTTCAAGGATCAGGAGCAGATGCTGCTGGCCCTGACTCACCGCAGCTATGCCGGGCGCAACAACGAGCGCCTGGAGTTCCTCGGTGACGCCATTCTCAACTTCGTCGCCGGCGAGGCGCTGTTCGAGCGCTTCCCGCAGGCCCGCGAAGGCCAGCTGTCGCGTCTGCGCGCCCGCCTGGTCAAGGGCGAGACCCTGGCCCGCCTGGCCCGTGGTTTCGACCTGGGCGACTACCTGCGCCTGGGCTCGGGTGAGCTCAAGAGCGGCGGCTTCCGCCGTGAGTCGATCCTGGCTGACGCCCTGGAGGCGCTGATCGGCGCCATCTACCTGGACGCGGACATGCAGACCGCGCGCGAGCGTGTCCTCGCCTGGCTGACCGACGAGTTCGAAGGCCTGACCCTGGTCGACACCAACAAGGACCCGAAAACCCGCCTGCAGGAGTTCCTGCAATCGCGCAGCTGTGAGCTGCCGCGTTACGAGGTGGTCGACATCCAGGGCGAACCGCACTGCCGTACCTTCTTCGTCGAATGCGAAGTGGTGCTGCTGAACAACAAGAGCCGTGGCCAGGGCGTCAGCCGGCGTATCGCCGAGCAGGTCGCCGCTGCTGCTGCATTGATCGCCCTGGGCGTGGAGAATGGTAATGACTGATAACAATCCGACCCGCTGCGGTTACGTGGCCATCGTCGGCCGCCCGAACGTGGGCAAGTCGACCTTGCTCAACCACATCCTCGGGCAGAAGCTGGCGATCACCTCGCGCAAGCCGCAGACCACCCGCCACAACATGCTCGGCATCAAGACCGAGGGTGACGTGCAGGCGATCTACGTCGACACCCCGGGCATGCACAAGGCCAACGACAAGGCCTTGAACCGCTACATGAACCGCAACGCCTCGGCGGCTCTGAAGGATGTCGACGTGGTGATTTTCGTCGTCGACCGCACCAAGTGGACCGACGAGGACCAGCTGGTGCTGGAGCGTGTGCAGTACGTCACCGGCCCGCTGATCATTGCGGTCAACAAGACCGACCGCATGGAAGAGAAGGCCGAGTTGATCCCGCACCTGCAGTGGCTGCAGGAACAACTGCCGAATGCCGAAGTGATGCCGATTTCCGCGCAGCAGGGCCACAACCTGGAAGCGCTGGAAGCCCAGATCGCCAAGCACCTGCCGGAAAACGACCACTTCTTCCCGGAAGATCAGATCACCGACCGCAGCAGCCGTTTCCTCGCCGCCGAACTGGTGCGCGAGAAGATCATGCGCCAGCTGGGTGCCGAGCTGCCGTACCAGATCACCGTGGAAATCGAAGAGTTCAAGCAGCAGGGCCATGTGCTGCACATCCATGCACTGATCCTGGTCGAGCGTGATGGCCAGAAGAAGATCATCATTGGCGACAAGGGCGAGCGCATCAAGCGCATTGGCTCCGAAGCACGCAAGGACATGGAAGTGCTGTTCGACTCCAAGGTCATGCTCAACCTCTGGGTCAAGGTCAAAGGCGGCTGGTCCGACGACGAGCGCGCCCTGCGTTCGCTGGGCTACGGCGACCTGTAAGTCTACCTGACTGCTCAGGTGACTCTGTGGGAGCGGGTTTACCCGCGAATGCGTCAGTGGATTCACCACCGCATTCGCGGGTAAACCCGCTCCCACAGTTGTTTGTGACTAGTAGAGATCGCACATGGATCAAACTGTCGGCCAGCCGGCCTACGTCCTGCACAGCCGCGCCTACAAGGAAACCAGTGCTCTGGTGGACTTCTTCACGCCCCAGGGCCGCCTGCGTGCGGTACTGCGCCGTGCGCGCGGCAAGGGTGGCAGCCTGGTGCGGCCGTTCGTTCCGCTGGAAGTGGAGCTGTTCGGCAAAGGTGAGTTGAAGAACGTCAGGCGCCTGGACACCGTCGGCATTGCCGCCTGGCTGCATGGCGACGCGCTGTTCAGCGGCCTCTATCTCAATGAATTGCTCATGCGCCTGCTGCCGGCCGAGGCACCGCAGCCCGAACTGTTCGAGCATTACGCCCTGACCTTGCAGGCGCTGGCCGAGGGAAGGCCGCTGGAACCCCTGTTGCGCTCCTTCGAGTGGCGGCTGCTGGAGGACCTGGGCTACACCTTTTCCCTCAGTCACGACGTCAACGACGACCCGATCGAAGCGGACGGCCTGTACCGCCTGCGGGTCGATGCCGGCCTCGAGCGCGTGTACCTGGCCCAACCTGGTCTGTTCAACGGCACCGAGCTGCTGGCCCTGGCCCAGGCCGACTGGGATGCCCCCGGCGCCTTGCTGGCGGCCAAGCGCCTGATGCGCCAGGCACTGGCGGTTCACCTGGGGCCAAAACCGCTGGTCAGCCGGGAACTGTTTCGCAAGCGCTGAGCACGTCGTATGCTGTGTGGCTCAAACTTCAGGAGAGCCTTTCGTGACTCACAGCAACCGCATGCTTCTTGGCGTCAACATCGACCACGTGGCGACCCTGCGCCAGGCCCGCGGCACCCGCTACCCGGACCCGGTCAAGGCTGCGCTGGATGCCGAGGAAGCAGGCGCCGACGGCATCACTGTGCACCTGCGTGAAGACCGCCGGCATATCCAGGAGCGCGACGTGGTGGTGCTCAAGGATGTGCTGCAGACGCGCATGAACTTCGAAATGGGCATCACCGAAGAGATGATGGCCTTTGCCGAAAAGATCCGCCCGGCGCATATCTGCCTGGTTCCCGAAACCCGCCAGGAGCTGACCACCGAAGGTGGCCTGGACGTGGCCGGCCAGGAAGCGCGGATCAAGGCAGCGGTCGAGCGCCTGTCGCGTACCGGTGCTGAAGTGTCGCTGTTCATCGATGCCGACGAGCGGCAGATCGAGGCTTCGCGCCGCGTTGGTGCGCCGGCCATCGAGTTGCACACCGGGCGATATGCCGATGCCGAAACACCGACCGAAGTGGCCGAGGAGCTGCAGCGCATCGTCGATGGCGTGGCGTTTGGCGTGGGTCAGGGGCTGATCGTCAATGCTGGTCATGGTCTGCATTACCACAACGTCGAGGCGGTGGCGGCGATCAAGGGCATCAATGAACTGAACATCGGCCATGCCTTGGTCGCGCATGCGCTGTTCGTCGGCTTCAAGGCTGCCGTGGCCGAGATGAAAGCGCTGATCGTCGCGGCTTCGCGCTGATTGATTGGCTACCTGTACCGGCCTCTTCGCGGGCAAGCCCGCTCCCACTGGTAATGCGCAAGCCTCAAGGCCTGCCGAGTACCTGTGGGAGCGGGCTTGCCCGCGAAAGGGCCGGTGCAGGTAAACCGTTACTCAGCCCGAAACACCAGGCTAAACCGGGTCGGCCCTGAAAGGTTGCTGCTCACCTCGACCCGCCCCCCATGCAGTTGCATGATCGACTTCACGATCGCCAACCCCAACCCCGTCCCTCCTTCCAGCCGCGAACGCCCGGACCCCACACGGTAAAAGCGCTCAAACAACTGCGGCCAATGCGCTTCGGCAATCCCCGGCCCCTGGTTCTCCACCCACACCCGTACCTCGCTGCCTTGGCGCTCGATGCCCAGCTTCACCGCCTGTCCTTCTGGCCCATGGCGAATGGCATTGCTCAACAGGTTCGACAGCGCCCGCTGGAACATCAAACGGTCTGCCAAAGCCGTGCCCCAGCCCTGCAAGCGCAGCTCGATACCCTTCAGCTCGGCACTGAAGGCAAACAGCTCGCTTACCTGCACCGCTTCCTCCGCCAATGCCAGTGGCTTGAGTGCCACCTGCGCCTGTGGCTGGCTGACCTGGGCGAGGAACAGCATGTCGTTGATGATGCGGTTGAGCCGGGTCAACTCTTCGACGCTGTCTTCCAGCACTTCCCGGTAGTTCGCGCTATCACGCTCGCGGGCCAGGGTGACCTGGGCCTTGCCCATCAGGTTGCTTAGCGGTGTACGCAGTTCGTGGGCCAGGTCGTCGGAAAACTGCGACAACTGGCGCACACCCTGGTCCAGGCGGTCGAGCATCACGTTGATACTGCGCGCCAGCTCCGCCAGCTCCAGCGGCAATCCGGTCGCGGGCAAGCGATGTTGCAGGTCTTGGGCAGAGACCTGCCCGGCGATGCGGCGGAAGTGGCGCAATGGCTTCAGGCCCCGTTGCACGAGCCACCAGGCCCCGGCGCCGATCAGCAGCAATAGCAGTGGCAGGGCCAGCAGGGTGGAATGCAGATAGGCCTGGAGCAGGGCATGGTCGTCGGCGCGGTTGAGCGACATCATCACCCGCACCGGGGTGTCGTCGCGCAGGCGCATCTGCCGGGTGACGGTGAGGATCTGGTTGCCGTTGCTGTCACGCCATTCGTGGTAGTTCAGCCGTGCATCGGTATGCAGTTCGCCAACCCGGGACTCAAGTGCAGGGCCGAGGCTGAGCAGGTGTGGGTGGCGGCCCTCAAGGGCCAGCACGCTGAGGCTGAGGTTGTCGTGGCCCATCACCAGGTCGAGCAACGGATGGGCGCGGCTGCCAAGGTCTTCGCTGCGCAGATCGACCCGCAGGTTGTGTTCCACCTGCAGCATCTTGCGCGCCAGGTCCTTGCGGGCGCGGCTGTCCAGTTCGTGGTCGAGGGCGAACACCGCCAGGCAGGCGAGCAGCAACACCAGGGCGGCGCCCATCAGGGTCACGCTCAGGCCCAGGCGCAGTGACAGGCTGGCGTGCTTCACACGCGCGCCTCGAGCACGTAGCCGACGCCACGCAAGGTATGGATCAGCTTGTCGTCGAACGGGTCGTCGATCTTCGCCCGCAGGCGGCGGATGGAAACTTCGACCACATTGGTGTCGCAATCGAAATTCATGTCCCACACCAGCGAGATGATCTGCGTGCGGGACAGCACCTCGCCGCTCTGGCGCATCAGCAGGTGGAGCAGGGCGAACTCCTTGGCGGTCAGGTCGATGCGCTTGCCGGCACGGTAGGCGCGGTGGCGGCCGGGGTCCAGCTCCAGGTCGGCGACGCGCAGAGTGCTTGGTTGCAGTTGCTGGTCGTTACGGCGCAGCAGGCTGCGAATACGCGCCAGCAACTCGGGGAATTCGAAAGGTTTGAGCAGGTAGTCATCGGCGCCCAGGTCCAGGCCTTTGACCCGGTCTGCCAGGCGACCATGGGCCGTCAGCATCATGATCCGCGTGGCCGATTCGGCGCGCAGGCGCTGCAGCACCGTCCAGCCGTCCAGCTCGGGCAGGTTGACGTCGAGGATGATCAGGTCGTAGGGCTGCTGGCGCGCCAGGTGCAGGCCGTCGGTGCCAGTGTGGGCGCAGTCGACCACGTAGCCGTTTTCACGCAGGCCTTGTTGCAGGTAGTCGGCGGTACGCAGTTCGTCCTCGATGATCAGTAGGCGCATGGGCGGGCTCGGTGTGCTGGAAAGGGCAGGATTCTCAAGCCTGTAGGGGCTTCAGGGTCAAGCGGCAGGATGTTACGGCATGCGAATCGCCCGTCGGCGTAGATGACGGATTTGTAATCCTGGCGTTATCTGGCTGTCTGCCAGGGCCACATTGCAAGACTGTAATGCCCGCCTCACCTTGGCGTTAGCTGCCCCTGGGTACGCTTGCCCTGTCTGATCGGTTATCAACGAGGCAAGCACGATGAACCTGACCAAATACCTGCTGCTGGCGACCCTCGCCCTGGGCAGCGCCAGTGTCTACGCCGAAGGCGGCGCCGAACGTTCCCAGCAGTTCTGGCAAGCGTTTCGCCAGGATCAGGAGCGCCTGCACGGCGACAAGCAACAGGCCATCGCCGAGCGCGAGCGCAAGGCGCAGGAGAAGGCCCGCGAGGTGGCCAAGGACTGAGGCAACAGCAGCTGTGCCGGTCATGCTCCCCGGCACAGGTGTGATTTGGGCGTCCACAAGGACGCCTTTTTTATTTGCGCGCCAGCAGGGTGGCGCGGCGCGGTGCAGGCAGGCCTTCGATGGTCTTGCTGTGGTCGTTCGGGTCGAGGAAATCGCCCAGCGACTGGTAGCGCATCCATTCGGTGCTGCGCTGTTCCTCGATGCTGGTGACGCTCACATCCACGCAGCGCACGTCAGTGAAACCGGCACGGCGCAACCAGCGCTCCAGGGCCGGTACCGACGGCAGGTACCAGACGTTGCGCATCTGCGCGTAACGGTCTTCGGGCACCAGTACCTGGTTTTCGTCGCCCTCGATCACCAGGGTTTCCAGCACCAGCTCGCCGCCTTTGACCAGGCAGTCCTTGAGCGCCAGCAGGTGCTCGATGGGCGAGCGGCGGTGGTAGAACACGCCCATGGAGAACACGGTGTCGAAACCTTCGAGGTTAGCCGGCAGCTCTTCCAGGGCGAACGGCAGGTGCCAGGCGGGCAGTTCAGGCAGGTATTGCTGAACGGCCTGGAACTGGCAGAAGAACAGCCAGTTGGGGTCTACGCCGATGACCATGTCGGCGCCGGCACCGAGCATGCGCCACTGGTAGTAGCCGTTGCCGCAGCCGACATCGAGCACGCGCTTGCCCTTGAGGTCCAGGTGCGGGCCGACCCGCGACCACTTCCAGTCCGAGCGCCATTCGGTGTCGACATGCACGCCAAACAGATCGAATGGCCCCTTGCGCCAGGGCGACAGGCCCATCAGCGCCTGGCGCATCTGCGCACGGGTGGCGTCATCGCATTCGCAATCCAGGCGCAAGCCGTCAGCCAGGTCGATTTCGCTGGGCTGCAGGGCCGGCAGCGCGTCGAGCGCGCCGCGCCAGCGGTCGAGGTCGCCATGGCCTTTTTCCAGCTTGGCTTGCAGTTGTGCTTGCAGACCCTGGGACCAGGAAGCCAGGGGCGTGCCCGCCAGGCGGCGGACGAGGGGGGACAGATCGATCATGGCAGGGCTATCAGCGAGGCAAAATTGAGGCATTGGAACCACGGCACCACTTTGGTGAAGCCGGCCGCGTGCAGGCGTTCCTTGTGGGCTTGAAGGGTGTCGGGCTTCATCACGTTCTCGATGGCGCTGCGCTTCTGGGCGATTTCCAGTTCGCTGTAGCCATTGGCGCGTTTGAAGTCCAGGTGCAGTTCATTGAGCAGGGTCTGCTCTTCGTCATCGGCGAATCGCAGTTTCTCGGAGAGGATCAGCGCGCCGCCTGGCAGCAGTGCCTGGCGGATCTGGCCAAGCAACGCCAGGCGTTGTTCAGGGGCAATGAACTGCAGGGTGAAGTTCATTGCCACCACCGAGGCCGGTTCGAAGGGCAGGGTGAGGATGTCGGCCTCCAGCACGTCGACCGGCAGCAGTTCCTGGAACATCGAGTCCTGGGCGGTGAGGTACTGGCGGCAACGCTCGACCATCGCGGCGGAGTTGTCCACTGCGATCACCCGGCAGCCGTCGCTGCGCACATGGCGGCGCAGCGACTGGGTGACGGCACCCAGGGAGGCGCCCAGGTCATACAGCGCGGTGTTCGGCTGGGCGAAGCGCGCGGCCAGCACGCCAAGGTTCTCGACAATGGTCGGGTAACCGGGCACCGAGCGCTTGATCATGTCCGGGAACACGCGCACCACGTCTTCGTTGAACACGAAGTCGGGGACTTGCTCCAGAGGTTGGGCGAAAAGGCGGTCG
This sequence comes from Pseudomonas sp. CC120222-01a, assembly GCF_003097235.1. Classification (GTDB taxonomy): domain Bacteria; phylum Pseudomonadota; class Gammaproteobacteria; order Pseudomonadales; family Pseudomonadaceae; genus Aquipseudomonas. Next base: position 53,759 of record NZ_QEQQ01000005.1, on the reverse strand, counting down.
GGCTGTTTGCTCACGGTGAATCCAGGCGGCTGGCGATATGCAGGGCCGGCATTCTAGCCAAACCGCGGCGTGGATGCATGGTTGGCTGACCAGCGCTTTGCGTTTAGTTGACCCGGATGGCGCAATCGAAGGTCTGTACCGGGCGTACTTCCGGCGCCCAGGGCTGCTGGTAGACCAGCACCAGGTGACCCTCACCGGCGGTGCGGGCCTGGTAGCGCCAGGTCGAGATGCCCGAACTGCCGACGATACCGGCGTCCTCGGGGGCACTGTAGACCTCGGGGCCCAGGCTTTGCAGCACGTTGGATGCAGGGTTCTGCACCAGCCAGCGGTAGCCGGTGGTGGGGTTGCTAGGCAAAGTCAGGGTGAGGCTCTGGCCGACTTGCAGGCGCTTGGGGCATTCGCTCTCGGCGTCCAGTTCGACGGTTTGCTTTGGCTGCTGGGCGCAGGCGGCAAGCAGGGCGAGGCTCAGGGGAACGAGCAGACGAGGGGCGGTCATGGTGGCTCCGAAGACTGGCGATGGCCTGAGGATACCCGATGTTACGCGTGAGGGTGTGTTTGACTCGGTCAGTGTGGGAGCGGCCTTGTGTCGCGAAAGGGCTGCGCAGCAGCCCTGGCAATTGATGCACCAGTGCTGTAATCCCGGGGCCGCTTTGCGGCCCTTTCGCGACACAAGGCCGCTCCCACAATGAGCGAGTCAGCAGGTCAGAACAAGACTTTGGCCACGTCAGCGAAGCGCTTGGCGAAATGCACGGTCAGGCCTTCACGCAGGTAGTCCGGCAGCTCGTCGTAGTCACCGCGATTTGGCTCGGGCAGGATCAGTTCGAAGATCTTCTGCCGCCGCGCCGCGATCACCTTCTCGCGCACGCCGCCAATTGGCAGCACCTGGCCGGTCAGGGTCAGTTCGCCGGTCATGGCCACCCCCTTTTTCGGCGCCTGGTCACGGGCCAGGGACAGCAGGGCGCTGGCCATGGTCACCCCGGCACTGGGGCCATCCTTGGGCGTGGCGCCCTCGGGTACGTGCAAGTGGATGAAGGCTTCGTTGAAATAGCCAGGAGTGCCACCGAACTGCTTCAGGTTCGAGCTGATGTAGCTGTAGGCGATCTCCGCCGACTCCTTCATCACGTCACCCAACTGCCCGGTGAGCTTTAGCCCGCGGTTGAGGCTGTGGATGTGGGTGGCCTCGATCGGCAGGGTCGCGCCGCCCATGCTGGTCCAGGCAAGGCCAGTAATCACGCCTTTGCCGGCCAGCACCTGCTCGCTGCGGAACACCGGCATACCCAGGGCGGGCTCCAGGTCCTTGTTGCCGATCTTGAGCTTGGCGTCCGGGTCTTCCAGCAGCTTGACCACGGCCTTGCGCACCAGCTTGCCCAACTGTTTTTCCAGTTGGCGCACGCCCGCTTCACGGGCATAGCCTTCGATCACTGTGCGCAGGGCGCTGTCGCTGATGCTCAGGCTGGTCTTGGCCACACCGGCCTTTTCCAGCTGCTTGGGCCACAGGTGGCGCTTGGCGATGGCCAGCTTCTCTTCGGTGATGTAGCCGGACAGGCGGATCACTTCCATACGGTCGAGCAGCGGCCCGGGGATCGAGTCGAGGGTGTTGGCAGTACACACGAACAGCACCTTGGACAGGTCCAGGCGCAGGTCCAGGTAGTGGTCGAGGAAATCGACGTTCTGCTCCGGGTCGAGGGTTTCCAGTAGCGCCGAGGCCGGGTCGCCCTGGTAGCTCTGGCCCATCTTGTCGATCTCGTCGAGCATGATCACCGGGTTCATCACTTCGACTTCCTTCAACGCCTGCACCAGCTTGCCCGGCTGGGCGCCGATGTAAGTGCGGCGGTGGCCCTTGATCTCGGCCTCGTCGCGCATGCCGCCGACGCTGAAGCGGTAGAACGGCCGGCCAAGGGATTCGGCAATGGACTTGCCGATGCTGGTCTTGCCCACCCCGGGCGGGCCCACCAGCAGCACGATCGAGCCGCTGATCTCACCCTTCCAGGCGCCGACGGCGAGGAACTCGAGAATGCGCTCCTTGATGTCATCCAGGCCGGCGTGGTGCTGGTCGAGCACCTTGCGCGCATGCTTGAGGTCGAGCTTGTCCTTGCCATACACGCCCCAGGGCAGGGCGGTGGCCCATTCCAGGTAATTGCGGGTGACGGCGTATTCGGGCGAGCCGGTCTCGAGGATGGCCAGCTTGCCCATTTCTTCGTCGATGCGTTTTTTCGCCTGCTCGGGCAAGGTCTTGCCGGCCAGGCGCTGCTCGAACTGTTCGAGGTCGGCGCTGCGGTCGTCCTTGGTCAGGCCCAGCTCCTGCTGGATGACTTTGAGCTGTTCCTTGAGGAAGAACTCGCGCTGGTGCTCACCGATCTGCCGGTTGACCTCGGCGGAAATCTCGTTCTGCAGGCGCGCGACCTCGACCTCCTTGCGCAGCATCGGCAGGACCTTCTCCATGCGCTTGAGCATGGGCACGCAGTCGAGCACTTCCTGCAGCTGGTTGCCGGTGGCGGAGGTGAGCGCGGCGGCGAAGTCGGTGAGTGGCGACGGGTCGTTGGGGCTGAAGCGGTTGAGGTAGTTCTTCAGTTCTTCGCTGTACAGCGGGTTGAGCGGCAGCAGTTCCTTGATCGCATTGATCAGCGCCATGCCGTAGGCCTTGACCTCGTCGGTCGGCTCGGCCGGCTGGCGCGGGTACTCGACTTCGACCAGGTACGGTGGGCGATGGTGCTTGAGCCAGGTGCGGATGCGCACCCGGGTCAGGCCCTGGGCGACGAACTGCAATTTGCCGTTTTCGCGGCTGGCATGGTGCACCTTGACCAGGGTGCCGTACTCCGGCAGGGCCGAGGTGTCGAAATGGCGGTGGTCTTCCGGCGGGGTGTCCATGAAGAACAGTGCCAGCGAGTGGTGTTCGGTCTTGGCTACCAGGTCGAGGGTTTCGGCCCAGGGCTCTTCGTTGACGATCACCGGCAGCACTTGCGCGGGGAAGAACGGGCGGTTGTGGATCGGGATCACGTAGACCTTGTCCGGCAGCTGCTGGCCGGGCAGGGCGAGGGCGTGGCCGGCATGGGCCTGGGTGTCGGGCTGTTCGATTGCGCTGTGTTCGTCGGGTTGTTCCGGGAAATCCTGCTGGTCGCTCATGGGGCACCTGCGTGAATGACTATGGTGCTTAGATGGGGCGGGGGGGGATGGGTTTCAATGGTGTGGGAGCGGCCTTGTGTCGCGAAAGGGCTGCGCAGCAGCCCCAAAATCTGTGCACCAGCAGAGATCATGGGGCCGCTGCGCGACCCTTTCGCGACACAAGGCCGCTCCCACAGGGTCGTGCATGTCAGACTAGCAGCGCTTACTCAGCCAATTTGTAAGCGATGATGTAATCGCCCATTTTCGTGCCCAGCGAGCCATGGCCGCCGGCGACGATCAGCACGTACTGCTTGCCGTCCTTGCCGGTATAGGTCATCGGCGTGGCCTGGCCACCTGCTGGCAGGCGGGCCTTCCACAGTTCCTTGCCGTTGTTCACGTCATAGGCACGCAGGAACTGGTCGAGGGTGCCGCTGAGGAAGCCGACGCCACCGGCGGTGACGATCGAACCGCCCATGCTCGGTACGCCCACCGGCATGCCGATCGGCACCGGGGTGCTGTCACGGGTAGTGCCGTTCTTGCGCTTCCACACCACCTTGTTGGTGAACAGGTCGATGGCCGCCACATAACCCCAGGCGGGCGCCTGGCACGGGATGCCGATCGGCGACATGAACGGGTGCATGGTCACCGCGTACGGCGCGCCAGTGTTCGGCTGCACACCGCTGGTCTCGCTTTCGCGCTTGCTGCCGGCGGCTACCTGCTCGCGCGGCACCATCTTCGACACGAAGGCCATGTAGTTGGGCGAAGTGAAGAGCAGTTGGCGCACCGGGTCGACCGACACGCTGCCCCAGTTGAACACGCCGACGTTGCCTGGGTAGATCAGGCTGCCCTGTTCGGACGGCGGGGTGTATTGGCCTTCGTAGCGCAGCTCGCGGAACTGGATGCGGCACAGCATCTGGTCGAACGGCGTAGCGCCCCACATGGCCTGTTCGGTCAGCTCAGGGCCCAGCAGGTTGAGGTCGGAGCGGGCCTGGGTCGGTGCGGTGTGGTCACCCTTGACCGCGCCCTGCGGGACCGGGATCTCGCGAATCGGCACGATCGGCGTGCCGTCGCGGCGGTCGAGCACGTACAGGCTGCCCTGCTTGGTCGGCACGATGATCGCCGGCTTCACGTCGTCCTTGGTCTTCAGGTGCACCAGGGTCGGCTGGCTGCCGACGTCCATGTCCCACAGGTCGTGGTGGGTGAACTGGTAGTTCCAGCGGGCCTTGCCGGTGGCCAGGTCCAGGGCGACCACGCCGGCGCTGTACTTCTCGGCGCCCGGGGTGCGGTCGGCGCCCCACTGGTCAGGGGTCTGGTTGCCCAGCGGCAGGTAGACCATCCCCAGGTCTTCGTCGACGCTGGCCAGCGACCACATGTTGGCCGAGTTGCGGCTGTACATCTTGCCCGGGGCCAGCGGCTTGGTGTCGTCCGGGTTGTTGCTGTCCCAGTTCCACACCAGGTGGCCGTCGTGCACGTCGTAGGCGCGGATCACGCCGGACGGTTCGTTGGTCGACTCGTTGTCGGTGACATGGCCGCCGATGATCACCAGGCTGCGGGTGATCGCCACCGGCGAGGTAGAGTAATAGCCACCGGCAGTGAACGGGCCGATGCCGGTGGTCAGGTCGATCGCGCCCTGGTTGGCGAAGCCTTCGCAGACCTTGCCGTTGTCGGCGTTGATGGCGATCAGGCGGGCGTCGGCGGTCGGCAGGTAGAGGCGGCGTGGGCAGGCCTGGGCCACGGCCTGGCCGGCGTCGGACACCTTCGGAGCCGGGCTGCCGTCGCGGCTGACGTAGCTGTTCTCGTCATAGTACGAGACGCCGCGGCAGGTCATGTGGGCGAAGCCCTTGAAGGTGCCGACCGGGGTCTTGATCTGCGGGTCGTAGCGCCAGATCTCGGCACCAGTGTCCGGGTCCAGGGCCAGCACTTTGCTGTGGGCGGTGCAGGCATAGAGCATGCCGTTGGCCTTCAGCGGGGTGTTTTCGTTGGTCAGCTCGACCGGGTCGTTGTCGGTCGGCAGGTCGCCGGTGCGGATGCGCCAGGCTTCTTCAAGGCGGTAGGCGTTCTGTGGGGTGATCTGGCGCAGCGGCGAATAGCGGTCGCCGTGCTCGGTGCGGCCATAGGCCTGCCAGTCGCCATCCGGCATGGCCGGCGCGGCGCTGCCCATTTCGCTGTTGTCGCGGCCCAGTTCGCCGAACACTTCACCCGGGTGGGTGAACTGGCTGCCCAGGGCGCAGGCGCCCGAAGCCAGCACGGCAACACTGAGCAGCGCGGTGTTGGCCTTGGCGGCAGGGCCGGTCAGCGGGCGGCGGGCCCACGGCAGCAGCAGCACCACGCCGATGGCGAACCAGATGGCCAGGCGCGGCACCAGTTGCCACCAGTCCAGGCCCACTTCGAGCATGGCCCAGACCGTGCTGCCCAGCAGCACCAGGCCATACAGGCCCAGGGCAATACGGCGCTTGGCCAGCAGCAGGGCGCCCGACAGGGCAAAGCCGATACCGGCAATCAGGTAGTACAGCGATCCGCCCAGCTGGCTCAGCTTGATGCCGCCGGCCAGCAGGGCCAGGCCCATCAGCAACAGCAGCACGCCCATCAGGCGTGGCAGCCAGCGGGTTCCTTGGTTGGCACCGTCAGTGCTCATCGTAGGTTCTCCCTTTAGTGAAGGTGGTCAGTGTGAAAGTGGTCAGAACGTGCTTTGAATCTTCAGGCCGCCGATCAGCGCGCTGTCGACCTGCGACACCCCGCCCGGATGGCGGATGTACTGCAGGTTCGGGCGCACCGTGAGCCAGTCGGCCAGGTGAATGCCGTAATAGAGTTCGGCGCTGTACTCGGTGTCTTGCACCGGCAGGTAGCCCGGGTTGTCGTAGTCGTCGAGGCCGGCCACCTGATTGGCCTGGCGGGCGTTCTTGCGGTAGGCCGGGTTGGCGTGCACGCGGGCGAGGGCGAAGCCGATGTCGTCCTTGGCGCGGGCATCGAAGGGGCCTTTGTAAACCAGTCCAGCTTGAACATAGTTGTCGATGACATTGGTCTTCTTGTCGTGCACCGTGGCGTTGGCGAACAGGCTCAGGCCGCGCGACTGGTCGGACGCCAGCGAGGTGACCTGCTGCTGGGCCCCGAGCCACATGCCGTGCTTGCTCGAACTGCTGCGGTAAGCGGCGCCACTGAGGGCGGCCGGCTGGCCGTTGCTGTCCTTGAGAACATCCTGTGCCTTGGCATTACTGTAGTAGTAGCCGGCGCGATATTCCCCTTTCAGGCCTTGGATACGTGGGGTCCATACCAGTTCGACCGGCATCACCGCACCCTGGGTGCCGCTGCCGCTGAGCTTGAAACCGTTACCGGATTCGAGGTTGGACGGGTTCTGCTCATATACGCCAACCTGGGCGTACAACTCAGGGTTGAGGTTGTAGCGCACGCGCATGGCCCACTGGCTGACCGGCCAGTTGTACCAGATGCCGCCGACCCAGTTGCCCACCTGCGAGCCGCAGAAGGCCAGGTTCTGGAAGTCGCAGGGGAAGCTGTTGAAATCCTCGCCTTCGCCGAAACGGCCGACTTTCACGTCCAGGGCGCCGTCGAAATATTTCTGCTTGATCCACATTTGCGTCAGCCGCCAGGTTTCGCCACGGCCCCAGACTTCCTGGGCCGAGGTGAAGCCGCCGACCCGTGGGTCGTTGATGCGGTCATTGCTGATGTTGTCGCCGTGGCGCTCGGTGACGGTCAGCTGGAACTCGGTGTCGTTCCAGCCGAGGATCTTCTCCAGGTCCAGGTGGCTGCCGAAGGTGAACTGGTCGCTGTAGCGTGCCGTGCGGTCGTGGTCGTAGCCGCCGTGCAGGTTGCTGCCCATCTCGCCGGTGTAGCCGAGGGTGAAGTCGTAGCCTTTTTCCAACAGCTCGGTACGGGTGCCACCCCAGTCGCCGAACATCCATGGGGAGTCTTTGGCGAAGGGTTCGCTGGCGCTGGCCGTATTCGGCAGGCTGGCGGTGAGGGCAATGAGGGCAAAGCCGGTGTAGCGGGTCTTGGGCAGTTGGAACATGAGATAGCGCTATCTTTTGATTATTGAGCAAACGGCGAGCGCACCGAGGAGCGGGCTCTTCGATGTAAGTGGCAATTGGGAATGCTGGGTGAAGCGATTCAGCTTGCGGCGGGGAGGATATAGGGGAAGTTGTAAGAAAAAAAGACAAATTGTCGCAGTTGATTGTTGCTGATTCAGTAACAGTCAGCTGATTAAAGGGGCTGCTTGGCAGCCCCACATGGCTCAGAAGGTGGTCCGCAGTCCCACTTCCACACTGCGTCCTGGCGCTGGCGCGATATCCCGCAGGATCGAACTCGCATAGCGCACGGTCTGGTCGGTCAGGTTCTCGCCGCGCACGAAGGCCAGCCACTGGCTCTGGCCGATGTCGAAGCGGTAGCCGACGCTGGCCCCGAGCGTGGTGTAGCCGTCGGTGCTGGTCTCGTTCTCAGGCTTGCGATGCTGCGATGCGGCATGTTGCACATCGACCCGTGCCTGCCAGCGGTCCAGTTCCCACACCAGTCCGCTGTTGAGCCGCAGCGGGGCAATGCGCGGCAAGGGCTCGCCGCTGTCGAGGTTCTTGGCCCGGGTGTAGTCGCCGGACAACTCCAGCGCGAAGCTGCCATAGCGGTTCTCGAGCAGCTTCCAGCGGTCTTGTGCCTCGATGCCGTAGAAGCGCGCACGCACGCCCTGGTACTGGTACTCGGGGAAGCCGCCATCGTCATGATCGTGGTCGTGATCATCCTCGTCATGGTCGTGATCATGGCCTTCACGCAGGTTACCCGTGCCGATCAGGCCGATGTAGTTGCGGAAGTGGCTATAGAACACCCCGACGCTGCCTTTGTGGGTGCCATTGTCGAAGCGCAGGGCCAGGTCGGCGGAAATGGCCTTTTCCTTGTTCAGGCTGGCATCACCGACTTCATACGCGCCGGTGGCCACGTGGGCACCATTGGCATAGAGCTCGTAGAACGTCGGGGCGCGCTCGGTGTAGCCGAGGTTGGCCGCCAGCGACCAGATCGGGTCGAGCTGGTACACCGCGCCCGAGGACAGGCTGAAGGCGTTGAAGCTGCTGGCGCTGTCGGCGTCGACGAAGTTCTCGTTGCCCTTGGCATCGGGGTCGACGCGGGTGTGTTCCAGGCGAGCGCCCAGGCTCAGGTTCAGGCGCTCGGTGGCCTGCCACTGCTCGAGCATGAACAGCGCCAGGCTATCGGTGTCGGTGTGCGGGACGAAGGCTTCCTCGCCCAGCGCCGAGAACTCGTTGCGGCTGACCTGTGCGCCAATCACGCCTTCGAGCGGCCCGAGCGGCTGATGACGGGCTTCGATGCGGGCTTCGTAGCCCTTGTTCTTGAAGGTGGTGTGTACCTCGCCTTCTTCGATCTCGCTGTGCTCGTAGTCGGTGTAGCCGGCATCGACCTTGACCGAGCTGAACGGGCCGTCCAGGTCGCGCAGTTCCGAGGCAAAGGCGTAGTGGTCCTGCTTCATGTCCAGGCGCACGCCGGACTCGGCCACCGAGCCGTAGTTGCTGTCGTAGCGGCTGTAGGACAGGCCGGCATAGCCATGCTCCCAGTTGTAGGAACCGCCGATCGCGCCACCGTCCTGGCGGCCGTCGCTGTTTTCCAGGCGGTGGCGACTGCCAGGCGCGTCGGGGTCACGGACCTTGGCGCTCTGCGCATAGCCGGGAATACGCAGGTCATTGAATTGACGGCTATTGGCGTCCAGGTGCAGGGCAAAGGTGCCGTCTCCGGCTTCCAGCTTGCCGGCACTGCTGCGGGTGGTGTCGGCGCCGCCGTAGCGCAGTTCGCCAGCACCGTGGATGCCCTCGATCGGCGAGTCGGGGATGCGATTGTCGAAAGTGTTGACCACGCCGCCGATGGCATTGCCGCCGTAGAGCAGGGCGGCCGGGCCGCGGACGATTTCCACGCGCTCGACCGTGACTGGGTCCAGCGGCACGGCATGGTCATAGGACAGCGACGAGGCATCCAGGGCACCCACGCCATTGCGCAGGATGCGAATACGGTCGCCGTCCAGGCCGCGAATCACCGGGCGGCTGGCGCCAGGGCCGAACCAGGTGGAGGCTACACCGGGTTGCTTGTTCAGGGTTTCACCGAGGCTGCCGTGTTGCTGTTGCAGCAGGTCGTCACCTTCAAGCACGGTGCTGGGTGCAGCCAGTTGACGGTTGCCCAGCGGATTGGCGGTGATGACCTGGGGTTCCAGTTCCACGGCTTGGCTGGGTGATGAGGCGAGCCACAGGGCGACAGCGAGGGGGGAGAGGCGGAGCGGGATGTGCAGCATGGGGATGAGGCGTTCCTTGGCAGATGCTTTTGTGTTGTTACAATATAACATCACTATTTCAGCACAGAGGTTTCGCCCCTGGCCAGTGGTTTTTCCGCAGGCAATACCGATCCCACCTGCCACTACACTCGTGTAAGGTGCGCATCTTTCCTACGGAGCACTGGCATGAGCACAGCCCAACACAACGCGCTGCACGGCAAGACCCTCGAACAGATCCTCACCGAACTGGTGGCGCACTACCAATGGCAGGGCCTGGCCGAACGCGTTGATGTGCGCTGCTTCAAGAGCAACCCGAGCATCAAGTCGAGCCTGACCTTCCTGCGCAAGACGCCCTGGGCACGGGAGAAGGTCGAGCAGTTGTACGTGAAGCTGCAGCGCCAGGCCTGACATGCCACGGCGCCCCTGGCTGACGTCGATGGCGTTGCTTGGCTGGTTCGGCCTCACGGTGCAGGTCTACCTGGTGCTGCTGGCGCGCTGGCAGGAGCAGGCCAGCCTGATTGGCGGGCTGATCAATGTGTTCGGTTACTTCACGGTGCTGACCAATACCCTGGTGGCGACGGTGCTCAGCTACGCGGCCTTTGGCCGGGAGTCGGGAGCCAGGCGCTGGTTTCTGTCGCCATCGGTGAGCTCTGCGGTGGCGGCCAGCATCGTGCTGGTGGCGTTGGCTTACAGCGTGCTGCTGCGCCACCTGTGGCAGCCAGAAGGCTGGCAGTGGCTGGCGGATGAACTGCTGCACGATGTGATGCCGCTGCTGTTCGCCTTGTACTGGTGGTTCGAGGTGCCCAAAGGCAGACTGCGGCTCTGGCACCTGATGGTGTGGGCGCTGTACCCGGCGGTGTATTTCGCTTATGCGCTGTGGCGGGGGAGTGAGATCGGGGCGTATGCCTACCCGTTCATCGATGTGGCGAGCCTGGGGTATGGGCAGGTGATGCTCAATGCCCTGGGGGTGTTGGCGGGGTTCTGGGGGATTGGCCTGGTGTTGCTGGCGCTGGATCGATGGCGGGGAAGGTACAGATTGGCTTGACCTGTACCGGCCTCTTCGCGGGCATGCCCGCTCCCACAGGAACACTGCAGCCCTCAAGGTTTGCGCAGTACCTGTGGGAGCGGGCGTGCCCGCGAAGAGGCCGGTGCAGGAGAGAGCAGATCACTCGTCGTCCGCAGTCCCGTCGGCACGCCAGTAAGCGGCGGCCTTCAAGGCATCTTCCGCCACGCCTTTCTCCAGCAACAATGCCTTGGCCAGCCGAGTCAGTGACTTCTCCAGCGCCACCCAGCTGTAGAGCTTGCCTTCCGGCAACGCCAGATCCTTGAGCAACGCCAGCAGGTCCTCATCCCGCTTGACCCAGATAACGTCGACCTGCGCCGCGCTCGGCAAGGGCTGGCGCTCCTGCTCATTCTCGATCTGAATCACCGCCAGCACCCGACGCCCCGCCGGCAGTTCTTCCAGTCGCCGGCCAATCGCCGGGATCGCCGTCTCGTCACCCACCAGCAGGTAGCTGTCGAAGATATCCGGCACCACCATCGAAGCCCGTGGCCCGGCGATGTTCAGCGTCTGCCCAGGTGCCGCCTGGGCCGCCCAGGTCGAAGCCGGGCCGTCGCCGTGCAGCACGAAATCGATGTCCAGTTCGTGGGTCACCAGGTCGATACGCCGTGGCGTGTACTCGCGCATGGTCGGCCGGGCGCCGCCGTCACGGCCCAGGTTGCGGGCGTCGATGGCTTGCTGCTGCTCGGCTGTTTCAGCGAACAGCAATTTGATGTGGTCATCACTGCCCAGGCTGGTGAAGCCCTGCAGTTCGGCGCCACCGAGGGTGATGCGGCGCATGCGCGGGGTGAGGTCGGTGACCCGCAGCACTTGCAGGCGACGTTGGCGGATTTCGTGGTTGACGCGGTGAATCGTGTCACTCATGGGGATTCTCCCTGACAGGATCGGCCGGCCCGGAGGCGATGGCCTTGGCAGTGTCGTTGAGCAGGTTGCGCACCCGTTCGATTTCTTCCGGCGTCCAGCGGCCACTGTGCATGTGCAGGGCATGGCGCAGGTTGCCGACCGCTTCGTGAATCTCTGGCGGGCGGTCGTGGCCACGCAGGGCGCGCTTGCTGACTTCGATGCGCATGCGCACGCCATCCAGGGCGACGGCCTGATCGGCCAGTGCGTTTCGGCCGGCGACGGTGATGGCGTACAGGCGTTTGCTGCCGTGCACCTGGCCGCTGATCAGTTCGGCTTCTTCGAGGAAATTGAGGGTGGGGTAGATCACGCCGGGGCTCGGCGTGTAGCTGCCGTCGAACAGGTTCTCGATCTGACGGATCAGGTCATAGCCGTGGCCCGGTTGCTCGGCCAGCATCGACAGCATCAGCAGCTTGAGGTCGCCCGGGGCGAACACCCGCGGGCCACGCTCGCCGCGGGCGGGGCGGCGTTCAAAAGGGTCATGTGCGGAATGGTCACGCATTTAGAGGCTCCCTGTGTTTCGATATATCGCAAGATATTACTCAAGATATATCTAAACACAAGCCTCTAAATGCCGATGATTATCATCTACGTTTTAGATGAGTCGTTGCCATGCACGGCCACCTGGGGTGGCTTGCACTCGTTCGGGTTGCCTGGCTGCAAGTACGGCATCAGGATCGGCGCCATGCCCTTGAGCACTTGTACCGGTAGCGCCGAAGTGAACTTGAAGGCTTCCGCCGAGCGCCCAGGGACGAAGGCGGTCAGGGTGCCGAAGTGGTTGTCGCCGAGGAAGAACACGAAGGTGGCGGTGCGGTTCAGCGAGCGCGAGCCGATCAGCCGGCCACCGGCGCCGAAGCTTTCGATACGGTTGTCGCCGGTACCGGTCTTGCCACCCATCACCAGCGGTGTGCCGTCATTGAGCTTGAAACTGCCGGAGATGCGCCGTGCGGTACCGGCATCCACCACCTGTGACATGGCACCTTTCAGTGCGCGCGCCACTTCCACCGGCAGAATTCGCACGCCACGGTCCGGGTCGCTGACCAGCTTGGTCTCGTAGGGGGTATTGGCAGCGAAATGCAGGGTGTCGATCCGCAGCGTCGGCAGGCGCACGCCGTCGTTCTGGATGATGCCGACCAGCTCCGACAGCGCGGCCGGGCGGTCGCCGGAGCTGCCGATGGCAGTGGCCAGCGAAGGCACCAGGTGATCGAACGGGTAGCCCACGCGTTTCCAGCGTGCATGGATATCGAGGAACGCCTCGATCTCGACCATGGTGCGGATGCGGCTGTCACGCGCACCCTGGTGCCGGCTCTTGAACAGCCAGCTATAGACTTCCTGGCGTTCGAAATGGCTGGCATTGACCATTTCGGTGAGCGTGGAGCTCGGGTGCTTCAACAGGTAGCCCAGCAGCCACAAGTCCAGTGGGTGGACCTTGGCGATGTAGCCCTGGTCGGGCAGGTCGTACTTGCCGGGGCCGTAGGCTTCGTACATCTCCGCCAGCTTGCCGTCGGTGAGTTTGCCCAAGGCGATCTTGTCATCCTTGCTGTGGGCACGGACGAAGGCGTTGAAGGTTTCCTGGCCGGCTTCCGGGAACAGGTAACGGTGCACCGCCGCCAGGCGTTGCGGGGTGGCGCGCATGCTGTCGAGGAAGGTGTCCAGGCGCTGCTGCGAGGTCTTGCGCTGGTACTTCTTCCAGAAGCGCATCAGGTAGCTGGTGCCTTCCTTGTCGGCGAAGCGCGCCAGGTATTCCTGGCGGCGCGGGTCGGAGTCGTCCTTGAGCAGCGGCACGCGGTTGAACGGCTGCTGGTAGGTGACATAGCGCACCAGGTCGCGCATCAGGCGGATGAACGGCAGGTTGATCGACTCGCGCAGGGCATCCTTGAGGGTCGGGTTGCGGTTGTTGTCTTCCTTGCGGAAGTTGTTGAACACGTGCATGCCGCCACCGGTGAAGAAGGCCTCGCCGGTGTTGGCCGAGTACTTGCGCTCCAGCGCCGCATCGAGCATGGCATCCAGGCTCTGGTTCTTGCTGTTCTGTGCCAGCCATTCCAGCGACCACTGGGTGATGCGGTCGAGCTCGGCGACCTCGACTTTCTTCAATTCGGCTGCCGGCTTGCCTGCGTACTTGTCGTGCAGTTCGGCGATGATTTCCAGATACGTCGTGAGCACTCGCAGTTTGGCGGTCGAGCCCAGTTCCAGCTTGCTGCCTTCGTTGATATCGAAAGGCTGGTTGGTGCTGTCGGTCTGCACCCGCACCCGCGAGCCATCGGCGGTGCGTTCGAACAAGGTGAAGCTGTAGCTCACCTGGTCGGTGGTCTTGGAGGTGAGCAGGCGTTCGCCGATGAGGCCCATTTGCGCCGCGAATTCGGGGTCGGCAAGGTTTTTCAGGTACTGGCTGACCTGCAGCTGCAGGTCGGCCTGCAGGGTACTGGTGGCTGACACGTCGAGGCGGTCGAGGTCATACAGCGGGCGGTTGAGCATGGCCGCCAGACGGTTGCGGGCCAGGCTGATGCCCTTGTTGGTGATGATCGGCACGATGGTCGGCTGGGCGACCCAGTCGCGGTAGACCGCCTTGCTGGCCAGCGCCGCATCGGCCAGCGGTTGATCGATGATCTTGGCAGCCGCCAGCACGCGGATGTGCGAGTCGGTGAGGTCGGCCAGCTCGACCCTGCCCTTGGACAGGTAATGCGAAGGGCGACGCTGGGCGATCATCAGCGACAGCACCTGGCGCAGGGCCAGGCCGCGTGCGGCCATGCTGTCCGGGTCGGTGGCGGTGGAGGTCAGCGCCTGGTTGACCTGGTCGAAGTCGGCGCCGTACCACACCCGCAGGCCCTCGGCCATGCCATGCACCTCGCCATGCCCGGGCACGGCCGACAGTGGCACGCTGTTGAGGTAGTCACGCACGATCCGGTGGCGCGCTTCGCTGGTATCGGGGCCACCCTGGTAAGCACGTACGCTGGCCGAGATCATCTGGCGGATCTTTTCGGCACCATTGACGGTCAGGCCATCTGGCGAATGGCGGTACTTCTCCAACTGGGTGGCGAGGGTGCTGCCACCCGCCGACTGGCCGGGCAGGGCCAGGTACTTGGCCACCTGGCTGTAGGCGGCCTTGGCAAAGCGCGGCCAGTCCACGGCCGGGTTGTTCTTCACGTCCTTGGTATCGAGCAGGTCGCGGTTTTCGATGAACAGCAGGCTGTTGACCATCACCGGCGGGATGGAGGCGAAATCCGGGTACAGGTGCTGCGGGTAGTTGTACTGGTACAGCGTGTCGCCCCGGCAGTCGGTGATCGACAGGCCGGCCTGGATCTTCTCGATATAGGGGGCGAACAGACCATGATCGACATAGCGCATCAGGGCCGGTGAGAACTGTACCTGCTCGCTGATCAGGTAATCGCGTTTCAGCAGGCGTGGCAGGAACTCGCCCAGCCCGCTGTAGCCCAGGCGTTTGTCGAACGGCCCTTCGCCCGGATAGATGATTGCATCGCTCGGCCCTGGCTGCAGCGAATAGGTGAGGGTGGTGGCCAGCTTGCTGAATTCTCGCGACTGCAGGTTGGAGGTGCGGAACTCGTCGTAGGCGGCAAAACCGATGGCGATCAGTGCCACCAGCAGGATCAGGAAAATCAACCGCCACCAGAGCCTGCGCTGACGTGGGGGCTGCGGTTGTGGCGTCTTGGCCGGAGGTGCTTCAGATGCTTCCGTTCTGGTTGGTTCCGATTGCCACAGTGCGCCCATAGTCTTCTATCCGGCCAGGTATTTTCGTCTTGCTTGTCTGAAGCTTAGACGTTGGCGGGAACAGGTGAAAAATTTGTAGGAAGCCGAGAAAAGCGGTGTAGGGCTATGCGGCTTTGGTGTGGGTTTATTCCTGTGGCGTTGTTGTTAGGGTGGTAGTGGAAGCGGGGGTGGTGCAGCAGCCTCCGAAAAACTCGCTGAATTTTCCTGTATATACAGCGAAAACTCCTGTATCGGACTTCCTATACTGCTCGGCCCTTCGCCCCGCCGGCCGCTCTAGACCGGCACACGGGCCGGCCCACAAGGCCAGCCTGGCAAGCCAACGCCACGCCTATCGGCATGGCCGGTGCTGCACGAAGGTCAAATCCAATAACAAAATGAGGTTGTATTGCTATGCCAGTCGGCAACCATCCTGCCCCTGCCGAGCCCTCTGAGGGCGGCCCGCTCAAGCGTGAGCTGGGCGAACGGCACATTCGTCTGATGGCGCTGGGCGCCTGCATCGGCGTCGGTCTTTTCCTCGGTTCGGCCAAAGCCATCGAAATGGCCGGCCCCGCGATCATGCTTTCCTACATCATTGGTGGCCTGGCAATCCTGGTGATCATGCGCGCCCTCGGCGAGATGGCCGTGCACAACCCGGTCGCCGGCTCGTTCAGCCGTTACGCCCAGGACTACCTTGGCCCGCTGGCAGGCTTTCTCACCGGCTGGAACTACTGGTTCCTGTGGCTGGTGACCTGCGTCGCGGAAATCACCGCGGTGGCCATCTACATGGGCATCTGGTTCCCCGACGTGCCACGCTGGATCTGGGCCTTGATGGCGCTGGGCAGCATGGGCGCAGTCAACCTGATCGCGGTCAAGGCGTTCGGCGAGTTCGAGTTCTGGTTCGCCCTGATCAAGATCGTCACCATCATCGCCATGGTCCTGGGTGGCATTGGCGTGATCGCGTTCGGCTTCGGCAATGACGGCGTCGCCGTGGGCATCTCCAACCTGTGGAGCAACGGCGGCTTCATGCCCAACGGCGTGACCGGCGTGCTGATGTCGCTGCAGATGGTGATGTTCGCCTACCTGGGCGTGGAAATGATCGGCCTTACCGCCGGCGAAGCACGCAACCCGCAGAAAACCATCCCCCAGGCGATCGGCTCGGTGTTCTGGCGCATCCTGCTGTTCTACGTAGGCGCCCTGTTCGTGATCCTGTCGATCTACCCGTGGGATGGCATCGGCAGCCAGGGCAGCCCGTTCGTCATGACCTTCGAGCGTCTGGGCATCAAGACGGCTGCCGGCATCATCAACTTCGTGGTGATTACCGCTGCGCTGTCGTCGTGCAACGGCGGCATCTTCAGCACCGGGCGCATGCTCTACAGCCTGGCGCAGAACGGCCAGGCCCCGGCCGCCTTTGCCCGCACCTCGAAGAGCGGCGTGCCGCGCAATGCGCTGCTGCTGTCGATCGGTGCACTGCTGCTGGGCGTGCTGGCCAACTACCTGGTGCCGGAAAAGGTGTTCGTCTGGGTGACCTCGATTGCCACCTTCGGTGCGATCTGGACCTGGGTGATGATCCTGCTGGCGCAGATCAAGTTCCGCGCTGGCCTGTCGACCGCCGAGCAAAAAACGCTGAAATACCGCATGTGGCTGTGGCCGCTGAGTTCCTACCTGGCCCTGGCCTTCCTGGTGCTGGTAGTGGGCCTGATGGCGTACTTCGAGGATACCCGCGTGGCACTGTATATCGGCCCGGCGTTCCTGGTATTGCTGACGGTACTGTATTACGCGTTGCGTCTTGCGCCAAAGCAGGAGCAGGGCATCGTCAGCCCGGCTTCCTGATGTGAAAGAGGGGCAGCTAGGCTGCCCCTTGTCCCGCCACTGCGCACGCTTCTCTGGGTTGCCCCAGCTGCTTGCTCCATTCCAGCCACCCCGCCAGCAACAGCATGGCCAGCAGCCCGCCCAGCGCGGTCAGCAACTGCACCGGCCAGCGATCCCCACCCATCGCATTGAACATGTCCGCCATCGGCGCCAGCAACACGCCCAGGCAGAACACCTCCAGCGAATAGCGCCCCATCCTGCAACTCTGCCGCGCCACCCAACCTTGCAGCCACGGGCCGCTGAGCACCAGCTTGGCAGTGCAGTAAGCCAGCGCCAGGAACTGCACCAACCGCAGCGGTGAGAGATTGGTCTTGTCGATCGGGTACAGCCATTCGCCCAGCCAGCGTGGGATCAGTACGTCGTGCAGTGCCGTCCAGCGCCAGGACAGGGTAATCAGCGCGCTGGCCAGCACCACGACCGCTGCGGCCACGAACAGCGGTTGGCGCCATACCCGGAAGGGCGTTTGCGTTTCGGTGCGCTGCCCACGCAGCGCTGCTGCGCCACCGAGCACGAACAGCAATTGCCAGGCAAACGGGTTGAAATACCAGACCCCACCTGCCTGAGCCGGCAGGTTCCACTTGAACACCTGCACCAGTACATACAGCCCCAGCGACAGGCCCACAGCCAGCGCCAGACGCTGCATCAACAGTGGCAGCAGCAGCGGCAAGCCCAGCAACAACAGGATGTACAGCGGCAGCGGGTCCATCAGGTTGGGCTTGAAACGCAGCATCAGTTCGTCCACCAGCGCTTGCTGCGGGTCGTGGAGGAAGTAGCTCAGCCCCATGCCCTCGATCATGTCCCGCTGGGCATGGTGGTTGGCGACGAACACCATGCCCATCAGCAGCGCCAGCAGGAAGATATGCGCCACGTACAACACCCAGACCCGGCGCAGGATGCGCATGCTCGCCACCAGCCAGCCTTCGCGCCGGGCGACCTTGCCATAGGCCAGCACTGCTGCGTAGCCGGCAAGGAACACGAAGATCTCCGCCGCGTCGCTGAAGCCGATATTGCGCACGGTGAAGTTGCCCAGCGGGTTGTCGGGGATGTGATCCCAGAAGATGAACACCAGCGCCAGGCCACGGAAGAAGTCGATGCGAAGGTCGCGGCCGTTGTTCATGGTCAGTGCCCTGCTCTGGAGGTGGGAAGGAAGATCGTCTGGTGCACCAGGCGGTTCCCTTCGCCTCTGCCAAGTTGATTGATGGCCGCTACGCCATCACCGTCAACTGGCATTTTTGTCAGTAGTTCCCTTGCAGTAATTCACCTAGTTTTGTGCACAAGCCAGTCAAGCAAGGCTCGAAGACGCATGCAGCGCAGAATGCCGGCATTTCTCAAGTACCTGATCGTGGGCATCTTCAACACCATTATTCACGCAGCGGTGTTTGCCGCGTTGCAGGTGGCTGGCAACGACCAGGCCCTCAGCAACCTGCTGGCATTCATCGTTGCGCTGTCCTTTTCCTTCATGGCCAATGCCTGGTTCACCTTCAGGGTGCCCGTTTCGCTCGTGCGCTACTGCGTGTTCGTGGCGGGGATGGGCAGCCTCAGTGCGTCACTGGGGTACCTCGCCGACAGCCAAGGCTGGCCACCGCCGTTGACCGTCGGGCTGTTCTGCCTGGTCAGCGCGCTGCTGGGCTTTGTGTTTGCACGATGGGTCTTCACGGAGAAGCGTAGATGGATATTTCGCTGATCGTGCCGGTATTCAATGAAGAGCAGGCGATCAGGCCGTTCTATGACGCGGTGCGAAGAGCGCTTGTCAACCAAGCTGATCAGGTCGAGCTGATCTTCATCAATGACGGTAGTCAGGATGAAACCGAAAAACAGATCCGCCAACTGATCGCCGGTGATCCTGATGTTGCCCTCATCGACCTTTCACGCAACTTCGGCAAGGAAGCCGCGCTGTTCGCCGGGCTGGAACAGGCCTGTGGCGATGCCGTCATTCCAATCGACGTCGACCTGCAAGACCCGGTCGAAGTGATTCCCAAGCTGATCGAACAATGGCGGGCAGGCTTCGATGTGGTGCTCGCCAAACGTCGCGACCGTTCATGCGACAGTTACTTGAAGCGATGCACGGCTGCGGGGTTCTACTGCCTGCTCAACTGCATTTCGCAGATTCGCATCGAGGAAAACGTGGGTGATTTCCGCCTGCTCGATCGCAAGGTCGTGGAGGTGATCAAGTCGATGCCTGAACAGCAACTGTTCATGAAAGGCATGCTGTCGTGGCCTGGCTTCAAGACTGCGGTGGTCGAGTATGAGCGCGCTTCGCGCATGGCAGGGAAGAGTCGCTTCAATGGCTGGAAATTGTGGAATCTGGCCCTGGATGGGATTACCTCGTTCAGTACCATGCCGTTGCGACTCTGGACTTATGTAGGCGGTGTAATCGCATTGCTCGCGCTACTGAGTGCGGCCTGCCAGGTTATCGACAAATGGCTGTTTGGCAACCCGGTGCCGGGCTATCCCTCGTTGATGACCGCCATTCTGTTCCTTGGCGGTGTACAGCTGATCGGCATTGGCGTGCTGGGTGAGTACATCGGGCGAATCTACATGGAGTCCAAGCACCGCCCCCGATACGTCATCAGGCGCGTGCTCCGCCGGACCGAAGCCAATGACGGCGCGCCCTTCGTCAAGGAAGTGAGATGAACATGCCAACTGCCAAAGCTGCTCGAACCGGTTGGCTGCTGGCGTGCATGGGGGTCGTCGGGCTGGCATGCATGGCGCGTCTTTATCACGTAACGCATCCGGTGCTCTGGTTGGACGAGGCCTATTCCGTGACGCTAGCGGCCATGCCGCTTGCGCAGATCATTTTGCATACCGCTCGTGATGTACATCCGCCGCTCTACTACCTCTTGCTGCATTTCTGGATGGATGCATTCGGCAACAGTCTGCTGGCTGTGCGAGGGATGAGTGTTTTTTTTGGCTGCCTTACTGTGGCGGTAGCCATCAAAATGACAACACTCTTGGCCACGCGCAGCGTTGCGTTGATTGCAGGAATTCTGCTGGCTTTACTTCCGGTGGCGGTACGTTATAGCCAGGAAGTGCGCATGTACGCGCTCACCGGATTTTTGCTGTTGGCTGCGACACTGATGTTGATGCACTGGGTCATGCAGCCGTGGCGTCTGCGTTACTTGGTCGGTTATGGTCTGCTAATGACAGCAGCGCTGTATAGCCACTATTTTTCAATGTTGGCCGTGGTATCGCACTGGCTGTACTTGCAGCTCTGCAATGGTAAGCAGGGCAAGCAACCGATCCAATCAAGGGCATGGTGGATCTGCAACGTGTCGATTGCGCTCGCTTATGTGCCCTGGTTACCCAGCTTCTGGGGTCAGCTAGGGCATACCGCGTGGGTGAGTTGGGTACCTGAAGTCACATTGCAAACACTACCCTCGACGTTTTGGCTGTTTTTTGCGTTCGGCGCTGGGGAAGGTTATTCGCGGTGGTTGTTCTGGCTCATTCCACTGGTAATCGTCGGCGCTTCCATCAGCATGGCGGCCAGTGACAGGCATCCCTGCAAACCTGTGACCCTGATCTTCGCAACGAGCTATGTACCGCTGTTGCTGGCATGGCTCGGGTCTTATGCCGCTTCGTTATTCATGATTCGCTACTTGTCCTTCACCGCCAATGGAATGGCAATCCTCGTGGCATTGATCCTGGCCAGATTGGCAGCACAGTCGCGGGTTTGGTTACTGGCGCTTCTGGTTTGTCTGGCCTGGCAAGGGGTAGGCTTGCACCGCTTGTACAATGAAGAGCAAAACTTGAATGGTTTGACTGACTGGCGAGAAATCCGTCTGGATGT
This sequence comes from Pseudomonas sp. CC120222-01a, assembly GCF_003097235.1. GTDB lineage: Bacteria > Pseudomonadota > Gammaproteobacteria > Pseudomonadales > Pseudomonadaceae > Aquipseudomonas. The sequence goes on along the minus strand of NZ_QEQQ01000005.1, from coordinate 33,065 downwards.
CGTCGTTGAAAAACTGAGTCAGCAATGGCAAGCCGGTGACGTGATCGTGGTTGATGATGTGTTCTGGTATTACACCGTTCAGTACTACAACAAGACTGGCAGTGAAGTACTGATTTATCAGAACGGGGAACAGGGCGACAATTCAGGGCAGCTTGCTTCGACCTTTGGCTGGAAATCATTGTTCTATCCGAAATCAGAGCAGATTTTGATTTCTGACCTGAATACGCTCGCATCCAGATCCAGCAGGGTCTGGTGGGTGGGCGTCAGGGAAAACTCAAGTGTCGGGCAGCGTCTGCCCAACACCTGGAACCTGAAAGAAAAGCTGGCGCAGGGGCAAGCTCAAGCATTGCTGTACGTCTTGGCAAACCCAAGGGCATCTCAAGCGGCAGCGTCACCATGAGGTTCGAAGCTGTCCGCCCGGGCCATCTGCCACATACGCGAATAGAACTGCCCGTTAACCTCGCCGGTCAGTAGTTCCCCAGGCTTGAGGAACACATGCATCTGCGAGAACAGCTTGATCTCGGTGGCCGACACGCGTCGTACCAGGTGCTTGGCCTCCAGCTGCGCGGGGTGCTCAAGGCCCGCTGCGGCCAGCATCTCGGCCAGCGCACGCAGGGTGTTGTGGTGGAAGTTCAGCACCCGCTGGGCCTTGTCCGGCACCACCAGGGCGCGTTGGCGCAACGGGTCTTGCGTGGCTACGCCGGTCGGGCACTTGTTGGTGTGGCAGCTCTGCGACTGGATGCAGCCAATGGCGAACATGAACCCGCGCGCCGAGTTGGCCCAGTCGGCGCCGATGGCCAGCACGCTGGCGATGTCGAAGGCGCTGACGATCTTGCCGCTGGCGCCGAGCTTGATCTTGTCGCGCAGGTTCAGGCCGACCAGGGTGTTGTGCACGAACAGCAGACCTTCACGCAGCGGCACGCCGATGTGGTCGGTGAACTCCACTGGCGCGGCGCCGGTGCCGCCTTCCTTGCCATCGACCACGATGAAGTCGGGGAGGATGCCGGTTTCCAGCATGGCCTTGGCGATGCCCATGAACTCCCATGGGTGGCCGAGGCAGAACTTGAACCCCACCGGCTTGCCACCGGACAGCTCGCGCAGCTGGGCAATGAAATGCATCATCTCGATCGGGGTGGAGAAGGCGCTGTGGCGCGATGGCGAAATGCAGTCCTCGCCCATCAGCACGCCACGGGTTTCGGCAATTTCCTGGGTCACCTTGTGCTTGGGCAGGATGCCGCCGTGGCCGGGCTTGGCACCCTGGCTCATCTTGATCTCGATCATCCGCACCTGCGGCGTGCGCGCCTGGGCGGCGAAGCGTTCCGGGTCGAAGCGGCCGTCAGCGGTGCGGCAGCCGAAGTAGCCGCTGCCCAGTTCCCACACCAGGTCGCCACCGTTTTCGCGGTGGTAGGGGCTGATGCTGCCTTCGCCGGTGTCGTGGTGGAAGTTGCCCAGCTTGGCACCCTTGTTCAGGGCGCGGATGGCGTTGGCACTGAGCGAGCCGAAGCTCATGGCCGAGATGTTGAAGATCGACGCCGAATACGGCTGGCTGCACTGCGGGCCGCCGACGATGACCCGGAAGCTTGCCGGGTCGGTCAGTGGCGCCGGGCGCATGGAGTGGCCGATGAACTCGAAGCCCGACTCGTAGACGTCGATCAGGGTGCCGAAGGGTTTGTCCGAGGCTTCGTTCTTGGCCCGGGCGTACACCAGCGAGCGTTGGGCACGGGAGAAGGGCAGGGCGTCGCTGTCGGCTTCCAGCAGATACTGGCGGATTTCCGGGCGGATGGCCTCGACCAGGTAGCGGATGTTGCCAAGGATCGGATAGTTGCGGCGTACCGCGTGGCGTTGTTGCAGCAGGTCGAACACCCCGATCAGGCTGAGTACCCCGGTGACCAGGGTGAACGGCCACAGCCATTCGTGGTGGAGGAACGGCAGGCTCGCCAGGGTGAACAGTACGCAGGCGGTGAAGAAGGCATAGCGGCTGAGAAGTGACAGGCTCATACGGGATCCTTGCGATGGCGCGGTCAGGCTCAGGGCCTGGGGCAAACCCCGACCATAGCCAACTTGTGTGGCAGTGCAAATCAAAATCGGGGTAGCGAAAATCATTCTCGTCCGTGGGTGTTCGCCGACAGATGTGCAGCGCCTATCAGATCGAGCGCTGCAATCCTGTCGGCGTACGCATCAATGTATCCTTCCAGCTCGCTTGCTCCTGCGCCGACCCCTCCACCAGATAGCTGTACCTCCCAGCCACCCGCACAGCCACCGGCACACCATCGCGATACAGCAGCCGGTTGCCACCCACCGCAGGCACTTTCGCCCCAGGCAGCAGCGTCCCGATCAGGTTCAGCGGGTCGCTCGCACTCACCACCACCAAGCCTGCATCCAAGGCGCGTCGGCGTACTTGCCTCAGCAACCCGACCGCTTCCGGCAAGGCGAATTGCTCTCCTGCCAGCCCGGCAATGAACCGCCCACCACGAATCTCGCCACGTGCTTCCAGGCGGTGATAGCAACGCAGCAGCTCGCGCCAGGGTGGTAGCACATCGCTTTCCCGCTCCAGCAGCCGCCAGCAGATCACCCCATAGCGCCGCAGCAGGGCGCGGGCAATATGCTCCAAGCGTTGGTACTCGTCGACAGTGCCGCCGCCCCGCCGCAACAAGGCCCAGCGCCCGGCATGGGCCATACTGCTCGACAGCGGCGGGTGGCCGCGCCGGCTGTTGCGGGAGCTGCGCTTGGCGGCAGGGGTAATCAGGCTGCGCAGGCCAGTGAAACTGTCGGCGCCCACCAGGCCGGCACCCACCAGTTCCTGCAATGCCGCTTCCAGCTCGCTGGGCAGCAGGTGGGCATCGCTGGTCAGTTCGTCGAAGAACAACGCCCCTTGGGCCTGCAGCGCTTCAAGTACTCGTTGTGCCCGCCCGCCAAGTGCTTCCCGGGCAGGCTCGGGGGCGAGGCTACGCCATAGGCCCATGTGCTCACGCGTCAGCAACACCAACGGCGTGCTCGACAAGGTATTGCTGGCCAACGTCGCCGCCAGGCGGCTCCAGGCAAACTGCCCGCTGCGGCAGGCATCGTCCAGCCAGTGCGGGCTGTAATCCTTGATTCGAGCAGGCAGCAGTTCCGCCTCCCAGGCGCCGGCGGCACTGGGGAAGCCCTGCAACTGCCCCAGCACTTCGGCCACGGCTTGGGGGCCTCGCAAACGCTCGTCAGGGGCCAGGTGCTGCCAGTCGAACAGAAAACGCATGAAGTCCTGCAGGCTGACTGGCTCGATCTCCCGGCGCAGGCGTTTCACCGTGTAACGATGGATGCGCGCCAGCAGGTGGCGCTCACACCATTGCAGGTCCAGCGCCCCTGGGCTGAAGTGGCCGCGCAATACGAAGCCTTCGGCTTCCAGGCGGGCCAGCGCCTGCTCGACCTCAGCAGCAGGCTTGCCCAGAGGTGCGGCAATCTGTGCCACGCTCAGTGGGCCGTAGCCGCTCAAGCGGGTGCGTAGCAGTTCGCTCAGTGCGCTGTCCGGGTCGATGGCCTGGTCGAAGCTGGGCAGTACCTCCAGCGCGGGTTCCTGGCGCGAAGCCGGATACAGCGTTTGCAGCAGGTTCAGGCGTTCGCGTGCCAGCCAAAGTCTTTCATCGATCAGGCGCATGGCCCGTCCGGCCTTGGCCAGTTGGCGCAGCAGCAGCTCCCAGCTCGGGTTGTCCTGGACTTCGTCATGGCTGATGGCGCCCAGGGTCATCAGTGCCTCGTGCATCTCGTCGGCGTTGCCCGGCTGCGGCCAGGCCTCGGCCTGCACGGCGGTGATCGCATCGGCGTCCAGCGCGCCGAGGTCATCGCCCCTGTGCATTTCATTCCAGCGCCTGTTGAGCACCGCCTGGGTACGCCGCTCTTCGAGCGGCGCGTCATCAAGAAAGGCGTATGGCCTGGCATTGAGAATGGCCGAGGCCAGCGGCGAGGGGGCTGGCAGGTCGCGGCACAGCAGGCGCACCTGGCCGCTTTCCATGCGCCGCAACAACGCCAGCCAGCCCTCGCAGTCCATGGCTTCGTGCAGGCAGTCATCGAGGGTCTGCTCGACCAGTGGGTGGTCGGGGACCTGCCGTTCACCGACGATGTTTTCCAGGCAGGCGATCTGGTCGGGGAACACCGCAGCGATCAGGTCTTCGCTCTTCATGCGCTGGATCTGCGGCGCCACCTTGCGCCCGCCGACGAAGCGCGGCAGGGCCATGGCCACGCCCGCATTCCAGCGCCAGCGCACGCCGAACAGCGGGGCGTCGAGCAGGGCCTGGATGAGGATCTGTTCGGCGCTGCGGCTGTTGAGGTAGCGCCACACTTCATCCAGCTCGAAACTGTGGCTGGTCGACAGCGACAGCACGATGGCGTCTTCGCTGGCCGCAGCCTGCAATTCGAAATTGAAGGTGCGGCAGAAGCGCTTGCGCAGGGCCAGGCCCCAGGCACGGTTGATGCGGCTGCCATAGGGCGAATGGATGATCAGCTGGGTGCCACCGGACTCGTCGAAGAAGCGTTCCATCACCAAGGTCTGTTGCGAGGGCAGGGCACCCAGCACTTCGTGGGCACGACCGAGGTAGTCGATCAACTGGCTGGCGCTGGCTTCGTTCAAATCGAGTGCGCTCTGCAGCCACTGCTGCACCGCAGCAAGATCACCGTCGTTCAGCACCAGCTGTTCATCGATGCGTGCCTGCAGCCGGGCAACCGCAGCGGACAGTTCATCGCTGCGCCCTGGTGCTTCGCCAAGCCAGAACGGGATGGTGGGCGGCAGGCCCTGGGCATCCTCGACCCGCACCCGGCCTGGCTCGACCCGCAGGATGCGGTAGGACGCATTGCCCAGCTGAAAGATATCGCCAGCGATGCTCTCCACGGCGAAGTCTTCGTTGACGCTGCCGATGTTCAGCGCCTGTGGCTCGAGCAGCACCGCATAGTCAGCATTGTCGGGAATGGTGCCGCCGCTGGTCAGCGCCGTCAGCTGGCTACCCCGGCGGCCGCGCAAGGTGCCACTGACTGCATCGCGGTGCAGGTAGGCGCTGCGGATGCCCTGGCGGCCGTTGTAGCCTTCGGCGAGCATGCGCAGTAGCGATTGGTAATGCGCTGGGTCGAGCTCTGCGTAGGGCGTTGCCTGGCGCAGGCAGTCGAACAACGCCTGTTCCTGCCAGGCCTGGTTGCTGGCCTCGGCGACGATCTGTTGGGCCAGCACGTCCAGCGGGGCCTTGGGGATGTGCAGTTCATCGAGTTCGCCAAGGCGGATACAGTCGAGCAAGGCCGCGCATTCGATCAAGTCGTCTCGCGAGGTCGCAAACAGCCGCCCTTTGGGAATGCCATCGACCTGGTGCCCGGAGCGCCCGACACGCTGCAGGAAGGCGGCGATCGAGCCAGGCGACTCGATCTGGCAGACCAGGTCGACATCGCCAATGTCGATACCCAGCTCCAGCGAAGCGGTGGCCACCAGTACCTGCAGTTGGCCGTTTTTCAGGCGCTGTTCGGCGTCCAGGCGCAGCTCCTTGGCCAGGCTGCCATGGTGGGCGGCCACCGCTTCCTTGCCCAGGCGGTCGCTGAGGTGGCGAGTGATGCGCTCGGCCAGGCGCCGGGTATTGACGAACACCAGCGTGGTGCGGTGTTCGCGGGCGAGGGCCGCCAGGCGGTCATAAACCAGGCCCCAGACGTCCGTGGCCATGACGGCGCCGAGTGGTACCGGCGGCACTTCAATGGCGAGGTCGCGCTGGCGCGCATGGCCGACGTCGACGATCGCGCAAGGGCGTTGCTGACCGACCAGAAACTGCGCCACGCGCTCCACTGGCCGCTGGGTGGCGGACAGGCCGATGCGCCGCAGCGGGCGCCCGCACAGGGCCTGCAAGCGTTCCAGGGTCAGCGCCAGGTGGGCGCCGCGCTTGTTGCCTGCCAGGGCGTGGATTTCGTCGACGATGACGGTGTGCACGCTGGCAAGGCCTTCGCGCCCAGAGGCCGAGCCCATCAATACGTAGAGCGATTCGGGCGTGGTCACCAGGATATGAGGGGCCAGTTTGCGCATTGCCGCACGTTCCTTCTGCGGCGTATCGCCGGTGCGCACGGCTGTGGTGATGCATGGGGCTTTCAGACCCTGATCCTGAAGTGCCTGGCTGATGCCTTCGAGCGGCGCCTGCAGGTTTAGGCTGATATCGTTGGACAGCGCCTTGAGTGGCGAGACGTAGACGACCTGAGTGTGCGCAGGCAGCTCGCCGCCCTGCTCAAGGCCCCCGCGGAACAGTTCGTCGAGCACGGCCAGGAAGGCGCTCAAGGTCTTGCCCGAACCGGTCGGCGCGGCAAGCAGCATCGATTGGCCGGCATGGATCAGCGGCCAGGCACGGGCCTGGGTATCGGTGACCGTGGCGAAGTGGCGGCGGAACCAGGTGCCGACGGCCGGGTGGAACAGCTCGAGCACCGGGTGCTGGTGGGCTGGCAGGTTCATACGTTGGTTATGGCGGGTCGGCGTCCGCTTGGCAAGGGGCCGTTCGTCGTCGATCTTCTGTAGACTGTCGCCTTTTCAGCGAGCCCACCCATGCCCAACATCATCCGCATCGCCGCCGCCCTGTTGATCGACCCGCAAGGCCGCACCCTGCTGGTGCGCAAGCGTGGCACCCAGGCATTCATGCAGCCCGGTGGCAAGATCGATGCCGGGGAGTCGCCCGTTCAGGCACTGGCGCGCGAACTGTTCGAAGAGCTGGGCCTGCGCATTGACCCTGCCCAGGCTGTGCACCTGGGCCAGTTCAGCGCGCCGGCCGCCAACGAGCCGGGCTTCGAGGTGCAGGCCGAGCTGTTTCGTGTCGACAGCGCCGAGGCCGTAGCCCCGGCGGCGGAGATTGAGGAAGTGGTGTGGTTGGCCGCCGACCAGGCAGCAACCCTGGAGCTGGCACCGCTGACCCGCGACCTGATCCTGCCGCTGTACCGCCAGGCCGTCAGCGTACCGCGCTGACGCCATCGAGGGTGGCGAACGAGGTGTCCTTGGCGGTCAGCAGGAAGTCGCGCATATAGGGGGCATCGAGCATGTCGGTGCGCACCGCCGCATACAGCGTGGCGAACAGGCCTTTCTCGCCCAGGCGCTTGCCCTTCACATAGCCCCGCGAGCTGTACTCGTGCAGCGCCCAGTGCGGCATGCCGCACACGCCGCGGCCGCTGGCCACCAATTGCATCATCATCACCGTCAGCTCGGACGTGCGCACGGCGGCCGGCTCGATGTCGGCCGGCTCCAGGAAGCGGGTAAAGATATCCAGGCGGTCGCGTTCCACCGGGTAGGTGATCAGCGTCTGGTCGAGCAAATCCTGGGGCACCATGTACGGCTTGCTGGCTAGCGGGTGCTGGTTGGCCACGGCGAGCATGGCTTCGTAGGTGAACAGCGGCACGTAGGTGATGCCGGCGAGGTCCAGCGGGTCGGAGGTCACTACCAGGTCGAGGTCGCCACGGGCCAGCGCCGGCAACGGGGCGAAAGCAAAGCCCGAGGCCAGGTCCAGCTCCACTTCCGGCCAGGCATCGCGGAACTGGTCGATGGTCGGCATCAGCCACTGGAAGCAGCTGTGGCATTCGATGGCCATGTGCAGGCGCCCGGCAGTACCACCGGCCAGGCGGGCAATGTCGCGCTCGGCGCCGCGCAGCAGCGGCAGGGTGGCATCGGCCAGTTGCAGCAGGCGCAGGCCGGCGCTGGTGAAGCGGATCGGCTTGGTCTTGCGCACGAACAGTGGCAGGCCCAGGCGCTCTTCAAGTTCTTTGAACTGGTGCGACAGCGCCGACTGGGTCAGGTGCAGCCGTTCGGCGGCCTCCACCAGGCTGTCGGCCTCGCGCAGGGCATGAAGGGTTTTCAGATGGCGGATTTCCAGCACAGCTGACTCCGAGAATATTTTTAAAGTAAACGTTGAATGAGTTGAGTTTCACTCATGTTGACCCAGGCTGTCGACTGGACGATAGGCCGCACCGCTCGGCAGGGTTCATCAAACTGTCACTGAACTGTGGCAGCGCGCCCGAATTAAATTCATCAGACTCGCGCTCTACTGGGGATCTGCATTCTGGTGTTTCTTTCATGCGGGCTTTTCTGCTGTTTTTCTTTCTGCTGTTCAGTGCTTCGGCAAGTTTCGCCGACACGCGCTGCGACGCCCATGTGCCGGTACAACGTGCCGAAATCGGTGAACTGAGCCTGGTCTACCAGAGCGTCGGCGCGCCGCGTGATCCGGCCTTGCTGCTGGTCATGGGCCTGGGTGGGCAACTCATCCACTGGCCTGACGATGTGGTCGAGGCGTTGTGCCGCCAGGGCTTTCGGGTGATTCGCTATGACAACCGCGATGTCGGCCTGTCGCGCTGGAACCAGTTACCGCCTTCGGCCAACCTCACGGTCGAGCTGTTGCGCTACAAGTTGGGCCTGCCGGTATCGGCACCTTATACCCTGACCGACATGGCCAATGATGGCCTGCAGTTGATGAATGCACTGGGCATCCGTCAGTTTCATGTGTTGGGTGTGAGCATGGGCGGAATGATCGCCCAGCACCTGGCCGCCATGGCGCCCGAGCGGGTACGCAGCCTGACCCTGGTCATGTCCAGTTCTGGGGCGGCAGGGCTGCCAGCGCCGGATCCGGCCTTGGTGCAGTTGCTGGCGCGGCGCAGTGCGCCGACTCGTGAGGTGGCCATTGAACAGCAGGCTGACCTGCTGGCTGCGTTGGGCAGCCCGCAGGTGCATGACGATCGGGCGGTGCTGCTGCAGCAGGCGGCGGTGGCGTACGACCGGGCGTACAACCCGGAGGGTGCGAAGCGCCAGATCATGGCGATTCTGGCCGAGCCGAGCCGGGTGCAGTTGCTGAATGAGTTGCGGGTGCCGACGCTGGTGGTGCATGGCACCGCCGACCCGCTATTGCCGGTGATGCACGGCGTGCACCTGGCGGCGCATATCCAGGGGAGCCAGCTTCGATTGATTCCGGGGCTGGCGCACCGCTTCCAGGAGCGATTCAAGGCACCCTTGCTGGCGGCGGTGCTACCTTACCTGCAATCGCACCGGCAGGATGTCACCCATATCGCCGGGCTTTGAATCGGCATCGTCTGCTTCGCGGTGATGCACGCCATTGTAGGAGCGGCCTTGTGTCGCGAAAGGGCTGCGCAGCAGCCCCAGGATTTCTGCGCAATGCATAAATTGCCGGGGCTGCTTTGCAGCCCTTTCGCGACACAAGGCCGCTCCTACAATGGCCGTATCCGCTTTCACGGGTGCCGATCAGCCGAGCCCGTACTTCTTGACCTTGTCAAACAGGGTGGTCTTGGCCATGCCCAGTTCCTGGCTGGCCTGGCTGAGGTTGCCGCCAGTGCGCTGCAAGGCATCGCTGAGCAGGTTGCGCTCGAACGCCTCCACCGCTTCGGCAAACCCGACCCCTTGGCTGGCGCCACCGCTCGGGCCTTTCTTGAACGCTGGTAGCCCAAGGGCATAACGCTCGGCCACGTTGCGCAACTCGCGCACGTTGCCCGGCCAGTCATGGGCCATCAACCGCGACAGGGTCTGGCTGTCCAGCGTCGGTGCTTCGCGGTCGAAGCGCAGCGCCGACTGCTGCAGGAAGTGTTCGAACAGCTGCAGGATGTCTTCCCTACGCTCGCGCAGCGGCGGCAGCTCCAGGGTCACCACGTTCAGGCGGTAGTAAAGGTCGCTGCGGAACTGCCCGGTCTGGCCAAGGGCATCGAGGTCGGATTTGGTGGCTGCAATCACCCGGCAATCCACCGCAATGCTCTGGTTCGAGCCCAGGCGCTCCAGGGTGCGTTCCTGCAGCACGCGCAGCAGTTTGATCTGCAGGTTGATCGGCATGCTTTCCACTTCGTCGAGGAACAGCGTGCCGCCATTGGCGTGTTCGATCTTGCCGATGCGGCGCTTGCCGGCACCGGTGAAGGCGTTGGCTTCGTGGCCAAAGATCTCGCTCTCGAACAGGTTTTCCGGCAAACCGCCGCAGTTCAGCGCCACGAACGGCTGGCCCTGGCGCCGGCTGAAGTCGTGCAGGCAGCGGGCGACCAGCTCTTTGCCGGTGCCGGTTTCACCTTCGATCAGCACGTTGGCCGAGGTATCGGCGACGTTGGCGATCAGCTCGCGCAGGTGCTCCATGGCCGCCGAGCGGCCGATGATTCGCCCCTCCAGGCTGCTCTGTTCGGCCAGTTGCCGGCGCAGGGCCACCACCTCGCGTGACAGCCCGCGCTGTTCCAGCGCACGGCGCACCACATCGACCAGGCGCTCGGGTGAGAACGGCTTCTCCATGAAGTCGTATGCGCCGTTGCGCATGGCACCGACCGCCATGTCGATATCGCCGTGGCCGGTGATCAGCACCACCGGCAGGCTGCGGTCGCGGGCCTTGAGGCGGTTGAGCAGCTCCAGGCCATCGATGCCCGGCAGGCGGATATCACTGACAACGATGCCGGCAAAGTCATCGCCGATACGTTCCAGGGCCTGCTCGGCACTGCCGACGCCCTCGCAAGCGATGTCTTCCAGGGCCAGGGCCTGCTGGCAGCCGAGCAGCACATGCGGGTCGTCTTCGACAATCAGGACGGTAAGTGGCGCTTGGTTCATGGTTGCTCTGCCGATTCGCTGGGGGGCATGACCAGGGGCAGGGCGAGGACGAAGGCCGTGCCGCCGGTGGCGGGGTGCTCGACGTTCAGGCTGCCCTTGGCGGCGGCGGCAAGGCTCGCCGACAGGGTCAGCCCCAGGCCCAGGCCGTGTTCGCCCGGTTTGGTGGTGAAGAAAGGTTCGAACAGGTGCTTGCGGGTTTCGGCATCGATGCCGTGGCCGTTGTCGCGCACCCGCAGGCGGTACTTGTCGCCTTGCAGCTCGCCTTCGAGCCACAACTCGGGCAGCGGCTGGGTGGCCATGGCGTCCAGGGCGTTGCCGATCAGGTTGACCAGGATCTGCTCCAGGCGGGTCTGGTCGATGGCCAGCTGCTGGTCGTCGAACTGATTGTGCAACTGCAGATGGCAGCCGGCAATGCGGTTGCTCAGTACCTGCAAGGACGCCTCCACGGCCTTGGCCAGCGACGCCTGGCCGCTGTCGTCACCGCGCCGGGCGAACGAGCGCAGGCTGGCGGTGATGCGGCCCATGCGGTCGATCAGGTCGTTCATGGTGCGCAGGTTGGTGCTGGCGGTTTCCAGTGCGCCACGCTCGAGGAAGCGCACGGTGTTGCCAGACAGGGTCCGCAGCGCCGCCAGCGGCTGGTTGAGCTCGTGGGCGATGCTGGTGGACATTTGCCCGATCGCCGCGAGCTTGCCGGCCTGGACCAGTTCGTCCTGGGCATGGCGCAGGGTCTGTTCGGCGTGCCGGCGTTCCCGGATCTGGCCCTTGAGCCGTTCGTTGCTGGCGCGCAGGTCGGCGGTGCGGTCGGCGATGCGCCGTTCCAGCTGGCTGTTGGCTTCTTGCAGGGCCTCGCGGGCGGCCAGGCGTGTGGCCACCACCTTGCGCCGCTCGTTCCAGGCGATGCCGAGGATGGTCAGCAGGGCGAACGCCACGCCGACCAGGATGCCCTGGACCATGGACTCGCGGCGCAGGTCTTGCAGTGGGGTGAGCAGGGTGAAGTGCCAGGGCGTGTCGGCCAGGCGCCGGGTCTGCGCCAGGTAGCTCACTTCGTGGGGCTTGCCCTGGGCGGTTTCGGCGTTGGCCGGGAAGGTCAGTTTTTCCACGCCATCGGCGAGGGTTTCGCGGGCCAGCGGCTGTAGTTCGTTCAGCGGCCACCAGTAGTACTGCAGGCTGCGCGCCAGACGCTCCTTGATCTGCGGGGTCAGCGGGCGTACCGATTTCAGGCGCCGCGCCGGGTCGCTGGAGAGAATGATGATGCCGTTCTCGTCGCTGACGAAGGCTTCCAGACGGGCGCGCTGCCAGCGTTCTTCGAGGGTGTCCAGACGCACCTTGATCACCGCCACGCCGATGATCTTGCCGTGTTCTTCCAGGCCGTGGGCCAGGTAATAGCCAGCCTCGCCGGTGGTGCTGCCGATCCCGTAGAAGCGGCCCGGTTCGCCGCGCACGGCACTCTGGAAATAGGCCCGGAATGACAGGTCTTCACCGAGGAATGAGTCGGCATCGCGCCAGTTGCTGCTGGCCTGCACCCGGCCGTTGGTGTCGAGGACGAAGATCGCCCGGCTGCGGCTGCGGCGGTTCAGGCCTTCGAGGTATTCGTTGACGGTCTGCCGGTTGGCGCCATCAGGGTCGGTGAGCAGCTGCGAGACGCTGTCTTCCAGCTCCAGCAGGCTCGGCAGGTAGGTGTACTTGCTGATCTCGCTCTCGACCGTGCGCGCATGCAGTTCCAGCGCACGCTCGCCGCTTTCGCTCAAGGTGCGGATGCCATTGCTCTCGCTGATCAGGAAGCCGGCCATGCCCAGCCCGACCATCAGCAGGATGATCAGGGGCGGCAGCAGCAATTGGCGAATCAGGCGGGATTTCACGGCGGGCTTGGCAGGGAGAAGAAGCGAAGGGTCGCATTTCATCACAGTGGCCTTGTCACGGCCAGCATCCACTGCCGGGCGAACCCGGGCAGCGGTGCCGCTGTTGCCGAATCAGTGTTGCAGGATTTTGCTGAGGAAGTGCTGGGTGCGTTCGTGGCGTGCGCTCGGGTTGCCGAAGAAGTCTTCCTTCTGGCAGTCCTCGATGATGTTGCCCTTGTCCATGAAGATCACGCGGTTGGCCACTTTGCGGGCGAAGCCCATTTCGTGGGTCACGCACATCATGGTCATGCCTTCGTGGGCCAGCTCGACCATCACGTCCAGTACCTCGTTGACCATCTCCGGGTCCAGCGCCGAGGTCGGTTCGTCGAACAGCATGACGATCGGGTCCATCGACAGCGCGCGGGCAATGGCCACGCGCTGCTGCTGACCGCCTGAAAGCTGGCCGGGGTGCTTCTTGGCATGGGCACTGAGGCCGACGCGGTCGAGCAGGGCCAGCCCCTTCTTGGTCGCTTCCGCCTCGCTGCGGCCGAGCACCTTGCGCTGGGCGATGGTCAGGTTCTCGGTGATGCTCAGGTGCGGGAACAGCTCGAAATGCTGGAACACCATGCCGACCCGCGAGCGTAGCTTGGGCAGGTTGGTCTTGGGGTCAGCGATCGAGGTGCCATCGACCACGATGTCGCCTTTCTGGAACGGCTCCAGCGCGTTGACGCACTTGATCAGTGTGGACTTGCCCGAGCCGGACGGGCCGCAGACCACCACCACTTCACCCTTCTTCACTTCAGTGGTGCAGTCGGTCAGCACCTGGAAGTCGCCGTACCACTTGTTGACGTTCTTGATGGAAATCATACGGTGATCCTTTTTTGCAGGCGCTTGACCAGCCACGAAGCGGAGAAGCTGATGACGAAGTACACGGCCCCGGCGAAGATCAGGAACTCATGGGAGCGCCCGATGATGTCGCCGTTGGCACGTGCCGAGTTGAGGAAGTCCACCAGGCCCACGGTGTACACCAGCGAGGTGTCCTGGAACAGGATGATGCTCTGCTGCAGCAGCAGCGGGGTCATCTTGCGGAAGGCCTGGGGCAGGATGATCAGGCGCATGGTCTGGCCGTAGGTCATGCCCAGGGCCTGGGCAGCGCCCATCTGGCCTTTGGAAATCGACTGCACACCGGCGCGGACGATTTCGCAGAAGTAGGCGGCCTCGAACATCATGAACGCCACCACGCACGAGGTGAAGGCACCCACCGGGGTGTCCTCGCCGGTGATCCAGCGCAGCACGAACGGCACCGCCAGGTAGAACCAGGTGATTACCAGCAGCAGCGGGATCGAGCGGAAGTAGTTGACGTAGGCACCGGCTACACGCGACAGCAGCTTGCTCGACGACAGGCGCATCAGCGCCAGGATGGTACCGAGCACGATACCGCCGACCACGCCCATGACCATCAGTTGCAGGGTCATGATCATGCCGTCCCACAGGGCCGGCAGGGCGGGGATGATTTCGCTGAAATCCATGTCCATTTACTTGCCCCCCACGGAGATCAGGCCAGGCACGGCGACTTTCTTCTCGACCATGCGCATCAGCAGCATCAGGCCCATGTTCAGGGTGAAGTAGATCAGCGTGGCCAGGGTGAAGGCCTCGAACAGGTTGGCCGAGAACTCGGCGGTCTGCTTGGTCTGCGCCAGCAGCTCCATCAGGCCGATCAGCGAGGCCACCGAGGAGTTCTTGAACACGTTCAGGAATTCCGAGGTGAGCGGCGGAATGATGATCCGGTAGGCCTGCGGCAGCAGCACGTTATTGTAGATCTGCGGCAGGCTGAAGCCCATGGCGCGGGCAGCGGCTTCCTGGCCGCGGGGCAGCGCCTGGATGCCGGTGCGTACTTGTTCGCAGACGCGGGCGGCGGTGAACAGGCCCAGGCAGATGACCACGCTGATCAGTGCCGAGGTAGTCGGGTTGAGGTCTTGCTTGAACCATTCCTGCAGGCCTTCGGGCAGCAGGTCCGGCACCAGGAAGTACCAGACAAACAGCTGCACCAGCAGCGGCACGTTGCGGAACAGCTCCACATAGGCGGTGGCGATGCCCGATACCAGACGGTTCGGCACGGTACGCATGACGCCGAGGACCGACCCCAGCAGCAATGCGATGATCCAGGCGGAGATGGCGATGGCGATGGTCCAGCCCAGACCGGTGATGTACCAGTCCAGATAGGTCTCGCTGCCCACGCCGGTGGACTTGAAGAACACGCCCCAGTCCCAGTTGTAATTCATCGGGATTTCCCCTCAGACGGTTGTTTCACGGGCACCTTCGAGCATCCGGGGGCGATGAACGCCCTCGGATGAAAGGGTAGACACTAAAGCGTGGCCTGTGGGTTCAATCGTGTGCGGATGCGCACCAGGCCACTATTTGACTGAGGATCAGGACTTCTTCTCGTCCGCGGCCTTGTCGGTCGGCTCGGCGATCAGTTTCTTCAGCTCGTCGCTCATCTGGAAGTTCAGGTTGAGGCCCTTTGGCGGGATCGGCTGGGTGAACCACTTGTCGTAGCTCTTGGTGACTTCGCCCGATTTGTAGTAAGCCACGATGGCGTCATCGACCGCTTTCTTGAACGCTGCGTCATCCTTGCGCACCATGCAGCCGTAGATTTCGTACGACTGTGGAGTGCCGGTAATGACCCAGTCGCTTGGCTTCTTGGCCTTGGCCATTTCGCCGGCGAGCAGGGCGTCGTCCATCATGAAGGCTACCGCGCGGCCGCTTTCGAGCATGTTGAAGGCTTCACCGTGGTCCTTGGCGGAAATCACGTTCATCTTCATCTGCTTGTCAGCGTTCATGGCCTTGAGCAGGCGCTCGGAGGTGGTACCTGCAGTGGTCACCACGTTCTTGCCGGCCAGGTCAGGGAAGTCCTTGTAGGCAGGCTGACCGTCCTTGACCTTGGTCAGCAGACGGGTACCGACTTCGAAGATACCGACCGAGAAGCCGACTTGCTGCTGGCGCTCGACGTTGTTGGTGGTGGAGCCGCACTCAAGGTCGACGGTGCCGTTCTGCACCAGCGGGATGCGGGTCTGGGAGGTAACGAGGTTGTACTTGACCTTGATGTCGGTACCCAGTTGCTTCTTCAGGGCATCGACCACGGCCAGCTGGATGTCATGGGAGTAGCCCACGGGCGTTTGACCGCCAGCCAGGTAGGAAAACGGAATGGAAGAGTCGCGGTGGCCCAGGGTGATGGTGCCCGAGTCCTTGATCTTCTTCAGGGTGCCGGTCAGTTCTTCGGCCATGGCTGGCGAAGCGATGATCGCGGCGGCGATGGTTGCACCCAACAGATGACGAACGATACGCATCAAATTTTCCTCGACGTGTTTGTTTTTTTTATGGAGCCGTTGGCGGACTCTTTCGTTCAACGAATACCGCAAGAAGCGATTGCATTCGGCTACCAAGTGTAGAGCATGAGTCGTGCCAAGCTCTGATGTCGATCATAACGTCGCGAAAAGCCTGGGCATCAAGCTTTTATGACAATTTCCAGGTAACTGAAAATTGCCGGATTTCCGAACGAGTGAGTACCTGGCAGTCGGGAATCCGAATGAAGGGCAATGGGGGTACCCAGTGATAAGTACCGACAATGCCCCGCTGCCGCATGGTGTCCTGCGTCTCTTTACAGACCAGGAGACAACCATGCCCTCTGCCGATATCTACCCGTCCGATTCGGTCGATCATCTGATTGCACGACGTTTGCCCGATTGGATTGCCACTGCCCAGACGCAGCATGTCGAGGCCTACCACAAGGCATTGCGTGAACAGCAGCAAGTTGCCGACCAGTTGCGGCACCTGTTGAGCCGCATACCGAGCGTCGAGGACTTCGGCGCGCCGCTGCTGGAAAAAGCCCTGGCCGAGTCCGGGCTGGGCCACGTCGATCCGCGGCACGCATTCACCGTGGTCACGGAAGAGTTCTCTCTGCCTTCGGCGGCGGAGAAGTTTCATCACCCGACCGTTACCTACACCACACGCCAGTCACTGCTGGCTTCGGCGATGCACAATTTCGAAGCGCATGAGGCCGAACCCTGGCTACTGCGCAAGGCGTATCTGGTCGACGGCAAAAAGGCACGCTTGAAGATGAGCTTCGAGCGTTTCGTGAAACTGTGTCGCACGCTGGACATCGGTGGTCGGTACCAGGCGCTGCTCAAGACCGTACTGCAGCCCAAGGCAGGGCGAGGCCAACCGGTCGACCAGGCACGCAAAGGCATTGACCAGCTGTTTCAGGACGGCGTGCGGACACAAATGAAGGCTGCGTTGTACGAGGCTCGGATCAAGGGCCAGCTCGACGAGCGTGATCTGCAGCGCCTGTTGCCGCTGCTCGAGCGACCGCCGCTGCCCGCCTATCAGGGCGGCACGCTGTCAGCGCGCCAGTTGTACCTGTTGGGTACGCCCATGGTCGGGGTCATCGCCCTGGAATGGCGACCTGCGCCGGATGCGGCCATCGATGAAGTGATTCTGTGGTTGCCGGGTGATCCGGAAAAAAGCCTGCGCCATTACGACGCCTGGGAACAGGTATACGCCGACCTGGCGACACGCATGAGCGACAAGCCGCTGCGAAACTACCTTCGCCGCTTTGTCAGGGCCCGGGATCGACAGCGTTTCGACACGGCACTGTCGCGCGCGCTGGCCGCTGCGGCACCGGCAAAGCCGCTGGAGCTGGACGGGCGCAACCTGCCGGTCGATGGCGAGCTGTTCAGCCATGCCCAGGCTCAGGTGCAAGCCAGGCTCTACGATGATGCGCGTTACGTCGCGGTCCCTACCGACGATGAAGACCGCTTGAGCAGGCACAGGCGCTTGCAGGCGATGGAGGCTGCCGGGCTGGATCTGCTGGGCCTGGCTGCGCTTTTCGTGCCCGTGTTGGGTGAGCTGCTGCTGGTGGTGAGCGCCGTGCAACTGCTCGACGAAGTCTACGAGGGCTACCGGAACTGGCAGTTGGGTGATCGACAAGGCGCATTGGATCATGTCTTCAATGTGGTCGAGGGTCTGGCATTGGCAGGTGCCACGGGCGCCGTGCTTCACGGCGTCAAGCGCGTGTCGTGGGTGGGCGAGCTGGAGCCGAAAGTGCTACCCGCAGGCAGTGTGAGGCTCAGGCGTAACCCTCACTTCCTGCCTCGCGAAAGCAACCCGTTAGTCATGCTCCAGGGGCTACCGGGCTGGGATTTCGCCGATATGCTCTCGTCCAGGGCTCGTATATTGCTGGATGCCACGGGCCTGCAGACCGACCAACTGCGGCGCCTGGCCCTTGAGCGCGGTGCAGCGCCCGCCCGCTTGCTGGACATGCACGAGCTTCTCGAGCTGCATGCCGCCCAACCAGGGCTGCGCGGCCCGGCGCTGGAGCAGGCGCGCCAACCAGCCAGCCCTGAGCAAGGCAAATTGATGAAGGCATTCAGCGGTCTGACGCCCCGCGGCGCCCAGGAAATCATCGATCACAGCAGCTCGGCCGTGCAGCAACAACTGCTCACCGAGTCGCGGATCCCGCTTGGGATGGCCGAGCGCGCACGCTGGTATGTGCGCGATAGTCGCGTGGATCGGGCCTGCCTGGGTGTGCGGCTGCCGGAAATGCTCAATGCCGATGGCGAGAAGCTCATCTTCGGGTTGATCGAACGCAAGGCGCCCTGGCCCGACTCGGTACGGGTGGAACTACGCGTCGGTAGCCGCGATGGGCTGTTGCTGTGCGCAAGCCAAGGCGAGGCTGCGAGCGAGACCAGAGTGATCATCAAGCATGACCAGGCCTATGCGCTAGACAGCGGTACAGGTAGCCCCGGTTCCTTGCTGCAAGCGATGGTGCAGTGTCTTGACGACGACCAGAAGATGGCGTTGGGCAACATCGACCTGCAGATGTCGCAATTACGCGACACGTTGCTCGAGAGCGCCGCCAACGACCGTGAGCAAGCGGCCAAGCTGATGGGGCTCGTTCCGCGGGGCGCTGGCGTGCGCCCACCCCGGCGTTTTGCCGATGGACGCCTGGCCTATCGGCTCAGTGGGGATGGCGAGAGCAGTCGGCAGGCGATACGGCGAGGCATTCACCAGATCTTCCCGACCCTGAGCGAAATGCAGCTCGAGGCCTACATGGAGGCAGTGCGCCAGCGCGGTGAAAACCTGTGGGACCATTACCAGATGCTGCAGCGCCAGCTCACCCAGCTGCGTGAGGTGCTGCGCCAATGGCAGGCCGATTGGCGTACACCGATAGACGCCATCCGCCGCCGCCGTGTCGCCGATACGCTGCGCCGCAGCTGGCGGCGCAAGCTGGTGGACGGTAACGATCAGTACGAACTGACCCTCGATGGCGAGCATGTCGATGCGCTGCCCAGCCTGCCGGCCGGTATCGATTACGTCCATGTCCGCCGGCTGGCGTTGCGCAACATGAACCTGCTGGACATCGACGCGTCATTCCTCAGGTTATTTCCGAATGTTGTCGATCTCGACCTTAGCGGCAATCGCCTGAGCCGCGTGCCTGAAGGGATCGAAAGGCTTACCCAGCTGAGAAGGCTTAACCTGGGCAATAACCAGATCATTCTGGACGAAGCTGCAAGCGGCAACCTGGCGAGGTTGCAGTTGCTGGATACGCTGATCCTCAGCTACAACCCGCTCAACGGCATGCCTGACCTCACGGCCTTGCCCCACGTGCGCGATGTGCGGCTGCGGTCTACCGGGCAGGCGGATATGGCCGTGATCCACCAGCGGGTCGCATTGCGTGCGCACATCGACCTGCGCGACAACCGGATCAGCGAGCTGCAGCGCGAGATGCGTGGTTTACGCCTGCGTCTGCAAAGGCTCAACCTGCACGAGAACCCGCTCAACGAAAGCAGCGCAGCCTACCTTGACGAGGCACGCGGTGTCAGCGAATCCAGCGCCCGGGGCGGAGCATCGTATTCGCACGAGGCGGTGGACGTCGAGACTCGCGCTGAATGGGTGGCCAGCCGGGACGAAACGTTGCGCGCGCGCCGTGAAGCTACATGGGACCGTCTGATCGAAGAGCCAGGCTCGGCAGGGCTATTCCGTTTCCTCGCCGATTTCGTCGAAGGCGAGGATTTCGAAGCGCATCCGCGGCATTATCGCCGGCGTGTCTGGCATATCCTCGACGCCTGTGAACACAACGAAGCCTTGCGCGAGCAGCTGTTCCGCGAGGCTGATGCGCCCCGTAGCTGCGATGACCGCTTGTTGTTGATGCTCAACCAGATGGAGGTGGGCATTTTGGCCTACCAAGGCATCGACGGCGTTCCGGTGGCCGTGCGGGAGGCCCGTTTCCTGCGCCTGGGTCGCCAGCTGCACCGGTTGGACCTGCTCGATGAGATTGCCGCACGCCACGTGCAACGCTTGCGCGCGGAGGGCCTGGTCGAGGTCGACGAAATCGAAACGCGGCTCTACTACCGCTCACGGCTGGCAACCGTGCTGGACCTGCCAGCATCAGCAGACCGGATGCATTTCGCCTCGTTCGCCCACGTGAGCCACGCCGACCTCAGCCATGCGGAGCTGGACGTGCTGAGGGCCGATACGTCGGTGGCCATGCTCGACGCGCTGGTGCAGCGGCCCTTCTGGCAGAACTACCTGCGCGAAACGTACCCAGAACGCTTCCAGGCCCTGACTGCGCCCTTCCACGAGCGCATGGAATCGCTGGAGGTACAGGCCACTACGGGCCAGGAAAGCGACTACGCCCGACGGACCCAGGCGTTGATGCACGAGCATGAGGCC
Source organism: Pseudomonas sp. CC120222-01a (assembly GCF_003097235.1). GTDB lineage: Bacteria > Pseudomonadota > Gammaproteobacteria > Pseudomonadales > Pseudomonadaceae > Aquipseudomonas. The sequence goes on along the minus strand of NZ_QEQQ01000005.1, from coordinate 12,947 downwards.
GATGAGATGGCGTTGATGCGCAGCCTTACCACCGAAGCCTGGGCTCGCCGCCGATCCGTGGGCTAAGCGCCACCCGGCAGGCGGCGTCAGGCTGCCTGGATGTCAGCCTGACGCCGCGCGCGTTGTTGCAGGTAATCTTTCAACACCTGTTGCTCAGCCGCGCTGGTGAACAGCCCCAGCTTGGTGCGGCGCCAGAGGATATCGTCGGCGCCGCACGCCCACTCCTGGTCGCACAGGTAGTCCACCTCGCGCGCGAACAGCCCACCGCCAATCGCCTGGCCCAGGTCTTGCGGCCCATGCACGCCATCGAGCAACTGCCATACGCGGTAGCCATAGGTGAGTGCCCAGCGTTTAGCGATGTCCACCGGCAGCCAGCCGCAGCGCGCCAGTACAGCATCGACCAACGCCTGGACGGTGGTCATGTTTTCTCCACCCGGCAATGGCGCACTGGCCGTCCAGCTGCCACGCATGTGCGGGAAGTGCGGCTGGAGCTCGGCCATTGCCGATTCGGCCAGCTTGCGGTAAGTGGTCAGCTTGCCGCCGAACACCGAGAGCAAGGGTGCCTGGCCTTCGCTGGCCGACAGCGCCAAGGTGTAGTCCCGGGTGACGGCGGACGGGTTGTCCGACTCGTCGTTGCACAGTGGGCGGACACCAGAGTAAGTGTGCACGATATCGTCGCGCACCAGCTGATGGTTGAAGTGTTCGTTGACCACCTTCAGCAAGTAGTCTGTTTCTTGCTCGGTGATTGCCACCTTGGCCGGGTCGCCGCTGTATTCGCGGTCGGTGGTACCGATCAGGGTAAAGCGCTCCAGGTACGGAATGCAGAAGACGATGCGCTGGTCTTCGTTCTGCAGGATGTAGGCGTGTTCGCCCTCGTACAGACGCGGCACGATGACGTGGCTGCCCTGGATCAGGCGGATGCCATAAGGGGCATCGAGCTTGAGATCGTCCTTGATGAAGCTGGCGACCCAGGGGCCGGCGGCATTGACCAGGGCGCGGGCGCGAATGCTCTGCAGGCTGCCATCGGCGTGCTGCAGTTCAACCTGCCAAAGGCCGTCCACACGCTCAGCGCGCAGGCAACGGGTGTGGGTGTGGATGCGTGCGCCGTTTTCGCGGGCGCTCATGGCATTGAGCACCACCAGACGGGCATCGTCCACAGCGCAGTCGGCATATTCGAATCCGCGGGTGATTGCCGGCTTGAGCGGGTAGCCCGGGCCAAAGCGCAAGCTGCGGGAGGCACCCAGGCGCTTGCGTTTGCCCAGGTGGTCGTAGAGGAACAGGCCGGCGCGGATCATCCACGCCGGGCGCAGGTGCGGGCGGTGCGGTAGCACGAAGCGCATCGGTTTGACGATGTGCGGGGCCTTGGCCAGCAGTACTTCGCGTTCGGCCAGCGCTTCACGCACCAAACGGAATTCGTAGTGTTCCAGGTAGCGCAGGCCGCCATGGATCAGCTTGCTGCTGGCCGACGAGGTGTGCTGCGCCAGGTCGTCCTTCTCGCAGAGGAACACCTTGAGGCCGCGCCCGGCGGCGTCTGCAGCGATACCCACACCATTGATGCCACCGCCGATCACGGCGAGGTCGTAGCAGTCGGCGACTGGGGGCTGGGACGAAACGGGCTGGGACACGGGCAAGGCCTCCTGAGGCTGTTCACATCGAATATGAACATTGATGTTCGTTTTCGAAAATACTAGCGCAACAGAAAGCCGGTCGCCAGTCAGTCTTTATAGAAAAAACTGATCAGATGACAATAAAGTGAACATTTACGAAAATGACGGGCCTTTTGACGGCCCGTCGTAAGCTCAGACCACTTCGAGGCGGATCTTGTACTGGTTCAGCAGTTGGGTGAGGGCAGGTGTAGGTGCCTGGTCGGTCACCAGGCAGTCGACCAGGCTGATCGAGCCCAGGCGCACCATGGCGTTGCGCCCGAACTTGCTGGAGTCGGCGGCAAGCACAACCTGGCGGGCATTGGCGATGATCGCCTGGGAAACCCGCACTTCCTGATAATCGAAATCGAGCAAGCTGCCGTCTTCATCGATGCCGCTGATGCCCACCAGGGCGAAATCCACTTTGAACTGATTGATGAAGTCGACGCTGGCCTGGCCCACCACGCCGCCGTCACGACGCACCGTGCCGCCGGCTACCAGGACCTCGAAGTCATCCTTGGCGGCCAAAATGGCAGCCACATGCAGGTTGTTGGTGATGACCTTCAGGTGGTTGTGGTTGAGCAATGCCCGGGCAATCGACTCCGTAGTCGTGCCGATATTGATGAACAGTGAGGCATGGTCGGGAATCTGCCGCGCCACGGCTTCGGCGATGCGTTGCTTTTCATCGCGCATCTGGTCGGCGCGCATGGCATAGGCAGTGTTCTCGATGCTCGAATCATAGGCAGCACCGCCGTGGTAGCGGCGCAGCAGGTTGAGCTCGGCGAGCTGGTTGATGTCGCGGCGGATGGTTTGCGGCGTGACGACGAACAGCTGCGCCATTTCTTCGATACTGACGTAGCCGCGGTCGCGCACCAGTTCGAGGATTTGTTGTTGGCGTGGGGGCAGATTCATGGGCGGTCCTTTGGGGCTGCCGGACAAATTCTGCAATGATGCCGTAGGAAGGGGAGTACGGCCAGTAGACGATGGGGGCCGCATCGCGGCCCCCTTGTGTGTTACGCCTCGTGATCTTCCCAGTCACGGGTGCGGTCGACGGCCTTCTTCCAGCCGGCATACAGTTTTTCTTTCTGCGCCTCATCCAGCTGCGGGCTGAACTCGCGCTCGATGATCGCCTTGTCGCGCAGCTCTTCCAGGCCGCTCCAGAAGCCACAGGCCAGGCCTGCCAGGTAGGCGGCGCCGAGGGCGGTGGTTTCACGCATTTTCGGGCGCTCCACGCAGGTGCCGAGGATGTCGGCCTGGAACTGCATGAGGAAGTTGTTGGCCACTGCGCCACCGTCAACGCGCAGCTCCGACAGACGTTCGCCGCAATCCTGCTGCATGGCGTCGAGCACGTCGCGGGTCTGGTAGGCGATCGATTCCAGTGCGGCGCGAATGATGTGATCGACTTTCACGCCACGGGTCAGGCCGAACAGCGCGCCACGGGCATACGGGTCCCAGTACGGTGCACCCAGGCCGGTGAAGGCTGGCACCAGATACACCCCGTTGCTGTCCTTGACCTTGCTGGCGAAGTACTCGGTGTCCAGGGCATCATTGACGATCTTCAGCTCGTCACGCAGCCACTGCACGGTGGAGCCACCGTTGAAGACCGCGCCTTCCAGGGCATAGGCCACCTCGCCACGCGGGCCGCAGGCGATGGTCGTGAGCAGGCCGTGGGAGGACTTCACGGCCTTGTCGCCGGTGTTCATCAGCAGGAAGCAGCCGGTGCCATAGGTGTTCTTGGCCTGGCCCGGTTCCACGCACATCTGGCCGAACAGCGCCGATTGCTGGTCGCCGGCAATACCGGCAATGGCGATGCCGCTCTTGGTATGGCCGTACACTTCCGACGACGGGCGCACTTCAGGCAGCATCTGCCGCGGGATGCCGAGGATCTCAAGCAGCTTTTCGTCCCACTGCAGGCTGTGGATGTTGAACATCAGCGTGCGCGAGGCGTTGGTGTAGTCGGTGACATGCACCTTGCCGCCGGAGAACTTCCAGATCAGCCAGGTATCGATGGTGCCAAACAGCAGTTCGCCGCGCTCGGCGCGTTCACGGGCACCTTCGACATTGTCGAGGATCCATTTCAGCTTGGTGCCGGAGAAGTACGGGTCGGTGACCAGGCCGGTGGCTTCGCGAATGTACGCTTCATGGCCATCACGCTTGAGCTGGGCGCAGATCTCGGTGCTGCGGCGGCACTGCCAGACGATGGCGTTATACACCGGGCGGCCGGTTTCCTTGTCCCACACCACGGTGGTTTCACGCTGGTTGGTGATGCCCAGCGCGGCAACTTGCGCATGGCTGATGCCAGCCTGGGCCAGGGCCTCGACCATGGTCGCGCTCTGGGTGGCGAAGATCTCCATCGGGTCGTGCTCGACCCAGCCAGCTTGCGGGTAGTGTTGGGCGAACTCGCGCTGCGAGGTACCGACCACATTGGCATCGCGGTCGAAGATGATCGCCCGCGAACTGGTGGTGCCCTGGTCCAGGGCGATGATGTAGTTCTTATCCTGGGTGTCTGTCATGGTCGTAGGCCTTGCATAAAGAGGAGTTCAGGGCGTCAGCATCAGTTGGCTTGAGTATCGCCCTGGCGATTGTCGGTTGTCTCGGCGCTTGCGCTTTGCGCCGTCGGCAGGTTGCGGGCGATCAGGCCGCGATAGGTCGCAGCCCCCAGGCATGCGCCGAGGATCGGTGCGAACACCGGAACCAGGAAATACGGAATGTCCCGACCGCCAGTGAAGGCGATTTCGCCCCAGCCAGCCAGGAAAGTCATCAATTTGGGCCCGAAATCGCGGGCCGGGTTCATCGCAAAGCCGGTCAGCGGGCCCATGGCACTGCCGATCACGGCAATCAGCAGGCCGATGAGCAACGGCGCCATGGCGCCGCGCGGCAGGCCGTTGTTGTCATCGGTCAGGGCCATGATCACCGCCATCAGGATCGCGGTGATCACCACTTCGACCAGGAACGCCTGGCCAGTGGACAGTGACGGGTGCGGATACGTCGAGAAGACCGAAGCCAGTTCCAGGCTTTCGGTGCTGCCACGCAGCATGGCGTGGGCCTGTTCGAAATCGAAGAACAGGTTGCTGTAGAGCGTGTAAACGAGTGCGGCGCCGCAGAATGCTCCGCAGATCTGGGCAAGCGCGTAGAACGGCAGCTTGCGCTTGTCGAAGCCGGCGAACAGGGTGAGCGCGATGCTCACGGCCGGGTTCAGGTGCGCGCCGGAAATGCCAGCGGTGAGGTAGATCGCCATGCTCACGCCGACACCCCAGATGATGCTGATTTCCCATAGCCCGAAGCTGGCGCCAGCGACCTTGAGCGCGGCAACGCAGCCGGTACCGAAGAAGATCAGCAAGGCGGTGCCGAGAAACTCGGCCAGGCATTGGCTGGACAGTGTGGGTTCGCGTAGAGCAGTCGTCATGTCTGACCTCGTTGTTTTTGTTGTGAGGCGCTAAGCGCTCGACAGCAAAGCCTGGTGTCTATCCCCATAGACCCCAGGCGGGTGTTAAGAAGTGCACCTTAAAAGGGCACCATTTATTCAGAAACGAAAAAATATAGACAAGAAACGCTGATGTCAAAGGTCGAAAGTGAACGGGTAGTCACGTTTTGGTCGCCTGTTTCAAAGGCTGATGCCCGTAGTAGAGGGCTGCGTCAGCCATTGGCTGGCTGCGATGTAGGAATTGCCCTAAAGTAGCCGCGACCTGTCCCAGACCGGAGCACTGCATGACCCCCGCACTCGACCTGTTGAAAAAAGCCCGCGCCGAACATCGCGTGCACAGCTATGAACATGACCCGAAATCGGCGTCATATGGGCTGGAGGCGGCGGAAAAGCTCGGGCTCGAACCGCAGCAGGTGTTCAAGACCTTGCTGGCGAGCAGCGAGAAGGGCGAGTTGCTGGTGGCGGTGGTGCCGGTGGTAGGGACGCTGGACCTCAAGGCACTGGCCCATGCGGCTGGCGTGAAAAAATGCGAAATGGCCGACCCGGCAGTGGCTCAGCGGGCGACGGGCTATCTGGTGGGCGGGATCAGCCCCTTGGGGCAGAAGAAGCGCCTGCGCACCTTCATCGATGATTCGGCGCAGAATTTTGCAACCATCCATGTCAGCGCCGGACGGCGAGGGCTGGAGGTCGAGCTGGCGGCGGCGGTACTGGCCGAGCATACCCAGGGCAAATTTGCCGGGATTGGTAAAGGCTGAGATTGCTGGGGCCGCACAGCGGCCCCAAAATCTTGAATCAGGTCGCCGAGCTGTAGCGGCGAACCCCGTTCTCCTGGCGCGCCGACTGCGTCGCGACACTGCCTGGTACCGGGAACAGCACCAGGTGGTCGGCCTTCACCGCAATCCCCACATGCTCACCCAGCTGGTGGTCGATATGGCTCGGGAAGATCGCTTCGAGCTGGCTGCCAGTGGGCAACTGCAAACGGTACAGCGTCGATGCACCGAGGAAGCTCTTGCCGACGATGTTCGCCTGCAGCGCGCTGCCCGGGGCTGACACGATGTCATCGGGGCGCAACAGCACATCCACCGAGCTGCCTGGCGCCATGGTGTAGGCACGGTTGCCACGCAGCTCGCCCAGTTCGGTATTGACCGCTTCGTGGCTGCTCATCTGGCCACGGATGAAGTAACCCTGGCCGACGAAACTGGCCACGAACGGTGTTTGCGGTTCGTGATACAGGTTGTAAGGCGTATCCCACTGCTCCAGCCGGCCTTCCTTGAACACACCGACGTGATCGCTGACGGCAAACGCCTCTTCCTGGTCATGGGTCACCAGGATCGCACTGGTGCCGCGGCTCTTGAGGATGTCGCGCACTTCGTGGCTGAGGCGCCGGCGCAGTTCCACGTCGAGGTTGGAGAACGGTTCGTCGAGCAGCAGCAGTTGTGGCTCAGGCGCCAGCGCGCGCGCCAGGGCGACACGCTGTTGCTGGCCACCCGACAGCTCGTGCGGGTAGCGCCCGCCGAGGCCGCCAAGCTTGACCAGTTCGAGCATCTCTTCGATCACCTGGGCCTGGTTCGGGTGCTTGGCAATGCCGAAGGCGATGTTCTGCGCAACGGTCAGGTGCGGGAACAGGGCGTAGTCCTGGAACACCATGCCGATCCGGCGTTTTTCCGGGGCCAGGGTGAAGCCGGCACGGGAGATGACCTCGCCGGCCAGCTGGATTTCACCTTCGTGCACCGGCTCGAAACCGGCGATGGCGCGCAGGGTGGTGGTCTTGCCGCAACCCGACGAGCCCAGCAGGCAACCGATGTCGCCTGCGTTCAGGTGCAGGTTGAGGTTCTGGACGATGCGCTGCTCGCCGTAGCCGCAGGCGAGGTTGCGCAGGTTGAGCAGTAAGGGTTGACTCATGCGTGGTGGTAAGCCGGTTCGACAAGGAATTCGAGAAGGGCCTTCTGTGCATGCAAGCGGTTTTCAGCCTGGTCCCAGGCGACCGAACGAGGGTCGTCGAGCAGGTCATGGCTGATTTCCTCGCCCCGGTGGGCGGGCAGGCAGTGCATGAACAGGGCGTCGGGTGCCGCCAGGTCGAGCAGTGCGCGGGTGACCTGGTAAGGCGCGAAATGCGCCAGGCGCCGTGCAGTTTCCTCTTCCTGACCCATGGAAGTCCAGACATCCGTGGTCACCAGGTGCGCACCACGCACGGCTTCCTGCGGATCGCGGATGATCTGCACGTGGTCGCCACCCAGGGCCATGAAGCGTGGATCGGGCTCATAGCCCTCCGGGCAGGCGATGCGCAGCTGGAAGTCGAACTGCTTGGCCGCTTCGATATACGAGTTGCACATGTTGAAGCCATCGCCGATCCAGGCCACGGTCTTGCCCTGGATCGAGCCGCGGTGCTCGAGGAAGGTCTGCATGTCGGCCAGCAGCTGGCACGGGTGCGACTCGTCGGACAAGGCGTTGATCACCGGCACGCGGGACTTGGCGGCAAATTCAGTCAGGGTGCTGTGGGCGTGGGTACGGATCATCACCACGTCGAGCATGCTCGACAGCACGATGGCGCTGTCACCGATCGGCTCGCCACGGCCCAGCTGGGTGTCCCGTGGCGAGAGGAAGATCGCCTGGCCACCGAGCTGGATCATGCCGGCTTCGAACGACACGCGGGTACGGGTCGAGGACTTCTCGAAGATCATGCCCAGCACGCGGTTTTTCAGGGGCTCGAACAGCACGCCTCGCTTGCGCAGGTCCTTCAGCTCGATGCCTCGGCGGATCACACCGAGCAATTCGTCGGTGGTGAAATCCAGCAGGGAGAGAAAGTGCCTAGCGCTCATGATTGACTACCTTATCTGCAACGGTATGCAGGTCGACCGTATGGTTTTTTTTGACAACGGGAGTGACCTGCGGCGTAAGCCGCACGGGGCGGACGAAATGGGGAAAGGCGCAATACTATAATTAAATGTCGCCTGAAACCAAGAGGGGAAACAGCAGCTCGTTCTTAAGGTGTTGCAAAGGGTGTCGTATCCCTTGCGCCCGTGCTGTTTTTTATTTGCTACAGAAGGTTGTACACGGCTTGCTGGCAATTTGGCAAATGGCTGTCGCGAATCGTGCGCCTGATGTCGCGGGATTCACGCTGCGAAGCGCGCTGGCCGGCGCAAGGTCTGCAGCGCATAGTCATTGCTCGACGATTCCTTACGACAACAAGGCAGAGGCGGCCATGACCAAGACCCTGCATCACCGTGCCTGTCACCTGTGTGAAGCGATCTGCGGCCTGAACATTGAAGTCAGCCACGAAGACGATGGGCGGGCGCTGATCAGCTCGATCAAGGGCGACCCTGAGGACCTTTTCAGTCGGGGTCATATCTGCCCCAAGGCGGTGGCCCTGCAGGACATCCAGAACGACCCGGACCGCCTGCGCCAGCCCCACCGACGGGTAGGGCGCGATTGGCAACCGATCGGCTGGGACGAGGCTTTTGCCTTGGCTGCCGAAAAGCTGTGGGCAATTCAGCAGGTCCACGGGCGTAATGCCGTGGCGGTCTATCAAGGCAACCCCAGCGTCCACAACTATGGGCTGATGACCCACAGCAATTACTTCCTGGGCCTGCTCAAGACCCGAAATCGCTTCTCCGCCACCTCGGTCGACCAGCTGCCGCAGCACCTGACCAGCCACTTGATGTACGGCCACGGCCTGCTGTTGCCGATCCCGGATATCGACCATACCGACTTCATGCTGATCCTCGGCGGCAATCCGCTGGCCTCCAATGGCAGCATCATGACCGTGCCCGACGTGGAAAAGCGCCTGAAAGCCCTGCGCGGGCGAGGGGGGCATCTGGTGGTGGTCGATCCCCGGCGCAGCGAAACCGCCGCCATGGCCGACCGCCATCTGTTCATCCGGCCCGGAGGTGATGCAGCGTTGCTGTGCGGCCTGCTGAACACCCTGTTCGATGAAGACCTCGCGCGAGGTTCGCATTTGCCGATCAGCGGCCTGCAGCACGTGCGCGAGGCAATCTTGCCGTTCAGTGCAGAGGCGATGAGTGCACACTGCGGCATTGCCGCCACCCAGATACGCCAACTGGCGCGGGACTTCGCTGCTGCAGACAAGGCAGTCTGCTATGGGCGCATGGGGGTTTCGACCCAGGCGTTCGGCACGCTGTGTCACTGGCTGGTGCAACTGATCAACCTGGTGACCGGCAACCTTGATCGAGAGGGTGGGGCGCTGTGTACCGAGCCTGCGGTCGATCTGGTGGCGACCACGTCAGGTGGCCATTTCAATGCCTGGCAGAGCCGGGTTTCGGGCTTGCCGGAGTACGCTGGCGAACTGCCGGTGGCGGCCCTGGCAGAGGAGATGCTGACCCCGGGAGAGGGCCAGGTGCGCGCCCTGGTGACGGTTGCCGGCAATCCGGTACTGTCCACGCCCAATGGTCGGCAGCTGGATGCGGCGCTGGACGGGCTGGAGTTCATGCTCAGCATCGACCTCTATATCAATGAAACCACCCGCCACGCCGACCTGATCCTGCCTTCGACCTCGGCGCTGGAAAACGACCATTACGACAGCACCTTCAACCTGCTGGCCGTGCGCAATGTGACCCGTTTCAATCGCGCTATCCTGGCCAAGCCCGAGGGCGCCTTGCATGACTGGGAGATCTTTGTCGGCCTGGCTCAGGCGTTCGCCAAGCGTGCCGAACTGGAACTGAAACCGACCTGGCCGCCAGCGCAGATGATCGACCTGGCCCTGCGCAAGGGGCGCTATGGCGAAGCCAGCGCCTGGAAGCTCTCGCTGCCGGTGCTGGACGAGCACCCCCACGGGCTCGACCTGGGGCCGCTGCGCGCCAACCTGGCGACGCGCCTGGCAACCGCCAGCAAAACCGTCGAGGCGGCGCCGCAGGTGCTGCTGGATGACCTGCAGCGGTTGGCCCTGCAGGCACCTCCCGAGCCGGGCGAGCTGCTGCTGATCGGTCGCCGACACGTGCGCAGCAACAATTCCTGGATGCACAACTTCCATCGCCTGGTCAAAGGCAAGCCGCGCCACCAACTGCTGATGCACCCGCAGGACATGCACAACCGGCAGTTACAGGATGGCCAGCAAGTGCGTATCCGTTCGCGCACTGGCACGCTGGAGGTCGAAGTGCTGGCCTGTGAAGACATGATGCCCGGGGTGGTCAGCCTGCCCCATGGCTTCGGCCATGGTCGCCAGGGTGTGCAGCTGCAGGTTGCCCAGGCGCAGGCGGGTGTCAGTGCCAACGACCTAACGGATGAGCGCCTGCGCGACGCGGTTTCCGGTAATGCTGCGCTCAATGGCGTGCCTGTGCAGGTCGAGGCCGCATGAGCATCGGTAAGGCCGAGCACGCTGCTCGGCTTTCCGATACAATGCGTCACCGTGCCGACGACCGCGTCGGAAAGTTCAGCCGAGGTGCTACATGGATATCATCGAAACGATCAAAGAGCAGATTGCCAACAACACCGTTCTGCTTTACATGAAAGGCTCGCCGAATGCCCCGCAGTGTGGCTTCTCCGCGCGTGCCTCGCAGGCCGTAATGGGTTGCGGCGAGAAGTTCGCTTACGTCGACATCCTGCAGAACCCGGAAATCCGCGCCAACCTGCCAAAATACGCCAACTGGCCGACCTTCCCGCAACTGTGGGTAGCCGGCGAGCTGGTTGGCGGTAGCGACATCATGCTGGAAATGTTCGAGAAGGGTGAGCTGCAGACCCTGATCAAGGACGCCGCCGCCAAGGCCAAGGCTTCCGAAGCCTGATCATCAGGCAGCCATAAAAAAACCCGCTCAAGGCGGGTTTTTTTATGGGGCGAGAATCTTATTCTTCGCCCATCTGCGACTGCAGGTAGTTCTCGATGCCGATCTTGTCGATCAGGCCCAGCTGGGTTTCCAGCCAGTCGATGTGCTCTTCCTCGGACTCGAGGATGTCTTCGAGCATGTCACGCGAGCCGAAGTCGCCGGCGGTTTCGCAGTGGGCGATGGCGGCTTTCAGGTCGACCAGGCCTTTCTGTTCGATCTTCAGGTCGCACTCGAGCATCTCTTTGGTGTGCTCGCCAATCAGCAGCTTGCCCAGGTCCTGAACGTTGGGGATGCCTTCGAGGAAGAGAATACGCTTGATCAGCTTGTCAGCGTGCTTCATCTCGTCGATGGATTCTTTGTACTCGTGTTTGCCGAGCTTGTTCAGCCCCCAATCTTCATACATGCGCGCGTGCAGGAAGTACTGGTTGATCGCGACCAGCTCGTTTCCGAGGATCTTGTTGAGATGCTGGATGACGCTTACGTCGCCTTTCATGTCGGGTTCCTGCCCTGTAGAAGTGTGCCAATACAGGGAAGTTTGAGCCTGTAACTGTGGGCTGTCAAACCTAAGTGTTTGAATAATAAGTGAAAATTAATAGGAATAAGAATGTTTGTGAACCGCGTTGGAACGCTAACTTATTGATATTCAGGCATAAAAAAACCGGACACGAGGTCCGGTTCTTCGAATTCTGTAATATCAGGCAGCAGTAAATTCCACCGGATAGGGCAGGGCGGCGTGCTGGCTCACCTGCAATTCGGTGAGGGTCTCGCGGACCACCTGCTTGGCCAGACAGGCACATTTGCCACACTGGCTGGCGACGTTGGTCGCCGCTCGGACTTCCTTGTAGCTGCAGCATCCTTCATAGATCGCATCGCGGATCTGTCCGTCGGTGACGCCGACACAAAGACACACATACATAAGGGCTGACCATCGCGGGTTGAGTCGATGGGTTGGAGCTTAATGTTAATGAGAATGCTTGTCAAAGGACTTTCTGAAAGGGCCGTGCTTGAGCGACCGACGGTTGCATTCGGCCTGTCACCACAAGCCGTGTATGATGGTCGGCCTTTGTTGGATGTCGGGCAAGCCTGCCTTGGCCCGGCAAACGGTTCTTCACCCTCATCAGGAGATTACAATGAGCGTACTCGTTGGCAAACAAGCCCCCGACTTCACCGTCCCAGCCGTCCTGGGCAATGGCGAAATCGTCGACAGCTTCAACCTGGCCTCGGCCATCAAGGGCAAGTACGGCCTGGTGTTCTTCTACCCACTGGACTTCACCTTCGTCTGCCCGTCCGAGCTGATCGCCCTGGACAACCGCATCCCTGACTTCCAGGCGCGCAACGTTGAAGTGATCGGTGTTTCGATCGACTCGCACTTCACCCACAACGCATGGCGTAACACCCCGGTCAACGCCGGCGGTATCGGCCAGGTCAAGTACACCCTGGCGGCCGACATCACCCACGAAATCTGCAAGGCCTACGACGTCGAGTCCGAAGGCGGCGTAGCCTTCCGTGGCGCCTTCCTGATCGACACCAACGGTGTTGTTCGTTCGCAGATCGTCAACGACCTGCCACTGGGCCGTAACATGGACGAGCTGCTGCGTCTGGTCGACGCCCTGCAATTCCACGAAGAGCACGGCGAAGTCTGCCCTGCCAACTGGAAGAAAGGCGACCAAGGCATGACCGCTTCGCCAGAAGGCGTTGCTGCTTACCTGAGCGAGAACGCTGGCAAGCTGTAATTGCCACGCGCATGAAAAAACCGGCCCATGTGGCTAATGCCAGTCAGTTAAGCTGACTGGCATTTTCATTTTCGGGTCGGGTATTTTGCTGGTCGTTGCTTCACTGCTCTGGGGAACCAACGATCAGGTCGCCGATGAGGTAGGACATACTGCGCTGCTGATGCCTGCAAGTCCGCCAGAAATCCTGGCAGGTTGCCGGGATGATTCAGTGATGTGCCATGCAGCAAGCCCAAGATTGCCCAGCTGCAGGCGGTAAAACTCATTTCGCAGGGATAAACACCTGGGCACTGCCTCGACATCTGAACCATCTGATAGCGCAGCAGGTTGTAGCCCAGCAGCACGCCCCAAAGTTCTTGCGCAATCATCTCTG
>NZ_QEQQ01000004.1:164238-326648 GCF_003097235.1 Pseudomonas sp. CC120222-01a | reverse complement strand
CGGGCGGCTTCGATCTTGTCTTCCGGGACCTGGCGAATGCCGAGGTTGGTCAGGCGCACCAGCGGTGGCAGCGCGAAAACGATGGTCACCAGTACACCCGGTACGTTACCGATACCGAACAGCATCACCACCGGCACCAGGTAGACGAACGCCGGCAGGGTCTGCATGGCGTCGAGCAACGGCCGGATGATGCTTTCCAGGCGGTTGCTGCGGGCGCAGACGATGCCCAGCGGGATGCCGATCACCGCGCAGAAGAACACCGAGGTCAGCACCAGCGCCAGGGTGGTCATCGACTCGGCCCACACGCCAATAAGGCCGAGCAGGGTCAAGGTGACGAAGCACAGTAGCGCCATGCGCTTGCCCGCCAGCTGCCAACCGAGCAGCGACGAGAGGATGATGCCGATGGTGGGCGGAATGCTCTGCAAGGTGAACTCGATGCCGTTGAGCACCTGGTCGATCGGCCAGCGGATGGCACGGAACACCTCGCGGAAGTTGTGCACGAGGAAGTTGAGGGTTGCGGTGACCCAGTCACCCAGGGGGATGGTGGCTGCCTGGAACGGGTCGAGAAGGCTGAATTCGGACATGAGGGGCTACCTTTGTTGATCGCAGCGGGCGCTTCTTCTTGTACTTAGTGGCGGCTCAGGGTCTGCAACAGCTCGTTCTTCGACACGGTGCCCTTGAAGGCCCCCTGGCGATCGAGCACCGGTACCGGATACGGCAGGTCGGCCGCAATGCCCAGTACCTCATGCAGTGGCGTATCGGTGTACACCGGCTGCTGCTCGTGAAGGCTGTAGCGTTCACTGGCGCTGGCGCCATTGGCATCGGTGTCGACCACGCCGAGCAACTGCCCGCGGTCGTCGACCAGATAGCCGAACGGCACACCGGCCTGGAAGCTCGGCGCCTTGCCATTGACCTTGCACACCACGGCCGGGTCGAACTTGGCCAGGTCTCCAGCCTTGAGCACTCGTGAGCTGTCGAAGCTCTTGAAGAAGGTGCGCACGTAGTCGTTGGCCGGCTGGTTGATCAGCTCCTGCGGGGTGCCGATCTGCACCACCCGCCCGCCTTCCATGATCGCGATGCGATGGCCGATGCGGATGGCCTCTTCGATGTCGTGGGAAATGAAGATGATGGTGCGCTGCTGTTCGGCCTGCAGGCGCATCAGCTCGCCCTGCATCTCGCTGCGGATCAGCGGGTCGAGGGCGGAAAACGCCTCGTCCATCAGCAGGATCGTCGGGTCGTTGGCCAGCGCCCGGGCCAGGCCCACGCGTTGCTGCATGCCGCCGGAGAGCTGGTGCGGGTAGCTGTGCTCGTGACCGGCCAGGCCCACCTGGCTCAGTGCTTCCCGGGCACGGCTGTGGCGCTCGGCTTCGGGCACACCTGCGATTTCAAGGCCAAAGGCGGTGTTTTCCAGCACGCTCATGTGCGGCATCAGGGCGAAGGACTGGAACACCATGCCCATTTCCTTGCGGCGCACGTCGAGCAAGGCTTTGTCGGAGAGCCCGGTGATTTCCTTGCCGTTGAGGTGGATGCTGCCGGAAGTGGGTTCGATCAGGCGGTTGAACAGCCGCACCATGGTCGACTTGCCCGAACCGGACAGGCCCATGATGACGAAGATCTCGCCACGCTTGACGGAAAAGCTTGCATCGAACACGCCGACGACGTGGCCGGTCTTGCTGAAGATTTCGTTCTTGTCGGCGCCCTTGCGGAGCATCTCCATGGCCATGTCGGGGTTGGGCCCGAAAACCTTGAAGATGTTTTTTACCGAAAGAATCTCATCGGCATGGCTCATACGACCCTCTTTATTATGCTTATTAACCAATCTTTGAACATCGCACTTTCAATAAGGCGGGTAGAGATCAGTGCGAGTACGCTTGGCAGTCCGTTCAAATTCGAACGTGAGTCAAAACCGGCACGCAGAATGTCCTGCTTCAAAATTATTAGACATCGCTGTCGCGAATGCCGCGCCGTGGTTTTACGTTAGGCCTTGATCCAGAGCAGGTCCAACGACATTTGCATGGCGCTAACCATTACCTGAAGTTATCAATCGGCCCGGCACACGGTGGCAGAGCGCCTGCGCATTTACCGCCAGGCCGTTGACAGGCTAGAGTGACCCACTTGGCTAGACGAAGGACCTCGCCCCACCACCATGGTCAGACACTCCGAACCCGATCAGACGCTGATCAAGATGCCGTCGCTGCGCGCCGTGAAAGTCTTCGTCGCCGCCGCCAAGTACCAGAACTTCACCCGTGCTGCCGAGGCCCTGTGCGTGACCCAGGCCGCCGTCAGCCGGCAGATCCGCGAGCTGGAAACGTATCTGGGCGCCGATCTGTTTACCCGGGTGGGCCGGGCGGTGGAACTGACCGTGGCCGGCTCGATCTTCTTCGATGCGGTGCAGTTGTCGTTCGTCAACATTTCCCAGGCCGCCGAGCGCATCCGCAGCAACACCAACACCCGGCATGTGGTCACCCTGTGCTGCTCGCCCGCGTTTGCCGCGTTATGGATGGGCCCGCGCATGCCCAGGTTCCTCGAAGAGCACCCGGACATCGACATCAACCTGGTGACCACACAGAACTTCCTGTCGATGGAGCCTGGGGTGCGCCCGGACATCTACATCACCAAGCTGGTGAAGGTGCAGGCGGGCTATAGCTCGCATCAGCTCAATCATGACGTGATCTACCCGGTATGCACGCCCCAGTACCTGGCTGCACACCCAGAGTTGCGTACCCTGGAGGGCTTGCGCGACGGCACGCTGCTCAACCTCAGCCCCTATGGCCGCTCGCAAGTTGCGGAGCACGTCGACTGGAATGTCTGGCTGGCGCTGCATGATGTCGACCTGAAGAGCCGCGCCAGCACGGCGCCGCATTTTTTCAATGCCAACGACTACAACCTGCTGGTGCAACTGGCGCTGAACAACCAGGGCGTGGTGCTGGGCTGGCACCACCTGATCACACCGCTGGTGGCCCAGGGCTTGCTGGTACGACCGGTGGAGCAGGAACTGGTGCTCAAGGACACCTTCCATTTCCTGGCCTTCAATGAGGAAAAGGAACACGACTCCAGTTGCCGGCGCCTGCGCGAGTGGTTGTTGCAGGAGTTTCAGCCGTTGCTGGAGCAGTTGCGTAACACCTGATGGGTTGTTCGCCTTGGGTTTTGCAGTGCCTGAAAGGTTGTTCGCCGCAAGCCTTGCAGCGCCTGTGAGATCGAGCGCCGCCCGCGCGGCGCATCGCGGGCAAGCCCGCTCCCACATCTGTTTCGGGCCAGTTACTCCTGTGCCGCCAACAGGATCCCCCTTGGCGCATGACTGGAGACAGGTGAGACTGCATCAGCGCCCACCGAGATGCATCGCCATGCCAACAAGGCGGTCCCTGTTGGCTTCACAGGAGAGATTGGCCCGAAACAGATGTGGGAGCGGGCTTGCCCGCGATGCGCCGCGCGGGCGGCGCTCGATCTCACAGGCGCTGCAAAACTCATGGCGAGCACTACGGCCCAACCTCACTGCACCGGCAAGAAGTTCATCAACAACAGGCTCTGCGCGTAATTCAGCCCGATCCGCCGATAGCGCTCATCCAGCAGTTCCGCCAGCAAGTCCAGCCGCGCCACGATCTTGCCGAACTCCACGGCAAAACTCAGGTTGCTGCCCTCTTCCGAGATCTCGTTGGAAAACAGCAACAGCACCCCGTTGGCATCCTGCCGCTGGCTGAGCATCCAGGTTGCCTTCTCGATATTGCGTGCGGCGTTGTTGACGAATAACGGGTCGATGGTATCGGTCATGTAGAACTCGGTACGCCCGCCATGCGCGGTGATCAGCATGCTGCCGATGGCGTAGATGAAGGCGCCGACCCGGTCGCCGCGAAACTCCGGGCTCAGGGCATAGCTCAGCGCGGCAAGGTCGCGGCGGTTACCCATCTGCGGCAGCGGCTGGCGCTGTTCGATGGCGACGCGGATCTGCCGCTCGGCGGTAGCGGCGTCGAGGTAGCCGGACATCTTCCACTGGTTGGGGTTGCGCAGGTACAGCTTGTTCATCAGCAGATACAGGCTCTGCAGGTTGTCGCGCATGGCCAGTGTGGCCATGCGGTCGACGCTGGTCTGGAACAGCTCGCTGGGCTTGCCGTTGCCGAACTGGCTGACGATATCGTGGCCTTGCTGCTGGCTGCAGCCGGCCAAGCCTATGAGGGTGCCCGCGAGCAGCAGGCTAGAGAGGATACGGGAATTGCTTGCAACCATCGGCACCAGGGTCATCTTCGGCGGTCGCACTGGGTATCGGTGCGGCCTGGCCAAGCATAGAGCCCGAAAAAAAGAAAAAGTGCGGTGATGGAAGAATCTGGATACCTGTACTGGCCTCTTCGCGGGCAAGCCCGCTCCCACAGGGACCTCACTGCACTTGAGAGCAGTGCAGTACTTGTGGGAGCGGGCTTGCCCGCGAAGAGGCCGGTAAAGCCATCACATGGCGTGACGCAACATCTCCACCACCTTCGCATGCAGCGCCGGGTCGCCGCAGGCCACCACACAGCCGCCATTTTGCGCGCTGCTGCCATCCCACGCCGTGATCACCCCGCCCGCCCCTTCGATGATCGGCATCAGCGCCTGCACGTCATACGGCTGCAGGCTCGCCTCGACGATCACATCGACAAAGCCCGAGGCCAACATGCAGTACGCATAGCAATCACCGCCGTAACGCATCAGCCGCGCCTTACCAGCCACAGCTTCGAACGCCGCCTTGCGCGCGGCTGTGTCGAACATGTCGGGCGTGGTGCACATCAGCGTGGCCGATGCCAGGTCGGCGCAGGCACGCGTTTTCAGCGGTGTACCGCTACGCCATGCACCTTGCGGGGTGCCGACGAAGCGTTCCCCGGTGAACGGCTGGTTCATCACGCCCACCACCGGGCGGGTGCCGTCGTTCAGGGCAATCAACGTACCCCACAGCGGCAAGCCGGTGATGAAGGCACGGGTGCCATCGATAGGGTCGAGCACCCAGGTCAGCGGGCTGCTGCCCACCGCAACGCCGGCCTCTTCACCGAGAATGCCGTGCTCCGGGTAGCGCGCCTGGATCAGCTCACGCATGGCATCTTCGGCTGCCTTGTCGGCGACGGTCACCGGGTCGTACAGGCGCCCACCCTTGTCCTCGACCTCCAGGCTGGCGCGGAAATACGGCTTGATCGCCAGCGCAGCGGCATCGGCCAGCTGCTCGGCGAAAGCTTGGAATTCGCCGATCTGTTCAGCGCTCAGGGACATGGGGCAGGCCTCGTGGAAAATGTCGGGGCTGCATCATACCCGACAACCCGCGTGGCAGTAGACGCTTGCGAACAGATGCCACTATTCTGCCATTATCGCTACTTCATTTAACGGTCACTCAATCGTTGTACTAGGATACCAACCACCTCCCGCCGCGGGCCCAGGATGCTGGCCGGCAGCCAGGCGGGACCCGCTCCACCGGACCTCATGGATGACACGATGAATTCGCACCTGCTCTACCCACAGATCGGCAAAGTCATTGCCAGCACCGGCAGCCGCCAGTTCCCGCGCATGCTGCACGACCTGATCAAGGCCCACCTGACCATCGACGCCGTGCACATTCGCCAGTTGCCTGTGGTGGCAGCCGAACGCGGCGACGACGACTCGGCGCTGATCAACGAAACCGTGTTCTCTTCGGACCGCCGCCCAGAAGGTGATTTCAGCGACCCGGCGCGGTTGCACCTGATCCGTCGCAAGGGCGAATCACGTTATGAGATCCAGGTGCTGCGTGCAGGCTCGACCTATGGTTTTTCGGCCCATGAACGCAGCCGGCTGGATGACATCTCGCCGCTGCTGCTGCCGATGCTGGAAAAGCATATCGATGCCCTGCAGCCCGCTGCCCAGCGCTGCGCGCCAGAAAGCCTCGAAGCACGTTTTCTGGAGCGTATCGCCCAGTCCGGGCTGACCCTGTCGGAGCGTGAATGCCAGGTGTGCCTGGGGCTGCTGGCAGGGCTTACGGCGCCGGAGCAGGCCGAACGGCTGGCGCTGAAGGTGAATACCGTGGAGAGCTACCTGCGCCGGGCGGCGATCAAGCTGGGGATCAGTGGCCGGCATTCGTTGATGCGCTGGATGTATGCCGAGGCCTGAATCTCTTTAACCTGTGACGGCCTCTTCGCGGGCAAGCCCGCTCCCACAGGTACCTCGCAAACCTCAAGGCAGAGGTGATCCTGTGGGAGCGGGCTTGCCCGCGAAGAAGCCGGCACAGACAAACCTCAATCCCTGGCCAACGCCTCGATCGGGTCCAGCCGCGCCGCATTCCTGGCCGGCACAAACCCGAACACCACCCCAATCAAGGTCGAACAGGCAAACGCCATCACGATCGACGCCGGCGAGAACACCATCTCCCACTGTTTCACGAACAGCTCGAACAGATAGCCGATCCCATACGACAGCCCGATCCCCACCACCCCGCCAAACAGGCAGACCATCACCGCTTCCACCAGAAACTGCTGGCGAATGTCCGACTGCCGCGCCCCCACTGCCATGCGAATGCCGATTTCGCGGGTACGCTCGGTCACCGACACCAGCATGATGTTCATCACCCCGATACCGCCCACCACCAGCGAGATCACCGCGATCAGCGACAGCAGCAAAGTCAGCGAGCGGCTGGTCTTCTGCACTGTCTGCATGATGCTGTCGAGGTTGTTGGTGAAGAAGTCCTTGGTGCCATGGCGCTGCAGCATCACCTTGGTCACCTCCTCCTCCACCCGCTTGCTCGGCACGCCGTCCTTGATGCGCACGCTGATGCTGTCCAGGTGCCGCTGGCCGAGCACGCGCCCGGCGGCGGTTTCGTAGGGCACCCAGATGTTCAGCTGGTTGCTGGCGACGAACAGGTTCTTGTTCTCGGCGGTAACACCGATCACCGTGCACGGCAGGTTGCCGACCAGGATCACTTGCCCCAGCGGGTCGACATTGCTGCCAAACAGGCGCTTGCGGGTGTTGTGGTCGATCACCACCACCTGGGCCTGGCGCCGCGCGTCGTCGGCGCTGAACACGATGCCGGCGGCCAACGGAATGTTGCGCACCTGGAAGTAGTGTTCGCTGACGCCGTTGAGCTGCACATCGACATCCAGGTTGCGGTAGCGTACCAAGGTGCTCTGGCCGATCACCGGGGTGGCGCTGTCGACGTAGTACAACGCGTTCAGTGCTGCCACGTCGGCGGGTAGCAACGTTTCGATGGTCTTGGCCCGGCTGTCGCCGAAGTTGCTGCCCGAGTAGATGTCGATGGTATTGCTGCCGATCGCCTGGATGTCCTTCAGCACATAGCCCTTGGCCCCTTCGCCGATGGCCGAGATCGACACCACCGAGGTGATGCCGATGACGATCCCGAGCATGGTCAGCAAGGTGCGCATACGGTGCGAGATCAGCGCGATCCAGGCCATCTTGAAGGCCTCACGGAACATCCCCAGGCTGGCGACCAGGCGCCGTGTGGCCTGCGTCTTGGGCGCAGGCTCCGCAGCCGGCGTGGGCAGGGCCTCACGGGCGTTGCTCTGGTCGCTGATGATCTGCCCGTCGCTGACTTCGATGATGCGTTCGGCATGGGCGGCCACTTTGGGGTCGTGGGTTACCAGGATCACCGTGTGCCCGGCGGCGTGCAGCTCCAGCAGGATGTTCATCACCTCCTTGCCGCTGGCGGTGTCCAGGGCGCCGGTCGGCTCGTCGGCGAGGATCACCTGGCCGCCGTTCATCAGCGCCCGGCAGATACTCACCCGCTGCTGCTGGCCGCCGGACAGCTGGCTGGGGCGGTGCTCGAGGTGGCCGTCGAGGCCCAGGCGGGTCAGCAGTTCCTGTGCCCGCTGGTGGCGCTGGCCCTGGGGCAAGCCGGCATAGACGGCCGGGATCTCGACGTTGTGCAGGGCATCCAGGTGCGGCAGCAGATGGTAGCGCTGGAAGATGAAGCCGAAGTGGTCTCGCCGTAGCGCTGCCAGGGCATCGTCGTCCAGCTCGCGGGTTTCCTGGCCGCCGACCTGGTAGCTGCCGCTGCTGGCGTTATCCAGGCAACCGAGGATGTTCATCAGGGTCGACTTGCCCGAGCCGGAAGCCCCGATGATCGCCACCAGCTCGCCGCTGCGAATCTCCAGGTCGATGCCCTTGAGCGCGTGGAACTCGCGGTCGCCGGCGAGAAAGCTGCGGGTCACGCCCTGCAGGCACAGCAAGGGCTCGCCCTGGCCGCTGGCGACGGCCAGGTGCGGGGTCAGCTCAACAGTCATGTTCATGCTCACGCCCCTGCTTCGCCGGACACCGGTTCGCCGATCACCACCCGGTCGCCTTCGGCCAGGCCATCCTTGATCTGCACCTTGACGTTGTTGTTGATGCCGGTCTGCACGTTACGCACCTGGGCAAAACCCTTGGCATCGAGCACCCGCACCGGGAAGCTGCCGTCACCATTGCGCAGGCCCAGCGCCGCCACCGGCATGGTCAGCACGCCCTCGGCGGTGTCCAGAACGATGTGTACCTGAGCGGTCATCGAGATGCGCAGACGGTGTTCGGGGTTGGGCACTTCGAACAGGGCGTTGTAGAACACCGCGCCTTTGGGCTTGGTGCTGCTGCCATCGCTCTTGTCGGTGCTTTGCGCGTAGTTCTGCGGCGCGGGCTCGGTGCCGCGCAGCTTGGCGTAGTAGCGTTTGTCCTCGCCGAGGATGGTGAAGTACACCTCTTGCCCCGGGGTGATGTGGATCACGTCGGCTTCGGAAACCTGCGCCTTGACCGTCATGGTGTCGAGGTCGGCCAGCTTGAGCAGCACTGGCGCCAGCTGGTTGGCGATCACGGTCTGCCCTTCCTGGGTGACGATGCCCACCACATGGCCGGTGATCGGTGCGTTGATGCGGGTATAGCCAAGGTTGACCTTGGCCGTGTCGATCTCGACCCGGGCGCTCTGGATCTGTGCGTCCAGCGAGCGCACCGAGGCCTGTTTCACCTCGTAATCCGATTCGGCGTTTTCGAAGTCCTGGCGCGACACCGACTCGTCGGCCTGCAGCTCGCGGTAGCGCTCGTAAACGCGCTTGGCCTGCCTGAGCTGGGCCTGGGTCGAGCGTTTTTCGGCCTGCAGCTTCTCCTCATCGACTTCGGCCTGGCGCAAGGTGTTGCGCAGTACCAGCGGGTCGATCTCGGCCAGCCACTGGCCCTGGCTGACCTTGTCGCCCAGCTTGACCTTGAGCGACTTGAGCTGCCCGGAGACCTGCGCGCCGACGTCCACCTGCTTGATGCCCTCGAGCATGCCGGTGGCCAGCACCGCGTTCTCGATGTCGCCCTTCTCCACCGTGGCGACGATGTACTGCGGCGGCTTGGCCGGGGCCTGGATGGCATACAGGCTGATGCCGGCGACCAGGGCCACGGCGGCGCCGAGGCTGAACTTGCGGAATCTGGACTTATCCATGAACATTCACTTCCATTCAATTCACATCATCAACAGCTTGCCTCTCGCCCTGTGGGAGCGGGGTCACCCGCGAATGCGTCAGTGAAGCCACTACCGCATTCGCGGGTAAACCCGCTCCTACAAGGTCCGAGGCGCCTTCAATTACGGGGTCACTTTGCCGTGCAGCAATGCCTGGCCGTCATGCCACCAGGCCGCCAGGCTGAACACATCCGGGACCTTGAGGATGCTGAAGTGGTCGCCCGGGCCCTGCCACAGTGCCAGTTGCGGCATCAGCGCCTGCCAGCCGGCGTGCATCGCTGCCTGTTCGCGAGCGTTGCCGGCCGCGTCCAGGCTCGGGTCGTCCACCAGCACCAGCCCTGCTGGCCCGCTGTAGTTGATGCGCGGCTGGTAGCGGGTGCGCAGCGCCGTGGCGAAGGTCCGCACCGTGCCGTCCAGCGCCCGTGGTGACGAACGCGCCGGCAGTAGGCCGATGCGCACCATGGCGGCGTGCAGCTGGCGCAATTGCTCGTCGTCGCTGGCCTGGGCGAAAGCCTGCGGTTCGATGCCCAAGGCCTTGCCGGTGGACAGCTGCAGCGCGTGAATCAGCTTCTCCAGCGCCTCGCCGAAGGTGTACGGCCTGCCACATGAGCCCGCCTCACCCGGCGCCTCGCTGTCGATCAGGGTCAGCGAACGCACCTGGCGCCCCTTGGCCTCGAAACGCACCGCCATGGCGTGCGCGACCCAGCCCCCGAACGAATGGCCGACCAGGTTCAGCGGCCCGTGCGGGTACAACCCCTCGATGGCCTGCACATGGCAGTCGGCGGCAGCCTCCACGGCACTGTGCGGCACCCGGTTGCCATCCAGGCCCCGCGCCTGCAGGCCATACAGTGGCCAGTCCGGGCCCAGCGCCTCGGCCAGGCCGATGAAGCTGGTGACGCTGTCGCCGGCACCGGGCACGCAGAACACCGGGGCATGCCCCGGCTGGCCGCTCTGGATCGCCACCAACGGCTGATAGGCCGGCTGCTCGGCTGGCACCTGCAGCTGATCGAGCGCCCGGACGATCGCCTCACCCAGCGTCGCAACGTGGGGTGCCTGCATCATGCTGCGGTGATCGCCGGGGACACCGACTTCGAGCAGCACCTGGGCCGGCAATGTCTCGCGCCAGCCCAGGCTCGCCAGGCTGTCGCTGCCCTGCTCGGCGCGGAACAGATGCACCGGTATCTCCAGCGGCGCCAGGCGGTAATGGGCCATGGCATGACCGTGGGCCAGTTCACGCTCGAAGTAGTCGCGCAGCTGCACGTCGCTCATGCTCGACCACAGGCCGTAGAGCAGATGGTGTTCGCGGCAGCTGGCAATCAGGCTGGCGAAATCGCTTTGCTGGGCCTCCAGGCGCTGCAGTTGCGCCAGCGGCGCGGTCCCGGCCTCGCCCTGGGTGCGCCAGAAACTGTTGCAGGTGAGCAGCAGCTGGTTTTCCAGGGCGCGAGGGCCCTGCCAGCGGGCCTTGCCCTGGTCGGCCAGGCGGGGCACGTAGGTGTCGATCAGGCCGAGGAATTCGACCCCCTCGTCCGCGCCCAGTAGCTGGTTGGCCATTTCGAAGGCCAGCACGCCACCGAACGACCAACCGGCCAGTCGGTACGGGCCATGGGGCTGGACCTTGCGCAGCTGCGCGATCTGATAGCGAGCCAGGCACTCCAGCGTGCGCGGTTGTGCTTCGCCACCGGGGATACCCGGCAGGCCGTAGATCGGGAAATCACCCGGCAGGTGCTGGCCCAGCACCGGGAAGTAGAAGTCCAGGCCGGTGAATTCGTGGACCAGGAACAGCGGCGTCTGTGAACCGCTGGCGCGCACCGTGACAACGGTCGAGGCCTGGCCGCTGAAGCTGGCATCCAGATGCCGGGCCAGTGCCGCTACGCTGGGCTGCTGGAACACGTCATTGATTGCGGCCGCCAGGCCGGCCTTGCCAAGTTTGTCGATCAGGCGAATCGCAGCCAGGGAATGGCCGCCCAGTTCGAAGAAGTTGTCGTGGCGGCTTACCTGCTCCACGCCCAGCAGTTCGCGCCAGATGCCGGCCAGCAGGGTTTCGGTGTCGCCCTCTGGTGCTTCGTAAGGGCGGTCATGAAGGGCATCGGTTGCCGGCAGTGCCTTTCGGTCGAGCTTGCCGTTGGGGCTCAGCGGCAAGGCGTCGAGGTGTGTGAACAGCGCCGGGACCATGAATTCCGGCAAGTGCGCGAGCAGTGCCGTGCGCAGGGTTTCGGTGGATTGCGGGTCGCCGGTGTAGTACGCAATCAGGCGCTGGTCGCGGGCGACTACTACCGCTTCCTTGATGCCATCGATGGCGGTGAGGCCGGCCTGGATCTCGCCCAGTTCGATGCGCAGGCCGCGGATTTTCACTTGGTCGTCGTTGCGGCCCAGGTATTCGATATTGCCGTCCGGCAGGTGGTGTGCGAGGTCGCCTGTGCGGTACAGCCGCCCGCCTGGGCGGAACGGGTCGTCGAGGAAGCGTTCGGCGGTGAGTTCGGCGCGGTTGAGGTAACCGCGGGCGACCTGCACGCCGCCGATAAACAGCTCGCCGGCCACGCCTTGGGGCACCGGTTGGCCTTGGTTGTCGAGCACGTAGAGGGCGGTGTTGGCGATCGGTTTGCCGATTGGGGTGTTGTCGGGGGCGGTTACGCAGTGCCAGGCGCTGACGTCCACGGCGGCTTCGGTGGGGCCATAGAGATTGTGCAGTTCTACTGCTGGCAACTGCGCGTGGAAGCGGCGAACCAGACTGCCCGGCAGGGCTTCACCGCTGCACAGTACGCGCCGCAAGGCGTACACGGTGCCTGTGGGAGCGGGCGTGCCCGCGAAGAAGTCGACGCGGTGTATGGCACCGGCTTCGCCGGTGTTCGCGGGCATGCCCGCTCCCACAGGGGAAGTGCTCGCTGCTGAAGACAGGTATACATCCAGCATCGAGGGGACGAAGTGCAAGGTGGTGATGCTTTCGCTCTGGATGACCTGGCGCAGGTACTCGGGATCGCGGTGGCCGCCTGGGCGGGCCATGACCAGGCGGGCGCCGGTCTGCAGCGGCCAGAGGAATTCCCACACCGAAACATCGAAGCTGAACGGGGTCTTCTGCAGCACTACGTCATCGGCGCCCAGCTGATAGGCGTCCTGCATCCACAGCAAACGGTTGACCACGCCGGCATGCTCGTTCATCACGCCCTTCGGCAAGCCAGTGGAGCCTGAGGTGTAGATCACGTAGGCCAGATGACGTGGCGTCAATCCAACGACAACAGGGTTGTCAGCCGATTGATCGCTCCAAGTCGGCTGGTCCAGATCGATGATCTGCCCGGCATCCGGCACATGGCGGGTCGCCGCATGCACCAGTACTGCCACCGGCGCGCTGTCGGTCAACATGTGGCGCACACGCTCTGCCGGGTAATCCGGATCAACCGGCACATAGGCGCCTCCGGCCTTGAGGATCGCCAGCAGCCCGACCACCATCGACAGGCCCCGTTCGACGCAAATCGCCACCCGATCATCCGGCTTGACGCCCAGGGCGATCAGATGATGCGCCAAGCGGTTGGCCTGCTCATTGAGCTGGCGATAGCTCAGTTCACCCTCTTCAGCCCGCACAGCGAGTGCATCCGGGGTGCGTACAACCTGCGCCTCGATCAGGCCATGCAAAGTCTGTTCAAGGTCGTAATCGACCGCCGTGTCATTGAATGTCAGCAACAGCCGCTTGCGCTCGTCGGCATCGGGCAACCCGGTGTGGGCCGGAACGGCGTGCTCGCCTTCGGCGAAGGTCCACAGCAGTTGCTCCAGATAACCCACGTAGCGTTCGACGGTGGCCCGCTCGAACAGCGCAGTGGCAAACACGATGCCGCCGCTGAAGCCATCGGCGCCCTCGCCCATGCTCAGGCTCAGGTCGAACTTGGCGATGCGCGCCTGCCCGCCCATGGCCGATACTTCCAGATCACCCAGCTGCAGGGCCTGGCGCTCGGGCGTGGCATCCCAATCCAGCGACACCTGGTACAGCGGCGTATGGGCCAGGCTGCGCTGCGGGCGCACGGCCTCGACCACCTGCTCGAACGGCAGGTCCTGATGGGCCTGGGCTTCGAGCACTGCGGCCTTGACCCGCGCCAGCAGCGTGGCCACCTCCGGTGAGCCCGACGTGTCCACGCGCAGGGTGATGGAATTGACGAACATGCCGATCAGGCCATCCACCTCCGCCTGTCGGCGGTTGGCCAGCGGCGAGCCGATCACCACTTCATCCTGGCCGGCCAGGCGTGTCAGCAACACCGCCCAGGCCGCCATGAACAGCATGTACGGGGTCACGCCCTGGGCCCGGCACACGGCCTTGAGCTCCAGGCTCAGGCGTGGGTCCAGGCTGAGCGCCACGCTGTCACCGGCATACTGCTGGCGCTCTGGCCGTGGTCGGTCCCACGGCAGGCTGAGCAGGGTTGGCGCACCGCTCAGCCGGTCGCGCCAATAGTCGGCCTGGCGCTGCAGGGCCTCAGCGCTCAGCCAGCGCCGCTGCCACAGTGCATAGTCCAGATACTGCACCGGCAAAGGCGGCAGCGGGTCGTCGCGATCCGCACTGAACGCCTGGTACAGCGCGCCCAGCTCCTTCACCAGCACCGCCAGCGACCAGCCATCGGCGACCAGGTGGTGCACGGTCAGCAGCAGGATGTGGTGATCGTCGGCGCGTTGCAGCAAGCAGCCGCGTATCGGCAAGTCACGGTTCAGCGCAAAGGGCTCGCTGGCGTGCAGCTCGACCCGCTGGGCCAGCGCCTGCTCGTGCAGACCGCGCGCATCGTCCAGGGCCAGCTGGAAACCGCGAGCGTCCGCTGCCAGCACCACACGCGGCTCGCCGTCCTGCTCCACAAAGTGGCTGCGCAGGCTCTCGTGACGCTCGACCAGCCGCCGCAGCGCCCGCTCCAGCGCCAGCGCATCCAGCGCGCCGCGCAGGTGCAGGCCGAGGGGGATGTGATAGGCCGCGCTGCCGCCGCTCATCTGTGCCAGGAACCACAGGCGCTGCTGGGCGAACGACAGCGGCAGGCTGCCCAGCCGTGGGGCCGGCTGGATCGCCGGCAAGGCACGCTCGGCATGGCTGCCCAGGCTGGCGGCAACCGCCGCCAGGCTGTCATCGGCGAACAGCTCGCCCAGCGCCAGCTCCAACCCCAGGCGCTGACGCACCTGGGCAAGCATGCGCATGGCCAGCAGCGAATGGCCGCCGAGCTCGAAGAAGCGGTCCTGACGCCCGACCAGCTCCAACTGCAGCAGCTCACCCCACAGCTGGGCCAACAGCGTTTCGCGCTCACCCTGCGGTGCCTCGTAGGCCGCAGTGGCAAAGTCCTGCGGGCCGGGTTGCGGTAGCGCCTTGTGGTCGAGCTTGCCATTGTTGGTCAGCGGCATCCGCGCCAGCGCCACATAGGCCCCCGGCAGCATGTAGTCGGGCAGTCGGCCGCGCAGGAAGCTGCGCAGTGCATTGGCGTCCAGCGCCGCATCGTGGCGGGTGAACCAGGCAACCAGGCGCAGTGGCCCTTGCCCGTCCGCCAGCGCCGACACCTGCACGTCGCCAATGCCCGGGCACTGCGACAGCTGTTGCCGGATTTCCCCCAGTTCGATGCGGAAGCCACGGATCTTCACCTGGTCATCATTGCGGCCCAGGCATTCCAGCTGGCCGTCAGGCTGCCAGCGCACCAGGTCGCCGGTGCGGTAGAGCCTGGCCCCGGGGCGCTGGCTGAACGGGTCGTCGATGAAGCGTTCGGCGGTGAGTTCAGGGCGATTCAGGTAACCCACAGCCACGCCGTCGCCGCCGATGTACAGCTCGCCGACCACCCCACACGGCACCAGCTGGCGATGGGCATCGAGCACATAGACCTGGGTATTGCCGATGGGGCGGCCAATCGGCACCTGAGTCGCATTGGGCGCCAGCCCCTCAACGGCACATGCCACTGCAAAGGTCGTGGTCTCGGTCGGCCCGTAGCCATTGATCAGGCGCAAGCCCGGCGCCCGCTCCAGCATGGCGCGGAAGGCAGCAGGCTCGGCACGCTCGCCGCCGCTGATGAGGATGCGCAGTCCAGCCAGCGCCTCAGGCAGCAGCTGCACGTACTGGTTGAACAGCGCCGTGGTCAGGAACAGCACGGTGATGCCGTCCTCCGCCAGTGCCCTGGCGAAACGCTGAGGGTCGATCAGCGTCTGGTGATCGACCACCCTCACCTGTCCGCCATTGAGCAGCGCGCCCCAGACGTCCATGGTGCTGGCATCGAACGCCGGGTTGGAGGCAAAGGCGATGCGGTCCTGGGCATTGAAGTCGGCATATCCATTGTTCAGCACCAGGCGGGCGATGCCACGGTGCGGCACGCACACGCCCTTCGGCTGGCCAGTGGTGCCTGAGGTGTACATCACGTAGGCGGCGCCGCCGGCATCCTGCGCGAGGCCCGGATCATGCCCGGCTTGCGGGTCGAGCGTCAGCGTGTCGAGGTCCAGGCGACGCACCGGGAAGTCTGCCTGAGTCGCGGCCAGGGTCAGCAGCAGCACAGCCTGGCAGTCTTCGACCATGAAACCCTGGCGCTCGACCGGGGCATGCACATCCAGCGGCACATACACTGCCGCACACTTGAGCACCGCCAGTTGCGACACCAGCAAGGGCAGCGAGCGCGGCAGCAGGATCGCCACGCAGGCGCCAGGTGCGACGCCTTCGGCGATCAGGTAATGGGCCAGGCGGTTGGCCTGCAGGTTGAGTTCGCCATAGCTCAGCGCCTGCTCGCCATGTACTGCCGCCAGGGCCAGTGGGTGGCAGGCTGCACGCTGCTCGAACAGCTGGGCGACGCTGAGGTCGCGCGGGTAATCCGCCGTCGTGGCATTGAACGTGTGCAGCAGCGCCTGGCGCTCGTCCTCGCCAATCAGCTCGACCTGCTCCAGCGGCGCCTGGTCGTTGCCAACCATGGCCCACAGCAAGGTTTGCAAGTAACCGAGATAGCGCTGCGCGGTGATCTCGTCGAACAACGCCGTGGCATATTCGAGGCTGCCAGCCACGACGTCGCCATGTTCCCCCAGGTTCAGGGTGAGGTCGAACTTGGCCACCTGCGCGGCCTGTGCCACGGCTTCAAGCTGCAAACCTGGCAGCTGCAAGGCAGCGCCCTGGGTCGCCTGCCAGTTCAAGGTCGCCTGGAACAACGGCGTGTGACCAAGGCTGCGGGCCGGCCGGACGATCTCGACCACCTGTTCGAACGGCAGGTCCTGATGCGCCTGGGCCGCCAGCACCCGGGCCTTGACCTGTTCGAGCAACGCCTCGGCAGTGGCGGCTGAGCCGCTGTCGAGGCGGATGGCCAGGGTATTGACGAACAACCCCGCGAGCGCCTCGAGCTCAGCGTGGCCACGGCCGGCCACCGGGCAGCCGATCACCACCTCCTGTTGCCCGGACAGCCTGGCCAGCAAGGTGGCCCAGGCGCCCAGCACGGCCATGTACAAGGTCACCCCATGGCGCTGGGCCAGGGTGCGCAGCCCCGCCGCAAGGCGCGGGTCCAGCTGCACGGGCAGGCTGGACCCGGCGAAGTCCTGGCGCTCGGGCCGTGGCCGGTCGCTTGGCAGTTTCAACAGGCTCGGCGCGCCGTCCAGCGCCTCGCGCCAGTAATCGGCCTGGCGCTGCAACTGCTCGCCGGCCAGCCAGCGCCGCTGCCACACCGCGTAGTCGCCATACTGGATGGCCAGTGCCGGCAACGGGTCTTCCAGGCCTTGGCGCAGGGCCGGATACAGGGCGCTCAGCTCGCGCGTCAGTACCCCCAGCGACCAGCCGTCGGCCACGATATGGTGCACGGTCAGTGCCAGCACATGGTGCTCGGCGTCCAGGCGCAGCAGCCGCGCCCGCAACAGCGGCCCGTGGGCCAGGTCGAAGGGCCTGCCGGCCTCTTCGCGCAGCTTGCCGGGCAAGGCATCCGGGCCAATCTCTTCGCGTTGGAACCAGCCCGCGCCCGCGCTGGTGCCAATGATCACCTCGGCGCTGTCGTCGCGCGGCACGAAATGGCTGCGCAGGGTTTCATGGCGCTCGACGATGCGCAGCAGCGCACATTCCAGGGCGTCGTCATCCAGCGGCCCGCGCAGGCCCAGGGCCAGTGGCACGTTGTAGGCCTGGTTGCCGCCGTCCATCTGCGCCAGGAACCACAGCCGTTGCTGGGCGAAGGACATGGGCAGTGGCTGCTCGCGGGGGACCGGCACGATCGCCGGCAACGCGCTGCGCCCTGCTCCCGCCAGCACCCCGGCGACTGCCGCCAGTTCGGCATTGGCGAACAGCTCGGCCAGGGTCAGTTCCACGCCCAGGCGCAGGCGCACCTGTGAAACCATGCGCATGGCCAACAGCGAATGCCCGCCCAAGGCAAAGAAGTGGTCACGCCGCCCCACCCGCTCGACTTGCAGCAGTTCGGCCCAAATCTGCGCCAGCGCCTGCTCCAGTTCGCCCTCGGGGGCCTCATAGCCCTGCTCGAACAGTGCCGAACGCTCGGGCCTGGGCAAGGCACGGCGGTCGAGCTTGCCATTGGCCGTCAGCGGCAATGCCGACAGTTCGACGAAGGCCACCGGCACCATGTATTCCGGCAGGTGCGCCTGCAGCTGTGCACGCAGGCCCTCCGGGGTTGCCGCCTCGACGTCGGGCTGGGGGGTGAAGTACGCCACCAGGCGCGGCTGCCCCGGTTGGTCCTCACGGGCCAGCACCACGGCCTCGTTGATACCCGGCAGGCTGGCCAGGCGGCTCTCGATCTCGCCCAGTTCGATGCGCACCCCGCGGATCTTCACCTGGTCATCGTTGCGCCCCAGGTACTCGAGGGTGCCATCGGCCAGCCAACGCACCAGATCGCCGCTGCGGTACAGGCGACCACCGGCGCAGAAGGGGTCATCGAGAAAGCGTTCGGCGGTCAGCTCGGGGCGGTTCAGGTAGCCCCGGGCCACACCGGCACCCCCGATGTACAGTTCGCCCGGCACGCCCAGCGCCACCGGTTGGCGCTGCTCGTCGAGCACGTACAGACGCGCGTTGTCCACCGGCCGGCCAATGTGCAGCACCCCGCCCGCCTCGACCACGCCGGAGCTGGCCACCACCGTGGTTTCGGTCGGGCCGTAGTTGTTGACCACGGCAAAGCGCTGGGTCCGGGTGAACTGGCGCAAGCGGTCGCCGCCGATCAGCAGGGTGCGCAGGGTCGGGTGTTCGAGCTGGTGGCTGAAGGCATATTCAGCCACTGGCGTGGGCAGAAAGCTCACGTCCAGTGGCTGGTTGCGCCACCAGGCGAGCATGGCATCGAGGTCTTCATGGCCTTCGGCGGCCGGCGCCAGGTGCAGCGTGGCCCCCGCACACAACGCCGGCCAGACTTCCCAGGCCATGGCATCGAAGCCGAAACCGGCCAGGCAGGAGGTGTGGCGACCGTGGCACAGGTCGAAGGCACGGCAATGCCAGTCGACCAGGTTGTTGACGGTGCGGTGCTCGACCATTACCCCTTTGGGCTGGCCGGTAGAGCCTGAGGTGTAGACCACGTAGGCCAGGTGACGACTACCCAGTGTCGCCACAGTCGGGTTGCTGGCATGGCTGGGCCAGTCTGGCTGGTCCAGCAGCAGCACCGGCACCTCGACAGCCCCCAGCCGCCCGCGCAGCGCCTGCTGGGTGAGCACCACCACGGGGGCGCTGTCACCCAGCAGGTAATGTACCCGCTCATCCGGGTGCGCCGGGTCGATGGGCACATAGCCGGCGCCGGCCTTGAGCACGGCCAGCAACCCGACCAAGGTCTCCAACCCTCGACGGGCGACCAGCGCCACACGGTCATCGGGGCCCACGCCCAGTGCGATCAGCCGGTGGGCCAGGGCATTGGCCTGGCGGTTGAGCTCGGCGTAGCTCAATGCCTGATCGGCGCAGGTGGCGGCGATCGTGTCCGGGTGCGCTTGAGCCTGGTTTTCGATGCGCTGATGCAGGGTCAGCGTCGCTTCGAAGCCGGTGGAGTAGTCATTGAACCCTTCCAGCAGTGCATGGCGCTCGCTGTGCGGCAGCATCGGCAGCGCCAGCACCTGGGCCTCGGGGCTCTGCAGCAGGCTTTCCAGCGTCTGCTGCAGATAGGCGCAGACACGCTCGGCGGGCACCTCGGCGCTGGCCAGCAGGGTCAGGCGGAAGGCTTCGCCGAGGTCATCGACACTCAAGGTCAACGGGTAGTTGCTGGCCTCGGCAGAGTCGACGATATCGATACCGGCCAGTGCCGCTCGCCGTGGTTCGGCAGCGCCCACTGCGCTGTGGCGATAGTTGAGCAGTGCATTGAACAGCGGCGCCGGGGCCGCCACGCCGCTGCAACGCTGGGCCAGGGCCAGGGGCGCATGCTCATGGCGCATCAGCGCACTCAGGCGCTGGTGCGTGGCGCGGATCGCCGTCGGCAGGTCGCTGTCGCCCAGATCGACCCGCAGCGGCAGGGTGTTGATGAAGATCCCCAGCGCCCGGTCGGTGGCCTCGGCACCGAGCAGGCGGCCCATCAGCACGGTACCGAACACTACCCGCTCGCGCCCGGTCAGCCCCCCCAGCACCCGCCCCCAGGCCAGGTGAAACACGCTGGCGACGCTCACGCCAAGGTGGCGGGCATGGGCGCGCAGGCGCTGGCACAGGGCAAGCGGCAGGTCGATGGCGTGCTCGTGGTGACTGTCGCCTTCGCCCTGCACATCCTGGATGCCATAGGCCAAGTTCGCTTCGTCGATGTCACCAAGCATGTCGCGGAAGAACGCCTCGTGCTGCGCCTCGCTGATGCCGAGTACGGCCTGGGCCACGTAGTTGCGAAACGGCACCGGCGCGCCCAGCTGTTGATCTTCGCCGGTGAGGAAGGCGATCAGTTCGTGACGCACCACCTCCAGGGCGCTGTGGTCCATGGCGATATGGTGGAACTGCAAGGTGGCACTGAGCCTGCCATCAGCCTCTGGCGCCTCGCGCAGCAGGCGGATCAGCGGTGCCTGGGTCAGGTCGAGCCAGGCGCGGCCAGGATCGTCGGCAGGCAGTTCGAGCACTGGCAGATCAGCCTGGCGCCAGACCACCTGCAGTGGCGTTTCCAGGCCCTCCCAGTGCACCGAGGTACGCAGGATATCGTGCCGTGCAACCACCCCGCGCAGGGCTTCGGCGAACGCCTGCAGGCGTGCTTCGCTGGCGAACACGAAGCGCGCCTGCATCACGTAGGGGTCGTGCCCGTGGGCGCTGGCGTGGTGGAACAGCATGCCTTGCTGCAGGGGCGCCAGCGGGTAGATGTCCTGGACATTGGCAGCGCCGCCGGGTATTTCGGCGACCAGGCGGTCGAGGGTGTCCTGGTCCAGCTCGACCAGGTTGACCAGCGCCGGGGTGATCCGCCTGCAGTCAGGCGGGATCAGGTTGTCCGGTACGCTGACCGCGCCCTGTTTCACGGCCACGTATTCTCCGCTTTCGATCAGCGCCACCAGCGCCGGCTTGTGCTCACGCAGGCGCGCCACCAGAGCGGCATCGGTCAGCGCCTGGCGGTTGCCCTGGACCACCAGCTGGCCGTCCTTGAGCGCCAGCTGCACGTTGTTGGCCGAAAGTGTGGCCAAGAGTTGGTTGATACTCACAGGACGATCTCCATTCTGTCTGTGATGGCTGCATAGCCGGCCAGGGTCGGTTGGTCGAACAGTGCGCGAACGTCAGCTTCCAGGCCTTGTTCGCGCAAGCGCGAGGTCAGGGTCACTGCCAATAGCGAATGGCCGCCCAGTTCGAAGAAGTTGTCGTGGCGGCTTACCTGCTCGACGCCCAGCAGTTCGCACCAGATGGTGGCCAGCAGGGTTTCGGTGTCGCCCTGCGGGGCTTCATAAGGGCGATCCTGAATCGCATCGGGCTGGGGCAATGCCTTGCGGTCGAGCTTGCCGTTGGGGCTTAGCGGCAAGGCGTTCAGGTGCATGAACAGCGCCGGGACCATGAATTCCGGCAGGTGCGCGAGCAGTGCCGTGCGCAGGGTTTCTGTGGATTGCGGGTCGCCGGTGTAGTACGCAATCAGGCGCTGGTCGCGGGCGATTACTACCGCTTCCTTGATGCCATCGATGGCGGTGAGGCCGGCCTGAATCTCGCCCAGTTCGATGCGCAGGCCGCGGATTTTCACCTGGTCGTCGTTGCGGCCCAGGTATTCGATATTGCCGTCCGGCAGGTGGCGTGCGAGGTCGCCTGTGCGGTACAGCCGCCCGCCTGGGCGGAACGGGTCGTCGAAGAAGCGTTCGGCGGTGAGTTCGGCGCGGTTGAGGTAGCCGCGGGCGACCTGCACGCCGCCGATGAACAGCTCGCCGGCCACGCCTTGCGGCACCGGTTGGCCCTGGCTGTCGAGCACGTAGAGGGCGGTGTTGGCGATCGGTTTGCCGATTGGGGTGTTGTCGGGTGCGGTCAGGCAGTGCCAGGCGCTGACGTCCACGGCAGCTTCGGTGGGGCCGTAGAGGTTGTGCAGCTCGACAGTGGGAAGTTGTGTGTGGAAACGGCGGACCAGGCTGCCGGGCAAGGCTTCGCCGCTGCACAACACGCGCCGCAAGGCGTACGCGGTCCCTGCGGGAGCGGGTTCACCCGCGAAGAAGCCCACGCGGTTGATGGCACCGGCTTCGCCGGTGTTCGCGGCTAAAGCCGCTCCCACAGGGGGGGCGGTGGGCGCTGCGGAGGACAGGAAGACATCCAGCATCGAGGGCACGAAGTGCAAGGTGGTGATGCCTTCGATGCGGATGACCTGGCGCAGGTACTCGGGATCGCGGTGGCCGCCTGGGCGGGCCATGACCAGGCGGGCGCCGGTCTGCAGTGGCCAGAGGAATTCCCACACCGAAACGTCGAAGCTGAACGGGGTCTTCTGCAACACCACGTCATCGGCGCCCAGCTGATAGGCGTCCTGCATCCACAGCAGGCGGTTGACCACGCCGGCATGCTCGTTCATGACGCCCTTCGGCAAGCCAGTGGAGCCCGAGGTGTAGATCACGTAGGCCAGATGGCGTGGTGTCAGGCCTGCAATCTCGGGGTTGCTTGCCGGCTGGTCATTCCAGCTTGGCTGGTCCAGATCGATGATCTGCCCGGCATCCGGCACATGGCGAGTGGCGCCGTGCACCAGCACCGCCACAGGCGCGCTGTCGGTCAACATATGGCGCACACGCTCTGCCGGGTAATCCGGATCGACCGGGACGTAAGCCCCCCCGGCCTTGAGGATCGCCAGCAACCCAACCACCATCGACAGGCCCCGTTCGACGCAGATAGCCACCCGATCATCCGGTTTGACGCCCAGGGCGATCAGGTAATGCGCAAGGCGGTTGGCCTGTTCGTTGAGCTGGCGATAGCTCAGCTCGCCCTCCTCAGCCCGCACAGCGAGTGCATCCGGGGTGCGCGCAACCTGCGCCTCGATCAGGCCATGCAAGGTCTGCTCAAGGTTGTAATCGACTGCGGTGTCGTTGAAATCAACCAGCACTCGCTGGCGCTCCTCGGCTTCCAACACCGGCAGGCGCTGCAACAGCAGCTCCGGCTCATGCTCCAGTGCCTCGACCATGGCCGCCAACACCTGGTTCATCTGCCCGCAGATCCGCGCCGCACCGACCTCGGCCGGGGTCATGGCGACCAGGCGGAAGCCTTCGCCCAGGTCGTCCACGTTGAGGCTCAATGGGTAATTGGTGCGCTCCTGCCCATCGAGCACTTCGATGCCTTGCCAGGCCTTGCGCTGCTCGGCATTGGCCTCGGCACCGTGGCGGTAGTTGAGCATGGCGCTGAACAGTGGCAACGGTGCGGCCACGCCGCTGCAGCGCTGGGCCAGTGCCAGCGAGGCGTGCTCGTGGGCCAGCAGCGCACTGAGGCGCTGGTGGGTGGCATGGGCCGCCTCGCGCAGGGTCACGCCGCCCAGGTCGATGCGCAGCGGCAAGGTGTTGATGAACATGCCCAGCGCACGCTCGGCACCCTCGCCGCCTTGCAGGCGGCCCAGCAGCACGGTGCCGAACACCACCCTGTCCTGACCGCTGGCGGCGCCCAGCAGACGTGCCCAGGCCAGGTGGAACAGGCTGGCGACGCTGATGCCCAGCACTCGGGCCTGATGGCGCAGGCGAGTGGCAAGCGTGCTCGACAGTGTCAGCTTCACTTCCTGCATGTCACGGCCGTCGCCCTGCACGTCGCTGAGGCCGAACGGCAGGGTCGGCGCGTCGATGTCGGCCAGTTGCGTGCGGAAGAACGCCTCGTACTCGGCCTGGCTGATGCCCAGGCGGGCCTGGGCCACATAGTTGCGGTAAGGCACCGGGGCGTGGGCCGGGGCTGGTGCGCCCTGAAGGAAGCCCTGGAGTTCTTCGCCGACCACTTCCAGGGCGGTGTGGTCGAGCACGATGTGGTGGAACTGCAGGGTGGCTTCGAGGGGGCCAGCAGTTTCGCTGTAGACAAGGCGGATCAGCGGGGCCCGGCCAAGGTCGAGTGCGGTGTCGCCTGCTTCGCGGGCTCGCCCGCTCCCACAGCGGGCCAGTACAGTCCCGGGAACCTGGCGCCAGACCACCTGCACCGGCTGGGGCAGCCCCTCCCACAGCACTGCGGTGCGCAGCACATCGTGGCGGGCGACGACCTGGTCGAGGGCGCTGGCGAAGGCCTGCAGGCGTTCGAGGTTGGCGAAGCGCAGGCGCGAGTAAAGCACATACGGGTCGTGCTCGGCCGCGCTCAGGTGGTGATAGAGAATGCCCTCCTGCAACGGCGCCAGCGGGTAGATGTCCTGCACATTGGCAGCGCCGCCCGGCACGCTGGCGACGATCCGGTCGATACTGGCCTGGTCGAGATCAATCAGGCTGAGCAGTGCCGGGGTGATGTGGCGGCAGCCCGCCGGGATACGGTTCTCAGGCACCTCGACCTGTTGATCGTGCCCCAGGGTTGCCGCCAGGGCGGCGATGGTCGGCTGGCCGAACAAGGTGCGCACATCCACCTGCAGGCCCTGCAGGCGCAGGCGCGCCGTCAGGCTCACGGCCAGCAGCGAGTGGCCGCCCAGTTCGAAGAAGTTGTCGTGCCGCCCTACCCGCTCCACGCCCAGCAGCTCGCTCCAGATCGCCGCCAGCAGGGTTTCGGTGCTGCCTTGCGGCGCCTCGAAGGCACGCTGCTGCAACGTGGCGTCAGGAGCAGGCAGCGCCTTGCGGTCGAGCTTGCCGTTGGGGGTCAGCGGCAGCTGGTCGAGGTGAATGTACTGCGCTGGCACCATGTAGTCCGGCAATTGCGTCAGCAGCGCCTGGCGCAGGGTATCCGCAGCGTGCGGCTCACCGGTGTGATAGGCGACCAGGCGTGCATCGAACGCCAGCACCACGGCTTCGCGCACCCCGGCAATGCGGGTCAGGCAGGCCTCGATTTCGCCCGGTTCGATGCGCAGGCCGCGGATCTTCACTTGCTGGTCGTTGCGACCGAGGAATTCAAGGCTGCCATCGACACGCTGGCGCACCAGGTCGCCACTGCGATACAGCCGGTCACCCGCCACGAACGGGCTGTCGATAAAGCGTTCGGCCTGCTGTTGCGCCAGGCCCAGGTAGCCACGGGTCACGCCGGCGCCGCCGATGTGCAGGTGGCCGGCCACGCCCCACGGCACCGGCTGGTCGTGATGGTCGAGCACATACAGCGCGGTGTTGTCGATCGGCCTGCCAATCGGCAGGCTGCCGCGTGGCAGCTCATCCTCGGGCTCCAGCGTCCAGACGCTGCAGTCGACGGTGGTTTCGGTGGGGCCGTAGACGTTGTGCAGGCGCACACCCGGCAGGCGCTGGCGAACCAGGGCAGCCAGCGCCTGGGTCAGCTCGCCACCGCCACAGACAATGTCGCTCAGGCTGCTGCAATCGGCGCTTTGTTCCTGCTCCAGGAACTGTTGCAGCAACGCGGGTACGAACTGCACCACGTTGACCCGCTGGTGCTGGATCAACTGCGCAAGGTACTGCCCATCACGCTGGCCATCCGGCCGCGCAAGCACCAGGCGCAGGCCGCTGCACAGCGGCCAGAACAGCTCCCACACCGAGGCATCGAAGCTGATCGGGGTCTTGTGCAGCACGCTGCCGGCGCTGGCGCACAGGCGCTGGCTCCAGTGCATCAGGTTGACCACGTTGCGGTGCTCGACCATCACCCCTTTCGGCACGCCAGTGGAACCAGAGGTGTAGATCACATAGGCCAGGTGCTGCGCCGTCAGGCCCGTCACGCGCGGGTTGCTGATCGGCCGGTCATTCCAGTTCGGCCGGTCAAGGTCGAGCTGCACCGCGTGCCGTGCCACGTCGCGGGTCGCGGCATGTACCAGCAACGCCTGGGGCGCGCTGTCTTCGAGCATGTGGCGGATGCGCTCGGCCGGGTAACCCGGGTCCACCGGCACATAGGCGCCTCCGGCCTTGAGAATGGCCAGCAGGCCGACCACCAGCGTCAGGCCGCGCTCGATGCAGATCGCCACACGGTCGTCGGGTTGCACCCCGAGGGCGATCAGGTGATGGGCCAGGCGGTTGGCCTGCTCGTCGAGCTGGCGGTAACTCAGCTCGCCCTCTTCAGCCACCAGCGCCAGGGCATCGGGTGTGCGCCTGACCTGCGCCTCGAACAGGCGCTGCAGCGGTTGCTGCAGATCGTGCGGGTGGCCGGTGGCGTTGGCCTCGACCAACAGTTGCTGGCGCTCCTGAGGCGCCAGCACCGGCAAGTGTTGCAGCGCCAGTTGTGGCTGGTGTTCCAGCGCATCGAGCAGGCCGAGCAGCACTTGCAGCAGCTGCTCGCAGACACGCTGCGCGCCTACCTGCGCCGTGACCTGGGCGGTCATGCGCAGGCCGTCGCCAAGGTCGTCGACGTTGACGCTCAGCGGGTAGTTGCCATGCCCGCCGCTGGGCAGCGCCTGGATACCTTCCAGCGCTTCGCGTTGCGCCTGCTGTTCACTGGCACTGGCGCCATGGCGATAGTTGAGCATCGCGCTGAACAGCGGCGTGGGCGCGGCCACGCCACTGCAGCGCTGGGCCAAGGCCAGCGAGGCGTGCTCATGCACCAGCAGCGCACTCAGGCGCTCATGGGTCAGTCGCACACCCTCCCTTACGCCCAGGCCGTCCAGGTCCAGGCGCAGCGGCAAGGTGTTGATGAACATGCCCAGGCCGTGATCGGCGCCGGCACCGCCCTGCAGGCGCCCAAGCAGCACGGTGCCGAACACCACGCTGTCGCGGCCACTGGTGGCCGCGACCAGCCGCGCCCAGGCCAGGTGCAACAGGCTGGCGGCACTGACGCCCAGTTGCTGAGCCTGTTGGCGCAGGCGTTGGTAGTGGCTGCTGGCGAGTTGCACGGTGGCCAGTTCGAAGCCGTCGGCGTGGCCCTGCAGGTCGCTCAGGCCATATGGCAGGGTGGGTTCGTCGATGTCGCCAAGCTCGGCACGGAAGAACGCTTCGTGCTCGGCTTCGCTGATGGCCAGCCGGGCCTGGGCCACGTAATTGCGGTAAGGCACCGGCGGTCGGGTCGGTTGCTGGCCGCGCAGGTGGTCGCGGATTTCGTCCAGCACCCCTTTCATGGCGGTGTGGTCCAGGGCGATATGGTGGAACTGCAAGGTAGCTTCGAGGGGGCCAGCAGTTTCGCTGTAGATAAGGCGGATCAGCGGGGCCCGGCCAAGGTCGAGTGCGGTGTCGCCTGCTTCGCGGGCTCGCCCGCTCCCACAGCGGGCCAGTACAGTCCCGGGAACCTGGCGCCAGACCACTTGCACCGGTTGCCGCAGGCCGTCCCAGAGCACCGCGGTGCGCAGCACATCGTGGCGAGCAATGACCTTGTCCAGCGCGCCGGCGAAGGCTTGCAGGCGTGCCAGGCTGTCGAAGTCGACACGCCATTGCAGCAGGTACGGGTCGGCCCCCGTGGCACTGAGGTGGTGATAGAGGATGCCTTCCTGCAGCGGGGCCAGCGGGTAGATGTCCTGCACGTTGGCGGCACCGCCTGGCACCGTGGCGACGATGCGCTCGATACTGGCCTGGTCCAGCTCGATCAACGGCAGCAAGTCCGGGGTGATCTGGCTGCAGCCCGGCGCGATGCGGTTTTCCGGCACCACGACCTGACGGCCCTTGCCCAGCGCCGCAGCCAGTGCGGCCACCGTGGGCTGGCCGAACAACACGCGCACGTCAGTGTTCAGGTCTTGCTGGCGCAGGCGCTCGATCAGGGTCACGGCCAACAGCGAGTGGCCGCCCAGCTCGAAGAAGTTGTCGTGTCGCCCTACCCGCTCGACACCCAGTACTTCGGCCCAGGTGGCGGCGATGGCGCGTTCGGTTTCGCCGAGGGGTGCGACATAGCCCTGTTCTGCCCAATCGGGCTCAGGCAGCGCGCGGCGATCCAGCTTGCCGTGGCTGGTGAGCGGCAGCTGCTCCAGGCGCATGAACGCGTGCGGCAGCATGTGCGCCGGCAGGCTGGCTTGCAGCGCTTGGCGCAGCGCATCGAGGTCGACTGCGGTGGCTTCGGTGAACCAGGCCAGCAAGCGCTCGCCACGCACCAGCACCACGGCATGCTCGATGCCGGGCTGGGCCGCCATGGCCGCTTCGATCTCGCCCAGTTCGACGCGCATGCCGCGGATCTTCACCTGGTCATCGTTGCGGCCCAGGTAATCGAGGCTGCCGTCGGCGTTCCAGCGCACCAGGTCGCCGCTGCGGTACATGCGTGCACCCGCCAGGCGGCTGAACGGGTCGGCCAGGAAGCGCTCCTCGGTCAGTTGCGGGCGGTTGAAATAACCCCGGGCGACCTGGCCGCCTCCGATGTACAGCTCGCCGGTCACCCCCACCGGTACCGGCTGACGGCGCTCGTCGAGCACGTACACGCGGGTGTTGGCGATTGGCTGGCCGATATGCAGTGCACCACCCGGCAGAACCGCGCCAGAGGTAGCGACCACGGTGGTTTCGGTCGGCCCGTAGTTGTTGACCAGCGCGAAGCCCGGGTCGCGGTCGAACTGGCGCAGGCGGTCGCCACCGATCAGCAGGGTACGCAAGGTCGGGTGCTGGCGTTGGCGACGCAATGCCTGCTCGGCGACCGGCGTCGGCAGGAAGCTGACCTTCAGCGGCTGCTCCAGCCACCAGTCAAGCAGTTCCTCGACATGCTCGTTGCCGATGTGCGCCGGCGGCAGGTGCAGCGTGGCACCGGCGCACAATGCGGGCCACACCTCCCAGGCCATGGCGTCGAAACCGAAGCCGGCCACGCTGGAGGTGCGCTCGCCGGCACCCAGGGCGAATGCCTGGCAATGCCAGTGCACCAGGTTGGCCAGGGTCTGGTGCTCGATCATCACGCCCTTGGGCTGGCCGGTGGAACCGGAGGTGTAGACCACGTAGGCCAGTTGATGGGCATCGAGCCCGGGCACTTGCGGGTTGCTGTCGACGGAGTGCCAGCTGACTGGCTGGTCGAGGTCCAGCCGTGTCAGCTCGACGGGCAAGCCATCGATGGTCGAATCCGCCAGTACCAGCGTCGGCGCGCTGTCGGCCAGCAGGTAGGCGATGCGCGCTTGCGGGTAGGTCGGGTCCACCGGCACATAGGCCGCCCCGCTCTTGAGCACGGCCAGCAAGCCGATCAACCGCTCGATGCTGCGCGGCAGACACAAGGCGACCCGATCGCCACACTGCACACCCTGCTCGATCAGGCGATGGGCCAGGCGGTTGGCGCGCAGGTTGAGGTCACCGTAGCTCAGGGCCTGATCGCCTTGGCACAGGGCGGTCGCCTCGGGCGCTCGGGCGGCCTGGGCCTCGATCAGGGCGTGCACGGTGTGCCCCTGCGGATACGCCTGCGCCATGGCATTGAAGCTGCCTAGCAACTGCTGGCGTGCCGCCTCATCGATAATCGGCAGGCTATCGACCGTGGCCTGCTGCCCGGACTCCAGCGCCTGCAGCAGTTGCGTCAGGGTGTTGGCCATCCACTGGGTGACACGGGCGGCACCGATGCCTTTGACGGCCAGCACGCTGAAGCTGAAACCTTCGCCAAGGTCGTTGACGCTCAAGGTCAGTGGGTAGTTGCTGCGTTCCTCGCCGCCGAGCAGGCGCACGCCCTCCCAGATGCCTTCGCCTTCGCGCGGCGCATCGGCGGCGCTGTGGCGATAGTTGAGCAAGGCGCTGAACAACGGCACCGAAGCGGCCACGCCACTGCAACGCTGGGCCAGGGCCAGGGGTGCATGTTCGTGGCCAAGCAGTGCTGACAGGCTGCGATGGGTAGCGCGTACCGCAGCGTGCACGCCGGCACGGGTGTCGACCCGCAGCGGCAGGGTGTTGATGAACATGCCCAGTGCACGATCAGCGCCTTCGCCACCCTGCAGGCGGCCCATCAGCACGGTGCCGAACACCACGTCAGCACGGTTGGCCAGCACGCCCAACACCCGCGCCCAGGCCAGGTGCATCAGGCTGGCGGCGCTGACGCCCAG
Source organism: Pseudomonas sp. CC120222-01a (assembly GCF_003097235.1). Taxonomy (GTDB): domain Bacteria; phylum Pseudomonadota; class Gammaproteobacteria; order Pseudomonadales; family Pseudomonadaceae; genus Aquipseudomonas. The sequence goes on along the minus strand of NZ_QEQQ01000004.1, from coordinate 296,954 downwards.
CTGCCGCGCCTGGCTGCGCAGGCGCAGGCTGAGATCGGCCTCCAGTGCCAGGAATGCGCTGTCGATGTTGCGCCCATCGCCCTGCACATCGGCAAGGCCCAACGGCAAGGTCGGCTCGTCGACATCCGCCAGCATCTCGCGGAAGAACGCTTCCTGGCTGGCTGGGTCGGCCAGCCTGGCCTGGGCAACGTAGTTGCGATAAGGCACAGCCGCCGGCAGGGACTCGCCCTGGGCGAACAGCAAGGCGCGCATTTCCCGGGCGACCACGTCCATGGCGGTGTGATCGAGGGTCAGGTGATGGAACAGCAAGATCGCCACCACCTGATGATTGGCGGGGTCGAGGCTGTAGTACAGCCGTGTGAGCGGTGCCTGGCCCAGATCCAGCCGGTGGCGACGCGCATCGAACCGCGCGTGCAACTGCTCGATGCGTGACACGCCCGGTTCATCGGCCAGGTCGTCGACTTCGCACACGGCCAGTTCGGCAGCACGCCATACCACCTGCAGCGGCTGCGCCAGGCCCTGCCAGTGCACCGCGGTGCGCAGGATGTCGTGGCGGTCGATGACCTGCTGCAAGGCGCCGGCCCAGGCCAGCAGCCGCTCGACGCTGTCGAATGCCAGGCGCGTCTGCAGCAGGTACGGGTCGCCCTGCTCGGCGCTCAGGTGATGGTAGAGGATGCCTTCCTGCAACGGCGCCAGCGGGTAGATGTCCTGCACGTTGGCGGCACCGCACGGCACCGTGGCGACGATGGCATCGATGCTGGCCTGGTCCAGATCGATCAGGCTGAGCATGTCCGGCGTAATGCGCGCCGCACCCTGAGGCACCCGGTTGGCCGGGACCTTGGCCGTCTCGCCTGTCGCTGTTGCACTGGCCAGCGCAGCCACCGTCGGCTGCGCGAACAGCACGCGCACGTCGATCACCAGGCCGGCCTTGCGCAGGCGCTCGACCAGGGTCACGGCCAGCAGCGAGTGGCCGCCCAGTTCGAAGAAATTGTCATGCCGCCCTACCCGTTCCACGCCCAGTACCTCGGCCCAGATCACGGCCATGGCAGCTTCGGTGTCACCTTGCGGCGCTTCATAGGCCTGCCCTGCCAGCAAGGCGCCGTCCGGGTCGGGCAACGCACGGCGGTCGAGCTTGCCGTGGCTGGTCAGCGGCAGCTCATCCAGGCGGATGAACGCCCACGGCAGCATGTGCGCCGGCAGGCTGGCCTGCAGGGCCTGGCGCAGCAGCTCAGGGTCGACCGGCGCGGTTTCGGTGTACCAGGCCAGCAGGCGCCCCTCTCGCACCAGCACCACGGCGTCGTCGACCGCCGGCCATGCGGCCACCGCGGCCTCGATCTCGCCCAACTCGACGCGCACGCCGCGGATCTTCACCTGGTCATCGTTGCGGCCCAGGTAGTCAAGCGTACCGTCGGCATTCCAGCGCACCAGGTCGCCGCTGCGGTACATCCGCCCACCGGGGTTGAAGGGGTCGTCGAAGAAGCGTTCTGCGGTGAGTTCCGGGCGGTTGAAATAGCCGCGCGCGACCTGCGCACCGCCGATGAAAAGCTCACCGGTGACGCCGACCGGCAGCGGCTGCAGGCCTTCGTCGAGCACATAGACGCGGGTGTTGGCGATCGGCTGGCCGATATGCAGTGCGCCGTTGGCGATGACCTGGCCAGAGGTGGCCACCACCGTGGTTTCGGTCGGGCCGTAGTTGTTGACCAGGGCAAAGCCTGGGTCGCGTTCGAACGTGCGCAGGCGGTCGCCGCCGACCAGCAGCGTGCGCAGGGTCGGGTGCTGGCGGTCACGGCGCAGGGCCTGCTCGGCCACCGGAGTGGGCAGGAAGCTGACCTGCAGCGGTTGCGCCAGCCACCAGTCGAGCAGTTCATCGACGTGTTCGTTACCGATGTGTGCTGGCGGCAGGTGCAGCGTGGCGCCCGCGCACAGGGTTGGCCAGACTTCCCAGGCCAGGGCGTCGAAACCAAAGCCGGCGACGCTGGAGCTGTGCGACCCGGCCGCCAGTTCGAACGCCTGGCAGTGCCAGTGCACCAGGTTGGCCAGGGTCTGGTGCTCGATCATCACGCCCTTCGGCTGGCCGGTAGAGCCGGAGGTGTAGACCACGTAGGCCAAGTGTTGCGCATCCAGTTCAGGCAGGTGTGGATTGCTGGCGTTGACGGAGAACGCCTCGGCCTGGTCCAGGTCCAGGCGCGGTATCGGCGGCAAACCTGCAATTGCCGAGTTCGCCAGCACCAGCGCCGGCTGGCTGTCTTCCAGCAGATAGGCGATACGCTCAGCCGGATAAGCCGGGTCTACCGGTACATAGGCGGCTCCGGCCTTGAGCACCGCCAGCAGGCCGACCAGGCGTTCCGCGCTGCGTGGCAGGCACAGGGCAACCCGGTTGCCGGGTTTGACGCCGCGCTCGATCATGCGCTGGGCCAGTTGGTTGGCGCGCCGGTTCAGCTCGCCGTAGCTGAGTGCCAGGCCATCCTGTAGCAGCGCACACGCCTCGGGGGTGCGGGCTGCCTGGGCTTCGACCAGCGCATGCACGGTGAGCCCTTGCGGGTAGGCCTGGGCGGTGCGGTTGAACTGCTCCAGCACCTGCTCGCGCTCAGCCTGCGGCAGCACCGCCAGGTTCTGCAGCGGCGTTTCGGGGGCGTGCTCAAGGGCCTCGACCAGGCTCGCCAACACCTGCCCGAACTGCCCGGACAAGCGTGCGGCGCCCCACTGTGGCAGGCTCTGCACGGTCAGGCGCAGGTCATCGCCAAGGTCGTCGACGCTGACGGTCAGCGGGTAGTCGGTGCGTTCTTCGGCCCCGACGATATCGATACCTGGCGCCACCGGGATGATTTCGGCGGCATCACCGGCAGCGCTGTGGCGGTAGTTGAGCATACTGTTGAACAGCGGCGCCGGCGCCGCTACACCGCTGCAGCGCTGGGCCAGGGCCAGCGAGGCCTGCTCATGGCCGAGCAAGGCACTGAGCCGTTTGTGCGTGGCCAGCAGCGCGTCACGCACGCCAAGGCCGCCCAGGTCGATGCGCAGCGGCAAGGTGTTGATGAACATGCCCAGCGCCTGCTCGCCGCCTTCACCGGTGGTCATGCGCCCCAACAGTACGCTGCCGAACACCACCGCCTGGCGTGCGGACAGTTGCCCGAGCAGGCGGGCAAAGCCCAGGTGCAACACAGTGGCCGGGCTCACCCCAAGCTGTCGGGCCTGGTGGCGCAGGCGCAAGCTCAGTTCGGATGGGAGGGTCAGGCGCGCCTGTTCCAGTGGCTGCGGGCCTTTGTCAGGCACACCGAACGCCAGGGTCGGCTCGTCGATGTCGTTGAGCATTTCGCGGAAGAATCGCTCGTGGGCCTGTTCGTCCAGCGCCTGGCGTGCTGCCGCCAGCACGTTGCGAAACGGCATCGGCGCGGGCAGCTGCGTCGACTCGCCGGCCAGGTGCGCCTGGATTTCGCGGCGCACAATGTCCAGTGCGGTGTGGTCCATTACCACGTGGTGGAACATCAGCAAGGCGACCCACTGCTCGCCCACGCCACGGGCGTGCACCAGCTGCATCAGCGGCGCCTGGCGCAGATCCAGGCGGTAGTGATGCGGGTCGAACCGCGCGCACAGCTGGGCCAGGGCATCCTCGCCGTCGGCCTCGATGGCGTCACGGACCAGGGTTGCTTCACGCCAGACCACCTGCACCGGTTCATCGAGGTATTCCCAGTGCAGCGCGGTGCGCAGGATGTCGTGACGCTGGATCGCCCATTGCAGCGCTTCGGCAAAGGCCTCCAGGTGTACCTTGCTGGCAAAGCGCAGCTGCACCTGAGCCAGGTACGGGTCACCGTCAACGGCGGACAGGTGCTGGTAGAGCATGCCTTGCTGCAACGGTGCCAGCGGGTAGATGTCCTGCACGTTGGCGGCACCACCCGGCACGCTGGCGACGATGCGGTCGATGGCCTGCTGGTCGAGCTGCACCAGCGGCAGCATGTCGGGGGTGATGCGGAACGCCGGGCTGAGCCAGTCGTCATCGCGTTCGGCGAGCATCTCCAGCAAGGCCGGCTTGTGCCGTGACAGCGCCTCCCACAAGGTGTCGTCCAACGCTTCGTCGTCGCCCAGGACGATCAGGTCCTGGTCTTCACGCTGGAGTCGGATTGCATGGGTGGAGAGTGCAGCCATCAGTTCGCTGAAAAGCATCGGTAAGCATCCTGCTTTGCCTGGGAATGGGGAATCGTCGACACGCTAAAGGATCGTGACCAGGTGGTCTGACATGGGAAGCGGGGACAGGGTTGGATGTGGGGTGGAGCGCGGGGGGGGGGGGTGGTCCTGGTTGGAGATTTTCAGCGCCTAAGGTTTTCCTGGCTTGAGATTTTCAGTGCCTGTGAGATCGAGCGCCGCCCGCGCGGCGCATCGCGGGCAAGCCCGCTCCCACATCTGTTTCGGGCCAGTCACTCCTATTAAGCCAACAGGGACCGCCTTGGTGCATGGCTGGAGTGAGGTGGAGCAGCATCAGCGCCCACCGAGATGCATAGTCATGCCCTGTTGGCTTTCACCAAGACTATTAAGCCAACAGGGACCGCCTTGGTGCATGACTGGAGTGAGGTGGAGCAGCATCAGCGCCCACCGAGATGCATAGTCATGCCCTGTTGGCTTTCACCAAGATGTATCGCCATGCGAACAGGGCGGATCCTGTTGGCGGCACAGGAGTGACTGGCCCGAAACAGATGTGGGAGCGGGCTTGCCCGCGATGCGCCGCGCGGGCGGCGCTCGATCTCACAGGCGATAAGAACCTCAAGGCGAACACCTTCCACAGGCCACCAAACCCTCAAGGCGAACGCTTCAGATCCGCCGCCGCTTACTCCCCAGGCTCGGAATCGTCGTCTGCGGTATCACGACCGCCACCCGTTCCCGACGGGTACTGGCCGCCAACCCCGCCAGCGTCGGCTGGCTGAACAAGGTCCGCGCGTCGACATGCAACCCGGCCTGGCGCATGCGCGCCACCAGGCTCACCGCCAACAACGAATGCCCGCCCAGCTCGAAGAAATTATCCTCGCGCCCCACCTGCTCGATCTTCAACACTTCGGTCCAGATCGATGCCAGTGCGGTTTCCAGATCACCCTGCGGCGCCTGGTACTCGCGGCTGATCACCGCCTCGGCCCCGGGTGCCGGTAGCGCCCGGCGGTCGACCTTGCCATTGGGGCTCAACGGTAGCTCGGCCAGCGCGACGAAAGCCTGCGGCACCATGTACTCGGGCATGCGCGCCAGCAGGTGACTGCGCAGCACCTCCAGGGCCGGGGGCTGGCAGCCATCGCGGCAGGTGAAGTAAGCCACCAGGCGCTCCTCGCGCATCAGCACCACGCTTTGCCCGATCACCGGGTGCGCCGCCAGCGCCGCCTCGATCTCGCCCAGTTCCACCCGCAGCCCGCGCAGCTTGACCTGGAAGTCGTTGCGCCCGATGAAGTCCAGCTCGCCGTCCTGGCGATAGCGCACCAGGTCGCCCGTGCGGTACAACCGATCGCCCTCGACGAAGGGGCTGGCAATGAAACGTTCGCCCTGCAGCGCTGGCAAGCCCAGGTAACCCCGGGCCACGCCAACGCCGCCAATGTGCAACTGCCCCACCGCCCCCAACGGCACCGGACGGTCATGGGCGTCGAGCACATAGAGGCGGGTGTTGGCGATTGCCCGGCCAATCGGTGGCGCCAGCAGTGGCAAGGGTTCGCAGGGCTGCAGGGTCCAGGCGGTGCTGTCGACCGTTGCCTCGGTGGGCCCGTAGACGTTGTGCACGCGGACTTTCGGCAGGCACTGGCGAACACGTTGCAGCAGTGCCAGGGTCAGTTCGCCACCGCCACAGAACAGATCGGTCAGGCTGCTGCAACGCTCGACACCCGGCTCTTCAAGAAACTGATGCAACAGCGCCGGTACGAACTTCATCACCGTCACCTGCCGCGCCTGCACCAATTGCACCAGATAGCCCGGGTCACGGTGCCCGTCAGGCCGCGCCAATACCAGACGCAGCCCCGCCACCAGCGGCCAGAACAGCTCCCAGACCGAGCCGTCGAAGCTGAACGGCGCCCGCTGCAGCAATGCGCCGCCCGGCTGTGGCGGGCAGATCTGCGAGCCCCAGTGCATCAGGTTGCACAAGCCACGGTGCTCGACCATCACGCCCTTTGGCGTGCCGGTGGAGCCGGAGGTGTACATCACGTAGGCGAGTTGGGACGGGCCGAGGCTCGGCACGTGCGGGTTATCGGCACTGCACGCCTGCCAGTCATCCCGGTCAAGGTCGAGCAGCGGTATGGCCTGGGCGTCGAACAGCCCCAGCGTGGCGCCGTGCACCAGCAGCACGGTTGGTGCGCTGTCGTCGAGCATGAACCGCAGGCGTTCTGCCGGGTAGCCAGGGTCAAGCGGCACATAGGCGCCACCGGCCTTGAGCACGGCCAGCAGCGCGACCATCATCGAAACGCCACGCTCGATGCAGATCGCCACCCGCGAATCAGCCGCGACACCCAATGCGATCAGGCGATGGGCCAGGCGGTTGGCTTGGGCATTGAGGGTGTAGTAGTCGAGGGCAGCATCATCCGTTTGCACGGCCAAGGCCAGGGGTGTGCGCCGCACCTGGGCCTCGAACAGGGCGGGCAGCGTGCTGGTCAGCGGGCTGTGGCGGTCTTCACTGGCGTTGAAGGTGTGCAACAGCCGCTGCAGTTCATCGGCAGGCACGCTGCACAGCGCAGTCAAGGGGCTGGCCAGGCTCTCGCCGAACTGGCGCAGGGTCGTCAGCAGGCAGGCGAGCACCCGCGGCGCGCCGATTGCACGCGGTGCGCGCAGGCCGAGCTGCAATGTGTCGCCCAGGTCGTCGACGCTCAGCACCAGGCCGTGGCTCAGCACTTCACTGGCCTGCAGCAGGGTCACGCCGGCCAGCACTTCACCCTGTGGCAAGGCACCCTGGCGGTAGTTGATCAGGCCCTGGAACAGCGACGTACCGGCGGGCAAACCACTGCATTGCTGGGCCAGCAACAAGGCAGCATCTTCGTGGCCGAGCAGGCTGGCGAGCCGTGCGTGGGTCTCGGTCAGGGCCTGGCTCGCCGGGCCTGCGCTCAGGTCGATACGCAGTGGCAGGCTGTTGATGAACATGCCCAAGGCACGGTCGGCACCGTTGCCGGCCATGGTCCGGCCCAGCAGCACGGTGCCGAGCACCACGTCGTCACGGCCCGACAAGCTGCCCAGCACCTGGGCCCAGGCCAGGTGCAGCAGGCTGGCGAGGCTGACGCCATGGCGACGGGCCTGCTGGCGCAGCCGCTCGCCCAGCGCGGCATCGAGCGTGGCGCTGTGGCTGTGCAGGTCGCTTTCATCGACCGCTACCCCGCCCAGCCCGGGGATTGCGGCTGGCGGCTCGATGCCCGCCAGCTGTTCGCGGAAGTAGCTTACATGGCGAGCCTGGCGCTCGGCCTTGCTGCTCAGCGCCACATAGTCGCGGTATGGCACAGGCGCTGGCAGTTGCCCACTGCGCAAATGCATGAAAGCGTCCAGTTCGCCCAGCAGCACCTGCAGGGAAACCGCGTCATTGACCAGATGGTGGAAGCGCAGTAACCCGAGCCAGCGGCCCTGGGCCGGGTCCTCGGCGGTGACCATCGCCATCATCGGCGCCTGGCGCAGGTCCAGCGGCTGCTGCTGTGGGTCAAAGGCCTTGCACAACTGCACAGCCAGATCGCCTGGCTCGGCTGCAGCCCAACGTTGTACCGGTAAGCGGGCCTGGCGCCAGACCACCTGCTGGGGTTGCTGCAACCCCTCCCAGGCCAGGCTGGTACGCAGGATGTCATGGCGCTCGATCACCTGTTGCAAGGCATCGACAAACGCCTGCAGGTGCGCGTGACTGGCAAAGGCGATCAAGGCCTGCTGCTGGTAGGGATCCTGGGCTTCGGCCACATGGTGGTACAGCAGCCCCTGTTGCAGCGGCGCCAGCGGGTAGATTTCCTGCACGTTGGCGGCGCCGCCCGGCACCGCCGTGACGATCTGTTCGATGGTCGGCTGGTCGAGCACGGTGAGCCGCAGCATCTCGGGTGTGATGTGCAGGCAACCCGGCGCCACGCCATTGGCCGGCACTGCCGCGACCTCGTTGACCACCACCGTCGCCGCCAGGCTGGCCAGGGTCGACTGGCCGAACAGCACCTGCACGTCAGCCTGCAGGCCCTGCTGGCGCATACGCTCGATCAGTTGCACCGCCAACAGCGAATGGCCGCCCAGTTCGAAGAAGTGATCCTGGCGCCCTACCCGCTCAAGCTGCAGCAGCTCGGCCCAGAGCAGGGCCAGGCGCTGCTCGATGTCGCCCTGCGGCGCTTCGTGCTCGCGGCGCACCATCGCAGCTTCATCCGCGGCCGGCAAGGCGCGGCGGTCGAGCTTGCCGTTGGCCGTCAATGGCCAGCCGGCCAGGCTGACGTAGGCCACAGGCAGCAAGGCGGCGGGCAAGCGTTCGCGCAGGTGCTCGTGCAACGCCCGTGGAGCTACAGCTGACTGCGCGATGTACCAGGCCTGCAACTGCCCTTCGCGCAGCAGCACCACGCTTTCGCGCACGGCTTCATGGCTGCACAGCGCAGCTTCGATTTCCGCCAGCTCGACACGCACACCGCGGATCTTCACCTGGTCGTCGTTGCGTCCGAGGTATTCCAGGGTGCCGTCGGGCCGCCAGCGCACCAGGTCGCCGCTGCGGTAGATACGCTCCCCAGGGTGCGCACTGAACGGGTCGTCGAGGAAGCGCTCGGCGGTCAGCGCGGGGCGGTTCAGGTAACCGCGCGCCACCCCGCGCCCCCCGATGTACAACTCTCCGACGGCGCCAGGTGGCAGCAATTGCTGCTGCTCGTCCAGCACATACAGCCGGGTGTTGGCGACCGGCCCGCCGATGTGCAGCGGCTGCCCGGCCAGCATTTCGCCGGAAGTGGCCACCACCGTGGCTTCGGTGGGGCCGTAGTTGTTGATCACCCGGTAGCGGCGCTCGCGGGCCAGGCGGCGCAGGCGGTCACCGCCGACCAGCAGGGTCTGCAGGGTCGGGTGCAGTTCGCCCTGGGCGAAGGCATGCTCGGCCACTGGTGTGGGCAGGAAGCTCACGTCCAGCGGCTGGGCGCGCCACCAGTGCAGCAAGGCGTCGATGTCTTCGGCGCCGTCGCGTACCGGCGCCAGGTGCAAGGTCGCGCCGCTGCACAAGGCTGGCCAGACCTCCCAGGCCATGGCATCGAAGCCGAAACCGGCCAGGCTCGACTGGTGACGGCCAGGCCCAAGGTCGAAGGCCGCGCAGTGCCAGTCGACCAGATTGGCCAGCATGCGGTGCTCGACCATCACGCCCTTGGGCAGGCCGGTGGAGCCAGAGGTGTAGATGACGTAGACCAGATGGTTCGCCGCCAGATGTGCCACAACAGGCGCCTCGGCGCTTGCCGCTTGCCAGGTGCAGCGGTCCAGCTCGATCTGTGGCAGGCCATGGGCTGGCAGGCGTGCGCTGAGCCGGGACTGGGTCAGCACCACGCACGGCGTGCTGTCTTCGAGCAGGTAGGTCAGCCGCTCCTGCGGGTGCGCCGGGTCGATTGGCACGTAGGCGGCGCCGGCCTTGAGCACCGCCAGCAGGCCGACCAAGGTATCCAGCCCACGTTGGGCCACGACGGCGATCCGCTGGTCCGGCCCTGCACCCAGGCCGATCAGTTGCCGCGCCAACTGGTTGGCGCGCCCGTTCAGCTCGCCGTAGCTCAGGGGCTGGCCATCGTGCAGCGCCGCCAGCGCCTCGGGCCTGAGCCTGGCCTGGGCCTCGATGCGCTGGTGAATCAACGGCTCCGGCTCCTGGGCAATTGCCAGCGGGTTCCAACGCTGTAACTGCAATTGCTCGGCGGCCGTCAGCAAGTCAAAGTCCGCGACGCGCAACCCAGGCTGCTCCAGCCCTTGGTGCAGCACATGCAGCAGCCGTTCGGCCAGGGCGGCGACTTCGTCCTGGCTGAACCAGGCCAGGTCATGCACCAGGTGCAGGCGGGCCTTGCCGCTGTGCAGGTTGCTGCGCAGGTGCAGGCTCAGTGGCGTCGGTTCGTGGTGGTTGCAGGTCATCACCGTATGGCCGCAGGTGTGGCCAAAGCGCAACTCGTTGCCATCTTCTTCATAGGACACCATCAGTTCGAACAGCTGCGGCCGTTCTTCGCGCAGGGCGCCGAGTGCGCGGTTCAGCTCGCTGAGGGCAAAGCGCTGGTGGCGAAAGTCTTGTTTGAGGGCATCGCGAATGCTGCGTACCAGTTCGGCAAAAGACTGGCTGCGGCCAAAATCCATGCGCAAGGCACTGACCTGGGTGAACAGCCCGAGGGTCGACTTGAAGCGTGCGCTGGCCCGGTTGCGTACCGGCACACCGACCACCCATTGGTCCCGTTGCCAGGTGCGCGTGCAGCACACGTGCATCGCCGCCAGCAGCACGTGGAAGGCCGATGCCTGCAGTTCGCTGCCCAGTGCAGTCATGCGTGCCAGCAGCTGGCCGTCGAAAGGCAGTTCGAGGACCGCACTGGGTTCACCGACCGCCAACTGGCCGCGCTCACGTGGCGCCAGCAAGGCATCAGGCAATTGTTGGTACTTGCCCAGCCAGTAGTCGCGGTCGCGGCCATGGCGTGCGGAGGCCTGGTACTGGCTGTCATCCACGACGAACTCACGGTAACCCGGCGCGCTGTCGGGCAAGGGCTGGCCTTCGCCCAGCAGGCCATAGTAATCGGCGACCCGTTTGAACCACAGGTCCACACCCCAGCCATCGAGGATCAGGTGATGCGCCTGCAGTGCGAACAGGTAGCGGTGCTCGCCCAGCCTGATCAGTTGCGTTCCCCACAAAGCGCCAGTGCCCTGCACAAAAGGCTTCTGCATGCAGCCGTCAATCAGCGTCCGGGCGGCGGCCAGAGGGTCTGCGGCGGCGCGCAGGTCATGTTCGGCCAACGCCACCGCCACGGTATCGGCAAAGTACTGGCGCGGTACGCCATCCTGCCCCTCTGGCGCCAGCAGCACCGTACGCAAGCCTTCGTGCAGCGCTACCAGGTGCGCCACGGCACTGCGCAACCGCGGAACATCCACCGCGCCGTCCAGCTCGACATAGGCGCCGATGTTGTACAGCGGTGAATCACCGTGGCCGATCTGGTCCAGCCAGATATCACGCTGGGCTACAGTCAGGGCAAAGGTTTCGGCGGCAGGCATGAGGGGGCAGGTCCTTCTTGGCTTGAATATCCGCGGATTCAAGCACCCCCTCCCCGCACTGTATGGCCCCTTAATCCCGGACAACCAGACGGCCTATCAATAGCAGCTGAAAAGCCTGTAGGAAATCAACCATGGCGCGTCGCCCTTGATGGCTTACGCCACGCCTGTTTGAGCGGGAACGGAAGTGAATCGTCAGGGATATGGCGCCATTTCACTGACCAATCCGGGCTTGCTGCACAGCCGTCACCCTTTCATGCCCCACTCATGGGGTAGGAATTGCTGGCATTTTCTGTCCCGGTTTTCCATTACAGACGCAGCCCGGGCTGCGGGCTTGAATACCGACACCCGTCCCCACCACCCGGAGCACTCGACCGCGAGACCACCCGCCGTAACGCGTTGAATCAAGGAAGAAAGCATATGAACCTGACCGCCAGCCTCGCACACCGCCCCGACCCTCAGCTGTACCTGCAACTGGGCGAACTGATCGCCAGTACCGGCGCCGACGCCTTCGCCGCACAGATGTTGCGCCTGGTTGATGCCCAGGTACCGATCCACAGGCTCGAGCTCAGTGAATGGACCTTGGACCCGCGCCAGGCCCGTGTCAGCCACATCAGGCTGCTGGGCAGTGCCGGCCTGGAGCAGCAGCGACCCGGCAACGGGCCACTGCGCCACCCGCTACTGCAGAGCATCATGCAGATGGACGACCCGCTGCTGATCGAGTTCAAGGCCCCTCTGGACGCCCAACATCCCCACCAGTGCCACCTGGTGTCCTGCAGCGGCGACCGGCGCTGGGTCATCTGTTTCCATCGCCTGCCCGAGCAAAGGGCGTTTACCCTGACCGAGCTGTCACACCTCAAGAGCCTTTCCGACACCTTGCTGCCCCTGGTCGAACACCACGGCCAACTGCTCGGCCAGGGGCAGGCCCAGCGCGTCGGCTCGCCTTTGGTCGACCTTGAAGCCGGGTCATTGCGCCACACTTTTGGCGAGCGCCTGGCCCAGGAAGCCGTCAAGCTTTCCACCCGCGAAGAAGAAGTGTGCATTGGCCTGCTGACAGGGGGCACGGTGCCGGAAATGGCGCAGAAGCTGAACGTGAAGAACAGTTCGATCGAAACCTACCTCAAGCGCGCTACCGCCAAGCTGGGGGTCAGTGGCCGCCATGGGCTGGCGAAATGGATGGCCAACGCCTGACTGCACGAGAGCCCGTGATGCCCCGACATGCCCTTACCCTGTGCGCCGCACTGCTGTGCGGCTGCTCCCTGGTGCCGGACTATCAGCGCCCCGCCGCCCCTGTGCCCGGGCAATTCCCGCAAGGCCCGGCCTACCAGGGTGACAGCTTGGCCCGTCAGGCCGCCGAGGACTGGCGCCCGGTGTTTCAGGACCCGGTGCTGCGCCGACTGATCGACAGCGCCCTGGCCAACAACCGCGATCTGCGCGAGGCGGCGCTGAACGTCGAAGCCTACCGCGCCCAGTACCGCATCCAGCGTGCCGACCTGCTGCCGAAGGTGTCGGCCGATGCCCAGGGCAAGCGCCAGTACCTGCCGCGGGGCATGACCGGTACCGACCAGGGCATGATCAGCTCGACCTACGCCGCAACGCTGGGTATCAGCGCCTACGAACTGGACCTGTTCGGTCGCGTGCGCAGCCTCAGTGACCAGGCGTTGCTGACCTACCTGGCCAGTGAAGAGGCGCGGCGCAGCACTCAATTGAGCCTGGTGGCCAGTGTCGCCAGCGCCTACCTGACCTGGCGGGCCGATCAGGAGCTGCTGGTGTTGTCGCAGGAAACCCTGGCCGCCGACGAGCGCAGCCTGCGCCTGACCCGCGCCCAGCGCCGCGCCGGCACGGTATCGGCACTGGACCAGATACAGTCACGCACCAGCGTCGACAGCACCCGGGCCACGGTGGCGCGCTACAGACGCCAGGTGGCCCAGGACCTCAACCAGCTGACCTTGCTGGTGGGTACGCCGGTGGAGGGCGACCTGGCCGCCCTGCCCCTGGCCGACGAGCAGATCGCCGGGCTGCCAGCGGGCTTACCCTCGGACCTGCTGCGCCGCCGCCCGGACATCGTCCAGGCGGAATACCAGCTGCGCGCAGCCAACGCCAACATCGGCGCAGCGCGGGCGGCGTTCTTCCCCAGCATCAGCCTCACCGCCAACGCCGGCAGCACCAGCCCGCAGCTGAGCGGCCTGTTCGACGGTGGCAGCGGGACCTGGCTGTTCCAGCCACAGATCAGCCTGCCGATCTTCACCGCCGGCAGCCTGCGCGCCAGCCTGGACTATGCACGGCTGCAGAAGGACATTCAGGTGGCGCAGTACGAAAAGGCCATCCAGAGCGCGTTCCAGGAAGTGGCCGATGGCCTGGCGGCTCGGGCCACCTATCAGCGCCAGTTGCAGGCGCAGCGCGAGCTGGTGGCGTCGAGCCAGCGTTACTACAACCTGGCCGAGCATCGCTACCGGATCGGCGTGGACAGCAGCCTGACCTTTCTCGATGCCCAGCGCTCGCTGTTCACGGCGCAGCAGGGTTTGATCAGTGACCGCCTGGCGCAGTTGGTGGCGGAAGTGAACCTGTATGCGGCGCTGGGTGGAGGGTGGCAGGAGGCCGCTGAGCGGCCTCGCTAGCGCTTATGCCGCGCTCAGGTGCTCATAGAGAATGGTCGCACCGACCAGCATCAGCACAATGCCGCCAACGATCTCGGCACGCTTGCCCACCACCGACCCCAGCGCTCGCCCAAGCATGGTGCCAATGGTCACCATGGTCATGGTCGCCAGGCCGATCGCGGCGGCCGCCACCCAGATGTTCACGTCGACAAAAGCCAGGCCGACGCCCACTGCCAGGGCATCGATACTGGTGGCCACAGCCGTCACCGCGAGGATCCAGAACGAATGCTGGCTCTGTTTCTCTTCCTCTTCATCATCCGGCTTCAGGCCGGCATGCACCATGTGCGCGCCGAGCAGCAGCAACAAGGTAAAGGCGATCCAGTGGTCCCACTGTTCGACATACTGGCTGGCCGCCTGGCCCAGCAACCAGCCGATGACCGGGGTAATGGCTTCGATGACGCCAAAGATCAGGCCGGTGCGCAGGGCCTCGGCCAAACGTGGCTTGTGCAGGCTCGAACCCTTGCCGATGGCGGCCGCGAAGGCATCCGTGGACATGGCGAAGGCGAGAAAGACGAGGGAAATGGGATTCAACGATCGGACTCCAGCCGGGCAACGAGTCAACGACAGACGACCTGCAGGCCCGGCTTGGCTGCAGGAAGGTCGTTGGTCTCGCCAATCCGGGTGGATGCGCTGGCCATGGCAGGTTGCCAAATATGTTGACCAGAGCGCCTTCGCAGTGCGTGAAGGCAGGCTACTCCCCAATGAGTGGCGCGATGATACCAGCGTCAGGTGAAAAAAGCGTGAAGGGTTTTGCCTGGCTGAACGGGGTCTAGACTGTACAGACCAGATGACATGGCATGAACCGGGGGGCTGCCACACGTGGAGGTGTGCGATGAGCCAGTTCAAGCGTCTGTTCGTCATGCTCGGCCCGCAAATGCGCCATTCCCCGGCGCTGCAGCGCGCGGCGGCGCTGGCCGAGTCCAGTGGTGCCCTGCTGGATATCAATGTGTTCGTCGACGATGTCGACACCTTTGGCCTGATGAGCGACGGCCGCGAGCGGGAACGGCTGCTCGGTGACAACCGCCAGTGGCTGGCCGACGAAGCCGAGCAACTGGGCAACGCCGGGCTCGATGTGTCCACTGAACTGCTGCTGACCCGTGACCCGCTGGGCAGCGTGCTCGAACGCATCGAACGGCTGGGTTGCGACCTGCTGATCAAGGACGTGCAGCACGAACCGGTGCTCAAGCGTCTTTTAGTCACGCCGCTGGACTGGCAATTGCTCAAGGAAAGCCCAGTGGCGGTGCACCTGGTCAGCGACATCCGCCTGCCGCTACCCCGGCAGATCGCCGCGGCGGTGGACCTCAACTGCCACGGTGCCGGCGAGCACCTGGACGACCAGGTGATCCACGGCGCCCATGCCCTGGCCCTGCAATGCAACGCCGAACTGCACCTGCTGCATGTGTGCGATGCGGCCAAGACCCATATCGCCGACTTTGGTGCCGGCACCGTGACCATGCCGGGGTTCGATGGCAGTGTGCGCACGGCGCAGCGGGCGGCATTCAACCGGTTGGGCGACCACCACCAGATTCCGCTGGAGCGACGGCATTTTGTCGAGGGCGCGGCGATCCGGGCGATTGCCCAGTTCGTCAGCCACAGCCGGGTGGATGTGATCGTGATGGGCAGCCATCGGCATGATGCGATGCAGACGTTCCTGGGCGGGACCACAGCGCATGTGCTGGAGCATCCGTTGTGCAATGTGCTGGCGATCAAGGGTGCTCACTGAGCCCTGAGTTGCCTGGGTCGGCCTCTTCGCGGGCTTGCCCGCTCCCACAGGTATACCACCAGCCTGATGGGCTGCGGGGCCGCTGTGGGAGCGGGCGCGCCCGCGAAGAGGCCGGTCCTGCCAGGCGCACGGTATCTGGTACACCAGTTCTAATAAAAAAGAATGCATTTGATAATGATTCGTAGTAGTTTCTCGACGCTTCCCACACTCCCCCTCAGCGCCCTACTCCAGGATCGTACCGTCGATGCGTCGCACGTTCGTTTCGCTTTGTGTGCTTCAAGCTATCTCCCCGCTGGCCTTCGCCGAGCCCGAACCGCTCAATGATCCGGCCCGGATCGAACTCCAGGCCCTGAACATCACCAGCAGCGCCGACAGCGAACGCGCCGATGGCCCGGTGGATGGCTACAAGGCCACCCGTTCGGCCAGCGCCACGCGCACCGACACCGCCCTGCACGAGACCCCGCAGTCGATCAGCGTGGTGCCCAAGGATGTGCTCGAAGACACCGGCGCCACCCGCCTGCAGGACGGCCTGGACTACGCTGGTGGCGTCGGCCGCGCCAACAATTTCGGCGGCCAGGGCCTGACCACCTTCACCGTGCGCGGCTTCACCACCGGCGAGTTCTACCGCAACGGCTTCCCGATCAACCGCGGCTACCCCAACGCCCCCGATGCCAACACCGTCGAGCGCCTGGAAGTGATCCGCGGCCCGGCCACCAGCCTCTACGGCCGTGGCGACCCCGGTGGCACCTTCAACGTGGTCAGCAAGCAGCCGCTGGCCGAGCCCAAGGTGACCCTGGGTAGCCAGTTCGACGACCAGGGCATGCACCGCGCGACCCTGGATGCAACCGGACCGTTGAATGCCGATGGCTCACTGGCCTATCGCCTGAACGTGCTGGGTGAAGGTGGCGACAGCTTCCGCGACGATGTCGAGAGCGAGCGCTATGACGTTGCACCGGTGATCAGCTGGCAGGTCAACGACGCCACCAAGGTCATCTTCGAAGGTGACTTCATGCGCAACAACCACCCGCTGGATCGCGGCCTGACCCGCCTGCCCGGCCAGATCGGCACGGCCTCGCGCGACACCAACATCTGGGAAAAAGGCAGCGACAACCTGCTGCACAACGACAACAACATGGCCCAGTTGCGCTTCGAGCACCTGCTCAACGACAACTGGACCCTGGGTGGCGGCCTGCAATGGCTGGACGGCTCGCTCAAGGGCAATGCCGTGGAAGCCAATGGCCTGCAGGCCGACGGTCGCACGCTGGGGCGCAACTTCAACTACCGCAAGCTGGAGTGGACCGACCGCGACTACCAGCTCAACCTCACCGGCCACTTCGACACCGGCGGCTTCGCCCATACCCTGCTGACCGGTATCGAGTACGAAGACTACGACTACAACTCGATCATCCAGCGTTCGGCCGCCGGTACCGGCGCCTACCCGATCGACATTTTCGACCCGGTGCTGGGCCAGCCGCGCCCTGCCCTGACCCGCACCACCACCCATGACAAGGAAAACCTCAAGACCTGGGCGGCCTTCATCCAGGACCAGGTAGCCCTGACCGAGCGCCTGAAAGCCCTCGCCGGGGTACGCTTCGAGCGCTACGAGCATGATTACGACAACAAGCTCAACAATGCCGGTGACTTCAACAAGGGCGAAAACGGCGTCACCCCACGCTTCGGCCTGATCTACGACCTGACCGACACCGTTGCCGTCTACGCCAACACCGCGCGCTCGTTCAAGCCCAACAGCGGCGCGAGCCTGCAAGGCACTGGCTTCGACCCGGAAAAGGGCAAGTCATATGAGTTGGGCGTGAAATGGGAAGCGCTGGACCGTCAGCTGAGCGTGGACGCGGCGATCTACCACATCGTCAAGGAAAACGTGCTGACCCGCGACCCGAACGACCCGACCGGCACCTACAGCGTCGCTGCCGGCGAAGTGCGCAGCCGCGGCCTGGATATCAACGTCGCCGGCAACCTGACCCCGGAATGGCGGATGATCGGCGGTTACGCCTATGTCGACGCCGAGGTGACCAAGGACAATAGCATCCCCACCGGCACCCGCCTGGCGAACATCCCGCGCAACAGCTTCAGCCTGCTCAACACCTATGAGTTCCAGGATGGGCTGGCCAAGGGCCTGGGACTGGGGGTTGGCGTGAAGTATGTGGATGACCGCGCCGGGCAGACGGCGGCCAGCACCTACACCATGGAGCGCTACAGCGTGGTCGACCTGCTGAGCTTCTACAAGGTCAACGAGCACGTGCGGTTGAACCTGGACGTGAAGAACGTGTTCAACAAAGGCTATGACGAAGGGGCGTTCAACACCTACGTGTACCCGGGGGCGCCGCGCACGGTGCAGGCCGGGGTTTCCTACACCTTCTGAAAGGCTGGGGCCGCCAGGCGGCCCCAAACATCAGAAGCTCTTGCTGTAGAACAGCGAGTAGGATTCGATGCCGTCGTTCGGTTGCTTGATGCCGGCATTGGAATAGTGAATCAGACGGACCCCGACCTTCTGCGCACCCGGCAGCTTCAGGCCAAAGCCGATGCGGTCTTCGAAGTTGACGGCCGAACCCAGGTCATGGTCGCCCACCTCGGTCTTGGAGAAGGCCGCCAGGCCGATACCGGCTTCGACGTACGGGGTGTAGGTGAAACCGCTGAACTCATAGGTGAACACCGGGCTGAACGACAGCGAGTGGGCACCGCTGGCATCGCCACCTTCCCAGTAGGTGTAGGCCGCATCCCAGTAGCCCGTCACATAACCGATGTCGCTCTTCAGCCACTGCTTGTCCCAATCGAACGACATACCGAGGCGGTAGGTCATGTCGCCTTGGCCGGTCGCCCCCACGGCACCGGAAATCTCTGCGGCCTGAACCAGATTGCTGCCGGCAAGCGCCAACAGGGCGGCGGCCAGCGTGCTGGCAAGACGGGTTTTCATCAATGACTTCTCCTGATGGTCACACGGGCAAGTGGGGGCTTGGGCCCCTCGATTTTTGCGGTGAACGGTGCATCCAACCGGTCACACGGGGTAATACTTTTCTGATTATTGTCCAGATAATCAGAAAGTTGAAAGTGAATTGCCAGCATTGTTTGAATTTACCCGCAGTGCCCAGGTGGCTCAGTCGTAATCAGCCTCCTCCCTGCTGCTCCAGTGCTTGCAAGGGTGAGTCGAGGCTCATGCCGGCAGGCTCCCCTCCAGGTGGAGTACAGACGTACTCCACCCGTTTTCACCGATCAGTGCCAGTTCAGGCTGGCAGTGGCAGGCGTCTTGCCGTTCACGGTGACCAGTTGCTGGACGGTAGTGCCCTGCCCCTGGCCGACAACCTTGTACTGGCCCGGTGGCAGCTGGACATAGACCAGTGGCCCGGCATCCTGAAGGCTCAACACCGACTTGCCTTGTGCGTTCTGGATATCGACCGCAGCGCCGCTTTCGAACTGGCCGTGGGCGCCGGTCGACAGTTCGACGTGCAGATCATAGCCCTTGGTGTGGCGCATGGCATTGGCCTCGTCCTGGCCGATACCACCTTCCAGGTAGCGCACGCCGTTCTGCTCTTGCGGCTGCAGCTGCACGGCTTGCATGTCGATGGGGGCGTTGTGGTCGTCCACTTCCGCGGCGGCGGCCAGGGTCCAGGGCAGCGCCAGTGCGATCAGCAGCGTGGCGCCCAAAGCATAGTGATGGTTACGCATGGTCAGCTCCTCCTCAGGGAGATGGCTTACCTAATGTTGGACCCCATCCACTGCTGATGTTCACGCCGTTCGCCGCTCTTCGAGAAGTTTCACGAACATGCTCAGGCTGCGCGAAACCGTGCCGCGGCGCCACACCAGCCAGGTCTTCAGGTAGCGGAACTGCTCCTGCATCGGCCAGGCGCAGACCGTGCTGCAGCCGGGCATGTTGTCGAGCATGCTGCGCGGCAACATGGCCAGGCCGGCACCGGCGCTGACGCAAGCGAGCATGCCGTGATACGACTCCATTTCGTGGATCTTGCCGGGCACCGCCTGGTCCTGGACGAACCAGTTCTCGAAGTGGTGGCGGTAAGAGCAGTTGGCACGGAAGGCGTAGATGCTCGCACCGTTGACATCCTGGGCACGTGTGACCGGAGCGTGATTGAGCGGCGAGATGATCACCATCTCCTCCTCGAACACCGGCATGCCTTCGAGCGTGGGGTGCAGCACCGGGCCGTCGACGAACGCCGCCACCAGGCGCCCCGCCAGCACGCCTTCGAGCATGGTCCCCGAGGGCCCGGTGGACAGGTCGAGGTCAACTTTGGGGTAGCGCTGGTTGTAAGCGGCCAGCAAGGCCGGAATACGCACCGCTGCCGTACTCTCCAGCGAACCCAGGGCGAAGGTGCCTTGCGGGTCTTCGCCGGCCACGGTCAGCCGCGCCTCGTGCACCAGGTCGAGGATGCGCCGGGTGTATTCAAGGAAGTTCCAGCCCGCAGGCGACAGGCGCAGGCGGCTTTTTTCGCGGATGAACAGCTCGACGCCGAGGTCCTCCTCCAGCTGCTTGATGCGCGTGGTCAGGTTCGACGGCACCCGATGGATGTGCTGGGCGGCGGCACTGATGCTGCCCTGCTCGGCCACGGCCTTGAAGATCTCCAGTTGCACCAGGTCCACAGTCATTCTCCAAACGTGAATGTTTCGCTCATTATTATTCAGTTTTCATTAAAGCCATAGCCCACTAGTCTGGCGTCACTGATTAACAACAACGAGAGTGCCCCGCCATGAGTGCGATCAGCAGCCTGACCCACGCCATCTCCGTCGACCCGTTCAGCGGCGAGCAGATCGGCGCCTACCCCTTCGACACCGACGCCGCACTGGAAGCGGCGCTGCAACGTGCCAAGGCTGGCTACGGCCAGTGGCGCCAAGTGTCGCTGGGTCAGCGCAGCGAGTACCTGCTCGCCCTGGCCAGCACCCTCGAAGCCAAGGCCGAAGCCTTCGCGCAGATGATCAGCCGCGAAATCGGCAAGCCGATCGCCCAGGCCCGTGGTGAAGTCGCCAAGTGCGTTGGCCTGTGCCGCTGGTATGCCGAGCACGGCCCGGCCATGCTCGCCGCCGAGCCGACCCAGGTCGAGAAAGCCCGCATCGAATACCGCCCGCTGGGCCCGATCCTCGCGGTGATGCCGTGGAACTTCCCGGTCTGGCAGGTGCTGCGCGGCGCCGTGCCGGCGATCCTGGCGGGCAACACCTACGTGCTCAAGCACGCGCCGAACGTGATGGGCAGCGCCTACCTGCTGGGTGAGCTGTTCAAGGACGCCGGCCTGCCTGAAGGCGTGTTCGAAGTGCTGAACGTCACCCCGGACGGCGTCACCCGCGCCATCAACGACGTGCGCATCGCCGCCGTGACCCTGACCGGCAGCGTGCGCGCCGGCATGGCCATCGGTGCCCAGGCGGGTGCGGCGCTGAAGAAGTGCGTGCTGGAGCTGGGCGGTTCCGACCCGTTCATCGTGCTGGCTGACGCCGATATCGACGCCGCCGTGCAGGCCGCCGTGATCGGTCGCTACCAGAACACCGGCCAGGTCTGCGCCGCCGCCAAGCGCCTGATCATCGAAGAAGGTGTGGTCGAGGAATTCACGCGCAAGTTCGTCGAAGCCACGCGCAAGCTGAAAATCGGCAATCCGCTGGAAGACGACACCTACATCGGCCCGATGGCCCGCTACGACCTGCGTGACGAGCTGGATGGCCAGGTCCAGGCGACGCTGGCCGAAGGCGCCACCCTGCTGCTGGGCGGCAACAAGGTCGAAGGCGTGGGCAACTTCTACGCACCGACCGTGTTCGCCAACGTTACCCCGGACATGACCGCCTTCAAGCAGGAGCTGTTCGGGCCGGTGGCGGCGATCATCACGGCCCGTGATGCCGAACATGCCGTAGAGCTGGCCAACGACAGCGAGTTCGGCCTGGCATCGACCATCTACACCGCCGACTATGCGCTGGCCGAGCGCATGACCGCCGCGCTGGACACCGGTGGCGTGTTCATCAACGGCTACTGCGCTTCTGACCCCCGCGTGGCGTTTGGTGGCGTGAAGAAGAGCGGTTTCGGGCGTGAGCTGTCGCACTTCGGTGTGCGCGAGTTCACCAATGCCCAGACCGTGTGGCTGGATCGTAACTGATTCAAGGCATTGGGGCCGCTTTGCGGCCCCGATTCTTCAATCCCGGACCTGGTCCTTGACCCAGTCCAGCATCCCCCCCGGCACGATCAGTTCATGCCGCGCCCGCGAACAGGCGGTATACAGCCCCGCCAGCATCCGCGCCCGCTCGTTGCGATTGCCCGCCGTGCTCGGTGCCACCATCAGCTCCGGCGACACCATCACCCGGGCGAACTCCATGTTCTTCACATCCCGCACCCGCCCGAGGAACAGCTTCGGCGCCTTGTCCCAGCGGTAACGGCTCTTGGCCTTGGCAAAGTGCTCGGCGGTATAGCCTTTGCGCAGCATGCCGGCCACGGCGACAAACGCCTTGTCGTCACCCTTGTCCTGCTCCAGCGCCTGCCAGCTGGGGTAACGGAACAGCATCGGGTGGCGCGCCCGGGTGCCGTAGCGGTACAGCTCGATGCAGTCCTCGACGAACAGCTCGAAATCCTTGCGCGCACTCTTCAGCAGCACGAACGGTACCCCTTGATGGGTCAGGCGCTGGAACCAGCCGAACAGGCCCCACTCGTCATCGACGATCAAGGCGGTGGGCTGTTCAGGTACCGTCACCGTGTCGAAGAAGCTCACCCGGGTGTAATGCTCGGCACTGCCACTGAAGGCGGCCTGGATCGCCGCCGGGTGCGCCTGGATCAACGGGTTGAGCACGCCATCCATGGCCGGGCCGGCGCGCAACGAATGGTCAATGTAGCGCTGACGGATGAAGTTGCCATGGTGCGGGCTGAGGCCGTTGAGGTTCTGCAACTCGTCGCCCAGGGCAATCACTGACTGCGGGCTGCGATCGAGCACGGCCAGCATCGGGGCGGAAAGCTCATGGGCCTCGTCGACGATGACGTGGCTGTAGCGGCTGTCGATCACCTCGGCCGTCAGCGACAGCAGCTTGACCCGGTGGTAGTCGCGTACCGGCAGCTGGATTTCACGGGCGGACGGGCGGATCAGTTCGTGCCAGTACAGGCGGGCCTTTTCCAGCAGCACTTCCTGGTCCAGCGGCGTGGTGCCAGGCCCGGCCCAGGGCAGGTGATGCAGCTGCAACTGGCTGTCACCGCTGCGGCAGAAGCTGCGCACGGCCTTGACGCACAGAGCCACCACATCGCGCGCGGCGAGCGGGCCGATGTCGGGGATGTTCAGCCAGCGCACCACCTGCGCCTCCTGCGGGCGCCAGGACAGTTTGGTGCGGTATGGGTCGCGCAGGCGCCAGCCATTGCTGGTGAGGTCTCGGTTTAGAATTTCGTCGGCCAACTGGCCGAACGTCAGCGCGGTGTAGGCCTGGGCATCCTTCACCCGTGCCTGCAACGCCCGCAACTGGCCTTCGGTGAGGGCCAGCAACAGCGTGCGCTGGGGGTCGAGCAGGCGCGCGAACTGGTGGATCAGGAAGGTCTTGCCGGTGCCGGCGAAGCCCTGCACGGCTACCGATTCGTCGACGCCGCAGAGGAATTCGCGCAGCAGACGGTTCTGCTGGTCACTGAGCATCAGGTCGCTGGCCAGTGACGGCAGGTACACCGGGTGCAGCGGGGTTACGCGCTGGCGATAGCTGTCGGCGAACTGGAAATTCCACTGGCCTTCGGCGTCCTGGAACTCGTCGGCCTGGTACTCGGTTTCGGCTGACACCAGGGCGACGCCGTTCTCACCGAGCATGCCCAGCCCCATGGCGAACGCCTCGCGGTCGAAGTGTTGCGCGACCTGCCGCTGGAAGCGGCCCGGGGCTGCGGCTTCGACTTCATTGGCGATGCGCACGATCTCGGCGAAGCGGCGCTCCTGTGTGTCCGCCGAGGCGCTGGCCGGTTGGCGCGGCAGGTTCTGCACGAACAGCACGGCGGCAGCTTCCAGCAGGCTGGCGCTGGGGAAGAAGTCGGTGGCGAGGGGCGCGCTGGCCAGGCGGTCGGCCTGGTCGCTGGGCAAAGGCAGGTAGAACATCGGGACCTCGGGTGGAAACTGCCGGGCACGATAGCAATTTTCCAATGGGAATGCTGGGTTGTCTGTACCGACCTCTTCGCGGGCACGCCCGCTCCCACAGGGATATCACCAGACCTGAGGGCAGTGATGTCCCTGTGGGAGCGGGCGTGCCCGCGAAGAGGCCAGTATGGACAACAAGAATCTCAGCCCCTACCCCGCTTGAGAGTCTCGCTCGGAAATTCCTTGAACAACTGCCGGTAACTCTCTGAAAACCTTCCCAAATGCCAGAACGACCAGCGCATGGCCACCTCAGCCACGGTCACCTCACCGCCGCGCAACAGATCCCGCCGCGCGCCGTTGAGCCGACGCAAGCGCAGCCAGTGCGCCGGCGGCATCCCGGTAAACGCCTTGAACGCCTGCTGCAGCTGGCGCAGCGACACACCGGCCACCTCGGCCAGCTCCACCAGATTGAGGGTTTCTTCCGGGCAATCTGCGGCCCACTCACTGACCCGCTGCATGATCGCCCGCTCCTCGCCACGCCGCCCCAGCGCCCCGCCCTGCAAGCGCTGGCAGGCGTTGTCGAGGATGAACAGGCAGTCCTCGAGCAACTGCTCGGCCAGTGCCTGCCCTTGCAGTGGGCAATCGGCCTGGCCAAGGCGGGTCAAGGTGGCGCTAAGCCAGCTGCCGAACAACGCATTCTGGCCGCTGCCCAATGGCACCATGAACAAGCCTTCGAGCCGTTGCGGGTCCAGGCCGTGGCGGGCGAGAAACGCCTGGTCGAACACCACGGCGACTTCCTGGTAGTTCTCCGGCGTGATCCAGATGTTGCGGCTCTGCTCGTTGAGCAGGTACAGGCTGTTTTCGCTCTGGTCGAAACAGAACGCCAATGAACCGCTCGGCGCACGGAAGAACTGCTCGACCCGGGTATTCAGGCGCTCTTCGTATACCTCTACACCATCGAGCCCCAGGCAGCGCAGTTGGCCACTGAAATGCCCTGGCGACATCTGCCGGTATTGCTGCTGCCATCCGGGGGTGGCGCGCACCTGTTCGGTGACATCGGTGGTGTGGAAAGCCTGAACCTGCAAGGCATTGGCCGTTGTCACGCTTTGTCCTATTTGCACTCTTTTGGTGCATTCATTGCCGAAGAAAGTGGATAGATGGCTTTGCGGGCCTGCGCTCAAGATAGTCTCCAGCGCGCCACCTGGGAAGTCACCGGCACCTGCCGCGCACACAAAAACCCAACCAAGAGGTCTGTATGAACGCCCCCTTCGATCAGCTGTCCACCTGGCTGAAAGAACACCGCATCACTGAAGTCGAATGCGTGATCAGCGACCTGACCGGCATCGCCCGCGGCAAGATCGCACCGACCGCCAAATTCCTCCACGAGCGCGGCATGCGCCTGCCCGAGAGCGTGCTGCTGCAGACAGTCACCGGCGACTACGTCGACGACGACATCTACTACAACCTGCTCGATGCGGCCGACATCGACATGATCTGCCGCCCGGACCCGACGGCGGTCTACCAGATCCCGTGGGCCATCGAGCCCACCGCCATCGTCATCCACGACACCTTCGACAAGCACGGCAACCCGATCGAGCTGTCGCCGCGCAACGTGCTGAAGAAAGTGCTCAAGCTGTATGCCGACAAAGGCTGGCAGCCGATTGTCGCGCCGGAAATGGAGTTCTACCTGACCCAGCGCTGCGAAGACCCGGACTTGCCCCTGCAAGTGCCGCTGGGCCGCTCGGGCCGTGCCGAGAGCGGGCGCCAGTCGTTCTCGATCGACGCGGCCAACGAATTCGACCCGCTGTTCGAAGACGTCTACGACTGGTGCGAACTGCAGGGCCTGGACCTGGACACGCTGATCCACGAAGACGGCCCGGCGCAGATGGAGATCAACTTCCGCCATGGCGACGCGCTGGACCTGGCCGACCAGATCACTGTGTTCAAGCGCACCATGCGTGAAGCTGCGCTCAAGCACAACGTCACCGCCACCTTCATGGCCAAGCCGATCACCGACGAACCGGGCAGTGCCATGCACCTGCACCAGAGCGTGGTCGACATTGCCACCGGCAAGCCGATATTCGCCAATGAAGATGGCAGCATGAGCGAGCTGTTCCTGCACCACATCGGTGGCCTGCAGAAGTACATCCCCAAGCTGCTGCCGATGTTCGCGCCGAACGTCAACTCGTTCCGCCGCTTCCTGCCGGACACTTCGGCACCGGTCAACGTCGAGTGGGGCGAGGAAAACCGCACCGCCGGCCTGCGCGTGCCGACCTCCAGCCCTGATGCCATGCGCGTGGAAAACCGCCTGCCGGGCGCCGACGCCAACCCTTACCTGGCGATCGCCGCCAGCTTGCTGTGCGGTTACCTGGGCATGGTCGAGAGGATCGAGCCGAGCGCGCCGGTCCAGGGCCGTGCCTATGAGCGGCGCAACCTGCGGCTGCCGATCACCATCGAGGATGCCCTGCAGCACATGGAAGATTGCGAAACCGTGCAGCAGTACCTGGGCAAACAGTTCGTCCAGGGCTATGTGGCGGTCAAGCGCGCCGAGCATGAAAACTTCAAGCGCGTCATCAGTTCCTGGGAGCGCGAGTTCCTGCTGCTGAGCGTGTGATTTTCAGGGGGCGCCAGCCGCCCCCTTGCACCGAATTCAAAGAACAAGACCAACGAGGTGTCGACATGCGTCATCTGCAAGCCCTGATCCCCGCCACATTCGCCCTGCTGTTCGGCGCCGCCGCACAGGCCACGCCCAGC
Organism: Pseudomonas sp. CC120222-01a; assembly: GCF_003097235.1. Classification (GTDB taxonomy): domain Bacteria; phylum Pseudomonadota; class Gammaproteobacteria; order Pseudomonadales; family Pseudomonadaceae; genus Aquipseudomonas. The sequence continues at coordinate 270,642 of NZ_QEQQ01000004.1, read as the reverse complement.
GTCAGCGTGTACAACTGGACCGACTACATCGGGGACACGACCCTGGCCGACTTCCAGGCCAGCAGCGGGATCAAGGTCGTCTATGACGTGTTCGACTCCAACGAAACCCTGGAAGGCAAGCTGCTCGCCGGCCGCACCGGCTACGACGTGGTGGTGCCTTCCAACCACTTCCTGGCCCGCCAGGCCCAGGCCGGTGCGTTCCTGCCGCTGGACCGCAGCAAGCTGCCGAACTGGCAGCACCTGGACCCGAAGCTGCTCAAGCAGCTTGAGCAGAACGACCCCGGCAACCAGTATGCAGTGCCATACCTGTGGGGCACCAACGGCATCGGCTACAACGTCGAAAAGGTCAAGGCCGCACTGGGCGTGGACCATATCGACTCCTGGGCAACCCTGTTCGAGCCGGAAAACCTGAAGAAGCTCAAGCAATGCGGCGTGGCCTTCATGGACTCGCCCGACGAGCTGTTCCCGGCGATGCTCAACTACCTGGGCATGGACCCGCGCAGCGAAAAGCCGGGCGACTATGCCAAGGCCGAAGCGCGCCTGCTCGAACTGCGCCCGTATATCACCTACTTCCATTCCTCCAAGTACGTCTCGGACCTGGCCAATGGTGATATCTGCGTGGCCTTCGGCTATTCCGGCGACGTGTTCCAGGCGGCCAACCGGGCCGTGGAAGCGAAGAACGGCGTGAAGATCGCCTACAGCATTCCCAAGGAAGGCAGCAACCTGTGGTTCGACCTGCTGGCCATCCCCAAGGACGCCCAGAACCCTGAGCAGGCCCTGGCCTTCATCAACTACCTGCTCGACCCGAAGGTGATCGCCAAGGTCAGCGCCACGGTCGGCTACGCCAACGCCAACCCTGATGCCCAGGCCTACATGGACAAGTCGCTGGTCGACAACCCCGAGATCTACCCACCCCAGGCGGTACTGGACAAGCTGTACATCTCCAGCACCCCGAGCCCGAAGATCATGCGCGTCATGACCCGCTCCTGGAGCAAGATCAAGTCCAACCGCTGAACCGAGAACGCGCCATGCCTTTCGATACCCAACACACCGCGTCGTACTACGCCGCCACGGCGCGCAACACGACGCCCTACCCCAGCCTCGACGGCGAACTGACCGCTGACGTGTGCGTGGTCGGCGGTGGCCTGACCGGGGTCAATACTGCGCTGGAACTGGCTGAACGCGGGCTCAGCGTGGTGCTGCTGGAAGGCCGCCGCATCGGCTGGGGCGCCAGCGGGCGCAACGGAGGCCAGCTGATTCGCGGCATCGGCCATGATGTCAGCGGCTTTGCCCGCTACGTCGGCCAGGACGGCGTGCGCTACCTGCAGCAGGCCGGCATCGAGTCGGTGGCCCTGGTAGCTCGCCGCATCGAACAGTATGCGATCGCCTGCGACCTGCGCTGGGGCTTCTGCGAACTGGCCAATACCCCGGCACAGTTCGCTGCCTTCAAGGCTGAACAGGAGGACCTGGCCAGCCTTGGCTACCGCCACGAAACCCGCCTGGTCGGGCCCGAACGCATGCATGAGATCGTCGCCAGCGACCAGTACGCTGGCGGCCTGGTGGACATGGGCTCAGGCCATCTGCACCCGCTCGACCTGGTCCAGGGCGAAGCGCGCGTGGCCCATGGCCTCGGTGTGCGGATCTTCGAACAGAGCCCGGTGCTGCGCATCGAACATGGTTCCACGGTGACGCTGCACACGGCTCGAGGCAAGGTGCGGGCACAGAGCCTGGTCCTGGGCTGCAACGCCCACCTCGACGAACTGGAACCACGCCTGAGCGGTAAAGTGCTGCCGGCCGGCAGTTACGTGGTGGCAACCGAGCCGCTGCCGGAAGCAGTAGCCAGCAAGCTGATCCCGCAGAACATGGCCATGTGCGACCAGAAAGTCGGCCTGGACTATTACCGCCTCACTGCCGACCGCCGCTTGCTGTTTGGCGGCGCCTGCCATTATTCCGGGCGCGACCCCAAGGACATCGCGGCCTACATGCGGCCGAAGGTACTCAAGGTGTTCCCGCAGCTGGCCGATGTGCGCATCGACTACCAGTGGGGCGGCATGATCGGCATCACCGCCAACCGCTTCCCGCAAGTGGGGCGACTGAGCCAGCACCCCAACGTCTTCTATGCCCAGGGCTATTCCGGGCATGGGCTGAACGTGACCCACTGGACGGCGAAGCTGCTGGCGGAAGGCATCGCGTTGGGGCAGAGCCAGGGGCTGGATGTGTTCAGCGCGGTGCCCCACCTGACGTTCCCGGGCGGCAAGGCGCTGCGCTCACCGCTGCTGGCGTTGGGGATGTTGTGGTACCGGTTGCGGGAGGCGCTCGGGTAACAGGGTGTACGCTTTGAAAGCTGCGCCGCGTTTGAGATCGAGCGCCGCCCGCGCGGCGCTCGATCTGATAGGCGCCGCCCTCTCTAGGCATGCACCAAATTCATTCGACCCACTGGCCATCCGCCAAGCACCTGCTAGCGTTGTTCTGGCCGACCCATCATGGATGCATGACCATCATGAAATCATTGCCTCGCGTTACCTTGTTGTGTGCCGCTTTGCTCGCTGTAGCCGCGTGCTCCAGCAACCGCGTGGACCCCAAGGATTATTCCGGCTTCCTCAAGGACTACAGTCGCCTGCAGGAAGCCAAGAGCCCGTCTGGCGCACCGGTGATGCGCTGGATCGACCCTAAGGTCAATGTCAACCAGTACACGCAGGTCTTCATCGAGCCGAGCCAGTTCTACCCCAAGCCGCAACCGACGGCGGTCATTTCCCAGCAGACGCTGAGTGAAATCACCCGCTACTTCAACGAAGCCTTGCGCCGCGAGATGGGCAGCGTGCTGACCCTGGCCAAGGCACCCGGCCCGGGTACCATCGTGGTACGCCCGGCGATCACCGCAGTAGCTACCAGCAATGAAAGCCTCAAACCTTACGAATTCATCCCGATCGCGCTGATTTCGGCGGGCGTCAACACCGCGATGGGCGGCCGCGACCAGGAAGTGGATATCGGTGCCGAAGCGGCCTTCCTCGATGGCGGCAACCAGAAGGTGCTGGCTCAGGTGGTGCGCAAGGGCGCCGGCAAAGAGCTGGAGAACGACAAGACCAAGCTGACCGTGAACGATGTCAAAGCCGTGCTCGACGGCTGGGCCAAGGACATGCGCGCCAGCTTCGTCACCCTCAAGAACAAGAGCCAGTAACGCAAAGCCGCTCCGCTCGTCGGAGATAATGCAAAAACGCCATCACTGCCGGGCAGCCCTGCTTTACTCAAGCGGGCTGCCAGGCAGGCGGCACCGCAGACCAGGGATTGGTTGCACAAGCTGGCTGACAACAGCCGCTCGCTCCGGGCACGCAACACCGCCGCCCGGCTCCCTCATCTCCCCGCCTTTTCCGCCCGCCTTCGCAGCTGTGTATCGGTCATTCATTCATCGAATGCAACGGAGGCAATCATGTCTGATTCACTGCTCGCACCTTCGGTAGGCCTGTTCCCGGTGTCCTACCAGATCGGCAACAACGCCGCTGGCGCCCCGCGCCTGCAACTGGACCTGCTGGTCTATACCCCGGACCGTAGCCTGAACGGCGCGGCCCAGATCACCCAAGCCATCAACCCACCGCTGGACCTGCACCTGGACGTCTGGGGCAGCTACACCTACCTCACCGTCCAGCCACCGAGCGAAGGCAGGATCCTGATCACCGCCCAAGGCAACCAGGGTGGGCCGCATGCCAACTCACCGGTGCAGTTCAAGTTCAGGGCGCTGCTCGACCCAAGCTGGCAACACGGCGTGGCCGACTACGAGTACTACAATGGCCAGCGCTGGGTGAGCGTGGACAACGTCCCGGTCACGCTGGAAGGCCAGCGCATCCAGCAACTGGCCAATGTCGACCTGCACAGCGAACTGCACAACGCCACCCTTGAGGCCGCCATCGCCAACGGTGATCTCGCGCACCTCAAGCAGTTGGCCACCGGCGGCCTCGACCAGGCCCTCGCCGCGACCAAGTCCCCGGCCACCAAGGCCGCCAAGAAAGCCTGAGCAGGCAAGGAGAGACACCATGGCAATCGGACTGTTCCATGTTCGCCTGAACGTCAGCAACGGCTTGCTCGGCGCTCCGACGTTGACCCTCGACCTGCTGGTCAACACCGTGACCAAGAAGGTCTCCGGCAAGGCTCGCGCCAGCCAGGCCACCTACCCGTCGCAGCCATTCCAGGCCAATGTGTGGGGTGACTACAGTGAGCTGCAATTCGCGCCGGCCGGCGCGCCGTCGATCGTCCTGAGCCTGGACGGCAGCCCCAGCGGCCCGCTCAGCCAGATCGCGCAGACCTTCCACCTGCACGGCCTGCTGGAAGCCGACTGGAGCAATGGCTCGGCCAGCTACCGGTACTTCAGCAACGGCCACTGGGTCGACCAGCACGGGCGCGTGCGCAAGGCGCCGGACGTGACCCACCAGGGCCGTCCGCAATTGGCGCAGCGGCTGAAGGCGGCCGTCAGCCAGCTGGAAAGCGTGTAACCCGCAAGCAGCGTTCGCCGGCAAGGCCACTTGCCGGCGCAACGCCGATCAACACTCGACGAACGCTACCGCCAGGCCGCCCCGCGACGTCTCCTTGTAATTGGCATGCATGTCGGCGCCGGTGTCGCGCATGGTGCGGATGACGCGATCAAGCGAGATGAAGTGCTCACCATCACCGCGCAGGGCCATCTGCACCGCATTGATCGCCTTCACCGCCGCTATCGCGTTGCGCTCGATGCACGGCACCTGGACCAGCCCGCCGACCGGGTCGCAGGTCAAGCCGAGGTTATGCTCAAGGGCAATTTCGGCGGCGTTTTCCAGTTGCGGCGGTGTGGCGCCCAGCACTTCGGCCAAGCCCGCAGCGGCCATCGAGCAGGCTGAGCCGACCTCCCCCTGGCAGCCGACTTCAGCCCCGGAAATCGATGCATTCTTCTTGCACAGGATGCCGACTGCGGCAGCGGCCAGCAGAAACGCCACCACATCGTCGTCACAGGCGTTCGGGTTGAACTTCATGTAGTAGTGCAACACCGCCGGGATGATGCCCGCGGCGCCATTGGTGGGCGCGGTGACCATGCGACCGCCGGCGGCATTCTCTTCATTGACGGCCAGGGCAAACAGGTTGACCCACTCCATGGCACTCAAGGTCGAACCGATCACGTTGGGCTGCCCGGCTTCCTGCAGGCTGCGGTGCAGCCGTGCGGCACGGCGCTTGACGTTGAGCCCGCCGGGCAGGATGCCTTCGTTGCGCAGGCCGTTGTCGACACAGTCGCGCATCGCCGCCCAGATCCGCAGCAGGCCTTCGCGCACCTCGGCTTCCGGGCGCCAGGCGCACTCGTTGGCCAGCATCAGTTGGCCAACGCTCAGCTTGTTGGCCTTGCACAGGGCCAGCAGTTCGGCGCCGCTGGAAAACGCGTACGGCAGCTGAACGGCATTGGCCTCGACCTGTGGCGCGTCGATCTCGCCCTGCTCGACGATAAAGCCGCCGCCGATAGAATAGTAGGTCTGCTGCAACAGGCTGCCCTGCCCGCCCAAGGCCTCCAGGGTCATGGCATTGGGGTGATAAGGCAGGCTCTCGTCCAGCAGCAGCATGTCGCGGGCGTACTGGAAGGTCAGCGGATGGCTGCCATCGAGCATCAGGCACTGCTCCTGCAGCAACTGGCTGATGCGCGGTTCGATGGTGGCCGGGTCGATGCGGTCCGGCCACTGGCCCATCAGGCCGAGCAGGCAGGCACGATCAGTGGCATGGCCTACCCCGGTGGCGGAAAGCGAGCCATAAAGGCGCACTTCGATGCGCTGCACCTGGGCCAGCAGGCCTCGCTCGCGCAATGCCTGGGCAAAGCACGCCGCCGCGCGCATCGGGCCTACGGTGTGGGAACTGGACGGGCCGATGCCAATCTTGAAAAGGTCGAAAACACTGATAGCCATGCTAATGCCTGACCGTGTCGGCACGGAATGCTGCCGCACGGTTATCTGAGAAAATTGAACGGTATTGCCAATTTGCGCGATACTGCCGCGCTCGCTGGCAGATGACCAACGAAACTTTCTAAGCAAGGCTTTAGCAGGGCTAAACGATGCGACGACAACTCAATGGCCAGATGTTCGTCTGGCTGCATGTCTTCTCTTGTGCGGCGCGGCACCTGTCGTTCACCCGTAGCGCCGAAGAACTGCACATCACGCCCGGTGCAGTCAGCCAGCAGATGCGCCAGCTCGAAGAACGCCTGGGCTACAAACTGTTCCTGCGCCGGGCGCGTGGTGTGGAGCTGAGCGCCGAGGGCCAGCGCCTGGCACAGACGGTCACCGAGGCCTATGGCAGCATCGAGGCCGAACTGCTGCGCCTGGACGCCGGGGAAATCCGCGGCACCTTGCGCCTGCGCTCGATCCCGTCGTTCCTGGCCAAGTGGCTCACCCCCCGGCTGCCGCGCTTCCAGCAGCGCTACCCGGACATCGAACTGCGCCTGGTCGCCGAAGACAGCGCCCAGGCCTTGCACCCTGGCGACTTCGACCTGGCCATCGACCTCAACGACGGCAGTTACCCCGGCATGCTGTCGACCCCGTTGCTGGACGAACAGATCTTCCCGGTCTGTTCACCCACGCTGCTGCGCGGCCGCCCACCGCTGCATGGCCCGGCAGACCTGGTGCATTACCCGCTGCTGCACGACATCACCGCCTGGCGCGGCAGTTCGGAATACGCGGAATGGGAGTTCTACCTGGAGGGTATCGGCGCCAGCGGGCTGGATGTACGCCGCGGGCATACCTTCAACCGCAACCACCTCACCATCGAAGCGGCGATCGCCGGCATCGGCGTGGCCATTGCGCGGCGCACGCTGCTCAATGACGAGCTTGAGCGCGGCGCACTGATCGTGCCGTTCGGCCACCCCATCGCCAACCACAAGCGCTACATGGTGCACTACCCGCCGGGCGGGTTGAACCAGCCCGGCGCCCGTGCGGTGCACGACTGGCTGGTGGAAGAAGCCCAAGGTTTCCGTACTTTGCACCCACTGGTGTTACCGGCCTGATCACTCGGCGGCGATGTGCTTGATGTCGAAGTTGAACGACGGCACATAGCCGGTGCCGAGCAGATGCGGGCATTCCGAGGTCTTGTAGTCATCGCTGAGCAAGTCCTGCGTGCTGTCATAGCCCGGCATCGATATCCCGGTCATGTTCAGCAGCGTATGGGGCAGCGAGGCGATGCTGACCTGCTGATCTTCCCTGGCCTTCAACTTCTGCAGTTTGCCCGACTGCTCCGGCGAGAGATTGCCGCTGGACCAGACAAACGCCGACGTCGACAGGTCATATTCATTACCCATGCCATGGCCCAACAGTTGCCGGCTGTCATCCAGCAGGTTCTCGCCGTGGTCTGACGAGTAGACCAGCAGCGCTTTCTTCTGGCTGGCCGTCAGCTGCTGCATGATCGAGGACAGTAGCCAATCGGTATACAGCACCGAGTTGTCGTAATCGGCCGTGATCCGGTCTTTCTGGCTGCTACTGGCAGGCTTGAACTGGGCGAAGTCACTTGGGAAACGCCGCGCGTATTCGAAGTGGCTGCCCTTGATATGAATGAATATCGCCTGCCGATGCCCATTGGCCTTGCCCAGCACGCTCTGTAACACCGGTATCAACGATCCGTCATAGCTGCGCTCAAGGTACTGGCGGTACTGGGCTTCTGCGGCAATCTGCGGAATGATCCCGCCAAAGCTGTCGACCTCCTGCGAAGACAGCCAGTAGGTGTCGTAGCCAGCCGCTCGGAAGATCCCTACCAGCGATTTGTTCGACGCAATCAGGTCCCAGTCGCGGATGGGTTCCAGGCTGAGCAGCGAAGGCACGGCAACCGAGGTATAGGGCGCGGTGGTGCACATGCGGTTGAACTTGAACAGCCCCGGCTGCTGATCGAGATGAGGAGTAGTCCTGTTCTGGTAGCCGTACAACGACCAGTTGTGCGGGCGCGAAGACTCGCCGATGACGAACACCAGGGTCTCGATGTCAGCCTGGTCGGAGATGCTGGTGATCTTCACCTCTGACTCCAGGCGCTGCTTGATATATCCCTTGGACTCCACATACAAGGTCGCCGTCAGGCCGATCTGCGACAGGTAACCGACCGGCGTGCTCTGGTCTTTCGCCACCAGGTCGAGCACTGCCCCCTTACTCAGCGAGTTGGCCTTGACGGTTTTGTAGAAGTAAGCCCCATAACCCAGCAACAAGCCGCCCAACGCCAGCACAAGAATGGCCTTGCTGCGGTACAGGCGACGCCCGTGCAAGCCGGCCAGCCCTAACCCGTAGCACACTGCGAACACAGCCAGGATGCCGGACATCGAACGCCAGTAGGTGGCAAAAAAATCCGTCGCTTCCTTGTAGTTGGTCAAGGCAATGAACAGGTAGGCCGCCGTCAGGCGCGAACCGAAGTTCAGCACGACGAACAGGTCGATGCTCGCCAGCAGATAGAAGGGCAACAGCAGCAAATGCACCTTGAACTGATTGGCGGATGCGAAACGGATTGCCAGCAGCCACAAAAATGAAATGGCAAAGGTGTACAAGACCAGTAAGTCGATCTTCGCGCATTGGCAATCCGCCAACAGCCTGGCCAACAGCGGCGAAAACAGAAACGCCCACAGCACCAGCGAGGGCCACTCGGCTTTCAACAGCCTGGCGGCACCTGCACTTCCCGCCGACAAGACGCTCATGCCCCCTCCCCCTGTACGCCAAGCCGGATCCCGGCGTCAGTAAGCCTGCTTGCCGGTGAAGGCATTGACCGTGCGCACCAGGATCACGAAGTCGAGCCACAGCGACCAGTTGTTGATGTACTCGATGTCCGAGTTGACCCGCTGGATCATCTGCTCGATGTCCTTGGTTTCACCCCGATATCCACGCACTTGTGCCAGGCCGGTCATGCCGGGCTTGATGTTGTGGCGGGCGAAATAGTCGACGATGTCCTGGGAGTACAGGGTGTCGTGCTGCAAGGCATGGGGACGCGGGCCGACCAGCGACATGTCGCCGGTCAGCACGTTGAACAGTTGCGGCAGCTCATCGAGGCTGGTGCGCCGAATGAATGCGCCAACCCGGGTCAGCCGCTTGTCATTACGCTGCGCCTGCTCGACCACACCGTTTTCCGGCTGATGCACGTGCATGCTGCGGAATTTCCAGATGCGGAACGACTCCCCGGTCCAGCCCGTGCGGTCCTGGCGGAAGAACACCGGCCCCGGGCTGTCGAACTTGATGATCAACGCGACCGCCAGCAACACTGGCGAAGCGCACAGCAGGATGAGCGCGGCCAGCACGCGGTCCTCGAGGTTTTTCAGGAACAGGCTGGTCCCGGTCAGGGGCGTTTCCGACAGGGTCAGCACCGGAATCCCGGCAATTTCGCGCACGCTGTGGTTGATCAGGCGCAGTGAGAAGATGTCCGGTACCCAATTGACCGCGATGCACTTGTCGAGCAACTTGAGGTAGACATCCTGAATGACTGCAGAACCGCCAAGCGGCGTAACCAGGTACACCGTGCGGATGCCATGTTGGGCGATGATCTCGTCGAGGTCGGCAATACTGCCCAACACCGGCAGGCGCTGCTTTGCATCTGGCGTCTCGCGCTGCTCATGCTCCTCCTGGTCGACCCAGATGCAGCCCATCACCCGCTCACCGAACCACGGGTTGTTGCTGATCTTCTGGTACAGGAAGTTGGCCAGGTCGCCATTGCCGATGATCAAGGCATTGTCCAGCCGTGCATGGGCGGTGAAGCGCTTCTGCAACTCGCGCATGGCCACGTGCAGGAACAACTGGACGATATAGCCGATGACAAACAGTTGAACGACCAGCAGCCGTGAATAGGTTTCGCTCTGCTTGGTCAGGAAGGCGATGACCACCAGGAAACAGAACGTCGCCGACCAGGCCTTGAACAGCCTGAAGGCCTTTACCGAAAGCCCTACGTTGCTGCGATAGATGGCGTAGTGGTCATAAATGACCGCCAGCGCACCGATCAGCAGCAGGAGCATGATCACATAGTCCGAGGTGATGTAGCCGAACTGGTCGTAGATCAGAAACCACGCCACACTGGTGACGGCAATGCCATCAAGCCCGGCTTGAATGGCGTTGCTGACGCTACTTCTTCGCTGGAGCAACGACCGACTGCTTCTGGGTTCGAAAACCATCGTAAGGCCTCACTGATCTGTGTGTGGCAATTGCCTGACCATCACAACGAAGCGATGGAAACTCACCTCAGGTACCTGAAAAACCTTTGAAAATCTGCAGCACGGCGCCCCGCGTCGATTGATATCACTGTAGCAGCACCCGCGGTTTACTGCGGGGCAGATCGAACACCCCGACAGGCAGTATTCAGCTCCATCACTACACCTGATGCACCGGCGCTCTGGCATAGAACAACGCACGCAACAGGAACAACGGGTTACCGATTACATAGCGTGTAAACAGGCGTTTGGGCTCTTTCAGCAATCGGTAAACCCACTCTCCGTTCAGACGCCGTACCCAGTGGGGCGCGCGGGTTACCTTGCCACCCAGAAAGTCGACGATGGCGCCGCCGCAGACGATCAGGCAGGGGTGGTCGAGTGCCGCCAGCCGAGCGGCCACCTGCTCCTGCTTGGGCATCCCCATGCCCAGCACGATCAATGCTGGCTGCTGTGCCTGAGCGAGGCCGAGGTAAGTCTCAACCTCGGCGAAACCCTCGTGCCGTGACACCACCTGCACGCCATATAGCGCTTCGCAACGTTGCGCGGCTGCGGACAGGAACGGCTCCTGTGTCCCCCAGAATGCCACGCGCCTGCCGTTGAAGGCCGCCAGCAGCTTGGGGATGAAGTCCGTGCCATTCATGTTGAGCCCGGGGGCCAGCCCCAGGCGCCGCAGCAATATCGCCATGCCGGCACCGTCGCGCAACAGCACATCGGCTGCCGCCAGTGCCTGGCAGTAATCAGCCTTGCCGGCGACCAGGTTCATCGCATGGGCGTTTACAAAACCCAGCACGGTAGCCCGCCGTGGTGAACACAGCGACGCGAGCAGACGTTGCTCGTCCGTTGCGTCTTGGACCAGGCGCAGCTTGGCCATGACCGTCTTCCAGCGTTGCAACCAATCGCGCATCAGCTGTCATCCCGCTTCGAACGCACCCAGTCCACCTGGCGCTTGAGTAGGAACCCCAGGTACAGAGGGATTTTTCTCGCCGCATAGAACGGCGCGTAAATCAGTACCGAAAACGGGATCAGCTCCCGGGCAAAGCGCGACCACGCCAGCAGTACCGCAACGCCGAGCATGCCCAACGCCAACGTGACAAGCAGCGCTGGCAGCAGCACGCCGAATACGCCGAACGCCAGCCAGGTGACCACCAACAGCACCATCAGCAACATTGACAACAAGGCCAGCGGCGGTACCAGCAAGTCTGCGGCCATGCCCAGCAACGGCCAGTTGCGTTGCATCAGTGCGCGGCCCAGAAGCTTCGGCCCCTCCGCCAGCACCACCCCCAGGTGACCATGCTCCCAGCGCTTGCGCTGGATGCTCAGGCCTTCCTGGCTGGTGGGGAAGTGACTGTTGACCACAGCCTCCGGGCAAAACAGCGGCGGTTTGCCGAGCGCGGCGCAGTCCAGGCCCAGCTTCAGGTCTTCGACCAGGTGCCCGGTTGCCAGGTTGACGGCCAACACGTCTTGCCAGGCAAACGCCATGCCCGCCCCCATCAACTGGCAGGGCAAGCCCGCCCGTGCCCAACCACGCGGGCGGACCAGGTTCTTCACCCGCCAGGCAAAGGCGGCGACCTGTACCTTCAGCCCTGCACCGGCAGGTGCATGCATCAGATACAGCGCTTGCGCGGGCCGGGCATTGTCGACACAACAGCGCGCCAGTTGCTCAAGCGCTCCCGCACCTACCTGGCAGTCTGCGTCGATGATGATCAAAACCTCGGGAGGCGACTGGCGCAGGTGCTGCACCCCGAAGTCCAATGCGTAGCCCTTGCCCCGACGCTGGTGATCCTGGCGCTCGACCACTTGTGCGCCCGCCGCGCGGGCCAGGCTTGCGGTCTGGTCCGTGCAGTTGTCGGCGACCACCAGCAGCTGGTCGCCTTCACGCAATTGCGGCCTGATGCTGGCAAGCGTGGTGGCAATCAGCGATGCCTCGTTGTGCGCGGGCACCAGCACCGCTACCTGCGCACGAGCACCTTGCCGGGCGACCCGCACAGGCGCAGGCAGGCAGGCGAGCACCACCTGGATGAACAGCACCAGTGTCGGCAACAGGACCAGCAACGCCGCCAGGCCCAGCAACACGCTCAACAGGGTCAGCATGACGGCTCCTTGAAATAGCTGAGCAACCTGGCGGCTTCAGTATCGATGTCATGTCGTCCCAGCACGCGCTGATAGGCAGCTTCGCCCATGCGTTGCAGTACCTCCGCCGGTTGCTGCAGGCAGTCGCGCATGGCCTCGGCCAACGCCTCGACGGAACCTGCCGGGAACAACCAGCCGCTCTCACCCTGGCGGACCAGTTCGGGAATGCCGGCCACGTAGGTGGTAAGCACCGGCCGCCGCAATGCCATGGCCTCCATGATGACCACCGGCAAGCCCTCGGCAAAGCTCGGCAGCACCAGGGCACGCGCGGCGAGGATTTCGTCGCGCACCTGCGCACTGCTGATCCAGCCGCTGATGCGGACCTGCGCCTGCAAGCCATGCCGGGCGATCAGCGCCTCGATCGGGCCACGCAACTCACCATCGCCGGCCAATACCAGCTCGAAATCCACACCCCGGTTCGCCAGCACGCGTGCGGCCTCGATCAGCAGCAACTGGCCTTTCTGCTCGCACAACCGCCCCACGCACACCAGCCGAGGCGCAGCGGACGGCGCCAGCGCAGCACCCTCGTGGAAACTGCGCTCCAGGCCACAATGCACGACCTTGACCTTGCCCCAGTGCTCATGCGCCACCCAGCGATACAACTGGCTGCGACCGAACGAGCTGACGGCAGCCACGAACGCGGCCCGGCGCACCTTCTCACCCAGGTGCAGGATCTGCGCCTTGTCGAACTCTTCCGGCCCATGCACGGTGAAGCTGTAGGCCGGCCCGCCGAGGGCATTGGCCAGCAACACCACCTCGGTCGAGTTGGTGCCGAAGTGCGCGTGCACATGTTCCGCAGCGGATGCCTGCAACCATTGCACCACCCGGCACGCTTCAGCCAGGTAGACCAGGTGGTAGGGCCATGGGCGATCAGCGCGCCAGCCCAGGCGCAGCGCCAGGCGCAGTGCGCCAAGAAACCGCTTGGGTTGTGCCCGCACGACCTCGAACAACGGCTTCAGCAAGCCCCTCAACCCATCCTGCAGCACATAGCGGGTCTTGCCCCGTTCAGCCAGGTCCTCGGCGTCGTGCAGTTCGGCATCCCAGCCTCGCAAGGCGATACGCTGAACCTCGACGCCCTGACGCTCCAGCGCCAGTATTTCGCGGCGAATGAAACTGTGACTGACCTTGGGATACTGATTGATGAAATAAGCGATACGCATAGAGCCCCGAATCTGTGTCCGTTCACTGAATGGCCAGGTCTGCCGTGCCCTGCTGCACAAAGCTGCCAGCCAAGGCGCTTTGTATCTGGCCAAACACGTCATCCAGCAACGCATGGCGCCTGCGGTACATGGCCCGTTTTTTCGCCGCGACTTCCTCGGCCGCGCGCTGCGCAGGCGCCAGGGGGATGGTGAAAAAGTCCTCGCGGTCCGATGGCTCGGCGCCATTTTCCTGCCAGATCACATCGTAGTTGGCCGCCAGGTCCTGATGTTTTTCAGCGCCAAAATAGGGATGGCGATGGTGGCGGTACTCGTCCCCCACCGCGTAGATACGCACGGCCCCCAGCGTTCTGGCCACGCACTTGATCGCCTCGATCAGCAGGCTTCTGGGGCGCAAGCCTTCGAAGTCCTTGGTCAGGTCTCGGTAGATGGTCAGCGAGGTCTCGCTGTCCACGCCCTTGTGGATGCCCTGCACGGCGCCGATGTACAGGCACAGGCCTGCCTTTTCACGGCAAAGGGTGAAGGCGAGCGAAGCCACGCGCAGCTCGCCCTGGAACAGGTTGATCACCAGCTCACCTTCACGCTTGAACCAGATCGGCCGGTCGAGCACCAGGCGGCAACCGCTGGAGTACGCCGACAGGTCGCACAGCTGCCGGTGCTCGTCACGCCGCAACAGCAGCAACGGAGCACAGTGCGCAGCGACCACTTCATAATGCGACGCCACCGCTTCCAGACGCTGCGGGGCGCTCCAGCATTTGCTGATATAAGGCCACTGGACGACGCCAATGCAATCGACACCCAACCGCTCGAAGCGGTCCTGGCCCAGTGCCCGTGACATGCGCTGGGCGAAAGCCTGCAAGCCGGACCACTCCCGGGCCATGGATACCGTCAACTTGTACTTGTTGTTGAGCGCGCGCAGCGAATAACCGGGCTGCAAGGTGAGCACACTCTTGGCCAGCGATCTGAACGTCATCGTCATGTCATTTGTACTCGATCAGCAGCGCCTTGCCGGCCGCATACCTGTTCAGCAGGAATTTCGCCTGGCCGAGCATTTCCGGGAACTTGCCCAGCACCAGGAACACCGCCTGCCACCAGTTCTCGCGCGTCGAACGCTCGCCCCGGCGGGCCAGGCGCACGATCTGCAGCGGATAGATCAGCAACAGCAACAGCCCCCAACCGCCCGACAACAGGCTCACGGCGAGGATTGCCAGCGGCAGGTTCAGGCCCCATAACCAGGCGCGCCGTGATTCACGCAACCAATGGCGCTCCGGCGTCTGACCATGCAGGTACGCGCCTTCGGCATAGGCATAACCGGCCCGTAGACTGCGCCGCCACCATTGCCCGAAGCGGGTCATGGCGGCATCGTGCAGGGTCATTTCATCGGGCAGGCGCCAGATCTTCCAGCCACCTGCGCGCAAGCGCACACACAGCTCCGGCTCTTCGCCGGCAATCAGCTCCGGGCGAAAACCGGACACCGCCATGAAGGCGTCGACCCGCATCAACGCATCGCCGCCGCAAGCCTTGGCCTCCCCCACTGGCGTGTCCCATTCCAGGTCGCACAGCAGGTTGTACACCGAGCGCTGCGGGAAGCGTTCGCGGCGGCGCCCGCACACCACTGCCACGTCCGGGTGCTGGTCGAGAAACGCCTGGGCCTTGCCCAGCCAGCCCGCATCCACTTCACAGTCGCCGTCGACGAACTGCACATGGCGGATGCCGGGCACGATGCCTTGCAGGCAGGTAAAGCCTTCGTTGCGGGCCCGTGCGGCGGTAAAGGGTTGGGTCATGTCCAGGGCCACCACTTCGACGCCCAGCCGCTGCGCCAGTTGCACCGAGCCGTCGGAGGAGCCGGAATCCACATACACCAGCTGGTCCGCACGCCCCATCAGGGACTGCAGGCAACGCTCCAGGCGCTGCCCCTCGTTGCGGCCGATCACCACCACTCCAATGCCTGTCACCATGGGCTTCACTCGTCAGCTGCGGGCTGGGTCATGTGTATTGCATTGCATCGGCGTGCTTGCGCGACTTGACGGTCGCGGGCACCCCCACTGCCAGGGAGTTGTCCGGCACGTCGATCAGCACCACTGCATTCGAGCCTATCGCCACGTTGTTACCAATACGTATATTGCCCAGCACCTTGGCCCCGGCGCCGATGTCGACGTTGTTGCCGAACACCGGGGCAATGGGTTCGTCGACATTCTTCAGGCCCACCACCACGCCGTTGCGGATCCGGCAGTCATCGCCAAAACGCGCATAGCCACTGATGACGATGCCACCGAAGTGATCGATGACGAAGTTGCGGCCGATCACCACCTCGCAGGGCAGTTCGACCCCGGTGATGATCTGCACGAACTTGAACAGCACCTTGTAGACGAAAGAGAGCAGCTTGCGCAGCAAGGCCGGGCGTACGCCGTAACGCCAGCGACCGAAGCGGTAGACCACCAGCACCCAGAATCCCTGGGCGCCCCAATCACCACCATGAGCGCGCAAGTCTGCGCGGATGTTGTCGAACATGGTTTCACCTACCGTGTGGGTTGGCTGGCAAACTGGGTCTTGAACAACAGTGACCAGGTGGCGCGGGTATGCCGCCAGTACGACTTGATCGCGGCCAGGCCACGGCCTTTGAGCAATGCCTTGAGCGCCAGCACCAGGTCGCCCAGGCTCACCAGCAGCATGTGCAAGGCCAGCCCCGCCGCGCCGTGATGCTTGCGGAAATACAGCAGTTCGCTCTCGATCTGGTAGCCAGATATCTGCCGGCTCGCCGCTTCAAGCTCGGCCACCGACTTGGAGCTTTCGCCACCGATGTGCACCACGGTGGTGTCGGGGAAGTACACCACTTTCCAGCCGGCCGCCTTCACCCGCTTGCAATGGTCCACCTCCTCGTAATAAAGGAAGTAGCGCGGGTCGAACAGCCCCACCTGGTCGAGCACTTCACGGCGCACCAGGTAGAAGCAACCGGGCAGCCAGTCGCACTCACGCACCGAGGCGTGGTCCCAGTCCATTTCATCGACCATTTTCAGCCCCGGGAAGAAACGCCCGAGCCCGGTACGCCCGACGAATACGTTCAAAGGGGTCGGGAAATACCGGCAGCTCGGCTGCAGGTCGCCATCCCGGCCCACCAGGCGCACGCCAAGAATGCCGCACTCCGGGTGCGCCTCCATGTAGTCGACGGTTTTCTGCAGGCTGTCCTCAGCCACAAAGGCATCGGTGTTCAGCAGCAGCGCGTACTTGCCTTGCAGGTGCGCCACCAGCTGATTATTAGCGCGGCCAAAACCGACGTTGAGCTTGTTGCTCAGCAACAGCGCTTCAGGGCAGACCTTGCCCAGGCGCTCCACCGAGTCGTCAACCGAGGCATTGTCCACCACCAGGTAGCTGGCCAACGCCTCACCGCCGGCGGCGCGCAGTGCATCGAACATCGGCTGCAGCAACGCCGCGGTGTTGAAGTTGACCACCATCACATCGACAGGCTTCTTATCCATTGCTGCCGTCCCCGAAGAAATAGCGACGCCTGTGCATCGCCAAGGTTGACTCCAGCGACGGGTCGAAAGAGCCTTTGCGTTGCTTGATCAGGTCTATCCAGGGGTAGGCGTTGCAACGCTCTTCAACCCGCTTGATCAGGTCTTCAGTGGTGCAGATGAACTTGGCCGGGTTGCCGCCGACCACGGTCCCCGGAGGCACGTCCTTGGTCACCACGGCACCGGCAGCCACCACCGAATCAGGCCCGATGGTCACCCGTGGCATGACGATGGCGCCATGGCCGACAAAGCTGTTGTCCTTGACGTCGATGACACCCACCGAGTCCAGTTTCGTGCCATAGCAGAGCTCGATCAGCGCCACCACGCCGTCGTGGCCGATCAGCGTGCAGTCGGACAAGCCGACATTGTTGCCGATGCGCACCAGCGCCGGGTCGGTGACGTTGCAGCCGACATTCATGTGAAAGTTCTGGCCCACGGAATAGAACTTGCCCCATCGGTACTGGAATTCGCCCCACTGCCTCGGTGTCGGTTTGCAAAGTTTCAGGTAGGCCGTGACGCCTTTCCCGGTCGAGTTGGCATAATTCGCCACTGCATTGCGTATCCATCCAAACATATGGCAAGCCTCGCAAATCAAGCGATCCTGGACTGTCCCTGAGGCAAGCAAGGTCTCGTTCTTGTAGGTGCTGACCCTGTTGCACTCAACCCTTTCACACCGCTACTTCAGTTCTGCCGGTTCAGGCCGCCGCTCCCTTTGTGCTGTTCATCTTCTCGTTGAGGTGGTCGGCCAGCCTCAAGGCAAACTGCAGCAGTGGCATGGTCGGGTTCGAGGCGCCGCCGGTGGCGAACACACTGCTGCCGGCGACATAGAGGTTTTCGGTGCCGAACACCTTGCAGTTGGTATCGACCACCCCGTCCTTCGCGGCAGCCGCCATCCGCGTGGTGCCCATGTGATGAGCATGCGGCGACAGCATCAGCGGCAGGCTGGTGTCGTAGACGTAATCGCTGAGCTTGATGAAACCCAGGCCCATTTCAGCGAACTGCTTGGCCAGTTCGTTGCCGATGCACTTGATGGTGTGCCGGTCTTCGGCGCTCAATACCCAGTTGACATTGACCTTGGCCACGCCCAGTTCGTCCTTTTCATCCAGCAGCGAGATACGGCTCTGAACATTGGGGAACTGCTCGATCAGGGTGGTGATCACGCCATCGCCCGGGCAGCTGAACTTGGCCACGAACTCGATCTTGCTGGCCACGCCCATTTCACAGGCCAGGTTTTCCAGGAAGTGCTTCACTTCCGCCGTGCGGCCGTAGGTCCGCACATCTTCCAGCACCGACGCCAGTACATTGCCCTTGCCGGCGTGGTATTCGGCGACGAAGGCATCGGTGGTGAAGTATTGACGCGGCTCGGTGTCCTCCCCGCTGCGCAGGATGAACTTGCCCATGTCGATATTCAGGTGCTCCATGAAGCACCGACCGACCAGGCCGTCCTTGCGGACGATGCCCGCGTCCGCCAACGACTGGCTGTTGAGCAGCTGCCTGGCGTTTTCAATGGCGCCCATGGCCAGGATGTAGTTGCGCGCGGTGACCGGCTGACGCTTGCCGTCGTAATCGGACACCTGAATAGCGTGCAAATGGCCGCTGGCCTGATCGAACAGGAGGTCAACGCAGTTGCAGTTGATGAACACATCCAGCCCCGGCGTTTCGTCGAGTGCCGCGGCGTATTTCTGCGCAAACCGTGTTGGCGGGCTGAGCAGGAAACGGTCGGCATCGAAATCGCCACCTTTCAGGCCCGGGTTCACGGCGCGAAACTCCGCGCCCTGGGGCAGATCGACGATCTCCATGGCACCCGGCAGATAGCGCTCGATTTCAGCGTAGGGGATCGGCCAACCGGGCATGTCGACGGGCGGAGGCACGGCAAAATCAGATTCGGTGAACGGCCGGCAACGCCCCATCCAGTGATTGGAGGTGCCACCCAGGTAACGCAGGCGGGCTTCCCCGGGATACAGCTCGAGGCCGGTGGAGGTGCACTTGTACAGCGCCTGCGAGCGCGGCGTGTATTCGCGCCCGCCACCTTCGAGCAACGCCACGCGCCACCCCGCAGCCGCCAGTCGCAAGGCCAGGGTGATCCCCGCGGGGCCTGCACCGATGATGCAGAAGTCGTAAGCGCTACGCAGGGTCTTGTCGGTGTCGTAGTCCTTGATCATGAGCGTCCGTCCTGGAAGTACCCCACCGGCAACACCCAGCCATTGATGATGACGAAGCCGCCCTTTGGCTCTGGTTTGCGCGCCGCATTGGCGTTGGCATTGACGCAGCCACCGAACACGGCTGCCCCGGCACTCAACAAGACACAATTACGTAGAAAGCCTCTCCGCCCCAGCAACGGAGTACAAAACTGCAGCTTCCCCATGATCCCAGCCCCATACCGTTGATTTTCTTATGCCCCGCTCTCTACCGCGGGCCTTGTCGGGCGACCATCAGGGTCAATCGAAAAAGCGCGTCGACAGAGAGGCACTGAGTGCCCCTATCGCAATCATAGGCATAACCTGCGTCACGCGCCTGTGCTGGATTTTTCGCATCGCCACAACTTCAATCGACTGCATGACTTCAATCTCTGACCGAATGGCTAGAACTCACTATAGTTTCATTTAGCCACGATGCTAGCCTCCATCCAGTCCACCGAGGGATAGGTGCCTACAACCCATGCCTGAACATTTAAGAGCCCTGGTCGTCATTGTGATTGTGGCCAGTGTGGTTTTCTTCATGGCCCGGCGTCCGGCAACGGACCTGATCCCCCTGGCGGATTTCAAGCGACGCCGTAACCTGTGGTTTGTGCTGACCCTGGCGGCATTTTTCGCCCACAGCTTCTGGCTGTATGCCGGCGCGGCCACGGTGATCTTGCTGGTTGCCCAGCGCCGCGAGCACAACCCGCTGGCGCTGTTTTTCATGTTGCTGTTCCTGATCCCGCCCGCGATGACCGAAATACCCGGTTTTGGCGTGATCAACTACCTGTTCGACATCAACCACCAACGCGTCCTGACCCTGTGCGTACTGCTGCCGGCGGCAATGGTGCTGCGCAAGCAAAGCGACAGCATTCGCTTCGGCCGCCTGCTGCCCGACAAACTGCTGCTGGCCAGCCTGGTGCTGACCAGCGCACTGGCGCTGCGCGAAACCACTGTCACCGACACGCTGCGCCAGGTGCTGAGCCTGTACATCGATGTGTTTCTGCCCTATTACGTGGCCAGCCGTGGATTGCGCGAACTCAGTGACTTCAAGGACGCCATGCTGGCGTTCGTCATCGTTGGCTTTCTCCTGGCGCTGCTCGGGGTCGCCGAGTACGTACGCAACTGGCTGCTGTACAACGCCCTGCTCGATGCCCTGGGCCTGCAATGGGACATGAAGGCCTACCTGAGCCGTGGTGGTTCATTGCGTGCCAGTGTCACCACCGGCCAGGCCATCGTCCTCGGCTACGTGATGGCCGTGGCCATCGGCTTGTTCCTGTTCGTGCAGCACTTCGTGCAACGGCCTGTGCACCGCTACCTGGGCGCCCTGCTGCTGGCCGCCGGGCTGTTTGCCCCGCTCTCGCGTGGCCCATGGATTGGCGCCGGGGTAATCGTGGTGGTGTTCATCGCGCTGGGCAGGCGCGCCGTGTCGCGCCTGGCGTTGCTGGCCCTGGCCGGGGTGCTGAGCATACCGCTGCTGAGCGTCATGCCCGGTGGCGACAAGATACTCGACCTGCTGCCCTTCATCGGCAAGGTGGACACAGAGAACATCACCTACCGCCAACGCCTGCTCGACAATTCGTGGATCGTCATCCAGCGCAACCCGCTGTTCGGCTCCTTCGACTACCGCAGCACCCCGGAAATGCAATCGATGATCCAGGGCGAAGGCATCATCGACATCGTCAACACCTACGTCGGCCTGGCCTTGCGCATCGGCCTGGTGGGGCTTGGGCTGTTCCTGGGCTTTTTCGCCTGCATCCTGCTGGGTATCCACCGGGCCATGCGCGCGATCAGCGACAACGCTGACCCGTACCGCCTGCTGGGGCGGGTGTTGCTGGCAACCTTGCTGGGGATCCTGGTCACCATTTTCACCGTCAGCAGCATCACGGTCATCCCGATCGTGTACTGGTCGATTGCCGGGCTCAGCGTCGCCTACATCCAGATGATGCGCAGGCAAGCCGCGACAGAGACCAGCCAGGTGACCACCATCAGCCTTCAACCGAGGTAGATCGATGCCCAGCCTTGCCCTGTGTACATGGACCCGCACATCGCTACTGGTCGGCCTGCTGGCATTGCCAGTGGGCGCCTGGGCATCCGATTGGGTCGTGCGTGTCGACGAACAGAACGGCCTGCCCACGCTGACCCACGGGGGTGGCCCGGCCTTCGTGCCCAGCTTCGACTTCTGGGGCGCGAACTGGGGCTGGACCGGGTTCTATCCGACGCTCAAGGTCGACGGCCCCTACCGCTACACGCTGACCGGCAGCAACAAGGACCTGGACTTCGACCTCAAGGCCGACATCCACAAGCCCCAGGCACAAACCCTGACCTGGGACTTCGACCTGCAGGCGCACAGCAGGCAGAGCGATGTGATGGGCGGCGGTATCGTCTGGCGCTTTGACCCCACGCTGATTGCCGGGGAAATGGGCGACCCGGTGCTGTTACCCGAAAATCGCGGCTGGGCCTGGGGCAAGAACCCCCAAGGGCCACACGTCGAAATGCGCTTCGACCCACCGTTGGCCAAGGTGTATTTCGAGCGCGGCAACACCGACCAGGTGCGCACCTTCTTCTACACCGACCCGATCAAGCCCGGGCAACAGCAGATCAAGGCACAGCTGAGCGTGACCGGGGATATCACCATCGGCCAGACCGCCACGGAACGCTTTGGCATGACCGACCCCACGACGTGGCCGGATGACCAGCTCGACTGGCGCACTTCACCGGTTGACCTGTCCTTCCTCAATGCGCCGGAAAAACCGGCCGGCAAGCGCGGCTTCGTCAAGGCCGATGGCGAGCAGCTGGTGTTTGCCGACGGCACCCCGGTGCGTTTCTGGGGTACCAACCTGTCAGCCTATTCGCTGTTCCGTACGCCCGACGAGGAAATCAGGGCACAGGCCAAGCGCCTGTCGGCCCTGGGCTTCAACCTCGTGCGCCTGCACCACCACGACTCCCCCTGGGTGTCCCCCAACATCTTCGGTGACTTGCAGAAGATCAAGGACACCCAGCAGCTCAGCGACGAGTCGCTGAAGAAGATCGACCTGTGGATCAAGAGCCTCAAGGACGAAGGCATCTACGTCTGGCTCGACCTGCATGTATCGCGGCCAGTCACGGCAGCTGACAACATCTACGGTTTCGACGAGCTGCCCAAGGACCATGGCGTCGCTGGCCTGAAGGGCTACCTGTTCGTCAACGTCACCCTGCAGCAGGCCTTGAAGCGCTTTGCCGAGCAGTACCTGACCCACGTCAACAGCTACACCGGGCTCGCCTACAAGGACGACCCGGCGATTGCCGCCGTGCTGATCACCAACGAGAACGACGTCACCCACCACTTCGGCAATGCACTGCTGCCCGACAAGGACGTCCCCAAGCACAGCCGGCTGTACATGGACCAGGCCAAGGCCTTCGCCCAGCGCCACGACCTGCCGGCGGACAAGACCTGGCGCGCCTGGGAGCATGGCCCGTCGAAGCTGTTCCTCAACGACCTGGAGCAGCGTTTCTACGCCGACATGATCGGCTACCTGCGCACGCTCGGGGTCAAGGTGCCGATCGCCACCACCAGCACCTGGGGCCTCAATGGCCTGTCCTCGTTGCCTGCATTGACGGCGGGTGACGTGGTCGACGCCCACAGCTACGGCGGCCTCGGCCAGCTGGAGAAGAACCCGCTGAGCAGCGACGGCATGATCAACTGGCTGGGCGCAGCGCAGGTGGTGGGCAAGCCGATGACCGTCACCGAGTGGAACGCCGAACCCTTCCCCCTGCCCGACCGCCACACGCTGCCGCTTTACGTGGCCGGCACGGGCAGCCACCAGGGTTGGGACGCGATCATGCAGTACGCCTACAGCCAGCAGGCGTTCTTCGAACAATGGCGCCGAGCCGACAACTGGAACGCCTACAACGACCCGGGGCTGATCGCCACCCTCCCCGCGGCCGCCCTGCTCTACCGGCGCCAGGACGTGCACCCGGCCAAGACCCGATACGTCTTCGCGCCCACGGCAGCGACCCTGTTCAATCAGGACATTTCTCCAGCCAACTCGGTGCTGCTGCGCACCGCCATGGAGAAAGGCCGCCTGCAGATCGCCATGCCGCAAACCCCAGAGTTACCGTGGTTGCAGGCCAGTGCGATGCCCAAAGACGCACAGCTGCTGAAAGACCCTGGGCAGTCACTGATCGATGCCAATGCCAGCGAAGCCGTAAGCGACAGCGGCGAGCTGCGCCACAACTGGCAGCAGGGCCTCTACACCATCGATACGCCCATGACCCAGGCGGCGAGCGGCTGGCTGGGTGGCCAGTCGCTCAGCGTGGGTGACATCCAGGTCCAGCTGAAAACCGGCTATGCCAGTGTCGTGGTGCAGAGCCTGGACAACAAGCCGCTTGCCCAGTCGCGCAGCCTGCTCATTTCGCTTGGCAGCCGCGCCATCCCCAGGCCCGAGGACGTCACGCCGTTCCATGTCGAACCACTCGAGGGCAGCCTGAGCATCAAGGCGCCGGCGGGCCTCAAACTGTACAGCCGCAACAGCGACGGCAAGGAAAATGCCCTGCCGGCGACCTACAAGGATGGGCGCTACCTGATCACATTCGATGGCCAGCACATGGCCAACTGGCTGTTCTTGAAATAGGGCATATCGCCATCTACAGTCATTGAAGCCCTGTATTCCAGGCATTCGACGCTACGTCTGTTCCAGGAGGATTGGATGAAGTACTTGGTTGTCGGTGGTGCAGGTTATATCGGTTCACACATGGTCAAGCACCTGCTGCGTGCCGGCCATGAGGTGGTGGTTGCAGACCTTCAGGCGCCGGCGCCCGGCATCGAGTGGGACTGCCTGGACATCGCCGACGGCCACGCGCTGGATGCCCTGTTCAGCGACTATCACTTCGATGCCGTGTTCCATTTCGCCTCGTTCATCCAGGTCGGCGAGTCGGTGGCGGACCCCGACAAGTACTACCAGAACAACGTCTGCGCGACCCTGAGCCTGTTGGAGGCGATGGTACGGGCAGGCATCAAGCGGCTGATTTTCTCCTCCAGTGCCGCCGTGTACGGCGACCCTCAGTATGTGCCGATCGACGAGCAACACCCCAAGGTGCCGATCAACCCCTACGGGCGCACCAAATGGATGGTGGAACAGATGCTCGAAGATTTCGACCGGGCCTATGGCCTGCGTTCGGTGAGCTTGCGTTACTTCAACGCGGCCGGTGCTGACCCGGACGGCGAACTGGGCGAATGCCACGAGCCGGAAACCCACCTGATTCCACTGATCCTGCAGGCGGCCTCCGGGCGTCGCGAGGCCGTGACCGTGTTCGGCCATGACTACGACACCCCGGATGGCACTTGCATCCGTGACTATATCCACGTTGCCGACCTCGCCTCGGCGCACGCGCTGGCCGTGGAATACCTGCTGGCCGACGGCGCGACCACGGCGTTCAACCTGGGCAATGGACTAGGGTTTTCGGTGCAGGAAGTGATCGATACTGCACGGACGGTGACCGGGCGGCAGATCAATGTAAATGAAGCGCCACGCCGCGCTGGCGACCCGCCCCGGCTGGTGGCCGATGCTGAAAAAGCCAGGTCGGTGTTGGGCTGGCAGCCCGTGCACACTTCACTGGATGAGATCGTCAGCCATGCGTGGGCGTGGGAGAAGAAGTATCCCTGGAAGTGACAGCCAGCCCCCTCGCGCCGGCTCGACGCGAAGGGGGCCGCCTCAGTAGTAAGTCCGCAGCTGCTCATCCGCCTTGTTCAACACCGCCCCCACCAGGTTCGATGAGGCCAGGTGATACAGGCAATCCTCGATGTCCTTCTTGCTGTTCATGCCGTTGGCCACCACCAGCAGCACGCAGTCGAACTTCGGCAGCACGGTGATCGCGTCGTCCGAACTCAGCAGCGGCGGCAAGTCGAAGATGCAGATGCGCGAGTCATAGCGGTCGCGCAGGTCGGTGATCAGGTTGTTGACCTTGGCTGACGACAGCACCTCGGTAGACATCGGTACCGGCTCTCGCGTCGGCAGCACGACAAAGCGTGGCAGCGTCGGGTTGACCAGCGCCTCTTCGAGCCAGGCCTTGCCGTTGAGCACGTCGTTCAGCGCCTTCTCCATCGGCAAGCCGAGGCTGCTGCCAACCCGTGGACGGCGCAGGTCGAAGTCCACCAGCAAGGCGGTCTTGTTGGTGTGGTGGGCGATGCTCATGGCCAGGTTGACCGCCAGCACCGTCTTGCCCGCCTCCGGGGTTGGCGAGGTGATCGCCAGCGTGCGCCAGCCATTGTCCTCCATCGCCTGCAGCACCTGGGTGCGCAGCAGGTCGATCGCCCCGCTCATGTTCGAGTTCTTGTTGAAGGACACGATCCGGTTACGCTCCAAGTGCTCCGCATTCAGCGGCACCACCTTGGTCTGCACGTAATCGAACTGCCCGAGTTCCCCTGGCTTCTGCATGACCGAGGGCACTTGAGCCGTCTCGGAGGTGGCAGGCGAAACCTGGTGAATGTTCTTACCAATAGCCGGCGTACTTCTGTCCATCGCTGCGCTCCCTATTCAAACCGAGCCATAGCTTTGAAAAGCAGGAGGTCCAAAGGCATGTAAAAAATATGGACGCCCACCAACAGGATAGCAACCAGCAGCAATCCGGCACCGATCATCATCGACATCAGCCGCTTGCGCCTGGCTTTGTCTGCCTTGGTCGAGATATACGGCACCGCCACCAGCACGCGCCGACCCAGCACGCTTTCCAGGGCACCAACACCGCGTACGCGCTGATTGAGCATTTCCAGCAGCATCACCAGGCCACCGCCAGCGGCCGGGGCCAGTACCAGGCCAAGGGCGACGATTTTCTTGCGGTTGGGTTTGACCGGTTTTTCCGGCATCAGCGGTGGCTCCAGCAGCACGAAGCGCTCGGCCTTGTTTTCCTGCTCGAGGCTTTCGGTAATCTTCGCGCCCATCTGCTTGTTGCGTATCTCTTCGTATTTCTTGCGTGCGTTGTCATGGTCACGCAGCAGCGTCACCAGGCCGCGCTCGACTTGCGGCGCCTCGAGGATGTCGGCCTCGTAGCCTTCCATCTTGGTGGTCAGCTGGCGCTTCTGATCGGCCAGCGAGGCGATGCGCGACTGCGCAGCAGCCATCTTGGTCCGTACGCGCGCGGCGTCGAGGTTGCCGCCGGCTACTGCGGCAATGCCCTGGTTACCCGAAGCCTTGAGCGCGTCGATCTTGCGCTTGATTGCCACCACGTCCGGATGCGCTTCGGTGTATTTGGTCAGCAGTCGGGCGTATTCAGCCTTCAACCCAGGCAGATCCTGAGGGTCTGGAGCAACGGCCCTGCCATTGGCCGCCTGGGTCGGCACGCCGGAGTTGGCCGCCGCCAGTTCCAGCTCCAGATAACGCAGTTCTTCCTGCGCAGCCTTGTAGTCACGGTCCACTTCACGGAACTCCAGTTCCGAGCGCGACAACATGCTCATGCGTAGCTGCTGGTTTTCAGGCAAGGCATTGGAATGCGCCTGCTTGAAGTCCGCCAGCTTGTTTTCCAGGTCGGCCAGCTCGGCACCGAGCTTGTCAGCTTCCTGGGAGAGGAATTCGGTGGTTTCGGTGGCGCGTTCGGTGCGCTGCTTCATGTTCTCGTTGAGGAACAGCGACACCAGCTCGTCAGCCACTTCCTTGGCCACGTCCGCGCGTTTGTCCTCATAGGATACGGTGAAGGCCACGGTGGCCTCGCCGCGCCCCTTGACGTACGTGCTGAGCGTGGCGACCACGATCGCACTGCGCATCTGCTCGATCTTGTCGGTTTCGCTGAAACGGCTGCCGCGGTCAGCGAACAGGTTGTACTTCTCGATGATCCGCGCCAGGTTCTCGCGGGTCATCACCCGCTGGCGGATGACCTCGATACGCTCATCGGCAAAGGTGTTGTTGCCGGCCGAGACCAGGTCCGGGGAGATCTGCTGCGACTCCACCAGAATGGTCCCGGTCGACTGATAGATTGGCGGCACACTGATCGCCACCCCGATGGTAGCGGCCACCACGACCACTATGACGATCGCCAGCAGCAAGGCACGGTCCTTGATGATGGCGACGTAATCTTTGATAGAAAGCTCGTACTCAGATTTCATAGTGGCCACCAATCCGAAATTCAGATGTCGGGGTATCTATACGTCAGCGTCAAACCAGCGATGGTAGCGTCGGCATTGGGCAGGCCACTTTGCTGGCGCTCCTTGTACAGCAACGAAAAACGCAGGTCCCAGGCCGGCGAAAACGCGCGGCTGGCCCAGACGCTGTAGGTCTGTGTGGTGTTGGGGTTCTGCCCTTTGCTGTCCTGCCACCAGGCGTCTGCGCCGACCCGGGTGGTTTCTGTCAGCAGGTAGCTCCAGCTGCCACGCACCATGTCCATTTCGGCCGCGCCGCCCTGGGCGTTGGACATCGTGGTGCGGTCGGCACTGAAGCTGGCCTCGTGACGCGAACCGCGGTAGGTCAGCGATGCGCCGCCTTCACCACGGCGCTGAGTACCGGCACCGTTGGTCTGGTTGACGCCAACATGCATGGCGCCGACCAGGCTGTCGGAGAACTGATACTTCAAACCGATGCTGGGGACATAGCTGTTGGTGGCGATGGCCGTGCTGTTGCTGTCTGGCTCGTAACGCCGGGCTTCGAAGCTGGTGATGATGTCGGTGCGCTCGCTCCAGGCATACGTCCAGTCGAAGTCGTTGGCGTACTCGTCGTAACCGATCAGCGTACTGATGTCGTAGCTGGCATGGGAGTATCGAAGTTCGTTGGACAGGGTGCTGCGCTCGGTCACCGCGCTGCTCCAGTTGCCCGAGAGCCTGGACATCTTCTGGGTGCCGTCGGTGGTAACTACCACACCGGTATCCTGCACCGCAACGGACAGCGTCGAGCTCTCGTCGTATTGCGCCAGCAGGCCAAAGCCGCCGCTCTCGGTCTCGCGCTGCCAGCCGAGGCTCAGGTTCGGGTCTTCACGGTCATCCATCACCGAGCGGTCGGATGAGCGCAGCACATGCATGCCCACGCCCATGCGCAACTGATCGCGATCGAACTGACCTACCAGGGTGTAATCAGGCGCAATGATCGTACGCGTCACACCTTTCTCCTTGGACGTCAGGAGCAATGGGTTGCTGTCGTACTCGACAGTCGTGGGAACCTCGACTGAAGACTGCCAGCTGGCGGCATCAACCACCCCAGAGAACGGCATCATCATGATTGCCGTTACAACACTCGTCGTTTTATTGATAGGCACAAGTCGTTCTTAATTATTAGGAGAGTCAGGGTACGACCAGCGTATCGCCAGCCTGAAGTTGGAAGTTGGTGGACATGTCACGCCCAGAAACCAGATCCTTGTAACGCACCGGCATGACCTTTTGGCCGCGGATGACCTTGATGGCGCTTTCGTCGGCGAATTTGTCCATTCCACCCGACATGCTCAGGGCCTGAAGCACCGCCGTAGGGCCTGCCATCGGCACCGGGCCGGGCTTGATCACTTTGCCTTGAACATACACCAGATTGCCAGCGGTGCTGGTGACGACCACGCTGACATTCGGCTGGGCCAGGTAAGGCTTCAGCGCAGTCTCGATTTTTTTCGCCACGGCGGTGGCTTCGAGGCCGGCAACATCCACGCGACCCGCCAGCGGGAAGGTGATACTGCCATCGGGAAGGACCACGGTTTCCTGACGCAGGGTGTCTTCCTGCCAGACCGAGATCATGACCTTGTCACCGGGGCTTAACAGGTAAGTGGAGGAAGTGTCGGCGGCGGCGGTGCCAGACCAGACCACCAGGGCGCAGAGAACGGACATCAGCAAACGTACCATGAGGGATCCCTCCGGCCAGTCGGCCCAGGTTAAGAGCACTGAATGAGTACAACGACGAACCTCTCGCTCCGCTTCGCAGCCTGTTTGCTGCGACGGCCTCACCCATCCTGGAGGCCCTTTACCGCGATGCCGCCCTGCCTGCCTTTTTTGCCGCCGTTTGCGCCGAGGGCGCCGGCTACTGGAATATAGCAACAGCTGTAAAATAGACAAGCATCGGCCCCTGCGAAAAAACGTAAACACCCACGTTTTAGCGTCAACGCATTGGCATCGTGATAAAAAATAGAAAACTTAGATCTTCTTTCTGTTGGCCACTGCAATGAAACCAATCACTGCGGCTGCGAACAACCAGCCCGCCGTGGACAGCGGAACAATGGTATTTTCGGACAAGTAAGAATCCGCCGCTCGTGCTGCACCAGTCAATAAAATCAACAAGAAGAAAGACTTGATGAGCAGAGTCGAGCGCATATTCGCCACCTTCTAAAAGGAACGTTGTTATTAATTTGGCGGAAGACTGGATCGCTGTTGATGTGAGCTTATGGGCACAATGACATTACGTCAATGATCCGACACCATAATAAATCTCAATGGGACAGGGCTGGCTTCGTCAAAATGCCGTCAGCATGAATTTGCTGGGCTCGACGCCCTGCCAGGACTGCATCGTGGTGCAATGCCTGGCAGGGAATTGCCGACCAATCGGGGATCAGTAAGGGAACAGATCCAGCGTTCGCTCCACTTCATCGATATCGATGGTGAAGCCCTCTCCTTGCGGCGTGCCGACCACGAAACCGAAGTGCTGATGGTCGCGATCGGTCAGGTATTTGTAATAGCTCACGAAGCGGTTCGGCGGCTGTAGCGCCAGTATCGAGCCACCGGGCTGCAAGACATTGACGCCATGCACCAGCTGGCTACCTTCAACGCCAATCACCGTTCGCGCCCCCGCACAGGCGGCGACGATACCCGGCACATCGCTCTTCATCGGGTCGATGATGCGAAAGCCGCGGTATTTCTGCAGGTGCGAAGCGACTTCAAGCTCATTGCGCATCAGGCGCAGGTCGCCGTCGCTGCCACGCAGTATGAACACCCCCGGGTGCGGCGACGGGTCGACATGCGACAACAACTTGTCACCCATGGCACGGTAGCGCGAATACCGGTTGCGGTTGTTGCTGAGGTCGTCGAACAGCACCAGTTCACGAAAGAACGCGCCACGCGTGCGCAGTGGCTGCATGCCCAGCCAGCGTTCATACGCCGGCCCTTGGCTGAACAGCGGGTAGCGCGCCGAGGGTGCGGTGGTCACCGGCACGCCTTCTTCGCAGGCCAGGGCGTAGGTCGGGCAGTCTTCCATCAACCAGGTACCGAACCAGGTATTGCCATTCTGGGTGCAGTAGATGGCCCCACGATCGATTTCGTGATCCACCGTGACGCCGGGAAACCGACTCGGCTTCAACGACAACCAGTGGCTGGCATTGCCCTTGTACAACGCACCGTCGATCAGCCAGACGTCCTTCAGCAGGTAGCCCCGTGTCGGCCCCTGTTCGATCGTGATCCCGCCTTCCATGGTCCGCGCAGGATGCACATACGGATAGAAGCGCTTGGCCTCCCAGCCCGTTACCCGCTCCAGCTGGTTGGGCAAGTAGAATGCCGGTGGCGATACCGTTGTTTCACCGGGTGCGATATCCCAGACCTTCTCAGCGACACGCTTGATATCGATATCAGCCTTGCGTGCCAGGCGCTTGCGCGCGATGTGCTGGTAGGCCGCCAGGGTCCAGGTGCTCTGGCTGGCAACCGAAGAGCCACTGAAGTTCGAAATACCGCTGCCCATGAAACGCCCCTCCCGAAGTGACAGGTGTCTGGTCTGAGGCAAGGCATGCACTCCCGGCATGCCTTGAAGTCGGTTCAGCTGGAAACGACGACCCGTTCCATCATGGGCGGGGACTGTAGCGTGGCGTAACGGCTGCGCAGGGTTTGCAGGAATGACTCGCCACTGCTCCCCGCGCCATAGAGGTAGATCTTGTGCAGGCCACCAAACACCATCTCGTGATAACGGCTGGCGACCTCATCATCACTGGGCCCTTCCGGCAGGCCCAGGTGAAGCGTCAATTTGTTGCCCTCGACGGCGAACAGCGGCGTGTCCCAAAGGAACTGCGCCGTCCCCGTGCGGGGCAAGCGGACGAACAGGTAGGCATGGTTGCCCAATTCATCGATATCACCGCCACGCCGGCGCTTCCACTTCAACAGGCCGTCGTCCGGCCGCGCCAGGCACATGCCGATATCGTAATAGTCATAGCCGTTGGCCAACGCCCACTCGAGGGCCATGAACGTGGTGATCGAGTTGACCTCGCGCAGCTTTTTCGGGTCAGAGAACACCGCTTCGCAATAGCCGAAACGCAGGGTGCTCCAATAGCGTTTGCCGTCCCGGGTGATCTCGCAGCCCAGGTGGCAGCCGATAACCTCATCGCCACAGGTGATCAGGTCCAGGCGCCCCACCCCTTTTGCCAGACGAAACACTTCGTCGGTTGGAAACTGCGCCGCATGAATACCCTGCCGGGCACTGGCATAGGGCCGCAACAGCTGTTGATCGGCCATGGCAATCTCGTCATCGGCCAGCGTCTGGCGCATCTGGTAGAGCGGGCGGTTCTTGCGAATACTGCGGCGCAGTTCACTGTCGTAGCGGGCGGTGATGTCATCGAGCGAGCGGCCCAAGGGCACCACGGCGCTCAGGTAGTGGGGTACCGTCAACGCGCCGGAAGTCGGCATCTCGCTCACCACCACCACATGCCGGGGCTCGGTCGGAGCAGCCTCATCGGCCGCGTCGGCCGGTTGCTGCCCCTTGCCGCCAATCAGCAGCTTGGCCATCTCGCGCTGCTGCTTCCTGCCGATGTAGAGGATTTCGTATGGGCTGGCCTGCTGCAGCCGGAAACGCGAGATTTCCCAGCGCCAGAAGCAGGTACGGGCCAGCAGCTCGCGTAACTTGCTTGAAACGGTTCGGATCTCATAGCGCATGGAAGGCGAGATCACTTTTCGCGCCACAGCCGCCAAGTTCTCTTTCATGTCTTCTTCGACGTCCTTTGATGTTGTCAACGGGGCTGATCGGAAAACAATAGAGCGGAGCTTGAAAGCCTGCATAACGCGTTGATTTATAAAGTATCAACTTCGGATGCTGCCTTCACATTCAGTAACAATTTAAGATGCAGGAACGCAGCTTGGCAAGCGGCATTTTGACAGCATTGCAGCGTAATTAATGGCGTCAAATTTTCACGCACAGGGCTCCTTGAAATATTGCTTTCGCTATATATCAAACGTATTTCAACGTATTGAAAGTTGCGCTACTCCACTACCGCCGCATGCGCTTGTAAATTCCGCTTGATGGCCCCTTTCAACGAAGGAGCCTCGATATGACCAACCACGCCAGCGCCTTGTCCCAGGAACAACTGATCACAGCGCAACTGCCCGCATGGACCCACCATGCCTCACCCTTGCACTGGCAAGCCTTGCATCAAAGCCAGCGCCTCGATGCATTCGACCAGGATTGGTACAACAATGCCGCGCCTGACCTGCGAGAAACCGTACAGGCCAGCCACACTCGCCTGCTGCGCTCACAAGCCAGGCTGGCACGCTCGCTCAAGGGGCTGAAGCAGATCACCGAGTTTGCCGAACCGAAACTGCAGGCACGCCTGGCCGAACTCGGCTTCACGGCACCGCTGCGCGGCAGCGAGTTGCTGCGTGTCGAACGCAACTGGAGCTGGAGCGTAGCCCGCTTCCTGTACCGTCATCGTCGTGACAATCTGCTGCAGGCCGCCTTGCAGAACTTTGCCGATGATGAGTCCTTCACCGCCGAGAGCGCCATCGCCCTCAGCGACGCAATCCAGGTGACGCCCATCACGGTGCACGGCCGGGTAGTGACTGGCCCGCAGACACCGACCGCGCTGATAGCGCTGGCGTCGGAGCAGTATCAGGTCAAGCGCCTCGCACTCACGCCTGAGGCATTTGCGCAATGCTGTCGCCAACTCGACCTGGGTGGGGCCTACCAGGCCCACCTGCAGGAATGCTTCGCTGCGCCTCAGGTGCGCGCGAAGGCCATTGCCGTGCAACAGGACCGCCTGCGCCTGGCAGCGGACCTGGCCTATTTACGCCACGAACTGAACGGCACGGCACGCGATCAGGTCGACCGACTCCTGCAGAACGGCACCGTACCGTGTTGGCAACTGGCCCTGTTCGGCATCGTGCTGCACGAAGTGATGCTGATCGATGCCGGTAACAGCAACTGGTTGCTGCACTTGCCCGGCAACACCCCCGCCCTGCACGCCTGCACCGGCCTGGACGCCGTCAATCAAGTGCTGGCACCCCTGCTGCGGCAGCCAGAAAACCGTCAGCGCTTCCTGGCCTACCTGAGCCAGGCCGACCAGCCACGCTTCCTCGACTTACTCGACCAGAACCTGGGCAACGCCGACCCGGTCGACCTGCACCCTACCCTCCAGGCCATCACCGGCGAGCCCTTCGGCGTCTATCAGGACCTGTACCTGGCGCGCCTGAAAAGTGAAGCCGAACAGCTTGCAGTGCCGACTGCCGTTGCCGACACCCAGGCCCGCGCCAAGCGCCTCGAAGAGTGGGAAAACCTTGGCCTGGACGTACTCAACATCGCCGGCTTCTTCATCCCGGCAGTGGGTACCCTGATGCTGGCTGTCACCGCCTGCCAGTTACTGGGTGAAGCCTACGAGGGCTATGAAGACTGGCTCGAAGGCGACCGCCACCTGGCCTTGCAGCACCTGGAAACCGTCGGCTTGAACCTGGCCTTGATTGGCGGCCTGGCAACGGCCGGTCAGATCGTGCCAAAGCTGATCAAAAGC
The DNA here is from genome assembly GCF_003097235.1 of Pseudomonas sp. CC120222-01a. Lineage (GTDB taxonomy): Bacteria > Pseudomonadota > Gammaproteobacteria > Pseudomonadales > Pseudomonadaceae > Aquipseudomonas. The sequence continues at coordinate 236,882 of NZ_QEQQ01000004.1, read as the reverse complement.
CCTCTGCTGGAGCGCCTGCAGGAAGTTCGCTGCAGCGATGGCCATTATCGTCTCTGGCAGCCGGACCTTGAAGCCTACCGCAGTCCGCGGACACTGCCAGAAGGGCTGCAACCCAATGCGCAAGGCCAGTACCTGCATGAAGGCAGTCATTACCTGCGCATGGATGGCCAACTTTACCAACACCGTTTCGACCCCGACATCCAGCAATGGCGGATCGTCCACCCCGACGCAGCCGACGCTTACCAACCACCGCTGGAGCATAACGGTCACGGCGCGTGGCGCGCTGCCCATGAGCAGCCACAGGCGTGGCCATTCGCGGTGCTGGCAAGACGGCTGGGCGAAGCCTACGCGGCCTATACCCCAGAGCAACTGGAACTGGCTGGGCGCATCTGCGGTGTCGACGCGGCCCGCTTGCGCCAGGTGCACCTCGAAGGTCAGCCGGCGCCGGCGCTGATGCTCGACACTTTGAAACGGATTGCGACAGGTACACGGGTCGAGCCGCTCCAGGGCGAAGCCGCGCAAGCGTTTGTGCAGCAGCACCGCGAATGGCCGCTGGTACGTGCGCTGGAAGAACTGATGGTGCCCTTGCAGGGTACAACCGACAGTGAACGGCTGTTGTTCAGCTGCCTCGACGACCTGCGCGAATGGCCTACCGATCTGCGCCTTGAACTGCGCGCCGGCAGCCCACAAGGCCCGCTGCTCGACAGCAGCGGTCACCACCTGGCCAGCCGGATCTGCCGCGTCATCAAGTCCACCGAGGGTTATGAGGCAGACCTGGGCGAACGCCCCACCTCGGCGCCCCAGGATCTGGACCTGTGCCGGGCAATCGAACAGGCACTGCCAAGCGCCTGGCGCAAGACCCTGGGTTTTTCGACCACTGATGGCAATACCCTGCGTGAGCGCGTGCTGGCCTGGACCGAACCCCGTCGCCGCGAACTGCTTCAGCGCCTCTGGGGCACGGGCGCACAGCGTCGGGTAGGCCGCGCAGGGCTGCAAGGTGGTCGCGAAGCAGTCCCCAGCGGCCCCTATCTGCAAGCCCCGCTGGCAACGCGCTATCGCCGGCTCTACCCCACGTCGACCGATCAGGAGTTCGTCCGTGCCACGGACGACTGGCAACGCCAGGGGCGCGCCCCTACGCTGGAGATGCGTACCCTCGAGCAGCGCCTGGAGGCGCTGCGCCGTGACCTCGGCGAGTGGGCACGCCCCGACCCGCAATACCCGCACCGTCGTCAGGAGGCCATCGCCCCCATCATCAATGCCTGGCGACGCTTGTCCCGCCTGCCAATGGGCCAAAATGTCGTGGTCTACAGCCTGGACCTTTCACGCCTTGACCTGGAAGACCGCGACCTGGCCAGCCTGGCCCTGCCTGACGATTTCACCCACATCGAACATGTGTCGCTCAAAGGCAATCGCAACCTGAGCCAGTTACCCGCCGAGTTCTACGAACGCTTCCCCAGGCTCAAGCGCTTGCTCCTGAGTGATTGCCGCTTCAATCACTTGCCTCGCCTGGCCAATCCCCAGTCGCTGGCATGGCTGGACCTTGACCACAATCGCATCACCTGGGATGACCACACCCAGCAGACGCTCGATCAATGTCCCAATCTGGGTGTATTGGACCTGGGTGGCAACCCACTGCTGCGCGCGCCTGACCTGAGCCGGATGTCGCGCCTGTTCACGTTGTTTCTCGACAACTGTGCACTGACCGAATTACCACGCGGGCTGGAAAGCATCGCCAGTACGCCCGTGACCATCGACCTGGCGGGTAATCAATTGCAGCAGCTGCCTGCCAATTTCCATGTGCCCCAACCGGTCGCCCAGGCGATGCGCCTTGAGAGCCAATGGCTCAGCCCACGCATGCTGGATGAAGTCGAGGCCTACAACGCGGCGCACGATGTCGATCTGTTGGTGGACAACAGCGACTATGATGATTTTTTCCAGAATACTGGCCCCGCTGAACAGGCACTCTGGCAACGTCTACCGCTGCAGTATCGACGCGACCTCAGGCCGCTGCTCGACCTTGAACCTTTCACGTCACGCCCAAGACGCGCCCACGCAGAGTTCTGGCGCCGCCTGGCCGTGATTGACCAGAACCTGCCGCTACGCCAGCAGGCACTGGAGCACCCGGCACATGAACTGTTCGACCTCGCACTGTAAAGCGCCCGGCCACTAACGCGGCATTCGCGCCCTGAGCGGGTTGCGCGCCACCCAACTCTGCAACTCGGCGGCCGGCATCGGCCGCCCCAGCAGGTAACCCTGGCCCTGGTCACACCCGGCATTGCGCAAAAAGTCATACTGCTGCTGGGTCTCGATCCCTTCGGCCGTGATGCGATAACCCAGGGCATGCCCCAGGTCGATGATCGCCCGGGCGATGGCCACCGCATCATCGTCATCCGGCAAGTCCTTGATGAATGCCCGGTCGATCTTCAGGTGGTCGATCGGCAAGGCGCGCAGGTAAGCCAGCGACGAATAACCGGTGCCGAAGTCGTCCACCGCCGTGGCCACGCCCATGGCTTGCAGCTGGGCCAGGGCCGCGCACGCCTGTTGCTGGCTTTCCATCAGCAGGCTCTCGGTAATCTCTACTTCCAGCAGGTTGGGGGCCAGCCCATGGCGTTCCAGGGCAATGGCCAGGCTCGAGACATAGTCGCTGCGCTCGATCTGCAACGCCGCCACGTTGACCGCCAGGGGGCCTGGCAGGCAATCGGCGGCGCGCCAGGCGGCCATCTGTGCACAGGCAAGATCCAGTACGCGCTCGCCCAAGGGAATGATCAGGCCGGAACGTTCGGCCAGCGGGATGAACTCGCCAGGCGGAATCAGGCCATGTTCCGGATCGCGCCAACGCAGCAAGGCCTCGACCCCTTCCAGCTGGCCGCTGAACAGGTCGACCTTCGGCTGGTACCACAATTCGAACTCGTTATCCTGCAACGCCCGGCGCAAGTTGCGCTCCAGCTCCAGGCGCTGGTGCAGGCGTGCCGTCATGTCCGGGTGATAGGGGCGCCAGGCGTTGCGGCCACCCTCCTTGGCCGCGTACATGGCCGTGTCGGCGTGGCGTAACAGGCTGCCGACGTCTTCGCCGTGTTGCGGGCACCAGGCCAGGCCGATACTGCCGGTCACCAGTGCGGCATTGCCATTGAGGTCGAACGGCCGCTGCAGGCAGCGCAGCAGCTCCCGTAACTGGTGGCTGACCTGGCCCTGGGTGCCCTGCAGCATGAACACGAATTCATCGCCGCCCAGCCGGCATACCCGGTCGCTGGTGTCGAGTTCCTGAAGAAAGCGCGCGGTCGCCTGCTGCAGCAACAAGTCGCCCATGGCGTGGCCGAGGCTGTCGTTGACCTGCTTGAAACCGTCGATATCCAGCAGCAGCACGGCCAGGCCATGGCCTTCGGCAGTGGCTTCGGCCAACTGCTGCTGGAACAGCACCCGGTTCGGCAAACCGGTGATGGTGTCGTAGTGCGCCAGGCGTTCCAGCTGCGCCTGCGAGCGCTGCAATTCACGGTTGCGCTGTTGCAGCTGACGTTGCTTGCGGTTGATCTGCGCGATGAACAGGCTGAGCAGGCCGCTGCAGGTCAGGGCGAACCAGAACAGCGGCGAATGGAACAGGTTCGTGTCCTGCTGGCTTTGCTGGCGCTGGATGTCCACGTGACCAAGCGCCATGGACACGCCGATACCGGCCAGGGAAACGCCGACCGGCATCAAGCGGCGAAGGGCGCGACGCAGCGTGCCAGTAGTCGGTGTCTGTTCGTGGGTCATCGGGGAATTGGACGGGGTCATAAGCCTGCAGACGTGGTCGATTGCCCCTGTATCGGCGCGGAGCGCGCAATATTGAGCCAGACTGGTGTTTTTCTTGCCCAGGGTGCATGCTCGCAGCTGAAGCGTTTCACCCGTCCAGACACGTGAGGTGCAGTACCCATGGAACATCTGCTCGATTCGCTGTTTCCCGCCGCTGGCGACATTCCCGAGAACTGGCGCCTGGGCGCACCGCTGGAACAACGCGACTACCTGGTGAACGGTGAACTCAGGCGCTGGGACGGGCCACTGGCCACGGTACGCAGCCCGGTCTGGCTGAAGGAAGCGGACGGCGAGCGCCAGGTGGTGCTCGGCAGCGCGCCACTGCTCGACGCCGACACCGCCCTCACCGCCCTGGACGCGGCGGTAAACGCCTATGACAAAGGCCGTGGCGCCTGGCCGAACATGCGCGTGGCCGAACGGATCCAGCACGTGGAAACTTTCCTCGCACGCATGCGCGAGCAGCGCACCGCCGTGGTCAAGCTGCTGATGTGGGAAATCGGCAAGAACCTCAAGGATTCAGAAAAGGAATTCGACCGCACCTGCGACTACATCGTCGACACCATCAACGCCCTCAAGGACCTCGACCGTCGCTCCAGCCGCTTCGAACTCGAACAAGGCACCCTCGGCCAGATCCGCCGTGCGCCGCTGGGCGTGGCGCTGTGCATGGGCCCCTACAACTACCCGCTCAACGAAACCTTCACCACGCTGATCCCGGCGCTGATCATGGGCAACACCGTGGTGTTCAAGCCGGCCAAGTTCGGCGTGCTGCTGATCCGCCCGCTGCTCGAAGCGTTCCGCGACAGCTTCCCGCCAGGGGTGATCAACGTCATCTACGGCCGTGGCCGTGAAACGGTCAGCGCGCTGATGGCCAGTGGCAAGGTCGATGTGTTCGCCTTCATCGGCACCCACAAGGCCGCCAGCGACCTCAAGAAGCTTCACCCGCGGCCGCACCGGCTGCGTGCGGCCCTGGGCCTGGATGCCAAGAACCCCGGCATCGTCCTGCCCCAGGTGGACCTGGACAACGCCGTGGAAGAGGCCATTACCGGCGCGCTGTCGTTCAATGGCCAACGCTGCACGGCGCTGAAGATCCTGTTCGTCCACGAGGATGTGGTCGAACCCTTCCTCGACAAGTTCCAGCGCAAGCTCGCCGCGCTCAAGCCGGGCATGCCCTGGGCGCCAGGCGTTGCACTGACACCGCTGCCGGAACAGGGCAAGGTCGATTACCTCGACCAGCTGGTGGCCGATGCCACGGCCAAGGGCGCACGGGTGCTCAATGAAGGGGGTGGGCAGAGCCGCGGCTCGTTCTTCTACCCCGCCCTGCTCTACCCGGTGACTCGCGACATGCGCGTGTACCACGAGGAGCAGTTCGGCCCGGTGGTGCCGGTGGTGCCTTACCGCGACCTGCAGACCGTGATCGACTACGTGCTCGACTCCGACTATGGCCAGCAGCTGAGCCTGTTCGGCAACGACCCGGCCACTGTCGGCCACCTGGTCGACATCTTTGCCAACCAGGTCGGCCGCATCAACCTCAACGCCCAGTGCCAGCGCGGCCCGGACACCTATCCGTTCAACGGCCGCAAAAATAGCGCCGAAGGTACCCTGTCGGTGCACGATGCCTTGCGCGTGTTCTCCATCCGCACCCTGGTCGCGACCCGCTTCCAGGAAGCCAACAAGGAACTGATCAGCGAGATCATCCGTAACCGTCAATCGAGTTTCCTGACCACCGACTACATCTTCTGACCACTGCGCTTATAGGAAATAGATCTAGCAACCCTGTCGATTTTCCATCTGCGCAAACGACTCTAAGGCAACAGGGCGCCAACCGGCGCCCCAAGCAAAGGAGAGTCGAATATGGCAGCCAAACCCATTCCCGATGGCCAGCACAGCATCACCCCGTACCTGGCCATCAACAACGCCGCCAAGGCCATCGAGTTCTACAAGCAGGCCTTTGGCGCCACCGAGATGTTCCGTCTAGAAGGCCCGGACGGCACGGTCGGCCACGCCGAACTGCGCATCGGTGATTCTTCGCTGATGCTCGGCGACCCCTGCGACCGCGAAGGCGGCCTCACCGCCAGCCAGAAACTCGCCGGTGCCGGCGTCGGCCTGCACCTGTATGTCGAAGACTGCGACAAAGTCTACGCCCAGGCCCTGGCGGCCGGCGGCACCCAGTTGCACCCGGTGACGGACCAGTTCTACGGCGACCGCAGCGGCACGCTGAAAGACCCGTTCGGCAACATCTGGTTCGTCTCCACCCACAAGGAAGACCTGACCCCCGACGAAATCCGCGCCCGCGCTGCCAAGATGTTCAGCGGCAGCTGAGCGACGAGTTGAAAGCGCGGCGCGTTTGCTTGAAGCTTGAGGCTCGTAGCTTGGAGCTGCCTCATGCGAATCATCGACAAAACCGCCGCGCAGGTGCGCAGCCTGACCCCGGCCGAAGAGGAACTGCTGGTCGGTTTCGCCACCGGCAGCCTCGCCGGGCCACGCCTGCTGCAGGCCAACCAGCTGCTGATGAAGGTGCGCAGCGCCAACCAGTGGCTGGCCTGCGACTGCCGCAAGGATGCCTTGCCGGTGCTCAATGTCACCCTCAACGGCAGCACCGGCACCCTGTTTCTGAAGAACAACCCGGGCACTGCCGAGCATGCACCCGGTTGCCCGTTCACCAAGGACGAGCGCGAAGCCAGCGAGCGTGAAGACGAGCCGGTAGTGCCTGCCGCCTGGTTGGCACCCGACACTCCGCTGCGCCTGATCGGTGATTACCGCAGTGCCAGCGACGCCGGCCCTGGCGCGGCCGAAGGCAACGATCGCCGCGAACAGCAGCGCCTGTTGTCACTGCTGCTGACCTGGATCGAAACCAGCGGCCTGAACCTCTACGCCACTCACCTCAAGAAAGACCTCACCGGCCAGTTCGCCGAGCTGCGCAGTGTCGCCAGCCGCTACCCGTTGCTCGAACGGGTGCCGGCCAGCAATTACCTGGAAACCCGCCTGGACATGAAGCACATGATGATGCTCAAGTCCCGCCTGCGCGAAGCCACGCTGTTCGGCAACCACCGCCGCCATGGCCTGCTGCTGGACTGTGTTGACCAGATCAAGGGGCGCAAGCTGTTCAACAACCGCAGCGAAGACGGCTTCGATTTCCAGGGGCATCACCTGTACTGGGGTGGCAGCCGGGCGTCGGGGCCGCTGCTGGCGCTGGCCCTGTACTCACCGACCACGGCGGGCAGCCACTTCTATGAACTGATTCATGTGGCCAGCGTGCCGGTGCTGTCGCGCGCGCAGATGTTCCCGGTGTACCGCGACGAAGAGCGCGAGCCACTCAAGGCATTGGTGTCGCTGATCGACTGGATGGCCAGCAAAGGGGTGAAGGTACAGATGCGCCGGCCGGTGATCGGTGGGCAGGTGATGGATGAGCTGGTACTGACCTCGGATCAGGACCGGGTGCTGTCGGTGTCGTTGCTGGAGAAGCCGATCGGGCCGGAGCCCGATGCCGAGAACTTCAAGCGCTATGCGGACTTCAAGAGCCTGGAGACCTTCCGCAAGTATGTGGCAGGGTTCTTCATGCGTGAGCGCTGAAGACTTCAGCACAGCATTGAGCGGATCTTGTGGGAGCGGCCTTGTGTCGCGAAAGGGCCGCAACGCGGCCCCAGGATCTCGGCTCTGATCACAGACTGCCGGGGCTGCTACGCAGCCCTTTCGCGACACAAGGCCGCTCCCACAACGACCGCGTCAGCCGTAGTACCAGTGATCAGAATGCCGCCCGGAAAATCCCCTCGATCTCATCCTGGCTGGCCGGCCGCGGGTTGGTCAGCCCACAGGCATCCTTCAAGGCGTTCTCCGCCAGAATGCCGACATCCTCAAGCTTGGCCCCCAGCTCCGCCAACCCCGCCGGAATGCCCACGGCCACCGCCAGGTGCTCGATGGCCGAAATCGCCGCCCCCGCGCCCTGCTCGGCATCCAGCCCGCAGACCTTGATGCCCATGGCCTTGGCCACATCGCGCAAGCGCGCGGCGCTGACCTTGGCATTGAAACGCTGCACATGCGGCAACAGCACCGCATTGCACACACCATGGGGTAAGTCGTAGTAACCGCCCAGCTGGTGCGCCATGGCATGCACGTAACCAAGCGAGGCATTGTTGAACGCCATGCCTGCCAGGAACTGCGCGTAGGCCATGTTCTCCCGCGCCTGCAGGTCGTTACCATCGTTCACCGCCTGGCGCAGGTTTTCACTGATCAGGCTGATGGCCTTCAGCGCGCAAGCATCGGTAATCGGCGTGGCCGCCGTCGACACATAAGCCTCGATGGCGTGGGTCAATGCATCCATGCCGGTGGCCGCCGTCAGCCCCTTGGGCATGGCAACCATCAGCGCCGGGTCGTTGACCGAGAGAATCGGCGTGACGTTACGGTCGACGATGGCCATTTTCACATGGCGGCGCTCGTCGGTGATGATGCAGAAACGGGTCATTTCACTGGCCGTACCCGCCGTGGTGTTGATGGCGATCAATGGCAGCTGCGGCTTGCGCGAGCGGTCGACGCCCTCGTAGTCGCTGATATGCCCACCATTGGTGGCGCACAGGGCAATGCCCTTGGCGCAGTCATGGGGCGAGCCACCGCCCAGCGACACCACGCAGTCGCAACGCTCACGCTGCAACACCGCAAGGCCCGCCTCGACGTTGGCGATGCTGGGGTTGGGCTTGGCGCCGTCGAACACCACCGAGTCGATGTCCTGCAAGGCCAGCATGCGTCCGATGCGAGCCGCGACGCCGGCCTTGGCCAGGCCCTGGTCGGTCACGATCAGCGCCTTGCGCAAGCCATAACCGGCAATCGCGGCCATGGCCTCGTCGAGGCAGTCGATGCCCATGATGTTGACGGGCGGGATGAAGAAGGTGCTGCTCATGACCGGATCCTCCTGGTAGGTCTGTCTACCAACGAGGATCCGCCCGTTCAATGCAACGAATGTTGATCCAGAGCAACGTTAGCCAAGGAACAGCCGGTAAGCCGGATTATCGGTCTCGTCCCAGTAGCGGTAGCCCATCTCGTCCAGCGCCTGGGGCAGGCTGCCCTGCTCGTCGCCTGGCACTTCCAGCGCCGCGAATACCCGCGCTTCGGCCGCGCCATGGTTACGGTAATGGAACAGGCTGATGTTCCAGCGCTTGCCCAGCCGCTCCAGGAAGCCCAGCAGTGCCCCTGGCCGCTCGGGGAACTCGAAGCGCAGCACCCGCTCATCGGCCCCCGGTGCGGCATGCCCACCCACGGTGTGGCGCACATGCAGCTTGGCCAGTTCGTTGTCGGTCAGGTCAAGCACGCTGTAGCCCTGCCCGCGCAGGCTGGCCAGCAGCTGCTCGCGCGGGTCGTGCAGCGGGTGGGTCTGCACGCCTACGAACAGACGCGCTTCCTTGCCCGGGTAGTAGCGGTAGTTGAACTCGGTGATCTGCCGCTTGCCCAGGGCCTGGCAGAACGCCCGGAAGCTGCCGGGCTGTTCGGGGATGGTCACGGCGATGATCGCCTCGCGCTGCTCGCCCAGCTCGGCACGTTCGGCCACGTGGCGCAGGCGGTCGAAGTTGACGTTGGCGCCGGAGTCGATGGCCACCAGGGTTTGCCCCGTGACGCCTTCGCGGGCCACGTACTTCTTGATCCCGGCCACGGCCAGGGCACCCGAGGGTTCGGTGATCGAGCGGGTATCGTCGTAGATGTCCTTGATTGCCGCGCACAGCTCATCGCTGCTGACGGTCACCACCTCATCGACAAAATGCCGGCATAGCTCGAAGCAATGGGCACCGATCTGCGCCACCGCCACGCCATCGGCGAAGGTACCGACTTGCGGCAGGATCACCCGTTCGCCCGCGGCCATGGCAGCCTGCAGGCAGTTGGAGTCTTCCGGTTCGACACCGATCACCTTGACCTCGGGGCGCAGGTATTTGACGTAGGCGGCAATGCCTGCGACCAGCCCGCCACCGCCGACCGGCACGAAGATCGCGTCAAGCGCACCCGGCTGTTGGCGCAGGATCTCCATGCCCACGGTGCCTTGGCCGGCGATCACGTCCGGGTCGTCGAACGGCGGCACAAAGGTCGCCCCGTCGCTGTCAGCCAATTGCAGCGCGTGGGCCAGGGCATGGGGGAAGCTCTCGCCGTGCAGCACCACGTGGCCACCCCGCGAGCGCACCCCTTCGACCTTGAGCGATGGCGTAGTGGTGGGCATGACGATGGTCGCCTTCATGCCCAGGTGCGCCGCCGCCAGGGCCACACCCTGGGCATGGTTGCCTGCCGAGGCAGTGATCACGCCGCGTTCGCGCTGGGCCGTGGTCAGGCGCGACAGCCGGGTATAGGCACCACGGATCTTGAACGAGAAGGTCGGTTGCAGGTCTTCGCGCTTGAGCAGCACCTGGTTGCCGAGGCTGGCAGACAGCGCGGGGGCGGCCTGCAAGGGCGTCTCGATGGCCAGGTCGTACACCGGTGCGGACAGAATGCGGCGCACCTGTTCCGACAGCAGTTGCTGCGGGGTGGACGGGGTACGAGGGCTGACGTTGAGGCTGGTCATCGATTGCAACTCCTTGGCTTTTTTTCACGTTGCCCAGGAGTCAGAGAGAAGAAACCCGCCTCCAGGGCGGGTTCGGTGCACGTACGCGCTAGCCCGCCAAGCTGATAATGGCGGTAATAATAATCGCGTTCACGTGCGGGAAGGTTTTCATGGGGTAGGACGTTATCCCGCCCGCCCTGGCCAAGTCAACACTTTGCTTGTTGCGCCGACAGCGGCACGTCGAACACCTTGTCAAAGCCCCACTGGAACACAAAGGCATAGACGAAGAAGAACACGAACAGGGCCAGGTTGGTGAGGAACGCCGCCCACAGGCTGACATCCAGCCAGTACGCCACCAGCGGCAGCAGGATCAGCACCAGCCCGCCCTCGAAGCCCAGCGCGTGCAGCCCCCGGCGCAGCAACGTGCGCTCGCGCTTGCGCTGGCGTGCCTCCCAGCGCTCGAAGGCCCAGTTGTAGGCCATGTTCCAGCTCATGGCGATGCCCGACATCAGCACCGACAGTACCGTCGATTCCGCCATGCCGGCGCCGAACGCCAACTCCAGCGCCGGTGCTACGCAAGCCACGGCGATGGCTTCGTAGAGAATGGCCTGGACGATCTTGCGTGCCTTGCCTTGCATGTTCAGCTCCCTGAAGAAACGACCTACAAAATTACTCGATGAAAGCCTGAATAAAAAGGTTGTTCGGACAGGTGCTTGCCTTTAGGGGGGTATCGCCTGTGAGATCGAGCGCCGCCCGCGCGGCGCATCGCGGGCAAGCCCGCTCCCACATCTGTTTCGGGCCAATTAATCCTGTGCCGCCAACAGGATCCGCCTTGGTGCATGACTGGAGACAGGTGGAGCGGCATCAGCGCCCGCCGAGATGTATCGCCATGCCAACAAGGCGGTCCCTGTTGGCGGCACAGGCGACATTGGCCCGAAACAGATGTGGGAGCGGGCTTGCCCGCGATGCGCCGCGCGGGCGGCGCTCGATCTCCCAGACAACACAACCCTCACGACGAACATCTGGACAACCCTGCATGCGACTGCTTGTATCTATCACTTGCAAGCGGCGACATGTCCCACCCCTTCGTCCAGGGAAATGAACGAGGAACAAGACGATGGCGTATAGCGTCATGATGGTGTTCGGCACCCGACCCGAAGCGATCAAGATGGCCCCGCTGGCCCGCGTGCTGCGCAGTTGGCCCGAGGTCGACCTGCATATCTGCTCCACCGGCCAGCACCGCGAGATGCTCGAGCAGGTGCTGACCGCCTTTGGCCTGAGCGTCGATCAGGACCTCAAGGTGATGACCCAGAACCAGACCCTGAACGGCCTGGCCCGCGACCTGCTGGACAAACTCGACCAGGCCTACGAGCAGGTCAAGCCCGACATCGTGCTGGTCCACGGCGACACCACTACCAGCTTCATCGCCAGCCTCGCGGCCTTCCACCGGCACATCCCCATCGGCCATGTCGAAGCCGGCCTGCGTACCGGCAACCTGCAACAGCCCTGGCCCGAAGAAGCCAACCGGCGCCTGACCGGGGTGCTCGCCGACCTGCACTTCACCCCGACCCGCGACTCGGACGCCAACCTGATCCGCGAGGGCGTGCCGCCGGAGCACATCGAAGTCACCGGCAACACCGTCATCGACGCCCTGCTGTGGATGCGCGACCACCTGGCCGAACGGCAATGGCAGCCGGCCGCCGACTCGCCGCTGAGCGTGCTGCGCCCCGAGCAGCGCATGGTGCTGATCACCGGCCACCGCCGGGAGAACTTCGGCCCCGGCTTCGAGCGTATCTGCCTGGCCCTGGCGCAACTGGCCGAACGTTACCCCGACGTGCAGTTCGTCTACCCCGTGCACCTCAACCCGCAGGTGCAGAAGGCCGTGTATGGCGTGCTGTCGAACCGCAGCAACATCCACCTGATCGCCCCGCAGGACTACCCGCACTTCGTCTGGCTGATGAACCGCGCCCAGATCATCCTCACCGATTCAGGCGGCGTGCAAGAAGAGGCCCCTGCTCTTGGCAAGCCAGTGCTGGTGCTACGCAAGGTTACCGAGCGCCCCGCCGTGCTCAAGGGCGGCACGGTCAAGCTGGTGGGCACCCTGACCGAGCGCATCGTCGAAGAAACCCGCCAGCTGCTCGACGACCCGGTGGCCTACGCACGCATGGCGCGGGTCTATACCCCGTTTGGTGACGGCCACGCCAGCGAGCGCATCGCCGAGCGCCTGACGCGCTGGTTTGCAGAAACGTCCAACCCGCGAGATGACGCATGAGCCTGGCCTTCATCGATTTCCTCACCTATGTGCTGTTCGGCCTCAAAGTCCTGGCGATCATCCTTGCCTCGCTGATGTTCCTGCTCGGCCTCGACGACCTGTTCATCGACCTGTGCTACTGGGGCCGCAAGCTGATTCGCCGTTTCCGCATCTACGACAAGCACGAAAAGGCCGACGAAAAACGCCTGTTCGATGTGCCGGAAAAACCCCTGGCGATCATGGTCCCGGCCTGGAACGAAGTGGGCGTGGTCGGCGAAATGGCGCGCCTGGCGGCCTCGACCATCGACTACGAGAACTACCAGATCTTCGTCGGCACCTACCCCAACGACCCGCAGACCCAGGCCGACGTCGACGCCGTGTGCCTGCACTACCCGAACGTGCACAAGGTGGTCTGCGCGCGCCCCGGACCCACCAGCAAGGCCGACTGCCTGAACAACATCATCGACGCCATCCTGCGCTTCCAGGACGATGCCCGCATCGAGTTCGCCGGTTTCATCCTGCATGACGCCGAAGACGTGATCTCGCCCATGGAACTGCGCCTGTTCAACTACCTGTTGCCCAACAAGGACATGATCCAGATCCCGGTGTACCCCTACGCGCCGGAATGGAAGGGTTTCACTGCCGGGCATTACGTCGACGAGTTCGCCGAGAACCACGGCAAGGACGTGATCGTGCGCGAAGCACTGACCGGCCAGGTACCCAGCGCTGGCGTTGGCACCTGCTTCAGCCGCCGTGCCATCAGCGCCCTGCTCGAAGACGGCGATGGCATCGCCTTCGACGTGCAGAGCCTGACCGAAGACTACGACATCGGCTTTCGCCTGAAGCAGAAAGGCATGAAGTGCATCTTCGCCCGCTACTCCATCACCGACCCGGCGCTGGCCCTCAAGCACGAGTGGCGGCCGGGCATGAGCCGCGAGTTCTCCCAGGTGATCTGCGTGCGCGAGCACTTCCCGCGCGACTGGCAGCACGCCATCCGGCAAAAGTCGCGGTGGATCGTCGGCATTGTCTTCCAGGGCACCAGCAACCTCGGCTGGAGCCGTACCGGTGCGCTCAACTACTTCCTCTGGCGCGACCGCCGGGGCCTGTTCGCCTACTTGCTGAGCTTCCTGGTCAACCTGTTGCTGCTGGTGCTGCTGGCCATGTGGCTGGTGACCGCGATCGCCCCGGACTCCTGGCGCTTCATGTCGATCCTCAGTGACAGCCAGCTGCTCACCACCCTGCTCTGGCTCAACGGCCTGATGCTGGTCAACCGCCTGTTCCAGCGCGGCTGGTTTGTCACCCGCTACTACGGCATCTTCGAAGGCCTGCTGTCGGCGCCACGGATGATGTGGAGCAACTTCGTCAACTTCTTCGCCAACCTGCGCGCCCTGCGCCAGGTCATGGAGATGGGCGATTCGCGGCGGGTGGCGTGGGACAAGACCACCCACGAATTCCCCGCCCTCGCCTCGCCGGCGCGCACGCCACTGGGCCATCGGCTGGTGGGAAAAGGCTACATCACCGAAGAACAGCTGCAGCAGGCGATCACCAGCCCGGTGCGCCGGCGCCTGGGTCGCGAACTGCTGCTGCGGGGCTGGCTGACCAGCGAGCAGCTGGTACAGACGCTGGCCGAACAGCTCGACCTGCCCTGGGCACCGCTCAACCCGTTCAAGCTCGACCCGCAGCTGATTGCCCAGTTGCCACGCCGGCTGGCCACGCACTATGGCGTGCTGCCAGTCGCCGAAGACGGCAACACCCTGGTGCTGGCCAGTGAAAGCCCGGTCAGCCAGGTGTCGCTGGGGGTGATCAGCCGCCAGCTGAAACGCCCGGTCAGTTGCCGCCTGGCCCCCCAGGGCCGGGTCACCCTGGGCCTGCGCTATCACTACCCGAGCCCCTGGCAGAAACCCGAAACCTACGACATGCTCACCGTGCTGGAGCGGCACCAGGATGATGCCGATCTGATCGAACGGGTCAGCCACCACCAGGTGATGCTTGGCGCCCTGCTGCAGGTACGCGGCATGGTCCCGGTCACCCTGTTCAACCAGGCACTGATCGATTTCGACCCCGAGCAGCAGAGCCTCGGCGAGCACCTGATCGCCCGCGGCATCATTACCGAAGAGGTGCTGCAGCAGGCCCTCGCCGAACAGGCCAGCGAACAGCAGGCTGCCTTTGATCTGACCCGGGAGGTGGCATGAAGCCGCGTCTGTCCCTCACCCTTTCCGGCTTGCTGCTTTGCTCCACTGCGCTGGCGGCCCAGGCAGCACCGATGACCGAGTTCCAACGTTTCACCAGCTATCCGTTCATGGAACGCAGCTACCGCGAAGCGAAGAAGGACAACTGGGCCGAAGTCGAACGCCTGACCCGCCATGTCCTCAGCCGCGTGCCGAACAACGACGAAGCCCGTACGCTGCTGGTCGAAGCCCTGGCCCACCAGCGCCGCTACAAGGAAGCCGAAGCCATGGCCGAGCAGTTCGGCGATGGCCCCGAATACGCCAACGCCCTGCTGGAGCTGCGCCTGACCTGGATCGAGCAGGACCCGCCGGCGGCCAGCCAGGTGGAAGGCTGGCTGGCCAACGCCGATGGCACCCAGCGGGTGCGCCTGTGGCAGGCCTACAGCCTGAGCCTGGCCAAGTTCGGCGGTGCCGGCAAAGCCCTGGAGTGGCTCAACCAGCTGCCGCCACGCGACGATGGCCAGGTGCTGCGCCTGGCCCGGGCCAACTTCGCCGAACAGCTGCGTAACTGGAAGGAAACCATCGAGCAACTGCAGCCTCTGGCGGACAAGGGCCAATTGCCGCCAGAAGACTGGCAGCGCCTGGCCAACGCCTATGTCCAGCAGGTCGATGAAAAGGGCCTGGAAAAGCTGCTGCAAAGCGCCCCCTCCCCCGAAGTCGCCAACCAGACGCGCCTGGCCATGGCCAATCGGGCCATCGCCGTCGGCCACAATCAACTGGCGCAGCGCTGGTTGGAAAAATTGCCCACCGAGCAGTTGCAACAACCTGAGCAGCGCCAGCAGCTGTGGGAGCTGGCCCGTGAAGGGGATGACGCGCCGCTGGTACGGCAGCTGAGCAACGAACTGCAGCGTCCTTGCCTGGAGACCGTCGACTGGTTGTCACGTCGTGACCCGGACGTTGCCCGCGAACAGTTCAAGGACTGCCCGGCCAGCGCAGACCCGCGCGCTTATGCGGTGCTCAAGCAGCGCCTGTATGGCGACCCGGTGCAGCCGCCACAACCCCGCACAGCCGCCGAATGGGAAAAACGCTACCGTCAGAACGATGACCTGGCTGCGCTTGAGCAAGCAACCTATCTGTTGCTGCAGCAAGGCCAGAGCGAGCGCGCCCGCACCCTTCTGGAGCAGGCCTATGACCGTCGCCAGGGGCGCCTGACACCTTCCCTGCTGCAGCGCCTGGGCAACATCTATGCGCGCAACGATGGCCCTCTGAACAGCCAGCGCATGCTCGGCCTGATCCCCAGGGTCGACGCCAATACCCGCGCCCAGCTGCTCGGCCGCCTGGCTGAAAACGGCCAGTGCGACGCCGTGCGCCGGGCCATCCCGGCAAATCCGACCGAAGCCGGCCAGTATCGCGCCCTGGGCCGCTGCGCCATGCCCGATCAACCCGGTGAAGCGGTGGTCTATTACCAGGCCGCCGAACGTCTGGGTGACAATAGCAACCACCTGCCCCTGGCCTACGCCCTGGAAGCCGCCGGCGATTCCGAAGCGGCCATGCCGATCTGGCGCAACCTGCCGGCCAGCGCCTGGAACGACAACGCCCGCCTGACCGCCGCCCGCGGGGCCTTGAACGCTGGCGATGCCGACGCCGCCCGCCGCTACTGGGACGCCGCCGCGCACAACAGCGCTGATGACTGGGCACTGGGTGCCGCCATTGCGCAACGTCAGGGCGACCTGCAGGCGGCGCTGGGCTTCCAGCGCCAGGCCCTGGCGCACAACCCGCGTGCCGACCACTACTACGCCGCCGCCAGCACGGCGCAACTGGCCGGCGACAGCGTACAAAGCACCGCCTGGCTGGCCGAAGCCGTGCGCCTTGAGCCCAACCAGCCGCGCTATCGTGCCGACTATGGCATGCGCCTGGCCGGCTCGCAGGACAAGGCCCAGCGTCGCCAGTCCATCCCTTATCTGGAACGCGCCACCCACGATTTCCCCGAGGACTATCGCCTGGGCGAGACCCTCGCCCTGCGTTACGACGAAGCCGAGAACAGCGCCGCCGCACGCCGTGAGTTGCGCCGGGTGATCGACGTGGAAGACAACCTGGTCGATGGCGACGACGAATACGGCAGCCTCGAAGCCCGCAAGTACCGCCAGCGCCGCGCCCACGAAACCCTGTCGCGGCGCGACACCATCACCCTGGCCAGCACCTGGTCGCCCGCCGGCACCTCGACCAACGACAAGTTCCTCGACAACGGTGAGCGCAGCGGCACCTCGCGCCGTGCGCAATCGCAGAACGTGCAGCTGGCCATGTGGGACCACGCCCTGGGCGAGGAGCCCAGCCGCAACGGCAGCACCCTGTCGGTCTACGGCCGTGTGCTGTTCGGCGGCCAGAGCCGCACCGACTACGCGCAAAGCATGGGCACCGGCGTCGGCCTGCGCTACAAGCCGCTGGGCCAGGCCAACCTCAACCTGTACGCCGAGCTGTACCACCAGCGGCAGATCGACGACGACCACTACAGCGGCCTGAGCCTTGGCGAACTGCTGAGCCCGGCCAAGGTCGGCGGTAACTGGGGCGACTTGCGCCACCACGCCGAATCGAGCAACGACCTGCTGCTGCGCGCCACCGCCTCATTCCTCGACCAGGGCGACTGGCGCAACGACTGGCGGGTCGACGAAGACGACTGGAACGAGCGTTTCCTCTACCTCGATGCCGCCTGGTGGACCCGCGCCGGCGACCACGCCTGGCTGTCGCGCTACCAGCAGGGGCACGCCTGGAAACTGCCCGGCAACTCGCCACAAACCCTCATGCCTTACGGCTTCTTCGAGTTCTCCAGCCAGGACCCAAGCAACGACTGGCGCCAGGACGCCCGTGCCGGGGTTGGTGTGCGCTGGCAATGGTGGTTCGACGACGACCGCTACAACGCCTACCGCGGTTCGCTGAAAGTGCGTGCCGAGTACCAGCAGTCGCTGGGTGGCAACCTCTACAAGAGCGCCAATGGCGTGCTGGTTGGCGCGGAGATGACCTTCTGATGCGTACGCTCCTGGCAATTTGCATGCTCGCCCTGTGCCTGCCGGCCCTGGCCGACCAGCGCCTGTTCTACCAGCCGCTCAACCGCGATGCCGCGGTGACCCCGGCGCAGTGGCAGCAACTGTGGCGCGCCACCAAGGCGCAAGGCGGCAAGACCCTGATCGTGCAGTGGAGTGCCTACGGCGACAGTGATTTCGGCGGCGCCCAGGGCTGGCTGGCCAACAGCCTGCGCGAGGCCCATGCGCAAGGCCTGGAGCTGGTGCTCGGGCTGTACCTTGACCCGGCCTATTACCAGCGCATCGAGGAGCTCGACGGCGACGGCCTGAACAATTACTGGAAGTCGCAACTGGGCCGTTCGCTGGGCCAGTACCAGCAGCTTCGCCAGGACTGGCAACTGCCCGTCGCCGGCTGGTACCTGCCCATGGAACTGGACGACCTGCACTTTCGCGATGCCGGTCGCCGCGAGGCGTTGTACAGCCAGTTGCAGGCCTTCAACCGGCGGCTGGACAAGCCGCTGCACATCAGCGCGTTCAGCGCAGGCAAACTGGCACCGCGGGTCAATGGCGCCTGGCTGGATCAACTGGCCGGGTTGGGCTTGACTGTGTGGTGGCAGGACGGTGCCGGGACCGGGCGCTTGCCGCCGCTGGTGCGCCAGAGTTACGAACAGGCGCTGCCGTGCCGGGTGGGGGTGGTGCGCGAGGCGTTTCGCCAGGTGAGTGCGCCAGGGCAGGCGTTTCGGGCTGAGCCTGCGGAGCCGAAGCTGGGTGCTGGGTGCCATGCCGAAGCGGTGTTTGCCTTGCGCTACCGGCCTTGGGCCCGGGGTGTTCTGCCACAGAATTGAGTCAACCTGTACCGGCCTCTTCGCGGGCACGCCCGCTCCCACAGGGATTGCACAGATTTCAAAAACTGTGGTGATCCTGTGGGAGCGGGCGAGCCCGCGAAAGGGCCCGAGCAGGCCATGCAGTACTCCCAGGAGCCCACCGATGTTCAAGACCATCGAAGAGCACGTGCGCAAGCAGGTCGCCCCCGCCGCCCTGCGCGCCGAATTCCGCCAGCACGAATTCGAGTCCATGCGCCCGTTCTGCATGCTGGTGTTCTGCGTTAGCACACTGATCTGGCTGATCTTCGACCTGATCGTCAGCTTTCTCGGCGGCCAAGGTTTCACCTGGCTGTCCTACCTGTTCATCGCCCTGCTCGGCTGCCTCACCGTGGTGCTGCGCTTCACCCGCCGCAGTCACCATTTCGACGTGCTCAACCTGCTGTTCATCAGCGTCATCACCCTGGGCATGCGCCTGGTGATCGATGGCATTCCCGAGCCCCTGCGCCCCGTGTGGCTGGTGCTCGGCGTATCGACCGTGCTGTATGCCGTGTCGGTGCTGCCGGTACGGCGCTGGTCGTTCTTCTGCGCCATGGTCATCACCTGGGTGATGCTCAACCCGTTCTACCACACCCGTATCGACGCCGATCAACTCGAAGGTGCCATGCTCATCAGCTACGCAGTGTTCCTCAGCGGCCTGGTGAGCTACAGCTACCTGCAGATGCGCCAGGCCAAGCTGCACAACTTCTACCTGTCCAAGGTGCTGCTGGAGCAGGCCTATGTTGATGCCCTGACCGACATCCCCAACCGCCGCTCGTTCATGGCCAAGGCCGAACGCCAACTGCGCCTGGCCACGGCCGGGCAGTACCTGGCGATGATCGACATCGACAACTTCAAGCGGGTCAACGACCGCTTCGGGCATGACATTGGCGATGAAGTGCTCAAGCGGGTGGCCGTGCATATCAAGGCAGGCGTGGCCGGCCATGAGTTCGCCCGCCTGGGTGGTGAGGAGTTTGCGATTTTCTTCGAAGGGCTGGACCAGCAAGGGGCCGAACAACGGGTCGACGCGCTGTGCCAGCGCGTGCGCGACGACCTTGGCGTACCGCCCGTGACCATCAGCATCGGCCTGGCCCGGGTCGAAAGCGGGGACAGCCTGAGCATGGCGCTGGTACACGCCGACCAGGCTCTGTACCAGGCCAAGCACAACGGCAAGGATCAGTTCGTGCTGTGGACTAGCCAGCTGGCAGCCGAATCCTGAACTGCGCCCCACCCAGCGCCGACTGCGCCACGGTCAGGGTCCCGCCCTGCCCCTCGATCGCCCGGCGGCTGATCGCCAGGCCAAGGCCGAAGCCGCCGGTGTTGCGGTCGCGGCTGCGGTCCAGGCGGTAGAACGGCTGGAAGATCCGCTCACGCTCCTCGGCCGGGATACCGATCCCGTCATCCTCCACGGTCAACAGGCAGGCGCCGTCTGCTTCCAGACGCAACCTCAGCAACAGGCTTTCATCGCAATAGCGCATGGCGTTGCGCACCAGGTTCTGTACGGCCCGGGCAGTCAGTCGCGGGTCCAGCACGAAGCGTGGCAGGTTGTCTTCGGCCTGCACTTCCCATTGGATACCCCGCGTATCGAGCTCCTCGGCAAACCCGCCAAGCACGCTGTCCACCAGCTCCAGCAAGGACACTTCGACCCGTTCCCGTGCCTGGTCTGCGTTGTACAGGCGGCTGTACGACAGCAGTTCGAGCACCAGCTCATCCAGCTCGCGCACATGCCCGACCAGTTCCAGCAGGCGCTTGCGGCTGGTCGGTGGCACCTCGTCGAACAGCAGCACCAGGCCGAAATCCAGCCGGGTCAGCGGCGTGCGCAGCTCGTGGGAGACCGCGTTGAGCAACTCACGCTGCTGATTGACGTGGCGCTCAAGATCGCTGGCCATGGTGTCGAACACCCCGGCCAGTTCACCGATGTTCGAGTGCGGCGAGATATGTGTGCGCTCGGCCATCCGCCCCTGGCCCAGGCGCCGGGCGGTTTCCTTCAGGCGCTCCAGGTCACGCCAGTGCGGCCACACCCACAGCAGCAGGCAACCGAGCATCGCCGCGCCGATCAGCACAGTCACGCCCCAGGACAACACGTTGATGTCCAGTGGATCTGGCGGTGAATGCAGGCTGACCAGCCAGTCCTTGTCCAACGGTGCCAGCACGGTCTGGTAATAGCCCCAGTCACCAATGCGCACGGCGTACTGGCCCTGCTCCAGGCGCGCCTGTTCTTCCGGGCTCAGGCCTGCTTTTTCGCTGCGCAGCAGTTTGACCTCCAGTGGCGCGAAGGCCCTGGCCAGGTCCTCCTCCACCGCTGGCCATTGCGCTTCTGGCGCCTGGCGGAACTGGCGGACGATCAGCGACTGCACACCCTTGGCCTGGTCCAGGTTGTAGGCCATGAAACGGTCGTGGAACAGGCCGACAATGGTGTCCGGGATCAACAACAGCGCCCCGGCGTAGGCGACGATGATCACCAGATACAGGCGCACCAGGATCTTCAGCATGGTGCGTCAGCACTCCCACTCGACACGACTGAACAGGTAACCCTTGCCCCACACGGTCTTGATCTTGCGCGCCTCGCCGGCGCTGTCGTCGAACTTGCGGCGCAGCTTGGAAATGGCCACGTCCACCGAACGGTCGGTGCCGTTGAACTCGATGCCGCGCAGTTGCTGGAGGATGCGGTCGCGGCTGAGCACCACACCGGCATTGCGCGCCAGCACCACCAGCAGGTTGTATTCGCCGCTGGACAGTTCCACTTCCTCGCCGCGCCAGCTGACCAGCCGCTCGGCGAGGTCGATGCGCAGGCCACCGATAAGGATCTGGTGATTGTCCAGGCGCGGTTCGTTGACGCTGCTGCGGCGCAGCAAGGTGCGCACGCGGGCCAGCAGCACGCGGGGCTCGCAGGGTTTGGTCACGTAGTCGTCGGCGCCCATCTCCAGGCCCAGCACCTGGTCGTGGCTGTCGTCGCGGGCGGTCAGCATCAGGATCGGCAGGCTTTGTGATTCCTGACGCAGCAGGCGGCACAGTTGCAGGCCATCGATGCCGGGGAGCATCAGGTCGAGAATCACCAGGTCGGGGTGGTCTTGCCGGAAGGCGTCCAGCACGTGGTCGCCACGGGCAATCACCCGGACATGGAAATCGTTGCGTTGCAGGTAGCTGGCGATCAGCTCGGACAGCGCACTGTCATCTTCGACCAGGAGAATGTTGGGCATATGAGAAGGAAATAAATGTGAGGAAAGCTTCACCGGCCTCTTCGCGGGCAAGCCCGCTCCCACAGGTACATCACAGGATTCAGATCTTGCGCGGCCCCTGTGGAAGCGGGCTTGCCCGCGAAGAGGCCGGCACAGGTTCATGGAGAATATAGAATCCTACAAACCGGTAGGACTGTTCTTAACACTTTTTCACACAGGCCCTACAGGTGTTAACAGCCGTCCGAGGAACGGTTGCCTTAGGATAGGCACGGTCATCATCGGAAGATCCGCATGCCTATTACCCTCCCCCCGCGCCTGCGCCCCCTGGCGCTCGTGGCGCTGCTTGCCCTGTCCCTGGCCGGTTGCGACGACGCGGCCGAGCAGAACGAAAAACAACCCGTACCCCAGGTCCGGGTCGAGACCCTGCAACTGCAGCCCCTGGCCATCAGCACCGAGCTGAACGGGCGCATCCTCGCCCCGCGCACGGCGGAAGTACGTGCGCGCGTCGCTGGCGTGGTGCTCAAGCGCGTCTATCGCGAAGGCAGTGACGTCAAACAGGGCGATGTGCTGTTCCTCATCGACCCGGCGCCGTTCAAGGCCGACCACGACAGCGCCCGTGCAACCCTGGCCAAGGCCGAGGCCACGCTGTACCAGGCGCGCCTGCAAGAGCAGCGCTACCGCCAACTGGTCGACGACAAGGCGGTCAGCCGCCAGGAATACGACAACGCCCGCGCCGCCTTCCTCCAGGCCGACGCAGCGGTTGCCGAAGCCAAGGCCGCGCTGGAGCGCGCCCGCCTGAACCTGGGTTATGCCACGGTCACCGCGCCGATCTCCGGGCGCATCGGCCGCGCCCTGGTCACCGAAGGCGCCCTGGTCGGCCAGAACGAGACCACGCCACTGGCAACCATCCAGCAACTGGACCCGATCCACGCCGACGTCACCCAGTCGACCCGCGAGCTCACCACCCTGCGCCGGGCCTTGCGTGCCGGTGAACTGCAGCAGGCCGGCGATGGCCAGGCCCGCGCCACGCTGATCCAGGACGATGGCAGCGCCTATCCGCTGCCGGGCAAGCTGCTGTTCTCCGACATCAGTGTCGACCCGAGCACCAACCAGATCACCCTGCGCAGCGAATTCCCCAACCCGGACCTCGACCTGCTGCCGGGCAGCTACGTGCGCGTGCGCCTGGAGCAGGCGGTGCAGCCCAAGGGCCTGAGCGTGCCGCAGCGCGCCATCCTGCGTGACAGCGCCGGGGTGCCGAAGGTGCTGGTGGTCGACGCCCAGTCGCGCATCAGCGAACGCCAGGTAGTGCTGGGCAACGCCCAGGGTGATCGCTGGCGGGTCACCGAGGGCCTGGCGCCCGGCGAGCGGGTGGTGGTCGAAGGCCTGCAGCACGTCAAGGCGGGCGACCAGGTCCAGGTCGACCCCGGCGCCCAGTCCATCGTCCAGCACACCGGCCAGTGAGGGCCTGATCCATGCCGCAGTTCTTCATCGACCGCCCGATCTTCGCCTGGGTGGTCGCGCTGTTCATCCTGCTTGCCGGCGCCCTGGCCATCCCCCAGTTGCCGGTGGCGCAGTACCCCAACGTGGCCCCGCCGCAGGTGGAAATCTATGCCGTGTACCCGGGCGCCTCGGCGGCCACCCTGGACGAAAGCGTGGTCAGCCTGATCGAACAGGAGCTCAACGGTGCCGACAACCTGCTGTACTTCTCGTCGCAGAGCAGCCTGGGCAGCGCCACCATTACTGCCACCTTCGAGCCCGGCACCCACCCCGACCTGGCCCAGGTCGATGTGCAGAACCGCCTCAAGGTGGTCGAGTCGCGCCTGCCTCGCCAGGTGACCCAGCAAGGCCTGCAGGTGGAGAAGGTGTCCACCGGCTTCCTGCTGCTCGGCACCCTCACCTCGGAGGACGGCAGCCTTGATGAAACCGCACTGTCCGACATCCTCGCGCGCAACGTGATGAACGAAATCCGCCGCCTCAAGGGCGTTGGCAAGGCGCAGTTGTACGGTTCCGAGCGCGCCATGCGCATCTGGATCGACCCGCAGAAGCTGATCGGCTTCAACCTCACTCCCAACGATGTGGCCGAAGCCATTGCCGCGCAGAACGCCCAGGTCGCCCCCGGCAGCATCGGCGACCTGCCCGCCCGTGGTACCCAGGAAATCACCGCCAACGTGGTGGTCAGGGGCCAGCTGAGCACGCCCGAGGAGTTCGCAGCCATCGTCCTGCGGGCCAACCCGGACGGTTCCAGTGTCACCGTCGGCGATGTCGCCCGGGTCGAGATCGGCGCCCAGGAATACCAGTACGGCACCCGCCTGAACGGCAAGCCGGCCACCGCCTTCAGCGTGCAGCTGGCACCAGGTGCCAACGCCATGGAAACCGCCACCCTGGTGCGGGCGAAGATGAAAGAGCTGTCGCGCTACTTCCCCGAAGGGGTCAAGTACGACATCCCCTACGACACCTCGCCGTTCGTCAAGGTGTCGATCCAGCAGGTCATCAACACCCTGTTCGAAGCCATGCTGCTGGTGTTCGCGGTGATGTTCCTGTTCCTGCAGAACCTGCGCTATACGCTGATCCCGACCCTGGTGGTGCCGGTGGCGCTGATGGGCACCTTCGCCGTGATGCTGGCCATGGGCTTTTCGGTCAACGTGCTGACCCTGTTCGGCATGGTCCTGGCCATCGGCATCCTGGTCGACGACGCCATCGTCGTGGTGGAGAACGTCGAGCGGATCATGGCCGAGGAAGGCCTGCCACCCAAAGAGGCAACGCGCAAGGCCATGGGCCAGATCAGCGGCGCCATCGTCGGCATCACCCTGGTGCTGGTGGCGGTGTTCCTGCCGATGGCCTTCATGAAAGGCTCGGTGGGGGTGATCTACCAGCAGTTCTCGCTGTCGATGGCGGTGTCGATCCTGTTCTCGGCGTTCCTCGCCCTGAGCCTGACCCCGGCCCTGTGCGCCACCCTGCTCAAGCCGCTGGCCAAGGGCGAACACCAGAAACGCAAGGGCTTCTTCGGCGGGTTCAACCGCCGGTTCGAAAGCATGAGCAACGGTTACCAGCGCTGGGTGCTGCAAGCGCTCAAGCGCAGTGGCCGCTACCTGCTGGTGTATGGCGTGCTGCTGGCCGTGCTCGGCTATGGCTTCAGCCAACTCCCCACGGCGTTCCTGCCCACTGAAGACCAGGGCTACACCATCACCGACATCCAGCTGCCGCCGGGCGCCAGCCGCATGCGCACCGAGCAGGTTGCCGCCCAGATCGAGGCGCACAACGCCGACGAGCCGGGCGTGGGCAACACCACGCTGATCCTCGGCTTCAGCTTCTCGGGCAGTGGCCAGAACGCCGCGCTGGCCTTCACCACGCTCAAGGACTGGTCCGAACGTGGTGCCGATGACAGTGCCCAGTCGATCGCCGACCGGGCAACCCTGGCCTTTACCCAGCTCAAGGATGCCGTGGCCTATTCGGTGCTGCCACCGCCGATCGATGGCCTGGGCGAGTCGACCGGCTTTGAATTGCGCCTGCAGGACCGCGGCGGCATGGGCCATGAGGCGCTGATGGCCGCCCGTGACGAGCTGCTGGCCGGTGCACACAAGAGCAAGGTGCTGGCCAACGTGCGCGAGTCTTCGCTGGCCGAAAGCCCGCAGGTGCAGCTGGAAATCGACCGCCGCCAGGCCAACGCCCTGGGCGTGTCGTTCGCCGACATCGGCTCGGTGCTGGACGTTGCCGTCGGCTCCAGCTACGTCAACGACTTCCCCAACCAGGGCCGTATGCAGCGGGTGGTGGTGCAGGCCGAGGGTGACCAGCGCAGCCAGGTGGAAGACCTGCTGAAGATCCACGTGCGCAACAACAGCGGCAAGATGGTGCCCCTGGGCGCCTTCGTCCAGGCCAAGTGGGTCAGCGGCCCGGTGCAGCTGACCCGCTACAACGGCTACCCGGCGGTGGCGATTTCCGGTGAACCGGCGGCGGGCTACAGCTCGGGTGAAGCCATGGCCGAGATCGAGCGCCTGGTCGCCCAGCTGCCGGCCGGTACCGGCCTGGAATGGACCGGCCTGTCACTGCAGGAACGCCTGTCCGGCAGCCAGGCCCCGGTGCTGATGGCGTTGTCATTACTGGTGGTGTTCCTGTGCCTGGCGGCGCTGTACGAAAGCTGGTCGATCCCCACAGCCGTGCTGCTGGTGGTGCCGCTCGGCGTGCTCGGCGCAGTGCTGGCGGTAACCCTGCGCGGCATGCCCAACGACGTGTTCTTCAAGGTCGGCCTGATCACCCTGATCGGCCTGTCGGCGAAGAACGCCATCCTCATCATCGAGTTCGCCAAGCACCTGGTCGACCAGGGCGTGGACGCCGCCGACGCCGCCGTGCAGGCCGCTCGCCTGCGCCTGCGGCCGATCGTCATGACCTCGCTGGCGTTCATCCTTGGCGTGGTACCGCTGGCCATTGCCACCGGCGCCAGCTCGGCGAGCCAGCAGGCCATCGGCACCGGGGTAATCGGCGGGATGCTCAGCGCCACGTTGGCGGTGGTGTTCGTGCCGGTGTTCTTCGTGGTGGTGATGCGGTTGGCCGGACAGAAAGCGAGAAAGAAGATGAGTAGCTGAACAAAATGGCGCTTGATGATCACCACAAGCGCCATTGCAACGCGGTGGAACCAATACGGTTTGAACAGTTAAACTGTTAGGCTTTCGCACTTCCCCGCACCTTTGGGCTGGAAGATTCTGAACTCAGTGGAGGTCCCCTGTGAAGCTCTCCCGGCTACGATTGCGCGACTATCGGTGCTTCGAATCCCTCGACATTGATTTTCATCCTCAGGTCACTGTCCTGGTTGCTTCCAATGGTGTTGGCAAGACATCAATCCTCGATGCTATTGCCGTGGCATATGGTCCCTTTGTCGGAGCCTTCGACGAAGCCACCGGGGCCCATTTCGAGCCACGGGACATTCGTCAGTTCGTGGTTCGCAAAACCGCCTCCAATGAAATGGAGTATGCCGCCAGGGGCGTAAGAATGGAGGCAGAAGGGATTATCCCAGGCAGCCTGTTCCACAATCTGGACTCAACCCTGACGAGTACCTGGCGCAGAAACCTCTCCAGCGCAGCAAAGACCAAGACAACGATCAAAGATGCAAAGGAGTTGAGTGATTACGGCAAACGGCTGCAAGAGGCCGTACGTACACCTGGCAATGATGCGGTGCTGCCTTTAATCGCCTACTACGGAACCGGTCGGTTATGGCAGCAGAAGAACAAGAAGCGCGATTCCACGAGCTTACAGCGTACGTCCCGCACTGTGGGATACACCGACTGCCTAGATCCTGCCTCTAGTTACAAATCATTTGTGGATTGGTTTCGCTACTGGAGCCTCAGCGCCAAAGAATATCGGTTCAAGGCAATGGAACTTGAAAAGCCTCCACTGTCCTCGGAGTTTGATGACTACATCGAGTCGGTCAGTACGGCAGTCGATATCTGCATGCGCCCTGCGGGCTGGCAAGGCATTCAGTACTCCTTGGCGAAGGAAGCGCTTGTCTCTAATCACCCAGAATTCGGCCAACTCCCAGTGGAAGCATTGAGTGATGGCATACGCAACATGATCGGTATGGTCGCCGACATCGCATTTCGCGCAACCAAACTGAATGGCCAATTGGGCAACTTGGCGGCAAAAGAGACACCCGGCATTGTGCTGATAGATGAGGTGGACATGCACCTCCACCCAGAATGGCAACAGGCTGTGATTCCATCCCTTACAGAAGCCTTTCCCAAAATACAGTTCATCGTCACCACTCACAGCCCTCAGGTACTCAGTACCGTCGACCGAGACTCGGTGAGGATAGTCCGTAGCGAGCGCGACCCTGAAAATAACCAAATGCGTGCGGTGGTGGAGAAGCCGCATTGGCAAACTCGAGGAATCGCCAGTACCGACCTACTGGCGCGCATCATGAATGTAAACCCAGTCCCCGACGTGCTCGAAGCTCACTGGCTCAACCAGTTTCAGGCTCTGATCCAGCAGGGCTTGCACACATCAACGCAGGGCAGTGCCTTACGTGCCGAACTTGTGAACCATTTTGGCACTAACCACCCAGTGATGCTGGAATGCAATCGCTTGGAACGGCTTCAGGCGTTCAAGCAGGGTCTGCCAAAAGCCATGAACAAGGAGTGAAATGCCATGCGGAGGCTGAACCGGGATGAGGCTCCTCCTGCGGGCTTGGACCGTTACCGTCACGGTCGTGATCAATGGTCCAGTACCACTCCAGAACTTCGCCTGCTGATATGGGAAAAGTTGGAGGACATGCAAGGTGCGAGGTGTGCTTACTGTGAGGCCGACATCAACCACTCGAAACGGCACATCGAACATTTTCGTCAACGCGATCGCTACCCACAGGGAACATTCGACTGGCACAATCTATTCGGCTCCTGTAACCGCCCAAACACCTGTGGTAAGCAAAAAGACAGCTGTGGGCTTTACCCTCATGAAGATCTCATTAAGCCAGATATAGAGGACCCCGAGGATTTTCTAGTATTCACTCCAAATGGCTCAGTTCAACCTCGAGCAAGCCTGAGTAATAGAGATCGATGCAGGGCAGAGGAAACGATCCGCATTCTAGGGCTAGATGGTGCACTTACGCAGATTCGTTTGGAACAGGTACGTGGATACCTTGAAACAGCCTGGGCCATTCAGGAAATGGCCCAGCAGTACCCAACTGAACAGTGGTTACCTTTTCTGGAAGATGAGCTCGCGCGTACCGCCAATCTACCGTTCGCAACTGCCATTAAACATGTCCTGACACCACAAAATGGATGACATGGTACCGGCCTAGAGTGGACCGGCCTGTCGCTGCAGAAACGCCTGTCCGGCATGCTGAAAAGGGGGGGCCTTTACCTATCGCTTGTCAGGTTGGCCGGCGTTGACCGCTGATTTCAACTTGCTCCCTACCCTCATCTTGACATTGGTAGCTGACGGTATGACCAGTGGCTTACCCGTTTGTGGATTACGTCCCTTCCTCTCTGCTCGCTCTTCAGCGATGAATGAGCCAAAGCCAACCAGTCGCACGTCATCACCTTCCGCCAACGCTTTCTGGATAGCATCCATGAAGCCTTGGACTACCTTGCCGGCCACTGCCTTGGACAGGTCCGCACGCTCTGCCACTTCATCTATAAGCTCTTGCTTGTTCACTTGATAGCTCCTTATGGCCCCTGACACCGCAGCTGGTGTGGCCAAGCACTATTGAATGAGCATCGAGCACCAGCCACAACTGGCAAAAATGTCAGGTCAGGCACCGTCCCGGCTTGCTGGACAAATGCACTGTGGCATGGGAGGGTTCTGCCCCGACCCTTCGGAATAATTACCATGCCTACACCCATGCCCCCCTGCTCCGTCCTGATCCTCGCCGGTGGCCGCGGCCAGCGTATGGGCGGGCGTGACAAAGGCCTGCTGGAATGGCGCGGTGAGCCATTGATTGCGCATATCCAGCGCATCGTGCGGCCGCTCACTGATGACCTGGTGATTTCCTGCAACCGCAACCAGCAGGCGTATGCCGCGTATGCCGATCAACTGGTGGGCGATGCCGAGGCGGACTTTCCTGGGCCGCTGGCCGGGGTGATTGCCGGGCTGAAGGCGGCCAAACATGACTGGGTCTTGGTGCTGGCCTGTGATGCGCCGCTGGTTGACCGGGACCTGCTCGATGCCCTGCGGCAACTGGCGGTGACCAGCGGCAGTGCTGCAATGGTGCGTCAGGGCGGTTATTGGCAGCCGATGTTCAGTGCCTTGCCGCGCTCGGTACTGCCGGTGCTGGAGCAGGCCTGGGCGGCGGGTGAGCGGAGTTTGCAGAAGGCCCTGTTGCGGGAGGACGTGCGGGGGTTGGAGTGTGCCGAGGATGATCGCAGGTTGAGTAATTTCAATAGCCCGGAGTTGCTGCAAGGCTGAGATTTTTACCGTCTGTACCGGCCTCTTCGCGGGTAAACCCGCTCCCACAGGAGCCTCACAGGGCCTGAGCAGGGTGCAGTTCCTGTGGGAGCGGGTTTACCCGCGAAGAGGCCGGAACAGGCGAAACATCAACTGGCAGTCAGTTCCTCGATACTGATCTCGCGCATCCTGAACTTCTGCACCTTGCCGGTCACTGTTATCGGGAACTCGTCGACGAAGCGGAAGTACCGGGGCACCTTGAAGTGCGCGATCCGCGCCTTCGCCCATTCGCGCAGTTCATCCGCGCTGGCGGTATGCCCCGGATGCAAACGCACCCAGGCGACAATTTCCTCGCCATACTTGCTGCACGGCACGCCGATCACCTGCACATCGGCCACCGCCGGGTGGGTGAAGAAGAACTCTTCCAGCTCCCGCGGGTAAATGTTCTCGCCGCCGCGAATGATCATGTCCTTGCTGCGCCCGACAATGCGCACATAGCCCTGCTCGTCCATCACCGCCAGGTCACCGGTGTGCATCCAGCCCTCTTCATCGATGCTCTCTGCAGTGGCCTTGGGGTTGTTCCAATAGCCCAGCATCACGCTGTAGCCACGGGTGCACAGCTCGCCGATCTCGCCCCGTGGCACCGTATTGCCGTCAGCATCCACCACCTTGCTCTCCAGCCGTGGCTGGGTGCGGCCGACGCTGGTCACCCGGCGCTCGAGGTCATCGTCGGGGCCGGTCTGCAGCGACACCGGGCTGGTCTCGGTCATGCCGTAGGCAATCTGCACCTCGGCCATGTGCATCTCGCCGATCACCCGGCGCATCACCTCGATCGGGCAGGTGGCGCCGGCCATGATCCCGGTGCGCAGGCTCGACAGGTCGAAGTCGCCGCGCTGCGGGTGGTCAAGCTCGGCGATGAACATGGTCGGCACACCATACAGCGCCGTGGCCTTTTCCTCGGCCACGGCACGCAAGGTCGCCAATGGGTCGAAGGCATCATTGGGGTAGATCAGCGTGCTGCCGTGGGTCATGCAGCCGAGGTTGGCCATGACCATGCCGAAGCAGTGGTACAACGGCACGGGTACGACCAGGCGGTCGTGCTCGGTCAGGCCCAGGCTTTCGCCGACCATGTAGCCGTTGTTGAGGATGTTGCTGTGGCTGAGCGTGGCGCCCTTGGGAAAGCCGGTGGTGCCGGAGGTGTACTGGATGTTGATCGGGTCGTCGCAGCGCAGTTGCGCCTGGCGCTCGGCCAGGGCCTCACGGCTGACGGACTCGGCACGGGCCTGCAGGTCGTGCCAGGCAAGGAAGCCTGGAGGTGGAGCAGCGGCCAGGCTGACGACCCCGCGCAGTTCAGGGAAGCGCTCGCAGACCAGGGCGCCAGGCTGGCGGTTCGAAAGCCCCGGGATCAGGCCCAGCAGCATGGCGTGGTAATCGGAGGTCTTGAAAGCGTCGGCGCAGATCACCCAGCGGCAACCGGACTGGCCGAGGGCGTAGTCCAGCTCGCTGGAGCGGTAGGCCGGGTTGATGTTGACCAGGATCGCGCCGACCTTGGCGCTGGCGAACTGGGTGATGCACCACTCGGCGCAGTTGGGCGCCCATATCCCTAAGCGGTCGCCGGGTTGCACGCCCAGGGCCATGAGGGCGCGGGCGTGCTGGTCGACGGCCTCGGCCAGCTGCTGCCAGGTGTAGCGCAGGGCCTGGTGGCGGACCACCAGTGCTTCGCGGTCGGGGAAACGGGCGACGGTGGAGTCGAAGGCGTCGCCGATGCATTGGGTAAGCAGGGATTTGTCCTGATTGCCCTGGGAGTAACTGGGTTGGCTCATCAGATTGCGCACCCTTTGAGATTGCCGGGGGCGCTTTGCGCCCCTTTCGCGACACAAGGCCGCTCCTACAAGAGACCGCATTCCCCTGTAGGAGCGGCCTTGTGTCGCGAAAGGGCTGCGAGGCAGCCCCCTGCGACTACCTGACAAACACCTGCGGCGTAGTGGTGGACATGTCACCACCCGGCAGCTTGATGTTCTTCACCTTCTCCAGGGTGTCCGGGTTGAACACCGCCAGGTCATTGAAAGTGCCGCCCAGGTACAGCTTGTCGCCCTTCTTGTCGAAGGTCACGCAGTAATAGGTGTGCTCCAGATTAGCCGCCTTGATCAGCTTGCGTTGCTTGATGTCGTACTTGGCCAGGCGGTTGAGCACGCCGTAGATCTGGTTCGGATCCTTCGGCGAACGCAGGCCGGTGAAGTAGATCTCGGTCAGGTCGGCAAATTCCTGGGTATGGGCCTTGCCGGTCTTGAGGTCGATGCTCAGGTAGCCATACAGCGGCTGCGCCTCGTTCGGGTCCTGCTTGGCATCCTTGAACTTGGCGATGGTGTAGAGCAACGAAAACTCGTGGCGCGGGCTCTGGTGCGGCCAGAAGTACAGCACGTCCGGGGCGCTGTAGCCTTTGCGGTTCCAGGTGCGCAGCGGCAATGCCACGGTGTACTTGCCGGTCTTCACGTCCATCTTGTAGATATCCGGCCCGACGAAGAACAGGCTGCCATCGTCGGCGGCACGCATCAGGTAGACCTGGCGCGGCATCGGGAAGGTACGCACCGGCTTGGCTTCCAGGCCATCGGCTGTGTTGTACACCTCCAGGCGCGGTGGCTTGACCACGTAGTGATCGTTCAGGCGCTGGGTCGGGTTGACCGTCGCGTACACCTCCTTGCCATCCGGGCTCAGGGCGAACGAGTACATCGACATGCCGGTTTCGCCGGGCACACTGGACAGATTGGCGTGGAAGGTGGTCTTGCAGGTGTCCAGGTCAATGCCATAGATATCGGCATAGTGGTTGTTGAGCACGTAGGCGGTGCGGTTGTCCGGCGCCATCAGCGCGGTGCCGGGGCCGAACTTGTCGGGCATCTGGCAGCTCTTGAACAGCGTGTCGCTGGCCACGTCGATGACGTGCAGGTTGTTCGGGTAGTTGGTGGTGATCAGGTATTCCTGGCCAGCCTTGAGGGCCGGCCCGGCATCATCGGCCTGTACCGCCCAGGCGCAGGCCGTGGCGGCGATGGTCAGCGCGAGTTGCGCGCAGCGTCCAGCTTTCATGCGGTTTCCCCTTGTCATTCTTGTTGGGCCGGTCACTTGTCTTTCGGGAACACGGTGCCGAGGTTGCGCCAGTCTTCCTGGGAGTTGTTCGCCTGGGCGTTCCAGTCCTGGTAGGTGCTCATCATGTCCGGCACCTGGGCCGGCCACCAGCAAGGGTCGGAACAGCCATAGAGGTCGGCCTCCATCGGCTGGCACAGCGAGCTGACGCCGCCAAAGGCGTCCACTTCCCAACCCGGGTCGGTGGTGGCGGTGCAGCCGGCCACCGCGCTCATGGCCATGACTTCTTCGACGCGGTCTTCGGCGGCGGCCTGCTCGAGGATGCGCGCCTTGTTGTTCAGGGGCTTCAAGTGCTTCATGTCAGTGCGCCTTCCGCGGGGTGATGTAGCGGTCGATGAAGGCCGGGTTGGCGGCCATGATGCGGCTGTAGACCTCGATGCCGAAGTCGACCCAATCGCGCATCAACTCGCAGTAGTGGTAGGTCGGGTGCTGCGGGTCGCCGTAGCGGGCGTAGCTCTCGTGGTAGCAGCCGCCAGAGCACAGGTTGCGGATGCGGCAGCTCTCGCAGCCGGTGTTGCTGCGGTCCAGGCGCTGCGACAGGAAGTCGTTGAGCTGCGCCTGTTTCACGCCCTGGTGCACGTTGCCGAAGGTCGGCAGGCTGGAGCCGGTGAAGCGGTGGCACAGGTTCAGCTCACCCTCGTGGTCCACGGCCAGCATCTTCAGCCCGGCACCGCACGGCAGGGCCTTCTTGTGGCCTTCGTGGATGTCGGTGATCAGCTGGTGCAGGTTGGAGAAGCCGATGTTGCGGTGCTCCAGCGCCGCCTCCAGGTACTTGCGGCCCAGCGCCTTCATGTTGGCGAACACCTGCACCAGCTCTTCGCCGGTGAGGTTGAAGTCGGCCATGTCGCCGGAGGTGACCGGGGCAAAACCGACTTCGGCAAAGCCCATTTCGTTGAACAGGTGATTCCAGATGGTCTCGACGTCGGTGATGCCACGGGTCAGGGTGACCCGCGCACCCACCGGGCGGCTGGTGTAGCGCGACAGCAGCAGGTCGGCCTTGCGCCGCACCACGTCGTAGGTGCCCTGCCCGCCCACGGTGATGCGGTTGCGGTCGTGCACGGTCTTCGGGCCGTCGATGCTGATCGACAGGCCGAAGCGGTGGGCGTTGAGCCAGTCGATGATCTCTTCGGTGAGCAGGGTCGCGTTGGTGGTCATGATGAACTCCACCTGCTTGCCGGCTTCGGCAAAGCGCCGCTCGCAGTAGGCGACCATGTACTCGATCAGCGGCCGGTTGGACAGCGGCTCGCCGCCGAAGAACACCACGCTGTAGCGTTCCTCGTTGGGCGATTCCTTGAGCAGCATCTCTACCGAGGCCTCGGCGGTGGCAGTGCTCATCTTCTTGCCGGCGGACGGTTTGTCCAGGTCTTCCTTGTAGCAGTAGGTGCAGCTGAGGTTGCAGCCGGTGTTGACGTTGAGCACCACGGTGTTCAGCGCCGTGCGCTCGACCTGCTTGAGGGCGATTTCCGGGGTCAACGGCGAGCCGTCGCTGACCAGCTCCAGCGCGATCAGCTCGCGCAGGGTGTCCTGGATATCATCGCCGGCAAACTGCTGGCCAAGGCGCTGCATCAGCTCCTCGGCCGAGCAGCCTTGCTGGCGCAGGGTGTCGATGATGCCGCCGGTCACTGCATCGGCGGTGAACAGCGAACTGCTGGGGATATGGAACAGCATGCGGTCGGCATCGACCTGCACTTCGTGCAGGTTGCGTTCGACCAGGTTCAGTAGCGCGCCCATGGCGACCTCCCGATAATCGATGCGTTGGAAAAACCGTCTTGCCCTGCCGTTACGGCAGCGGCGGGTTGTTCCAGCGTTGCACCGCGACGATCATGTGGCCTTCGCCCTTCTGGCCGCCATCGGCAAGGGTGGCGATGACCTTCAGGTTACCGGCGTTGTTGGTGCCCATCTTGCGCGCCGGGTTAGGGCCTGCGCCGCCAGGCACGAACACGCCGTCGGCCTGCATCTGCCCGGCGAACTTGACGTCCTCGTCCTCAGCGGCACGCTCGTTGAACGGCTCGACCGCCCAGGTGGCCGGCAGGTAGCCGATCCGCAGCGGCTGGCCACTGGCGTCCTTGCCCCAGGCTTCGGCTTCGAAACGGCCCTGGACCTTGGGCACCGAAGCACCGTTCTCGCCGATACGGGCGATGGAGAACGCCGGCACCACCTTCACTTCCTCGACTTTGTCGTAGACCGCCAGGTTGACGCCCTTGAGCTCACCCACCGCCACGTCGCGCTGGCCAGGCTTGGCGTCGGCCGCAGCGCGGGCCTTCACGCGCACCAAGGTCGGGGTCTGTTCCAGCACCTCGGTCACCTCCACGCCAGCGCCCAGGTCAGGCTTGCCGGCCAGGCCGGTGCCGACCAGGGTGATCTCACTCTCGCCACCGGCCTTGATGAACTCAGGCTGAACCGCCAACAAGCGCGCGTTGCCCTCTTTGGCTGCGATGAAGTCCAGGCCACGCTCGTCGTGATCGGCCTCGAACATGCGGCCTTTCATCTCGCCATCCAGCGCAGCGAACACCTGGCGCAGGTTGCTGTCGCCGACCTTGACGTTGCCGCGCCATTCGTAGCCGTTGTAGAGGATCGCCGTGCCACTGCCGTTGAACGGCGTGCCGTCGGCGTAGCTGCCTTTGACCTCGACCTTGAAGGTGTCGCCCTGGTCGGCAACCACCGTCATTACCCCACGCACATCGCCCTTGGCCAGCATGTGGCCGCTGAACGCCCACTGCCCCGGCAGCGCGGCGGCAGTCGGCTTGGCCTTCTGCCATTCGGCCCAGGCCGGGCTTTCCAGCGGGAAGCGTTTGGCCAGGTCCGGTACCACTTGCTTGAGGGCGATTTCCAGCCAGTCACGGTCACGCGCCTGGGCCTGGTATTCGAGGGACGGCCATTGGCCGAGGTGGAAGTTGATCAGGTGTTCCCATTCCTGCGCCGGCCGCCGCTGCAGGGCGACACGGGCACCTGAGTGACAGCGGCCACAGGTTTCGCTGAGCTGGGTATCGAAGTGTTCGACGGTGTTGAGCCGGCGTTCCATGGCGTAGCGCACGCCATCGGTCTCGCTCGGCGCCAGGCCTTGTTTGTCGGCCAGGTACTTGACCAGGGTGCGACGGTCGTCGTCGCTGATCTGCAGGCCATGCATGATCTGCATGCGGGCGATGCTCATCAGCCAGCCTTCCGGAGTCTTGCGCTGGTGGCTGATGCGGCTGTAGGTATCGTTGCCCTCGGGGATGTGGCACCCCATGCACTTGTTCTGCAACAGGCTCGGGCCCTGCTCGGCCGCCATGGCCTGGGTGCCCAGCAGTGCGGCGGCGACCAGCGCCAGTTTGCCCGCATGCCGCCGGAGTCGAGTCGTCTTCAAGGTCAGACCTCCACGGTTGTTGTTCTTATCGTTTTCACACGCTTTGGTACAGCAGGTGTGCTTGTGACGGTTGTGATACAGAAACTGTGCCAAGTGATGCAAAGGCGTTGTATTTCAGGCTTTTAGCGCCTTCATCCAGCTATGTGGCCCTGCTGGCCAAGTGGTCGGAGCGTGCCATTTCGCGACAAGGTGTTTCATCCTGAGACAGGGCCCGCTGCGCAGGCCATTCACGGGACAGGCAATGTTTCATCACCGTCTCACACCGTCTCAATGTGCAACAGCGCAGCCGTGCAAGCCCAACCTTGCACCTTGGCAAAACCCAGGCAGTTCAGCACCTTGCGCCCTTTGCACCGGTTTGGCACGCGCCTTGCGCCAGTGCCTGCCACATCCAATGACAAGAGGCACAGCCCCATGCTTTCCGACCTGCCCATCCTGCCCGCCACCCGCGCCTTCCTCGAACGCAAGCTGAAGATGCGCATCGGTGCCGACTGGCAGGACGCCGCCAGTGGCCGCACCCTGTCGTTCCGCAACCCGGCCACCGGTGAAATCCTGGGTGAAGTGCCCGCCGCCGAGCAGGAAGACGTCGACCGCGCCGTACGCGCCGCGCGCCAGGCATTCGACGACTCGCCGTGGAGCCGTGTGCGCCCCCGCGAACGGCAGAACCTGCTGTGGCGCCTGGCCGACCTGATGGAGCGCGACGCGCAGCAGCTGGCCGAGCTGGAATGCCTGAACAACGGCAAGAGCGCTGTCGTGGCCAAGGTCATGGACGTGCAGCTGGCCATCGACTTCCTGCGCTACATGGCCGGCTGGGCCACCAAGATCGAGGGTAGCACCGTCGAAGCGTCCATGCCGTTGATGCCCAACGACCAGTTCCATGGCTTCGTGCGCCGCGAGGCCGTGGGCGTGGTCGGTGCCATCGTTGCCTGGAACTTCCCGCTGCTGCTGGCCTGCTGGAAACTCGGCCCGGCCCTGGCCACCGGCTGCACCGTGGTGCTCAAGCCGGCCGACGAAACCCCACTGACCGCGCTCAAGCTGGCCGAACTGGTGGACGAGGCCGGCTACCCGGCCGGGGTGTTCAACGTGATCACCGGCACCGGCCTGAACGCCGGCGCCGCGCTGAGCCGCCACCCGGGCGTGGACAAGCTGACCTTCACCGGCTCCACCGAAGTGGGCAAGCTGATCGGCAAGGCGGCCATGGACAACATGACCCGCGTCACCCTGGAGCTGGGCGGCAAGTCGCCGACCATCGTCATGCCCGACGCCAACCTGCAGGAAGCCGCCGCCGGCGCCGCCACGGCGATCTTCTTCAACCAGGGCCAGGTGTGCTGCGCAGGCTCGCGCCTGTACGTGCACCGCAAGCACTTCGACAACGTGGTGGCCGACATCGCCGGCATCGCCAACGGCATGAAGCTCGGCAGCGGCCTGGACCCGGCGGTGCAGATGGGCCCACTGATCTCGGCCAAGCAGCAGGACCGGGTGACCGGCTACATCGAGCTGGGCCGCGAGCTGGGTGCGACCATCGCCTGTGGCGGTGAAGGGTTTGGCCCGGGTTACTTCGTCAAGCCGACGGTGATTGTCGACGTCGACCAGCGCCATCGCCTGGTGCAGGAGGAGATCTTCGGGCCGGTACTGGTGGCGATGCCGTTCGACGACATCGACGAAGTGATTGGCATGGCCAACGACAACCCGTACGGCCTGGGCGCGAGCATCTGGTCCAACGACCTGGCGGCGGTGCACCGGATGATTCCGCGGATCAAGTCGGGGTCGGTGTGGGTCAACTGCCACAGCGCGCTGGACCCGGCGCTGCCGTTTGGGGGTTACAAGATGTCCGGTGTCGGGCGTGAGATGGGGGCTGCTGCCATCGAGCACTACACCGAGCTCAAGTCAGTTTTGATCAAGCTCTGATCTACAGGCCGGGGCTGCTTTGCAGCCCTTTCGCGACACAAGGCCGCTCCTACAGGAGTCCGCGTTCTCTTGTAGGAGCGGCCTTGTGTCGCGAAAGGGCCGCAGAGCGGCCCCACGATCTCAGCTTAAACCCTGTTCTCCCAACCACCGCCGCAGCAATATCTGATGCTCCAAAGGTCTCCCATTCAAGACCCCATCGAGTGACACGCCTGCAAGCAGTTCTCCCACCACCGGCGCCAACTCGATCCCCTGCAAATGCCACACCCCCAACGGCTGATCCGCCGTCACCACCACTTCAGCCTCGTCCACTAGCCCATCCCGCAACACCGGCCGCCGCGCCACCCGCACCGCCGTCCAGTCCGCCGCCAGATGCAACGGCTGCGCATCCGGCCAGCCTCGACGGCGCTCCCAGAATGGCTGACCTGCACGTTCAAGCTCCTGCCCATAAAAATCACGCCCGATGCGGGCAAAACGCATGAACAACTGTTCGATCCGCTGCTGATGAAACTGCTTCGCCAGTGCCGCGCGCTCGGGTCGACGGAGCAAGGTGTTGATCACCACCGGCGCCTGCAACGCCGATGACAGCGACTGGAAAATCCCGTTCCCCGACAATGGGTCAACCGCCATTGCCGCATCGCCCACCCGCAACCAGTCATCGCCCACGCAGTCGCCGGCGAGGATCGCCGTGCTGCTGCGCGCATGCACCTGCGCAGGCTCCAGCGCTCGCGCATCGAACAGTTCGGCCACCAGCGCCGAAGCCCTTCGTCGTGCCGCGCAATATTCAGGCAGCGCCGCCTTGCCCGGCAGCCCCTCGGCGTCCAGGGTCACCTGCCAGTAGCAACGCCCATCGGCCAGCCGGGCCATCCAGGCCCAGCCATCGTCCAGGCTCTCCACGGCCGACGCAGGTGCGCCGGGTGCCGACTGCCAGAGGTTGAGCAGGCTGACCGTTTCCGGCCCGCGCAGACGGTCGGCCGCCAACGGCGCCTGGCGCCCGCGTGCTTCGACCAGAAAATCGCCCTGCAGCACCTGCCCGTCATCAAGGCGGACCTGGTGGCCCTCAGCACGCGAGATTTCGCGTACACGCCCTTCGACCAGCGTTACCCCTGCCCGCACCAGATCATCGCGCAAGGCGCGGTCGAAGCGCTGGCGATCGAGCAGAAACTCCTGATTCAGCTGCAGATGCTGGCCATTCCAATGCACCTGCCGTGTCGCCGGCACTGCCGCTTCGGCCAAGGCACCGCCCAGGCCGGCATGGCGCAGCCCTTCCAGCACCCGTTGCGAAACCCCTTCCACGGCGGCAAAACGCCGCCAGTCGGAGACCACCGTTACCGGGTAGCCCAGCCGGCGCAAACCCAGCGCAGTGGCGGCGCCGGCCGGCCCGGCGCCCAGCACCAGAATGTGTGCTTCAGGCATCCGCGGCACCTCGCCGCTCCGGGCCGCTGAACGCAGCGTGGGCCTGCAGCCAGGCATAGACCTGTTGCCGATCCAGCCCGGGCTGCTGCTGCAACAGCGTCGCAATCCGCCCACTCACCGCCGCGCAGCCAAGACTCGCCCCGGCCCGACCACGCTCGCCCACATGGCCACCGAAGTCGGCCTGTGCGCTGCCGAGCCACGACCACTGCCCCGGTGCGCAGCGGGCATCGCCGGTGATGCGGATAACCCCCGGATACGCCGCCGGGTACACCGCACTGCCCTGCGCCGGGCTGGACGCGCACAGCAACACCCCGGCCTGCTGCACTTCAGCGCAGGCCTGGCGCAACACCGCCCGGTCCTGCTGCAAGCCGAGGCTGAGGTTGATCAAGGCCACGCCCTGCTCCGCCAGCCAGAACAACCCGGCGGCGACCTGCAGGGCGCTGGTGCTGCCTTGCTCGGTAAATACCTGGGCCAGCAACAGCGGCAGCTCACCGGCCTCGGCTTGCAGGCTGGCCAGCACGGCACTGCCATGGCCGAGCCGGTCTGCTTGCAACTCCCCCTCGCACAGCACGCCCTCATCCAGCCAGAAGCGCCGGGCAGCGACCAGTGCCTGCGCTGGCGCACAACCACTGTCGATCACGCCGACCCTGAATTCAGCGGCCATGTTTGATCGCCTCCTGGGGCAAGACACGCAGCTGCCCACCTTGCAGATGCAGGTGCAAGTCGGCATCGGCCAGGGTCGATGCCCGGTGGCTGATGAGGATGCGCGTGCGCCCGGCGAACAATTGGTCGATGGCGGCAATCACTTCACGCTCGGTAGCTTCGTCCACCGCCGAGGTAGCCTCGTCGAGCACCAGGATCGAAGGCGCCTGCAGCACCGCCCGGGCGATGGCGATACGCTGTTTCTGCCCACCGGAAAGCTGCTGGCCACGCTCGCCGAGCAGCCCGTCAAGGCCCAGTGGCAGGCTTGCGACCAGGCTGTCGAGGTGGGCCAGTTGCACCACCCGCTCCAACTCCCCACGGCTGGCCTGAGGCGCGCCATAAGCAAGGTTCTGCGCCAGGGTGCCGCGGAACAGCACGATGTCCTGGCTGACCACCGCGATGCGCTGGCGCACGGCGGCCAGGTCGAGTTCGCGCAGGTCGGCGCCATCGAGCAGGATGCGCCCGGCATCTGGATCGTAAAAGCGCTGCAGCAGGTCGATCAGGGTCGATTTGCCGACGCCGGAAGCACCGCTGATGGCGACTTTCAGGCCACCGGCGATACAGGCATCGACCTGTGCCAGCACCGCGCCCTGGCGCCCGTCATGGGCAAAGCTCACGCCTTCCAGGCGCAGCTCGCCCGGCCCTTCCGGCATCGGCCTGGGCGAGTCGGCCTCGCGCACGGCCACCGCTTCCTGCTTCAACTCCATCACCCGGCCCAGGCTCACCGCCATGCGTTGCACCGCCACGTACAGGCCCAACAGGCTCTGCACCGGGCCGACCGCCATGCCCATGTAGGTGGAAAACGCGATCAGCGCGCCAAGCTGCCAGGTGCCCTGGATCACCCACCAGCCACCGACCAGGAACGCGCAGGCGCGGCACCACGAGGTCAGGGTCCCGGGGATCGCCTGGGTGAAGAACTCGGTGACCTGCACCTTCAGCAGCTGGCGCATGTAGCCCTGCCCCAGCTGGTCCAGGCGCCCGGCCTCGCGGTGCTGCTGGCCGGACGCCTGGATGAATTTCATCGCCGGCAGGGTCTCGACCAGGAACGACGACACATCCGCCGAGCGCTCGCGCAGGTTGCGCACCTCGCGCTCGACCTTGCGCCGCATCCAGCGCAGCCATAGCACTTCAATCGGGATCAGCAGTGCCAGCAGCAGCGACAGTTGCCAGGACAGCATCAGCATCAGCGCCACCGCGCCCACCAGGCCGATCACCGCCGACACCGCCGAGAACAGCGAATCCACGGCAAAACGCTGGATCTCGGCGACATCGCCGTCCAGCCGCGAGAGGATGTCGCCGGTACGCCGACGCCCGTAGAACGTCGGCGACAGCTGCTGCAGATGGCGGTACAGGTCATCGCGCAGGGCGAACAGGATGCGCCCCGACAAACGCGTGTGCAGGTAGCGGTTGACCCCCGCCAGCACGGTGCCCAGCAGGCCGGCGCCAATCATGATCGCCGCCATGTGCCAGAGGGTCCGGTAATCCTTGGCCAGCAGGCCTTCGTCGATCAGTGTCTTGACCAGCCAGGGTTGCACCAGGGCCAGCAGCGAAGCGCCGAAGGACAAGCCCAGCAGCACGCCGATGGCCCGTCGGTGGGGGCGGACGAAACCATACAGCCAGACCAGGGCCTGGCGCATGAGTACGGGGTCGCTGGTGTGCACCAGCCTCGCGAACAGGTTACCCATGTCAGCCGCGCAACTGTTTGAGTTTGCGGTACAGCGTCGCCCGGCTGATGCCCAGCGCTTCGGCGGCGGCCGAGACATTGCCCTGGTGGCGCGCCAGGGCGCCACGGATCAATTCCAGTTCGTTGTCCTTGAGGCTGCCGGAGGGGGTCGTGCCACTGGCCAGCTCTTCCAGCAGGCAATCGGTCAGGTGGTCGAGGGTCAGCACCTGCTCGCCGTCCTCGCGCATGGCCAGGGCGGTGCGCACGACCATTTCCAGCTGGCGGATGTTGCCCGGCCAGTCGAAGCCTTCGAGCAGCGCCGCCAGGGCCGGGTCGAGGCTCACGCCCTTGGCGCCGGACTTGTCCAGCAAGCCCTCGACGATGCTCGCCAGGTCATCGCGTTCGCGCAGCGCCGGCAGGCGCAGGGACACGCCGTTGACCCGGTAGTACAGGTCTTCGCGAAAGTGCTGTTCCTGTACCAGGCGCTTGAGGTCGCGGTGGGTGGCGCAAATCAGCGCCACGTCGATGTCCTGCTCGTCGCCCGCGCCCAGCGGCGCCACCCGGCGCTCTTGCAGCACGCGCAACAGCCGCGCTTGCAGGGCCAGCGGCATGTCACCGATCTCGTCGAGGAACAGCGTGCCGCCATGGGCCTGCATCAGCCGCCCGACCATGCCACCCCGGCGTGAGCCGGTGAAGGCGCCCTCGCGGTAGCCGAACAGTTCGGATTCGATCAGCCCCTCGGGTATCGCTGCGCAGTTGACCGCGACGAACGGTTTGTCGGCGCGCGGGCTGGCCTGGTGCAAGGCACGGGCCACCACTTCCTTGCCGGTCCCGGTCTCGCCCAGCAGCAACACCGGCAGGCCATTGCCCAGGCCCTGGCGGGCCATGCGCAGGTTGCGTGCCAGCCGCACATCCGTGCCAGCCAGCGCATCCAGCGCAGGGGTTTTGTTGGCCACCGCCGGCCTGGCCTGCGCCGCGCTGCCATTGAGCGGGCTGTGCCGCGGCAGCTGCAACGCACGGAAGAAAAATTCGCCCTTGGCCGTTTGCACGTTGCTCACACCACCCTGCCACAGGCGGGCGATGAAGGCCGGCGAGCGCTCACCCAGCAGGTCGCTGCTGCGGCGCCCGATCAGGCCCTGGCGCGGCACCTGGAGTAATTGGCAGGCGTTGTCGTTGGCGGCCAGCACCTCGCCGTCCAGGCTCAGGGCCAGCAGGCCGTGCCAGGCGCTGTTGAGGTATTGCGGGCGGCTGTGGAAAGCCAGCACCAACTGCTCGGGGTGGCACAGGCCGAACATCCGGCTCTCGATATTTCCGGCCGCCAGCATCAGCAGGCTCAGGCTGTCCTGCGGCTGGGCCATGACCCCTTCGCGGGTGACGTCGAGCACGCCGATCACTTCGCCACGCGGGTCGCGCAGCGGTACCGAGGTGCAGGAAAAGGGGCTCAGGCGGTCCAGGTAGTGTTCGCCGCAGTTGATCAGCGTCGGCCGGCCTTCGACCACGGCGGTGCCGATGGCGTTGGTGCCGCGCAGCGATTCGCTCCAGCAACTGCCGGGGTGCAGGTCGCGCAGGCCTTCGCGTTCCAGCACGTGCTTCTGCCCTTCGATGGCCAGCACGTTGGCCTGGGCATCGCCGAGGATGACGATACCGGCTTTGCCCTGCCGGGCCACCAGGTAATCCAGCTCAGGGGTGACCGCGTCTACCAGCAGCCGGTTACGTTCCAGCAGCGTGCGCAGGTCATGGCCCTGTTCCAGGCCCAGGCCGACCTGCTCGCCTTGCAGGCAATCCAGGCCATGGCCAAGGCTGCGGCGCCAGGAGGCGTCGATTTCGTCGCGCAGCATGCCCAGTGGCAGCTCGCCTTCGCTGGCCAGG
The DNA here is from genome assembly GCF_003097235.1 of Pseudomonas sp. CC120222-01a. Lineage (GTDB taxonomy): Bacteria > Pseudomonadota > Gammaproteobacteria > Pseudomonadales > Pseudomonadaceae > Aquipseudomonas. The sequence goes on along the minus strand of NZ_QEQQ01000004.1, from coordinate 193,202 downwards.
CGCATGCGCGCCTGGCGGGATTCGTGCAGCGGGTCTTGGGCGTTTGTTATGGGAAATTGTCGCGCCATTTTTTGCTCCAGCTGTGGCCCTTGGGTCAGGGCTACGGGCTTGGTATTTTTTCCGCAGTGTGCGGGAGATTTTTCTGGGCGTCGAGGTGCATGCCTTAAGAGGTGTAGCGCCTGGGAGATCGAGCGCCGCCCGCGCGGCGCATCGCGAGCTGCGCTCGCTCCTACGTTTGTTTCGGGCCAGTAACGCCTGTGGCAAGCGCGCGCGACCGCCTTGTTGGTACCCTGCGATATCGCGCCATGCGCCAAGGCGTCCGCGCGCAAATCCCACAGGAATAACTGGCCCGAAACAAACGTAGGAGCGAGCAAAGCTCGCGATGCGCCGCGCGGGCGGCGCTCGATCTCCCAGGCGCCACACCTCTCAAGACATGCTCTCCCAGCCCCACCGCTGCCCCCAATCCTGGGGAACACCGCCCATCAAAATACCTGCCAAAAATTCATTCACCTCCCTGAAACCCAAGCCCCACAAGCCCTCCAGCCAATTATGAAAAAATTGGCACGCCTGTTGCGCTAGTCCTCCCAGACGCCCCAAGTCCATGGGCCCGTTAGCAGGAGGAACCGACTCATGCTCCGACCGATACCCAACACGCTGGCAGTGGCGATCGTCGCCGGCCTGTTCCAGCTCCCGGCGCAGGCAGCGCTGTATGCCGTCGACACTGGGCCCTACACACCTGAAAACGGCCACTACGCCGCCTGGTACCAAGACACCCACGGCCGCACCCTCGACCTGTGCCTGTCCAAAGCCGTCAGTTCACGCGTGGCCGGCGCCCCCGGGGCACCGTCGTACATGTGCACCCTGTTGCCGGCGCCCGGCATCTTCGATGACACCAAGCCGTTGCTCTTCCCGACCAACTGGCCGGATGAGTCCTTCTGGTTCACCGCCGATGCCGCCATCACCGATGCCGCCCGGGGAGTCACCCTGACTTACGGCACCGCCATCGAAGCTGCGTTCGGCGGTGGCGACCCGGCAGAAAACGACCAGATCAGCTTCGCCCGTGTGCGGATCCGGGTCGACGTCCCTGCGGCCGGCACCTACGTGGTCACCCACCCCTACGGCGTCGAAGTGTTCGATGTGCCCGCCGCCGGGCGCCGGGCGATCAACATGACCCGCGACATCGGCATCGGCTCCGCTGGCACCTTCACCGGCGCACTGAAGGGCGATGTCGGGCCGTTCCTGCGCAGCGTCAACGGCCCCTACACCGAAGGCAGCGAGCAATTCATCGGCGACCCCAACCTCAACGAGCGCGTCACCGGCAGCCCGTTCAACACCAACTTCGTACGCATCGAAGGCCCCGGTGGCATCGACTTGCGCACCGACCTGTTCGCAGTGTCTGGCAAGCTCTCCGAAGTGGTCCGGCCAACCCCGTTGATCCCGCTGCGCAGCACTTACTCGCGGCACACCGAGAACGGTGACCTGCGTGCGCAACAGGACATGTTCGTGCTGGCCCCTCCGCCACCAGGCAGCGCCACCCTGACCAGCCAGACCCCCAACCTGCCACTGACCGAAGCCAATGGCACCGGCACCTGGTATGCCCAATCGGCGCTCAACCCGGCACTGCCGACCAGCCTGCTGGTCAGCGCCGACAACAGCGTGGCCATCCCCACCAGCAGCGTGACCACCGCCAGCCTGCCGCTCACCGACCTGGTGACCATCACCAAGGCCGAATACAGCCTGGCCAACGCCACCCTGACCTTGATCGCCACCAGCAGTGACGAAACCAGTCCGCCAGCAATGACTGCCCGCACTGGCAACGGCACCTTCATCGGCAACTTCACCGGCGACGGCGCGCAGAAAAGCCTGACCGCCAACTTGTCGCCCGTTCCGCCGGCCAAGGTGCAGGTCACCAGCGCCAACGGCGGCAGCGATATCGAAGACGTGGTGCTGGTGCCATGAACAGACAAAGGCTCCGCCTTCAAGGAGGCAGCATGAACACTTGGCAACGCCGCGCGCTGTTGGCCGCCGGTTTCTCCCTCACGCTCTCCAGCACCGCCTGGGCCGCACTCAGCGACGTCGACCCTGGCCCCTATACCTTCGCCACCGGCGGCTTCCCTCTGTGGTACAAGGACGCCGATGGCCTGGCCATGGAGCTGTGCCGCTCCCGCGCCGTCAGTACCCTCGTCGCAGGGGCACCCGGCGCACCGGCCTACATGTGCACGCTGCTGCCGGAGCCGGGCATCTTCGACGATACCCTGCCGCTGGTATTCCCCGACAACTGGCCACCGGAGATGTTCTGGTTCCTGGCAGAAACCAGCATTCCGGCCGTGGGCAACAGCGGTTATGAACTGGACGCCTATGTCGCAGGCGTAGAGGCGGCCTTTGCCGCCGAAAACCCGGTCGACGGTGACCAGCAGAGCTTTGCCCGTATCCGCATCCGCGTGTCGGTACCACGTGCCGGTACCTACACCATCACCCACCCGTACGGTGTGGAGACGGTCAACGTCACCACGCCCGGTCGGCGGGCGATCAACATCACCCGTGACATCGGCATCGGCGCTCCGGGCAACTTCACCGGGGCGCTCAATGGTGCCATCGGCCCGTTCATCCAGGGCTTCGGCGCACCCTATACCGCCGTGAACCCGGATACCGGCACCACCGACACCTTCATCGGCGACCCCAACCGGCCAGAAGCGATCAAGGGCAGCCCGTTCGGCACCAACTTCATTCGCATCGACGGCCCGCCCGGGCGCATCGAAACCAGCCTGTTCACGGTCTCCGGCAAGGTACTCGACCAACGTCCGCAGTTGCCGGCGTCGCTGGAACGGGCGACCTACTCGCGCAATGGCAGTGGCACCCGGGTGGAGGTATTCGCCAAGGCGCCGAACACCGCCAGCGTCTGCTTGCGCAACGGCCTGGCGCTGGTCGGCACGCCGCCCTCGCCCTGCCAGTTCAGCATGACGTCGGACAACAACGGGCTGTTCTTCAGCCAGCAACTGAGCCAGCTGGCGCCGCCGCCGGTGGTCGTGGTGACGGCCAGCAGCAGCGACATCAACACCCAGCCGACTGCCATTTCGAGCAAGCTATCCGACGTGGTCAAAGTCAGCACCGCACGCTACGAGTGGGCCAACAAGCGGCTGACGATCGAAGCGCGCTCCAGCGACGAAGTGGTGATCCCGGACATGGTCGCCCAGGGCTACGGCCGCCTGTCCAAGTCCGGCACCCTGCAGACCCTCACCGTCAATGACCTGACCCAGCCTCCGGCCACCGTCACCATCAAGTCGAGCCATGGCGGTGTCGATATCGAACCGGTGGTCGTGGTCGGCACCGCACCCGTGTCAGCCGACAATCAGCCACCACTGGCCCAGGCCGATGTCGGCAGCACCAGCGTCGGCGTGCCATTGACGATGAACCTGCTGCTCAACGACAGCGACCCGGACGGCAACCTGCCACTGAGCATCACCGACGTTACCCAGCCGGCGACCGGCCAAGGCAGCGTGGTGCTCAACGGCAGCACGGCGGTGACCTACACCCCACCCCCTGGAGCAACCCAGGCGCTGGTGGCCACCTTCACCTACCGGGCAATGGACGCCAAGGGCCTGAAGTCGCAACCGGCCACCGTCACCGTCAACGTCGCGCCCAACCAGGCACCGACCGCCAACCCTGAAACCGTGACCACCCTGGCCGCCCCGCTGGTGATCAACGTGCTGGCCAACGACACCGACCCGGAAGGCAACGTGCCGCTGTCCGTCGTCAACCTCACCCAGCCGGCAGCCGGTCGCGGCACGGTGACCAGTGACGGGACCACGGTCAACTACACGCCACCGGCCAGCGTGCCAACAGCCTTCACCACCACCTTCACCTACCAGGCGCGTGACTCCCTGGGCGCGGTCTCCGCCCCGGCCACCGTCACGGTCAACGTGCAGCCACGGCCTGCAGCCGGCGAGACCTTCACGGTCACCGCAGCGACCGTCCTGGCCCGCTCGAACAACCGTTACAACTGGGATGTCAGCGGGACTTCGTCAGTGACTACCGGCAACACCGTCACCGTGCGGGTCACCACCACCACCGGCGTACAGACCCTCGGCACCACCACAGTACCGGTGACCGGCCGCTGGCGCCTGTCGGTGAGCAACAGCACCACGATCGTCCCGACTGCGGCACCGACCGCCACCGTGACGAGCAGCCAAGGCAGTACCCGTACTGTCAACGTGACTGTGCAGTAAGGCCAGGAGAACGCCATGAAGTGCCTGTATCCACTGCTGCTGAGCCTGGCCCTGGCGGGCCAGGCCGGGGCCGATGACCTGATGGACAACGCCGACCTGGCACCCGGCAGCGACCTCGGTGAACCGGTGATCATCCGCCTGCTGCCGGTCGGTGCCGGCCAGGCGGCGGTGATCGAGCAGCAAGGCAACGGCAACCGCGCCGCCCTCGACCAGAACGGCCAGGCCCTGCTGGGCCGCATCGTCCAGGCCGGGGGCGCGCAGGAGGCGTACATCCTGCAGGAAGGCAGTGACCTGATGGCCAACATCAGCCAACAGGGATATGGCAACAGCGCTGCGATCCGCCAGAGCGGCACCAGCAACAGCGCCAATATCGAGCAGATCGGCAACAACAACAGCGCCAGTATCGAGCAGGCCGGCTCAGGCCTGAGCAGCTCAGTGACCCAAGCCGGCAATGGCCAGCGTGTTCAGATCACCCAATACCGATAGACCTGGAGGCACCACCATGTTCAAGCTCGCTCCCCTAAGCGCCGCTATCGTCCTGGCCCTGGCCGGCCAGGTCATGGCAGACGACAGCACCTCGAACCAGTCGCAGAACGGTAACCAGAACATCGCCGAAGTGCAGCAGACGGTTGCACCGTTCGCCGCGGCTACCCAGACGCAGACCGGCAAGGGCCACAACCATCTGGCGGTGCAGGAAAACAGCACCAGCACCATCAACCAGACCGCCAGTGGTTCGTACAACGCCGCCTACGGTGAGCAGCTGTTCGAAAATGGCAGCCAGATCACCCAGCAGGCTTCCGGCTCCTACAACGATGCCTTCGCCAGCCAGTCGGTGGGCGAGAACAACCAGTCGCTGCAGAACCAGCAAGGCAGCGAAAACCGTTCGACCGTGTGGCAGGACACCCAGACCGGCAGCCAGGTCACCACCACCCAGAGCGGCCAGCGCAACGAAGCCTACGTCGAGCAGCTGTTCGGCGGCAGTAACAACCGCGCCAACATCACCCAGGATGGCCAGGACAACTACGCGACCTCCGAGCACATCCTGCACAACGATGGCTATGTGCAGATCTACCAGCAAGGCAAGCAGAACTTTGCCTACGGCGACCAGCGCGACGGCAACGGCGGCACCATCAACATCGACCAGTACGGCACCGGCCACTCGGTGGAGGTCTGGCAGGACACCCAGACCGGCGCCCGCGCCACGGTCAACCAGACCGGCCAGACCAACGAAGGCTACATCGACCAGAGCTTCGGCAAGGACAACGTCGCCAACCTGTATCAACAGGGCCAGTCCAACGCCAGCTGGTCGGATCAGTTCGAGACCAACAACTCGAACACCACTGTCTCGCAAAGTGGCAAGACCAACAGCAGCTTCACCTACCAGACCGGTGACAACCAGAGCCTGACCGTCAACAGCAAGGGCACCGGCAACAAGGTCCTGGCCAGCAACTGGAAAGGCGACAAGATGGGCGGCCAGTTCGGCAAGAACCAGACGGCCAACATCAACCAGAACGGCACCAACAACAGCGCCAACCTGACCCAGAACGGCGAGTACCAACTGGCCACGCTGAGCCAGAAAGGCACCGGCAACACCATGGAGACCAAGCAGGCCGACAGCTACAACGAGCTGTACTTCGAGCAGAACGGCAGCGACAACAGCCTGATTGCCGACCAGCGCGGCACCGACAACTACGCCTTCGGCTCGTCCACCGGCAGTGGCAACAGCATCAACCTGGACCAGTCCGGCTACGCCAACCAGAGCTACACCACCCAGCTGTACGGCAGTGGCAACAGCGCCACCATCAAGCAGGCTGACAGCGCCAACGTCGCCTACGTGACCCAGGGCGGCAACAACAACACAGCCAACGTCAACCAGAGCGGTGCCTATCAGAGCGCCACCATCAGCCAGATGGGCAACGGCAACACCGCCACCGCTACCCAACGCTGAGCAGCTCCCCCCTTGAACCGCGGCGTCTCCTCTCCCTGGCGTCGCGGTTCCTTTTTATTTCCCTGCTTTGCACATGAGTGATGACACGGTCCTTGTAGGAGCGGCCTTGTGTCGCGAAAGGGCTGCAAAGCAGCCCCGGCAATATCTGCGGCGAAGCTGAAATACTGGGGGCGCTTCGCACCCCTTTCGCGACACAAGGCCGCTCCTACAAAGACCGCGTTGGGCTTACAATATCTTGCACTCACCCATGCCACCGCCCTGATGATCCAGTCCGACCTCGACCTGTTCGGCCCCCAGCCGCAACGCCTGGCCAGCCACACCGTGCTGCTGCCCGGCTTCGCCCTGGCCGTCATCGAGCCACTGCTCGACGCCCTGCGCCCGGTGCTGCGTGCCGCGCCGTTCCGGCACATGCAGACGCCCGGCGGGTTGAACATGGCGGTCGCGCTGACCAATTGCGGTTCGCTGGGTTGGGTCAGTGATGCCAAAGGCTACCGCTACAGCCCCACCGACCCGGTCAGCGGCCAACCCTGGCCCGCCCTGCCCCAGGTCCTGCTCGAGCTGGCAGGTCGCGCAGCGGCGGCAGCCGGTTTCGAGGGTTTCGTGCCCGATGCCTGCCTGGTCAACCATTACCTGCCCGGCACCCGCCTGAGCCTGCATCAGGACCGCGACGAGCAGGACTTCGGCCAGCCGATCGTGTCGATTTCACTGGGGTTGCCGGCGGTGTTCCTGTTTGGCGGGTTGCAGCGGTCGGACAGGACTCAGCGGATACCGTTGAACCATGGTGATGTGCTGGTGTGGGGAGGCGAAGATCGGCTGCGCTTTCATGGGGTGTTGCCGATAAAGCCGGGGGTGCATCCGCGGATGGGGGAGCGGCGGATCAACCTGACCTTGCGCAAGGCAGGTTGACCCAGTGCGCAGGGCCGGCCAGCCGTCAGATACCCGGCACCACCTTCCGCCCAGCCAACTGCTGCCTTTCCACCCCATCCAGCAATGCCTCCACCACCGCCTTGGCCGAATCCAGCCCATGGTCATTGCTCAGCAACAGATCACGACAGGTTCCTTTGGCCAGCTCCAGCGCCTTCAGATTGGTCGCAAACGCCCCTTTCAGCAGCGTGGACAGGTGCACCAGCGCATCTTCGTAATCTACCCCCGAGCGCACGGCAAACAACGGCGGATGGCTGGATTCACAGGTGGAGAAACTGGAGGCCGCCGTAGTGGCGCGTACGGGAGGATCAGGTAAGCCTTTTGTCATTGTGTCGCTCCTTGATTCACTGGAGCCGCCACAGATCGCTACCAAACGAAAGGGTGACGGCTGTACGCAGGTTGGTAGACCGGGAATCAAGGAAACCGGCGCGCACGGAGGCGCCCTACGCACAGCCGCCATAAAACGAAACAGCCAGGCACAAAAAAGCGCCAACTGTATCGCAGAGCGGGCGCTTGTGCGCCTTGATTGATCGCGGGCTACCAAACCCGGCTACTGGATTTACAGCAGCGGGCCAAGACTACCGGTGTCAGGGAAGCGTTTCAAGCGAAGGGCATGTGCAGTAACACTTCTCCTGCTGGCCGCCACATCCTCACCTGCTGACGCGGTCGATGCTGGGGAAATGGCTGGGTAGATCGGGGTATGGCTGGGGTGTAGGGCTCAAGCTTGGGTGGGGGCTGACATCGAGCGCCGCCCGCGCGGCGCATCGCGGGCAAGCCCGCTCCCACATCTGTTTCGGGCCAGTCTCTCCTGTCATGCCAACAGGGCCCGCCTTGTTCGCATGGCGATGCATCTCGGTGGAAGCCAGCAGGGGCATGGCGATGCACCTCGGTGGGCGCTGATGCTGCTCCACCTGTCTCCCGTCATGCACCAAGGCGGTCCCTGTTGGCGGTACAGGAGAGACTGGCCCGAAACAGATGTGGGAGCGGGCTTGCCCGCGATGCGCCGCGCGGGCGGCGCTCGATCTCATAAGCGCTGCATGCCTAGCGGCCTACACTTAAAGACCCAGAGGCCAATTTTACGTTTTGCGACAATTTTTTTACATTTGTCGTTATAACGTTACGCCGCTCGTCACCGGTGGCCGTCAGCTCGTTCGGCTCCAGACTTGCAAAGCCTGGAATTTCCTGGAGTCTGAATGAGAGTCGATCTAGACACTGAGGCCGCCGACCTCGATGGTTACCCCCGTTTTCAGCGTGCGCTGGTCCATACGCGCAAGCTGAGGCAGCTGATGTACCTGGCGCTGGCTGTTGCTGTACTGCTGGTGCTACTGCAAGGGCTGATCGGGATATTCAGCCCTGACGCCTACTGGCTGGTCCTGCTCGCCGTCAACGGCGCCGTGCTGCTTCTGTTGGCGGGCGCCGCGCAGTCGGCCTGGCAGGTGGCCAGCTGGCGTGCGACTGCCATGGGCCAGGCGCCCGTGCTGCTGCTGTTCTCACGCGTAGGCGAAGAAACCGTCGAACCCGAGTCGCTCAGCCGTTTCGATCGCTGGTGCCGGGACGTGGCCGATGCCTGCCGTCGGCAATGGCGCAGGCTTGGCGCAGAAACCCCCTGGCTGATTGGCCTGGCGTGCCTGGCACTGCTGCTGGTCAAGGGCGCCTGGCGCTTCGACCTGCCGACACCGACGGTGGCAGGGCAGGTGACCTGGGTTGCCATCGGCCTGTTGGCCATTCTTGCGTTCTGCCTGGTCGTGCTCGAACGCCACCTGATGGCTGAAAGCGAGGCGACCTGGCCCGAGGCCGCGGCGCTGGCCGCCACCTTGCGGCTGGTCATCGCCGTGCAGGTGCTGACCATTGCCTGCCTGGTCTGCATTGATGGCCAGCGGCTGTGGCCGGCGCGCCTGGCGGTGCTGATCGGTCTGTTGCCTGGCCTGGCCGCGCTCGAACTGTTGACAAGAGCAGTGCTGGCGATGTTCCGCCCCTCGCGCCCGGGTGAAGAGCCGGCGCTGGTCGCACGCAGCCTGGCAGGCGACTTCCTGCAATGGCCACCGCGGCCATTGGCGGTACTGCAAGATGAACTGCATGAGCGCCTGGGCATCGACCTGCGTCAGGTATGGGCCTTCGCCTTCATGCGCCGGGCATTCCTGCCGGTGGCGGCGCTGGTGGCGCTGGTCGGTTGGTTGCTGACCGGCATCGTCGAGGTGCCGACCAACAACCGCGGCGTCTACGAACGCTTTGGCAACCCCGTGGCGGTGTACCCGCCAGGCCTGCATGTCGGCTTGCCCTGGCCCTTTGGCAAAGTACTGACAGTGGACAACAGCATCATCCATGAACTGGCGACCACGACGACCGAGGGTGTCAACCAACCCCTTGCAGCTGCCGACGGTGCACCGCCGACCACCGCCAACCGACTGTGGGACGCCACTCACCTGAGCGAGAACTCACAGGTGATTGCCGGTGCCGACGGTGGGCGCCAGGGCTTTCAGATCGTCAACATGGATGTGCGCTTCATCTACCGCATCGGCCTGAGCGACACGGCCGCGCTGGCGGCGGCCTATCACACGGCCAATGTCGAGCAACTGCTGCGCAGCGTTGCCAATCGCGTACTGGTCCACGATTTTGCCGGCCGCTCGCTGGATGGCCTGTTGGGCGCCGAACGGGCCGAGCTTGGCCGTGACATCGGCCGTGCTGTGCAGGCCGACCTTGACCGCATGGATACCGGGGTGGAGCTGCTGGCAACTTCGGTAGAGGCGATCCACCCGCCAGCTGGAGCGGCCAATGCCTACCATGCCGTGCAGGCCGCGCAGATCACCGCCCAGGCGCTGGTCGCCCGTGACCGTGGGCAGGCCGCGCAGAAGCTTGATGAGGCTCGCCAGAACGCCACGTCATTGACCGACAAGGCCACGGCCGACGCCCATGAAACCCAGACCAAGGCCGACACCGCCGCGCTGCGCTTCGATGCCGAGCACACCGCCTGGCAGCATGCAGGCCAGGCGTTCATCCTCGAACAGTACCTGGAGCAGCTGTCCCAAGGCATGGCGCATGCAAGCAGCCTGATCATCGATCACCGGCTGGCGGCTAACCAGGCGCCGACCCTGGACCTGCGCAGCTTTGCCGCACCCGTCGACCCTTCGCAAGTGAAACCCGCATCCGGCCGTACCCAGGAGCGTAACCAGTGAGTTCCCATACCGCACATGGTCATGACCACGACCACGACCACGACCACGACCACGACCACAATCACGAGCATGACCATGCCGATAGCCACGACCGTGCCCGCCCCGCCTGGCTGCGCGTCGGGGTAGCGCTGCTGCTGGTCCTGATCATGGCCGCGACGGCCTGTCTGGTGCAGGTGCGTGTCGGCGAAGCAACGGTCATCACGCGCTTCGGCAACCCGTCGCGGGTGCTGATCGAACCCGGGCTCAACTGGCGCTGGCCGGTGCCGTTCGAGGCCGCGGTACCGGTCGACCTGCGCTTGCGCACCACCTCAAGCGGGCTGCAGGACGTCGGCACGCGGGACGGCCTGCGCATCATCGTCCAGGCCTATGTCGCCTGGCAGGTGGCGGCCGATCCGCAGAGCATTCAGCTGTTCATGCGCGCGGTGCAGAACCAGCCCGACGAGGCGGCGCGGCAGATCCGCACCCTGGTGGGCTCGGCCCTGGAAACCACGGCGAGCGGTTTCGAGCTGGCCGACCTGGTCAACGTCGATGCCAGCCGGGTGCGCATCGATGCCTTCGAGCAGCGCCTGAGTGAGCAGATCGAGCAGCAACTGATCAACAGCTATGGGGTGCGCGTGGTGCAAGTGGGCATCGAGCGCCTGACCTTGCCCAAGGTCACCCTCGAAGCCACCGTTGACCGCATGCGCGCCGAGCGCGAGACCATTGCCACCGAGCGCACGGCCGAAGGCAAGCGCAAGGCGGCGGAGATCCAGTCGGCCGCCGAGCGTGATGCCCGCATCCTGCAGGCCGATGCCAGCGTGAAGGCCGCGCAGATCCAGGCGCAGTCGCAGGTGCAGGCGGCGGATATCTACGCCAAGGCCTACGCCGGTGCGCCGCAGCTTTACACCTTGCTGCGTTCGCTCGACACCCTCGGCTCGGTCATCAACCCCGGCACGAAGCTGGTACTGCGCACCGACGCGGCACCGTTCCGCGCCCTTGTAGAAGGGCCTGTGCTGCCGACGGGGGCCGACCATGGCCAACCATGAGCCGTTGTCGGCCAGGCTGCCCGCCGGCCCCTGGCTGCAATCGGGGCGCATCGGCTTTATAGCGCTGTACGTGGTGGCATTGTTGGCGGCGCTGGGCTGGCTGTTTGGCAATGTGCGTCAGATAGGCCCGGAATACCGTGCGGTGGTCTTGCGCCTGGGTGCCGAGGAGCGCATCCAGAACGCGGGCTTGTTGCTGGCCTGGCCAGAGCCTTTCGAGCAGGTGGTGATGCTGCCCTCGGCGGCGCGGGTCAGCGAACGCCGGGTGGAGCTGCTGTTGCGCTCGGAGCTTGCGCAGAAGTCCGACAAGGACGGCACGTTGGCCAGCGATGCCACCGCTGGTTCCGGTTATCTGCTGACCGGCGATGCCGGGGCGGTGCAGCTGGACGTGCGGGTGTTCTACACGGTAAGCGACCCCTATGCCTACGCGCGCCAGGGGCAACACGTGGAGCCTGCGCTGGACCGCCTTGTGGAGCGTAACGCCGTGCAGATCTGCGCCTCGCGCGACATGGACGCCATCCTGGTCGCACGCCCTGAGCTGGTTGGCGGTGATGCCGGGCTGGCTGACCAGCGTGAACGGCTGCGCGGCGACCTGCAGCAGGGCATCAATGGCAGCCTGGCTCGGCTGCGTTCGGCGGGCGCCAGCCTGGGGGTCGAGGTGGTGCGGGTCGACATCCAGTCGTCGCTGCCATGGTCGGCCGTCAGCGCCTTCAATGCGGTGCTCACCGCCAGCCAGCAGGCCGAGCAGGCAGTGGCCAGGGCCCGTAATGATGCTGCGCGCCAACTGCAGCAGGCTACCCAGGCCGCCGACCGCACCGTGCAAGTGGCCGAGGCCGAAGCCAGCGAGCGGCTGTCCCGCGCCCAGGCCGCCACCGCAACGATCGTTGGCCTGACCCAGCAGCAGGATCCGCAGCTGTTGCTGCGCCTTTACCGTGAGCGCGTGCCAGCGATTCTGGCGCGTGCCGGGTCGGTCACCACCGTCAACAAAGAGGATGCCGGGCACATGATCCTGCAGGGGCCAGCGCAATGAGTTCGATGCCTTTTTCCCATTTCTGGAGCTGCGCGCGATGAGTACTCATCATTGTGGTCACGGGCATCATCACCATGCCCACACCCACCTCACGTCCGGCCTGCTGTCCCAGGCCGAGCAGCGCACGGCCGCACGCCAGCTTAGCCTGGCGATGCTGGCCCTCGGGTTACTGGCACTGGGGCTGGTCTGGCGCTGGCTGGCACCGACCCAGGAAGGGGTCAGCCAGCTGTTGCTGGGCGGCGCCTCGCTGCTGGTGGCCGTTCCGGTGTTGCGCTCGGCCTGGTACAGCCTGCTGCACCCCAGCCTGCATGGCCTCACCGATCAGTTGATCGCCCTGGCCATGCTGGGGGCCTGGGCGACCGGCGACCTCGCCACCGCGGCACTGCTGCCGATCATCATGATCTTTGGCCACATGCTCGAAGAGCGCAGCGTGCTGGGTTCGCAAGAGGCCATTGCCGCGCTGGGGCAGTTGACCCGCAGCCATGCGCGGCTGATCGATGCCGATGGCCAGGTGCGCGAGGTCGATAACGCCAGCCTCAAGCCAGGCGACCAGGTCGAGGTGCGCGCCGGTGATCGTGTGCCGGCTGACGGCCGCGTCCTGCAAGGCCAGGCCAGCCTGGATACCGCGCCGATTACCGGCGAAGCGGTGCCGCTGGAAGTGGCCAGTGGCATGGATATCCATGGGGGGTCGATCAACCTGGACGGTCTGTTGCGGGTTGAAGTAACCCGGGTAGGCGATGACTCCACCCTGGGTAAGGTCATCGCCCTGATGCAGCGCGCCGAGCAGGCCAAACCACCGATCACCCGGCTGCTGGAACGCCACGCCGGGCGCTATCTGGTGCTGGTCTTGCTGATTGCCGCGGTGACCTGGTTCATCACCCGCGATGCCCAGGCCATGCTTGCCGTGCTGGTGGCTGCCTGCCCGTGCGCGCTGGTGCTGTCGGCGCCTGCCACGGCGGTGGCAGGCATTGCCGTCGCTGCCCGGCATGGCATCCTGATTCGCGGTTCGGCCTTCCTTGAGGAACTGGCCGATTTGTCTTCGCTGGTGATCGACAAGACGGGCACGCTGACCTACGGCGACCTGCGCCTGCGCAGCGTGGTCGGCACTGCGGCAGGCTTGCCCGAGGCCGATATCGTCAACCTTGCGGCCAGCCTCGGCGCCGCCAGCAGCCACCCGGTCAGCCGGGCCCTGGCAGCGCTGGTGCCCCATGAGCAGCATCTGGCCCTGCTGGACATCCACGAACGCCAGGGCTTTGGTGTGGTGGCGCACACGGCTGAGGGTGAAGCGGCCCTGGGGCGCCCGGAGCTGTTCCGCCAACTGGGCCTGCAGGTGCCGCCGGTGCCCGAGCATGACGGCCCGATTGCCGGCCTGGCGCTGAACGGGCAGTTCCTCGCCTGGCTGCTGTTGGCCGACCATGTGCGGGCAGAGTCTGCCGAGGCGATGCAGCAGCTGCGCGAGCTTGGTCTGCGGCGTCAGTTGCTGCTGACCGGTGACCGCAGCCGTGTCGCCGAGGCCATTGCCGAGCAGGTCGGCATGACGCGCGTGGTGGCTGAAGCCCTGCCGGAAGACAAGATGCACCACGTCAACCAGGAATTGCAGCTGGGCTTCCGCCCGCTGGTGGTAGGGGATGGCATCAATGACTCGCTGGCGCTGAAGGCCGGTGTGGTCGGGGTGGCCATGGGCGCCAACGGTGCCGACATTGCCTTGGCCGCAGCAGATATCGTGCTGATCAACGGCGACCTGCGGCGCCTGGCCACCTGTATCCGCCTCAGCCGCGAATGCCGACGCACACTCCAGGTGAATGTGCTGATCGGACTCGGTTGGACCTTGGCGATCGTCGTTGCCGCCGCCTTTGGCCTGCTGGGCGCAGCGGGCGCCATGATCGCCGCGCTGCTGCACAACCTCAGCACGCTGCTGGTGCTGACCAACGCCGGGCGCCTGTTGCGCTATGACGAACGGCTCGGGCAGAGCAATACGGTGCCGGCGCTGCAGCCCTAGCTGAGCACGGCGTCATGGCCAGGCACGTGCCTGGCCGGGCCGCTGTTTGCGACAGGCGCGGTGCTCCACTCGGCGCTGTCGCGTTGCTGCAGGCGCCGGAAGTGGACGGCGATGCTGGCGATGATCGGCGCATCATCGACCGGGTCCAGCCCCGGATAGGGCTTGCCGTGGTAATCGCCGTCATGGGTCAGTACCGCCTCGACCTGTTCGCCGCTGGCACTGTAGAGCTGCTTCATCAGCTGCGCCTCGCGGTCTTTGCTGGGGTTGCAGCGCAACGCATAGTGAATGGCCAGTGCCGCCCCCAACGTCAGGGCCGGCGTGTCTATGCCGTGCTTGCGGGCCAGGTCGATGCTGCTGAGGATGCGTTCGTTGCGCTGCAGCTTGCGCATCGGGTCGCGGCCCACACGGGCGCAGGGGTCCTTGAACGAAGATTTGCAGCGTTCAAGAAACGCATTGGCAAACCGCTCGACCACGTCGGCCATCTGCGGATACTCGGCCACCAGTGCGGGCGCCACTTCCTGATGGATCAATCGCTCGGCCAGCGCGCTCACACGGGCATCGCCCATGCCCTGGCCGACCCAGGTGTGCCCCAGCAGGCTGGCGTACCAGGCGATGATGGCGTGCGGGCCATTCCACAAGCGGTTCTTGATGATCTGGATCTGGGTGATGTCGCTGACGGTTTTCACCTGGCGCAGCCGCTCCAGCAAGTCGCCGCCGCGCTCGACATACAGCGGCATGTCGGGCTCGCTGTTGAACAGCACCAGATGCAACTGGCTCAGGGCATTGCTGGACTGGGCGAAAGGCCTGAAGTGGCTGATCAGCCGTTGGTACTCGGCGGTCGGTTTTGCCAGCGCTGGTTCGTCCTCAAGGCTGTTCTGGAACATCTGCGACTTGATGCGCAACTGCCGAACCAGCGCATCGTTGCTGATCTTGGAAACGATGCGGCTGACCACGGTTTCGGCGAAGTGGGTCTTTTCCAGTACCTGCTTGCAGATTTCGGGTGCACACAGCAACGCCAACTGCGCCTGCACTTGCCGGCGGACAAACGCGCCGCCGCCGATCTTGTTGAGCACGATCAGCAGGGTCAGCTCACGACCGCGGCGCTCGAAGCGCTGAAGCAAGCCCTTGGCAATCACCTTGGCCTGCTGCTGGATCGCCTGTTCGGGCAGGCTCAGGCCGATGATTTCGGCGGCGTTGTACATGTCGATCACCGCCTGCTCATCGTCCATGTCGATCATGCGCACATTTTCGACGGTCTGGTCGAACGCGCTGGCACCGTAGCGCACGCTGTAGCGGCCGAACGCGGCAACGGTTTCCCTGAGCATGCGCGAGCGGGTGGCAGCGATGATTTCGCAAGGCCGGGTGTAGCCGTCCCAGTGGGCGAACACCTGGGTCAGGTAACCGCCGCCGATGGCGCCGAAACCATGGATGCCGACACGGAACTGGTTGAGCGAGGCCGGGAAGGGCTCGGCGAGCTCTGGCATGCCCAGGTCGGGCACGCATTCGCTCAGGTCGGCGAGGAACCCGTGCATGCTGCGGTAGGCCTTGAGCGCACCCGCCTTGACCTCGGGCGCAGGCGGCTTGATGTCTTCGATCAGAATCGCCTGGCCTTCGGCGCGGATGGCCGACAGCAGGCCGTTTTCCGAGTCTTCGAGCATGAAGCACTGAGCGGGCGCGCAATTGAGGGCGCGGGCAGCGCGCAGGAAGATTTCCGGGTGCGGCTTGCCCTGGCTGACTTCATCGCCGCAAACGGTGATGTCGAAGTACTTGAGCACGTTGGCATTGATCAGGTATTCCTCGGCAATCGCACGGCGGCTGGAGGTGGCCACCGCCAGGGTCAGGCCGGACTTGCGCAGCCGCTCCAGCACTTCCAGCAAGCCTGGCTTGATCGGTACGCCGTGATTGCGCACGTACTCCAGCTCCAGCTCATCGGCGCGCTGACGAATTTGCGCATAGGGGAAGTCTTCGCCGTTGTGGGCCTTGGCGAGGGCTTCGGCCTTTTTCGCACTCAGGCCCAGCGAGCCGATCAGCGTCTGTTCGCTCAAGGCCTTGCCGTAGATTTCCAGCGAGGCCTGTTTCAACGTCCTGAAACGCAGGCGCTCGGTGTCGAACATCGTGCCATCCATATCGAAGATGGCGCTGAGAATTTTGTTGCCCTGAAACAAGATCATGTGGGTATTGCCCCTTTTTTTGGCGTGAAACACCTCGCCTTCAGCGGCTGAATGGCGAGCTAATGCGCGTCGACTGCAGCGTGGGCAGTCAGGTAGGGGGCATGCGATCTACAGGGGGGCGCTCGGCTTTGACCCAGAGGTAGGGCGGTACGGCGCGGGGTGTGCAGAGGAGGGCGAGGAATTTGCAGGCAAGGCGGGCGACTTTGGATTCACGCCCACTGGCTGCAGCTTGGCTGGCAGACAATGGGCGCACATAGCGATGGATACGTGTGATTCCGAGCATGAGGTGCTGTTCTTCCTTTTCTGGTGACTGACGTTCCTTTTTTACCCTTGCACGTATGCGCAAGCAGATGCAAGGCGCCAGTCACAGAAGAACAGGTGCACATGACGCGCGAAGCAACCTGTTATCTGATTTAACAGAGGACACTGTGGGAGCGGCTTTAGCCGCGAACACCGGCAACGCCGGTGCCATCCACCGCGTCGCCTGCTTCGCGGCCAAAGCCGCTCCCACAGGGGATCGCGCCAGCTTTTAAAGAATGAGCAATACCTTTGCCGGTGTGAAACTCAGCTGTCCTTGCCCAGCACGTAACGGTCGAACTGCTCGATGTACTCGTCGACGTTGTCTTCCAGCATCATCCGGTACTGTTCGCTGAAGTACTTGAGGATTTCCTCGCGTGCGGCGGCCATTTCGGCGCCGGACTTGAAGTTGCGGGCGCTGAGCCAGGCACTGAAGCGGCTGGCGGCGAAAGTCATCGAGGCGCTGACCTTGCCGATATCGGCAAGTGTGTCGAGCTGCTGGTTGGCCAGGTCGATGTGCGCATCGGCGCGGTCGTAGAATGCCTGGTCGGTGGCTTGGGTCATGGCGGGGTACCTGTGTGGGCCTGTCTTGCGGGGCGCAAAGGATGCCACAGCGGGCGCCTCGCCGGCAGCCATTACCGGCGGCGGCTCACCCGGCCACGGAACGGCGCCGCTTCTTGCGGTACATGTCGTCATCGGCGCAGTTGAGCAAGGAGTCGATGTCTGCGCCATCAGTGGGATAGCAGGCTACACCGATGCTGCAGGACGGCATGGGCAGCGCCCGCTGGCCGCTGGTCAGCGGCGCGGCCATGGCGGTGAGGATCTGGGCCATCTTATCGGCGACCGCGCCCGCCGCGCTCAGGCCGGTCAGCAGCACGGTAAATTCGTCGCCGCCCATGCGCGCCACCGTGTCCTGCTGGCCGACACAGTCCTCCAGGCGCCGTGCGACGGCGCACAACACTTGGTCACCGATGGCATGCCCATGCACATCGTTGATGCCCTTGAAGTCATTGATGTCCAGGAACAGCAGTGCAAACGGGCGTTCCTGGCGCAGGGCGCTGGCCAGCCGTTCGCTGAACAGCGAGCGGTTGCACAGCCGGGTCAGCGGGTCGTGGTGGGCGAGGAAGCGCAATTCCAGCTCGGCCTGGGTAAGCGCCGTGACGTTGCGCGCCACGCCGATGCGCGCGCCTACCTCTTCGGACCAGAAGGCCGACCAGAGGATGTGCACCACGCCACCGTCCTTGCGCAGGTAGCGGTTGCGGAAGTCACTGTGGGACTGGCCGTTCATCACCCGGATGATCGAAGCCCGGGTGGCGTCCAGGTCTTCGGGGTGCATGTAGCGGGTGATCGGGGTGCCGATCAGCTCGTCGGCGCGGTAACCGAGCAAGGCCTCGCAGGCATTGCTGACGAACACGATGGTGTTGTCCCGGTCGACCACGAACACGGTGTCGAGCATCAGCTGGATCAGCTTCGGGTAAAGTGCTTGCAGGTCAACAGGCATAGGGGCGTCCGCTGCATCGGGCTCGGGCGTGGCCAGCATACACAGGGGTGGGCAGGTTCCACCAGCGGCCATTCAAACAGATATACTCCGCGGCCGTTTTTAGCATTCAGGAGTCGTTCATGCAGCAGGTACTGCTCATCGTTGATGTCCAGTCCACTTTCAGCCCACCCGAATGGCTGGTAGACGGGATTCGCCTGTTGTCAGCGAGGATTCCGTCGATCGCCTCGGTCGAGTTGCACGATGAGCAGGTGACGCCGTTCCAGCGCCAGCTCGGTTGGCACCCGGCAGCCGAGGACGAGTGCCTGGTCGAGGTGGACCAGGTGTTCATCAAGCATGGCTACGGCCAGACCGCCGAGACCATCGCCTACATCCGCCAGCTGGGCGTGGAGCGCGTGCTGGTCTGCGGCATGCAGACCGAAACCTGCGTGCTGGCGGCAGGCTTTGCACTGTTCGATGCCGGGCTCTGCCCGACCCTGGTGACCGACCTGACCGTCGGCTCTTCGCTGGACCGCTCCGGCAAGCTGGGCACCGACCTCTGGAAGCACCATTTCGGCAACGTGATTACGCGGGCCGAGGTGATGGCCGAGATCGCGCAGTCGGGCCTCTGAGAAAACCGCGAAAAGCCAGCGCGCATCGTTTAGCATGGGGACGCCGATGCATTTGGCCCCCTTCCTTATCGAAACGCGCTAGCTCCCCATGACTGCCTTTTACCTCAAGTTCCTCATCACTCCCACGCTCATGCTGGCCATCTCGCTGGCGGCCAAACGTTGGGGCACGCAAATCGGCGGGCTGCTCTCCGGCCTGCCGGTCACTTCAGCCCTGGTCGTGCTGTTCCTGAGCCTCGAACAGGGCCCTGGCTTTGCCTTGCAGGCCGTACCGGGGGCCCTGGCCGGCCTGGCGGCGGTGCAGGCGACCTACCTGTTCTACTACCGGGTGACGCGGCGGATCGGCGCATTCCCCGGCTGCATCGCCGCGTTGGCGGTCTACGCGGCCATGGCTGCCTTGATGAGCCACCTGGGTTGGGTGGCGCTTTCGGTGGTGGTGACCCTGGCGCTGCTCAGCCTGATCATCGTCGTCACCTCGCAACCGGCGCCCACCGGTACCGCCAAGGTGGTGCAACTGCCACGCTGGGTGATCCCGATGCGCATGCTCACGGCCACCGCGCTGCTGGTGGCGATCACTGCCAGTGCCGAGTGGCTCGGCCCGGTGGCCAGCGGCCTGCTGGCGCCGATCCCGGTGATTGCCTGGCCGCTGGCGGTGTTCGCCCATGTTCAGGGCGGGCACCATGAGCTGGGCGCGATCGTGCGCGGCAACGCCATTGGCGGCGTGGGCGTGTTGGGGTTCTACCTGACGGTGAACAGCTTCATCGAGCAATGGGGCACCGTGCCGGCCATTGCCGCTGCCGTGGTGCTGGCCGTGGTGGCGACTTTCGCCCTGGCCAAGTTGCTGGACCGCCGCTGACTTCTGTACTCCAGACAGGCGCTTGTATCGTTCTGTATCAACGCGCCTGCCACGCCTACTCGCATACAAAACCTTCGTTCTCCTGATACGCCCGGGATACATCCCTGGGGCCAAATGACCCAGCCCGAACGAACAAGCCCTACGGCCTGCGTTCCCTGGCTCTTTCGCCCTTGAGGCATGACCGTACGACCATCAGGAGAAACACCATGTCCCGTATCCAGTTCCCCAACAAAACCCGTCTCGGCCTGCTGAGCATCGCCCTGGTGGGCGGCATCAACCTGGCTTCCTCTGCGTTTGCCGTCGAGGCACTGCCACAAGGCTATCAACTGGCGGCGGCAGAAAAGGCCGGCGAGGGCAAGTGTGGCGAAGGCAAGTGTGGTGCCAGCGGCGCCAAGGCCACCCAGGCCGAAGGCAAGTGCGGCGAGGGCAAGTGTGGCGCCAGCGGTGCCAAGGGCAAGGTTACCCAGGCCGAAGGCAAATGCGGTGAAGGCAAGTGTGGCGACGCCTCGTTCGCCAGCACCGACGCCGACCATGACGGCCGCGTGTCCCGCGCCGAACTGCTGGCGGTGGCGCCAAAGGCAGGTGCCGAGTTCGATGCGATCGACGCCAACCACGATGGCTATCTTTCCGAGGCCGAGGTTTACCAGTTCCGCAAGCACCAGTTCGACGCCAATGGCAATCCATTCCCGACCGACCTGTACAGCAAGCTGAGCCAGGCCAAGAACTGACCCGCAGCGGCATCCTCCCTAGGCCCTGGGCCGGGGAGGGCGCTGCACCACAAGGAACAAGCCAATGAGTACTTCTTCAACCCTGCAGGGCGCAGGCCTGGGCTTGCGCCGTGGGCTGCTGCCCGAGCTGCTGAACATGGACGCCGGCGCCGTGGACTTTCTCGAATGCGCCCCGGACAACTGGATCGGCGTCGGCGGTGCCTTCGGCGAAGGCCTCGCGCAACTGGCCGAGCGCTATCCGCTGTCCTGCCACGGCCTGTCATTGTCGCTGGGTGGCCCGGCTCCGCTGGACCATGGCTTTCTGCGCCAGATCCGCGCCTTTCTCGACCGTCATCAGGTTCCGCTGTTCAGTGAGCACCTGAGCTACTGCGCCGATGACGGCCATCTGTACGATCTCATTCCGATGCCGTTCACCGACGAAGCCGTGCGCCATACTGCCCGGCGTATCGCTGAAGTCCAGGATGCCCTCGGCCGGCGTATCGCCGTGGAGAACATCTCGTACTATGCCGCGCCGTATCAGGCGATGAGCGAGATCGAGTTTCTTCGGGCGGTGTTGAGCGAGGCGGACTGCGACCTGCTGCTGGACATCAACAACATCGTGGTCAATGCCTGCAACCATCGCTACGACGCTGCCGAGTTCCTCGCCCAGGTGCCGGCCGAGCGGGTGGTCTGCCTGCATGTGGCCGGGCACTACGACGAAGCGCCGGACCTGAAGATCGACACCCATGGCGCCAGCGTCAAGCCGGATGTCTGGGGCCTGCTGGCCAGTGCCTACCAGCACCTGGGGCCGGTGCCGACCTTGCTCGAACGCGACTTCAACCTGCCACCGCTGGCCGAACTGCTGGCTGAGGTGGGGCACATTCGCAGCCTGCAACCCGTGGCGCCGGCCCTGGCGGTGCGCCATGGCTGACTCGCTGCGCGAACAGCAACTGCGCATGGCCGGGCATATCCGCGATCCGCAGGCCAATCCACCGCCGCCCGGTATCGAAGCACGGCGTCTGGCGGTGTACCGGCAACTGTTCTTCGGCAACCTGCAGTCACTGTTGGCCGGCAGCTTTCCGGTGCTGCATGCCAGCCTCGCCAGCGAACACTGGCAGGGGTTGTGTGAAGACTTTTATGCCCGTCATCGCTGCCACACGCCGCTGTTCACCGAAGTTGGCGGCGAATGGGTCGAGTACCTGCAAGGGCGCACCGACCAGCCCGAGTGGGTCGCCGAACTGGCCCATTACGAGTGGATCGAAACGGCCTTGCTGCTGAGCGATGCCGCCGAACCTGAGCATGACCCTGAAGGTGATCTGCTCGAAGGCGTGCCTGTGCTGTCCAGCCTCGCCGTGCCGCTGGCCTATGCCTGGCCGGTTAGCCACATCGGGCCGGAGCATCTTCCGGTTGAGGCGCCAGACGTGCCGACGCTGCTGCTGGCGCACCGAGGCGCGGGCCACAAAGTGAGCTTCTCGCGCCTGGCACCGTTGGCCCATGCGCTGCTGGCGTCGTTGCAAGACCAGCCACTGAGCGGGCGTGAACACCTGGCGGTGCTGGCTGCGGCTGCCGGCGTCGAACTCGCCGCCATCGAGGCCCAGGGTCTTGCGTTGTTACTCAGCCTCAAAGCCCAGGGCGTGGTACTCGGCACGCGCTGCGACTAGGCCGGCGCCAGCCCATTGAGCAGCAGGCGCAACGAAGAATCGGCCGCAGCCTGGTAGTCGATCCGTTGCCCGGCCTGGCTGGGGGCATGCCAGCCCAGGCCGAGGCAGGACTGGGCGATGGCCCACACCGACGGCAGCACATGCTCCGGATTCACCGGCGCCAGCTTGCCGCTGCTGATCCACTGGCGCACATGCGCGGTGTTTTCCCGTGCCTGCTGCGCCCAGTGCTCGAGAAAGTTGCCGGGAATGCGCTGGCCACCTTCCTTGAGTTCCTGCAGGAGCACCTTCGAGGCGAATGGCCGGTGCTCGAACAGGCTGATCAGCGCCGTCACCGTGCGGCTCAGTGCCTGCAGCGGTTCGTCTTCCCTGGCGAACGGTGCGCAGGCCTGCAGGTAGCAGGGGGCGATGTCCTCCAGCACCTGGCTGTAGATGTTGGCCTTGGACTTGAAGTAGTAGAGCACGTTGGAGCGGGGCAGGCTGGCCAGCGAGGCAATCGCCGAGAGCTTGGTGGCGGCATAGCCCTGTTGGGCGAATGCCTCGCCGGCGGCGTCGAGGATGACCCGCCGCACCGGTGCGTTCAGGGTGTCCTCGGTTTCTCGTGGCAATTCGAACGGCATGATGTACACGGCAACGGTTCCTGGCTGCGCCGGGTGCGTTGCCCCGTGCGCTGAGCAAATGAGAATTCGCAATATACAAAAATATATAGCGATAGTGCGCAGGAATCTTGCCCTTGCGGTCAGGTGATTGCCTTGGCGGCCGTCAGCACCAGCCCGCGCAGCCACTTCGAGGATTGCGCCCGGTGCTTGCGGGCATGCCACAGCTGGTAATAGCGCAGCGGTTGCGCGGGGACCGGGAATGGCTCGATCCGCACCGGCAGCAGTTCGGCGTAGTGCCTGGCGAACGCGCGCGTGGTGGTGAACACCAGGTTGGACTTCACCAGGGCATAAGGTGCCAGGCAGAAGTACGGCAGGGTGGTGGTCACGCGCCGGGCCAGGCCGCTTTTGTCCAGTTCGGCACCGATCGTGCCTTGCCCGCAGGCGCCGAGGGTCAGCACGTCGAGGTGGTCCGCCTGCAGGTAGGCTTCACGGGTCAGGCCACCGGGGGGTACCGGGTGATCATCGCGTACCAGGCAGACCAGGTCGTCGTCGCACAGGGCCTGCAAGTGCAGGTGCTGTGCGGGGCTGCGCCAGTTGCCGATCACCAGGTCCAGCGTGCCGTCCTCCAGCCCGCGCGTGTAACCGCCCTCGGCCTGCAGGTGGGTCAGCTCCAGGGTGGCCAGCGGGGCCTGGGCGTGGAAGCGTTCGATGATGGCCGGCACGAAGAACACGCTGAGGTAGTCCGGCGTGCTGATGCGAAAGTGCAGGCGGGTGGTGGCGGGGTCGAAGCGGTCGATCGGGTCCAGCACCTGCTCGATCCCGGCCAGCGCCTGGGCCAGGGGTTCAATCAGGTTCTCGCCATGGCTGGTCAGCACCATGCGGCTGCCACTGCGTACCAGCAGCGGGTCGCCAGTGAGCTGGCGCAGGCGGCGCAGGGCCACGCTGACCGCCGGCTGGCTCTGGCCTAGGCGTTCGGCGGTGCGTGACACGCTGCATTCGGACAACAAGGTCTGCAACGTGCGCAGCAGTTGGGTGTCGCAGTTCGGCACGGCTTTGGCCACGGCAGCCTCGCTCAGGCGCGGGGCATCTGCGCAATGCCCCGGGCCGGTTCTGGTCTTTGTCTCGCTATATACTAAACAATATATCGAGGCTTGGCTGCGTGCCGTTACCTCCAGTCCGGCAAGGCTTTGAGCAGTTCGGCCTTCTCGCCGGTGGCAGCGCCCATCAGCACAAAGCCCTGCATCCGCCGCTCAGGGTCGTGGAACACCGCACGCACCTTGGCCATGCCGCGGTCGCAGTGGCCCAGCAGCTCGGTAGACCAGGCGCCCTTATCACCTAATGGCGTGGCTACGACGGTCGGCAGCACACTGGTTTTCACCGTCACCGGCATGGCCGGGTAGGCAACCGGTGTCAGCTGGCCGGCCAGGGTGCGCGCCAGGGCACGGGCCTGGAGCATGATCGGCAGCACGTAAGGCAACACCAGGCCATGTACTTCGGCACAGTCGCCCAGGGCATAGACATTGCGGGCACTGGTCTGCAGGCAGGCATCGGTGACGATGCCGCTGCCCACTTCAAGCCCGGCGCTGCGGGCCAGCTGCACCCGCGGAGCCAGGCCGATGGCGCTGAGTACATAGTCCACTTCCAGCTCCTGGTCATCGGCCATCAGCACCTGCAACGCCGCGCCCTTGCGTTGGACAGCGACGGGCGTGGCACCTAACGCCAGGGTGACGCCGAGCGAGGTCAGGGCACTGGCCATCGCTGCACCGGCCGGCTCCGGCAGCAGCCGGCTCAGCGGCCAGGTGGCACGGTCGACGAGGGTCACCGCATGGCCGGCATGCCCCAGGTCATTGGCGAATTCGCAGCCGATCAAGCCACCCCCCAGAATCGCGACCCGGCTGGCCTGGCCGATCTGCAGGCGAAAGCGGCGGTAGTCGTCCAGGTCGTTGACGGTGATGATCGCCGGCACACCGTCACCTTCGAGCGCCGGGCGCCGAGGGTCTGCGCCCAGCGCCAGCACCAGTGCGCTGTAGCGCTGCGCCTGCCCGGCGATATAGACGCACTGTGCGTCTGTGTCGATGCGTTCCACACAGGTGCCGGTGACCACGCTGGCAGCCAGTTGCTCGGCCATCTGCGCCGCACTGGCGGTGACCAGCTGCTCGGGCAGCCTGCCACTTTGCAAGGCGTTGGAAAGCGCGGGCTTTGAGTAGAACTCGCCGCCATCGCGGGTGATGATCAGGATCGGTACGGCGGTGTCGAGCTTGCGCAGTTCGCGCGCCACGGTATAGCCGGCGAGCCCCGAACCGATTATCACCACCGGGTCCGGCGCCTGTGGGGCTAGCGGCTCTGCCGCCTGGGCATCCAGCGGCAGGCGGACCATGTCGAAGTCACCCTTGCCCACGCCGCACTCCGGGCAGAACCAGTCCTGCGGTACATCTTCCCAGCGGGTACCCGCTGTGATGCCATCTTCCGGTATCCCCACGGCTTCGTCGTAGATGAAACCGCACACCAGGCATTCCCATTTGTACATGTTCGATACTCCCTCGCAGGTTTGCCCGTCAGCTGGTGAAGGCGCGGCCCAGGCCCAGGGCGCTCAGGGCCCGGCGGTAGGCGGTGGAGGAACGGTCGGCCGGGATGTGGATTTCCAGCGAAAGGTCCAGGGGCAGGTCTTCGGGGCGGCACAGTTCGACGATGTCGCGGTCCTCTTCGAACACTTGCTGGTTGAACGCATACACATCGTCCAGCGGCAGGTGCTGGTCGAAGTTGCGGGTGATCGCGCAGAACATCCGGGTCTTGCGCGCCGAGATCGGGCTGGCGGCATTGAGGATGACCAGGCGCTGTTCAGGGTCGGGGAAATTCACCGCAAGCCGTGCGGTGAACGGCGCGAACACGTCGAAGGTGCGCTTCCACTGGAAGTCGCTCGGTGCCCGGTGCTGCAAGTGCTTGGGGAAGTTGCTGACGCTGCTGACGTATTCGGCGTGCATGCCGTGGGCCGTCAGTTCAGCCCGGTAGGTCGGTACCACCGGGTTGTCGCGGTCGGCGAAGGCGTCGTGGTGGATCCAGGCGAAGTGGGCGACATCGATGAACCCCTCGACCTGGCGCCCGGCCGAGGCAGCGATGTCGATCGATGGCGGCAGGATGCGCTGATAGCTGTCATCGTGCCAGGAAGGCATTTCGGGGAAGGGCGCGTCGCTGCCGGCCATCAGTACCCAGACCAGCCCGAATTCCTCGCGGGCGGTGTACATCTGGATGCGGTGGCGTTCGGTGAGGTTGGCATTGGGCTCCGAGGGGATCCGCGTGCAGCGGCCATCAGTGCCGAAGTGCAGCCCATGGTACGGGCAGATGATGTTTTCGCCCTGCACCCAACCGCGGCTCAGCGGTGCGCCGCGGTGGCTGCAGATATCCCGGGCAGCATTGAGCTTGCCGCCAGTGCGGTACAGCACGATGGGCTCATCGAGCAGGGTGACGGCATAGGGTTTGTCGCCCACCTCGGCGCTGAAGGCCACGGGGTGCCAGTGGCGGGTGAGGATTTCACGGTCGTGGGCGCTGAACGAGCTGGTCTTGGTGATCGGGTTCCAGGTCACGCTCTGGCAGGCGGTGGCGGCATTGGACATCTCGCTTCTCCTTGTTTTCGAATGGCCGGAGCCATGCTAGGGAAGCGATCTCAGCCTGCCCATGGCGGGGCAGGCATGTAGTTCATGTGCAATGGGTTATGGGCCAGGCGAGGGCCGGTGCACGCAGCGCTTAGCGGCGATAGTAGCGGTGGTCGTCATCATAGTGGTGGGCGCGCTCGTTGCGGCGCTCCCATTCGTGGCGGCGTTCGGCTTCGCGGCGCGCCTGTTCCCGGCGCCATTGGGCCCGGCGCCATTCTTCGCGGCGGCGGTCCTCGCTGTGGTAGTGCCAGCGGCCGTCGCGCCAGTAGCGGTCGTCATGGGCCAGCAGGGGCCCTGGCTGGCCGTCGGCGACGCTGGCCAGGTTTGGCCAGGGACTTTGGGCGGGTTTGGCCGGCGCTTGCACGATGCTTTCAGCGGCCAGGCCCGCATGGGTAGCGTGCATTGGCGTGGCGGACGCAGAGCCGACGGCCGCCAGGGCGAACAGGCCGGCGAGCAGGCACTTCGGGATAGGGAATTTCATGAGTTAAGGCAACCCCCAAGGTTGTCATTGAACATGCAGTGCGCAGCGCCTTGAGGCTGCGCCACCACGTGCGTGGGCATGTCCAGATAGACAAGTTATTGGGGAAAAGTTCTGTTCGCTCAGCGCTTTAGTAGCTACGGCTCACTGAGCCAGACCAACGGCCGTGTCGGCTCGTCGCTGGCCATGCGAGCAAAGGTATCCGACTCGAGCATGGCCTTGACCTGCCCGCCAAGCGCCAGCAGCCGCTCGGCGAAGCCCGGGCCGATGACGCCGTTGTCTTCCAGCGACAGGCCACTCTGGCTGTGCTGGATCGCCAGGTGGTAGTGGCTGGCATCGTCGCCGCTCGCGGCGAGAATCACCGTGTAGCGAGGGCCAAGCACGCAGCTGAGGCGTTGCTGCACCAGGTCGAGCAGCGAGGCGTGGCTGTCGTCGTGCAATGCCGAGGCCAGGGCGGTGGGGGCGAAGGGTGGCATGGGGTTACCTGCAAGGCATGTTCATATGTCTCTCAGCTTAGGCAAGGTGACTGTCAACTTGGGTTAAGCGAGGGTAAAAAGCGGTAATTTGTGCGCGCAGGATCAGAAGGTCTGCCCCAGGGAGAACTGGAAGATCTGCGTTTCGGCGTTGTCCGGCTTTTTCAGCGGCGCTGCCAGGCTGAAGCTCAGCGGCCCCATCGGGCTGTACCAGGTCACCCCCACGCCCAGCGACACCGCCAGCTGGTTCAGGTCGACGTTGCCGCAACCCTGGGTGGTAGACAGGTAACAGGTGTCGGCATAGACGTTGCCGGCGTCGACGAACACCGAGCTGCGCAGCTGGCTCTGGTTCTTGATGAACGGCATCGGGAAAATGTATTCGGCGCCGCCGGTGACCAGGATGTTGCCGCCGAGCACGTCGGTGTCACGGTCGGAGTAATAGGCCTGGCCGGCGCTTGCATAGGTGCCGGTGGCCGGGGTGCTGCGCGGGCCGAGGGTGCCGTCCTTGAAACCGCGTACCGAGCCTTGACCACCTGCGGTGTAGCTTTCGTAGAAGGGCAGGCCGTCAGTGGAGCCGTAGCCGTTGCCGTAGCCCAAGGTGGTGTGCAGGCGCAGGGTGGTGTCCTTGCTCAGCGGCAAGAAGGTCTGGCCGTTGTAGTCGAGCTTGTAGAACGACAGGTCGCTGCCCGGCGTAGTGGCCATCAGGGTCAGGGCCTGGGAGTGGCCGCGGGTCGCCAGCACACCTTTGTTCAGGGTCGATTCGGACCAGCCGATCGAGGCCTTGAGGTTGTTGAAGCTCTTGCCTTCGCGTTGGATGAAGTCGTAGATCTCGTCGGCGCTGTAGGTGCCCGGGTTGATGTCGTCGTGCTGCAGGGTCAGGCCGTAGGTCAGGCGCGAGGTCTCGTTGATCGGGTAGCCGAAGTTGACGCCCGCGCCGTAGCTGTTGATGGCGTAGTAGGACACGCCGTCACTGTAGTAGTCGCTGTAGTCGGTGCTGCTGTAGAACAGGTTGTAGCCCAGGCTGACGCCGTCTTCGGTGAAGTAGGGGTTGACGAAGCCAAAGTTGTATTTGGTCTGGTACTCCGAACGGGTCAGGCCGATGGACACCTTGTTGCCGGTACCGAGGAAGTTGTTCTGGCTGATCGAACCGCCGAGGATCAGGCCGGCACTCTGGGCAAAACCGACGCTGGCGGTGATCGAACCGGAGGCTTGCTCTTCGACGCTGTAGTTGACGTCGACCTGGTCGTCGACACCGGCTACTGCCGGGGTCTCGACGTTGACTTCCTTGAAGAAGCCCAGGCGCTCGAGGCGGGTCTTGGACTGGTCGATCAGGTAGGTCGAAGCCCAGCCACCTTCCATCTGGCGCATTTCGCGGCGCAGCACCTGGTCTTCTGTCTTGGTGTTGCCGCGGTAGTTGATGCGGTTGACGTAGGCACGCTTGCCCGGGTCGACCACGAACATGATATCGACGGTGTGGTCCTGGTCGTTCGGCTGTGGCACGCCGTTGACGTTGGCGAAGGTGTAGCCTTCGTTGCCCAGGCGACGGGTGATCAGCTCGGAGGTGGTGGTCATCACCTTGCGCGAAAACACCTGGCCCGGCTGCACCAGCAGCAGCGACTTGACCTGGTCTTCCGGCACCTTCAGGTC
>NZ_QEQQ01000004.1:0-164228 GCF_003097235.1 Pseudomonas sp. CC120222-01a | reverse complement strand
CGGGCCAGTCTCTCCTGTCATGCCAACAGGGCCCGCCTTGTTCGCATGGCGATGCATCTCGGTGGAAGCCAGCAGGGGCATGGCGATGCACCTCGGTGGGCACTGATGCTGCTCCACCTCTCTCCAGTCATGCATCAAGGCGGTCCCTGTTGGCTTAATAGGAGTGACTGGCCCGAAACAGATGTGGGAGCGGGCTTGCCCGCGATGCGCCGCGCGGGCGGCGCTCGATCTCACAGGCGCCAAGTACCTCAAGCCAACCACCTAAGCCATTCACTGCTGCTGGTTCTGGCTAAGGAACTTGTCGACCTCTGCCTTGCCCTCGCTCGGGTCCCCCGCCACCTGCCACAAGCGCCGCTCGATGCCCTGGGCCAGCAGATGCCCCACCGCCGCCTCGATCGCCGACAGCACGCACAGCTGCGCCGGTTCGTTGGTGGTGTAGCCCACTTCAGCCTCAAGCAGCTTCTTGAACTCGATGAACTTAAACACCCCGGCATTGCGGCCGATCGAGTAGATGGTCTTGCTGGTCATGACATTGGCCAGCACCTGCCCGGTGCGCACGTCCACCGCCCGCAGGTTGACCGTGACCTGGTCGACCCGGTACTCGCGGGAGATGTCGACGCCCAGGTAACGGGCGCCCTCGCCGCCGCTGCGCACGTTGGTGTCGTAGGCGATGATGCCGCCTTCGAGCATCAGGTTGGCAGCCTGCAGCGGTGGCAGTTCGCTCATGATGTTCTCTGGCACGTCGGGCTTTTTCTGCGAAGCACGGATGATCTTGCGTTCGGTCAGCAGGTTCTGCAGGCCTTCACGCTCCAGCACCACGAACCAGCCACTGGCATTCAGGGCATCCATCAGCATGCTCGCCGCCCCCTGGGTGACGCTGGTGGAGAACGAGCTGGCCGGGGTCGGTTTGTATTGCCCGGTCTGGTCGCGGAAGCCGTAGACCACGGCCATCAGGCGGCCTTTCGGGCGCGGCATGTTGATCAGGTCGTAGTAGGTCGAGGCCCGCGGCGTCAGGGTCGGGGTTTCCGTGTCCTGTTCGGCCGGCATCGGCTCGCGCAGGCCGCAGCCTTGCAGGCCGGCAAGCGAGGCGACTATCAGTAAAGTGCTCAGCAGACGTTTCATGGTGCTCTCTCCCCAGCTAAACGACCCATCCCTCTCAGGGGTTCAGGCCACTGACCTCAATGAGCGACGTTTCCCCTGTGGCGCGGTCGGTGACCTTGATGCTCAGGGCACCGGAGTCATCGATGACATCGATCAGGAACGCGTCGGTGGCCATGCTGCCGGTCTTGCCGTTGCTGATGTTGTCCATCAGCTGCGACAGCATCCGTGACTCCAGCTGGTTGCTGAAGCGCTCCAGGGCCGAGGTGCCGCCAAAGGCGGATGCTCGGTCCTTGAGGTCCGGGTCGTCGTAGTCGTTCTGCGCCTGGGCGTTGTTCAGCAACCAGGTGCCGTTCAACGGGTTGCCGCCGAACGCCGGGTTGACCGGGGTGTACACCAGTTCGGTGGCGTGAACGGTGCAGGCACTGAGCAGCAGGCCGGCCGCAAGACAACGGGGTATGCACGTGTTCATAGCTCATCCCTATCCAGATCAGTAGTGTCCTGCAGCAGCCGTTGCAGCTTGCGCTGAATGACTTCCTGCTTGACCAGGTCGGCGGCCGCGACGGCCTCTTCTTTTAATTGCGTGACGTTCGGCGGCAGAAAGCGCCGGTACAGCACGTCACGGTCGAACTCTACGGTCACCAGGCTGCCCCAGCGGGCATCCGGGCGCTCGCGCACCACCAGGTTGAAGTCCAGGCGGCTGGTGGCGCGCAGGCGGTCGGCGAAGTAGTAGTAAAAGTCGTGACCGATGTGCGAGATGGTGTTGTCGACGATAAAACCCTTCATCTCGTCCTCGGCATCGGCCATGGCCGCACCCGGCAGGCCGGCTGCCAACAGCAGGCTCAGGCACAGGGCCTGCAGGCCTTTCATGGCGTGTCTCCCGGGCCGGCATGGGTACGGGCGCCGCCAGCGCTTTCGTTGAAGGCCTGCTCGGCAACGAACTGCCAGTCGCTGTAATGCTCCAGGCCCTCGAATCCGGAGAACTGCGTTTCAAAACCACTGCGCTTGAACGGGGTGGCATCGGAACGGCTGTGCACGCCGGTGATGCGGCCATCGATGGCGCGCAGCAGGCCCCAGTCATCGCTGTTGGTGATCGGGTCCGGGTACAGGCGGCGGATGTGCCGCTTGGCCTCAGGGAAACGGTTGTCCTCGAGCAGGTCGGCCAGCTCCTTGGGGTACTGGGCCAGGCCCGGCGAGGCGCGATAGTAGCTGCGCAGGGCCTGAGCATACTGGCCGCCGACCCACAGCAGCTCGCGCTCATGCTCGCGCTGGGCGACGCTCGACCACACCGTGCCGGTAGCGGCCAGGGCGATGCTGCTGACCGCGATCAGCAGCAGCACGCCCAGGTAGGTGAAGCCGGCGCTGGCCTTACCATTCCGCGAAGAGGCTGCCATCACGCGCCCTCCCTGTGGCACCGCTCTTGATATCTGCCACGCCGCCGGCCACGCCTTCGGGTGGTGGCACCAGCTGCCAGGCATCGCTGCGCTCGGTGATCGGGTCGACCGGGGTATTGCGCAGATAGCGTTGCTCCACCAACTGTTCCAGCGAGTCCGGGTAGTGGCCGGTGTCACCGTAATAGTGGTCCAGGGCTTCGCGCAGCACCGCCAGGCTCTGGCGCAGGGTGGCCTCGCGGGAGCTGTCCAGGCTGTTGAAGTAGCGCGGCATGGCGATGGTCATCAGCGTGGCGATGATCGCCATCACCACCAGCAGTTCGATCAGGGTGAAGCCTTTGCTGCGTTTCATGGCTGTCACCATTGCCCGTAAGGGATGTTGTTCAGGCCTTTGCCGCGGGCCTTCGAATACACGTCGAAGACGTCTTCGCCTTCACGCGGGTTGTCCGGGCTGCTGGCGTACGCGCGCAGGCCCCAACCGCCTTCGTCCTCGTTCTTGGCCGCCACCAGCGGGTCGTGGGGAATACGCCGCAGGAAGTAGAACTTGGCGCCCTTGGCACTGCGCACATCGCGCACGCCATCGACCAGCACCTGCAGGTTCGGCGGGTAGCCGCTGGCATCCAGGCGCTTCTCGATGAACCCGGCGTCGAAGGCGCGCTTGTAGGCGTCGATGGCGTCGCGGATCTGGTACAGCGCCTCGCGCAGCTGCTGCTCCTTGCCACGGCGCACCACCGTTTCGGTCAGCGGTGCGGCCATGGTCGCGAGCATCCCGAGCAGGGCCAGGGTCAGCACCACTTCGATCAGGCTGAAACCCTGCTGGCGGCGTTTCATGGCCGGGTGCTCACAGTGACCGTGGCTGGGGCAGTGGCCGGGGCAGTGGCTACCTGGCTTTGCACGGTCGGCGCGCTGTCGCGGCTATCGCTCGGTACGTCGCCCGGCACGTCACGCGGTGGCAGCGGCATCGCCTGGCGCACCTGCATGCTCGACTCGGTGCCGGTGCCGAACTCCATGTCCGACGGGCTCTGGTATGGCAGGTTGCGCACGATGCGCGGGGTGATCGCCAGCACCAGTTCGGACTTGCTCATGTCGTCCTTGTTGCTGCCGAACAGCCGGCCCAGGCCAGGGATGTCGCCAAGGCCGGGGATCTTGTTGCCGGCGGCGTTGTGGTCGTTGCGCACCAGGCCGGCCAGCACCTGGGTTTCGCCGTCGTGCAGGCGCAGGCTGGTCTGCGCGTTGCGGGTGTCGACCTGGACCGGGATGGTGCCTTGGCGGGTAGCCTCCAGCGGTGTGGCGTTACTCACTTCCAGGGCAATCTTGATCGCCACTTCGTTGTTCAGGTGCACGGTGGGCTGCACTTCAAGTTTGAGACCGACGTCCAGGTAGGTAACGCTCTCGGTGATCACCGGGCCTTGGGTGGACGGTACCGAGGTGGCACTGATGATCGGTACCCGCTGGCCGATGTGGATACGCGCCTGCTCACGGTTGCTGACGCGGATCACCGGGCTGGCCAGGGTGTTGATGTCCTTGTCCTGGGCATTGATCTTGGCTTGCGGTGCCGGCGAGATGCTGATGCGGCTGGAGTTGATGCCGCGCAGTTGGTCGAGCACGCTGACCGGGTTGCCGTCGTCGGTCAGCACGCCGAAGGTGTTGGGCCATTGCAGGCCAAGGTCGAGGATGCGCGAGGTGGCGACTTCCATCACCTCCACCTCCAGCACCACTTCGGGGTTGGACTGGTCCTGCGACTGCAGCAGCTTCTCGGCCATGCGCACGGCATCGGGGGTGTCGCGCATGGTCAGGGTGTTGAGGCGTTCGTCGACGAACACGTCACGGGTCTTGAGCATGGTCTTGACCATGTTCAACGCGGTGTTGGCGTCGATGCTGGTCAGGTAGAAGGTGCGCATGACCAGTTCCTGGTAGTCCTTGGTCTTCTGCGGCGAGTCCGGGTAGATCAGCAAGGTGTTGTCGTTGACGACCTTCTGGCGCAGCTGGTTCTGCTCCAGCAGCAGCGCCACGGCATCTTCGATGCGCACGTCACGCACGAAGATGGTGGCCTTCATGTCCGGGCGCAGGTCTTTGTCGAAGATGAAGTTGATGCCGGCAACCTGCGACAGCACCTCGAAGATGGTCTTCAGGCCGGCGTCGCGGAACTCCAGGGTCACCGGGCGCTCCAGCTTGCTCTTCAGTTGCGGGTACGGCGTCGCGGTGCGGGCCTGGACGTTCTCGATGTCGGTACGCAGGGCAATGCCCTTCTGGTTCTGCGGGTCCAGGCGCAGCACTTCGCGCATGTAGCGTTCGGCGCCGAACAGGTCGCCTTGGCGAAGCGCGGCCTGGCCCAGCGCCACGCGCTCGTCGAGGGTGCGGATCAGCTCCAGATGGCGGATGCCTTCCTGGGCGCGGCGGTTGTTCGGCTCGATGGTCAGCACCCGGCTGTAGCCCATGCGCGCGCCGGTGAAGTCGTGGCGGATGCGGTCGGCATCGGCCTGGCTGATCAGCGCTTCCACCGCCGCCTGGCGCCCGTGGGCCAGGGCGATGTTCAGCTCGGTGTCGCGCGGGCTGTCGCGCAGGGCTTCTTCCAGGCGGGCGATGCCGGCCTCGTACTGGCCCTCCTTCATCAGCTCGGCGCTGTCCTTGCGCACCCCGCTGGAGCCGCAGCCGGCAATGGCCACGCACAGCGCCAGAAGCATGAACGGAGCAGGCTTGCACAGTTTCGACGACTTCATGGTGCGCTCCCTACAGACAAGGTCTGTGACTGATGCAAAGGCAGATAAACCAGGTCCAGCTCATTGGCCGAGACTCTGTCGAGGCGATAGGTACTGTCGATCACGTCACCCTTGCGCACGACGTACAGCTTTTCCCCGCTCTGCAGGAAGATCTGCAGGTCGTCGCGGTCGCCCATGCGGCCGACGAACTGGAACGGCAGCGCCGGAGCGGTGGGGGCTGCGGCTACGACGGGGGCGGCGGCTACGGGTTGTTCGGTGACGGTGGCCAGGGTTTGTGGCTTGGTCCATTGTTGGGCTGGGAACAGGTCTTTGGAGGCCTGTTCCGGCCTCTTCGCGGGCGAGCCCGCTCCCACAGGTTCTGCAGGCGACGCCGCCCCTGTGGGAGCGGGCTTGCCCGCGAAGGAGGCGACGCTGTCTTCCTGGCTGAACCAGTGCCCGGGCGCCCAGGCCAGCGCTGCCGACACCCCGAGGAACCCGACCCACATCACTGCGCGTTGTGTGTTCATCACGACCTCGACAGGTAGAGGGTCAGGCGCACCCGGCCGTTGAGTTCGGTGTCGCCGATGGTTTTGCGTTTGAGTTCGAGGTCTTCCAGTACCAGGGTTGGCAGCTGGCCGATCAGGCCGCGCAGGAAGCCGCGGATCTGCGGGTAGCTGCCGCGCACCGGCAGGATGATCTGGTAGCGCGACAGCTGGGTCTTGGGATCGACCCCCAGGGCGTACTCGCCGCGCGCCAGGCTGATGTGCTCGGCACTGGCCAAGTGATACAGACGCTCGATCAGCTCGCTCGCTTCAGGCTGCCCGGGCAGTTGCTGGCGCAGGCTGTCCAGCGCCTGTTGCTCGGGCTTGACGGCGATCTTCAGCTCACCGCGCTTGACCCGTTCGACCTGCACGCTGGCATCGGCTTCGCTGGCACGCAGTTCGCGCACGGCCTGCCACTCGGGGACTACGCCGGCCAGCGCAACACCGACGGCAAGTGCTGCGACGGCGGCGGCGCCCAGGCCGACCGGGCCGATGCGGCGCAGTTGCTCGTGGAGGATAAGGCTAGGGACGCGCATGGCCGATCTCCCAGGTAGCAGTCAGGTTGAAGCGCACCGGGTGTTCGGGCTGCCCGGCCACCACTTCGTGGTTGAGCAGCGAGACATCGCTGAGCTCCTCGCTTTGCTCCAGGCGCTGGTGGTACTGCAGCATCGCTTCCAGGTTGCGGGCCTCGGCGGTGATGCGCACCTGGCCCTTGCGCGCATCCGGGGTCAGGGTCAGCAGTGCCACGTCCTCCTGCGGCTGCGCTTCGAGCATGGCGAACAGCTGTTGCCAGGGCCGTTGCAGTTGCTGCGAGACGCTGCGCATCTGCGCCAGGCGTTCGGCCTGTTCACGGCTGGCGGCGCTGTTCTGTGGAGCCACCGGGGCCGGGCGGCGGCCCAGTTGCAGTTCCAGGCTGTGCACGCGGGCTTCCAGGTCTACTGCTTCGACCTGCAGCTGCTGTTGCACCAGCACCAACCCGGCGACTGCGACTGCGCCCATGGCCAGCAGCGACCAGGCCAGCGGGCCGCTGCGACGGGGCTGAAATTCCAGGTCGAGGCGGCGCATGTCAGGCCACCGCCCGCCACATGGCGCACAGCGGGTCGCTGTCGCCGGCGGGCTGGCACAGCTGCACCGCCGCCAGTTGCGGCACGTCGCCGCGCCCGGGGGCATGCAGGTAGACCCGTGGCAGATGTTCGCCGTACAGCTCGCAGGTACGCTCGATCAGCGCCTGCAGAGCCTGGTCACTGTCGGCGCAGCCTTGGGCCAGCACCTGTTGCCAGGCACCGCCGGCGGCCAGCAGCAATACACTGCGGCGCGGTTCGGCGAGCACGAACAGGAAGTCGCCCTGCTCCAGTTGCGCCGAGCAGCGGTTGTAGGCGGCCATCAGGTAAGGCTGCACCGAGCGCAGGCTCAGACGGCTTTCCCGGCCCAGGCTCTGCAGGCCTTGCAACAGGGCTTCGGGCAGTGCGGTGGCGATGCGTGCGGCACCGGCGGGCTCAGGCGAGAGGACGATGCGCCAGTCGTCCAGCGACTGGCCGTAGAGGTTCTCGAAGCAGGCCCGGGCGTAGGCATCCAGCTCGCGTGGCTGGCTGATGGCGTCGCTCCACGGCACCAGGCAGAAACGGCTGTAGCGGGCCGACAGCAGCACGCGCAGCTGGGCGCCTTTGGCGACGTGTTCGGCCAGCAGTGCACTCAAGGCCTGCAAGGCGGCTGCCCAGGCCGGTTGTGCGGCATCGCAGGAGAACGCGCGGCTGCCAAGCCACTCATGTTGATTGGCGTGCCAGCGACCGAGGCCGACACCTTCAGCGCCGAGGACGGCACAGAAACGATCAGATGAATGTGACACGGTTGATCTCCTCGAGTGTGGTGCGGCCATCACGGACCAGGTCCAGGGCCGAGGCACGCAGCAGGCGCAGGCCGCGCTGGCAGGCCAGCTGCTTGATCTGCGACAGGGGGCGGCGTTCGACGATCATCTGCCGCAGGTCGTCGTCCAGGTGCAGCAGTTCGGCAATCGCGCTGCGCCCGCGGTAGCCGCTGCCACGGCACTGGCCGCAGCCCTGGGCGCGGACGAATGTCCAACCGGTTACCGCTTCGCGGGTCAGGCCCGAGGCGGCCAGGGTGTCGTCATCGGCCTCGCACGGCGTGCAGCAGTGCGGGCAGGCCAGGCGGATCAGGCGCTGGGCCAGCACGGCGTTGAGCGCGGAGACGAAGCTGTAGGGGTCGACCTGCATCTGGCTGAAGCGGCCGATCACATCGAACACGTTGTTGGCGTGGATGGTGGTGAACACCAGGTGGCCGGTCAGCGCCGACTGCACGGCGATCTGTGCGGTGTCGGGGTCGCGGATCTCACCGACCAGGATCTTGTCCGGGTCGTGACGCAGGATCGAGCGCAGGCCGCGGGCGAAGGTCAGGCCTTTCTTCTCGTTGACCGGAATCTGCAGCACACCGGGCAGCTGGTACTCGACCGGGTCTTCGATGGTGATGATCTTGTCCACGCCATGGTTGATCTCGCTGATCATGGCGTACAGGGTGGTGGTCTTGCCGCTGCCGGTGGGGCCGGTGACCAGGATCATGCCGTAGGGCTCGGCCGCCAGCCGGCGCAGGGCGCGCAGGGTTTCGTCGGCAAAACCCAGAGCCTGCAGCTGCACGCCGCTGACGCGGTCGGACAGGTCCTGCTTGTCGAGCACCCGCAGCACCGCGTCCTCACCGAAGATGCTCGGCATGATCGACACCCGGAAGTCGATCTGCCGCTCGCCGATGGCGACCTTGAAGCGGCCATCCTGAGGCACGCGCTTTTCACCGATGTCCAGCTCGGCCATGACCTTGATGCGCGAGATCACCTGGTCGGCGAAGGCGCTGCCGCTGGCCTTGCCGGCGCCATTGAGCACGCCGTCGATGCGGTACTTGATGACCAGGCCTTGGCCGGTCATGCCCAGGTGGATATCGCTGGCGTGCTGCTTGAGGGCGTCGTACAGGGTCGAGTTGACCAGCTTGACCACCTTGCTCTGGTCTTCGCTGATGCTGGTCAGCGACAGGCGTTGCAGCGGGTCGATCTCACCGCTGGCTTCAGCGTCATGGTCGAGTGCGTCGACGGCGTGGAAGCTTTCTTCGTGGCGGGCCAGGAAGGTGGCGAGGTCCGCGGCGTGGGCCAGGTACAGCGGTGCGCCTTGCAGGTTATCGTCGATCCAGGCCAGGCGGGCGTGGTCGAAGGGGTCGGCGAACACACCGATCAGCGCGCCGTCCTGCTCGACGAGCACGAACTCGCGTTTCAGGCACTGGGCCAGGCTGACCGTGTCGAAGCGCGCGGTGCTGGCCAGCAGCGCCTGGGTTTCGAGAACCGGGTAATGCAGGGTCTGGCCCAGGCGCTGGATGAAACGGTCGGGGGTTTCGTTGGCCAGGCGCTCCAGGCAGTTGAGCAGGCGCTCATCGCCCGCCTGCAGGCGGGCCTGGGCCAGGAATTCGCGGGGGTAGGCGCTGTGCTTGCCTGCACGTGTATCGAGTACGTCTGACATGGCCTGCGACTCCGCTCAGGGGCGCGTCGCAGGCTGGCTTGGCCAGGGCAGCGGGCGCCGCTATTCC
This sequence comes from Pseudomonas sp. CC120222-01a, assembly GCF_003097235.1. Taxonomy (GTDB): domain Bacteria; phylum Pseudomonadota; class Gammaproteobacteria; order Pseudomonadales; family Pseudomonadaceae; genus Aquipseudomonas. The sequence goes on along the minus strand of NZ_QEQQ01000004.1, from coordinate 154,919 downwards.
CCGGTGAGCAGTTGTTCGTCGTCAGGGCCTGGGGGCTTGGCGCCATTACGGCGGCGATCGGCCAACACCCAGCTGCCATCGTACAACTGCAAGGGGAACGATTCGTTCCTGTTCTGGCGTCGTTCGATAAACCCTTCGGCTGGTTCGTCAGTGGCCCTGCGCCGGCGCTCGATGCCCAACAGGTCGAGGATCGCGCGGGCCAGTTCCGCCAACGGGAACGGCTTGAACAGGACATGACTCACACCCAGTTCGGCGGCGCGCTCACGGACTTCGGCAGTCGGGTGGGCGGTGATCAGCACGAAATGGCACTGCCTGTTCTTGCGCACGGTCTCCAGGACCTGAAACCCCTCCATGTCGGGCAAGCGGTAATCCAGCACAATCACTTCCGGCGCCAGGCTTTGAGCCTGCTCGATACCACTGGCACCGTCGTGGGCGACGTGAACTTCCAGGCCTTGTGCCTGCAGGTACGCTTGCAGGTTCTGCGCAAGGGTCTGTTCGTCATCGACTACCAATACTCTGTTCACCAAGGTCGACTCCCCAATACTGCCCGGTTACCCGGTGTGCGAAGTGCGGCCTTGATAAGGCTTGAGCAGGCTTCGTGCCAGGCGTGAATAGTCATCTCGCACCACTGTAAGTCATTGATCCTGCAAGGCTGTGCCAAACCTTGCGACACAGGCGTAGGCCCGGTTCCCCACATCCGGGGGAAGTGATGGCACTTTGCCAAACCGTTATTCCCCAGCATTGGGGAAATCCATTCGTGGGCCTCAGTCAGCGATCTCCACTGTAGCGGATTCGCGCAAACGTTGGCGCACCGAATCGCGCGCCTGCGCCTGCAACTGGCCGATGAGCGCGGCCCTGGCCAACTGCAGGCCCTGTTCGGGTATGACCGAGGAGTTATCACTTTGGTTCTGCACTCCTTGCAGGATTTGCCGGTTGGCCTGGTAGAACGCCTCGACGTCGGCCTGGCTGGGCTCGTCTACCGCGCTGAGCCGGGCGTACAGCTGCTGTGCGGCCAGTTCATGGCGCATGTAATCAGCGTAATCTGCCCGATCGAAACCTGCATCCGCCAGGCGCCTTTCGAACAGCGCCGGGCTGCCGAAGGCGGCTTCGATTTCGCCAACCTGCGCTGATACCTGCTCATCACTGATGTGAATACCTGAACGTTGCGCCTCCTGCCACAGCAGCTCCTTGTCGATCAGTTCGTCCAGGGCCTGGTCGCGCAGGCGCTTGTACAGCGTCGGGTTGCGGATACTGGTCAGTGCCCTGCCCTGGGCTTGCAGATACTCGGTGAAATAACGCTCCAGGCGCATCACATCAATCGTCACGCCGTTGACCCGCGCAGCGGGCACGTCGGCCCAGCTCGCCTTGGCAAGCATCAGCAACAGGCACAGCAACAGGATACGCATGGCACCTCCGCTCAAGGGCTGTCCGGCAGCGGCCGGTACGGGGCAACGGCGGTAAAGCGTGGCCCGGGCAGCGCCACCGCGACCACATGGGCACCGGCCATGCCCTGGCGCCTGCCGGGGCCGAAGCCCAGCGCCGGGGTCAGGCCGGTGTCGACATCGTGCAGGCCCTCCAGGGCGGCCACCAGCTGTTCGCGGCTGGCATCGCGGCCAATCTGCTTCAGGGCTTCGGACAACAACTTCAGGGCACACAAGGTGCTGACCTGCAGCGACGCCTGGCGTGGGTCGAGGCCCTGGCGTTGTTGCAGCCCGGCCAAGGTCGCCATGCCCTGCTCGCTCCAGTCGTCCGGCACGAACGGATAGGCCAGGAACACCCGCTGCGACCACTGCGCTGGCAAGCCGGCCACCGCTGCCGCCACCTGGCTGGAGGCAGCGAACAGGTAAGGCTCACGACCTTCGGCCTGCAGTGCCTGGGCCAGCCCGGCAAAGGCCTGGGCGCGGCCGACGAAGACGATGCCCGGCCCTTCCACGGCCTGGCCATCAAACGCCTGGATCGCTGGCGGTGCCCAGCCTTGCTGGCGCAAACGTTCGCGCACCTGTTCGGCCAATGCCGCCTGCTCGTTGCCGGCGTACACCACACGCAGGCCATCGGGCGCCAGGCCCAGGCTGCTCCTGGCATGTTCGGCCAGGCTCAGCATTTGGCTAGCAATACCCGGCAAGGGGTCGAAAATCTGTGAACTGCCACCGCTGCGCGGCGTGCTGCCGATCAACGGCACACCCCGTTGTTCGAGCAGTGCCGGCAGTTGCTGATCGAGCATGGGCGCCAGCGGCGCGATCAGGGTGAAGACCTGCTGCTGGTCGAGCAAGCGTTGCAAGGCGAGTTCGGCACTGGCCTGGTCGGTGCCGGTATCGGCCACCACCAGTTCCAGGCGCCGGCCATGAATACCGCCCTGCTGGTTGATCTGCGCCACACCGTCCTCCAGTACGGCACGCACGACATGCCCGGCATCAGCCAGCGGGCCATTGACGGGCAGCAAGGTGCCCAGGCGCAGCACGCCGTCTTCCACGCCGGGGTCGCGTTCCTCGCCCAGGCGTTTGAGATACGCCGTGAGGTTGCGCTGGTCAGCCAGGGTCAGTTCGAAGCGCGGCATGGCGGGGTCCAGCCGCTGCCCCGCCGGATCAATGCCGTGCTGGATCGCGCGGGCCAGTGTGCCGTCGTTGTAGGGCGGATAGCTGCGAGCGTTGCTTTGCCGCTCACCCTGCCCCAGTGCCAGGCGCTGCCAGTCGAGGCTGGGTGGGCGCACCCCGCCTTCGGCGCGCCCGCGACCGTCTGTGCCATGACAACTGGCGCAAGGCAGCACGCTGGCGGGGACGCTGATGTCGCTGGCGCCGACCCGGGCCATCAGCTGTGCGTCGCTGCTCGATACCCCTTGCCGGTACAGGCGCTTGCCGGCCTGTTCATTCGGGGTAAGGTCGAGCGCCAGCGCTGAACTGCAAGATGCCATCAAGACGGTGAGTGCCAGCAACAACGAAGGCGTTGTGCGAGACCTTGTGGGAGCGGCCTTGCGTCGCGAAAGGGGCGCGTAGCGGCCCCAGCTTTCAGCATCAGCGCAGCAATCGCCGGGGCTGCTGCGCAGCCCTTTCGCGACGCAAGGCCGCTCCCACAAACACCGGGCCATGGCGGCTATCGCCCGGCCAGCGGTTGGGCCAGCAGCTGCAGGCGCTGGGCGATGGCCGCAGGCGGTGCATCCGGGCGGATCTTGCTCCAGCGCTTGCCGGCCACGTCACCCGCGATAAGCTGGGTCGAATGCTGCTCGGGGCTGGGCAGGAACTGGCCGATGCGCCCCAGCACCAAATCGACATCGGCCTTGTCGCCAGTGAGGAACAACCAGTTGGCGCTGTCCACACCTTGCTTCTCGGCAAAGGCCTTGAGCGCTGCCGGGGTGTCATTGAGCGGGTCGCTGCTGATTGACACGAAGGTCACCTGGCTGGCCAGCGCCGGCCCCATGGCATCGCGCACGTCACGCAGCTTGCGGGTGATCAGCGGACAGGCGTCGGTGCAGTGGGTGAAGATCACGTTGAGCATCACCACCTTGTCCTTGAGCACATCGCTGTAGAAGCGCAGTTCGCGGCCGTTCTGGTCCTTGAGCACGGTGTCGGTGAACCAGGTCTGCGCATCGCGGGTGCCGCCGCCGCTGGTCATGGACGGTGGGGCCGGTTGCGGGCTGGGGCCCTCCTGCCCATGGCCCTCGTGGGCGAAGGCGACCGAACTGAGGATCCACAGCACGGCCACCAGGGCCAGCCAGTCGGTGCTGCGCATCGTGGTGTGGCGGGCTGCGCTGCTCATGGCTGCACCTCACTGTGTTCGGCGATGGCGGTGCTCTTGGCGTGCACGCGGCGGGCGCTCAGGCGGTTGATTTCCTCGACCAGCACGGCCGGGTCGGTGAAGCCGTAGTAGCGGGTCCAGTGGCCAGTGCGACCGTCACCCACCAGGATCAGCGGCGGATGCTGGCTGAGGTCGGCACTGAAGCTGCCGAGGCCCTTGAGGGTTTCAGTGATCGCGTACTGCGAGCCGGTCAGCCAGCTCCAGCCCGGGCCGTGCTGGAAGGCTTTGGCGTAATTCTGCAGGCGCTTGGCGTCGTCACGCTGCGGGTCGACGCTGATCGACACCAGCTGGATCTCCTCGCCCACACGCCCGCCCAGCTGTTGCTGGACCTTGCCCATGATCGACGAAACCACCGGGCACACCGTGGTGCAGCTGGTGTAGATGAAGCCCATGACCACCAGGTGCTCGCCTACCAGGTCCTTTTCCAGGCGTACCGGCATGCCGTTCTGGTTGAGCAGCGAGACATCGGCAAAGCGCACGCTGGCCTTCTCCTGGTGCGCTGCCGGCGGCTGCCCGGCGTGGCCGTCGTGGTCATGGCCGGCATGGGCCAGGGCCAGGTTGCTGGCCAATGCCAGGCTCAGGGCAAGCAGCTGGAAAGAATGCTTGGCGTTCATCGCACATTCCTCACTTCGGTCTGGGAAGCAGTAGCCGCAGCGGCGGGCAGCACGCGCAGGCTGGTGTAGTTTTCTTCGGCGAACTTGCGCCCGAGCGACGGCGACTGCACATGCAGGTACCAGGCGCCGGCTTCGGGCAAGGTCAGCGCCGCCTGGTACACGCCCTCGCCCACCTCTTCGAGCGGCAGGTTGCGCGGCAGCGACGAAGGCGCCAGGAAGTAGCGCAAAGTCAGGTCGACCAGGCCCACCCGTGGCCGGCCGTCGTCGCCGACGATGCGCACCTTGGCGGTGAATACCGTTTGCTGCGCCATGGGCTGGTCGAGGCCGATGAACTCGGCATGCGCCCCCCGGCGCTTGCTCGCATCCGGCGCGGCGGCCACCTCGGTGCTGAAGCAGTGGATGATTTGCGGCTGGTTGAGCAGGAAGGCCACATCGAACGTGCCTGCCGCCGGCATTTTCACCGTCGAGCCATACACCCCCGGTGCCAGCTCGCGCAAGCTGCGGTCGATGACCAGGGTCGCGCGGGCCTGGTGGCCACGGTTGTTGTAGCCGGACATCGGGGCGTTCATGCCCTCGGCGTAGAAGTAGGTGGTGTTGTCCACCGGGTTGACCACGAATACCGAGTTGTCGTCACGCGACACCGACAACCCCTGGGCCAGTGGCAGGTCACCGGCCTGGCGTGGCGCCGCAGGGCCGGCTTCGAAGCCCTGCACGATCGGTTGGCGCCCTTCGCCCAGGCTGCTCAGGTTGATCATGCTGACCTTGGGCGAGGCCAGGCCACGGATGTAGGCATAGCCTTTGGTGAAAGTCAGCTGGTACGGTTCGGCCGCCACCGGTACGCGGTGGATCAGCGTGTCGGTACTGGCATCGATCACCAGGGCCTGGTTATCCACGGTGTTGAGCACGATGCCCCAGCGGCCATCGCTGCTGAAGCGCATCGGCCCGAGGCCCTGCTCGGCCTTGACGATGTGGCGCAGCTGATGGCTGCGGGCATCGATCACCCGCACCGTGCCCTCTGCACCATCGGCCACGTAGACCGCCTGGGACAGTGCCGAGTAGGCCACCGACAGCGGGTGCGGGCCGACCTCCAGGGTTTTTACCAGGTGCATCTGGGGGATGTCGATGATGCTCAGGGTGCCGCCATCGCGGTTGCTGACAAAGGCGTAGCGCGAGTCGGCGCTGAAGGCGATTTCGTGATGCCCGGAGCCGGTGGCGAACGATTTCAGGGTGCTGCGTGAGGGGACGTCGATCACCGTCACCCCGCCTTTGGCCGGGTCGCTGCTGTTGTTGCCGACCCACAGCCGGTGCTGGTCCGGCTGCAAGGCCACGCGGACTGGTGACTCGCCGGCCTCCAGGGTGGCCACGCGGGTGAAGGTCTCGGTATCGATCACCGCCACCTGGCCACGCTCCGGGATCGACACGAAGACCTGCTTGTCATCCCCGCTGGCCGTCCAGTCCATTGGCCGGCCCGGCAGGTCGATGCGCGCCAGGGTGCTGGTGATACCGCCCACCGACACCGTCGGGTCGATCACGGTCAGGCTGGCGTCCTTGTTCAGCACCAGCAGGAAGTAACTGTTCAGGTCCAGCAACGGGCGAGCGCCGATGCTGCTCTTGAGAAACAGCGCCACGCGGGCCTTGCAGCTCTGGTCACGGTTGCCGCCTTCTAGCGGTGCCGCCTGCGCCGGGTCGATCCAGGCCCCCGGCGCCATGCCCGACAGCGGCTGGCCGCTGGCCTGGTCGGTGACCTTGAAGCGGATGTTGGCAAAGGCGCCTTCACGCACGTCGCCACCGGCCAAGGGACGCGCCTCGAACTCCACCGTCACGCCGTCGCGGCTGAGCCGGTGCAGGGCCTGTGGGTCATCAGGCTCCTGCAGCAGCTCGCGCGGGTCGCACCAGAGCTTTTCATACGCCACGCCCAGGCCGATCAGCGCCACACCCAGCATCACTCCCAGTACCGCGGGCCGAGTCTTCTTGTTCTTGTACATGCTCGCGCTCCCCTTCCCTTACTGGCTCGCCGCAGTTGCCGGCGGCGCATCGTTGGTCACCCGCAGGATGCCCCACAGTCCCGAGAGGTTGCCGTAGGCGGCATAGTCGCGGAACAGGTAGTCACCTGGCACTGCGTTGGCGCCCCCGGCACTGGGCAGCATGAAGCTGAAGTGCGCCGCTGGCAGCACGCTCTCCTGGGCGCCGATGTACATGGCCATCGGGTTGAAACCGAAGCGCACCGAGCCGATGCCGGGCAGGTTCGTCGGGTAGCCGTCGAGGTCGTTCTTCTCGGCCTGGTAGTTGTGCAGCGGCCACAGGTGACCGTCGAGCTGGTAGGTGATGCCACGGCTGCCACCGCTTGGCATCAGCACATGGCTGCGCACCGGCTGGCCAGGCTTGGCATAGAGCACCGGGGTTTGCGGGTCGCCGCCGACCAGTGCGTTGCTGTAGGCCATGTGGGCGTTGGGCACGTCGGCGAAACCGAAGCCATCGGCATGGCCGAACGGTGCGTCCGGCGCCAGGCCGAAGCGCAGCCACAGCGGCTCGGTCTTGTAGTTCAGCGCCATGTTGCCGTTGTCCTTCGGATCGCCCGGCACGCCGTTGCCTTCGGTGGCGATGCCCTCCACCGGGCGGCCATCGGCCCAGCGCATGTTCATCGAGCGCTGCCACACCGTGACCAGGTCGCGGTAGTCGGGTTGGCCGCTGACCTTCACCGTGGCCTGGGCGCGGCTGGCGTTGTCCTCGGTCCAGGTCGCGGTCTGTGGCAGCACGCTCATGCCGGCGACCAGGCCCTTCTGCGGCTGCTTGATGACATCCGCCGGGGTCAGGTTGAGACCACCGAACTCGATCGCCGTGGTGTTGATGTTGTCCACCGTGCGGCCCAGTTGCAGCAACGGCTTGCCTTCGCGCTCCAGGTGGCCGGCGTAGTACTGGTACACCCGGCTCGGGTAGGCGCCGCTGTTACCCGCCCGGGGCGGCACGGTCTGCACCGGGTTGGCACCGACGTTGACGCCGTCCGACTTGGTGATGTCGTAAGCCAGCAGCTGCGCATGCAGGCCGACATGGCTGGACGGCCGCATCAGGTTGTTGTTGAAGGCAGTTGAGCCTTCGCTGTCGAAGCGGTCGCGCTTGACCACGTTCTGCATCACTGCCGTGCTCGGCAAGTCAGGCATCACCAGCGGCAGGCGGTTCTCCAGGGTGATGCTGATGCAATCGCCGGCATTGGCCCGAAGCACCAGCGGCTCTACCGGGACGCCAGCCTTGAGCTTGCCGCTGGCAGGGTCGAGGTCGGCCTTGCGCACGTACAGCACGGCAGTCGGGTCATGCAACGGCGCGCTGTGGCCGCCGACGGTGAAGGTGGTGCCGTCCTCCTCGTCGACCACCGTCACCTGCGGGATGCGCGTGTTGCGGCTGTTGAACACCAGGGTGCCACCGTTGGCCTTGAGCGGGCCGCCGACATGCTGGCCGATACCGGCCGGGTCGTTGATGCTGACGCCGTTGCGGTTCTCGAGAATGTCGTTGGCCAGTGCGGCGACGATTTCGTAGCTGCGCTTGACCGTCGGGCGGGTGCCGATGCCATTGGGGTTGGCCGTGGTTTTCGGGCAGATGCCGTCGAAGTTGACCGTGTTGCGCATGGCCACCGGCTGCGGGTTGTTCGGCAGCGGGAACAGGTCGGCGCGTTGCGCGGTGTAGTTGCGCATCACGCCCCAGATGCCGTTCCAGTAGCCTTCCAGGGCCGCATCCATGCTGTACAGGTAATCACCGTTGGTGGCCGCGGAGCTGGAGATCATCGACACCGGCGCCATGAAGCCCATCTGCTCGGAAATGCCGATCATCTGCGAGGACTTCCAGCCCGAGTTGGAGCTGTTGCCGAAGCCGGAGCCATTCTGCAGCCACTTCACGCCGTGCAAGGTGACGTTGTGCTCCTCTTCATGGCCACCGGCGTGCAGGCGCAGGCGCACGTTGTCGCCGGAATAGGTACGCAGCATGGGCGTGAACGGGTCACCCGGTTCGCTACCGGCCTTGTTGATGTGCGGTGGGAACAGCGTGGTGCCGCCAGTGGGCCCGACCGCCGACGTGATTGCCGAAGGCGCCAGGTTCATGGCTGGGATCGCCCTGTCGGTGCGGCTCTGCAGGGCGTAGCCCAGGTCGCCGCCGAGGCCGTCGGCCTGCATGCCGCGCTTGCCGTCCGGCCCGACCTTGTTCGGGTCGAACACCCGCAGGGCCAGCGGCTCGTTGCGGTAGTTGACGACGAACATGCCGGGGTCATCCACCGAAATGGCCTGCGGGCATGGCCGGCTGGGGCAGCCTGGGCTCAAGCCGCCACGGGACTCGACCACCGATTCGAGCAGGTTGGCGGCCTTCTGCCGCACAGGTGGGTTGATGGCGTAGCGGAAGCTGTCTGCGGTGGCCGGATAGGCCTGGCCGTTGGGCACGCCATCGGGGCCGGCTCCGACGTACACGCCCGCTTCATAGGCATGCTGGAAGTCGCTGTACTCCAGGAAGAACTCGCGGTAGCTGTCGTTCTTGCCGTCGCCGTCATGGTCGCCGGTCTGGATCACTGCCTGCCACGAAGTCGGGCCGCCGTCCTGGCGGGCGCCCGGGTTGTACAGCTTCTCGCCGGTTTCGGCGTGGTACCAGGTGGAACCGGCTGGCTCGGCCAGCACGGTGGCGTACAGCCCCAGTTGCTGGTGGGTCGATGGGCCAAGGTGGTCATGGGTGAAGATGGTGCCCAGGCCCCGGTCGACGTTATGCACGTTGACCAACGGGTCGGCGAACCAGCGTTGCATGGCGGTACGCGCGCCCAGCCAGTCGGCCCGGCCAAAGCGGCCGAAGTACGGGTGCTGTTTGGCTTTCGGACAGGCGGCCGTGCCATCGCGGGTATCGCCCTCGGTGCAGCCGTTGAAGCTGCGAATGGCCTGCACGCGTTCCACCACGCTGCCGGGCGAGAGAATGCCGTCTTCGTAGTTCCAGCCATTGGCCGAGCCATCGGCGGCGGTCAGGTCCCACTTCGGCAGGTGGATGTGCTGGCCGATCACATCGGTCGGCGTGCGCACCTGGTAGTCGTCCATCTCGTAGTACGACGGGATCAGGTTGGTGTGGGTGTACATCGTGCAGTCGAAGGTGTTCATGCGCATCACCAGCGGCTCAGGCGGGCGCTGCTTGGTGATCACCGGCCAGGCATCTTCCCAGAGCGCCAGGATGCGCGCCTGCGGGAAGTGATAGCCGACCTTGTTGTACACCGCGTCGAACTGGATGTTGGCGCCTTTGTAGATACGCGGGCGGTCAGCGGTGAAGGTGGACGCGCCCCGGAAGTTCATGCCGGTGAGGCTTTCACCGCTGAAGAACTCGCCCACGCCCGAGGACTGGGTCAGGCGCTTGCCGCGGTCGTCCATGCAGGGTTCGTAGAAAGGTGCGCCTGCGGTCGGCAGCGCGCCGTTGGTGCGAAATGCCTTGGCCACCGGCTGGCTGCCGGGGATCAGCGCGTAGCTGGCGTGCTCGGCCTTGGCGTGGAACTGCATGGCGGCCTGTTCGACGTCGGTGCCCTCTTCGGGCAGGTAGATCGGCCTGGCCTTGTGCACCACCTTGGAGAAGTCGAGCTTGGTGGTGGTGGTCACCGCCTCACCGCCGGCGGAAACCCCATCCAGCGCATGGCGACCGAGGCCACCGTCCCAACCGTCGACCTGGTTCGGGTCGAGGTTGGCCCACAGGGCCTTGCCACTTTCCTTCAACTGCCTGGCCAGCGCCGGATCGAGCATGTCCAGCGGCGGGGTTGGCGGGCGATTGCCGACGCTGCTTTCAATGCCGCCGATCCAGAAGGGGTAGCCGGGGTTCTTCAAGCTGCCGTCGGCGTTGCGGTTGGCCTCGCTACGGTCGACCAGGGCCAGCGAGCCGACTGCCTTGGGCGCGGCGGGCTCGTGGGCGTGGTCGTCGTCGCCCTCCTCTTCGGGCGCCTCATCGTCATTGGCGGCCACTTGCTCGGTGGCGAGCTTGGGTATCACCACCACCTTGCCTGGCATCGGTGCCATGGCCTTGCCAGGCAACGGGACGATGGCCGGGATCGGCGTACCAGCGACGATCTCGCCATCGGGCAAGGCCCGCGCGCCGACGGCCGGCTTGCCACTGCGCAGGGCGAAGGGGGTGCTGTGGTAGCCGTTCTGGCCTTGCCCGCTGACTTCCAGGCGGGTGCCTTCCTCGAACACGTCGTGCACCCGCCACATGGCCCACATGCCCTGGGCGAAGTGCGGGTAGAAGTGGCAGTGGTAGATGGCATCGCCGGCCACGCGGTTGCGGTTGCCCGAACCGCCGTTGGCGATTTCGTAGGTGTAGCCGATGCCCGGCCCGATGCCCTGGGCATCGATGTAGTCGGAGTTGTCATCGTTGGGGTTGAACAGCCACTGATGCCCATGCAGGTGGAAGATGTGCTGCTCGTGGCCGTTGTGGGTGTTGCGGAACTTGGTGAAGTCGCCGATGTAGCTGTGGTGCACGTTGGCCGGCTCTGCCGGGTACAAGGCCATGCTGGCCTTGACTCCGGTGGCGCTGGCCGGCGGCACTTCACCTGGGCGGATGTGCTCCAGGCCGACGTTGGCCGGTACATCGACCAGGGTGCCGATATCGCCCACGGTATGCGCGCTGAGGAAGAATTCCTCATAGGCGCACGACAGGCAGTCATGCATCGGCCCGACGCCCAGGCGGTTGGCCACCACTTCAGCGCCCATGCCACCCGAGCCGTAGTTGATCATGAACGAATCGCGGGTCGGCTCCAGTACATGCCCCATCACCGGGTCGGCCCAGTAACCCGGGAAGGCCTGAGTGGCGGCCACTTCGTCGGCGAACTGCGAGGCGAAATCACGGAACGCATCGAGGCGGTTGGGCAGTGCCGGGTTGCGCTTGCCGATGCTCTCCAGCGGATAGGTGGTCTTGGGGAAACTGCCATCAGGGTTGGGGCCCATGACGATGGCATCGGTTTCGCTGTTGAGGATCTCATTGCCGTCGACCATGGCGATGATCGGCTTGCCGGCCTTGCCTTCGCTGAGCCATGGCTCGCTCTGCGGGTACCGCGCCTGGTAGTCGATCACGGGTTGGCCGGTTGCCGTGCGCCCGGTGGTTGCCAGGCGCATTTCTTCTTCAGTGAGGGTATTGCGGAAAGTTCGCCCACCTTTGGGGACGACCACCACCTGGCCGAACAGGCCGTTGGCAACGTTGCCGGCGCCACCCTGGCCGCCGAAGGTCGCGCCTTGACTGGTGGCGGCGAACGCACCTTCACGTTCGGCAAACAGGGTGTAGCTGCGGGTGTTGCCGGGGGCCACCAGGAAATTGCCATTGCGGCCGGTGTTGGCGGCGATGTCACCGATGCTGTTGACGGCCTGCATGCCGTTGACCTGGAAGCCGACGTGGCGGTCGGTCACCTGTTCATCGGCAACGAAGTGCTCACCGCCCTCATTATCGACTTCGGTTTCCGGGCCCTCGCCTTCTTCAGGCTCGATCCCGTGCTTGTTAGGGTTGGCCTTGTAGTCGAGCAGGTTGGTCAGGTTGACCGTCAGGCAATCACCGGCGGCCACCCGCAGCACGATCGGCCGCGGGCGCTTGTCGGGGCGCAGGGTGACCTTGCCCGGCACTGCCGCGCCGCCCTTGCTCAGCGGCACCTGGTGGTCGTCCACCACGTCCTCGCGCAGGGCGAACATCATGCCGTTGGCGTTCTGCGCGCCCAGGCGGTTGAACATCAGCGGCTGGTCCAGCGCCACCACATTGGCCACCAGGGTGCGCTGACACTGCACAGCGGCCTCGGCGGGCGCTTCCCAGCCAAACAGGGCCAGGACGAAGGACGTCAGGACGGGGCCTTTGGACGGGGTCGACATGCTGCACCTCCGGGACACAGGATCACTGCGAAGAGGTCAGCAAGGTGTGTGCCATAAGGGAATGGCGTTAGATTTCAGTTAGTTAGAAAGGGAATCGGAACCGATTGGGGAGGATTACCCACGGGAATTCCCCGAATTGGGGGATGATAGGCATTGGCGTTTCGGGGGATTGAATGACTGAGCGATTACGTGTCGACAATTCCTACAACGTAATAGGAAGAGTAACACTCCTCCAAGAATGGCTTCCTCGTTAGTGTTCGGCCTCAGCGTAATTGCAGCTGATCGCCGATTGCCAGCCCGAGGAATTACCGGATGAATGACGCCACCGTAAGCCGCGCCGCATCACCCCCTGCCTGCAGCGCACGGGTACCGATCCTGCCAGTGCGCTACGCCATCGTGCCACGCACCGGCGCTGCCCCGCCCTGTCGCTACAGCGACTCCGGCTTCGCCCTGGAGCAAGGCTTCCCTCCACTGCAGCACTCCGCCTACACCCTGCGCGCCCTCCGTCCGGGTTATGTCTACGTGTTCATGAAAGGCACCCAGGGCGAAAAGCTGGTCATCCACGAGTATGACGGTGAGGGCCAGTACAAGGAGTTGCGCTACCGGAGCCTGGAGCACTACCAGCGGCGCGACCGCTACTTGTCCAGCCGGTCGATGGGCTGGGTCTGGGCCGACACCGGTGACGCCTGCGCCAAGGAAGTCTGGATTGCCTACAGCCCACACCTGTGGACCAATGCCATGACCGCACGCATCACCGGTTCGCTGGCCATGCGCAAACGGCACATGCGCCAACTGAACATGGCCGAGCTGATTGCCGGCAACCAGGCGCCGTCCACCCAGGCCCATGTACTGCCGGTCAGCGCTCTGCAAACCTGGGTTGAAGACTTCAAACCAGACGCGCAGCGCATGTCGCTGAGCTGGAGCAGCCAGCCACGCACCTCGGCGATGTTCGCCGGCAGTCTGCACGCCGTTGCACGCCATTACCCCTATACCCAACCGAAGGTCCCCGCCGTGGTGGTGCTCAGCGATGCCGAAGGCCTGGCGCTGGACCTGAGCCTGTCGGTGTCGGCCTACCAGCACCAGATGCGCGATTTGATGCCTTCCGAACAGCTGCCCCACACAAGACCGGCGCAGGGTACCGAGCAAGCCGATGTGCCGATGTGCTACCAGCTGGATGCCGAACGCCTCAGCCCACAGAGCCGCGACTTCCACCACCGCAACCTGGTGGCCACGTTGCTAAACAAGACCCTGGAAAGCATGTACCCGGCCGACAACCCGTCCTTGGGCACGGCAGCCCTGAGGATACGCCCGGATAGCCGACCGAAACCGCCTTACGAGGAACGCTTCCGGGTGCTCACCCACCCAGACTATTCCGAGCAGGGCCATCGACTGGGACAGCGCATCGATACCGCCAAGTACCTTAAGTTTCTGGAGGAACGCGACGAACTGGAGTACCGCATCAGCCAGATGCGTGAACTGGCCTTGCAAGCCAGCAACGATCACGACGCCTGGCTGGCCACCGCCGAAGCCGGCCATCTGGACGATCCGTACAGCTTGGCAGCCGCGCTGGCCTGCTATGACCGTGATGAGCTCAGCTCCACACGCGGACTGGAAATGTCTCTGGCACTGCTGATTCACCCGATGGGCCAACCCGTACCCGGGACTGAAGAGCAGGACCTGCGGTTGCAGCGCCTGGAGCGCTGGCTGGATCAACACGACAGCCCACTGTACGAGGCTTTGGCGCCCTTCAACCCATTCCGCGACAAGGCCGACTCGATCGGCACCTTGCTCGGCGGCAGCGACAATGTGATCCAGGGCTTGGCAGGGCGCTTCCCAGCCATGGCGGGTATCACCGACCTCACCGCCCAATCAGTGAGCACCGTAGTGCTCAAGCGCATGCGTGGGCAGACGCGCTGGGATGCCAGCAACAGCCTGCGTCAGCAAGTGCAGTCCGCCGCGCGCGAGGCCAATGCCGAGAAAGCGCTGGGGCTGCTGGCGGCGCGGTACAACATCACCGACAAGCTGATCCTGGAAAATCCTTTTAGCCAGGAAGTGGAGAAATACCTGAAGAGCGGGATGGCGCAAGTTGAAGAAATGAAGCAGTTGCGCATCACAGGCAGCAGGAAGGTAACTCTCGAGATGACTACAACTTCGCGAGCAAAGCCGAAGTTGATCGGATTACTCACCTCAGGGTTAGGGAGCGGATTGAATGCCGGAATGCTGTGGTTCAACATTTTCGCGCTTAAATCGGCTTATAGCAGTTTGCAAAAAAGCGATACACCGGAATACTCCTTCGGCTTCGCCGCCTCAATTTTTGGAGTGATTGGCGCAGCATCAGCGACGCTGGTCAGTGTGCGGGCTACGCAGAAAGCACTCACGCTGAAATTGAGTTCGACAATGCCAGGCATGGGATTTGGCAACGGGATAATAAAGTTTCTAGGCAGTAATCTATCCGCCCGACTATCAGGATATCCAGCAATATTTCTTGGCCTACAATCGGACTTCATGAAGGGCGTGCGTCAGTGGCAAAATGGCAATCGCGCCTCAGGTCTATATACTTTCGCCGGAGGCACAACAACTGCTGCCGGATCCATTCTTATTCTGGAGGGAAGCCTTGCTCTTGCCGGGCCAACAGTGTTTATTCCATTTGCAGGCTGGGCCGCTGCAGGAATAATATTAGTAGGCGCCACTGTAATCGCTACTGGACTTTATCTCCACTCCAAAGCGCATGAACAACTCCACACGCCAATTGAGCTATGGGCAAGCAGGAGTATTTTCGGTACAAAAGAGAACGACGGCGAAATACGAGAAAGCCTTAAATTAGACCTCGAGAAAAAGCTGCCACCTTTCACCAGCGTACAAGAAGAAATTGAGCTATGGCATGCTGAGTCATACGCTCCAGTATCGCTTACAGAACAGGGCGCGCAGCAACTAGGCCTTGGGAAACTTACCACCGCCTGGAGAGACAATAACCAATGGCCAACACCTGACTGGGCAACTATCATCCACACTCAAGTAATCGAGGCGGCACCCACGGCGGAGTTCACGATACTTTTGCGAGACTTCACGTTAGAGGTAAGCGAATGGCAAGGAACATTGCAAAGTAAAGATACTGACGGCAACACTAAATTTCTTTACACCCCACCTGACTGCTACTTCACCGAAGCAGGATTAGTCATCCACTACAAAGTCCAAGCCAAGCCTTCAACGACGCTATCGCTCACCATCAGCTACTACGCAAACCAAGGCCCCTACAACACTCGTTCAACTGCAACAATTCATCTCGGGCGGTAATATCATGTCAGTAGCTTGGCTTTTCGACCCCAAACAAAAAACCGGAATCACCCCAAGAATTTCTGGGCAGCTTATCGAAACTACATGTTCGTTGGCTCACCTGAGAAATCCGTGGGTTTCAGACTCGGTATTCATGGGTAAACTCTATACGGCGATGATTTTAGGAACAGCCATTTTCTCTTACTCCACTCTAAGCGACCCGAAAATCGACTACTCGCTTGAAGGCGGATATATATTTATTATCTTACTGTCACTCTCACCCCTTATCTTTTCTCCATTTCTAGTCTATAGAATTCTCCTAATACGAAACCTCTCAACCATTTGCCTTAATCGAGTCACAAAAAAAATCTACTACCAACGCTTTAGTAAACTTATTACTTTTGACTGGAACACCATCGGTGCGGGCTTGTTCAAACGTACCGAATTCAGCGGTTCATCCTTCACCACCAGCTATGCACTGGCATTCGCCCCTCGCCGAGAGGACGGCAGCCTTCATCGAGCAGACTGCCTCTGGATCGACAGCAACGAGCCAACCGAATCCGACATGCAATATGTCGCCGAAGTCTGGGAGTACCTTCGCCACTTCATGGACCACGGCCCAGACAAACTCCCTGCACCAGACGAAGCCAACTGGTGGCACAAGCCCCTGCACGCCATCTGTCTAACCCCGGCAGAAGCCTGGCGCCACTACGCCCCATGGCGAACCGGCGAACCTGGTGAAATGCAAGGCAAGAAGAACTGGCAATTGCCATTCTGGGCCGTGCTGTTTCCCTACAACCTTTCCATAGCCATATGTTGGTACGTGATATGTCGTCTCTTCAATGTGCGGGCAGCACCCGCACCCCCCGAGGCGTTTGAAGAGGCGCCGATTCAATCCACCAGGCGCAAACGCAAATAGAACGATCTGCAATGTACAGGGCCGCCATGCGGCCCTTCGTCGGCACACCCACAAATCCCCTGAAACAAGTTGAACATCTGCCTCCAGTAAGCTTCCAAAAGATGATACGTGCCATCCTTTTGCCAGGAGCCTGCCGCCTATGCCCATCCAGCCTTCCCTGCTGTACCAACGCCCAGGAGCCCAGCGGCCATGAAGATGCCCGGCCGCGCGCCCAACGCCGCCCTGCAGCTCGACTACGTGCGCGACACACTGTTCGGCCCGGTGGCCCTGAGCGTGGAATGCCAATGCCAGTTGGCCGCCCTCAACCTCCAGGGCCGCCCCGCCCTGCGCCTGCATATCTGCCCGCCGCTGCCGGACAAAGTCGAACGCGCCCACAGCGTGGCGTTCATCTGGGATGGGCGCAGCTACCGTGGTGTGGTCCGTGACCAGGGCAAATGCGGCGATGGCGGCCTGAACCTGTTGCTGGAGCTGCAGTAACCAGCCGATCAACGGCGACGCTCCGGGCTGAACCTGACGCAAACGGCGGATCTCCATAACTACAAGGCCCTGCCTTCTGGAGAACGCCATGAACAGCCCGTTGCTCAAGCTTTTCACCCACCCCGCCGACGCGTGGATCGACATCCGCCGCGCCGAGGAAGACCACCCGCAACAATACCTGCCGCGCCTGTTGGTGCTGGCGCTGATCCCTGCCCTGTGCCTGTTCGTCGGCACCACCACCTTTGGCTGGAGCCTGGCCGCTGAAGATCGCGTGCGCCTGAGCATGGCCAGCGCCGCGCAACTGGCCGGGTTGCTGTATGCCACCACGGTGGTCGGGGTGATGCTGATGGGGGTGATGATCCGCTGGATGTCGCGCGGCTTCGATGCACAACCGACACTCAATCAATGCATCGGCTTTGCGGCCTATTGCGCCACGCCGTGGTTCTTCGCCGGCGTGTTCGGCCTGGTGCCGATCCGCTGGTTGGCACTGCTGGCACTGGTCGCCGCCTCAGCTTACGCCACGGTATTGCTGTATGGCGGTTTGCAGACCTTCCTGCGCCTGCGCAAGGAGCAGGCCATGCTGTTTGCCAGCTGCGTATGGGGGGTGGGGTTGCTCGTGCTGGTGACCATCCTGGTGTCGATGATCCTGTTCTGGAGCAACGGCCTGATGCCGGAATACGTGCGCCCGGCCAGCCTCGGCTGACCGGTGCACTTCAGGTGCTCAGGCGATGGCCCTGAGCGCCGCCGGGTGGGTGTCCCGCAGCGCATGCAGCTGGCCGACCAGGTGCACCAGGTCGCGACAACTGTTCAAGCTCTGCAGCGAGACCCCGGAGAGGGTCACGCCCTCCTCCAGGCTTTGCCCTTGACCCAGGCGGATGGTCAGGGTGGTGCCGTCCGGGCAGCTGACCTCGCAGCGGTCGGGCAGGCAGGCCTGCTCGATGATCTGCCGCATTTCCAGCATCGAAACTCCTATCAACGACATGGTACGACCCTCTTTGTACTTGGATGGCCTGTTGTGTGTGAGTACGCCTTTGGCAGGCAGGGCGCCAATTGATATTGCGCATGCCCAAGCGGGGCGTCCATGCGCCGGGGCAATGATCGTGCGGAAGAATCATTTAGCACCTTAGTGGAAGAACGATGATCGGCCTCGCCTGTTCGATCGAATGCTGGCACTTCGCGACAGGCGGTCGCTGGACGGCCTATTTGTCTCCCAGGGACGCCCATAGATGCTGCGCGGCATAAGCGCGCCAGGGGCGCCAGGCCTGGGCGCGTTCGGCCAGTTGGGCGTCGGGCCCTTCCAACAGGCGCAAGGCTTTGACCAGCGCTACATCGCCCAGCGGCAACGCATCAGCGGCGCCCGCCTGGCGCAGCGCCAGATACAGGGCGCTCCAGGGGCCGATGCCTTTCAGCCGGCAGAGGTTGGCCAACAGCGGCTCCAGGGTCTGGCCCTTTCGCAGCAGTTCTGGTTCTGCCAGCAGTGCCCGCGCCAACGTACCCAGGGTGGCAGCGCGTGCCCGGGGCATGCCCAGGTTTTCCAGGTCTGCGTCAGCGAGCACCTTCGAGGTCGGGAAGACACGGGTCAGGCCTTCGGCCGGTAGACAGAGCGGCTGGCCATGACGCGCCACCAGGCGGCCGGCCAGGGTCATGGCACCCGCTACGCTGATCTGCTGGCCGAGCACCGTGCGCATGGCTTGCTCGCAGGCGTCCCAGCCCTGGGGGACGCGAAGGCCCGGGCGGACGGCGATCAGCCGGGCCATCAAGGGGTCGCGGCGCAGTTCGGCGGCGATGCGTGTGGGGTTGGCGTCGAGGTCGAAGAAGCGGCGAATGCGGGCGATCAGGCCTGGAACAGCTGTGGCAGGCACGCCGCTGAGCTGGATAAACAGGCGATTGCCGCTGGCGGGCCGGGCTTCGAGGACACCGTGTTTGCCTGACACGGGGAAACTGCGGCGGTAGGTGCCATTGCTGAAGGTTTCGATGCCGGGGATGCAGCGCGCGGCCAGGAAGGCCTGGGTCGAAGGCCAATGGTAGGGCGTGGGGTAGCGCAGCCACAACGTATGCTGGCCGGAAGCATTGAGTGAGCGGTGAACGGCGTGCAGTCTGGACAGAGGCATTGCTGCATCATGCCAAGATTTGCAGGGTTTGTACGGGCCTCTTCGCGGGCACGCCCGCTCCCACAGGTTCATCACTCACCTTCAGGCAGTGACAATCCTGTGGGAGCGGGCGTGCCCGCGAAGAGGCCGGTAGAGGCAATCAATGATCCAGACCAGCACCCTCGCCTGCCATCTGCCCAAACCGCCCGGCGTGGAAATCATCGAACGACTCGGCAATCTCCGCCTGGCTGTTCATCACGAACGGACCATAACCAACGATAGGCTCATCGATCGGTTCACCGCTGAGCAACAGCAGACTGGTACCTTCAAGCGCCTCGATCGCCACATCCGCGCCGCCGCGCTCCAGCAGCACCAGGCTGGCCGGCCCGGCTTCGCGCTCGCCGTTGACCCGCACGCTACCGCGCAACACCACCAGTGCAGCATTGTGGCCGTCGTTGATCGGCAATTGCAGGCTGGCACCCGCCTTCAGGCGCATGTCCCACACATCCATCGGGGTAAAGGTCCGCGCCGGGCCTGCGTGGCCCTGAAAGGCGCCAGCAATTACCCGCAGGCTGCCGCTATCGCCTTCCAGTTGCACCACCGGAATGTCCGTCGCCAGCAGTGTCTGGTACCCCGCCGCCGCACGCTTGTCACGCGCCGGCAGGTTGACCCACAGTTGCACCATCTCCAGTGAACCGCCACTGCGGGCGAAGGCCGGGGAATGGAACTCTTCGTGGATGATGCCATTGGCAGCGGTCATCCACTGCACGTCACCTGGACCGATCAGCCCGCCGGCACCGGTCGAGTCGCGGTGCTCCAGCTCGCCCTGATAGACGATGGTCACGGTTTCGAACCCACGGTGCGGGTGCTGGCCGACACCGCGACGGTCGCTGGTCGAAGTGAAGTCGTAGGGACCGGCATAGTCCAGCAACAGGAACGGGCTGATCTTGCTGGCCAGATTGTCGTAGGTGAACAGGCTGCGCACCGGGAAACCATCACCCACCCAATGGGCGTGCGGGCTGCGGTGGATACCCAGAATCTTTTTCATGAGAAGTCTCCTCTCTCAGCTGGGTTAACCTTACCAACGAGACCAATAAGCCGGTAGCCAAGCAAAATGGCACTCATCGTTCCACTAGCAGAACAATTGATCAGCTTTTCAGGTAATCCAGCATCTGTTGTGCAGCCATGGCCGGGTCTTCCTGCATGAAACAATGCCCGCCAGGGACCTGCCGGGCGCTCACTGCAGGGTTGAGGCTGGCCAGGCGCTGCACCGAATGCGGCACGAAGGGATAGGTATGTTCGCCATAAAGCACCAGCGTCGGTACCTGGATGGCAGCCAGCTGCGCCCACATGCGCGACGGGAACGAGCTGAAAATTTCCACTTCGCGGCTGGGCCGGCACTTGAGCACCACGCCTTCACCGCAATCACCGATGGCGTGCTCGACATATGCCTGCAGCGCCGCGTCGGTCCAGCCCTTGAAGATGCCACGCCCGTGCAGCGATGCCCGCGCCGCTTCACGGTCCGGCCAATGGCTGCGCCGGCTGCCAGCCTTGCGCGCCAAGGCATGGCGGCGATGCAGGCCGACCAGCGCAGCCGCGCCCATCACGCCGATCATGCGCCGGCTGAACAGTACCGGGTCGAGCAACACGGCACGGGCGAACAAGCCCGGCTGGCTGGCCAGCATCAAACCGGTCAGCACGCCACCGAAGCTATGCCCCACTGCGTAACGGGGAACCTCGCCATATTCCCCACGGCCGGCCTCGAAGGCCTCCACCGCCAGCGCAGCGGTCCGGTTCCAGCCGCGGAATTCACCGCCATGGTCGCTGTCACCATGGCCCTGCACATCGCAGAGCCACAGATCGAAATGTTCACTCAGGCCCAGCAGCAACGGCTGGTAGACCAGGCAGCAAAAGCCATTACCGTGCAGGAAATGCAGCAACGGCTTGCCGCTGGCTGGCGAGCGCCAGCCACGCAGGGTGAAGCCTTCGGAGCTGTCAAAGGACCAGGGAATCAACTGCATCGGCTTGCTGTACTCATGGGTTCATGAAAACGCCGATTCTACAAACAGCAGCGGGTAGAGTGAAATCACCAGCAGCAAGGCCATCAGGACATTGAACAGCATCAGCCAGCGCGGGTTCTGCAGCAGGTTGCGCAGGGCGCTGCCAAACATCACCCAGACACCGACGCTGGGCAGGTTGACCAGGGCGAACAGCGCGGCGATGACCACCACATTCATCACATAGCCCTGGGCCGGCGTGTAGGTGGTGATCGCACCCACCGCCATTACCCAGGCCTTGGGGTTGACCCACTGGAATGCCGCAGCGCCCCAGAACCCCAGCGGCTTGCGCGCGCTCGGCGAGTCGCCGCCGAGCGGCCCTGAGGTGGCGATCTTCCAGGCAAGGTACAGCAAGTAGGCCGCACCGGTATAACGCAACACGGTGTACAGCGCCGGCCAGGCCTTGAACACCTCGCCCAGGCCCAGACCCACCGCCAGCACCATGACCATGAAGCCGACGCTGATGCCCATGGCATGCGGGATCGATCGGCGCACGCCGAAGTTCACGCCCGAGGCCAGCAGCATGGTGTTGTTGGGCCCCGGTGTGATGGAGGAAACGAAGGCAAACAGCACGAAGGCGGTCAGCAGGTCGGCAGAGGCAAGCATGGCAGGCATTCCAGAATCGTTGCATGTGCTGTCACACTAACGGAGTCGCCCTGCCCTGCGACCGGTACAGTTATATTAAATTATACAGACACACATCACTGTACCGCTCACCAGATCAAGGAAGCCCCTGCATGAGCCTGACCATCCGCCCTGCCGTTCGCACCGACGCCGCGCAGATTCTTGCCTACATCACCGAGCTGGCCGAGTACGAGCGCGCCCGTCACGAAGTCGTCGCCACGCTCGCCGACATCGAGCACAGCCTGTTCGATGAAGGCAGTACCGTGCACAGCCTGATCTGCGAGCGCGACGGCCAGGCCATCGGTTTTGCCGTGTATTTCTACAGCTATTCGACCTGGCAGGGCCGCAACGGTATCTACCTGGAAGACCTGTACATCACCCCTGAACAGCGTGGCGGTGGCGCAGGTCGGGATGTGCTGCGGCACATCGCACGCGAAGCCGTGGCCAAAGGTTGCGGGCGCTTCGAGTGGAGTGTGCTGGACTGGAACGAGCCAGCGATCGGCTTCTACAAGTCGCTGGGCGCCGAGCCGCAGGATGAGTGGGTGCGCTACCGGCTGGATGGCGACAAACTGTTGCAATTTGCCCGAGGGTAATCTCTACCTGCATTGGCCTTGCACGCGAAACATGCGTGTGCAAAGGCCAATGCAAGCGATGTTACTGTCGCCCCCAGACCGCGCCAGCTATGTCGACCCGCTTGGGCAACAGCCGGTTGTCGAAGAATAGCTGCGCCGTACGCTGTTGCGCGGCCACGATCTCGTCACTCACCGGAATCAACGGCGACGCCGGGCGGTGACTGAAGCTGCGCCGCACCACCTCTTCCGGCAACCCCATGAACTGCGCCAGCAAGCGGATGCTGCCCGCCTCGTCACTGCGCGTCAGTGCTTCGGCCCGGCTGATCTCCGCCAGCAGCCGCTTGACGAAATCGCCGTTGGCCTCGACATACCCGCGCGCGCCCAGCATGAATGGCCCGATCAGGCCAAGCCCCTCGCCATTGGCCAGCAGACGCGCCTTGCCCTCCAGGTCGATGGCCGAATAGAACGGATCCCAGATCACCCACGCATCCACGCTGCCGCGCTCGAATGCAGCTCGTGCATCAGCCGGCGCCAGGTACACCGGCTGCACGTCCGCCATGCCCAGTCCGGCCTTGGCCAGGCTGCGCAGCAGCAGATTGTGTGCGCTGGAGCCCTTCTGCAAGGCAATGCGCTTGCCCTTGAGCCCCGCGACCGATTCGATCGGGCTGCTTGCGGGCACCAGGATCACCTCGGCCTTCGGCTTCGCCGGCTCGGCGCCTATGTACAGCAGGTCGGCACCGGCGGCCTGGGCGAAGATCGGCGGGATATCCCCCGTCGAGCCAATGTCGAGGCTGCCGATGTTCAGGGCCTCGAGCATCTGCGGGCCGGCGGGGAACTCGATCCATTGCACCCGGGTGTTGGCGAACCGCTGCTCCAGCAGTTGGTGCTGTTTGGCCAGCACCAGGCTGATCGAGCCTTTCTGGTACCCGATGCGCAAGGTGCTGGGGTCCGCCGCCTGCACCGCACCGGTCAGCCCCAGCATCAGGAGCATCACAAGATGTAGCATGCGCATCGGTCACTCCTTCCAGTCGGTCGAGGGCTTTTCCCAGAGGTTGATCCCGCCTTCCACGGCGTACTGGTCAATCTCGGCCAGTTCTTCGGGGCTGAATGCCAGGTTGTTCAGTGCCGCGACGTTTTCAGTGATCTGCTCGGGGCGGCTGGCACCGATGAGGGCCGAACTCACACGCGGGTCGCGCAGGGTCCAGGCCAATGCCAGTTGCGCCAGACTCTGGCCACGACGCCGGGCAATCCCGTCGAGCGCACGGGCACGGGCGATGTTGGCCTCGGACAGGTGCTGCGGCAGCAGCGAGCCACCGCCGACGCGATTGACTCGGGCATCGGCCGGGATACCGTTCAGGTATTTGCCGCTGAGCAGCCCCTGAGCCAGGGCGGTGAACACGATCACACCCGCACCGACGGCCTCGGTGGTGGCGAGCAGGTCCTGCTCGATCCAGCGGTTGAACAGGTTGTACGAGGGTTGGTGGATCAGCAGCGGCACCTTCAGATCGGCCAGCAGCGTGGCAATTTCGCGGGTCTTGTCAGCGGAATAAGAGGAGATGCCAATGTACAGCGCTTTGCCTTGGCGCACGATGTCGGCCAGGGCGATGGCGGTTTCCTGCAGCGGTGTGTCGGCATCGAAACGGTGCGAGTAGAAGATATCGACATAGTCCAGGCCCAGGCGCTGCAGGCTCTGGTCGAGACTGGCGTGCAGGTACTTGCGCGAGCTGCCACCCTGCCCGTAAGGCCCCGGCCACATGTCCCAGCCCGCCTTGCTGGAGATGATCAACTCGTCGCGGTAGCTGCGCAGGTCCTCGCGCAGCAGGCGGCCGAAGTTGCTTTCGGCGCTGCCATAGGGTGGGCCGTAGTTGTTGGCCAGGTCGAAGTGGGTGATGCCGGCGTCGAAGGCCGTGCGCAGCAGCGCACGCTGGGTATCGATGGGCGTGGCATCACCGAAGTTGTGCCACAGCCCCAGGGACAAGGCCGGCAATACCAGACCACTGCGGCCGACGCGGCGATAGGGGATGCTCGTATAGCGCTCGGGGTTGGCGATGTAGCTCATGGTTGACCTCGGTCGGCAAAGTAGGGGTTGGCGGGCCGCTGCAGGCCCAGGTGCTCACGCAGGGTGCGGCCCTGGTAGCACCGGCGGAACAGGCCACGGCGCTGCAGTTCGGGGACCACTTGCGTAGCGAAGTCCTCGAGCCCAAGTGGCAGGTGCGGCACCAGCACGTTGAAGCCGTCGGCCGCGCGGCCTTCGAACCAGGCTTGAAGTTCATCGGCGATCTGCGTCGGCGTGCCGATCAGGCTGTAGTGCCCTCGCCCACCGGCAATACGGCGGCCCAACTCGGCGAGGGTCAGCTGCTCCTGGCCGGCCAGTTCAGTGAGCAGTTGCTGACGGCTGCGCTGGCCATCCTCGGTCGGCGGCAACTCAGGCAACGGGCCATCCAGCGGGTAGCCGGACAGGTCGAAATTGCCGAGCATGCGCCCGAGCAAGGCGACACCCACCCGCGGGTCGACCAGATCCTGGAACTCTTGGTACCTGGCCTGGGCCTCTTGTTCGCTACGGCCGACCACCACGAACACACCGGGCATGATCTTCAGCGTGTCTTCGCTTCGCCCGTAACGCGCCAGGCGCCCCTTGAGGTCGGCGTAGAAGGCCTTGCCGCGGGCCAGGCTGGGCTGGGCGGTAAACACCACCTCCGCGCTTTCGGCGGCCAGTTCACGGCCGGTTTCCGAAGACCCGGCCTGTACCAGTACAGGTCGTCCCTGTGGCGAGCGGGCCACGTTCAGGGGGCCGCGCACGCGAAAGTGTTCGCCCTCGTGGTCCACAGCCCGAACCGCCTCCGGGCGATGAAACTGGCCACTGGCCTTGTCACGCACGAAAGCATCGTCGGCCCAGCTGTCCCACAAGCCCTGCACCACGTGCTGGAACTCGCGGGCACGGGCATAGCGCTCGGCATGGGGGATATGCGCATCGCGGCCGAAGTTGCCGGCTTCGGCGGCAGCGTCCGACGTCACCAGGTTCCAGCCGGCACGGCCGCCGGAAAGGTGGTCGAGCGAAGCGTACTTGCGTGCCACGTGGTACGGCTCGTTGTAACTGGTGGTGGCGGTGGCGATCAGGCCAATGCGCTCGGTGACCGCGCTCAGGGCCGAGAGCAGGGTCAGCGGTTCGAAATACACCGAGCGGGCACTGCAGCTGGCCAATGCGTCACTGGGGGCGGCAACGCTGTCGGCGACGAACAGGGCATCGAAGCAGGCGGCCTCGGCGATCTGCGCGGTGCGCCGATAGGTGTCGAAGTCCAGCGGGTCGGCGGGCACCTCTGGGTGGCGCCAGGCGGCAATGTGGTGTCCGGTGGCCATGAGGAAAGCGCCCAGGTTCATTTGACGGTTCATGCTCTGTCTCCTTGAAATGCAGCCACGGTCAGAAGTCCTTGCGCAGTTGAACGCCGAAGTAGCGCCCGTCGTCGCGCGGCACCGCCCGGTAGATGTAGTCGCCGCCGCTGGCCAGCATCTGTGCGTACGACTTGTCGCCCAGGTTCTTGCCCAGCAACGCCACGCGCCAACCTGCGTTGTAGTCGGCCAAGGCGATGCTGGCGTTCCAGATGCCATAGGCGCCCTGCACGGTGTCGGGATTCTGGTCGAGGCTGAACTGCACCGAATCCTGCCAGCTGTAGTCACTGGACAGCTCCACATCCAGCCCGTTGTCCAGCGGGATCAGGTAATCGGCGCGCGCATAGGCTTTCCAGTCCGGCGTGAACGGCAGGCGGCCACCGTCGATGTCGCAGTTGGCCGCAGCACCTGCCGGGCAGTTGAAGTGATCGACCCGTGCCTTGGTATAGGCCGCTGCCGCCGAGAACTTGAGCTGGCGAGTGGCCTGGAAACTGGCATCGAGCTCGACGCCCTGGGTCTTGACCCTGCCGGCGTTGACCAGGCGGGTCACAACCTGGTTGGCCACGGTGTCGTAGAAGTTGGCCTGGTAGTTGTCGTAGTCGGTGTGGAACACCGCTAGGTTGGCCATCAGGCGGTTATCCAGTGCCGTGCCTTTGAGGCCCACCTCGTAGGCATCAGAGGTTTCCGGCTTGAGCGCCTCGGTGTCGCGCGGCTGCATGTTGAAGAACACGTTGTAGGCAGGGCCCTTGTAACCGCGCGAATAAGTCAGGTAGCCGGTGAGATTGTCATTGAAGTCGTACTGCAAGCCGGTACGGCCGCTCCACCCGTCCTCATCCACCGAACCGGAACTGGCCGTCGATGGCTGGATGCCCGTGACGGCAATGGGCGACGTCGACACGCGGCGGTGGTCGTATTCAAGGTCATCGTGGGTCCAGCGCAGGCCGAAGATCGCACGGAAATCTTCAGTGAAATTGAAGGTGTTCTCACCAAACAGCGCGACGCTGTCGTTGCTCGTCGAATAATCCGCCCTGCCCGTGTTCGCCACGCCGCTGTTGACCGAAAGCCGCTGGTACGTCTCGTTGGAGGTACCGTGCATGTAGAAGGCACCCAGTACGTATTCGTTGAACTGGCCCTTGGGCGAAGCCAGGCGGAACTCCTGGCTGTACTGGTCGTAGTCCACCGTGCCTTTGTCGTGGGAGGCGGTGATCGGCAGCAAGGCGCGGCGGTCGCCGTCCTGATACTGGGTATTGTCCCAGCCGCGCCAGGCGCTGATCGAGGTCAGGGTGTAATCGCCCAGTTGCCAGTCGAGCTGCGCCGACAGGCCCTGGTTGCGGTCGTCGACGCGAGTCTTGAAGTCACTGTTGATGTCACGGTTGTGAGTGCTGGGCGCGACCGGGCGCAATTGGCTGGCGATGGCCGTGCTGGCGCGGGTGATGACACCGCTGGGCAGCGTGTCCTCGCCGTTCATGTAGTCGGCAATCAGAGTCAGGCGCAGGTCATCACTGGCCTCGAACTCCAGCTTGCCGCGGGCGCCCTTGCGTTCGTAGCCGTTCACATCATGGCCATTGGCGACGTTTTCGACGTTACCGTCATAGTCGCCCCACAGGGTGCTCAACGAGCCCTTGAGCTGCTCGCTCAGGCGGCCGCCGATGCCGAAGCGCAAGCGGTTTTCGTTGCCGCCACCAAAGTGCGAGTAATCCACGTAGCCTTCGGGCTGCTCGGGGGCTGGTTTGCTGACGACGTTGAGTACGCCGGCAGAAGCGTTCTTGCCGAACAGTGTGCCCTGCGGCCCACGCAGCACTTCGATGCGCGCCAGGTCGAGCAGGTCGAGGGTGGACTGGCCGGGGCGACCGAACACCACGCCGTCGACCACTGTCGCCACGGTCGGTTCGACACCGGGCGAGGTGGAAATGGTGCCCACACCGCGAATGAACAGCGAGGTGTCCTTGTTCGAGGCACCGGCGCGGTAGTTGAGGGTCGGCACCTGCTGCACGATGCTGGCGACATTATTGCGGTTGTCGCGCTCGAGCTGTTCGCCATCGAGCACCGAAACCGCCACTGGCACTTCCTGCAGGGTCGATTCGCGGCGAGTGGCGGTCACCGTCACTGCGTCGAGCGCCGTGGCTTGCGGGGCGTTATCGGCCGCCTGCGCGGGTTGACCGATAGCGACCAGCAGCACGGCAGCAGCCAGCGGTTGGCGATGCTTGATCGGGAATGCGTTGCGCTCTTTGTACATGATGCTCACTGCCTTCGATGACCAGACCATGGCCCACACTCATGGGGCCGACGAGGTGTTGCTGTGGTTGTCTGGTCTCGCTCGTGCGAGTGGCAGGCGCTTGCCAACAGCAGCGCTTGTTAGCGCTAACATGATCAAGTATCAAAGCCTGATACTTAGCAGGTCAAATAATAAAAAGTCAGTTTTATATGCAATAAAGCTATTTGTAAGTCATGGCCTCGTTAGCGCTAACATCGCCTCATTTCCCCATGAGGCCAAACTGTGAGCCAAGCCAAGGAATCGTCCCGCAAGCGGCGCGGCGCAGGTCGCGTCACCCTCGCCGACGTGGCGCGGACCGCCGAGGTTTCGGCCATCAGCGTGTCGCGCTTCTTCAATCAGCCCGAACAGGTCTCCCCGCCCCTGCGCGCGCGCATCGAAGCGGCGGTGCAGGCGCTGGGTTACGTGCCCAACCTGGTGGCCGGCGGGCTGGCCTCGGCCCGTGGGCGTATCGTCGGCATGGTCATCCCGAACATTTCCGGGCCGATCTTCGCCCAGACCATTCAAGCCTTCAGCGACACCTTGAGCCGGCATGGCTACCAGTTGCTGCTGGCCTCCAGCTACTTCAGCGAAGCGCAGGAGGAAAGCGCGGTGCGCGCCTTTCTCGGCTGGTCGCCAGCGGCGCTGGTGGTAACCAGCCATTTCCACAGCCCGGCTACCGAAAAAATGCTGGCCGAGGCCGATGTGCCGGTGGTCGAGATCTGGGATTACTGCCCTGAGCGGGCGCCACTGCAGGTGGGTTTCCTGCACCATCAGGTGGGCGTGCAGGCCTGCCGCTACCTGTTGGAGAAGGGCCACCGGCGGATTGCGTTCGTGCAGAACAGCGCCGCTGGCGACCTGAGTGCGCTGGAGCGGCGCGACGGCTACATCGAGACGCTGCGTGAAGCCGGGCTTGAACCTTGGGTATTCGTGCCGTCGGCCGACTGCGCGCCGTTCGAGGCCGGCCGCCAGGCCATGGAGGCGCTGATCCGCCGCACGCCTCGGCCACAGGCGATCATCTTCGCCAACGATAACCTGGCCGCCGGTGCCCTCCTCGCCGGCCAGCGCGCCGGGCTGCGCTTGCCACACGACCTGGCGATCATGGGCTTTGGTGACTATCCGTTCGCCGAGATGCTGCTGCCGAGCCTGACCACATTGCGCCCGCCTTCGCGAGAAATTGGCGAACTGGCGGCGTTGCGGGTGTTGCAGCATCTGGGCAGCGTGGGGCTTGAGGGCGAGGTGCAGCGCTTGAACCTGCTGCAATGCGAGTTGATCGCGCGGGAAAGCGCGTGAGTGGTTGAGATTGCCTCGTCAGAGCAGCCATACACCCGACAGCGAAGTAAACTGACCGACTGCCCATCGTCCTCGTCAGGAGCACACTTGGAACTCAGACAGCTGCGCTACTTCGTCAAGATCATCGAACACGGCAGCCTTGGCCGCGCCGCGCTCGAACTGGAGGTCGGCGTCTCCGCCCTGAGCCAGCAGATCGCCAAGCTCGAAAGCGAGCTGTGCACCCGCCTGCTCAACCGCAGCAGCATGGGGGGCACGCCAACCAGCGCCGGCATGGCCTTCCTGCACCATGCCCAGCTCAGCCTGCGCTAGGCCGACAATGCCATCCCCGCCGCCCACCGTGGGCGCATGAGCGGCTACGTCACTGTCGGCCTGCCGCCGACCACCGCGACCGTGCTCGCCCTGCCGCTGATCAATGCCATGCGCGAGCGCTACCCCGACATCCAGCTGCACCTGGTGGAAATGCTCTCCGGGCACCTCGCCGCGCAGCTCAACGCCCGGCAGATCGACCTCGCCATCCTGTTCCAGCTCGAAGGTGGAAAACGCTGGAGCGTGACACCGCTGCTCGATGAACGGCTGTTCGTCATCACCCCCCCACAGCTACCCCACGCGCCCGAAGGCAGGCTTCCTGATTAGCGGCCTGGGGCTGGCGCATTCCGTTTTTCATCGGTTGCATGATCATCCCGTTCATCTTCATCATCCGCCGCTCGTTGCAGGAGACCGAAGCGTTCAAGGCCCGTGCACATCACCCAGGCGCTGCCGAGGTGTTCCGCTCGATGTGCGACAACTGGCGCACGGTGCTGGCCGGTGGTTTGCTGGCGGCGATGACCACCACGTTCTACCTGATCACGGTGTACACCCCGACCTTCGGCAAGACCGTGCTGCACCTGAGCACCACCGACAGCCTGGTGGTGACCCTGCTGGCCGGGGTCAGCAACTTTATCTGGCTGCCCATCGGCGGCGCCCTCTCCGACCGCATCGGCCGGCGCCCGCAGTTGTTGGCGATTTCCCTGCTGTGCGTGCTGACCGCCTACCCGGCGATGCACTGGCTCGCTGAAGCGGCCAGCTTCGAGCGCCTGCTCGCGGTGTTGTTGTACTTCTCGATGTTCTTCGGCCTGTACAACGGCGCCATGGTCGCGGCGCTGACCGAGGTGATGCCAGCGAACGTGCGGGTGGTAGGCTTCTCGCTGGCCTTCAGCCTGGCTACCGCGCTGTTCGGCGGCTTTACGCCGGCGGTTTCGACGCTGTTGGTGCAGGCCACTGGGGACAAGGCGTCGCCAGCGTTCTGGCTGATGTTCGCGGCGGTCTGCGGGTTCACCGCGACGACCGTGCTGTACCGCCGAGCCAAGCCCGTGGCGGCCAGCACCTGCTGAACATCGATTGCAAACCGGTGGTGCCAGCAGACTCAGCTGCTGGCTCGCACCCGGCGCATCACCACGGCGACCAGCAATACGTTGGTCAGCGCCAGCAGGCACAGGGTCAGCAACACCCCCATCGAACCAAAGTGCTCGAACAGAAAACCACCCACCACTGGCGTGAGTGCCTGCCCTATCAACGAAGGCCGCGACATGCGTCCCATCAGCAACACATATTGCGCTGGCGGCATCATCGCCAGCGGCAGCAGCCCGCGCACGATCGCCCGCAGGCCATTGCCGCAGCCAAACACCAGCAAGCCTACCGCCGTGGCTGCCGGGACAAAGGTCACCATCAGCAACCCGATCAGAACCAGGCTCACCCAGGCCAGCGCGGTCCAGATCGGGTGGCGCTTGCCCGCCAGGATCTGCAGCACCCGCGAGGCCACCTGGCTGGGCCCGAGCATCGCCGCCAGGCCGATGGCCGCCGGCAGCGAATGGCCGAGCCCCTGCAACACGGCCACCAGTTGCACGGCGATGGCGGTCATGATGATCGCGCCAATGGCGAACATGCTGGTCAGCAGCCAGTAGAGCTGGCGGTCGACGCCAACGGTTTCGCCTTTTGCCGGCGTCTTGGCGGGGACTTCAACCCGGCCACCTGCGGGCAGCACTCGCCAGTACAACGGCGCCACCACCACCATCAGCACCAGCGCATAGCACACACAGGTCGCCCGCCAGCCGAAGTGTTCGATGGCCAGGGCCACGGTCGGCCATGAAAGGGTCGAGGCGAAACCGGCAATCAGGGTGATGCCGGTAATGGCTTTGCCCGCACCTTCGCCATACAACCCGCCGAGGGTGGCGAACAGCGCTTCATACAAGCCCATGGCCATGCCGATGCCGATCACCGCCCAGGCCAGCAGGAACAGGCCGAGGGTGTGGCTGGCAGCCATGATCAGCAACCCCACCGCCACTACCGCGCCACTGGCGGCCATTTGCGGGCGGCCGCCGTAGCGGGCGACCAGTCGGCTGGACAACGGTGCCAATAGCGCTGAAACCATCAGGCTCAGGGACAGCGCGCCGTAGACCCATTGGCTGGGCCAGCCGGTGTCGCGACTGATCGGGTCGGCCATCACCGCCATGAGGAAGAACGAGCCGCCCCACACCAGGATTTGCAGCACGCCGAGGAGGACGATGCCGAGGGGGCCGGGCAGGCGGTGGTAAGTGTGCAAGGTGGGGCCTATTTCAGTTGCTGTGCGGGGGTGTCTGCACTGGCCTCTTCGCGGGCACGCCCGCTCCCACAGGGACCGCACTTCTTTCAGAGCTTGTGCAGTACCTGTGGGAGCGGGCGTGCCCGCGAAGAGGCCGGTACAGCCTTAGAGAGCTTACCCGCAGTCACCGTCACATGCCCGCCATCGATGTTTGATCCAGAGATATCATTGCGCGTGATAATAGCTTTCGCTCCGTTCGATTCGTGCGTCACGCGCAAGACACTCACACTCCGCCCACTACTAATACATTGGCGGAGTTCTCCATGGATCACTCACTCAAACCCTTGCGCTTCCCCCTCGCTGCCCTGGCAGTGGTGGTGCTCAGCGCTTGTGGCCGCACCCCCGACGCCGTGCAGGCTCCCGCCGCGCCCAAGGTCAGCGTCGCCAAGGTCATCGAGCAGCCGATCAACGAATGGGACGAGTTCACTGGCCGCCTGGAAGCGCCGGAAACCGTCGAAGTGCGCCCACGGGTCTCCGGCCAGATCGACCTGGTGGCCTTCACCGAAGGTGCCCAGGTGAAGAAAGGCGACCTACTGTTCCAGATCGACCCGCGCCCGTTCCAGGCAGAGGTCCGCCGCCTTGAAGCCCAGCTGCAACAGGCCAAGGCCACCGCCATCCGCAGTGCCAACGAAGCCCGCCGTGGCGAGCGCCTGCGTGACAGCAACGCCATTTCCGCCGAGCTTGCCGAGTCGCGCAGCAGCGCCGCTGCCGAAGCCCGCGCTGGGGTCGATGCGATCCAGGCCCAGCTCGACCTGGCCCGCCTGAACCTCAGCTTCACCCGCGTCACCGCGCCAATCAGCGGCCGCGTCAGCCGTGCCGAATTCACCGCCGGCAACATCGTCACCGCCGATGTCACGCCGCTGACCAGCGTGGTCTCCACCGATAAGGTGTATGCCTACTTCGACGCCGACGAGCGCGTGTACCTCAAGTACACCCAGCTGGCGCGTGAGGGCCAGCGCGGCCAGAGCACCCCGGTGTACCTTGGCCTGACCAACGAAACCGGCAACCCGCACCTGGGCCAGATGAACTTCGTCGACAACCAGGTCAACCCGCGCACCGGCACCATCCGTGGCCGTGCCGTGTTCGACAACCGCGACGGCCAGTTCACCCCCGGCCTGTATGCCCGCCTGAAGCTGGTCGGCAGCGCCCAGTACGACGCTGTGCTGATCAACGACGAAGCGGTCGGCACCGACCTTGGCAAGAAGTTCGTGCTGGTCATGGACAAGGACAACAAGGCCGCCTACCGCGCCGTGGAACTGGGGCCGAAGCTCGAAGGCCTGCGCATCGTCCGTAGCGGCCTGGCCAAGGACGACCGCATCGTGGTCAAGGGCCTGCAGCGCGTGCGCCCTGGCTCGCCAGTAACTCCGGAAGAAACGCCGATGGCCAGTGAACAGACCCTCGCCGCCCTCGCCCAACAGCGCCAGGCCCTCGAGGCCAGCAACCCGGCGCCGAAAGTGGCCGGCACCACTGAAAAAGTCGCCAGCGCCCAGGCGCCACGCGGTTAAGGGACCACACCGATGAACTTTTCGAAATTCTTCATTACCCGGCCGATCTTCGCCGCGGTGCTGTCGCTGGTGCTGCTGATTGCGGGTTCGATCTCGCTGTTCCAGCTGCCGATCAGCGAATACCCCGAAGTGGTACCGCCGACCGTGGTGGTGCGCGCCAACTTCCCCGGTGCCAACCCCAAGGTGATCGGTGAAACCGTCGCCGCGCCGCTGGAGCAGGCCATCACCGGTGTCGAGAACATGCTGTACATGTCCTCGCAGTCCACCGCCGACGGCAAGCTGACCCTGACCATCACCTTTGCCCTGGGCACCGACCTGGACAACGCCCAGGTGCAGGTGCAGAACCGCGTCACCCGTACCCAGCCCAAGCTGCCGGAGGAAGTGACCCGGATCGGTATCACCGTCGACAAGGCTTCGCCCGACCTGACCATGGTCGTGCACCTGACCTCGCCGGACAACCGCTACGACATGCTCTACCTGTCCAACTACGCCATCCTCAACATCAAGGATGAGCTGGCGCGCCTGGGCGGCGTCGGTGACGTGCAGCTGTTCGGCATGGGCGACTACTCGCTGCGCGTGTGGCTCGACCCGAACAAGACCGCGTCGCGCAACCTGACCGCCAGCGACGTGGTGGCCGCGATCCGCGAGCAGAACCGCCAGGTCGCCGCCGGCCAGCTGGGCGCCCCGCCCGCCCCCGGCTCGACCAGCTTCCAGCTGTCGATCAACACCCAGGGCCGCCTGGTCAACGAGGAAGAGTTCGAGAACATCATCATCCGTGCCGGTGCCGATGGCGAGATCACGCGCCTGAAGGACATCGCCCGGGTTGAGCTCGGCTCCAGCCAGTACGCCCTGCGTTCGCTGCTGAACAACCAACCGGCCGTGGCCATTCCAATCTTCCAGCGTCCAGGCTCCAACGCCATCGAGATCTCCGACGAAGTGCGGGCAAAGATGGCCGAGCTGAAGAAAGACTTCCCGGAAGGCATGGACTACAGCATCGTCTATGACCCGACCGTGTTTGTCCGCGGCTCCATCGAGGCGGTTGTGCACACCCTGTTCGAAGCGCTGATCCTGGTCGTGCTGGTAGTGATCCTGTTCCTGCAGACCTGGCGCGCCTCGATCATCCCATTGATGGCCGTACCGGTCTCGCTGATCGGTACCTTCGCGGTGATGCACCTGTTCGGCTTCTCGCTCAACGCCTTGTCGTTGTTCGGCCTGGTGTTGGCTATCGGTATCGTGGTGGACGACGCCATCGTCGTGGTGGAGAACGTCGAGCGC
Organism: Pseudomonas sp. CC120222-01a; assembly: GCF_003097235.1. Classification (GTDB taxonomy): domain Bacteria; phylum Pseudomonadota; class Gammaproteobacteria; order Pseudomonadales; family Pseudomonadaceae; genus Aquipseudomonas. The sequence goes on along the minus strand of NZ_QEQQ01000004.1, from coordinate 120,332 downwards.
AACATCGGGCTGGGCCTGAAACCGCTGGAAGCCACCCAGAAAGCCATGAGTGAAGTGACCGGGCCGATCATCGCCACGGCGCTGGTACTGTGCGCGGTGTTCGTACCTGCTGCGTTCATTTCCGGCCTTACCGGGCAGTTCTACAAGCAGTTCGCGCTGACCATCGCCATTTCCACGGTGATCTCGGCATTCAACTCGCTGACCCTGTCGCCGGCACTGGCTGCCGTGCTGTTGAAAGACCACCACGCACCGAAAGACCGCTTCTCGCGGTTCCTCGAGCGCCTGTTGGGCAGCTGGCTGTTCGCCCCGTTCAACCGCTTCTTCGACCGTGCCAGCCACAGCTACGTCGGCGGCGTGCGCCGGGTCATCCGCTCCAGCGGCATTGCCCTGTTCCTTTATGCCGGGCTGATGGGCCTGACCTACCTGGGCTTCTCGTCCACGCCGACCGGTTTCGTGCCGGCCCAGGACAAGCAGTACCTGGTGGCCTTCGCCCAGTTGCCTGACGCCGCCAGCCTCGACCGCACCGAGGCGGTGATCAAGCGCATGAGCGAAATCGCCCTCGAGCAGCCAGGCGTGGCCGATTCGGTGGCCTTCCCGGGCCTGTCGATCAACGGCTTCACCAACAGCCCGAACAGCGGCATCGTGTTCACCCCGCTCAAGCCGTTCGACGAGCGCAAGGACCCGAGCCAGTCGGCTGCGGCGATTGCCGCCGCGCTGAACGCCAAGTTCGCCGACATCCAGGATGCCTATATCGCGATCTTCCCGCCTCCGCCCGTGCAAGGCCTGGGCACCATCGGCGGCTTCCGCCTGCAGATCGAGGACCGCGGCAACCTGGGCTACGAAGCGCTGTACAAGGAAACCCAGAACATCATCGCCAAGAGCCACAACGTGCCGGAACTGGCGGGCCTGTTCACCAGCTACCAGGTCAACGTGCCGCAGGTCGATGCCGCCATCGACCGGGAAAAGGCCAAGACCCACGGCGTGGCGATCACCGACATCTTCGACACCCTGCAGGTCTACCTGGGCTCGCTGTACACCAACGACTTCAACCGCTTTGGCCGCACCTACCAGGTCAACGTCCAGGCCGAGCAGCAGTTCCGCCTCGATGCCGAGCAGATCGGCCAGTTGAAGGTGCGCAACAACCTCGGCGAAATGATCCCGCTGGCGACCTTCCTCAAGGTCAGCGACACCTCCGGGCCTGACCGGGTGATGCACTACAACGGCTTCATCACTGCCGAGATCAACGGTGCCGCAGCCCCTGGCTACAGCTCCGGCCAGGCCGAGGCGGCGATCGAGAAGCTGCTCAAGCAAGAGCTGCCCAACGGCATGACCTTCGAGTGGACCGACCTGACCTACCAGCAGATCCTCTCGGGCAACACCGCGCTGTTCGTGTTCCCGCTGTGCGTGCTGCTGGCCTTCCTGGTGCTGGCCGCCCAGTACGAGAGCTGGAGCCTGCCGCTGGCGGTGATCCTGATCGTGCCGATGACCCTGCTGTCGGCCATCACCGGGGTGATCGTGTCGGGGGGTGACAACAACATCTTCACCCAGATCGGCCTGATCGTACTGGTGGGCCTGGCGTGCAAGAACGCGATCCTGATCGTCGAGTTCGCCAAGGACGAACAAGCCAAGGGCCTCGACCCGCTGGCGGCGGTACTGGAAGCCTGCCGCCTGCGTCTGCGGCCGATCCTGATGACCTCGATCGCCTTCATCATGGGCGTGGTGCCGCTGGTGTTCAGCTCCGGTGCCGGCTCGGAAATGCGCCATGCCATGGGTGTGGCGGTGTTCTCGGGGATGATCGGCGTGACCGTGTTCGGCCTGTTCCTGACCCCGGTGTTCTTCTTCCTGATCCGCCGTTTCGTCGAGCGTCGCCAGGCCCGCAAGGCCGAGCACGCAGCCGTGCTGGAGAACCACGCATGAACCTGCTCAAACCGTTGACCCCGAGCCTGCTGGCGCTGGCCCTGGCGGCCTGCGCGGTCGGCCCGGACTACAAGACCCCGGACACCGAACCCGCAAAGTTCGACAGCACGGATGTGCAGGCCAAGGCCTTCGACCGCAGCCGCTTCGAAAGCGTGTGGTGGAAGCAGTTCGACGACCCGGTGCTGAACCAGCTGGTGCAGGCATCGCTGGACGGCAACCGTGACCTGCGCGTGGCCTTCGCCCGCCTCAAGTCGGCACGGGCGATCCGTGATGACGCCGCCAACGACCAGTTCCCGGTGGTCACCAGCCGCGCCAGCAGCGAGATCGGCAAGGGACAGGTCCCTGGCCAGACCACCCAGCGGGTCAACCAGGAACGCTACGACCTGGGCCTGGACATGGCCTGGGAGCTTGACCTGTTCGGCCGCATCCAGCGCCAGATCGAGGCCAGCGAAGCCCAGGAAGCGGCGGCCCAGGCCGACCTGCAACAACTGCAGGTGAGCCTGATCGCCGAACTGGTTGACGCCTACGGCCAACTGCGCGGGGCGCAACTGCGCGAAAAGATCGCCATGGCCAACCTCAAGACCCAGCAGGAGTCACGCAGCATCACCGTGACCCTGCGCGACGCCGGGGTAGGCAACGATCTCGACGTGGTCCGTGCCGATGCCCGCCTGGCGGGGGTCGAGGCCACCGTGCCGCAGTTGCAGGCCGAACAGGCCCGGGCGCGGCACCGCATCGCCACCCTGCTCGGCCAGCGCCCGGACGCGCTGAGCGTCGACCTGTCGCCCAAGGCCTTGCCGGCCATCGCCAAGGCCTTGCCGGTGGGCGACCCGGGCGAGTTGCTGCGCCGCCGCCCGGATATCCGCAGCGCCGAGCGCCAGCTGGCCGCCGCCACCGCCAATGTCGGCGTGGCCACCGCCGACCTGTTCCCGCGGGTGAGCCTCAGCGGCTTCCTCGGTTTTACCGCCGCCCGTGGCTCGCAGATTGGCTCTTCCGCAGCCAATGCCTGGGCGCTGGGCCCGAGCATCACCTGGGCCGCCTTCGACATGGGCAGCGTGCGGGCTCGCCTGCGCGGCGCCAAGGCTGATGCCGAAGGCGCCCTGGCCAATTATGAACAGCAGGTGCTGCTGGCCCTGGAAGAGTCGGCCAACGCCTTCAGCGACTATGACAAGACCCAACAGCGTTTGCTGTCGCTGATGCGCCAGAGCGAGGCCAGCCGCAAGGCCGCCGACCTGGCTTCGGTGCGCTACCGCGAGGGCACGGTGGATTACCTGGTGCTGCTCGATGCCGAACGCGAGCGCCTGAGCGCCGAAGACGCCCAGGCCCAGGGCGAGGTCGAGCTGTACCGCGGCATCGTCTCGATCTACAAGGCCCTCGGCGGTGGCTGGCAGCCGGAGACCGTCGCCAGCGCACGCTGATCCGCCCCGTTTCAACGACTCCTTTGGTTGGTTCCTCCCCCAACCGTTTGCCCCGCCGGCCTTGGCCTGCGGGGCTTTTTTATGGCCGCTTGGCGCCCCTGCGGCTTGCAGCCCAGGGCATTCTGCCCCAAGCTCTGCCTTCTCACCGCTATGGACCGCAGCGCCCGATGCCTAGACGCCACCGCTACCTGATCGCCGTACTGCTGCTGATCCTGGTGACGCTCGCCATCGTTTTCCTGCGCCGGGACGACAAGCCCGCGCCACCGGTATTGCCACCCCACAGCTACGGCAAGGCGCTGCGCCAGGCCCACGACGGTTTGCCGGGTGCCGCACGGGTGCTGTACCAACAGTTGCAGCGCGATGACCTGACGCCGATCCGCCGCGCCGCGCTGTATGCCGAATTGCCCAACTACCCCTCGCCGCAGGCACTGAAGCTGGCCCGCCTGGACCTGGAGAACGACGATCCGCTGGTGCGCCGCGCCGCCATTGCCAGCATCCGCAAGCTGCTGCCGCCCTCCCAGCGCAGCCTGGTGCTGGGGCCTCTTCTGGACGATGACGAGCAGAGCGTGCGTTTTGCCGCTGTGGATGCCCTGCTTGGCCTCGACCCGGATGCCATCGGCCTGTATTTCGGCCCGTTGCAAACCGCCCTGGAGCAATACCAGCAGGCCCTGGAAAAACAACCCGACGACGCCGAGGCGCAGGTGCACCTGGCGCGCCTGTACCTGCACGAAAATGATTACGACCAGGCGGCAGCAGCCCTGCAGCGCAGCCTGGCCATGGCCCCGGATGGCCCCGACGCCCTGGCCACCCAGGTGCGTTTGCTGGAACGCCAGGGCCACCACGACCAATCCCGCCAGGTGCTGGCCAAGGCCCTGGCACTGCGCCCGGACTCGGCGTTCCTGCAATACGAGCTGGGGCTCTGGCTGATCCGCCATGATCAGCGCGAATACGCCCTGCTGGCCTTGTCGCGCGCGGTAGAGCTGGAACCGGAGAATGCCGACTATCGCTATACCCTGGCAGTGACCCTGCACGAGCTGGATCAGTCCGATGCCGCACAGAAGCAGCTGGAAACGTTGCTGAGCCGCCAGCCGGCCAATCGCCGGGCGCGGGTGCTGCTGATCCAGTACTGGAAGGAAACCGGCCAGTTGCAGAACGTTCAGGTGCTGCTGGCTGAACTGGAGCGGCAGAACCCGGACGATCCCTTCCTGCAACAAGGCCTGTAGATTGCGTTGAACCCTGGGGCAGTGCCCGTGGTCCAGTGGGTATCGGACAGTTGACGGCAGCAAGGCACACATTGGCCTTGCCGGCCGTTTCAGGAGAATCGAATTGGCCAGTTCGGCGACGATGGATGAACGTGCTCTGATCCTGGCTCCGGCACAGCTTGCCAGCAACACTTCACTGTTGCTGGCGGCCGCCGGTGTCGATTGCCTGTGCACGCATGATATGGCCAAGCTGCAGGCCTGCCTGCTCGAAGGCGCCGGCATGGCCATCATCGCCGAGCAGACCCTGACCGTTGATGCTGCCAAGCTGCTGCGCGTCTATATCGACCAGCAGCCAGCCTGGTCTGACCTGCCTATCGTGTTACTGACACAAACCGCCGCGACCACCGCCTCGGCCGATAACTTTGCGCTGGGCAACCTGACCCTGCTGGCTGCACCGTTCGACGATGACCGGTTGCTGATTCTGACCCAGTCGGCGTTACGCAACCGGCGCCGCCAGTACCTGTCACGCGATCACATGCTCAGCCTGCAACAGCGCCTGGATGAGCGCGACGAAGAACAGGAGAGCGCCAATCAGGTCTTGCAGCAGAAGCGCAAGATGGAGGCCGTCGGCCAGTTGGCCGGTGGCGTGGCGCATGACTTCAACAACCTGCTGACCAGTATCGGTGGCTGTTTCGAGTTGGTCGACAGGCGCCTGAAACACGGCCGCAGCGAGGGCCTTGAAGGCATCCTGCAGAGGGGCCAGGAAGCCGTTGCCCGTGCAGCCAGGCTGACCCATCGCCTGCTGGCCTTCGCTTCCCGGCAATCGCTGCACAATCAGCGCATCGACCTGCTCGCGCTGCTGCAACCACAGCGTATCGAGGCCATGCTCGACAACGCGGTTTGCCTGCAGCTGGACCTTCCCGCAGACCTCTGGGCCGTGCAAGCGGACGACGAGCAATTGCAGGAAACGCTGAACAACCTGCTGGTCAATGCCTGCGAAGCGATGCCCAACGGCGGCAACTTGCGCATCGAAGCCAGTAATCGTCAGGTCGATACGGCGCAATTAGCCGTCGGCGGGCTGGTCACGGGTGACTATGCCTGCCTGAGCATTATCGATGATGGCCAAGGCATGTCAGCGAGCACACTCGAACATGCATTCGAGCCCTTCTTCAGCACCAAGCCAGTGGGCCAGGGGGTCGGCCTTGGTCTGTCGATGGTTTACGGTTTCAGCAAGCAGTCCCACGGCCATGTGGCACTGTTCAGCCAGATTGGCCACGGCACGCAGGTCGACCTTTACCTGCCGCGCCATCTTGACCCACAACAGCCCCAGGCCTCCAGGCCGCACCCAGCGCCTGTCAACCAAGGCCGCCATGTGCTGGTGGTCGAGGATGATCCCCATGTCCGTGACCTGCTTTGCCAGACGTTGCAAGACGAGGGTTACCCCTGTCTGAGTGCCTGCAATGCCAACGAGGCCTTGCAACTGTTGCGTTCAGCGCAGGCGATCGACCTGCTGCTCAGCGACGTTGGCCTGCCGGGCATGAATGGCCGGCAACTGGCCGAGATCGCCCGCACGCTCCGCCCGCACCTTCCGGTGCTGTTCATCACTGGCTACGCCGAAACGGCGATGGCGCGCGAAGGGTTTCTCGCGCCGGGCATGCAGCTGATCTGCAAGCCGTTCGAGCTCAAGCAGTTGCAGGCTCAGGTTGCCAAGATGCTGTGTAACCCGTGAGCCCGTTCAATCGCTCAGCATCAGCAGGGCCTGGTTCATCAGGCTGGCCAACGCAAAAGGCTTGAGCATCAGCGCCGTGCCTGGCGTTTCGGACAGTTGCGTGTCCAGCGGTTGGTCGTTGAACCCGGTAATGAACAGAATCTTCTGAGCGGGCTCGAACATGCGCATCGCCCTGGCGACCTGCCGACCACTGAAACCACCCGGCAGGCCGATGTCGGTGACCACCAGGTCGAAGGGGCCGTGGTGGCGGAAGCGATCGAGCGCCGAATTGGCATCCCTCACATCGCACACATCGAAGCCACGCTCCTGCAGGTATTCCTTCATCAGCGAACGCAGGTTTTCCTCGTCATCGACCAGCAGCACGCGTTGGCCGCTGGCCCGTGTTACCGCGGGTATCGGCTGCGGGGGCTCTTGCGCGATGTGTTCAAGGCAACGCGGGAACAACATGCAGACTTTGAGACCGTGATCAGGCACCGACTCGAGCCACACGTGGCCACCCGACTGGCCGACGAAGCCATAGACCATCGCCAGCCCCAACCCGGCGCCGTGGCCCATCGGTTTGGTGGTGAAGAACGGCTCGAATGCCCGAGCCAGATCCACTTCGGGCATCCCATGGCCATCGTCCGTGACATACAAGGCGACGTAATCACCAGGCGGGACGCCTTGCTCATCGGGGAATGGCGCCTCGAGACGCTTGTTGATCGTGCGCAGTGTCACCACGCCACGCTCAAGGCAGGCCTCACGTGCGTTGACGAACAGGTTCACCAGCGCATTCTCCAGCTGTGCAACATCCAGGCAAAGGGCCCAGGGTTTTACATCCAGCTCCCAGTCTATCCGCATTTCAGCACCCAGCACCTGGCACAACAGCGGCTCCATGGCGGTCAGCTGGCGATTGATGTCCAGTGGCTTGGGCGACAGGGGTTGGTGACGGGAGAATGCCAGCAGGCGGTGGGTAAGCGTCATGGCGCGTTGCACCGAATCGCTGGCCAGCGCCACATAACGGTCGATGTGTTCCAGGCGCCCTTGTTCCATGCGCCGCTGCATCAGCTCCAGGCTGCCGCCGATTCCCGACAGCAGGTTGTTCATCTCGTGAGCCATGCCGCCTGCCAGATGGCTTACCGCGTCCAGGCGCTGGCTTGCCCGCATCATCGTTTCGGACTGGCGCAAGGCATCTTCATGATCCTGCGAAATGTCTTGCCCTACCGCCGTCAGCAGCGTGCCGTCGAAACTCGCCGTCCAGCGAAACAGGCGATAGTGCCCGTCCCTGTGGCGCAAGCGCGTCTCGAGCTGCTTGACCCCGCGATCGCAAACGAACTCCATCACCGCAACCTCCACCTCAGCCCTGTCGGCAGGATGGACCAGTTCCAGGATCGGTTTACCGCCTACCTCGTCTTCAGTCCAACCTAAAGCGCGCTGCCAGGCCGGGTTGGCCGCTTGCAGCCGCAGGTCGCGGGTAACGACGATCATGGCATCACGAGAAAGCTGCCAGATCTGATCACGGTCGGCCATGACCCGCTCGATGCTGCGCTCGAACGCCAACGCCTGCTCGCGCCATTTGTCATGCGCATCGACGCTGGCACTGGTTTCGATCACGGTATGCAGGAACCCGACCACCCCATGCTGTTCATCGCGCAACGGTGTGTAGCTGAAGGCGTAGCAGGCTCGGCTGCCCGTTTGCTTGTTCGTGAGCCATAACGGCTGGTCTTCGACAATGAACGAGCCACCGTCAAGCACCTTGAACACCCAAGGGCCGATGGCCTTCCAGGCTTTAGCCCACAACCTGTCGAATGCCTGCCCCAAGGCGTGGCCGTCACATTCGAGCAAATTCGCGTAAGCATCATTATGAATCACGGTCATCTGGGCGCCCCAGACCACTGCACAGGGAAACGGCGAAAGCACCATCATGTCGACGGCGATGCGCAAGGGTGCCTGCCAATGCGGCAGCGGCCCGAGCGCGCTGTGACGCCAGTCGAACCGCGCGACCTGCTCAGCCATGCCCTCTGCCGTTGACGACCGAGTGGCGAGCTCCATGCCTGATGCCGAAGGTTTGCGTGGCGAGTCGTTTACGAACACTATCGTGATTCCATCAATGCTCTTGGGTAAAAATTCCGTTTGCGCATCATCTGCCCGACGATTTGCCGCTGCAATAGCCGCAGGGTTAACCGCTTCACATTCGACGTAGCGCGCAGTCATCGCCCAATAGCATAGAGCCATTACCCAGATGGCGCCTTGGCAAACGGGAGCTATGCTCAATAGGTTTTCCCCGCGCCAAGGAACGCATTGCCCTTCAACGACAGACCAGGGAGCGTGGTGATGAGCAAGAAGATTCTGGTAGTACTGACCAACACAGCCAAGTACCCGACCCTGAAACGGGCCACCGGCCTATGGCTGGGGGAGGCTGTGCATTTTGTCGAGGTCGTGCAGAAAGCCGGGTATGAAGTCGATTACGTAAGCCCCAATGGGGGCTATGTGCCAATCGACCCACATAGCCTGCAGATGGCCCCGGAGCTGGACTGGCAATGGTACGACGACAAGTCGTTCATGAACCGACTGGGCACATCGTCAAGCCCGGGCAAGGTCAGGGCAGGTGATTATTGCGCCATCTACTACACGGGCGGCCACGGGGTGATGTACGACTTCCCGGACAACTCGCCGCTGCAGGAACTGGCACGCAAGATTTACGAGAGCAATGGCATCGTCGCCGCCGTCTGTCATGGTGTCGTGGGCCTGTTGAACATCAAGCTCAGCGATAACAGCTTGCTACTCAAGGACCGGCAGATTACCGGCTTTTCCAACACTGAAGAAAAACTGGCCGAGCTGGACAAGGTGGTGCCCTTTCTCACCGAAAACGAATTGGTTGCGCGGGGCGGCATCTACAGCAAGGACGATGACCCGTGGAAGCCGTTCGTGGTTTGCGATGACCGGCTGATCACCGGGCAGAACCCCGCCTCGACAGGCCTGCTGGCCGAAAAGGTCATCGCTGCACTCAAGCCGAAATGAGTCCTACACCTCAGTAGCCAAGTTCGCAAAGCTGGCATGGCGTTGGATTACAGCAGGAGTGCTTATTGATTCATAGGCTCTGCATTGGGCCAGCCATGTCGGGTGGCCCAGTGAAATGGGGCTGACCATTCATGTCAAAAAGCAGAACTGCAGGGCACGGCTTGGTGGAGTTGTTGCTGGCATTGGCAATCAGTTTGCTGCCCGTTCTCAGCGGGCTGATGATCTTGTTCTATCAGCATGACAAGAAACTTGAAGAAACCGCGCGTATTTCGGTCAACGAAGCGATCTATTCCGTGGATCTGGCATTGGATCGAATACACGCATCGGCTTCTACAGCACTGATGTTGGCAGGGGCTACCTGCGAGAGCGCCGAACCGCAATTGCTCGATCAGGTAGCGAAAGCACCGCACTTGCGCTCGCTGGCGTTGACCGTTGACGGCAGCACGTATTGCAATACCTTGAAAACGCCGTATCCACCGGATCACATGTTCCCGGATGCACAATCGCAATTTCGTCTGGCACTGCACCCGCCCGCAACCCCCAATTCCGTTTTGCTCGCCTATCAACTGACTGAGCAGAATATGGGAGTCATTGCCACGTCCTATGGCATGTTGCTGCGCAATGAACTGCGTGCATTTCAGACAGGGCTGACTTTGTTGCTCGAATTCGGAGAGTTATACATCTGGACCGACGGCGACAGTCGCGATCCGATGCGCCCATCTCAAGAAGAGTTTTTCAAAGAGGGTATCTCGACCAAGTATGGCTATACCGTCAAGGCGGGCTATGCAGCAGGTTACTCGGCACATGAGACGCGCCAGACGATGAAACAACTTTTCCCGTCCCTGGCGCTGGTCGGGGTCATTACCGGCTCGATCACTTACTGGGGTTTGTTCAGGCAACGTAACCAGCGTGTTCGCAGCGCCGCCAACAATGGCTGACGGCGCTGCATTTCACTTATTCGGCATTGAGCACGCCACGGCGCACCTGATCACGCTCGATGGACTCGAACAGCGCCTTGAAGTTGCCTTCACCGAAGCCGTCATCACCTTTGCGCTGGATGAATTCGAAGAACACCGGGCCGAGCAGCGTTTCCGAGAAAATCTGCAGCAGCAGGCGCTTGTCGCCTGGCTCGGAAGCGCCATCCAGCAGGATGCCGCGAGCTTGCAACTGGTCGACTGGCTCACCATGCCCTGGCAGGCGCTCTTCGAGCATTTCGTAATAGGTTTGCGGCGGTGCGGTCATGAAGCGCATGCCAAAGCCCTTGAGTGCATCCCAGGTCTTGAGCAGGTCATCGGTGAGGAAGGCCACATGCTGGATACCCTCGCCGTTGAACTGCATCAGGAACTCTTCGATCTGCCCGGCGCCCTTGGACGACTCTTCATTGAGCGGAATGCGGATCATGCCGTCAGGCGCGGTCATGGCCTTGGAGGTCAGGCCGGTGTACTCGCCCTTGATGTCGAAGTAGCGAATCTCGCGGAAGTTGAACAGCTTCTCGTAGAAACCGGCCCAATAAGCCATGCGCCCGCGATAGACGTTGTGGGTCAGGTGATCGATGATCTTCAGGCCTGCCCCTTGAGGGTTACGGTCGACGCCTTCGATGAAATTGAAGTCGATATCGTAGATCGAGCTGCCTTCCTCGAAACGGTCGATCAGGTACAGCGGTGCCCCACCGATACCCTTGATGGCCGGCAGGCGCAATTCCATCGGGCCGGTTTCGATCTCGACCGGCTGGGCGCCCAGTTCCAGGGCCCGGGCATAGGCTTCGTGGGCATTGCGCACGCGGAACGCCATGCCGCACACCGACGGGCCATGCTCGGCCGCGAAGTAGGATGCAATGCTCTTCGGCTCGTTGTTGAGGATCAGGTTGATGCCGCCCTGGCGATACAGGTGCACGTCCTTGGAGCGGTGAGTTGCGACCTTTGTGAAACCGAGTATCTGGAATACCGGCTCCAGCACGCCTGGCGTCGGCGAGGCCAGTTCGATGAATTCGAAGCCCATCAGGCCCATTGGATTGTCAAAGATATCAGCCATGTTCGTACCCTCATCTGCAGCGAAATTTAATGAATGCGTAGGATGTGGAACGGCAATGGTGGAGAGCACGGGATACCGCGCACGCTGCGGGCGAGGAAGTCACCAATGATCAGCTTGAACCCATGGTATGTCATATGGACCCATTCTCGGCGGGGGTTGACCCTTCAGAAACGAAGGACCTTATTGTTGTATTCGTAAATCGATTCTACATTGCGTAAATAGCTTTGTCGCGCATTAGTTCGCCACCTGCGCCGACAAACGGCTATCCTCAGCACGTCAGTCATCAGGAAGATCACCCAAGCATGCCCCTCACGGTCAAACGCCCCGCTCGCTGGAGCTGGCGCACGCTCCTGCCCTGGATCGTCGGCGTGGTGCCGATTGCCTGTGGCCTGGCGGTGATGAACTGGCAGATCGATCGCGAACTGCGCGTCAGCAGCCAGGCGACCACGCGCCAGGTGGTCGAGCATGTCGATCACATTCTAGACAACTTGGCCAATGCCGCGCAGGCCTTGCTGCCACTGGCCGGTACCCCCTGCGCGGACGCCCAGCTGGCCTTGCGCAGCCAGGTCACGCGCAATGCCTTCGTGCGCTCGACCAACCTCTTCCAGCACCATAACCTCTACTGCAGCTCGCTGTTCGGCGACTTCGACGAACAGGTCGAGGCCAATGACTACACCGATGGCCGGCTGTGGCTGATGGATGGCAACTCGGTTACACCGGGCCATGCCCTGCTGGTCTATCGGGCCAGCGACGGTGACCGTGGTGCCATCATTACCGTGGACGGCGATCATCTGCTTACCGCATTGCGCCTGATCGGCCCGGAGGAAGCGCTGCAACTGCGTGTCGGCAATGCCTGGATGGGCAAGGACGGCGTGGTGCACAGCGGTGCCCCACCGACAGCCGCCGCCGCCGATGTGACCCTGGGCTCTACCCGCTACCCGTTCAGCGTGCACGGTGGCTACGAGGCCGGCAAACAAGGTGAGGTGCTGCGCAGCCACTACCCCGCCCTGCTCAGCCTGCTGCTGGTGCTCGGTGTAGTGGCCGGCTGTGTTTGCCGCTGGCAGATTCGCCGGGCCAGCTCGCCCAGGGCCGAACTGCAGCGGGCCCTGGAGGCGGACGAGTTCTTGCCGTATTTCCAGCCGGTGGTGCGCAAGGGTGACTACCGCTGGGCCGGGGCTGAAGTACTGATGCGCTGGAACCATCCCCGTGAAGGCCTGGTGCGCCCCGACCTGTTCATCCCCTACGCCGAACACAGCGGCCAGATCGTCGCCATGACCCGGGCCCTGATGCTACACACAGCGCAGAGCCTGGCGCCCTACTCCGCGCTGCTGGAAGACGGCTTCCACATTGGCATCAACATTACCGCCGACCACTGCCGCGACCTGAGCCTGCTCGACGACTGCCAGACCTTCCTCCAGCATTTCCCCCCTGGGCGGGTACGGCTGACCCTGGAGCTGACCGAGCGCAAGCTGCTCGAAGCCACCCCGGTAGCCCTCGAGCTGTTCGCCAAGCTGCATGAGATGGGGGTGATGATCGCCCTGGATGACTTCGGTACCGGCCAGTCGAGCCTCAACTACCTGCGCCAGTTCAAGGTCGATTACCTGAAGATCGACCAGAGCTTCGTGGCCATGATCGGTGGCGACGCGTTGTCGCAGCACATTCTCGACAGCATCATCGAGCTGTCCGCCAAGCTGGGCCTGGGCATCGTCGCCGAAGGGGTAGAAACCGACGTCCAACGTGACTACCTGGCACGCAGCGGGGTGGACTTCCAGCAAGGTTACCTGTTTGCCCGGCCAATGCCGGCCGCTGATTTCCTCAAGGCACTCGCCACCCATCCGGGTGTCGCGCGGTTGCCGCAGGACGCGGCCCCTGAGATCATGCGCGGCTGATCCACCCGCTCACTCCCTTATCCGAGGCATTCGTGTCAAAAGGCATTATTTCGTCGGTCATGGCGTCCTGTCTGTTCGCTGTGATGTATTTCTATACCTCCTTGCTGTCGCCGCTCGATGGCGAAGAGATCTTTGGCTGGCGCACCTTGCTCACCCTGCCCTGCCTCACCCTGTTCATGTGGATCAGCAAAGACTGGAAACGCGTCGGCGAACTGCTCGCCCGCGTACGTCAGACGCCAATCCTGCTGCTGGGCATGGTCGGTACTTCGTGGTTGATGGGGGTGCAGCTGTGGCTGTTCCTCTGGGCGCCGCTGCACGGGCGTAGCCTGGAAGTGTCGATGGGCTATTTCCTGCTGCCGCTGGCGATGGTGCTGACCGGGCGCCTGGTGTATGGCGAGCGCCTGTCACGCCTGCAGAAAGTGGCGGTCAGCTGCGCCGCGCTGGGCGTCGGCCACGAGCTGTACCAGAATGGCAGCTTCGCCTGGGAAACCTTGCTGGTGACGATCGGCTACCCGATCTACTTTGTGTTGCGCCGACGCTGCCGCACCGACCACCTCGGTGGCCTGTGGTGCGACATGTGCCTGTTGCTGCCCTGGGCTGTTTATTTCGTCACCCAAGGGCCGTTGTCCACGGCCGACCTGCAGCAGCACCCCGGCCTCTACGGGCTAATCCCGCTGTTGGGGGCGATCAGCGCCTGTGCACTGATCGCCTACGTACTGGCCAGCCGCCTGTTGCCGTTCAGCCTGTTCGGCCTGCTCAGCTACGTCGAGCCGGTGTTGCTGGTGGGCGTCGCCCTGCTGCTGGGCGAAACCATCGGCCCGGATCAGTGGCTGACCTACCTGCCAATCTGGGCCGCGGTGCTGGTGCTGGTGCTCGAAGGCTTCAAGCACCTGCTGCGCCAGCGTCGGCGCTCGGTGTAAGGCGCACCTGGCGCACCCGGCGTTCCTCCACCGCCACCACGGTCATGCTCCAGCCATTCCAGGCCAGCTGGTCACCCACCACTGGCAGGCGGTCCAGCAAGCTCATCACCAGGCCCGCCAGGGTCTGGTAGTCCTCGGTGGCGCGGGCGCTGAAGCCTGTACGCGCCTGGACCTGGCTCAGGTTCAGGGCGCCACTGACGACAAAACTGCCACCTTCCTCAACGATCGCCGGGCCTTCAACCTCGCTGGCATCCGGCAACTCACCGGCGATCGACTCAAGGATGTCGGTCATGGTCAGCAAACCGGTGAAATCACCGAACTCGTTGATCACGAAAGCAATGTGCGTCGACTGGCTGCGCATCTGCTCCAGGGCGTTGAGGATGCTGAAGCTCTCCAGCAGGTTCAACGGCGCCCGCGCCATGCGTTCAAGGTCCGGCTGGCTGCCGGACAGCAGCTCCTTGAGCAGCTCCTTCTTGTGCACGAAGCCCAGCGGTTCCTCGATATGCCCGTTGCGAATCAGCGGCAGGCGCGAGTACGGCGAGTTGGCCAGCGCTTCGGTGATGGCGTGCTCGGGTTGCGCCAGGTCAATCACGTCGACTTCGGCACGTGCGGTCATCACTGTACGGATCGGCCGCTCGGCCAGGTTCAGCACGCCGCTGATCATCACCCGCTCACGGCGATCGAAAAGCACCTGCTCCTCGCCACCTTCGACCAGGTCGGCGATTTCTTCGCCCACCTCGTCAGCCTCGACCCGGCGGCCACCCAGCAGCCGCAGCACGGCATGCGCAGTACGTTCACGCAGTGGTCGGTGCTGCTGCAGGCTGCGCTTGCGGCGGGCACGGGCCAGCTGGTTGAACAGCTCGATGAGGATCGAGAAGCCGATGGCCGCGTACAGGTAGCCTTTCGGGATGTGGAAACCCAGGCCTTCGGCGGTCAGGCTGAAACCGATCATCATCAGGAAGCCCAGACACAGCATGATGACCGTCGGGTGGGCATTGACGAAGCGGGTCAGCGGCTTGCTGGCGACGATCATGATGCCGATCGAGAAGATCACCGCGATCATCATCACCGACAGTTCTTCGACCATGCCTACAGCCGTAATCACTGCGTCCAGCGAGAACACCGCGTCAAGCACGACGATCTGCGCCACGATCGGCCAGAACAAGGCATGACGCACGGCACCCGTAGCCTGGGTGACATGCCCTTCCAGGCGCTCGTGCAACTCCATGGTGGCCTTGAACAGCAGGAACACACCACCGAAGAGCATGATCAGGTCACGGCCGGAGAAGCTCTTGCCGAACACCTCGAACAGCGGCGCGGTCAGGGTGACCATCCACGAGATACTGGCCAGCAGGCCCAGACGCATGATCAGCGCCAGGCTCAGACCGATGACCCGCGCGCGGTCGCGCTGATGCGGCGGCAGCTTGTCGGCAAGGATGGCGATGAACACCAGGTTGTCGATGCCGAGCACCAGTTCGAGGACGATAAGCGTCAGCAGGCCTAGCCAGGCCGTGGGATCGGCTAGCCATTCCATTAGCGGGTACTCACGAAAGAAGCGTCACGAGGACGAAGGGGGGATGGCCGGGAAGGCCGGGGACTGGGGGGCTCCGCGAAGGTGCTCATATAGACCTTGATTGAAAATAGGGAAGACGATCCTACAAGCACAGCAGGTTTTTCTGATAGCGCGAAACTATTACAAAACCTGTAACCACGTTCAGGGGACTTTTCTTCAATACCCATGGTGCTTGAGGCAGCAGGATGGCGGCTTCGACATACACCAGGAGTTACGGAACATGAGCCTGTCCCTTTCCATGGCCGCATTCGCCCTAGCCGCTTCGATTTCTCCGGGGCCGGTCAATATCGTTGCCCTCGGCAGCGGTGCCCGTCATGGCCTGCGGGCGAGCCTGTGGCATGTGACGGGCGCGACGCTGGGCTTCTGCCTGCTGCTGGTGCTGGTTGGCCTGGGCTTGCACGAGCTGCTGTTAAGCTGGCCGTTGCTTGGCGTGGCGCTGCATTGGGGAGGCGTGGCGTTTCTGCTGTACATGGCCTGGAAGCTGGCCAGCGACGATGGCCAGCTGGGTGGCTCAGATGAGCAGCGTGCACCTTCGGCCTGGCAGGGTGCGGCGATGCAATGGCTGAACCCCAAGGCCTGGCTGGCGGCGGTGGCGGGCGTGGGTGCCTATACCGGTGGCGAACAGCAACTGCTGTGGTTGTTCACCTGGATCTACGGGCCGATCTGTTTCGTTTCGGTAGCCTGCTGGGCTTGGGCCGGCAGTGTGATCCGTCAGTATCTGCGGGAGCCGCGGTATCTACGGTTGCTGAACCGTGGGCTGGCGGTGTTGCTGGTGGGGAGTGCGGTTTATCTGCTGGTTTGATATCGCCAGTGCCGGCCTCTTCGCGGCTGAAGCCGCTCCCACAGGGGTATCACTATGCTCAAGTGCGGCGCTGTACCTGTGGGAGCGGCTTTAGCCGCGAAGGGGCCGGCACTGCATCGCGGTAATGCCCAGGTGTCGCCGCCAGGTGCTGCTTGAACGCCCGCTGCAGGTGCGCCTGATCGGCGAACCCCGCCTCCTGCGCCACCTCGGCGATTGCCCTTCCCTTGCGCAATAGCGCCCGCGCATGCTGTACCCGTTGATCCAGCAGATAACCGTGTGGCGTCAGGCCAAAGCGCTGGCGGAAGGCCCGGATCAAATAAGAGCGCGACAAGCCGCAGGCCGCGCAGACATCCTCAAGGCTCAGCGGGTCTGTGCGGTGAGCCCGGATGAACGCCGCTGCCGCGTCCAGTTGCGGATGGTCCATTCGCGCCTCATCTGCCAATGGCTGCAAATAGCGTGGGAGGTCGCCCAAAAAACGCTCCAGGCGATCTTCACGGTCGGCCAGCTCGTTGTCGAACAGGTCGGCAAACAGCTGCAGCAAGCGGCTGTACAACCCCGGCGAAGTGCTGACTGTCTGCACTGGCAGTATGAAGCCCCGGGCCTGCAGCCACGGCAGGTCGATGAACAGCATCAGGTACGACCAGGGCTGGCCGGCGATCGGGTTGCAGCTATGCACCACACCTGGGTTCATCAGTACCGTGGTACCGGCCATCACCTCGACGTGGCTGTCGCCGTTCAGGTAGGTGTTGCAACCACTGGTGATCACGCCGATGGAAAAGCTCTCGTGGGAATGGGCGGCATAACAGACCTTGCGCCCATCCCCCACGCGCCGGGCTTCGACGAAGGGCAATGCCGGATCCCGCCAGAACCGCGATACCTCGATCATAAGTCTGTCTTCCAGGTTGCGTCTGCTAGTAATTACATTTCCAGCCACGTTAGGTCACAAGCAAATTTTTGGCCATTGAAGGACGCCAGTGATAGCGCAACGATATCACCTTGAGTATTGTAGGGTGCGGTATCTGCAATAGCGTGTATGGAGAGCACAGTGCTTAAGGTTTTGAATGTTGGACAAGGTGATGCATTTCTTTTTTCCCCTGCGGCGTGCATGCGCAGTCAGGAACCGCTATTGATCGATACGGGCACCGCAAAAGCGAAGGTTGCCACGCGTATCCCCCCAAAACGGTATGTTGTGATGATCACCCACTCGCACGAAGACCACATGGGAGGCCTTCCGGCGCTGCTAAGGGCCAGCATGGTGAGTGAACTGATAATCCCTTACTACCTTCCAGAAGTGACCAGGATTGCAAAATTTCTGGGTAACGCTCTCAAGTCAGACATCAAGACTCCAGACTGGAGGAGAATCGCAAAGCTCAAGAAGGTGACTTTCGTTGCCGAAGGGAAAATGCTCTGCGATCACGCCACCGTTTTGAACCCCCCTTCAAATGTCGAAGAAATTAAACATGCGCTCCCGTTCCAGACGCTGGAAGGAGACATTTTCAGAGCCCTGAATATGTTGGGAGAACTTGGAATCGACCTGCCGACACAAGCGATCATTGATTACAATCCGCCATTGCTGCCCAATGATGATTTAGAGTATCGAGAACGCGCGATTGAATTCGTACATATGTTTTTCACTGGTTTGGCCGACGACCTTTCCCGACAACCTAAAGGGAACGCCGACTACCATATAAAGAAACATTTGGCACTTACCGCCAATCAGGCAAGCATCGTCTTCAGGCATCAAGGTCATGGGCACAGTTGGCTTTTCACGGGCGATGCCGACCAGCATGTTTTCAACCGACTGCTGGACAATGGGACCGATATTTCCGCCAACATTTTGAAAGTGCCACATCACGGGAGCAGGGAAAATCTGACGTCCGCCATTCTCAAAAACATCTCACCGTGCTACGCCATCGTTAGCCACAACAATAGAAAGTTCGGCCGATCCAGAGATCCTCACCCACACCATGAAGTGATCGACCTCCTTGATAGCATGAGAGTCAATACGTTCTACACAAACAATGTAATCAAAGAGCGCGCAGTATTGAAGAAACAGAGTACGGGGGTTGTTGCCGCAAAACTTATTGAGTTCATTTAAAAATCATAAGAACCTTACCTTTGATCGAATCACCGGCAGTCGTAATCAGATGACGTATCCAAATCTGATCACGCTATCGGTGATTTTTGTCTGGTTCTCAAGGCAAAACTGGCGGCACATACTGCAACGTGGTACCCAGTGCCCACAGCAACACCAGTACCAGCGGCACATGCACCAGCAACTGGACGAACGAAAAACCGATCAGATCACGCGCCTTGAGCCCCAGCACGCCCAGCAGCGGCAGCATGTAGAACGGGTTGATCAGGTTCGGCAGCGCCTCGGCGGCGTTGTAGATCTGCACCGCCCAGCCCAGATGATATTTCAGGTCGTTGGCCACCAGCATCACGTACGGCGCTTCGATGATCCACTTGCCACCGCCCGACGGGATGAAGAAGCCCAGCACCGCGGAATACACGCCCATCAGCAGCGCGTAGGTGTCATGGGTGGCGATCTGGGTGAAGAACAGCGAGATGTGATGGGCCAGGGTCTGCTCATCCACACCTTTGACCTGGGTGAGGATCGCAGCAATCGAGCCATACAGCGGGAACTGGATCAGCACCCCGGTGGTGGTCGGCACGGCGCGCGCCACGGCATCGAGGAAGCTGCGCGGGCGCCAGTGGAGCAAGGCCCCGAGCATGATGAACAGCAGGTTGTAGGTGTTCAGCCCGGAAATCGCAGTGATCGCCGGTTTGGTGGCGAACTCCTGGTACAGCCAGCCAGCGGCGAGGGCCACCAGCATCAGGATCAGGATCGGGCTGTGTTCCAGCCATTCGCCCGGGCGGGTACGCTTGGGCGCCGGCGGCGCAGTGAAGCTGGGGTCGACGCCACAGTCTTCGGCGCTGCGCGCACTGTTTGGGCCGGGGGCCGTGGCGTAGGCGATCACTAGCGAGACGATCACCAGGGCCGCCAGCATCACGCCGGACTGCCAGAGGAAAATGGTCTCGGTGAACGGGATCACGCCGGTGATCGACAGGATCGACGGCGGCAGACTGGCCGGGTTGGCCTGCAACTGCGCGGCCGAGGACGACAGGCCCAGCGCCCACACAGCCCCCAGGCCCAGGTAGGCGGCGGCACCGGCGGCGCGGTAGTCCATCTTCAGCTCGGTGCGACGGGCCAGGGCACGGACCAGCAGGCCACCGAACACCAGCGACAAGCCCCAGTTGAGCAGCGAGGCCAGCATCGAGATCAGCGCGACCCAGCACACCGCCGAGCGGCCGTTCTTGGGGATGCGCGCCAGGCGGTCGATCAGCTTGGCGGCGGGTGGCGAGCTGGCCACCACGTAGCCGCCGATGACCACGAAGGCCATCTGCATGGTGAACGGGATCAGGCTCCAGAAGCCATCGCCAAAGGCCTTGGCGGTATCGGTCGGCTTGGCGCCCATGGCCAGGGCGCCAATGCACACCAGCAGCACGGCCAGGGCGGCGAATACCCAGGAGTCGGGGAACCAGCGTTCAGCCCAGTTGGAACAGCGCAGGGCAAAGCGGGCGGAGCGGCTGTCTTGGATTTCAGCGGCCACGGTTACTTCCTTTTATTGGTCTTATCGGATACGTCAGGAAAAACACAAAACCCCTGTGGGAGCGGCCTTGTGTCGCGAAAGGGCCGCGAAGCGGCCCCACGAACGCAGCATCAATGCTGAAATCGCGGGGCTGCTCTGTAGCCCTTTCGCGACACAAGGCCGCTCCCACAGGGGTGGACAGTGTGATGCTTTAGAAGGTCATTTCCTTGACATCGTCCGGCACGATCAGCTTGCCGGCGGTTTTCTCGATGATTTCTTCAACGCTCACCCCCGGCGCGGTCTCGCGCAGGATGAAGGCGCCGTCTTCGATTTCCAGGTAGGCCAGGTCGGTCAGCACCTTGCGGATGCAACCGGCACCGGTCAGCGGCAGGCTGCAGCGCGGCAGCAGCTTGGACTCGCCATCCTTGGAGGCGTGGGTCATGGTGACGATGATGTTGTCGGCACCGGCCACCAGGTCCATGGCGCCGCCCATGCCCTTGACCAGCTTGCCGGGGATCATCCACGAGGCGATGTTGCCTTCCACGTCCACCTCGAAGGCGCCCAGCACGGTAAGGTCGACGTGGCCGCCACGGATCATGGCGAAGGATTGCGCCGAGTCGAAGATCGACGCGCCGCGGCGGGCGGTGACGGTCTGTTTGCCGGCGTTGATCATGTCGGCATCGAGGGTGCTCTCGGTGGGGAATTCGCCCATGCCGAGCAGGCCGTTTTCGGACTGCAGCATCACGTCCATGTCGGCCGGCACATAGTTGGCCACCAGGGTCGGGATGCCGATGCCGAGGTTGACGTAGTAGCCGTCCTTCAGTTCACGGGCGACGCGTTGCGCCATCTGTTCGCGGGTCAGTGCCATGGTCAGGATCTCTTTGTTGTTCTGATGGACGGCGCTCAGGCCTTGACGGTGCGCTTTTCGATGCGTTTTTCGAAGGTGCCGACGATCACCCGGTCAACGTAGATGCCCGGGGTGTGGATTTCGCTGGGCAGCAGCACGCCAGGCTCGACGATTTCTTCCACTTCGACCACGGTGATCTTGCCGGCGGTGGCCGCCAGCGGGTTGAAGTTCTGCGCGGTGTTGCGGTACACCACGTTGCCGTAGTGGTCGGCCTTCCAGCCCTTGACGATGGCGAAGTCGCCGGTAATGGATTCTTCGAGGATGTACTTGCGGCCCTTGAACTCGCGCACTTCCTTGCCGTCGGCAACCGGGGTGCCATAGCCGGTGGCGGTGTAGAAGGCCGGGATACCGGCACCGCCGGCGCGCATCTTCTCGGCCAGGGTGCCTTGCGGGGTCAGTTCGACTTCCAGCTCACCACTGAGCAGCTGGCGTTCGAACTCGGCGTTTTCGCCGACATAGGAGGCGATCATCTTGCGGATCTGCCGGTCTTCCAGCAGCACGCCCAGGCCGAAGCCGTCGACGCCGCAGTTGTTGGAGACCACGGTCAGGCCCTTGACGCCAAGGCGCTTGATTTCGGCAATAAGGTTTTCGGGAATGCCGCACAGGCCGAAGCCGCCGGCCAGTACTGTCATGTTGTCGGTCAGGCCTGCCAGGGCCTCTTCATAGGTTGCTACGCGCTTGTCCAGTCCGGCCATGCTGATCCGCCTTTTGTAGTTGTTGAACCGACGAGGCTGTCGGTGAGCGTGTGTAGCCATCTTCACCGCTGGCGACTGATTTGTTAATTTTGTTTTCATCATTGATTGATAACTTTTCCAAAACAGCGATCGAGACTGTCATGAACGTCAAGCAATTGCGCGCCTTCGTCGCCGTCGCCAAGTACCAGAGCTTCGCCCAGGCCGGTGAACACCTGCATGTGTCGCAGCCGGCCCTGAGCCTGACCATCAAGGCGCTGGAGGAAAACCTTGGCGGCGCCCTGCTTACCCGCACCACCCGCAGCGTCAGCCTGACCGCCGAGGGTGAAGTACTGCTGCCGCTGGCCCGGCGCCTGCTGGCCGACTGGGACGACACCGAAGAGATGCTGCGCCAGCGCTTCACCCTGCAGCTTGGCCGCGTGTCGGTGGCCGCCATGCCGGCCTTTGCCGGCAACCTGCTGCCGCATTCGCTCAAAGTGTTCCGCCAGCGTTACCCCAAGGTCAACGTCACCGTGCACGACGTGATCAACGAACAAGTGCTGGAACTGGTGCGCCATCGCCGCGTCGAACTGGGCATCGGTTTCGAGCCGGATAACAGCGAAGGCCTGAATTTCCATCCGCTGTACATGGACCGCTTCGTCGCCGTGGTGCCGGCCGATTCAGCGCTGGCCCTGCAGAGCCAGGTCACATGGGCGCAACTGTTGGCCGAGGACTTCATCGCCCTGCAACGCCCTTCGGCAGTGCGCTTGCTGATGGAACAGAATGTCGCGGCACACCACGGCAAACTGGCGGTGGCATTCGAAAGCCACCAGCTATCGACCATCGGCCGCATGGTCGCCAGTGGCCTGGGTGTGAGCGCGGTGCCGGCACTGTGCATTAATCAGATGCAGGAGCTTGGCGCCCGCTGCGTGACGCTGGTCGAACCCGCTGTCGAACGGCGCATCGGCGTGATTGCCCTGGCCGACCACAAGCTTTCCACCGCAGCCCAGGCGCTGCTCGAGGTACTGCTTTCCCATACCCAGACTCCGGAGGTGACATGCGTTACGTGAAACTGGCAGGTTGCAGCGTGCCGGCCATAGGCCAGGGCACCTGGTACATGGGCGAAGACCCGGCCCGCAAGGCTGGCGAAGTGGCCGCCCTGCAACAGGGCATCGAACAGGGCATGACCCTGATCGACACCGCCGAGATGTATGCCGAAGGCGGCGCCGAGGAAGTGGTCGGCCAGGCCATCGCCGGGCGCCGTGACCAGGTGTTCCTGGTCAGCAAGGTCTACCCGCACAACGCCAGCCGCCGCGGCGTGCCTGAAGCCTGCGAACGCAGCCTGAAGCGCCTGGGTACCGAGGTGATCGACCTGTATCTGCTGCACTGGCGCGGCCAGTATCCGCTGGAGGAAACGGTCGAGGCGTTCGAGCGCTTGCGTGAGCAGGGCAAGATCCGCCGTTGGGGCGTGTCCAACTTCGATGTCGATGACCTGCGCGAACTGCACAACCCGGATTGCGCGACCAATCAGGTGCTGTACAACCCGGCGCAGCGCGGCATCGAGTTCGACCTGTTGCCGTGGAGCCGCCAACGCGGCTTGCCGACCATGGCCTACTGCCCGCTGGCCCAGGCCGGGCGACTGTTGCAGCACCCGGTGCTGAGCGAGATCGCCGAGCGCCATGGCGCGACGCCGGCGCAGGTCAGCCTGGCGTGGGTGACGCGGGAGAATGATGTGATTGCCATTCCCAAGGCGGTGTCTGCGGAGCATGTGCGGTTGAATGCGGCTGCCGGGGCGTTGACCTTGACCCTTGAAGACCTGCGGGCGATGGACCGGGCGTTTCCGGCACCGACGCGCAAGCAGCATCTGGCGATGGTCTGATAGACCGCGAAGAGGCCGGCAAGATCAGTGAAAGTCCCGGCTCTTTACATCCAGCCCCTGCAGCAAGGGGCTGATGTCCTCCAGGCGCCGGGCTATCAAATGCCGAACCCCGTTCTCCTGCTCCAGCCGCCCGCTCACCTTGAGCAGCTGCGACCCCACCAGCGCCCTCCGCTGCCGCTCGGCCAGGTCCCGCCAGACAACCACGTTGACCATGCCGAACTCATCCTCCAGCGTGACGAAGGTCACCCCGCTGGCGGTCTGTGGCCGCTGTCGCCCCACCACCAGCCCGGCCACGGCAATCGCATCGCCATGCTCGACTCCTGCCAGTTCAGCGGAACTGCGACAGCCCAGCGCTCGCAACCGTGAACGCAACAGCCTGAGCGGATGCGGGCCCAATGTCGTCCCCAAGGTGTGGTAATCGGCAACCAGGTCTTCGCCAACCGTGGGCACGGGCAACGCCACCAGCGCTTCGGGGGCAGCCTGCACCTCGGCAAACAGCGGCAATTGCGCCTGCACTGCTGCCACCTGCCAGCGCGCCTGGTGGCGGTCGCGGGCCAAGGCTCGCAGTGCCCCCGCATCGGCCAGCCGGGCGCGGGCACGGCTGTCGAGCCCGGCGCGCAGGCACAGGTCTTCGACATCCCGCCAGGGGCGCTGCGCCCTCGCCTGCTCCAGCCGGCGGGCATCCGCCTCGCTGAAACCACGGATCTGCCGCAACCCTAGGCGTATGGCCAGAACACCGTGCTGATCGGGCTCCAGCGTGCAGTCCCATTCGCTATGGAACACATCCACCGGACGGACTTCGATCCCTTGCCGCCGCGCCTCCTGCAACAGCTGATCCGGGCTGTAGAACCCCATCGGCCAGCTGTTGACCAGCGCGCAGGTGAAGATCGCCGGCTCATGGCACTTGAGCCAGCTGCTGGCATAACACAGCAAGGCGAAGCTGGCCGCGTGGGACTCGGGGAAGCCGTAACTGCCAAAGCCTTTGATCTGCTCGAAGATACGCTCGGCGAACGCCGGTTCGTATCCGTTGCGCAGCATTCCCTCGACCAGTCGCTGGCGATGGGGCTCCAGCCCGCCATGGCGCTTCCAGGCCGCCATGCTGCGGCGAAGCTGGTCGGCCTCGCCGGCGCTGTAGTCGGCCGCGACCATGGCCAGCTCCATCACCTGCTCCTGGAACAGCGGCACGCCCAAGGTGCGCTCGAACACTTCCTTGAGCTTTTCCGAGGGGTAGGTCACCGGTTCCTGCTTGAGGCGCCGACGCAGGTAGGGGTGAACCATATCGCCCTGGATCGGCCCGGGGCGCACGATGGCGACCTCGATCACCAGGTCATAGAAAGTGTTGGGCCTGAGCCGCGGTAGCATGGCCATCTGTGCCCGTGACTCGATCTGGAACACACCCATGGTTTCGGCACGGCTGATCATCGCGTAGGTTGCCGGGTCTTCGCCGGGGATGGTCGCCAGGGTCAGCTGCCGACCACGGTGGCGCTGCAGCAGGTCGAAACAGCGGCGCAAGGCGCTGAGCATGCCCAGGGCCAGCACATCGACCTTGAGCAGGCCGACCATGTCCAGGTCGTCCTTGTCCCACTGGATCACCGTGCGCTCGGCCATGGCCGCGTTTTCCACCGGCACCAGGTGGTCCAGCGGCTGTTCGGAAATGACGAAGCCACCCGGGTGCTGCGACAGGTGACGGGGGAAGCCGATCAGTTCACCGGCCAGCACCAGAATGCGCCGCAGCGACGGGCTGCCGGGCTCGAAACCGGCCTCGGCGAGCCGTTGATCGTCCGGGATGCGGTCGCTCCAGCGGCCGCAGCACTTGGCCAGGGCATCCACCTGGTCGGCCGGCAGGCCCAGCACCCTGGCCACATCACGCACGGCGCCAGCAGCGTGATAGGTATTGACCACGGCGGTCAGCGCTGCGCGGTGCCGGCCGTAACGGCGGAACACGTACTGGATCACCTCTTCGCGCCGGTCATGCTCGAAGTCCACGTCGATATCGGGCGGCTCGTTGCGCTCACGGGACAGGAAGCGCTCGAACAACAGCCGATGTTCCATCGGGTCGAGCTCGGTGATGCCGAGCACGAAGCACACCACCGAGTTGGCTGCCGAGCCACGGCCCTGGCAGAGAATGTGCTGGCTGCGGGCAAAGGCGACGATGTCATGCACGGTGAGGAAATAGCTTTCGTAGCCCAGTTCCTCGATCAGCGCCAGTTCCTTGTCCAGCACCGCGCGCACCTTGCTGCTCGGCCCGCAAGGCCAGCGCAGCGGCAAGCCCCGCTCGCACAATACGCGCAGCCAGCTGGCGGGGGTCTGGCCCTCGGGCACCAGCTCGCGTGGGTACTGGTAGCGCAGTTCACCCAGGTCGAATTGGCAACGCTCGGCGATGACCAGGCTCTCGGCCAGCAGGTCTGCCGGGTACAGCTCGGCCAGTTGCTCCTGCGTGCGCAGGTGGCGCTCGCCATTGGCGAACAGATGGCGACCTGCCTCGGCCACGTTGCAGTGTTCGCGGATCGCGGTCATACAGTCCTGAAGCGCGCGCCGGCCGCGCACGTGCATGTGCACGTCACCACAGGCCACGGCACGGATGCCCAGCTGCGCCGCCAGTTCGCGCAGGCGCGCCAGGCGCCGGTCATCATCGCTGCCACGGTGCAGGTGCACGCCCAGCCACAAGCGCTCGGCGAACACATCGCACAGCCAGCGGCCTGTAGCCTGGTCATCGGCATCATCGGCAATCCACAGCGCCAGCAAACCTTCATGGTGTGGCTGCAGATCGTCAGCGAACAACTGGTAGTCACCCTTCTCGGCCCGCCGTCGGGCACGGGTGATCAAGGCACAGAGGTTCTGGTAACCGGTGAGGTTCTGCACCAGCAACACCAGTTTTGGGCCATCGTGCAGGCGCATTTCACTGCCGACGATCAGGCGCAACTGCTGTTCTTTGGCGGCCTGCCAGGCGCGCACGATACCGGCCAGGGTGCACTCGTCAGTGATCGCCAGGGCCTGATAGCCCTGCTCGCGGGCGCGGCGGAACAGCTCTTCGGCGCTGGAGGCGCCGCGCTGAAAGCTGAAGTTGGACAGGCAATGCAACTCGGCGTAGCCCGGTGTATTCATGCGAACCAGCCCTGCAGCCACAGCGGGCCGGGTTGCGCCAGGTCGTGGTAGGCCCAGCCACGCAGGCCATCGCGGGTTTCGATGCGGTAGTAGTCACGGCGCACGTCGCCACCGTCCCACCAGCCTGACTCGATGCGTTCGGCCTGCCCGAGTAGAGTGTGGCCAGTCGCATCCAGGGCCTGCGGTGTGGGCAGCAACCAGCCTGGGCGGCTACCGGGCAAGGCAGGCAGGCTGCCCTGGGCCCCCTGCTCCGCCTGCTGCCAGGCGCATTCTGGGCGGTGGTCGGCCTCGGCGCGCAACCCTTTGACGGCTTCATCCCCCAGGCGCGCACGCAGGCGTTCGCGCAGTTGCTCCCAGGGCTGGGCCTGCTTGGCGCGAGGATCGAACAGTGCCTGGTGCTGGGGCACGAAGGCTGGCAGGTCATCGGCGACCAGCCGCAGGTTGCGCACCGGTGCCGGGATGCGCAGCGGTTCAAGGCGCCCGCGGGCCAGTTCGAACAGCATGGCAGCGTCGCGCTCGGCGGCCAGCAGGCCCACCTGCAATTGAGTATCCGGCCCTTCGACGTGCTCCAGGTACAAGCTAAAGCGCTGCACACCGCAGTCACGCCCGGCGAGGAAGGCCGCGAGGTCATTGAGCATGCGCCGCATGGGGAACAGCAAGGCCTGGTGCGATTCGACGTCGAAGTTGAGTTCCAGGCGCGTTTCAAAGCGGTCCGGCGGCTGGTAGAAGTCCAACCCCATGGAGCGCAGCCCGAGCAACTGGTCCAGGTGCAACTGCACCTGGGCGGAAAATCGCCTGGCCAGCGCATCACGCGGCAAGGCCAACACCTGGCCCAGCTGGCGCAGGCCCATGCGGGCAAAGGCTTCGGCAGCATCGGTTGGCAACCCGACCCGTTCGATCGGCATGCGCGCCAGCGCCGCACGGGTTTCGTCACTGCAGGTCAGTGCCAGGCCATCATGGCCGTTGGCAAGCATGCGGGCCGCTACCGGGTTGGTCGCAAGTACGATGCGCTGGCGCAATCCCAGTGCAGCCAGTTCCTCGCGCAAGCGCGCCTCGAACAGCGGCCATGGGCCGAACAGCTGCAAGCTGGAGCCGACTTCAAGCAACAGGGCACGGGGGTAGTGAAGGCTTACCTGGGCACTGAACCGGTAAGCCCAGGCCGCCAGCAATTGCTGCAAGTGCTCGATGCGGGCCGGGTCGGCCTCGACACAGTGGAAGCCATCGGCCAGTGCCCGCGCGGCCGTCAGCGTCTGCCCGGCACGCAGGCCAAGGGCCGCCGCCGCAGGGTTGACGGCTTGCAGCAGGCGACGCTGCACGGGGCCGCCGATCAATACCAGCGGCGTATCGGCGTCGTCACGCTCGCGCAGGATCGAGTCCAGCGCCAGTTGGGGCAGGAGAATGCAGGCCCAGAGCATGGTGCATCAGCCCCGCCCAGGGCAGGCGATTGGCAAGGCCGGTGGCATGCCGCCACGGCACTTGAGTACGCGCCATTGCGCCGGGCGCGTATCCACGGCAATACGCAGCGCAGCGGGCGACGGGTTGTGCGCAGCCTGTTGCGGCCGACAGGCGAAGGCCAGTGCCTGCCCCGTTTCGGCGGCCACCTGCAGGCGGCGCAAGGCGCGGTCATCGGCGCGCTCCGGCCAGCACAGCACCGCCGCGCAGCTGCCAGAGCGCAAGCACTGTTCGGCCGCCCACAGGGCATCGGCCTGCCCGGCATCGACCTGCACCAGCCAGCGTAAATCCACGCCTGCTGCCTGCCAGGCCGGTGCATAGGGAATGAACGGCGGCGCCACCAGCACCACCCGCCCGCCTTCAGCCGTCAAGCGTGACAGGGATGGCCAGAGCAGTTGCAATTCGCCGCAGCCCGGGCTGGCCAACAGCAGCTCGCTGAGGGCTGCGGCCGGCCAGCCGCCATCCGGCAGGCGCTGGTCGAGCATCGCGTGGCCGGTCGGCTGCAAGCCGGCCGGACGCACCTGGCCCTGCCGCCCACGCCAGACCTGGCGCTGGTCAAGCAGCCGGTCGAGATCGACCACCGCGCCCATCAGTCGCGCCTCAACAGGCCACAGAACACGCCTTCGATGAAGAACTCGCGCTCAGGACCGACGTCGATCGGTGCATAGGCCGGGTTGCGCGGCAACAGCCGGTAACCGCCGGGCTGGCGCTGCAGGCGCTTGATGGTGACTTCGCCGTCCAGGCGCGCGACCACGATCTGGCCATCGCGTGCCTCGCCCTGCTGGAGGATGCCGACCAGATCACCGTCGAAGATGCCGTCTTCGATCATCGAATCGCCACGCACCTTGAGCAGGTAGTCCGGCGTGCGGCGGAACAGGCTGGGGTCGAGCAGCAATTGCTCGTGAATGCCCAGGTCCGGGCCGATCGGCGCACCGGCTGCCACTTGCCCGAGCACGGGAATTTCGAGGATTTCTGGCCGGCGCAGGGGCTCGGCCAGGCGAATGCCCCGCGCCTGGTTGGGCGTGACGTCGATGTAGCCGGCCTGGCACAACGCGGTGATGTGCTTGCGCGCCACGCTACGCGAGGCAAAACCGAAGCGGCTGGCGATATCGGCCAGGCTCGGTGGCTGGCCGTGGTCGGCAATGCGCTCGCGAATGAACGCGAGGATTGCACGGCGTTTTGGGGTGAGATTGTCCATGGAGTACATTTGTACTCTTTTCGGCGTACGCTGAACAGCCCCCTTTGTCGTCGGGTTTCGTTATCATCCTCGGGCTTTAGTTTTTTTGAATACCTGGATACCTGATGCTGACTGCCCTGCTGTTCGATCTCGATGGAACCTTGACCGACACCGACACCCTGCACTTGCAGGCCTTCCGCCAACTGCTGCATGACCATGACGGCCGCGAACTGACCCAGGAACAATTCGATGCCCAGGTCAGTGGCCGGGCCAATGGCGAACTGTTTGCCGAATTGTTTCCGCTTGCCGACACAACCGAGCGCCAGGCGCTGGCCGACCGCAAGGAAGCGCTTTTCCGTGTACTGTCACCTGTGCTGCAACCCATGCCCGGCCTGCTGCGCCTGATGGACCATGCGCGGGCCTGGGACATCGGCATGTGCGTGGTGACCAATGCGCCGCGGCTGAATGCCGAGCACATGCTCAAGGCCATGGGGCTTGGCCATCACTTCGAACATGTGCTGGTGGCCGAGGAGCTGGAGCGGGCGAAACCTGATCCGCTGCCCTACCTGACCGGGCTGCAGCGCCTGGAGGCGGTGGCGGGTGAGGCGCTGGCGTTCGAAGATTCGTTGCCGGGGGTGACGGCTGCGAGCGGGGCCGGGATCTTTACCGTCGGGGTTGCCACTACCCAGAAGCCGGAGCGGCTGCTGGCTGCGGGGGCCAAGCTGGTGGTGAAAGACTTCAATGATCCACAGCTGTGGGAATTGATCGAGACCATGCACGGCTGAAAACTACTCAGGATTTGCTGGCCTCTTCGCGGGTGAACCCGCTCCCACAAGGACTGCAAGCCATTCAAGGCCTGCACTTGACCTGTGGGAGCGGGACCATTCGTCGCCACCAGGCCTTATCCTGTCGATTCGTCCGCTCCCCACTCGACCACTCGCTGAACCCCTTCGCGGAGTCAGCACCATGAGCACCCCCGATCCCAAACACCCGATCGCCTCGCGCGAGCAATGGCTTGCCGCCCGCCGCCAGCTGTGGCTGCACGAAAAAGCCTTCACCCACCAGCGCGATGAACTCGCCGCTGCCCGTCGTGCCCTGCCTTGGGTCAAGGTCGAGCAGCCCTACCGTTTCCAAGGCCCGGACGGCGAGCTGAGCCTGGCCGACCTGTTTGCCGGGCGCAGCCAGCTACTGGTCTACCACTTCATGTTTGCCGAAGGCTGGAGCGAAGGCTGCCCAGGCTGCTCGTTCCTTGCCGATCACTTCGATGGCGCCAACCTGCACCTGGCCCATCACGACGTCTCGCTGGTCGCCGTATCCCGTGCGCCCTACCCCGAGTTCCAGGCTTTCCGCCAGCGCATGGGCTGGCGCTTCCCCTGGTATTCATCCCACGGCAGCGGTTTCAACGAGGACTTCGGCGTCAGCGTCGGCACCGAGGGCCAACGCCTGTACAACTATGAGCCGTACAACGGCAGCGAGGCCGAGCTGCCAGGCCTGAGCGCCTTCTACAAAGACACCGACGGCACGCTCTACCACACCTACTCCACCTATGCCCGCGGCCTGGACATCCTGGTCAATACCTACAACTTCCTCGACATTGCGCCGCTGGGGCGCAATGAAGCCGGGACCATGGACTGGGTGCGGCATCATGATCGCTACGAAGGGCAACCGAGCAAACCGCACTGCTGCCATGAGTGAGCGGTCAGCCCCTCACGCCCAGCATGCCCCGCTCAACGATGAAGTCGATCACCGCTTGCAGGCCTTCGCCCTTCTTCAGGTTGCTGAAGGTCCAGGGCCGCTGCGGGCGCATGCGCTGGGTATCACGCTCCATGACCTCCAGCGAGGCGCCGACGTAAGGCGCCAGGTCGGTCTTGTTGATCACCAGGAAGTCCGACTTGGTGATGCCGGGCCCACCCTTGCGCGGGATCTTCTCGCCCTCGGCCACGTCGATGACGTAGATGGTCAGGTCGGCCAGCTCCGGGCTGAAAGTGGCACTGAGGTTGTCGCCACCGCTTTCGACGAAGATCACTTCCAGGTTGCCGAACTTGCGCGCCAGCGCTTCGACGGCGGCCAGGTTCATCGAGGCGTCCTCGCGGATGGCGGTGTGCGGGCAGCCACCGGTTTCGACGCCAACGATACGCTCAGGCTCCAGGGCACCGGCTTCGGTGAGGATGCGCTGGTCTTCCTTGGTGTAGATGTCGTTGGTGACCACGGCTATCTGGTAGTGATCGCGCATGGCCTTGCACAGGCATTCGAGCAGCGCGGTCTTGCCAGAGCCGACCGGGCCGCCGACACCGACGCGCAGGGGTTGCTGATAGCTTTGCATGTAGGCAGTCCTCAGGAACGGAACAAACGGGTGTATTGGGTTTCGTGACGCGAAGAAGCGATTGCCAGCAGCGGCAGGCCGCCGCCGAGCTGGTCATCGGCCAATGCCAGGGCCTGGTCCAGCGCGCCGGGCAGTTCAGCGCCCAGGTCGCGTAGCAGGGTCTGCGCCGCCTGCTGGCCAAACGGCACCAGCTTGACCCCGGCCATCACTGCGCCTTCGAGCCAGGCGAAGCCATGGCCGAGGGCGAGCTGACGCAGCGGGATCTGCCAGTGCGCGGCGAGCCAGGCCATGCCGCCGAGCTGGCTGAGTTCGAGGCTGGCACGCCAGGCCGGGTCCTGGCCCAGCTGCCAGCCATCGAGCAAGCGTGCCAGGGCCGAGCCGCGTTGCTGTTCTTCCAGGCGCAGCTCGGCGGTTTCGCGGTTGGCCAGCAGGAAGTGGCTCCAGTGGCTGAACGCTTGCGCGTCGCCCGCCTCGCAGGCGCGGTACAGGCGCGCCAGCACCGGCCAGTCCAGGCAGGCCAGGGTGTCGTGCATCTGCTCGCGCTGCCAGGCGCTGAAGCCGGTAGTGCCCTGCACCCACCCCGCCTCGACGGCCCACTCCAACCCTTGCGAGTAGGTGAAGCCACCCACCGGCAGGCCGGGGCTGGCCAGCTGCAGCAGGCGCAGCAGTGCCAGGTCGCTGTTCATCAACCGGCCAGCACCAGTGCGGCGCCGGCCAGCATGCCGCCACCGAAGGCCTTCTGCAGGCCGCTGTGGCGGCGCAGCAGGCAGCCAACGCCGAAGCCGACGGCCAGCAGCAGGCCACTGACGGTGACGAAGCCAGCGCTGAACATCCAGAAGGCGCTTGGAGTGGCCTCCACACCGTGGGCCCAGCCGTGGAACAGGGCAAACACCGGCATGGCCAGGGCCAGCAGCAGCTGACGGCTCGGCAGCAGCACAGCGGCGGCGGCCACCAGCACCGACACGGCGATCATGCTTTCCATGCCCAGCACATCGCCGAACAGGTGGCCGCACACGGCACCGGCGAACATCGAGACCAGGGTGGCCAGCGGCAGGGCCAGGTTGCGCCGCGTCAGCGCGGCCAGCACACCGGTACCCAGCAGCATCAGCAGGTGGTCGAGGCCGGTCAACGGGTGCAGCAGGCCGTCTTGCAACGGGTTGCCGTCGTGACCCGGGTGGGCGAAGGCCGGCAGTGCGACCATCAGCAGGGCAAGGGCGAAAATCTTTTTCATGGAGGGTTCCTTATATGAGGGATTCAGGAATGGGCTGGCAGGCGCACGAACGGATGGTCGTTGCTGTGGCTGTGGCTGTGTGGCGCACTTTGGTAGGCACCGGCTTCAGGCTCGAACGGCGCCTGCTCGGCTAGCACCGTCAGGCCCAGGCCACGCAGCATGTCGTCAAGCACATGGTCGTGCTGGTAGCGCAGCAGGTCAGCTTCGATCTGCAACGGCACATGGCGGTTACCCAGGTGGTAGGCGGCGCGAGCCAGCAGGTGTGGGTCGTCGCAGCGCACGGTGGAAACCGCTTCGGGAGCTGCCAGCACACGGACCACATGCGCTCCCGAGGCATCGGCGAGCAACTCGCCGCCGCGCAGCAGGTGGCCACGTTCGAGCATCAGGCCGGCTTCGCGACCGTCGTCCAGGGTCACGCGCAGGCGGCTCTTGATACGGCTGTCGACGTCCAGGGTCACGGTACCGGTGACGGTCTCGGATGCCTCGATCCGGCGGGTCAGGACAATCATCTTCACTCCTTCAGAACAGGAAATAACGCTGGGCCAGCGGCAGTTCGCTGGCCGGCTCGCAGACCAGCAACTCGCCGTCGGCGCGCACCTGGTAGGTCTGCGAATCGACTTCGATCACCGGCTGCAAAGTGTTGTGGACCATGTCGGCCTTGCGCACCCGACGGCAGCCATGGGCGACACCGATCAGGCTTTGCAGGCCCAGTTCCTGATGCAGGCCGCGGTCCATGGCGGCCTGGGGCAGGAAGGTCATGCGCGTGGCGTGGCGGGCCGCACCCATGGCGCCGAACATTGGGCGGTAGTGCACCGGCTGCGGGGTCGGGATCGAGCCGTTGATGTCACCCATCGGTGCGGTAGCGATCATTCCGCCCTTGATCACCAGCGCCGGCTTGACCGCGAAGAACGCCGGCGACCACAGCACCAGGTCGGCCAGCTTGCCGACCTCGACCGAACCGACTTCATGGGCGATGCCGTGGGTCAGCGCCGGGTTGATCGTGTACTTGGCGATGTAGCGCTTGACCCGGAAGTTGTCGCTGTAGCCGGTATCGGGTGCCAGCGGGCCACGGCGCAGCTTCATCTGGTGGGCGACCTGCCAGGTGCGCAGCACCACTTCGCCGACCCGGCCCATGGCCTGGGAGTCGGACGAGGTCATGGCGAAGGCGCCCATGTCGTGAAGGATGTCTTCGGCGGCGATGGTCTCGCGGCGGATGCGCGACTCGGCAAACGCCACATCTTCGGCAATGCTCGGGTCCAGGTGGTGGCAGACCATGAGCATGTCCAGGTGCTCGTCGACGGTGTTGACCGTGTACGGCAGGGTCGGGTTGGTCGAGGACGGCAGCACGTTGGCCTGCCCCGCCGCACGGATGATGTCTGGCGCGTGGCCGCCACCGGCACCTTCGGTATGGAAGGTGTGAATGGTGCGGTCGCCGATCGCCGCCAGGGTGTCTTCGATGCAGCCCGACTCGTTCAAGGTGTCGGTGTGGATCGCCACCTGGATGTCCATTTCTTCGGCCACGCCCAGGCAGCAGTCGATGGCAGCCGGGGTCGAGCCCCAGTCTTCGTGCAGCTTGAGGCCCACCGCGCCGGCGGCGATCTGCTCGCGCAGCGCTTCGGGGCGCGAGGCGTTGCCCTTGCCCAGCAGGCCGATATTGATCGGCAGGCAATCGGCAGCCTGGAGCATGCGCGCCAGGTACCAGGGCCCCGGGGTGCAGGTGGTGGCATTGGTGCCGGTGGCCGGGCCGGTGCCGCCGCCAATGAAGGTGGTGACGCCGCTGGTCAGCGCTTCTTCCACCTGCTGCGGGCAGATGAAGTGGATGTGCGAATCGATACCGCCAGCGGTGACGATCTTGCCTTCGGCGGCGATCACTTCGGTACCCGGGCCGACCGGCACGGTCACGCCCGGTTGCACGTCGGGGTTACCGGCCTTGCCGATGGCGGCAATGCGCCCGTGCTTGATACCGATATCGGCCTTGACGATGCCCCAGTGGTCGATGATCAGGGCATTGGTCAGCACCAGGTCCATGGCCTCGGCGGCGAGCATCTGGCCCTGGCCCATGCCGTCGCGGATGACCTTGCCGCCACCGAACTTGACCTCTTCGCCATAGATCGTGAAGTCCTTTTCGACTTCAACCCATAACGCGGTGTCAGCGAGGCGCACGCGGTCACCGACGGTGGGACCGAACATGTCGGCGTAGGCCCGACGGGAAATCCGGCTCATGCCCTGCCCTCCAGTGCGCCATTCACCTTGCCCTGGAAGCCATACACTTCACGCTTGCCGGCATAGGCCACCAGCTGCACGGTGCGCGACTGGCCCGGCTCGAAGCGCACGGCAGTACCGGCCGGGATATCGAGGCGAAAGCCACGGGTCGGCTCACGCTCGAACACCAGCGCATCGTTGACCTCGTAGAAGTGGTAGTGCGAACCGACCTGCACCGGCCGGTCGCCATGGTTGGCCACACTGACGCTGACCGTGTCACGGCCGACGTTGAGTTCGATGTCGCCGGCGGCGACCTGAATTTCACCTGGGATCATGCTGGGCTCCTGCTCCAGGTCAGACGATAGGGTCGTGCACGGTCACCAGCTTGGTGCCGTCGGGGAAGGTCGCCTCGACCTGCACGTCATGCAGCATCTCGGCGACACCCTCCATGACCTGCTCGCGGCCGATCACTTCGCGGCCCAGGCTCATCAGCTCGGCCACCGTGCGCCCATCGCGGGCACCTTCGAGCACCGCAGCGCTGATCAGCGCCACCGCCTCCGGGTAGTTGAGCTTCAGGCCACGGGCCAGGCGCCGTTCAGCCAGCAGCGCGGCGGTGAACAGCAGCAGTTTGTCTTTCTCTCTCGGGGTCAGCTCCATGGCGCTCTCTCAAGTGGCCCAGATGCGCGGCGGGCACGCGGCCAGGCCGAGAACGGCCGGGCGCAGGGCATGCCAGAGGCGCTGCAGGGTGTGTTGCAGGTGTTGGTTGTCGTGGTCGAGCAGGCGGATCACCAGCAGCGAGCCGAGCAAGGTCGCGCCTGCGGGGGTGTCGAGTTCATCCAGTAGCGCGCGCACCTGCTCCAGCACCGCCGGGGTCGCGGGCGCGGCGCAGAAGGTGGCGACCAGCGGATGGCCGCCGACCTTGGCCAGTTGCCCGCCAGCGATGCGCAGCCGCTCGTGCAGGCCGGGGTCGTCGGGTAACTCGATGCACAGGCGGCTGTCCAGCGCGCCCTGCTCGAAACGCTCGTTCATCACCGGCCGGCCCAGGCACAGGGTTTCCCACGCCAGCAGCTTGGCACCGGGTTCGAGGGTGAAACGGCTGTCGAGGCTGGCGCGGGCACCATTGAAGAAGATGCTGTCCTGAGGCAGCCATTCCAGCGTGCTGCCAGCCTGCAGGTGGAAGCGCTGGGCCAGCCGCGCGGTGGGGCCGATGCTGCGGTAGAACTTGCTGGCCCCGGGCATGGTCAGTAACGCATGGCTGCCGGGTTCGAGGTGGATGTCCAGTTCCAGCCGGTCACCGGCAACAATGCCGCCGGGCGGGTGCAGCACATAAACGTGGCACGGAGCACCCTCCGGATAGAACGGACGCTGCACCAAAAGCGGGCCGAAATGCCGCCTCGCACCAAGGCGGGTCACGCCATTGCGCTCGACGAAGCGCAATTGCAGGTGCGCGCTCCAGCCGGCGTCCTGTTCCGATGATTCGATCTGCTCCGCGAGCGACATCCTGCGGCCCCTTGATATCCGTGGCCTGACGGCCGTTTAGAGGGTCATGTGCAGCGCCTGTGGGCGATTGCAGACTGACCACTCGATCAAATTTCGCTGGCTGGATATAGCAGGTTGCGGGCCAACTACGCAGGTGAATGAACATGAAACCTTCATGGCGAGGGCTCTGGCATGGGGCATACGGGCTTGCAACGCACATTGCGGGGGCGGCACTTGGCCCTGTTTCGGTGCTGCGCTAAAGTCTTTCACTAGCCTTTGGTATGGGAACCCGTTTTGAAAAACATCAGCAAACGTGACCTGGCGCGCCTTGAGCGTGAACTGGTCGCCTGCCTGACCGACGCCTGCGAGACCGCCAAGACAGAGATCGTAGGGTTCAGCTGGCTGACCCATCGACTGGACCCGAACGATTTTCCGGCCAGCCTGCGCATTACCTGGGTGTTCGAGCGTGAGGCCGATAAGGCAGCGGCGCTGGCGGGTGAGACCAAGGCACGCATGCTGGTGTTGACGGCACAGGCGCTCGATGAAGCAGGCGTGCAGCTGGACCATGTGGCCTGGCATGTGCGATTCGACAGTGAAGAGGCCTGTAATCGCAGTCATGCCGGAGACTGGAACAGGCGCTTGCAGCAGCGCTAAGGCTGGACGGGCCTTGTGTTGCCTGGGCCGGCCTCTTCGCGGGCAAGCCCGCTCCCACAGGGTTGGCGCAGCTCTCAAGACTTGCGCGATGCCTGTGGGAGCGGGCGCGCCCGCGAAGAGGCCGGCCCAGACAATCGAGAACGTTCAGATAATGGCCAATTCGTGACTGGCCGTTCCCGATCCGCAAGGTTTGTATTATCGTGGCGTGGTGCGCATATAACAGCAGCCCGAGCGATCGGGCACTTGCAAGACAATCGAGGGTGTCATGAGTAACGAAAGCATTAACTGGGACAAGCTGGGTTTCGACTACATCAAGACCGACAAGCGCTACCTGTCCGTATGGCGCAATGGTGAGTGGGACAAAGGCACCCTGACCGAAGACAACGTGCTGCACATCAGTGAAGGCTCCACCGCCCTGCACTATGGCCAGCAGTGCTTCGAAGGCCTCAAGGCCTACCGTTGCAAGGACGGCTCGATCAACCTGTTCCGCCCAGACCAGAACGCCGCCCGCATGCAGCGCAGCTGCGCGCGCCTGCTGATGCCGCAGGTGCCGACCGATGTGTTCATCGAAGCGTGCAAGCAAGTGGTCAAGGCCAACGAGAAGTTCGTCCCGCCACACGGCAAAGGCGCCCTGTACCTGCGCCCGTTCGTGATCGGTACCGGCGACAACATCGGCGTGCGCACCGCCCCCGAGTTCATTTTCTCGGTCTTCGCCATCCCGGTTGGCTCGTACTTCAAGGGCGGCATGAAGCCGCACAACTTCCAGATCTCCAGCTTCGACCGTGCCGCCCCTCAGGGCACTGGCGCAGCCAAGGTCGGTGGCAACTACGCCGCCAGCCTGCAGCCGGGCGCTGAAGCCAAGAAGGCCAACTTCGCCGACGCCATCTACCTCGATCCGCTGACCCACACCAAGATCGAGGAAGTCGGTTCGGCCAACTTCTTCGGCATCACCGCCAACAACGAGTTCGTCACCCCGAAATCGGCCTCGGTACTGCCAGGCATCACCCGCCTGTCGCTGATGGAGCTGGCGCAATCGCGCCTGGGCCTGACCGTGATCGAAGGCGACGTCGAGATCAACAAGCTCGACCGCTTCATCGAAGCCGGCGCCTGCGGTACCGCTGCGGTGATCACCCCGATCGGTGGCATCGAGTACAACGGCAAGCTGCACGTGTTCCACGACCTGGAAAAAGTCGGCCCGGTCACCCAGAAGCTCTATAACGAGCTGACCGGTATCCAGAGCGGTGACGTGGAAGCACCGGCAGGCTGGATCGTCAAGGTCGCCTGAGCCGCTGCGCCACGCTGATCGACGGGGCATGCCAGACACTGGCATGCCCCGTTTTGTTTTATCCGGCGTAGATGAATTTTTCTTAAATCGCTGTTTGGCTATTCTTTGGCACAATCAAATCTCCAAATAGACGCCCAGGAACGAGCATGCCACGCGTACTGACCATCGAAGACGACGCCGTCACCGGCCAGGAAATCGTCGCCGAACTCTCCAGCCACGGCCTGGAAGTGGATTGGGCCGACAATGGCCGCGAGGGCTTGGCCAAGGCCATTGCCGGCGGTTACGACCTGATCACCGTCGACCGTATGCTGCCCGAGGTCGATGGCCTGACGATCGTCACCACCCTGCGCAACCTGAAGATCGCGACGCCAATCCTGATGATCAGCGCCCTGTCCGACGTGGACGAGCGCGTGCGCGGCCTGCGTGCCGGCGGCGACGACTACCTGACCAAGCCGTTCGCCTCGGACGAGATGGCGGCGCGGGTCGAAGTGCTGCTGCGGCGCAACAGCGTACCCATGACCCAGACCCGCCTGCAGGTCGCCGACCTGCAGCTGGACCTGATCAGCCACGAGGCCCGCCGCGGCGAGCACACCCTCAACCTGCTGCCCACCGAGTACAAGCTGCTGGAATACCTGATGCGCCACAGCGGCCAGGTGATCACGCGGATGATGATCTTCGAGGAAGTCTGGGGCTACCACTTCGATCCGGGCACCAACCTGATCGACGTGCATATCGGCCGCCTGCGCAAGAAGATCGACTCCGCCGGCCAGTCGCCGCTGATCCGTACGGTACGGGGCTCGGGTTATGCCATTGCTGAACCCGTCTAAGGGCTGGAGTTCGTCCACCAGTCGCCTGTTGGCGCTGTACAGTTTCCTGTTCGTGGCCTGGAGCAGCATCCTCATGGGGGTGCTGTATTTCGAGGTTTCCAGCTACCTGAACAAGCTCACCCGCCACTCCATGCTGCAACGCCAGCACCTGTTCGCGCACATGAGTGGCAAGCAGCTGGACGATGCCCTGATCGCCAGCCAGGCGTTCGAAGAGCGCAGTTTCGATGCCTACGGCCTGTTCGACGCCCAATTCAACCCGGTGGGCGGGCGCATTCGCGCGATTCCCCCTGACCTTGGCCTGGACGGCAAGGTGCACGAGCTCAAACGCTGCCTGGACGCTGACGACCCGCACATGCCACGTGACAGCTGCGATGCCGTGGCGATCCAGGTGCAGGATGGCCGCTGGCTGGTGCTGTTCCGCGACAATGGCTCGTTGTTCGTGGTCACCCGCATCATCCTGCATGCCTTGTTGTGGGGTATCTCGCTGACCCTGATTCCGGGGTTTGCCGGTTGGTACCTGCTGCGCCGCCGGCCGCTGAAGCGCATTCGTGCCATTCAGGCCCAGGCCGAGCTGATCGTCGCCGGCGACCTCACCCAC
The DNA here is from genome assembly GCF_003097235.1 of Pseudomonas sp. CC120222-01a. GTDB lineage: Bacteria > Pseudomonadota > Gammaproteobacteria > Pseudomonadales > Pseudomonadaceae > Aquipseudomonas. Next base: position 80,471 of record NZ_QEQQ01000004.1, on the reverse strand, counting down.
CGCCTGCCGCTGTCGGCGCGCCGCGATGAGCTGGACATGCTGGCCGATATCGTCAACGCCATGCTCGACCGCATCGAACGGCTGATGCACGAGGTCAAAGGCGTCTGCGACAACATTGCCCACGACCTGCGCACCCCCCTCACCCGCCTGCGGGCCCAGCTGTACCGTATTCGCCAGCAGAGCGCGCACGACTCGCCACAAGCCGAAGCGCTGGACCAGGCGATCGGCGAGACCGACACGCTGATGGCACGCTTCCGTGGCCTGCTGCGTATCAGCGAGCTGGAAGACCGCCAGCGTCGCGCCGGCTTCGTTCAGCTCGATCCGCACGACTTGCTGGTGGAACTGCACGATTTCTATCTGCCGCTGGCCGAAGATGGCGGCATCCGCCTGAATCTTGAACAGCCTGCCCAGTTGCCGGCGCTGCATGGTGATCGCGAGTTGCTGTTCGAAGCGCTGGCCAACCTGGTGGGCAATGCCATCAAGTTCACACCCGAAGAGGGTCGGGTTGCCATCAAGGCGACTCAGGATGAGCTGGGTGTACACATTGCCATTGAAGACAGTGGGCCGGGGATTCCCGAAGAGGAGCGGACTGCGGTGTTGAAGCGGTTCTATCGCAGCGACGAAGGCCACCGCCATTCCGGGTTCGGCCTGGGGTTGTCGATCGTTGCGGCGATCGTCGACCTGCACGGGTTCGGGCTGGAGATTGGCGAGAGCGAGATGGGTGGGGCCAAGCTGGTGCTACATTGCCCGCTTGCCGGGCTAGCCAAGTAAAAGTTGGGGCCGCTTTGCGGCCCTATCGCGACACAAGGCCGCTCCCACAGGGATAGCGCAGCACCTGATGCATGCGCGGTCTCTGTGGGAGCGGCCTTGTGTCGCGATAGGGCTGCAAAGCAGCCCCAGTTACGCCGATCAGTCAGCCAGGCGCCAGGTGGTGGCACCCTTGCTGTCTTCCAGCACCACGCCCATGGCAGTGATCTGGTCACGGATGCGGTCGGATTCCGCCCAATTCTTGTCCGCACGCGCCTGCAGGCGCGCCTGGATCAAGGCTTCCACCTCAGCTGCATCGACCTTGCCTTCGGCACCGGCACGCAGGAAGTCATCGGCCTCCAACTGCAGCACGCCCAGCACATCACCCAGCTCACGCAGGCGACCGGCCAGGCCAGCCGCTGCATCGACATCGCTGTCACGCAGGCGGTTGATCTCGCGCACCAGGTCGAACAGCACGGCGCAGGCTTCCGGAGTACCGAAGTCGTCGTTCATCGCCACGCTGAAGCGCTCGACGAACGCTTCGCCACCCTTGGCAGCAACCCGTGGCAGGCCACGCAGGGCGTGGTAGAAGCGCTCCAGGGCGCCCTTGGCGTCGCGCAGGCTGTCTTCGGAGTAGTTGATGGCGCTGCGGTAGTGGCTGGCCACCAGCAGGTAGCGCACCACCTCCGGGTGGTACTTGTCGAGCACGTCGCGGATGGTGAAGAAGTTGTTCAACGACTTGGACATCTTCTCGCCATTGATGCGGATCATGCCGCAGTGCATCCAGCTGTTGGCGTACTGCTTGCCAGTGGCTGCCTCGCTCTGCGCGATCTCGTTCTCGTGGTGCGGGAACTCCAGGTCGCTGCCGCCACCGTGGATGTCGAAGCTCTCGCCCAGGCAGCAGGTGGACATCACCGAGCACTCGATGTGCCAGCCCGGACGGCCCGGGCCCCACGGCGAATCCCAGTAAGGCTCGCCCGGCTTGACGCCTTTCCAGAGGACGAAGTCCAGTGGGTCCTGCTTGGCCTCGTCGACCTCGATGCGCGCACCGATGCGCAGGTCTTCGATCTTCTTGCGCGACAGCTTGCCGTAGCCGACGAACTTGCCGACCCGGTAGTACACGTCGCCGTTGCCCGGCGCGTAGGCGTAGCCCTTGTCGATCAGGGTCTGGATCATCGCGTGCATGCCGGCGATATGGTCGGTGGCACGCGGTTCCAGGTCCGGCTTGAGGATGTTCAGGCGGCGCTCGTCCTCGTGCATCGCGTCGATCATGCGCGCGGTCAGGGCGTCGAACGCCTCGCCGTTCTCGTTGGCGCGGTTGATGATCTTGTCGTCGATGTCGGTGATGTTGCGCACGTAGGTCAGGTCGTAGCCGCTTTTACGCAGCCAGCGGGTCACCAGGTCGAACGCCACCATGCTGCGGCCGTGGCCAAGGTGGCAGTAGTCGTACACGGTCATGCCGCACACGTACATGCGCACCTTGTTGCCATCGAGCGGCTTGAAGGCTTCCTTGGTCTTGCTCAGCGTGTTGTAGATGGTAAGCACGGCGATTCCTTAGCTGCCCCAGGAGTCACGCAGGGTGACGGTGCGGTTGAACACCGGGCGACCCGGCTGGCTGTCCTTGAGGTCGGCGCAGAAGTAGCCTTCGCGCTCGAACTGGAAGCGGTCCTCAGGCTGTGCCTGGCCCAGCGACGGCTCGGCGCGGCAGCCGGTCAGCACTTGCAGCGAATCCGGGTTGATGTTGTCGAGGAAGCTGCCGCCATCTTCGGTCTTCTCCGGGTTGGCGGAGCGGAACAGGCGGTCGTACAGGCGTACTTCGCACTCGACGCTGCCGTCAGCCGGCACCCAGTGGATCACGCCCTTGACCTTGCGGCCTTCCGGGTTCTTGCCCAGGGTGTCCGGGTCGTACGAGCAGCGCAGTTCGACGATGTTGCCGTCGGCGTCCTTGATCGCCTCGTCGGCGCGGATCACGTAGCTGCCGCGCAGGCGCACTTCACCGGCTGGCTCCAGGCGCTTGTAGCCCTTCGGCGGCTCTTCCATGAAGTCGTCGCGGTCGATGTACAGCTCGCGAGCGAACGGCAGCACACGCACGCCCATGTCTTCCTTCGGGTGGCGCGGCAGTTCAAGCTGCTCGACCTGGCCTTCCGGGTAGTTGGTGATGACCACCTTCAGCGGGCGCAGTACGCACATCGCGCGTGGTGCGGTGCGGTCGAGGTCGTCACGGATGCTGAACTCGAGCATCGACATGTCGACCACGCCGTCGGAACGGTTGGTACCGATCATTTCGCAGAAGTTGCGGATCGACGCCGGGGTGTAGCCACGACGGCGGAAGCCCGACAGGGTCGACATGCGCGGGTCATCCCAGGCGCTGACGTGCTTCTCGTCGACCAGCTGCTTGAGCTTGCGCTTGGAGGTGATGGTGTAGTTCAGGTTCAGGCGGCTGAACTCGTACTGACGCGGGTGCGCCGGTACCGGCAGGTTGTCGAGGAACCAGTCGTACAGCGGGCGGTGGCCTTCAAACTCGAGGGTGCAGATCGAGTGGGTGATGCCTTCGATGGCGTCCGACTGCCCGTGGGTGAAGTCGTAGTTCGGGTAGATGCACCACTTGTCACCGGTCTGGTGGTGGTGGGCATGGCGGATGCGGTACAGGATCGGGTCGCGCAGGTTCATGTTCGGCGAGGCCATGTCGATCTTGGCACGCAGCACGCGCTCGCCGTCCTTGAACTCGCCGGCCTTCATGCGCGCGAACAGGTCGAGGTTTTCCTCGACGCCGCGCTCGCGGAACGGGCTGTTCTTGCCAGGCTCGGTCAGGCTGCCGCGGTATTCCTTGGCCTGATCAGGGGTCAGGTCGCAGACATAGGCCTTGCCACGCTTGATCAGTTCAACGGCCCAGTCGTGCAGCTGGTCGAAGTAGTTGGAGGCATAGCGCACTTCGCCGGCCCAGTCGAAGCCTAGCCACTTGACGTCGCTCTGGATGGCGTCGATGTATTCCTGGTCTTCCTTGGCCGGGTTGGTGTCGTCGAAGCGCAGGTGGCAGACACCGCCAAATTCCTTGGCCAGGCCGAAGTTGACGCAGATCGACTTGGCGTGGCCGATGTGCAGGTAGCCGTTGGGCTCCGGCGGGAAACGGGTGACGATGCTGCTGTGCTTGCCCGAGTCCAGGTCGGCCTGGATGATCGGCCGCAGGAAGTTCGCAGGGACAGCGGGGGCGCCTTTGGCAGCGGCGTTGGGCGCGTTGTCGGCAGTGGGCTTGCTCATAGGATCCTTGAATGCACGTGTCCGGCCTGGGTAGGCCGATTGAATCAAAGGGCCTATCATAGCCGAAGCAGTCAAGCTGCTGACAGCCGGGCACCGACAAACTGGCGCGATTTATCGCGATCCGTGCAAAATGATCGCCGTGCGCCATGTGCCATGAACATGTGTCGCGGTTGCCCGATCCTGCGTCAGGTGACTACACGCGCCCTGCGCAACCTATTCCCGTATGCCTTGAAAGAGCGAATTTCAGCATGTCCAAAGTCAAACTGACCACCAACCACGGCGACATCGTCATTGAACTGAACGCTGAAAAAGCCCCGATCACCGTGGCCAACTTCATCGAATACGTCAACGCCGGCCACTACAGCAACACCGTGTTCCACCGCGTGATCAACAACTTCATGATCCAGGGCGGCGGTTTCGAGCCAGGCATGAATGAAAAACGTGACAAGCGTCCCAGCATTCAGAACGAAGCCGACAACGGCCTGAAGAACAACAAGTACAGCATCGCCATGGCCCGCACCATGGAGCCGCACTCCGCTTCCGCACAGTTCTTCATCAACGTCGCCGACAACGACTTCCTCAACCACAGCGGCAAGAACGTGCAGGGTTGGGGCTACGCGGTATTCGGCGAAGTGATCGAAGGTCGTGAAGTGGTCGACGCCATCAAGGGCGTTTCCACCGGCTCCAAGTCCGGCCACCAGGACGTGCCGAAAGAAGACGTGATCATCGAGAAAGCCGAGATCATTGAGTGATCCTGCTGATCTCTGATCTGCATTTGCAAGAAGAACGCCCGGACATTACCCGGGCGTTTCTTGATCTGCTCGACGGTCGCGCCCGTCACGCCAAGGCGTTGTACATCCTCGGTGACTTCTTCGAAGCGTGGATCGGTGACGATGCCATGACCCCGTTCCAGCAGTCGATCTGCCAGGCCTTGCGCCAGCTCAGCGACAGCGGCACGGCGATCTACCTGATGCATGGCAACCGCGACTTCCTGATTGGCCAGGACTTCTGCACGGCCGCCGGCTGCACGCTGCTGGCCGACCCGAGCGTGATCGAGCTGGGCGGTGAACAGGTGCTGCTGATGCATGGCGACACCCTGTGCACCCGCGACCTGGCCTACATGAAGATGCGCCGCTACCTGCGCAACCCGGTGAGCCTGTGGATCCTCCGGCACCTGCCGCTGGCCACCCGGCAGAAACTGGCGCGCAAGCTGCGCAGCGAAAGCCGGGCGCAGACGCGCATGAAGGCTACCGAAATCGTCGACGTTACGCCGGACGAAGTGCCGAAGGTGATGGCGGCGCACGGCGTGCGCACGCTGGTGCATGGTCACACCCACCGACCGGCGATTCACAAGCTGGTGGTGGATGGCGAACCGGCACGGCGCATTGTGCTGGGGGACTGGGACCGCAGGGGCTGGACCTTGCAGGTCGATGGGCAAGGCTTTGCCCTGGAGCCGTTCGAGTTTTCCTGACAGATCAAGTCGACCCTTTCGCGGGCAAGCCCGCTCCCACAGGAACCGCACCAAGGCTACAGGCGGTGTAATCCTGTGGAAGCGGGCTTGCCCGCGAATAGGCCAGTGCAGGCTATAACCTCAAGGCCGGCTAGCCACCGCCCCTTTGTCCCGCTCACTGATCACATACTGCCGATACTCCGGGTCCGCCTTGATCTGTGCCTCGGTAAACGGCAACGCTGCCAGTTGCTTGGCGGCAAACGCCTTGGTCTGGTCGCTGAAATGCGCCGAACCGGCTTCGCTGGACTGCGAAAACGCCAGCAATCCACGCGCCTGTGGCCCATTTTCAGTGAAACTCACCAACTGCAGATAGCTGGTACCGCTGACCACCAGGCGCTTGCCCGGCCCGTGCGGCACGCTGAACATCGCATTGTAGACCCCCAGCTGCTGCGGCCCGCCCGGTACCGGCGTACCATCGGCGGCCTGCTGGATCTGCCCCCAACGGCTGCCCTCCTCCACACCCGCCTTGGCCACTTGCTGCAGTGACGCCAAGGCCGCCTCGCGCAACAGTTTGCGTACCGCTGCCTGCTCCACCGCCAAGCCACGCGGCGTGTGCTGCGGGTCTGCCGGGTCGAAGGCCACGCGCCAACTTTGCGGGTGTTTGGCCATGCTCTCGACCATGTTCTGGAAATGCACCAGGCCGACACCACTGTTCAGATCGGCCTTGCCATTCCACGCGGCGAGGCTGGCGCACACGGCCTGCAGGTCTGCCTCAACCCCTTTGCACCACTGCAGCAGGTCGGGCAGCACCAGGCTGGCCAGGTACACGTCGTCATCCAGCACCATGCGCTGCAGGTCATCGACGCCCAGCTTGGCGTTACCTTGCAGGCGCTCGAGGGCGAAACGCCCGCGCATGCCCAGCGGCTGGTCGCTGCGGCTGATCAAGGGCGAGAACCCGGTCAGCGGCTGGGCCGGGTTGGCCATCCAGGCCGGGTCATTGGAATTCTGCACGAAGTCGTTGCGCTCAAGGCTTGGCAGCATCCGCGCCGGGAAGATACCAGGCTGCGCGGCTTGGGCATCGACCTTCCACTGGCAAGTGCTGCGCGACCCGTCCAGCACCACCAGCGGGCCTTGCGCCGCCGGGTTGCTGCATTCGCTCAGCAGTTGCTGATCGACATAAGGCACCACGGACTGGTTCAGGTACAGCGCCTTGCCTGCGGCATCGACCGCCAGGGTGTTGACCCATGGGATGCCCTGCAACTGCTCGATGGACCCTTTGAGGGCATCCAGGCTGTCGGCTTGGTTGATGCGGTACCACTGCTGCAGCACGCGCGTATTGTCCAGGTTGGCATCGCGCAGGCTATAGGCCGCCTGGGTGTCCCAATCCAGTCGACCGGGCCACTGCACCACCGGCCCGAAACTGGAGCTGTAGACCTGGCGCTCGACCTGGCTGAGCGAGCCATCGGCGGCCTTGACCGTGACGCTCACAGTCTGCCGTGCCATGGGGATCGACTTGCCATCCTGCAGGTAGTGGGTCGGGTCCTTGGGGTCCAGTTGCAAGCGATACAGGGTGAAGTGCTTCGAGGTATCCACCGTGTGGGTCCAGGCCAGGTGGCGGTTGAAGCCGATGTTCACCACAGGCAGGCCAGGCAAGGCGGCCCCCATCACATCCAGCTTGCCAGGAATGGTCAGCTGCATCTGGTAGAAACGCATGCCGCCCATCCACGGAAAGTGCGGATTGGCCAGCAGCAGGCCACGGCCATTGGCCGAGCGCTGCGCCCCCACGGCCACGGCGTTGCTGCCGCGTTCGGAGGCGAAGCGCTGCTGCTGGGCCAGTGCCACGTCAAAGGCCGGGGCTGCTTGCTGGGCTGCCAGCTTGGGGGGCTGGGCGCCCGCCAACGCTTCGGCGAACTGGCCCACACCGCCTTCGGCCAACAGGCGACGGGTCAGCTTGACCAGGTCCTGACTGGTGATCGGGCGTACCCACTGGCCATCGCCACATTCCGCTGGCAGGCCTTGGCTGCGTCGCTCAGCCAGGGCGCGGTTGAAACCGCTGGCATACCCCTCCAGCAGTTCTCGCACCTGCGCTGGCTGGGCCTGCATGAAGTCACTGACTGCCGCCGGCGTGTTGAGCCAGGTAAAGAACAGGTCGCTGGCCAGGTTGTCGCGCTGCTCGAGGGTCTTGCCCTGGGCGCCGAAATGGCGCGAGCGCTCACCGTTGACCGTCAACACTTCGTTGGCCAGCAGGCACAGGTTGTCCTGGGCATAGGCATAACCAATGCCATAGCCCAGGCCGCGCTCGTCCTTGGCAACGATATGCGGCACGCCAAAACTGGTACGGCGGATCTGCGCACTGGCATCAGCGCTGGGCTCCCGCGCCTGCACGGCTACGCTGGAGGCGACCAGGGCAGCCGCCAGGCTGGCACAGGTCAAGGGACGCGAAATTGGCAACACGGGCACTCCTCGGATTCAGGGGGTCATTCCCGATCAGACGAATGGCTGGATGAAAATTTTACGCGCGGGCGCGCCGCGAACCGTCTTTAAGAAAAACCGGCAGAAATCTTTTTTCAGTCAGAAGCTGCAGATTTGCCGTTCTCATTCGTCCTAATCAGTGAGCCACCCATATTTCGGGACAGTCCACGAAAAGGAGCATTCACATGTACAACCCGCAACCCTCAGTGCAGAGCGGACGCGCCCTGGGCAAAGCTGCCGACGGAGCGGCCGCCTGCGTGGACGAGCGTGCCGGCAACGTGCAGATTCGCGAACTGCTGCGCGGATACGGCCTGCGTACCAGCCTTATTCGCCTGAAGGTGATCGATGCGCTGTACAACGCAGACCGCACCGGGCGCAGCATTGGCGTACGCGGCGTGCATGCGCAACTGGAACAACTGGACATACCGCTGTCGTTCCTGAGCGTACGCGAAGTGCTCAAGCGGCTGTGCACGGAGGGTGTGATCAGCCTTGGCAGCGACAAGTGCTACAGCCTCAAGCCAGAAGCACGCGCCGTGCTCGAGCAGCCGTTGCCGCGCTGACTGAAGGCCGGCCTGGCGTGGCCGGCCGGCAGGCGTCAGGGCTTGACCTTGCGCCGCAGAATCCCGTTGATCACCACCACGACCACGGCGATGGCAATGGCCAGCATCTGGAAGGTCTGCTCACTGATCGTGCCTTGCTTCTGCAGATGCGACAGGCCCAGCATGAGGCCCAGCACCACCAGGATGATCAGAAGCGAGTATTTGAGGCGCTGCACGTGTGTCATCGAAAATTCCTTCAACATCGGGGGCATTTGCTCACAACGAGCGGCGACAATGATACAACGCGACGCCTTGCAGCGCTGTATTTCCTGCTTAGCGTGGCAAGTCAGGCCTGAAAGCATGGGGTTTCCCCCATCCATGCTGGAGGCACCATGCGCAGGTTCGCGCTGTTCTTCATACTGTTCGCTCCATCACTTCCCATCCAGGCCCTGGACACCCGCCAGACGGCGCCTGAGCGCTTGCTTGAGCTAGGTGGTCAGCTGGCTGCCCATGCAGGCAACAGTCAATGGCAACAACTATGGCAAAGAACCCGTGCAGCCGGGCATCTGCAAGCCAGGCCCGGCCATGCCTACTTCACCATCCCGCACCCGCTGCTGAAAGAGCTGGCTCGCCAGGCGTTGGCGCAGGCGGATCAGGTCGAGCCCCTGGGCAATACCGCCGCCCGCTATCGGCGAATCTTTCCCGACAGGGTCATAGGCATGCTCGATAACCAGCCATTGAGCAGCCTTTGCCTGGTCATCGACTGGCGCACATTGCCACAAGTACAGCCCAGTAACGCGCATGCCTACCTTGCAGGTGCAAGCCTCCTGAGCAGTTATCCATGTGAATGAGGGGGGCTGGACTTACTCGCTCGATGGATAAGCAATCCAACGAGAAATCGGGCCTGCATGGCAGCACAAAGGCAACTTCCTACATTGAGAGACATCGTTGCCTGCAAGCCCTGCTCACCAAAGCTACAACCACCAGCCCACTTGGCGCCTAGCGGCATCATTCGGCGCTCACCGAGAATTCCCCCATGCCAACGACAGGCATCGCGCCCCAACCACCGCGAGGAAGTCTCATATGGAACTGCCAGATCTTTCATCCATCGACATCAGCCAATTACCGCATTCGTTGCAGGCCCTGATCGAATGCATTGGCCTTGAACACGCCTACCACCTGACCTGCGCCTACGGCGGCAGGCCCAAATACATCCCCAAGCATCGCGAGCGCACCAAGCTCATCGATGTACTCCCGGCCGACGCGCTCGACGCCTTGATCAAACGCTTTGCCGGCGTGGCCCTGGAAATCCCCAAGGCAGACCACTTCCTGCGCCAGCTGCGCAACCTGCAAATCCAGAAGGAGAGCGCCAACGGCCTGTCACGCAGCCTGCTGGCCAACAAGTACGGCTTGAGCCTGCGCCAGATCGGCAACATCCGCCGGCAGGAACACTGCTCCCGCTGACATCACGTCCCAATCGTAGCCGCATCCTAAAACCTGAAAAAAGAGAAGACATCCATGTCCATCGACAACAGCCTCATCGGATCGGTCATCAACGCCCTCCCCATGGACCGCATGATAGCTGCGCCGCTACAAGCCATGGTGCAGGCGCAGGTCACAGCCAGCAAATCCTATGCAGACTTCCTCATGCAGGTGTGCGTGCAAGATGGCAAAGCCGTTGCCATCCAGTTCGACTACGACGAAACCATCGTTGACGAACAAGGCGAGTACAAAGGCATCGTCAGTAAATCCATGAAGGTGCCACTGCTGGCAGCCATCACCCACCCGAACATCACCATCGAAGAAGGTAGCGTCGAGTTCGAACTGACCATCAGTCAGATGGCCGAGGACTTCAGCGAATCGAGCAAGAGCGGCGACTTGGCTGCCTCGCTGGGCTGGGGCCCGTTCAAACTGGATGTGAAAGGCAGTATCAGCAGCAAATCCACACAAACCCGCAAGTCCGATACCCGGGCACGCTATGCATTCAGTACCTCACTGCGTCGCCAGGATCCACCGGAGGCGATGATGCGGGTAATCGACTTCCTCACCGAAGCCGCCACCAAGCCAACAGTGGTCAAGACCTCAACCCTGGATAGCCAGGACTCGATCTCGCAAGCCGACACCTTGAAAACCCCGCCCGCCTTAGAGCGCGACGCGGGCAATGCTTCCACTACCGCCTGACCGTCATCCCGATGCCTGATCGACCGCCCCGCCCCTGCCGGCGGGGCCTCTTCCTGCCTCAGGAGCCTGCCCCATGGATACCCCGCCAGCCCCCATGACCGCCATCGACCTGCGGGATATCACCCGCGGTCTTCAAGAAGCCGCTGCGGCCAGCAACAGCCTGATCGCCCAGCAGTACATCAACCTGTTCGATCAATTTTTCGACTGCGATACCCAGGCACTCGGAAGCCCGATGAAGGCGAAGATGGTCGAGGTCGCCATGGACGACAGGCACGTCATGCGCGTGCCGCTGTTCGCCCTGGTAGCACCCAAAGGCCTGACCCTGGAGCGCATGCAGGTGGACCTGTCGGTACGGGTAAACGCCACCGAGGGGCTACGTGCCTTGCGCGAGGAATGTGAACAGGCTGGTGCCGCCAGTTTCAAAGTGACGATCGGCGCGCAAGGCCGTCAGGGCGAAGCTCGGGACCCTGACGAAGTGCAGATCCGCATGCAGTTTCATGCCAGCGAACCACCCGAGGCACTAAACCGCCTGATCGAGGAATACACCAAGCTGATCACGCCCATACGCATGCCAGACGCGCCTGCCCCCGCCGAAACCAACGAATTCATCGAGGCCGCCACCGTACGCTGAGCCCCTCAGAAGTCTCGCTTGTAGAAAATATCCAGGGAGCTTGCCAGCCCGCTGGCAGCCTCCAGATACACCTTCTTGCTCAGTTTGTAACGCAGCGCAATGGTGTTGGCCGGCTCGAAAACCCCGACCCCGTAGCGCAAGCTGAGCTTCTCGGTCAGGTTGCCGCTGGCCACCACGCTGGTACTGTTACCGGAGCCTTCGGTGTCCAGCTGGAAGTCATCGATCCCCAGGCCCGAGGCCAGGCTGCCGGTAAGCCCGGCACTGCCCGCCAGGCCCAGACCCAATGCCGCTTCGGCAAGCATGTTGTTGTCCTCACCGGTAGTCCCCAGCGGGCGGCCGAGCACCAGATAGGACAACGCCTGCTCCTGGCTCATGGCCGGTTCCGAGAACACCGTGGTGGTCGGTTGCTCGGCACTGCCACTCAGGCGGATACCGGCAATCACATCGTCGACCTTGCGGATGGCCTCGATATCCAGATAAGGCTGGTCGATCGGCCCGGCGAACAGCAGCCGTGCGCGGCGAATGGTCAGGCGCTGGCCGTAGGCACGGTAGCGACCATCGGCCAGGCTCAGTTCGCCACGGGTGTCCATGTTGTCGCCGATGTGCACATGGCCAAGCAGGTTGGCGGTCAGGCCGAAGCCGCTGAACGACAGCGTGTCTTGCCCTACGACCACGTCGATGTCCATGGCCATCGCCATGGGCGGTTTACCCTCTTCGGTCTGGTGGCCGACGATGACCGTGTCATCCGAGACCTTGACGGTCGAGGGTGGTAATTCGCGCACAACAATCTTGCCCTTGGGCACCAGCACCTTGCCGGTCACCGCCAGCTTGTCGTCGATCAGGCGCAGGTTCAGGTCTGGCGCGACGTCCAGTGTGGCGTAGGGCTCGACGGTCACGGGCAGGTGTTGGCCCTGCAGACGCAGGTCCATGCCCAGGGCCTGGCCCCAGGTCAGGTGACCGTTGAGCTGGCCGCGCCCGGCGTCGCCACTGCGCCAGCCGCCGTTGAGCTGCACCTGCTCGCCGGCGATCAAGGCCTGCAGCGAAAGGTCCTGCAGGCTGACCGGCAACTCGCCACCACTGACCTCGCCACCACTGAGCATGAGGTTGCCGTTGACCTGTGGCGCCAGCAACGTACCGGTCAAGCGCCCGCTGCCATTCAATTGCCCGGCTAGCCGCTCGACCATCGGCACGAACGGACGGGCAATCGACAAGTCCAGCCCAGCCAGGCGGAAGTCGCCCGACAGCGGTTTGTCCTTGCCCAGCGGATCGAGGCGCGTGTTCAGGCTCAGTTCACCCAGGCGTTCGCCGCGAAAATCCAGGCGCGTATCGACCCGGCGTGGCGCCAGTGTGCTGTCCAGGCGCAGCGCCTGGTAAGGGAAGTCGATCCAGCGGCCCTTGTCGCGAACGCGCAACGTACCGCCACTGGCATCGATACGCACGGTGCCTTTCGGGCCGCTGGCCGGAATATCCAGGTTCACGTCGGCATTGAGCATGCCCTGCCAGGCGAAGTCCTTCGGCAGCCATTGCGCCAGGCTTTCCAGCGGGAACTGCTTGAGGTGATAGCGCAGACGCGGTTCGGGCGCCAGGCGCTGGTCCTCACCGCACAGGCTGGCCTGACCGGAGCGCCAGCAGTGTGCACCGAAGTCCATCTGGCCACTGGCCAATCGCTGTAGGCGGGCCGGGGCCTGCAACTGCCAGTCCTGGCCGCCGGCCTGGATCCTGCCGCTGGCCAGGCGGCCACGCCAGTCGCCTTTGTTCAGTTGACCATCCAGGCCCAAGTCGAGCTTGAGTTGCGGACCATCCAGGGCCAGGGTCAGCGCCTGCTGACGGATGTCACCCTTGCCATTGGCCTGCAAGGTGCCCAGCAGCGTGTCGCCCAGGCGGATGCCGTTGGCCTTGAGGTCGATGACGCCCCGTTGAGCGCTGTCCAGACGGGCCTCCAGATCAAGCCGCTGGAGGCGGTTTTCCTCCTGTGCCAGTTGCTGGCCCTGCAGGGTCAGGTTGCCCTGCGGCGCGTTCAGCGTGCCGCTGACGTCCAGGCGCCCTGTTACCTGCCCTTGCAGCCTCGGCCAGAGTTGGCCGAGCCGCGGCAGGTTGAGGTCGACACGGCCGGCCAGGCGCTGCTGCAAGCTGCCGCTGCCGTTGATCCGGTTATCGCCCAATTGCACGGCCAGGGCGCCGAGCGTCCAGTTCTGCCCGGCCCCTTGGGCCTCGACCTTGAGCACCGCCGGCTGCCCGCGCAGGCGCCCCTTGAGGTCGAGCTGGGCATCCAGGCTGAGCTGCTCGCCTTTCATTTCACCTTTGCTGCGCAGCGGCCCGGCCAGGGTGCCGGGCAGCTCGGCGAGCCAGTACGCAGGGTCGAGGGCCGACAACTGCAGGTCGACGTCCCAGGCCAGGGTATCGGCGAAGCGCACCGCGACGCTGCCCGCCGCCTTGCCCTGCCCGGCCGTCAGCGCCAGCTGCGGCAAGCGCACCTGGCCCAGGTCACCGTCGAACGGGCTGGCCAGGGTGAACGCCCCGGCCGGGCCGTCGAGGTCACCGTTGAAGGTGCCCTGGTACTTGCCCTCCTGGTATTGAACCTGGGCATTGAATCGCTTGAGGGTAACCTGCGGCGGTGTTTCCAGCGGGTACAGGCGCAACCACGGAAAGTCCTGCCACTCCAGTTGGGCGTCGGCCTTGAGTGCCTGCTGCCAGTCAGCACTGGCCTGCAGCTTGACGCGCTGGGTATCGCTGGCGGTCAGGTCCAGCGCATCCAGCTTGGCGCCCTTGGCGTCCACCTTGCCGGTCAGTGCCAGTGCGATCGGTGCCTGCTCGGCCGGCAGGCTGGCGCTACCAGACAGTTGATAGCCCTTGAGCAGGTCGCCCTGGGCATCCAGCACGAGCTGGTTGAGTTGCAACGTGTCGGGCAACGAAGCCGTTGGTTTGAATGCGTCGGCGCGAATCTGCAGTTTTGCCGGCAAGTGTTCGGCAAGCGCCTGTACCGTCCCGTTCAGGCGGGCATCAAGGTAGCCGCTGCTGGTGGCATCGAGGGTTAGGGTTTTCTGCAACTCACCCGTTGCGTTCAGCGCCAGCTGCCATGCCTTGCCCTCTACCGCTGGCAATTGCACCTGGCCTTGCAGCTGCACCGGCCAATCGTCCTCAGGCTGCACATCACCCTGCACTTGCAGGCGCAAATCGTCACGTTGCAGCTGCAGGCTGTCGATGCGCAGGCCGCTCGCGGTCCAATGCGCCGCCAGGTGCAGGTCGCCGAGCAGATCACTGCCATCCAGGCGCAACTGCTCAACCTTTACCTCGCCCACCTCGATCGCCACTGGCAAGCGCAGCGCAGGTAACTGCAGCGGAGCGCTATCGGCCGGCTGATCGCTTGGCGCGAAGGCCATGTCGACCCGCTGGGCATGCAACTGGTCGATACACAGCGTGGCACGCATGAGGCATGCCGGCGACCAGCTCAATAGCGGCGCCTCCACTTGCACAGTGTTGCCGCCATCGACCCAACTCAAATGGCTGGCCTGCCAGGTGCCCGCCAAGCGGCCCTGGAAATCGTCGATCGTCAGCCCTAGCACCCGGCCGAGTGCCCAGCGGCTGCCACCTTCGGTGCCCAGCAACAGGCCCAGGGCCAGGGCCACCAGCAGCACACTGCCAAGTACGCCCAGCAGAATGAATTTCAACACACGCATCACAGCTCAGGCCCCATGGAGAAGTGCAGGCGGATACCGCCGTCGTCATCGAGCGCCTTGGCCAGGTCCAGGCGCAGCGGCCCTACCGGCGACACCCAGCGCACACCGATACCGACCCCCGTCTTGAGGCTGGGCAACTCCAACGTGTTGAACGCGTTGCCCTGGTCGATGAAGGTTGCCACCCGCCATTTTTCGGCCAGCGAATACTGGTACTCGACACTGCCGGCGACCAGGTAGCGGCCACCGATGCGGTCGCCGTCGCTGTTCTTCGGCGACAGGGTCTGGTAGTCGTAGCCGCGCACGCTCTGGTCGCCACCGGCGAAGAAGCGCAGCGACGGCGGAATGTTGTTCTTGTAGCCATTGGTGGCACTGCCACCGAACTGCACCCGGCCGAGGAAGCGGTGGTTGTGGCCGAGGGTGGTCAGCCCCTTGAGCAGGACATTGCCATGCAACAGGTTGGTGTCGGACACCAGCCCTTCCTTGGCCACCTGGGTGTCGAACTGCAAGCGGTAGCCGTTGTGCGGGTCGATGCGGTTGTCACTGCGCAGGTAGGAAAAGCTCACGCCCGGCATCAACAGGTTGCTCAGCCCCGAATCGTCGCCCAGGCGATACTCTTCGCGCTGGTACTTGAGCGAGATCACCCGCTGCCAGCCGCTGGCCAGCTTGCTGTGCCACTCCGGGCCGACGGTCAGCAGCTTGCTGAGGGTGTCGGTGCCGGCGATTTCCTCGTTCTGGTAGCCGCCGGCGAAACGCAGCTTGTCGGTCAAGGGTGGGTCCAGGGGCACGTCGTACCACAAGCCGACGTTCTGCCGCGGTGCCGAAAGCTCGGTTTCCCAGCCATAACTGTGGCCTTGCGGGTTGACCCAGTGCCGCGTCCAGTTGGCCTTGCCACGCGGCCCGACGTCGGTCGAGAAGCCCAGGCCCAAGCCCATTGTGCGCGGTTTGCGGGTGTCAAGGCGGACGTCCACCGGGATGTCTTCGCCTACCGCTGCGGTGGGCGCGGCATCCACCCGCACGCCTTCGAAATAGCCGCTCGATTGCAGGTCGTTGTTGAGTTGGGCGATCAGTTCGGAGTCGTAGGGCGTGCCGGGCTTGAACGAGACCATGCGCTGCAGCAGGTCTTCGTCGAGCGGCGTGTCGCCACTGAATTTCACGGCCCCGAGGCGATAACGCGGACCGCTCTGGTAAACCAGTTCGATATCGGCCACGCCGGCCTGAGGGTCGACTGCCAGGCGCTGGCGGGTGAAGTGGCCATTGAAGAAGCCATAGCGCGAAGCCTGGTTCTGGATCAGCCGCTTGGCGTCTTCGTACAGGCCGTGATTGAGCTGTTCGCCCGCGCGCAGGGCGCGGCTGTCAGGTACGCGAAAGGCCTTCATCTCGCTGGCCGGCCCTTCGATACGTACGGTCACGTTGCGCAGGCGCACCGGCTCGCCGGGGTCGATCTTGATGATCAGTTGTGGGTGCTGGTCGGCCTTGGCGGGCGGCTTGACCTCGGTGTCGATCTGCGCCTGATAGTAGCCAAGTGCCTGCGCGGCCTTGCGCGCCTGCTCCTGAGCCCCGCGACTGAAACGCAGCAGCGCTTCTTCATCGCGGTCACCAAGGGTACCAATGTAGCCTTCGACATTGGCCTTGAGCTCCTTGTTGGCAGGTTTTACCTTCACCAGCAACTCGCTCTGGCCCCATGCTGCAAAACTGGCGGCCCAGAAAACCAGGCCCCAGGTTAGTCTTCCTGAATACGTCATGCGGCGCATGCTACCAGAGCCAGGCGCTCAAGGGAGGCGCCTGGCGGCCTTCTTCAAGCAATTGATGACATGGATGACACTGGATTGGGGTGAAAGAACACCCTTTCCCGGATTGGCCCTACAGCCACTTCGCCTATCTCTTCATAGCCCTGGCGCGCGTAAAACGCCAGGTAATGCTCGTTGCCGGAGTCCAGCACCACGCCCTGGGTATTGGGGTCTTCCGCGCACCAGTCGTGAACAGCTTGTAACAATTGTTCGCCGTAGTGAGCACCGCGAAACTGTGGGTGCACCCCCAGCAATGGCAGCATGTGCACCTGTTCACTCGGCAGGCAGCTGGCCAGCGCCGCCTGGTAATCCATGTAGCGCCGGGTGCAGCGCTGGCCGGTGCCCAGCAGCATGCGCAAGCGCCAGGCCCAACTATCGGCCACACCCAGGCGACGTTGCGGCGGCACGATCAGGGCCAGGGCGATCAGGCGGTCATCCAGCAGCAGGCCGATGGCCGGCAACTGCAGATAGAAGTGCTGGCGTACCCACTCGCGCACCATCACCCGCAACCTGCGTTCGTAGCCCGGGCGCTGGGCCTCGAAGATATAGGCGAAGGTCGGTTCGTGGCGGTAGGCGTTGTACAGCAGCGAACGCGCCTCACGGCTGTAGCCGTCATCGAGGGTGCAGATGCGCGCCTGGGCGGCAGTGGCTTCGAGCATGGCAGGTCGTCCTCCTGGAAAGGGCATGTCAGTGCCTTGGAGGTGCTCCACAGCGCATCGTTCACCTCATCCAGCACGTTAGCAGCGCCTTGGCCAAGCCGCCACGCTGGTGATGAACGCCGATGTCGGCTAGCATCCGGCCTTTTACCAGGATTGTCTTTCCATGAAGATCGTCTGTTTCAACATCAAC
This sequence comes from Pseudomonas sp. CC120222-01a, assembly GCF_003097235.1. Lineage (GTDB taxonomy): Bacteria > Pseudomonadota > Gammaproteobacteria > Pseudomonadales > Pseudomonadaceae > Aquipseudomonas. The sequence goes on along the minus strand of NZ_QEQQ01000004.1, from coordinate 62,880 downwards.
GGCCTGCGGGCCCGCCCGCACCAGCTGGCGGCGCTGATCGAAAAGCACCAGCCGGACGTGATCGGCCTGCAGGAAACCAAGGTCAGCGACGATCAGTTCCCCCTGGCCGATGTCCAGGCATTGGGCTACCACGTGCACTACCACGGCCAGAAAGGCCACTACGGGGTCGCCCTGCTCTCGCGCCAGGCGCCGCTGAGCCTGTTCAAGGGCTTTGCCACGGATGAAGAAGATGCCCAGCGCCGCTTCATCTGGGGCACCTTCGCCGATGCCGACGGCAACCCGATCACCGTCATGAACGGCTACTTCCCGCAAGGTGAAAGCCGTGACCACCCCACCAAGTTCCCGGCCAAGCAGCGTTTCTACAGCGATCTGCAGGCGTTGCTCGAAGGGCAGTTCAAGAACGACCAGCCGGTACTGGTGATGGGCGACATGAACATCTCGCCCCAGGACTGCGATATCGGTATCGGCCCGGACAACGCCAAACGCTGGCTGAAGACTGGCAAGTGCAGCTTCCTGCCGGAAGAGCGCGAGTGGATGGAGCGCCTCAAGGGCTGGGGCCTGGTGGACAGCTTCCGCCATCTGCACCCGGAGGTGGCCGACCGCTTCAGCTGGTTCGACTACCGCAGCCGCGGCTTCGAGGACGAACCCAAGCGCGGCCTGCGCATCGACCTGATCATGGCCTCCCAGGCACTGGTGCCGCGGATCAAGGCGGCCGGCGTGGACTATGAGCTGCGTGGGATGGAAAAGCCGTCAGACCATGCGCCGATCTGGCTCGAATTGAGCTGACCTGATCCGACGCTTTCGCGGGCTTGCCCGCGAAGAGGCACACACGATAGCCGTTAAAGCCCCAGGCGCAACGCCTCCCCTACCCCCGCCCCTCGCCCATCGTCCGCCGCGCTGACCAGGGCAAAGTTGTACGCCCCATGCGACCAGTACCGCGCCTCCAGTTGCCCGTCGACCCGCTGCCCCTGCGGCATGCGCTCATAGCGGTCACCCGGTGAACGCAGGAACAGGCTGATGCGCTGGCCGTTGCGGTCCTGGAACACCAGCAGCGCCGCCGGCCCCTGCTCGTTACTGAGCAAGCGCGCGCCCACCGGCTGAAAGCCGTAACCCGCCAGGTCAGGCAGCTGCCCCACGCGGCTGAAATGCCGGCCCAGCCAGTCGCGCAGCTGCGCCGGGTCGCTGGCCTGGATATCCAGTGCCTCACTGCCGGCAAACAACCGATGGGCCTGCACCGCATCGGCCATCGGCAGTTCATTGCTGGCCAAGGTCACCTGCCGTGCCTGCCAGCCACCCAACCCGCCGACGCCCATGGCCAGCAGCAACACCGCTGCTGAAGCCAGCCGCCGCTGCCGGCGCTGGCGCACCCGCTGCTGCACCTGGCGCAGGTCGAGCGTGGCCGCACCAGGCTGCTCGGCAAACCCTGCCAGGGCCGCGCGCAGGCGCCGGGCGTCATTGCGCCAGGCCTCGACCCGCGCCGCTTGCTGCGGGTTGGCCGCCAGCCAGGCCTGTACCTCGGCGCGCCGCGCCGGCTCCAGGCGGTCGTCGATGTAGGCGTGCAGCTCGTCTTCACCAGGGATCAGGCGTGTCATTTGAGTCTCCGCAAGGCCGGCGGCTGGGGGTTGCCCTCGGTCAGTTCGCGCAAGGCGGCACGGGCGCGCGACAGGCGCGACATCACCGTACCAATGGGGATTTCCAGGGCTGCGGCCGCGTCCTTGTAACTCAGCCCTTCGATGCTGACCAGCAGCAGCAAGGCCCGCTGCTCGGTCGACAGCTGGGCGAAGGCCTGCAAGTCGGCCTGGGCCAGGACGATATCCTCGGTATTGTCGCCCACCGCTTCGTGTTCCACGGCGCTGCGGCCGAACCACGACAGCCAGCGAGCATGCAAACGCTCGCGGCGTTTACCGTCGAGAAACAGCCGATAAAGAATGGTGAACAGCCAGGCGCGCAGGGCCTCGGCTTCGCGTTGCTGGCCACGGCGGCTCAGGGCGCGCTCGACCGTGGCCTGGACCAGGTCATCGGCACTGCCGGGTTCACGGGTCAGCCACACGGCAAAGCGGCGCAGGCGCTGCAACAGTTCACGCCATTGCTGTTCGTCCAGATCGTGCATGGTCAGGTACCGGGCGCTGGGGTTGTCAGTGTATGGGGCAGACGCCTGGCAAGAAAATCTATTCCCGCCGATGGAATAAGTTTTTCCCTGCCCCGTCGTACCGGCACCTTCACTGAACCGGATGACCACCATGAATTCACCCTTGCAAGGCCCCGCCAAGGCGCTGCGCCTGGCCGGCATAGGCGCCGTGATGCTGGCGCTGGGCGCAGGCTTCGCCTATGCCGCAGGCTGGATCGGCGGGCCGCAACTGACCCCGCAACGCATCATCGACACCTTCGAGGCCCAGGCCGGCCACCATCCAGGCTACCGCAAGAACCACGCCAAGGGCCTGTGCGTCAGCGGCTACTTCCAGCCCAGCGGCCAGGCCGCGAGCTTGTCGACTGCACGGGCCTTCAGCCAGGCGCGGGTGCCGGTGATCGGCCGCTTCGCCATCGGCGGCGCCAACCCGTTCGCCCCGGATACCGGCGTGCCGGTGCGCAGCCTGGCCATCCAGCTGAGTACCGATGACGGCCAGGTCTGGCGTACCGGCATGAACAACCCGCCGGTGCTGGCGGTCAGCACCCCGCAGGGCTTCTACGACCAGGTGCTGGCAGGCGCGCCAGACCCGGCCACCGGCAAGCCAGACCCAGCCAAGCTGCAGGCATTCTTCGCCGCCCACCCGGAAAGCGCGGCATTTCGCCAATGGGCGGCGGGCTACAAGCCCAGCGACAGCTTCGCCAGCACCCAGTACCACAGCATCAACGCCTTCCGCCTGATCGATGCCAGCGGCACGGCGCACCCGGTGCGCTGGCTGCTCGAACCGCAAACGCCCTTCACCGCCCTGCCCGGCCAGGTCGACGACAAGCAGTTCCTCCAGCACGACCTGCAACAGCGCCTGACCCAAGGTCCACTGCGCTGGACCCTGCGCCTGGTGCTGGCCGACCCGGGCGATGCAGTGGACGATCCGGCCCGCCCATGGCCAGCCGAGCGCCGTAGCGTCGATGCAGGCACCCTGGTGGTCGAACAGGTCGACGCCCCCGAACAAGGCGCCTGCCGTGACCTGAACTTCGACCCATTGATCCTGCCCAGCGGCATCGAACCGTCCGCCGACCCGATTCTCGCCGCCCGTTCGGCAGCCTATTCGGAATCCTTCAACCGCCGCAGCCGCGAGACCCTCGGCGCAGGAGCACAGCGATGAAACCTGAAGTCTTCCACCCCTTGGCGCGCCTGGTGCACTGGCTGATGGCGATCCTGATCATCGGCATGCTGTTCATCGGCGTGAGCATGGTCGGCGACCTGTCACCGCGCCACCCGTTGCTGGTCGAACTGCACAAGGCCACGGGCCTGGCCTTGCTGGTACTGGTGATCGTGCGCATTGGCCTGCGCCTGACCTTGCCACATCCGCCATTGCCCGCCGACCTGCCGGCGTTTCAACGTTTTGCCGCAGGCGCCTCGCACCTGCTGCTCTACGGCCTGATGCTGGCCATGCCGCTGCTGGGCTGGGCAATGCTGTCGGCGGGCGGCTACCCACGCCCCCTGCAACTGCCGGCAATCGCCCCGCACGACCTGCAACTGTATGCCGTGCTGCGCCAGGCCCATGGCTGGGCCGGCTACCTGCTGTTCGCCACGGTGCTGGTGCACCTGGGCGCTGCGCTGATGCATGCCTTGGTGCGCAGGGACGGCGTGTTGCGTAGCATGTGGCCAGGCCCCGTGCGGCGCAGCGAATGACAGGCTGATGCCCGGGCGGGCTCGACAAACAACAATTATTCTCATTAAGCTCGACAGCTTTCTTGTCGACCTGCCCTGGACTGCCTGATGAACGTCGCAAAGGATCCTGCATTACTGACACCCGCCAACACCCTGGACATGCGCCCGTTACTGCTGGCCAACATGGCCTGCACCATGTCGATGATGGCCTTCGTCGCGCTGATCGGGCCGATCTCGCGCCTGCTCGGCATGGCCACCTGGCAAGCCGGCGCAGCGGTAACCGTGGCCGGTGTGGTCTGGGTACTGCTGGCCCGCCCATGGGGGCGGTTGTCCGACCGCGTGGGGCGTCGCCGCATCCTGCTGCTGGGTAGCGCCGGCTTCACCCTGGCCTACTGGCTGCTGTGCCTGTTCGTCGAAGGGGCGCTGCGCTGGCTGCCGGGGGCGGGCCTGGCGTTCGTCGGCCTGATGCTGGCACGCGGTTGCATCGGCGCCTTCTACGCCGCCATCCCGGTGGGCTGCAACGCGCTGATCGCCGACCATGTCGAGCCACAGCGCCGGGCGCGGGCCATGGCTTCGCTGGGCGCGGCGAATGCCGTGGGCCTGGTGGTGGGGCCGGCGCTGGCAGCCGTGCTGGCACAGCACAGCCTCAGCCTGCCGTTCCATGTCATGTCACTGCTGCCGGCCAGCGCGTTCCTGGTGCTGCTGTTCAAGCTCAAGCCCCAACCCCTTGCGCAAAGCCATGCGCCCAGCCCTGTCCGGCTCAGCGACCCGCGCCTGCGCCGGCCACTGCTGGTGGCGTTCAGCGCCATGCTCAGCGTCACGGTGTCGCAGATCGTCGTCGGTTTCTTCGCCCTCGACCGCCTGCAGCTGGCGCCGACCGATGCCGCCCAGGCGGCCGGCATCGCCCTGACCACCGTCGGGGTGGCGCTGATCCTGTCGCAGGTGCTGCTGCGCCAACTGGAGTGGCCGCCATTGAAGATGATCCGGGTCGGCGCCAGCGTGTCGGCACTGGGTTTCGCCTGTGGCGCACTGGCCACCACGGCGCCCTGGCTGTGGAGTTGCTACTTTGTTGCCGCAGCCGGCATGGGCTTTGTGTTCCCGGCGTTTTCCGCGCTGGCGGCCAATGCCATGCAGGCCTCGGAACAAGGCGCCACTGCGGGCTCGATTGGCGCAGCCCAGGGCATGGGCGCGGTGATCGGCCCGCTGGCTGGAACACTGGTCTACGCCCTGGATCCACGCCTGCCGTTCCTGGCAGTGGCGCTGCTGTTGCTGCTGGTCGGGCTGTGGCCGCTGCCGCGTGACCAACGCCCCTGAAAGCACAGCGCGCAAGCGTGCAGAGTGTGTTTTAATGCGTCGCTAATTATTTTAAACACCTCTGATTACAAGGCGGCTATGGACACGGGGACGCGACTCAAACTGGTGCGTGAACGCAACAACCTCTCCCAACGGGAACTCGCCCGCCGCAGCGGGTTGACCAACTCGACGATCTCGCAGATCGAACAGAACCGTGTCAGCCCTTCGGTCAGCTCCCTGAAAAAACTCCTCGAAGGGATCCCCATGACCCTCGCCGAGTTCTTCAGCTTTGACGAGCCGGTGCGCGAAGAGCGCTTCGTGTTCCGCGCCAGCGAGCAGCCTGACCTGGGCCGCAATGGCCTGCGCATGCTGCTGGTCGGCGCCAGCGTCGAGGCCCGGCAGATGCGCATGCTGCGCGAGCTGTATGCCCCGGGTGCCGATTCCGGCGAACCGATCGTGCATGCCGAAGGCGAAGAATGTGGCCTGGTCACCCGTGGCACCGTGGAACTGTGGGTCGATGGCCAGGTGAGCATCCTCAACTCGGGCGATGGTTACTACATCCCCACTACCCTGCCGCACAGTTTCAAGAACATTGGCCAGGACGAGGCGGAGATCATCAGCGCCAACACCCCGGCGAATTTCTGAGCCAGGTTTGGCCTCGCCCCCGTGGCGAGGCCATCCAGCCTCAACGGCTCAACGCTTGCGCGACGAAATCCAGGCGGTCCTGGCCGAAGAACATCTCCCCGTCGACAAAGCAGGTCGGCGCACCGAACACACCCCGCGCAACCGCCTCTTCGGTCACTCGCTTGAGTTCGGCCTTGACCTCGCCATCCGCCGCCAGCGCATGAAATGCCCCAGGGTCGAAGCCAGCCTGGCCGAGCGTTTCATCCAGTACCGCGCCATCACTCAAGTTGCGTCGCTGTTCCCACAGTCCCTTGAACAGCGCGGCCAACAACGCTTCGAATTGCGCTGACGCCCGAAGCTGCATGCCGATGGCGCCGCGCATCAGGGTCAGCGTGTTGACCGGGAACCCCGGCGGCAGCCCGAATGGCACGCCATAACGGCGGGCATAACGGCCCAGGTCGGTGAACATGTAGCGGCCCTTGGCAGGGATCATCGCTGGCGAAGCGTTGCCGGTGGCCTGGAACACCCCACCCAGCAGCATGGGCCGGTAGACCAGGGTTGCGCCATGCCGGGCGCACAGTGCAGGCAACTGGGTCCAGGCCAGGTAGCTGGCCGGGCTGCCCAGGTCGAAGTAGAACTCCACGGTCTTGCTCATACGTCACTCTCCTTGGTCAGTCAGGCTTACCAGCGTTCCATCCACGGGCGCAGGTCCAGTTCGAAGGTCCAGGCATCACGGGGCTGGGCATGCAGGAACCAGTAACTGTCGGCGATGTGCGCCGGGTCGAGAATGCCGTCCTGATCCTTCAGCGCGTAGCGTTCGGGGAACGTGTCGCGGATGAACGCGGTGTCGATGGCACCATCCACCACCACATGGGCCACGTGGATGTTCCGTGGGCCAAGCTCCCGCGCCATGCTCTGGGCCAGGGCGCGCAACCCGTGCTTTGCGCCGGCGAAGGCAGCGAAACCGGCAGCGCCGCGAGTGCCTGCGGTGGCCCCCGTGAAGAGGATGGTGCCGCGTTCACGGGTGACCATACGCCGGGCCACCGCCTGGGCGGTGAGGAAGCCGGCGAAGCAGGCCATTTCCCAGATCTTGAAGTATTTGCGCGGGGTCTCTTCAAGGATGCTGCACGGCACATTGGCGCCGATATTGAAGACAAAGGCTTCGATCGGGCCGATATCACGCTCGATGGTGTCGACCAGCTCGGCCACCTCCTCTTCTTTGCGCGCATCCGAGCCGAAGCCATGGGCCTGGCCCCCTTCAGCGCGGATCTCGTCGATCAGCGGCTGCAGCTTTTCGGCCTGACGCCGGGTGACACACGCGACATAACCCTCACGGGCAAAGCGCTTGGCGATCGCGCCACCGGTGGCGTCCCCGGCACCGATCACCAGCACCACTTTTTGTTGTTCTGCCATGCCTGCCTCCATTGGTGAATGATCGTTTAGTAAACGAACGCTATGTTATGATCGCCCCCATCGTCAAGCAGCGCGAAGAGGCCGTGCATGCGCTACTCCACCGAACACAAGCAGCAGACCCGCGACAAGCTGCTGGCCAGCAGCGGCGCGCTGGCCAAGCGTGGCGGTTTCTCCAGTACCGGCGTGGCCGGGTTGATGAAAGCCATCGGCCTGACCGGCGGCGCTTTCTACAACCATTTCCCATCCAAGGACGACCTGTTCACCGAGGTGGTCCGCCAGGAACTGTGCAACAGCCCGCTGGCGCGCCTGGCCAACCAGGGTGCCAGCCGCGAACGCCTGGCCCGCTGCCTGCAGCAGTACCTGAGTCTGGCCCACCTGCACAATGCCGAAGGCGGCTGTCCACTGCCGCCACTGGGGGTGGAAATCGCCCGCGCCGAACGGCCCGTGCGCGAAGAGGCCGAGCACTGGCTGGTCGGCTTGCATGGCGCGTGGAGCGAAACCCTGGAAGACCCGGCGCTGGCCTGGGTGCTGATCAGCCAGTGCGTCGGCGCACTGGTGGTCGGGCGCATGCTGGCCAGTGAAGCGGTGCAACAGCAGTTGCTCGATGCCAGCAAAGGCTTTGTCGACAGGGCATTGAATGAAGCGAATTAACCTGCTGTTGGGGCTGCTGCTGGCAGCGCCCGCCCTGGCCGAACAGGCCTGCCCGCCGGGGCAGTATCAGGTGTGCCTGATGGGCTGTTTCTGCGCGCCGATCGACCCCGGCCAGGCCGGGCAGATTCTCAAGGATGTCGAGACCGTGGCGTCGAGCAGCCTGGCGTTTGCCTTGCAACAGGCTCGCGACGAAGCCACGGCCAGCGGCAGCCAACCGATCCCTTTGCACATCCGCGCGCAACTGGAGCCCTGGTACGACTTTGCCGTGCTCGATGCTGCGCGCTACCGGGTCGGTGACGAGCAGCAGGTCACGGCGGCCAACGCCATGCTGCAAAACCCCGACGTAAACGCAGTGACGCTGATCGACACCATCATCTTCCGCCATGCCAGCGATGCCGAGGACAACGTGGCGCTTTGGGCCCATGAACTGAAGCATGTGCAGCAGTATCAGCAACTGGGGGTAAATGAGTTTGCCCGGCGCTATACGCGCAACTACGAGGAGCTGGAAGGGCCGGCCTACAAGATCGAGGCCGAGGTGGGGAAGGCATTGCGTGAGCGCAGTTCCGGGCAGGCTCGATAACCTGCACTGGCCTCTTCGCGGGTAGAGGAGCAGGGACATGACTCGCGCCTGACTGATCGAGCGCCGCCCGCCAGACATTCCTCACTTGCCAGCGATCAGCGCACCTTCAGCAGATGATCCAGAGACAACTTGCCCGCCCCACGCGCGATCAGCAGCAGGAGCAAACCCGCCCAGGTCAGGTGGGTGGGCCAGGCATCGGGGTAGACGAACACTTCGATTACCGTGGTCATGCCCAGCAGTGCCAATGCCGACAGCCGGGTCATCAGGCCCAGCACCAGCAGCAGCGAGAACAGGTGCTCGGCGTACGTCGCCAGGTGCGCCGCCAGCCAGGGGGAAAGCAGCGGCAAGGCGTACTCGGTTCGAAACAGCTCGTAGGTGCTCGGTGTGATGGTGAGAAAGCCTTCGACCTTGGTTCGCCCGGACAGGAAGAACACCGAGGCAATGCCGATCCGCGCAACCAGGCACAAGATGCTGTCGCCCAGGTGCTGTTGCAGGGCGTCGGCAAGCCGGTTCCAGGCATGGCGCAGGTTGCTGGTCAAGGGTGTGGCGTGGACGTGGTCCATGGCGGTGTCCTCAAGCAAAGCTGAGCGGGCGAAAGACCTGTGCAGCAACCAGGCGGCCGAGCAGGTCGCCGAAGTCCAGGTCCGGTTGGGTGTGTTGGGCAAACTCAGAAGCCTGTTCAAGGGGCTGCCCGGCTGCGCAGGCCTGCAGGAACGCGCAGCCGCCCTCCTCCAGCGGCTGGTGAATGACGCCTTCGGGGCCGCCGACGAACAGCGCACCTTCGCCGGCCCAGGGCTGATCGTCCGCCCAGGCCAGCTGCTCGCGGCCGCAGCGCCAGAGGCGGTAGGCCGGGTGCGCCGCGCACCAGTGCCAGCGGGCATTGCTCCGGGGGTAGAGAACGCTGCGCGCCAGGTCGCCGGCCGTCATGCCCGCCAGTTCGGCCAGGTCGAGGCAAGGCGCATCGAGCGCGCTGAAGGCCTCGTTCCAGCAGGCATCCAGCCGTGCAACCTCGGCCAGGTACGGCACGCCGTGTTGTGCCTGCCCCTGCTCGAGAAAGTCGGCGAAGGCTGCGCCGTAATGGATCAGCCGTGGGTCGTCGGGTGGCGCTTGCCGTGCGTAGGCCGCAGCAGCAGCCTCCATCCATTCACGCCCGACCAGGGTCAGCACACTGGGAAAGTTGTCACACAACGCCTCCACACAGCCGGCCATGACCGTGTTGCGGTACACCGCGAACGCCGGCTGCCCGGTGAGCGCCGCCAGCCCTGGCGCCGGGTGCCCCTGCAAGGCGGCGACGAACGCGTCCTGGAACTGACTCAAGGTGAGGTTCATGGCTGCTCTCCTGGGCTATCAAGGGTCGCCTGGACCATGGCCCGTTCGCCCAGCAGTTCATTGAACGACGGGACATTGCCATCCCGCTCGACCAGTGTCGGCCGCGGGCCGATCCGGGCGATCAGGCGCCGGTAAAGCGCCCAGACCGGCTCGGCGATTCGCGCATCGTGCGAGTCGATCAGCATGCTGCCCTGCGCGTCGTGGCTGTAGCCGGCCAGGTGGATTTCGCTGATCGCCTGTGCCGGAAAGCGGTCCAGATACTCGGCAGCGCTGAAGCCCAGGTTGTGCGCGCTGACATAGACGTTGTTGACGTCCAGTAGCAAGCCGCAACCGGTACGCTGGGCCAGTTCCGCCAGGAAATCGATCTCGTCCCACTCATGCCCGTCCAGTTGCAGGTAATGGCTGGGGTTCTCGATCGAGATCCGCCGCCCCAGCGCTTCCTGGCTGCGCTGGATATTGCTGCTGATGCGGGCCAGGGCCTCACTGCTGCGTGGGAACGGCAGCAGGTCGGGGTGATAGGCGCCGCGCCAGGTCGACCAGGCCAGGTGCTCGGACACCAGCGCCGGCCGCACCTGGTCGATCAGCGTGCGCAAGCGTTGCAGGTGCTGCGGGTCCGGCTCGGCATCGGCCGCCAGCGACAGCGCCACGCCGTGCAGCGACAGCGGGTGGCGCTCGGCGATGCGCAGCAGCCAGGCAAGGCGCGGGCCGCCGACCATGTAGTTCTCCGGGTGAACCTCGAACCAGAGCCCCTCGGCGCTGCACGCCAGCGCCGCGTCATAGTGCTCGGCCTTGAGCCCGATCCCGGCGCCCAGTGCTGCCTTGCCGTTCATGGTCGGCCTCCTCTGCTCAGGACTGGATCGGCGTCAGCGAGCCCATGCCGTTCGGGGTCTTGATCGAGGTGCAGGTGCCGGCCGGAACGTTCTTCCAGTGCATGCCGTCGTAGTCCTTTTTCGCGGAGCCTGCGCAGGTGGTGCCGGCGCCGGCCTTGCAGTCGTTCTTGCCGGCCATGGCGACGCCGTAGCATTTTTCCATGGCGGCGCCGCTGCCGGCCGGCTGGGTGGGGGTGGCTGCCAGGGCGGCGCTTGCCAGCGAAGCGAGGGCCAGGGCAGCGGTGGCGAGGGCTAAGGTTTTCATGCTGAAGTCTCCAGAGTGGGTGGCCGTGGCAGGTTTACCGGCGGCTCATGGAGTAGTTCGTGGCATGTGCGGATCGGGTTACAGCCCTGGAAAAATTTTTCGCTCAACCGGCTGCGGCGACCTAAGGTTTCAATCCAGGGGGTCGCCGACGGCTGGCTCACCGAAAATGCACCCACGGTGTAACCCAGGCGGCCCATGCAGCGAACTAACTCACAGGCAGTGCTCGATGCGCGCGAAACCCAGCTGCAAACCTTGCTGCTGGCCGGGCTGGCGGGTGATGCGCAGGCCTACCGGGCCTTCCTCGCGGCCCTGGCGCTGCATATCCGGGCGTTTCTGCGGCGGCGCCTGGCCAGCCGCCCGGCCGAGATCGAGGACCTGCTGCAGGAGGTGCTGCTGGCGGTGCACAACGCACGGCATACTTATCAGGCGCAGCAACCGTTGACCGCCTGGGTGCAGGCGATCGCCCGCTACAAGCTGGTCGATTACCTGCGCAGCCGGGCCCGTCTGGATGCGCACAGCGCGCCACTGGATGACGACGCCGAGCTGTTCGCCAGCAGCGATGCGGAACCTGCCGAAGCCAGCCGCGACCTGGCCAGGCTGCTGCAACAGCTGCCCGAGCGCCAGCGGCTGCCGATTGTCCACGTCAAGTTGCAGGGGCTGTCGGTAGAGGAAACCGCGCAACTGACCGGGCTTTCCAGCTCAGCGGTCAAGGTGGGCATACACCGTGGCCTCAAGGCCCTGGCCAGGTTGATTGGAGGTAAATACGACGATGAAGACCGATGACCTGATCTGCCTGCTGGCCGCAGGCGAAGGCCCGGTGCAGCACAACGCTACGATTCGGCGCCTGGGGCTGGCCGTGGTGCTCGGCGGCCTGGCCGCAGTGCTGATGACCGCGGCCCTCTACGGCGTGCGTAGCGATCTCGCCGAAGTGGCACGCACGCCGCTGTTCTGGGCCAAGGTGGCCTTGCCCGGCAGCCTGGCGTTGCTCGGGCTGTGGCTGACCAGCCGGCTGGCCAGGCCGGGCGTGCGCGGTGGCCTGGCCTGGGGGCTGCTGGGCCTGCCCCTGCTGCTGCTGTGGCTGGGGGCGGCGCTGAGCCTGGCCGGTGCCCCGCTCGATGCACGCGCCGACCTGCTGTTCGGCCGCACCTGGCGCACCTGTGCGCTGAACATCACCTTGCTCTCGCTGCCGGGGCTGGCAAGCGTGCTCTGGGCCCTGCGCGGCCTGGCACCGACCCGTTTGCGCCAGGCCGGCGCTGCCGGTGGCCTGCTGGCCGGCTCCACGGCCACCTTGGCCTACTGCCTGCACTGCCCGGAGATGGGCGTGCCGTTCTGGGGCTTGTGGTACGTGCTCGGCATGCTGCTGCCGACCGCGCTCGGCGCCTGGCTGGGCCCGCGCCTGCTGCGCTGGTGAGCCCGCTCAGATCCGCCGCAACCAGCCGATGAACTGGGCGAACAGCTCCGATTGCGAGTTGATCTCCAGCTTCAGGTACAGGTTCTTGCGGTGCATGCGCACCGTCTCTGGCGAGATGCCCAGCTCATGGGCGGTGGATTTCACCGAGTGCCCCTGCAACACCATCTGCGCCACTTGCCGCTCACGCTCGGTCAGCACCCCGCACCCAAAGCTGTCGAACGCGGCCTGCACGCTTTCATTCGCTTCCGGCTGCGGCTCCAGGCCGTGCCGGGCAAAGCGCATCAGCAGCTCGCGAACCATCGGCTCCACCGCCTGCAACAGGTGCAGCTGTGCTTCGCCCAGGCGCGCACCGCTGCAGCCCTGGAACAGGCTCAGGGAGATCTTGCTGTCGTTGCCCAGGTCGACGATGAAGTAGCTGTCCTCGCTGCAGCCGGTGCCCAGGTAATAAGTCTTGTAGTAGTCGCTGTCGAAGAAATTGTCCGGGGCGATGTCTTCCAGGTGGTAGAAGCCCTGCGCCAGGCCCTTCTGCACCGCCAGGCAGAACGGGTCGAGCAGGTAGCCCGCGGCGAAATAGCGCTCCAGCACCGCCTCGTGATAACGGTCGGGGATGCCCTGCTGATACAGCAGCTGCGGCGGCTGGCCCTTGCGTTCGAGGCTGATCAACATCGACTCGGCGGCCACCAGCTGGCTGATGGCTGCCGCCAGCCAGGCCAGCGCGTCCGGGCCCTCGCTGTGGGCGAAGGCCTGTTGCAGGGCGCTGTGCCATTGCTGCAGGGCATGAAACGGCAGGTTTATTGTGGTGTTTTCGTGTGCTCGGCTCATGCCCCGCAGTCTACCGGCCGGGGCACGCGCGTGCATCTTTGGCAGAAGGTCGATCATTGGCCGTGGTACAGGCCCTGCTCGGTCAGCTCCTGCGCCGCCTCGAGAATGCAGCTGCGCAGGGTGTCGACGATCTCGTCGACCTGGGCGTGGGTGATGATCAGCGGCGGCGACATCACGTTCAGGTGCATGATCGGGCGCACCAGCAGGCCCTTGGCCTGGGCCCGCACATGGATGCGCTCGCTGATGTTCACCGCGTCCGGGAACAGCGCCTTGGTCTGCTTGTTGGCGACGAACTCGACACAGGCCATCAGCTTCATGCAGCGCACCTGGCCAACCAGCGGCAGTTCAGCCAGGGTCTGCAGGCGCTGCTCCAGGTAGCTGCCGACATCGTTGACGTGGGCCAGCAAGTTCTCCCGCTCGATGATCTCGATGTTCTTCAGCGCCGCCACGCAGCACACCGGGTGCCCGCTGTAGGTGAAGCCGTGAGTGAAGCAACGGCCCTTGCCCGGCTCGGCGATCACCTTCCAGATGCGCTCGGAGAAGATGCACGCACCCAGTGGCAGGTAGGCCGAGGTCAGGCCCTTGGCGGTGGTGATGATGTCCGGGGTGACGCCAAACAGCGCTTCCGAGGCGAAGAACGTGCCCAGGCGGCCGAACGAGGTGACCACTTCGTCGGCGACGAAGAGGATGTCGTAGGTCTGGCACACCTGCCACATGCGCTGGAAGTAGCCCTCGGGCGGGATGATCACCCCGCCCGAACCCATGATCGGCTCGGCGAAGAAGGCGGCGACGTTGTCCGCGCCCAGGGAGAGGATCTTGTCCTCGAACTCGGCCACCAGGAAGTCGAGGAACTCGGCCTCGTCCATGTCGTCGCCGGCCCGGTAGAAGTTGGGGTTGGAGACGTGGTGAATAAGGTCGTGGGCGTAGTCGAACTCCGGCACCCGGTCGGCGGCCTTGTTGCCGATCGACATGGTCAGGCAGGTCGAGCCGTGGTAGGCGTTGTAGCGGGCGATCACGTGCTTCTTGTGCGGTTTGCCGCGGCAGTTCTGGTAGTACTGGATCAGCCGGTAGGCAGTGTCCACGGCGGTGGAGCCGCCGGTGGTGAGGAACACGTGGTCGAGGTCGCCGGGCGCCAGGCTGGCGAGCTTCTGGCACAACTCGATGGCCTTCGGGTTGGCCATGTCCGAGAACGGGTTGGAGTAGGCCAGCTGGCGCACCTGGTCGGCGATGGCCAGGGCCATTTCCTCGCGGCCCAGGCCGATGTTGGTGCACCACATGCCGCCGACTGCGTCGAGGAAGCGGTTGCCCTGGGTGTCGTGGATGTAGGCGCCGTCACCGGCCTGGATGTTCAGCGCGCCTTGCTCGGCGTGCTCGTCGAACATGTGGTAGCCGTGCATGTAGTGGGCTTTGTCGGCTTTCACCAGCTGGTCGTTGTGCGCGGTGGCGGCCAATGGGCGAGTCGGGGTAGCCATAAGCAATTCCTTGTCGGATCGGTACGGTAAAAGGTGTCAGATGCCGGTCTTGACCGTGCTCCAGACCCGGGTAATGGCGCGCATGGCCTGGGGGTCCTGGGACTTCTGGGTAAACAGCCGCTCGCGGGTCGGCTCGTCGGGGTAGATGGCCGGGTCGTTGCGGATATCGGCCTGCACCAGCGCCGTGGCGGCCGCGTTGCTGTTGGCGTAGTGGATGTAGTTGGTCACGTCGGCCATGGTCTTGGGTTGCAGCAGGTATTCGATGAAGCGGTGGGCGTTGGCCACGTGGGGGGCGTCGTTGGGCAGGTAGAGGCTGTCGAACCAGATCAGCGAGCCTTCCTTGGGAATGAAGAACGCCAGGTTGATGTCCTTCTTCGCCTCCACCGCGCGGGCCTGGGCGGTGGCGTAGTCGCCGGACCAGGTCAGGGCCATGCACACGTCGCCGTTGGGCAGGCTGGTGAGGTAGTTCACCGAGTCGAATTTCTTGATGTAGGGGCGGATGCCCATGAGCACGTCCTGTGCGGCCTTGAGGTCAGCCGGCTTGGCGCTCTGCGGGTCTTTGCCAAGGTACTTGAGGGCCAGCGGGATGACTTCGCTGGGCGCGTCCATCACGGTCACGCCGCAGTCGGCGAAGCGCGAGACGATCTTCGGGTCGAACAGCATGGCCAGCGAGCCGATCGGCGCGTCGGGCATGCGCTGCTTGATCTTGTCGACGTTGTAGGTGATGCCCGAGCTGCCCCAGGTGTAGGGCGCCGAGTAGCGCATGCCGGGGTCGAAGGCTTGCAGGCTCTGCACCACTTGCGGGTCGAGGTTGGCCCAGCTCGGCAGTTTGGATTTATCCAGCGGCTGGAACACCCCGGCCTTGATCAGCGGCGGTACCAGCGAGCCGTTGAGCATCACCAGGTCGTAGCCGGAGCGGCCGGTGAGCAGTTTGGTCTGGACCGTTTCGTAGCCGTCGAAGGTGTCGTAGATCACCTTGATGCCGGTCTGTTTCTCGAAATCGGCCAGGGTGTTTTCGCCGATGTAGTCGGTCCAGTTGTACAACCTGAGCGTGTTGCTGGTGTCTGCCTCGGTGGCCAGGGTGGCCGTGGCGGTACAACACATCAGCAGACTGGAAATCACCTTCAATGCCTTGCGCATAGCAACTCCATCGTGTGATCAGGATCGGCTCGGGTGAGCTGATGGAGCCACTATCCGGGGGATTGCGCCACGGGACCATAACCCGAATGGGTGGGGTCGCTGATACATAGACTGAGCTTATATATGCATACGTTAAATCGATTTTATTTATGAACAGTGCGCTGCAAGGATGCGGGACACAGGGCGCACCTTGCTCGGCGCCCTTTTCGGTCCCTTTCTGGAGAAGCACGATGCGCCCTTTCTGGCTGGAACAAGCCCTGAAGAATCAGCCCGACGAGCCCTGCCCGCCCCTGCGGCAGGACACCCATGCCGATGTCTGCATCGTCGGTGGCGGCTACACCGGCCTGTGGACCGCCATCATGCTCAAGGAACAGAACCCCGCACTCGATGTGGTCATCGTCGAGGCGGACATCTGCGGCGCGGGCGCCAGTGGGCGCAACGGTGGTTGTGCGCTGTCCTGGTCGGCGAAGTTCTTTACCCTGGAGCGTCTGTTCGGGCTCGAAGAGGCCGTGCGCCTGGTCAAGGCGTCGGAGCAGAGCATCTACGCGATCGGCGACTTCTGCAGAAAGTACGGCGTGGATGCCGATTATCGTCTCGACGGCACGCTGTATACCTCCACCAGTCAGGCCCAGGTCGGCTCCACCGACGCCGTGGTCGCGGCGCTGGAGCGCCATGGCATCAACACCTTCAGCAAACGCCCGCTCGCCGATGTGCAACGGATGGCGGGCTCGGCCCAGCACCTGGAAGGCTGGTACTCGCCCGCAGCGGCCAGCGTGCAACCGGCCAAGCTGGTGCGTGGCCTGCGCCGTGTGGCACTGGGGCTGGGCGTGCGCATTCAAGAAGGCACGCCCATGGTCGGCCTGGACGAAGGGCAGCCAGCCACGGTCATCACACCCCACGGCAAAGTCACGTGCGGCAAGGTGGTGCTGGCGATCAACGCGTGGATGGCCCGGGCCTTTCCACAATTTTCGCGTTCGGTGGCCATTGTCTCGAGCGACATGATCATCACCGAACCTCGGCCAGACCTGCTGGAGCGCATCGGCCTGACCAGCGGCGTGACCGTGCTCGACTCGCGCATCTTCGTTCACTACTACCACAACACGCCTGACGGGCGAATCATGCTGGGCAAAGGGGGTAATACCTTTGCCTTCGGCGGGCGCATGCTGCCGGTGTTCGACCAGCCATCACCCTATGCGAACCTGCTGCGCGATTCGTTGGAAAAGTTCTTCCCGGCATTCACCGGCGTCGATATCGCGGCGACCTGGAACGGCCCTTCGGATCGGTCGGTCACCGGTTTGCCGTTCTTTGGCCGCATGGGCGCCAAGGACAATATCTTTTATGGCTTCGGGTATTCCGGCAGTGGTGTGGGCCCCTGTCACATGGGCGGTCAGATTCTGTCGTCGCTGGTGCTGGGGCTGGACAACCCGTGGACACGTTCGCCGTTGCTCGACGGCCCGCTCGGGCATTTCCCGCCGGAGCCCATTCGTTACCTGGGGTCATTGATGGTACGCAATGCCATTCGTCGCAAGGAGCGTGCCGAGGACCTTGGCCGGCGCCCTCGCCGGCTGGATGTTCAGTTGGCCAAGTTCGCTGCCGCAGCCGGCAAGGCGGACAAGGCGTGATACCCAGGCTGGACGCCCCCCTTTGTGGGAGCGGCCTTGTGTCGCGAAAGGGCCGCGAAGCGGCCCCACCAATGCAGGCTGTGTAGCTGAAATCCTGGGGCCGCTGCGCAGCCCTTTCGCGACACAAGGCCGCTCCCACAGGTACTGCGCAGTCGCTCAGACCGCGCAAACGGTCAGCTCGGCAACGGATACAGCGCCTCATCGAACTGGTCTAGCCGTGGGAAGCTCAGCGGCAGGTCATCCGACAGGTGCTGCAGGCGTTGCTCGTAGCTGCGCAGGAACTCCTGGCGTGCCTCGTCGCTGATGTACGGCACATGCCAGGCCACGAACGGCTCCAGCACCTCGAAGCCGACATAGGCCAGGGTGCCGCGCAGGATCGGCCGCAACATGTCTTCCAGCGGCCCGTGGATCGCGCCTTCGCCGAACATGTGCTCGCGCCCGCCCAGGGTCACGGTCACCAGCGCACGCTTGCCGGCCAGGCCGCCCTGGTCGTAGAAGCGCTTGCCGCCGTAGCAAACCCCGGACACCAGCACCCGGTCGATCCAGCCCTTGAGCATCGCCGGTGCCGAGAACCAGAAGATCGGGAAGTTCAGCACCAGCAGGTCGGCCCACAGCAGCTTGTCCAGCTCCTGCTGGATGTCCGGCGCGATGGAACCACTCTTTACACCCAGGCGCTGCTCCAGCGCATACACCAGGTACTCCGGGTTTTCCCGGTGGCTGAAGTCATCGGCGCTGGCCACCGGGTTCCAGCCCATGGCGTACAGGTCGCTGACCTGCACCTCATGGCCCTGGGCACGGAAGGTCTGCGCCGCCTGGTCGCGCAGTGCGGCGGTGAAGGACTGAGGCTCGGGGTGAGCGTGAACGATCAGGACTTTCATGGGCAATCCTCAAACAGTTGCCAAAGGGGAATTGGAGTTGCGCGCCGCCAGCAGGCGGTCGAGCCAGTCGGGGTCCATCTCGGGTTCGCAGGAGAACAGCAACCCGGTGTAGTCGCGGTGCGGCGGCTGGAAGATCGCTTCGCGGCTACCTTGGTCGACCACCCGTCCGCGCTGCATCACCAGCACCTCGTCGGCGATGGCGCGCACGGTGGCCACGTCGTGGGTAATGAACAGGTAGGCCACGCCCAGCTCGCGCTGGATGCGGTCGAGCAGTTTCAGAACGCCCTCGGCCACCAGCTGGTCGAGGGCCGAGGTCACTTCGTCGCAGATGATCAGCTGGGGTTCGGCGGCCAGGGCACGGGCGATGCAGATCCGCTGCTTCTGCCCGCCCGACAGCTCGCGTGTCAGGCGGTCCATGTACTTGGCCGGCTCCAGGTCGATCATCCGCAGCAGGTCGGCGACCCGCTCGCGCAGCGCCTTGCCCTTGAGCCCCAGGTAGAAGCTCAGCGGCCGGCCGATGATGTCGACGATGCGCTGGCGTGGGTTGAGCGCGGTGTCGGGGATCTGGTAGATCATCTGGATACGCCGCAGCTGCTCCTTGCTGCGCTGGCGGTAGTCGGCCGGCAAGGCTTCGCCGTCATACAGCACCTGGCCCGAGGTCGGCGGCAGCAGGCCGCTGATCAGGCGTGCCGTGGTGCTCTTGCCGCTGCCCGACTCGCCGATCACTGCCAGGGTCTGGCCGCGATAGAGCTTCAGCGAAACGTCGTGCAGCACCGGCTGCTGGCCATAGCGGGCATCGGCGTTGCGCACTTCCAACAAGGGTTTTTCATTTCCCGGGCAGGCCTTGGCCGTGGTGTGGAAGTTGCGCACCGCCCACAGCGACTGGGTGTATGCCTGCTGCGGGGAACTGAGCATGTGGCGGGTCTGCGCCTCCTCCACCAGGCTGCCGTGGCGCAGCACCATGATGCGGTCGGCCATCTGCGCCACCACTGCCAGGTCATGGCTGATGTACAGCGCGGCGCTGCCGAAGGTCTTCACCGCGTCGCGGATCGCCGCCAGCACCTCGATCTGGGTGGTGACGTCCAGCGCCGTGGTCGGTTCGTCGAAGATGATCAGGTCCGGGTGGCAGGCCATGGCCATGGCGGTCATCACCCGCTGCAGCTGGCCGCCGGACAGCTGGTGCGGGTAGCGCTGGCCGATGTGCTCGGGGTCGGGCAGGCGCAGGATGCGGTACAGCTCCACCGCCTCGGCCTCGGCCTTGGCGCGGTCGATGCCGCCGTTGGTCACGGCCGTTTCCACGTGCTGGTCGATCAGCCGGTGCGCCGGGTTGAACGAGGCGGCAGCGCTCTGCGCCACATAGGCGATGCGCAGGCCGCGCAGCTTGCGCAGGGTGTCGGCGCTGCACTCGAGCAGCTGAATGCCATCGAAGCACACGCTGCCGCCGGTGATCCGGCAGCCGTCGCGCACGTAGCCCATCGCGGCCAGGCCCAGGGTCGACTTGCCGGCACCGGACTCACCGATCAGGCCCAGCACCTCGCCGCGCTTGAGGGTCAGGTCGATGCCCTTGATCAGCGGGTGCCAGGCGTCGTCATGGTGGCCTTCGATGCGCAGGCCACGGATCTCCAGCAAAGTATCAGGGTTCATGCTCAGCACTCCTTCAGGCCGCTGGAAAGGTGCAGCACCCAGTCGACGACAAAGTTCACGCTCACCGTGATCAACGCCACCGCCAGGGCCGGCAGCAGCGGGCTGATGTCACCGAAGGTGATCAGCACTGCGTTGTCACGCACCATGCTGCCCCAGTCGGCGGTCGGCGGCTGAATGCCGAGGCCGAGGAACGACAAGGCGCTGATGAACAGGAAGACGAAGCAGAAGCGCAGGCCGAATTCGGCAATCAGCGGCGCGGCGGCATTGGGCAGCACTTCGCGGGTGACCAGCCACCACAGCCCTTCGCCGCGCAGCCTTGCGGCTTCGACGAAGTCCTGCACCACCACGTTCATGGCCACCGCCCGCGACAGGCGGAACACCCGCGTGGCGTCGAGCAGGGCGATCACCAGCACCAGCGAGGTGGCGGTGGTGCCGACCACGCTGAGGATCAGCAAGGCAAAGATCAGTTGCGGGATGGCCATCAGGATGTCCACCAGGCGCGACAGGCCCTGGTCGATCCAGCCACCCTTGATGGCCGCGACCAGCCCGCACAGGCCGCCCAGCAAAAAGGCCAGGCTGGTGGTCAGGAAGGCAATGCCCAGGGTGTTGCGGGCGCCGAACAGCAGGCGGCTGAAGGTGTCGCGGCCCAGGTTGTCGGTGCCCAGCAGGAACTGCGGGCTCCACGGCGCGAAGCCCTCGCCGACCACCTGGGTTTCGCCGTAAGGCGCCAGCAGCGGTGCAAACAGCGCCACCACGGTGTAGGCAACAATCACCAGCAGGCCGAACTTGGCGCTCAGGGGCGCGCGCAGCACAGGTGTGAACAGGCTCATGGTCTACCCCTTCGGATGCATCAGGCGTGGGTTGCTGGCAATCGACAGCACGTCGGCGCCGGTATTGAGCAGGATGTAGGTGCCGGCGAAGATCAGGCTGCAGGCCTGCACCACCGGGATGTCGCGCTTGGCCACCGAGTCCACCAGCAACTGGCCGAGCCCCGGGTAGACGAACACCACCTCCACCACCACCACGCCCACCACCAGGTACGCCAGGTTCAGCGCCACCACGTTGACGATCGGCGCCAGGGCATTGGGCAAGGCATGCTTGAAAATCACCCGCGCCGGCGACACGCCCTTGAGCCGGGCCATCTCGATGTAGGGGCTGGCCAGCAGGTTGATCAGCGAGGCGCGGGTCATGCGCATCATCTGCGCGATCACCACCAGGCTCAGGGTCGCCACCGGCAGCACCGAGACTTCCAGCACTTCACCCAGCGAGGCATCCGCAGGCAGGCTGGAGATGCCCGGCAGCCATTCGAGGTTCACCGCGAACACCAGGATCAGCAGGTAGGCCACGAAGAACTCGGGGAACGACACGGCGCTCAATGCGCCGGTATTGAGCAGGCGGTCGAACCAGCTGTTGCGGTACAACGCCGCGAGCATGCCCAGCAGCAACGCCGTCGGCACCGAGAACAGCGCCGCCAGCAGGGCGAGGCTGAAGGTGTTGCCCAGCCGTGCGCCGACCAGTTCGATGATCGGCCGCTGGTTGGCCAGCGACACGCCCAGGTCACCGTGCACCAGGCGCCACGCCCACTGCACGAAACGCTGCACCGGCGACAGGTCCAGCCCCAGCTGGGCGCGCAGGGCCGCCACGGTTTCCGGGGTGGCCGACTGGCCGAGCATGGCCTGGGCGATGTCGCCTGGCAGCAGGCTGACTGCCAGGAAGATCACCACCGAGACCGCAAACAGCGACAACAGGCCCAAGGCCAGCCGCTGCACAAGCAGTTTGCCAAGATTGTTCACCGTACCACTCCTCGTCTGGATGCTTGCGAAACGTCAGCGGCTCAGGCTTGCCACCAGCGCTCGATCACCCGCAGGCCATCCAGCTCGCCATAGGGCGCGGTGAGCGGGCCATGGGCCACGCGGCTGGAGCGGGCGGCGACGGAGCTGGCGAACAGCGGCACGATCGCCCCGCCGTCGTCGCGGCACAGCGCCTGCATCTCGTTGTACATCTCGCGGCGCAGCGGCTCGTTCATCTCGCCACGGGCGGCGTTGAGCAGCTGGTTGAAGCGCGGGTTGTCCCAGTGCGTCTCGTTCCACGCCGCACCCTTGGCGTAGCCGATGCTGAACATGCGGTCGGCGGTGAGGCTGGAGTACCAGAACGAAGTGGTGAACGGCTGTTTCATCCAGACATTGGTGAAGAACCCATCGGCCGGTTCGCGCACCACGTCGATGTCGATGCCGGCCTGGCGCGCCTGCTCCTTGAACAGCACCGATGCATCCACCGCACCGCTGTAGGCGGCATCGGAGGCCTGCAGGCGCACCTTGAGGCTGTCCATGCCGGCCTGGCGCAGGTAGAAGCGGGCCTTGTCCGGGTCGTAGACGCGCTGTTCCAGCGCCGGGTTGATGAAGCGGTTGGCCGGCTGCAGCGGGTGGTCGTTGCCGACCTGGCCGTAGCCGTAGAGCACCGAAGCCAGCAGGGTCTCGCGGTTGATCGCGTGCTTGAGGGCCATGCGCACGTTGTTGTCGCGGAACTGCTCGCTGTCGGTGAGCATCGGGAAGGTGTAGTGCTGGGCGCCCTTGGTTTCCTCGATCACCAGCTTCGGGTTGCGCTTGAGCAAGGACACGGTCTTGAGGTCGACCTTGTTGATCACATCGACCTTGCCGGTGACCAGGGCGTTGACCCGTGCGGCGCCGTCGGCGATGGCGATCAGCTCGGCGCTGGCGAAATGCGCCCTGCCCGGCTTCCAGTAGTCCGGGCTGCGCTCCAGGTCCATGCGCACGCCCGGCTCGAAGCCCTTGATGCGGTAACCGCCTGTGCCGACGCCGGCCTGCCAGTCGGCCAGGCCATCTTTGGCGGGCATGATCACCAGGTGGTAGTCGGCGACCACGTAGGCGAAGTCGGCGTTGCCCGAGTGCAGCTCGAACACCACGGTGTCGGGGGCGCTGGCGCTCACCTTGGCGACATCGCCCAGCACGGTCTTGGCGGCGGAGGTGGACTTGTCGCCCAGGTGGTGCTGGATCGAGGCCACCACGTCGTCGGCGTTGAGGGTCTTGCCGTTGTGGAAGGTCACGCCCTGGCGAAGAGTGAAGGTCCAGACCTTGGCGTCGGGGCTCGATTCCCAGCGCTCGGCCAGCTCAGGGATGGCAGTGCCTTCCACGGAAATCTCGGTGAGGGTGTTGTACACCGCCGAGAAGCCGATGAAGGTGAAGGTATCGACCCACGAGCCTGGGTCCTTGGAGTCGGTGGTGCTGCCCCCGGCCAGGCCCAGGCGCAAGGTCCCGCCCGGCTTTGGCGTGGCCTCGTCGGCATGGCCAGGCAGCGGCAGGCCGAGGGAGAAGGCCCCGGCGATGGCTGCGGCGGCCGCGCTGTACTTGAGGAAATCCCGGCGCGGCAGGCTGCCGTCGAGGGTGGCGTGAGGATTGTTCTTGTTGTTATCGCTCATGGCATTTGCCCCTGTTGAACCGCAAGAAATTGTTATTCGGTCAAAGCGGATTGCGTAGAAGCTGTTTACAATTTGTAATTGTTACCGTAACAAATACATTAGCGGCAGGACAAGCTGATTTCCAGCGCCCGATACCGGGCTTTTTCACTGGTGTACCATTGACGTTTTCGCAGGGAGCCTTTGCCCCATGAGCCAGTCGACCCGACTCATCACCGCCTCGTACATCCTTTCGTTCGTGGCGGCCAATGCCCCGCAGAAGCTGCGCACCGAGACCATCGCCAAATGGGTCAAGGTGCACCCGACCCGCGTGCGCTCGATGGTGTCGCAGATGGTCAAGGCCAATATCCTGACCTCCTATCGCGGCGCCCAGGGCGGCGTGACCCTGGCCCGCGCACCGCAAGAGATCACCTTGCGCGAGGTGTATGACGCGGTGCAGGAAAGCTCGCTGATCGCCGAGAAGATCGACAACCCGTTTGCCGGGCTTGAAGACCACTGCAAGGTGTACGAAGTGTTCACCCGGCTGTTCGCGATGCTGGAGCAGAACATGCGCCTGGACCTGGGGGCGATCACCGCGGACCAGTTGTTCGTGGCGTTCGATACCCCCAAGGAACACACAGCGTGAACCCCAGTTTCTGAAAACTGGCGCGGTCCCTGTGGGAGCGGCCTTGCGTCGCGAAAGGGGTGCGAAGCGCCCCCAGGATTTCAGCTTCGCCGCATGAATTGCCGGGGCCGCGCTGCGGCCCTTTCGCGACGCAAGGCCGCTCCCACAGGTGTCCCAACACATGCCCCCACAGGCGTTCCCATAGCGATCAGAGCTGGATGGCCTTCACCTCGACGAACTCGTGCAGGCCCTCCTCCCCCCACTCGCGGCCATTGCCCGACTGTTTGTAGCCGCCGAACGGTGCCTGGTAGTTGAACGCCCCGCCATTGACGAAGCACTGCCCCGCACGCAACTGGCGGCCCAGTTGCAGCGCCTTGTCGCGGCTACCTGCCCACACCGCGCTGGACAGCCCGAACGGCGAGTCGTTGGCCAGGGCAATGCCTTCGGCCTCGTCGGCGTAGGGAATCAGGCACAGCACCGGCCCGAAGATTTCCTCCTGGGCAATGCGCATGCGGTTGTCGACGTCAGCGAAAATCGTCGGCGGTACATAGAACCCACGCTCGAAGCCCGCTGCCGTCTCCCCGCCACACACCAGCCGAGCGCCCTCTTCCTGCCCCACCCGGATGTACGCCTGTACCGTGCGCCGCTGCCCGGCCGAACACATTGGCCCGAGGAAACTGCGCGGGTCCTGCGGATCGCCCATCACCAGGCTGCGGGCCTCGTCCACGGCGATCTCCACGGCCTCGTCATAGCGCGAAGCCGGCAACAGCATGCGCGTCAGTGCCGTGCAGGTCTGCCCCGAGTTGATCATCACGTCCTGCACGCCATGGCGCACCGCTGCTTCGAGCGGGGCATCGGCGGTGATCAGGAACGGCGACTTGCCACCCAGCTCCAGGCACACCCGCTTTACCGACGGCGCTGCCGCCTGGGCAACCCGCACCCCCGCCCCGGTGGACCCGGTGAACGAGACCATGTCCACCAGCGGGTGCCGCGCCAAGGCCTCACCGACCTTCGCCCCCGGCCCGCTGACCAGGTTGAACACCCCGGCCGGCAACCCGATGGCCTCGATCATTTCCGCCAGCAGGAAGGCATGCAGCGGGGTCTCCTGGCTCGGCTTGACCACCACCGTGCAGCCCGCAGCCAAGGCCGGTGCCAGCTTGCCGATCAGTTGATGCAGCGGGTAGTTCCAGGGGTTGATGAACGCGCACACGCCTACCGCCTCGCGGTACAGCAGCGAGTTACCGACTTCGCGCACCTCGTCCATCTTGCCGGCCAGCTCGATGTACTGCTCAAGCCCGACGATGGGCCCATCGACCTGCACCGACCGGCACCACTGCACCGGCATGCCCAGCTCGGTGGTGATCACCGCGGCCATCTCGTCGGCCCGCGCCTTGAGCTGTTCGGCCAGGGCGCGAATGAACCCGGCGCGCACGCTGGACGGCGTGCGCGACCAGTCGCCGAACGCTCTGCGCGCCGCATTGACGGCGCGTTCCACATCCTCTTCATTGCCCAGCGGCACCTTGCCGGCCACCGCTTCGCTGGCCGGGTCGATCACCTCGGCCATGCCCTGCCCCGCTGGTTGCTGCCAGCGGCCATCGAAGAACAGACTGCTGTATTCACGCATCGCGTTGCGCCTCCATCAGTTCGCTGGCGCACAGGGCAATGCGCCGGCAGGCTTCACCGAGGGGTTCGGCGCCGAGCACCAGGCCCAGGCGGATATGCCCGGCCGCACTCGGGCCGAACGCTTCACCGGCCAGCACCGACACCCCATGCTGGTCGAGCAGGCGGTCGGCGAAGGCTTGTGCGCTGAGCCCGGTCTCGCGGATATCGACCATCACGAACATCCCGCCATCGGGCTTGAGTGCCCGCAAGCCCGGGCAGTGCGCCAGGCGCTCGCACACCAGGTCACGGCGCTGGCGGTAGGCTTCGCGCATGCCGTCCAGTTCCGGCAAGGGCTGCTCCAGCGCGGCCACTGCGGCATCCTGAATGAAATCCGGCGAGCCGTAGAGCATGCACAGCGCCAGGTTTTCCAGGTGCCCGGACAACGCGGGCGAACCGACCACCCAGCCGACCCGCCAACCGGTCATGGCATGGGACTTGGACAGGCTGTTCAGCGTCGCCGTGCGCTCGGCCATGCCCGGCAGGCTGGCAGGGCTGATGTGTTCGCCTTCGAACAGCAGCTCGCTGTAGACCTCGTCGCTGATCAGCCACAGGTCATGGGCGATGCACAGTTCGGCCAGGGCCTCCCAGGTGCTGCGCGGCAGGCTGGCGCCGGAGGGGTTGTGCGGGCTGTTCAGCGCCAGGGCACGGGTGCGCGGGGTGATCCGTGCGGCGACGTCCTCCGGTTGCACGCGGAAGCCATGCTCCGGGCGCACCGGCACCGGCACCACCGTGGCACCGCAGGCACCGAACACCGCTTCGTAGGTGACATACATCGGCTCGGCGACGATCACTTCATCGCCCGGCTCCAGCACGCATTGCGCGACGCAGAACAGCGCGCATTGCGCCCCTGCCAGCACCGTCACCTGGTCGGCGGTAACCGCCTGGCCGCTGCGTTGCTGGTGGCGACGGGCGATGGCCTCGCGCAGGCTGCGCTTGCCGCGCACATCGGCGTAATGGGTGTTGCCGGCTTCGAGGCTGTCCACAGCCGCCTGAATGATCGGCGCCGGGGTGTCGAAGTCCGGGTCGCCGACCGACAGCAGCAATACGTCGCGGCCTTCTTCGAGCATGGCCAGGGCGCGGTAGTGGATCTCCCAGGCGGCGGCGCCGTCACCGGCGATCCGTTGGGTCAATGAGGAAAATCGCATGGCTGGTCGTCCTGTTGTGCGGTTTGGGCTCAGCGCGCGCAGGCGTGCTTGAGCTCGATCAGGGTCACGCCGTTGCGGGCAAAGCCGCCGCGCAGGTCCCGTTGCAGTTCGTCGAGGCTCTGCGGCTGCGCGACCGTGCAACCAAAGGCGCGGGCCAGGCCGGCGAAGTCCGGGTTGCGCGGCAGTACGCCGATGGGCTCGATGTCCAGGTCGAGCATGTCGTCGCGGATCTGCCCCAGCGCGTCGTTGTTCCACAGCAGCACCACCAGCGGGCGGTCAAGCTCCTCGACCGCGGTCGCCAGCTCCTGCGCGGTGTAGAGGAAGCCACCGTCGCCTACCAGCACCAGGCCGGGGCGGTCGTCCGTGGCGAACATGCCGCCGATACCGGCCGGCAGGCCGTAGCCGAGGGTGCCGTAGCCGGTCGGGTGCAGCCAGCTGCGCGGGGCCCGGCTGTTGAACACATAGTTACCGGTGTAGGCCAGCTGGGTCATGTCGGTGCTGATGAAGGCGTTTTCTGGCAGCTCGGCCGCGACCCGCTGCAGGATCGCCTGGTGGATCGCCTGCAGAGGGCCGTGGTTCGCCTGCACGGCAACCCGCAGGCGGGCCACTGCCGCGCTTGCCTGGGCCGCATCGCGCACGCCGTCCGGCAACTGTTCCAGCAGCCCCGCCAGGGTCTGCCGGGCATCGCCGTGCAACGCCAGTGTGCAGGGGTAGAAGTCGTTGAACTTGCGCGGGTCGATATCCACCCGCAGCAGCTCGCCGGTCAGCGGCAGGCGCTCGCGCCAGAAGTCGGTGTCGGCCATTTCAGTACCGACCGCCAGCACCACGTCGGCCTCGGCGATCAGCGCCCAGCCCGGTTCCACGCACAGGGTGGAGCCGGCGTTGAGCGGCGAGTCCAGTGGCGCCAGGCCCTTGCCGGCGACGCTGGTGAACAGTGGCGCCGCCAGGCGTGTGCTCAGTTGCTGCAGCTCGGCGCCCGCCTGCAGGGCACCCCCGCCGGCAATGATCATCGGGCGCTTCGCTGCCGCCAGTTTGGCCGCCGCCTGTTGCAGGCTGTCGAGGCTGGCCGGGCCACGCCCGGGGCGACGTACCACTTCATTGCTCCAGTCCCGCGCCACCGGCGCAGCCAGTACGTCCAGCGGCACCGAGATATGCACCGGGCGCGGGCGTTCGCTGTCGAACACGGCATAGGCGTGGGCGATCAGCTCCGGCAGGTCTTCGGCCTTCAGCGCCACAGCCGAGAAAGCGGTGATTGGCGCGGTCATGGCGCGTTGGTCCTGGGTCTCGTGCAGGCAGCCCCAGCCTTTGCCCAGGCTGGCGGTGTGGTTGACGCTGGAGATCACCAACATCGGGATCGAGTCGGCGTAGGCCTGGCCGATGGCGGTGGCCGCGTTGGTCACGCCGGGGCCGGTGATGACAAAGCAGACGCCCGGCTTGCCGCTGACCCGGGCATAGCCGTCGGCCATGAAGCCGGCGCCCTGCTCGTGCCGGGTGAGCACGTGGCGAATGCCGCTGCCGGGCAGGCCGCGGTACAGCTCCAGGGTGTGCACGCCGGGGATGCCGAACACGGTGTCGACGCCGTAGTTGGCCAGCAGGCGCACCAGCGCCTGGCCGCCCGTGAGTGTGGGGTGGGTCATGTTCATGTCCTTACACTTGGCCGAGGCGGATCAAGGCATCGACCGCCGTGGTGCCATTGGCACCGACCATCAATGGGTTCACATCCAGCTCCAGCAGCTGGCTGGCGTTTTCGCAGGCGTAGTCGGCCACCGCGCGGATGGCGGCGACCAGTGCATCCAGGTCGACCGCCGGTTTGCCACGGAAGCCCTGAAGCAAAGCCGCACTGCGCAGGCCGAGCACGGCCTTGCGGATGGCACCGTCGGTGGTTGGCAGCAGCAGGCTGTTGCTGTCCTTGAGCAGCTCGACGAGGATGCCGCCGGCACCGATCACCAGCGCCAGGCCGAAATCCGCCTCGCGCTTGATGCCGACGATCAGCTCGGCCAGTGGCGCGCCGGCCATGGGTTCGAGCAAAACCTGGTCGAAGGCGACGCCCGGCGCGTAAGCGGCGATGCGCGTGCGCATCTGTTCAAGGGCGCGGCTGAGGGCGGCCTCGTCGGCCAGGTTCAGCGCCACTGCGCCGGCCTCGGTCTTGTGCGGCAATTGCGCGCTGACGGCCTTGAGCACCAGCGGGAAGCCCACCTGGCCGGCATCCGCCAGCGCGTGTTGCGGGCTGCTCAGCACGCCATTCGGAATGGGCAGGCCGAAGCCGCGCAGGGCCTGCTTGGAATCCCACTCGTTGAGCAGGCGGCTGTCACCGGCCAATGGCTGCGGGCACAGTGGTACCAGCGCCGATTCGCCCAGCGCCAGCAAAGCCGGACGCTGCTGCGCGTAGCGGGCAACCCGGCCCCACGCGGCCAAGCCATCCTCCACCCCTTGCAGCGCCGGAACACCGGCCGCGTGCAGGCGCTCGCGGGCGCTGGCCGGCAGCAGTTCGGGGAAGGCCGAGGTGACGAAGCCGGTCTTGCCATGGCGCTTGAGCGCCGCGCAGTACAGCTCCAGCAGCAGGTCGCACTCCTTGCGTTCGCCGGTGAACTCGGCGGGGTAATCGAGCACCAGCATCGCCGCGTCGGCGTCGCTGCGCAGGGCGCTGTCGAGCATGCGCGCCTTGGCCGGGCCATCGCCCCAGATCGCCGTGGTGAAGTCCAGCGGGTTGACCAGGTTGGCGTAGGCCGGCAGCACCTGGGCCAGTTCCTCGACCTGGCTGGCGTCCAGGGCCGGCAGGCTCAGCAGGTTGCTCTCGCTGTAGTCGGCGATCAGCCCGGCATCGCCGCCCGAGCAGGCCAGCGCGATCAGGCTGGGGCCCTTGGGCAGGTTGCCGCAAGCGGCGGCCTTGAGGGTTTCGACGAAACTCACCGGGCCACTGACGCGAATCACCCCCAGGCGTTCGAACAGGCTGTCGTACAGGGCATCGGAGCCGGACAGTGAACTGGTGTGGCTCAATGCGAGTTCGGCGCCGATCTGCGATACGCCGGTCTTCAGCGCCACGATCGGGATGCCCTTCTCCAGCGCCTTGTGCGCGGCCCGGGCAAAGCCCGGCACGTTCTTCAGGCCTTCCAGGTGCAGGCCGATGGCGGTGACCCGGGGTTCATCGAGCAACACGTCCATCAGCTCGGCAATGCCCAGTTGTGCCTGGTTGCCGACCGAGGCCATGTAGGCCACCGGCAGCGAGCGGTCGCTCATCGACAGGTTGTAGGCGAAGTTGCCGCTCTGGGTCAGCACCGCAACGCCTTTCTCTACCGCCTTGCCACCGTGCGCCACCGGCCACAGGGCGGCACTGTGCAGGTAGTCGAGCAGGCCGTAGCAGTTGGGCCCGAGCAGGGCCATGTTGCCGGCGGCGTCGAGCAGCTGCTGTTGCAGCGCCTGGCCTTCGGCGCCGCTTTCGGCAAAGCCCGAGGCATAGCAGATCGCCCCGCCCGCGCCCTTGGCGGCGAGCTCGGCGACACAGGTCAGGGTCAGTTCGCGGTTGGTGGCGATGAACACCGCGTCTGGCGCGCAGGGCAGCTCGGCCACGCTGCGCACACAGGGCACGCCGTCGATGCTGTCCTGCTGCGGGTTGACCAGCCACATCTGGCCCGGGTAGCCGCCTTCGGCGCAGCGCTTGAGTGCACGGGCCATGCTGCGCCCGCCGACGAAAGCCAGGTGCCGGGGAGCCAGCAGGCGTTTGAGGTTGTCACGAATGGCTTGCGACATGGGGATGCTCCGGTCAGCGCAGCAGTGGGCGCAGCAGTTCGCGCGAGATGATGTGCCGCTGGATCTCCGAGGTGCCTTCCCAGATCCGCTCGATGCGTGCGTTGCGCCAGATGCGCTCGACCGGCCCTTCGTCCATCAGGCCCATGCCGCCGTAAATCTGCACCGCTTCGTCGGCAACCTTGCCGAGCACTTCGCTGGCGAACAGCTTGGCCATGCCTGCCTCGCCGTCGGTCATGCTGCCCTGATCCATCTTCCAGGCGGTGTGCAAGGTCAGCAGTTCGGCGGCGCGGATCTGCGTGGCCATGTCGGCGAGCTTGAACGACACGCCCTGGTAGGTACCGATCGGCTGGCCGAACTGTTTGCGGTCGGCGGCCCATTGCAGCGACACGTCCAGCGCGCGCTGGGCCTGGCCGACGCAGTTGGCAGCGACCATGACCCGGCCTGCGGTCAGCCAGGCGTTGGCCACGTCCCAGCCCTTGCCGACTTCACCGAGCACCTTGGCAGCCGGCACCTTGCAGTCGTCGAAGAACAGCTCGTAGGTGTGGTAGCCACGGTTGCTCACGCATTTCGGCCCGCGGCGGATGGTCATGCCCGGGGTGCCGCGGTCGACCAGGAAGGCGGTGACGGCGTTGCGCTTGCGGCCGTTGTGCTCGTAGGTGTCGGTGACGGCAAAGACGATGGCGAAGTCGGCGTGCCCGGCATGGCTGATGAAGTGCTTGCTGCCATTGATTACGAAGTCGTCGCCTTCGCGCACGGCGCGGGTCTTGATCGAGTTGGCGTCGGAGCCGGCGCCCGGTTCGGTCAGGGCGAAGCAATCGGTCTTTTCGCCACGGATGCACGGCAGCAGGTAGTCCTCGATCTGCTGGCCGGTGCAGGCCATGAGGATTTTCGAAGGCCGGGCGACGAACACGTGCAGCGCCCAGGAAACCTTCGACAACTCGCGCTCGATCAGGGCCTGGGACAGGTAGTCGAGGCCGCCGCCGCCGACTTCCTCGGGCATGTTGAAGGCGTAGAAGCCAGCGGCGATGGCCTTGCCACGGATCTGCGCGGCGAGCTCCGGGGACACCTCGTCGGCACGGTCCACGGCTTCTTCATGGGGCAACAGCTCCTTGGCGACGAAGCTGCGTACGGCATCCACCAACATTTCTTGTTCTTGGGTCAGTTGGAAATTCATGGCCTGTTCCTGGGTAAGCGGGGAAAGAGAGCGTGCTTATTTGCCGCTGAAACGTGGTGCGCGTTTTTCCGTGACTGCGCGCAAGGCCTCGGCGCCGTCGGCGCTACGCCCGCAAAGCAGGCCGGCGGCCAGTTCCGCAGTGAGCTGCTCGGCCAGGCTGCGCGAGGCGCCATCGCGCATCAGGCGCTTGGTCTGGGCGTAGGCGAAGGTCGGCCCCTGGGCCAGGCGCGCCGCCAGTTCGGCGGTGGCGGCGGGCAACTGGTCGTCGGCGACCACTTCACCGACCAGGCCGGCCGCCAGGGCGCGTTCGGCGCCCCACAGCTCGTCGAGGAACAGCAGGCGCTTGGCCTGTTCGCTGCCGATCAGCCGTGGCAGGTGCCAGCTGGCGCCGGCATCTGGCGAGTAAGCCATGCTGGTGTAGCCGGCCTTGAACCGGGCCGACTGGGCGGCCAGGCGCAGGTCGCAGCACAGTGACAGGTCCATGCCGGCGCCCACGGCGGTGCCG
The DNA here is from genome assembly GCF_003097235.1 of Pseudomonas sp. CC120222-01a. Taxonomy (GTDB): domain Bacteria; phylum Pseudomonadota; class Gammaproteobacteria; order Pseudomonadales; family Pseudomonadaceae; genus Aquipseudomonas. Next base: position 30,801 of record NZ_QEQQ01000004.1, on the reverse strand, counting down.
TTGATGGCGGCGATGGTGGGCTTGTCCAGGGTGTGCAGGCAGTGCATCAGGGCGTGGGCGGTTTCGGTCCAGCCATAGGTTTCCAGTGCGCCACGGGCTTCGGCCTCGGCCCATTCGGCGAGGTCGGCGCCGGCGCAGAAGCTGCGGCCTGTGCCGGTCAGCACCACTACACGCACAGCCGGGTCGAGGTTGTACGCCTCGAGGATGGCGTGCAGCTGTTTCAGGGTGGGGATGTCCAGCGCATTGCGCTGCTCGGGGCGGTTCAGGGTGATCCAGGCAACGCCGGCTTCAACCTGGGTGAGTAGGGACGACGGAGCGGTCATGACGGGCCTCGGATTATTGTGATTGCTGTGGGAGGTGAGGCTCATGCTAAACGAGTGTTCAACAAGGAGGCAATTGGGGGTGTTAGCGGTGTTACAACTTCGAACAAGTGGTGCGTAATCGGGGGGTAAAGCAGATCGCGATTGGGCCACAAGGTGCATGGCGACAGGGTTGCAGCGCCTAGGAGATCGAGCGCCGCCCGCGCGGCGCATCGCGGGCAAGCCCGCTCCCACATCTGTTTCGGGCCAGTCACTCCTGTGCCGCCAACAGGAACCGCCTTGGCGCATGACTGAAGATTGATGAAAAGCAGTTGCGCCCACCTCGATATCGAAGGGAACAAACAAGGCGGTCCCTGTTGGCTTCACAGGAGAGATTGGCCCGAAACAGATGTGGGAGCGGGCTTGCCCGCGATGCGCCGCGCGGGCGGCGCTCGATCTCACAGGCACTGCAAAAACACCGGCGAGCACTTGGTAGCCCTCACCCAATACCCTGCCATACCCCTAGCAAACCCTCCTCAAGCAGCCGGCATTTCCATCACCACCCCCTGGCGCTTGCGCTGCACCAGGAAGTACGCCGCATAGCACAACGCAATGAAGCCAAAGCCCCAATACAGCGAAGGCCGCTGCGTCTCATCCATTGCCAGGAACACAAACAGCGAACTGCACAGGGTGATGCACAGCAACGGCACCAGCGGGTACATCGGCGCGCGGTACTTGAGGTCGCTCAGCTGGCCGCCATCACGCAGGAACTGCTTGCGGAAGCGGTACTGCGCCAGGGCAATGACGATCCAGGTCACCGTGCCGGCCATGCCGCTCACCGCCATCAGCACCATGAACAAGGTGTCGGCAGCGACAAAGCTGGTCAGCAACGACACCAGCGCGAAGCACAGGGTGACGAAAAGGGCACGCAGTGGCACGCCACGGCTGCTCAGTGGCGACAGGCTGCGCGGTGCCATGCCGGTCTTGGACATCGCCCAGAGGATGCGGGTAGAGGCATACAGCCCGGAGTTGCCCACCGAGAGAATGGCGGTGAGGATCACGAAGTTCATCAGGTCTGCGGCGTAAGGAATGCCGACCATGTCGAACACCTGCACGAACGGGCTTTCCATCAGCCCGGCCTGCTGCCATGGCACGATCGCCGACAGCACCACGATCGCCAGCACGTAGAAGATCAGCACGCGGAACACCACGTTGCGCACGGCCCGCGGGATGCTCTTTTCCGGCTGGTCGGTCTCGCCCGCCGCCACGCCCATGATCTCGCAGCCCTGGAAGGCGTAGACCACGGTCATCATCACCGCGAACACAGCCGACAGGCCGTTGGGGAACAGCGAATCGCCGATCAGGTTGGTCATCATCGGCGCCGGCGCCCCGCTGTTCAGCGTAATGCCGCCGAAGATCACCAGCACACCGACGATGATGAAGCCGAGGATCGCCGCCACCTTGATACCGGAGAACCAGTATTCCGCCTCGCCGAAGGCGCGGGTGGCCAGGGCGTTGATGCCGAAAAGCACGGCCACGAACAGCGCCGACCAGTACCAGATCGGCACCTCCGGGAACCAGCGGGTCATCAGCATGCCGGCGGCGGTGAACTCCAGGCCCACGGTGGTGGCCCAGCTCATCCAGTACACCCAGCCGATCATGAAGCCGGTGGCCGGGCCAATGAATTTCGTCGCATGGGCCTGGAACGAACCGGACACCGGCATCTGCACCGACAGTTCACCCAGGCAGACCATCACCAGGTACATCAGGAAACCGGCGACCAGGTAGGCCAGGATCGCGCCCACCGGGCCGCCCTGGTTGATGGTCACCCCCGAGCCCATGAACAGCCCGGTGCCGATCACGCCACCGAGCGAGAGCATGAAGATGTGCCGGCTCTTCAATGCCCGTGTGAGGTGGATACCTTCAGCTTTACGGCCTTTCATTATTATTATCTCCAATAAGCGTCGAAGACCGCGTGTGCAGCGGTTGCGTCCGATTATTGGAAAGCGATGTAAGGCCCGGTTGATCGTAAAGATCAAAGATGTAAAAAGTCGTAAGGATTTTGTCGCTCAGGCGAGCAGCAGTTCGGCCAGGGTGTTTTCGGCACGCTGTAGCTGCTCGCCCAGCAACGGGCCCATGGCGCGCACGCCCGCCTTGTCACGGGCCAGGGCGTGCTCTTCAAGCTGGCGCAAGGTCGCCGCCAGGCCGCACAAGCCCAAGGAGTCGCTGCTGCCGGCCAGCCGATGGGCCAGGTGGGTCACCTCGGTGCAGTCCCCCGCCTCGACCGCTTCCAGCAAGGGCTGGCGCTGTTGCGCCAGGCCGTCTCGCAAGCCAGCCAGCAAGCCTTGCAGCTTCTGTTCACCCAGCAGCGTGCGGTGCGTGGCCAACAGTTCGTGGTCGAGCCAGGCGGACGTGGCCGGCGTTTCCTCCTGACATTGCCCCGCCAGCGCCTGGCGCAGGCTGGCAAGCTTCAGTGGCTTGCCCAGCACCCCCTGCATGCCGGCATCCAGGTAGGCACGCACCAGCCCCGGCTGCACGCTGGCGGTGAGTGCCAGGATGCGCGTATCGCGATTGGGCGTGGCGCTGGCACGCAGCTGTCGGCACAGCTCCACGCCACTGATACCCGGCAGGTGCACATCCAGCAGCAGCAGGTCGAAGCGTTGCTGTGCGCACAACTGCAAACCCTGCTCGGCATCCTCGGCCAGCCAGACTTCATGCCCGTCACGCTCCAGCAGCCCGCGCACCACCTCACGGTTCAGGGCCACGTCTTCCACCACCAGAATCTGCAGCGGCGCCGTGGCACGGTCAGCTTCCGCCATGGCCTGGGGCGCCTGCGCCGTTTCCAGCTCCAGTTCCAGCCAGAAGCAGCTGCCCTCCCCCTCGCGGCTGCGCACGCCAATCTGCCCGCCCATCTGCTCGACCAGGTGCTTGCTGATCGCCAGCCCCAGGCCGGTGCCGCCATAGCGCCGTGCGACTGCCTCGCTGGCCTGGACAAAACGGTCGAAGATCTTCGGCTGCATCGCCTCGCAGATGCCGATGCCGTCGTCGGTGACGCTCAGGCGCAGGCGTTGCCGGCCGGATGCCTGCTGCAACACCTGCACTTCGACGAGGATCTCGCCGCCTTCGGTGAACTTGATGGCGTTGGCCAGCAGGTTGCTCAGCACCTGGCGCAAGTACTGCTCGGCGCCGTGCTGGTACGCGGCCAGCTGCGGGTCGATGCGGCACAGCACCAGGCTGTCGTTGGCCAGCGCGCGGGGTTCAAGCAGAGTCACCACTTCGGCGCACAACTGGCGCAGGGAGAACGCCACGGCCTCGGGGCGGCTTTCGCCCTCTTCGAGGCGGGCAAAATACAGCACTTCGTTAAGGATGCTCAGCAGCCCCTCACCGGCCTTGTACAGCGCCTCCAGGCGCTGGCGGTCCGGCGCCGCGAGCCCGGCGCCACGCAGCAGTTCGGCCATGCCGAGGATGCCGTTGAGCGGCGTGCGCAGTTCGTGGCTCATGGTGGCGAGGAAGCGTGACTTGGCCAGGTTGGCCGCTTCGGCATCGTCCTTGGCGCGCATCAGGCTGGCCGTGCGCCGCTCCACCTGCTTCTGCAGTTCGTCGCGCTTGTCTTGCAAGGCCAGGCGGTCGGTTTCGCGGCGCTCGCTGTCACTGAGGATCGCCCGGCGCATGTCGTCCAGTGCCAGCGCCACACTGTCGATCTCGTCGGTGTGGGGTGAGCGACGCTTGTTCAGGCGCAGGGGCTCGTGCCATTGCCCGGCACCGATGCGCCGGGCGAAGTCGGCCATGACCTGCAGGTGACGGGTCACCAGGCGATAGAACAACCCCGACAGCGCCAGCGCCAGGCCACAGAGGAACACGCTCATCCACAACAGGCTGGTGAGGCCGGTGGCAAACAGCCGCCGGTGCACCGCGCCCAGGTCCGTGCTCACCTCCAGCTCGCCCAGGTGCCGCGCAGGCCCGGAAGGTGGCTGGTAGTCCAGCGCAAAACGCTCGACCCGCAGCGGCCCCTGCGGGTTCGGCTCACCTTGCTGCAAGGTGAAGTCGGCGCTGTTCAGGCGCACCCGCGCCACATCGGAAAAGTCCACCAGCCCGCGCAACTGCACGTTCAGCTGCTCCTGGTTCAGGTCCCACAGGCTGCGCTCCAGGCTGGCCAGGTAGCCGGCGCGGATCAGCGCCATGCGCGCATCGATCTCGCGCATCTCGCGGCGGTATTCGAAATACAGCTGCACGCTGCTGGCCAGCACCGTGAAGCACAGGCTGAACAGCAGGATGAACAGCAGCAGCCGGCGCAACAGGCCACCCGGTTGCAGGCGGTTCATGGCTGGCTGACCATGTCGCGGTAGGTGACCTCGCTTTCATGCAGCCAGCGCTCCAGCTCGCCGGCGTCGGTCATCTGCTGCAGTTGCGCGTCGATGTCAGCCATGCGCGCGCTCAACGGCGAGTGGCGCGACACCGCCACGCGCAGGTAGTCGACGCTCAGGGCCGGGGGCAGCGCGACAATGTCCTGGGCGCCGGGCAGGTGCTCGACGAACAGCTGGCCGGTGCGCCGCTCCTGGACCACGAAGTCGATACGCCCGCGAATCAGCTTGCCGAAGTTCTGCCCGCTGTCCGACACCCACTCGATGTTCTGGTGCTGCGCGACGAAGCGGTCGAACGCCGGGCCGTAGCTTTCGCCGAACAGTAGCCCGCCGCGGTACCTGGCCAGGTCTTCGAGCTTGTCGAACTGCAGCGGGTGTTGACGGTTGGCGAACACCGCCACCTCCTCGCGCAGCACGGGCACCTGCGAGAAGCGCATCGTCCTGGCACGCTGCTCCGAGGTATAGGCCAGCACCACATCCACCCGCCCTTCGGCAGCGTCGATCAGGCAGCGTTGCCAGTTGCCCAGCACGACCATCTCGACCTGGTAGCCCAGCCGCCCGAACAGCTCGCGCACCACCGTCGGCGCCAGCCCGCGCGGCTGCTTGCCATCGCTCCACGACACTGGTGGGTACACCGGGTAATCGCAGTAGCGCACGGTCTCGGCGGCCTGCAGGGCACCGCTGGCCAGCAGCATCAGCAGGCCGAACAGGTACTGGTTCACGCGGCCACGCTGGCAGTGAACAGGTAGCCGGCGCCGTGGATGGTGATGATCAGCTCGGGTTCGGCGGGGTCGTCGTGCAGCTTGCGACGCAAGCGGCCGACCAGCACGTCGATGGAACGGTCGTTGGGCACCCACTCACGGTTGCGGATCTGGTCCATCAGCTGGTCGCGGCTCAGGGTATGGCCGCTGTTGCGCAGGAACACGCTGAGCAGCTGGAACTCGCCATGGGTCAACAGGGTTTCGCCGCCTTGCGCATCGATCAGACGGCGGCGGTCGCAGTCCAGCGACCATTCGCCGAACTGCTTGAGGGTGGTCGTGGCGACGCTGACTGGCCGGGCGCCCTGGGCGTGGCGCACGCGACGGATCAGGTTCTTCGCGCGCGACACCAGTTCGCGGGGGTTGAGTGGCTTGCTGACATAATCGTCGGCGCCGCATTCCAGGCCGACGATGCGGTCGATCTCGTCGTTGCGCCCGGTGATCAGGATGATCCCCACTTCCGAGCGCACCCGCAGCTCGCGGGTCAGGGTCAAGCCGTCCTTGCCGGGCAGGCGGATGTCGAGCATCACCAGTTCCACCGGCTGCTCGCTCAGCAGCGTTTCGGCCTGTTCCGCGGTGGCGGCGCAGTGGACGGTATAGCCTTCCTGGGACAGGTAAGCCTGGAGCAAGTCACGAATCAGCGGATCGTCATCGACGATCAGTACCTGAGAGGTCATTGCGGGTAGTCCTGAAGCGCCCGAAGGCGATTTTTTTATTAGAGTGGGCCAAGACTAGCGACTGCTGAACGGTCGATCAACAGCCCTCGGGGGCTGTACTGAAGCGTTGCCGACCGCCGGCCTGCAGGCCATCGACCCAGGCCTCGCAGATCTGCACGCCCTGGGCCGGGGTGAAGGTGCCCGGGTTCAGCCCGGACTCCAGCCACAGGCCGTCGAGCAAGGCGCTGAGGCTGATGGCGGCGAGGTCGGCATCGAAGTGTTCCCAGCCCTCCTCCCGCGCCAGGTCAGCGAGCAGCGTGCGCAGTTCGCGGCGGTATTCGCCGTAGGAGTGGTCGTGCACCTGGTTGATCGCCTCGGCGGTCTTAACCGCGCCCCAGAATGCCAGCCAGGCGTCGAGCAGCTGCGGGTCGAGCAGTTCGGCGCTGAACGAGCCGCGGAAGAATGCCGACAGCCGTTCGCGGGCATTGGGCGCGACCTGGGCCATGGCCTCGCGCAGCAGTTGCATGACCCGGCCGGTGACCGCCATGTAGGCTTCGGCGACCAGCTCGTCCTTGCCCGAATAGTGGTGGCTGATCAGGCCCACCGAGACGCCGGCTTCGGCGGAAATCTTGCGGATCGACGCGCCCTGGAAGCCATGGCGCTTCAGGCAGGCCAGGGTGGCCTCGACCAGATTGGCCTTGCGCAGTTCGGGCAGCATGCGGCTGAAGCGGGCTTCCTGGGTCATGGGGGGCTCTCGTGAATCGCACAGTTGAACGACTGTATAGCAACTCGCCTCGGTCGCGAAAGCCTGTTTATACTCGGGCACGATAACAACAACAGAGGCACTGCCCATGACCGACCTGATCCACCAGCAGCTCGACGAAGGCCTGCTGACCCTGCGCCTGAACCGTGCGGACAAACTCAACGCCCTGACCAACGCCATGTACACGCGGCTGGCGGAGCTGTTCGAAGCGGCCAACAATGACCCGCAGGTCGAAGTGATCCTGATCACCGGCAGCACCGAGTGTTTCACCGCCGGCAACGACTTGCCGGACTTTCTCGACCAGCCCCCGACCGACCTGCAGAGCCCGGTGTTCCGCATGATGTGGGCGGTGCTGGCGCTGGACAAACCGCTGATCGCCGCGGTGGCTGGGCCGGCGATCGGCATCGGCACCACGCTGTTGCTGCACTGCGACCAGGTACTGATCAGCCGTGACGCCAAGCTGCGCACCCCATTCGTGGCGCTGGGCGTGTGCCCGGAGTTTGGCGCGAGCCTGTTGCTGCCACAGATGCTCGGGCATGCGCGGGCGGCGCAGCTGTTGCTGTGCAACCAGGCGCTGAATGGCGAACAGGCCGTGCAGTGGGGCCTGGCGAGCGAACTGTTCGACGATGGCACGCAATGCCTGGCTGCCGCCGTCAAGCTGGCGCGGCGCCTGCAGCAGCTGCCTGCCGATGCGCTGCGCATCAGCAGGCGTCTGCTCAAGGATGGGCAGCGCGAAGCGCTGGCCGCAACGGTGGCCAAGGAAGGCCTGTTGTTCATCGAGCGGCTCAACAGCGATGAAGCCAGGGCCGCCTTGACCGCGATGGTATCGCGCAAGGGTGCCTGAGCGTCAGGTTGATACGCTTGGTAGCACAGTATTACGGCATACCACATACCAGAAAGTAACACTACCAAGCTCAACCCGCCAATACCGCCACTCCCAGCGCATTTGCGGCATTGGCCCGAGTTTTGCTGCCATGACTGGACCCATCACGCGAGTGTTCTGTTCATGGCCCGCCTCCCCTCCCACATTGCCAGGTTTCGCACCCGCCGGTCTGGCTGGGTGCGCGCCTTGCCATACGGGGCCATGAACGGGTTCCTGCGCCGAGCCGCGGCACCGTTGCAGGTCACCCTGCAACGCCTTCCCGCCGCAGTCGCCGCCAAGCAGAACGGTTTCTGGCAGATAGTCGGCTGATTTCTTCCACGAGCGTTGCGCTCGATCCACGCAGGCACCGCTGTCGCGGCGCCCGCGCACCTGTATCCGCAGAACCGCCTGGCGCGCCCTTGGTGCAGCGCCCGGGGTCCTGCACCTGGAAGAAATCCAATGACTCAAGACACCGCTATTCTCGTGATCGACCTGCAGCAGGAGGACAGCTTCCCCCTGCCGCGCCTGGACACTGTGATCGACAACGCCGCCACGCTGATTGACGGCGCCCGCAGCCGCAACCTGCCGCTGTTCTACACCCGCCACGTCAACGACGCGCAAGGCCGCGATCTGGCACTCGGCGAACCGGTCGACGCGCAAGGCCGGCCAACCACCTACCGGGCCGGCACCCCGGCCATCGAAATCATCGACGCCCTGGCACCGCAGGCCGGTGACGTGGTGATCGACAAGCAGCGCTACAGCGCCTTTCACGGCACGCGCCTGGCCCAGACTTTGAAAGGCCGCGGCATCAAGCGGCTGGTGGTGATCGGTGTACTGACCGACGTGTGCGTGATGAGCAGCCTGTTCGATGCCTACCAGCACGACTTCCAGCTGGTGCTGGTCGCCGACGCCTGCACGGCGACCACGCTCGCCGCCCACTATTCGGCACTGTTCATCCTCTCCAACTGGCTCTATGGGCTGGAAGTCTTCGCCACCGAGCAGTTGCTGCGCAGCTGGAACCACCAGCCGGCAGCCTCCGTGCGCAGCGCAGAACCCGACCACCTCGCCCATGAGCCAGACGCGTTCGTGCAGACGATTGCGCGCTTCGAACGCCAACTTGCTGCTCAGTGCTGAGGGGAGAACGACATGAAAGTAGAGAAAAGAAGCATCGACTTCATCCCGGAAGCCGAACGCCATGGCGAACCGCGCTCACTGTTCTTCGTCTGGTTTGGCGCCAACGCCAACATCACCACGGTGGCTGCCGGTGTGCTGCCGATCAGCATGGGGCTCAACCTGTTCTGGAGCGCGCTGTCGATTCTGCTCGGCTCGTTGATCGGCGCGATCTTCATGGCCTCGCATTCCGCACAGGGCCCGCGCCTGGGCATCCCGCAGATGATCCAGAGCCGCGCGCAGTTCGGCGTGTTCGGCGCCATCGTGCCGTTGCTGTTCGTGATGCTCATCTACCTGGGGTTCTTCGTCAGCAACACGCTGCTGGCCGCCCAGGCCATCGCCAGTGCCAGCCCGTTCGGCAACGGCGGCAACATCGCCCTGCTCGGCGGCCTGTGCTTCCTGGTGGCGCTGTTCGGCTATCAGCTTATCCACCGACTGCAGAAGCTGCTGTCGTTGCTGTCGATCGCGGTCTTCGGCATCGCCACCCTGCTCGCCCTGGCGTTGCCGATGGACGCTGGCCAATGGTCTGCGCAAGGCTTCAACCTGGCCAGCTTCCTCGCCTCGGTGAGCATCGCAGTGACCTGGCAGTTGTCCTATGCGCCTTACGTGGCCGACTACTCGCGCTATCTGCCAACCCGCACGTCCACACGGCAGGTGTTCTGGTACAGCTACGCGGGCACGGTCATCGGCGGCAGCTGGATGATGCTGCTGGGTGCGGTGCTGGCCAAGGCCATCGCCGGCTTTTCCGACAACGTCGGCCTGCAACTGCTCGGCGTGCTCGGTGGCAGCACCTTGCTGGCGGTGGCGTTCGTGCTCTACGGGCAGATCGCGATCAACGTGTTCAACCTGTATGGCGCCTTCATGTCGACGGTAACAGTGATCGAGCCGTTCGCGGCGCTGAAGGTCACCCCCGGGGTACGCGCAGGCTTCATGCTGGTGATCTGTGGGTTGGCGACGGCGTTGTGCACGTTGGCCCAGGATGACTTCATCCAGTTCTTCCTGAACTTCATCTTTTTCATGAGCTACTTTTTGATCCCCTGGACGGCGATCAACCTGGTGGACTACTACGCGCTGCGTAAAGGGGTTTACCAGATTGCCGATATCTTCGACCCGTCGGGCATCTACGGCCGGGTCAACTGGATCGCGGTGGGCGTGTTCCTCGCCACCATCGCGCTGGAGATTCCGTTCATGAACACCTCCCTCTACGTCGGGCCGGTCGCAGCTTCGCTGCAGGGCATCGACCTGGCTTGGTTGGTGGGGCTGCTGTTCCCGGCAGCCTGCTATTACGTACTGATGAGCAAGCGCAAGGCTGTGGCGACCGGCACCGTCAAGACCTGATAATGCGGCACTCAAGGCTTGCGCGGCTCTTGCGGGAGCCGCGCAAGCTTTCGAGCGGCCGATTTCGACCCGTTGCTGCCGGTGAGCGGGACAGCAATCTTTGTGGGAGCGGGCGTGCCCGCGAAGAATTCAACGCGGAGTCTGGCACCGGCTGCGCCGGTGTTCGCGGCGGTTCGACACGCCCGCTCCCACAGAGTGCGCATCGCGCTCACGAAACCAGTTATTTTTCAGCGTCTGCTGGTCAGGAACCTTCAGCCTCTTGGTGAGGTTGCTGCCCATCGCAAAATCAGATCTTTCGCGGTAGAAATACCCAACTCAAGTCACGGAGGACGACCATGCAAATACGAAAGATGACTCACGAAGACCTGCCAAGCGCCAATGCCTTGTGCCTTGAGTCGTTCATGCTGGCGGTTGCCCCCTCGGTCTCGGCCCAGGGAGTGGCAACATTCACCAAGATTGCTGCACAGGAGGCATTAGCTGAACGAATGGCTGGTGACAACCTGACACTGGTTTGTATCGTAGAAGGGACCCTGGCCGGGCTTATTGAACTCAAGGAAGGGCGCCATGTAGCGATGCTGTTCGTTGCGCCAGCCTGGCAGCGCCGCGGTATTGGCAAGCGCCTGATGAGTTCGGCGCTGCAGCAGGCCAGGGCCAACGTAGTCACCGTCAGGGCGTCGCTGTCTTCAGTGGCAGCTTATGAACGTTACGGTTTTGCACTGGCAGGGGCAGTCGGCGAGGTTGCTGGACTGATCTATCAGCCAATGGAGAAGCGACTGAGCAATTGAATGGCGCCTTCGGTCCCTGAGCAAACACCGCCCAAGGCTCTGTTGTCAGTGCCCTAGGAAATCGGGCTACCCGCCAGCTGCGACTCCAAGGCTTCGATTTTCATCAGCAACGCCTGCTGCTCCACCTTGGCCGCGTGGATGTCTTCGAAAACGCTGATGAGGTAATCGGCAGCGCCATCGCCCTGGCGCTGGATGGAGGTCCGCACCCTCACCCACTTGTAGCTGCCATCGCCGCAACGTACGCGCTTTTCGACCACGTAGCGGTTGATCGAGCCTGCCAGCAACTGCACCAGCAGGCTCAGGTTGGCCTGCAGGTCATCGGGGTGGGTGATCTGTTGGAAATTCAGCGCGCACAAATCCTGCTGGCTGTAGCCGAGCAGTGCACACAGGCTGTCGTTGACGCGCTGCAAGCGGCCATCCAGATGAATGAAGGCGAGCGCGCCTTCGCTCAGTTCGAAGATCGAGCGGAAGCGCTCCTCGCTGGTGCGCAGCGCTTCCTCTGTCAGCTTGCGCGCGGTGTTGTCCATGCTGATGCCGACGATCTTGATCGGCCGGCCTGCCGCGTCGTGGACCACCGTCGAGCGCGACGAGATCCAGCGCACGCTGCCGTCGGGCTGGGACATCCGGTAATCGTATTCGCAGTTTTCACCCGAGCGGATGATGCGGTCGTACATCGCCTGCATCGCCTCGACGTCCTCCTCGGGGAGATGGCTCCAGAAGTCTTCGTTCGCGCTGATGGTCCAGCCGTAAACGTCCTCGACGTTCGGTGAGTAGGTCAACTCGTCGCTGATCAGGTTCCATTCCCAGGTCACGATCCGCGCGGCTTCCTGGGCAAGCTTCATGCGGGCTTCGTTTTCCATGATCTCGGCGGCGTAGCGGCGGCGCAGGTCGGTCATCGGCAGTTCGACGGGCTCCGCATGCTGCACGCTGCTCAGGGCCTCCTGGCCATAGCGCAGCCAGATCCAGTTCACCCGCAGGAAGTCGGCGAGCTTGCGCAGGTTGTCGTAGTCGATTTCCCCGCCCTTGGTCCATTTGTGGACAGCGGTGCGGGAGATACCGAGGGCGGTACCGACTGCCTGCAGCGTCAGCTTGTTGTGTTCCAGCAGTTCCTTGAGGCGGAAGGCGAAGCTGTTTTCCTGCATGAGGGGGCGGTCCAGGGAGGGCTTGGCTGCCAGTATACACATCTGTCAACCGATGGATGACAGACATGCCTGGCAAGCCCTTGACCTGGAGCGGGGGTTCAGAGGTCGATGACCAACCGTGAACCACGGGCCCTGGAGACGCAGATCATCAGGGTCTGCTGGGACGCTTTCTCTTCATCGGAGAGGTACTGGTCGAAGTGCTCGGCTTCGCCTTCGAGGATGGCCGTTTCACAGGTACCGCAAACGCCTTCCCGGCACAGGCATTCGACCTGGGCGGCCTTGACGTTCTCGATGGCCTGAATGATGGTCATGCCCTCCTCGACCTGCAGCTCGCGACCGGACTTGCCCAGCACCAGGGTGAAGGCACCGCCGGCTGCCGGGGTGGCCGCGAACTGCTCGAAATGCACGCGGGCATCGGCAATGCCCGCCGCCTTGGCCCCCTCCACCACCGCATCGATCAACGGCTTGGGGCCGCACACATAGACGTGCGCGTCCTCGCTCATGCCGGCAAACAGTGCTTGCAGGTCCAGGCGACGCCCGAGGCTGTCGACGTATACATTGACACTCGCGGCATGCGGGCCATCCACCAGTTGCCCGTGGAAGGCGCCGTGATCGGGGCTGCGGAAGGCGTAGTGCAGCTCGTAGGGCGTGGCGCCGCCTTCCAGTTCGTGGAGTTGCGACAGGAAGGGGGTGATGCCGATGCCACCGGCGATCATCACATGTTTGCCGGCCGCGGCATCGAGCGCGAACAGGTTGTTCGGCGTCGAGATGGTCAGCTCGCTACCGACTTCGACCTGCCCGTGCATGAAGGCCGAACCGCCCTTGGACTGCTCTTCCAGGCGCACGCCGATCTGGTAGTGCGACAGGTCCCTGGGGTCGCTCATCAAGGAATACGCGTTGCTGAGGCCTTCCGCCATCTTCACGATCACGTGGCTGCCACCGGTGAAGGCCGGCATGGGCTGGCCATCGGCGCGCGCAAGGGTGAAGCGCTTGATTTGTGGCGTCGCCTGTTCAACCTCGAGCACCCGCACACTGAACATCTCGTAAACACTGGCCATCTTGCACCTCAACTCCGCACAGGGCGGCGGCCCCGCCGCCCTGGTCATTGCTCGATCCGAAATCAACGATAGGTATGTACAAGCCCCGCCCTTTTCTGCCGGGGCGCTGGGTCAGTCCAGGTGGGCAACCGCAATCAGGTTGTGGAAGTGAGCGATGCCGTGTTCGCTGATGCCGGAGCGCTCCTTGTCGACCATGATCCGGCCCTGGCCACGGTAGCCCCGCGACTTCAGGCCCTTCTGCACGCTCTCGACCAGGCGCAGGTCTTCCGGACGGAACACTTCGCGGTACCAGTCGATCAGCACTTGCTGCTCCGGGGTGATGTCCTTGTTCAGGAAATAGATGTCGTAGTGCTGCAAGGTGGTCTCGGCATCGACCGGGAACTCATAGATGCAGGTCATGAAGTTGGCCCCCGGCGGCACGTTGAACATCGTGCACGGCCAGGCCCAGAAGCCTGCGAAGGACGGGTCGGTGACCGACTCGTCAACCTTGAACGACTGCTCGGACGACTTGGCCACGCCGTACTGCAGCGTCCAGTTGCCGTGCAGGGTGTGGCCGTACTGGCCGACGTCCACCGAGTCGGCGAAACTTGGGTGCGCCGGGCCACAGTGGTAGCACTCCAGGTAGTTGTCGACGATCGACTTCCAGTTGGCCGGGGTGTGGCTGACGAAGCGTGCCGCCAGTTGCAGGTCGTCGATGACGCTGCAGGCTTCGCGCATGCGCTGTTGCAGGCCGGGCAGCTGCTCTTCCACAGAGCCCGCGGCATTGTCCATGTTGATGTAGATGAAGCCTGCATACTCTTCGACGCGCAGCTGGACGAGGCTGTAGTCACCCTTGTCGAATGCCTCGACCTGGTCGCAGTTGCGCACGTGGGTCAGGTCGCCGTCGAGCTTGAAGGTCCAGGCGTGGTACGGGCAGGCGATCACGTTCTTGGCCTTGCCGCTGCCTTCGAGCAGTTGGTGGCCGCGGTGCGGGCAGACGTTGTAGAACGCACGCAGCACGCTGTCGCGGCCTCGGATGACGATGATGCTCTCGCCAATCACTTCGCGGGTGATGTAGGCGTTGTTCTCCGCCACTTCGCTGCGATGGCCGACGCAGATCCAGCTCTTGGCGAAGATCTGCTCCTTCTCGTGCTCGAAGACCTCCTTGCTGGTGTAGTACGTGGCCGGAATGGTGAACGCTTTTTCGTGGTCGCTGCAGAAATCGGCAGGCAGGCGTTGGAACTTGGTCATCTCTTGTCTCCAGGCTGCGCGTTGCGCATCTTGTAATTTACAGTTAACTGGCATCTATCAGTTAACAGATCAGGCAAAAAAAAGCCTGCTGCGGTCTCAACCGAGGGTCAGGGCGACACCGCGCAGGAAAAGATCATCAAGCCGGTTCGGCGGCTGCAGCGATTGGCTGGGCCAGCTGGCGTTCGCTGACCGGTTGCTCTTCGCGCGCCAGGGCGGCGGCTTCTTCCTCGATACGATGGGCCGGCATAGAGCCGTAGTCGGCCAACATCCATTTGAAGAAGCCATACACCTTGATCAGCAGGATCACGGTGAACGGAATGGCGGTAAGCACCACGGCTGTCTTCATGGTGGACAGCGACGCCTTGGCAAACAACATGGCCAGCGGCACCAGGGTCAGGGTCACGCACCAGAACAGGCGATGAGTGGGCGATGGGTCTTCACCGTCCTGCAGGTTGCGGGTGCTGGTGGCGGCGACGGCGTAGGCGGCAGCGTCCATGTGCGAGGCACAAAACACCGCCATGATGAACAGGTACACGGCCATGAACACCTTGCCCCATGGCAGGCCCATGACCACCGCTTCAACGGCACTTTCACCGCCCTGTTCGGTGAGGATCTTCGGTACATCGATGGCACCGGTGATGAACTGGTGCATGCTGTAGCTTTCCATCGCGCCGAAGAAGAACCAGCAGCCGACGCTGCCGCCCATGATCAGCGCGAGCACCACTTCCTTGATCTGCCGGCCACGCGATACGCGGGTGACGAACATCGCGACGCCAGGTGCATACGACACCCACCACAGCCAGTAGAACACGGTCCAGTTGCGGGTGAATTCGCCCTCCCCGGCCGGGTCGGTGAACAGGCTCATGTGCACGTAGTTCTGGATCATCAGGCCAATGCCGTTGGCCGTGTTGTTGATGGTGAACTGGGTCGGGCCGACCAGCAGCACCACGGCGGCGAACACCAGCGCGCCATAGCAGACGATCTTGCTGAGTTTCTGCAGCCCGCCGTCAATGCCGATGTAGGAACTCAGCGAGAACAGCACCGCAATCACCCCGATCAGCATGACCTGCACGGTGAAGGTGTCAGGTGTACCCACCAAGCCCGACAGGCCGCGGGTCAGGGTCGAAGCGGTCAGTGCCAGGGACACGGTCAGCGCGCCCATCATGGTCAGCAGGAAGATCAGGTCGACAAGCCGGCCCACCGGCCCGGTGGCCTTGAGCCCGGTGACCGCCTCGACGATCGAGGCCAGGTTCAGGCCGCTCTTCTTGCGCACGTGGAAGTGGTAAGCCATGGCCAGCGACGCCAGGGCGTAGATCGACCAGGCGCTGATACCCCAGTGGAAGAACGAGTAGCCAACGCTGTATTCCAGGGCTTCGCGGGACTGCGCGGCAATGTTCAGGCCGGGGGTCTGGTAGTAGTAAGCCCACTCCATCACGCCCCAGTAGAGGGTCGAGGAGCCCATGCCGGCGCAGATGAACATGAACACCCAGGTCAGGGTGGCGTATTCCGGCTTGCCGGCGCCGAGGCGGATGTTGCCGTACTTGCTGAAGGCGATGCCCAGCACAGCAATGGTGCTGGCGAAGATCAGCAGTTGCACCGCGGTACCAAAGGAGCGAGTGGACCATTCGAACAGTTGATTGGCAGCAATGCCGGCCTGCTCGGGGAAGGCGGCCAGGCCAACCACCGTCAACAGGACCGCGATCAGGCTCATGCTGATGAGGAACACATCGACCTTTTTGTTGAGGTAAGACATCAAGTGACTCCCAGGACGTTTTTGTTTTTTTGTCACATCCAACGCAGGCTCGGGATGAGGACGCTCTCCCTAGCGTCGTAACCATTGGTTAACTGCAATCCCTTGGTTAACAGTTTGCGGACAATTTTCAGCTTTCGCAAGCGCCTTTCATCTTCGGCCTGCTTCAATGCAGGGGTTGCAATTTACATATGGAAATTCGTATATTCGGATTTCCATATGTATTGGAGCTGCCATGCTCACTCCAACCGATGTCTTCAAGTGCCTGTCCGATGAAACCCGCACACGCGCCACCCTGCTGATCGCTGGCTTGGGTGAACTCTGCGTTTGCGAATTGATGTGTGCGCTGAACGACAGCCAGCCGAAGATCAGTCGCCATCTGGCGCAACTGCGCAGCAGCGGCATGCTGCTGGATCGCCGCCAGGGGCAATGGGTGTATTACCGCCTCAACCCGGAACTGCCCGCCTGGGTACACGAGATCTTGCAGGCGACACTGCAAGCCAACGTGCAATGGTTGGCGGAAAACACCTTGCGCCTGCAGAACATGGACGGCCGCCCCGTTCGTGACGCTGCCTGCTGCTGATCATCACCGAGCGAGATCTTCATGCTGGTCGCCATTGCCGTCTTTGTTTTCACCCTCATCCTGGTCATCTGGCAACCGAAGGGGCTTGGCGTTGGCTGGAGTGCCGCGCTCGGCGCCCTCATCGCCCTGGCGGCGGGTGCCGTTTCGCTGCACGACATCCCGACGGTATGGGCCATTGTCTGGAACGCCACCGCCACCTTCATCGCCGTCATCATCATCAGCCTGCTGCTGGACGAGGCCGGTTTCTTCGAGTGGGCCGCGCTCCACGTGGCGCGCTGGGCAAACGGCAGCGGTTACCGCCTGTTCGCCTTCTGCGTGCTGCTCGGCGCTGCTGTGTCGGCGCTGTTCGCCAATGACGGTGCGGCGCTGATCCTCACACCTATCGTCATGTCGATGCTGCTCGCGCTGCGTTTCTCGCCTGCTGCGACGCTGGCCTTCGTCATGGCGGCTGGCTTCATCGCCGATACGGCGAGCCTGCCGCTGGTGGTCTCCAACCTGGTGAACATCGTCTCGGCCGACTACTTCAGGCTGGGTTTCAGCGAATACGCCTCGGTGATGGTGCCGGTGAATTTCGCCAGCGTGGCCGCAACCCTGCTGGTGCTGTTCCTGTTCTTCCGCCGTGATATCCCGAGGCAGTACACGGTCGCGGCCTTGAAGACGCCAAGCGAAGCGATTCATGACCGCGCGACCTTCAACGTCGGTGGCTGGGTGCTGCTGGTGCTGCTGATCGGCCTGTTCGCCCTGGAACCACTGGGTATCCCGATCAGCGCGGTAGCCGCAGCTTGCGCGGCGATCCTCTTTGCCGTCGCCGCTCGCGGGCATCGCATCTCGACCCGCCGGGTACTGCGCGAAGCGCCCTGGCAGGTGGTGATCTTCTCTCTAGGTATGTACCTGGTGGTCTACGGGCTGAAGAATGCCGGCCTCACCGACATGCTCACCCACCTGCTCGATCGCCTTGCGCAGCAGGGGCTGTGGAGTGCCGCCATCGGCACCGGGTTGATTGCTGCCTTGCTGTCCTCGGTCATGAACAACATGCCCAGCGTGCTGGTCGGCGCCTTGTCGATCCAGGCCAGCGAGGCGCAAGGGCTGGTGCGTGAGGCGATGATCTACGCCAACGTCATCGGCTGCGACCTCGGCCCGAAAATCACCCCCATCGGCAGCCTCGCCACGCTGCTCTGGCTGCACGTGCTGGAGCGCAAGGGCATGCGCATCACCTGGGGTTACTACTTCAAGGTCGGCATCCTGCTGACGCTGCCGGTGCTGTTGATCACCCTTTCGGCCCTGGCATTGCGCCTGAGCCTCTGACATCCGCCACGAAGCGGAGGAGCCCCCATGCGAGTCCTGTTCATGTGCACGGCCAACAGCTGCCGCAGCATCCTTTCCGAGGCCATGTTCAATCACCTTGCGCCCCACGGATTTGAAGCCGTCAGTTCCGGCAGCTTTCCGAAGGGCCAAGTGTTGCCCCGCAGCCTGACCACCCTGCAGCATGCAGGGATCTCGACCGATGGGCTGAGCAGCAAGGGCAATGACGCATTCGAGGGTTGCCCTCCCGATATCGTCATCACCGTGTGCGACAAGGCTGCTGGCGAAGCTTGCCCGGTGTATTTCGGCCCTGCACTGAAGTCGCACTGGGGGCTGGAGGATCCGTCCGATGTCGTGGCTGACGAAACGTCGGTCGACGCTGCATTCCGCGCCACGCTGGCCCGCATCGAAGCTCGCTGCCAGGCCTTCTTCGCCCTGCCTTTCGATCACCTCGACCGCGACCAGCTCAAGCATGCGCTGGATCGCATCGGTACGCTTTGAACAGCTATCGGCCCGGGTGAACCGGCGCTCGATCCGAGCGCAGTCCTCCCGTTACTTGCTGGCGATCGATTGGCTCGCCAGCGGGCAGCTCTGGGCATTGAGGAAACGCGATTTCTTCAGCCAGTCCTGCTGCGGGTAATAGGCAAACACATAGCTGCCGCGTTGCAGCGTGTCGATCAGCTTGCCGGCAATGGCCGGCCGCACGGCTGGGCAGCCCTGGCTGCGCCCCAGGCGACCGAGGCCGGGCACCACCTTGGGGTCGGCATAGGCGGCGGCATGCATGACAATCGCCCGCGACATGCTGTTGTCGTTGAACCCTGGCTCCAGCCCCTGCAGGCGCAGCGAGCGGCCGTGCTTGCCGCTGTATATCTGGCCGGTTTCATACAGGCCGATGGACGATTGGTAGCTGTTCGGGGCGTTGGAGAACGTGGTCGGCACATCGGCGCCGCTGTTCTTGCCGTGGGCGACCCACTCCTCGAACAACAGCTTGCGCGCACGCAGGTCGAACACCCACAGGCGCTTGTCGCGCGAGGCCTTGGAGTAATCGATTACCGTCAGCAGCTTGCCCGCCTCGCCATGGCTGGCGCAGGCGTAGGCCGTGAGGGCCATGCCCAGCGCCGACAGGCTGGCGTTGGGTGCCAGCTGCTGCAACTCGGCGGCGCTGGGCAGGGGTTGCGCGTGGGCGATTTGCCAGGCGCTGAGGAAAAACAGGCCAAAACTGGCCACCGAGAGCCGGAAAGCTCCCCGAAAGGGTTCAAACATCGACATGGACTACCCCGGTAAAGGCCTGTCAGCAAAAAGTCAGCTGGCTTGCGGCCAAAAAGCCACCACTTTGCTTGAATTCTTCGGGATTGCCGATCATTTTTTGACCAATGGCTTAAGTTCTTCACTGTCGTCGGTGGTGATCACAGTGAATTTTCCGTCGCTGCGGGTATCCCGGGTGGACGCCCAATCGGTGATCACCAACATGGTGCCGACGTCCATCGCTGCACGAAGATGGTGGCGGAACTCCGGGTTGATGTTCAATTGCCCCAGTTGTTCATAGGGCGTATCCCCGTACTCCGGGTTGCTCAGGCCAACCACCGACCACCGTAAGGGTAGCGCGCCATCGAGCGCCAGGGCGGAAGGTTTTTGCAGCAGCGAATACACCGCCATGCCACTGCGGTGCTTGCTGTTTTCTAGCGACAGTGCTGGCGCCGAACCGATCAGCTGGCCACCGCGATACACGTAGGCACGCAGGTCGGCGCGACTGATCAGGATCGACAGCGGCCCTGACGTTGGATCCGGGTCGTTCCAGAACTGCTGGTTGCTCAATACCAGCGGGCCCTGGGCCTTGCCCGCGCTGACCGTGGGCGCCAGCACGCCGGGGTGGTAGACCTCCACCGGTGCACTTTGGGTATCGGAAACGATGACGGTGGTCGAACTGAAGCCGGTGACCTCATAGAGCTTCTTGGCGAACTCCAGCGGCAGGCGCACGCAACCATGGGAGGCCGGGTAGCCCGGCAGGTGGCCCGCGTGCAGGGCAATGCCGTCCCAGGTCAGCCGCTCCATATAAGGCATCGGTGCGCTGTTGTAGAGGCTGGATTTGTGCTCGACTTTCTTCTGCAGAATGCTGAATACCCCGGTGGGGGTTTCCCGCCCGGCCTTGCCGCTGCTCACGGTGCTGACGCCAATGGCGATGCCGTTGCGATAAACATAGGCACGTTGCTCGGTGAGACTGACCACCACGGTCACCGGCCCCACCGGCGAGACCTGCGGATACCAGAGAAACTGGCCAGGCTTGAGGCTGTCGAGCTGACTTCTGAGTGCAGCCGGGGTGGGCACCTTCAGCGGCGCGGCCTCGACCAGGGGGGTGGCAAGCAACAGACCCAGCGCGAGCGGTACATGCAACATCGACCTGATCCTCATGGCATCCTGCCCTCAGCTTATGCGGAACATGCCCCGCAAGCCACCTGAGCGCTCTCGCGTGGGCGGGGCGGTAACAACACTGCACCAAAGTGTGCACAAAATTCCCAGCTCAACGCGCATAACCTGTGGGAGCGGCTTTAGCCGCGAACACCGGCAAAGCCGGTGCCAGGCACCGCGTCGCCTGCTTCGCGGCTAAAGCCGCTCCCACAGAACTCCCGGCGCTCTTCACGCTCAGGGATTGGTACGAATCTTGTTTGTATACAAATACAAACAATAAAAGTACACAACCATCACGGAGTTCCGATGGCGTCGATTTCCCGTTCCGATGTTGGCCAGCTTGCCGATCGCCCCGCCGCAACGGCCGGGTCCATTGAGTCGCAGCTGAGCCCTCGCCTGTACAGTACCGACCTCGCACCGACCCGCGCGGCCAACCGCACCTGGGGGCGCTACAGCCTGTTTGCGCTGTGGACCAACGATGTGCACAACATCGCCAACTATACCTTCGCTATCGGCCTGTTCGCCCTGGGCATGAGCGGCGCGCAGATCCTCGCCGCCTTCGCGCTGGGCGCGCTGCTGATCTACGGCCTGATGAACCTGTCCGGCTACATGGGGCAGAAGACCGGCCTGCCCTACCCCGTCATGTGCCGGATCAGCTTTGGCATCCACGGTGCGCAGATCCCGGCACTGATCCGCGCGGTGATCGCCATCGCCTGGTTCGGCATCCAGACCTACCTTGCCTCGGTGGTCCTGCGCGTGCTGCTCACCGCCATCGCGCCAGACCTCAACGCCTACGACCAGAACGCTATCCTCGGCCTGTCGACCCTGGGCTGGGTCACCTTCCTTGGCATCTGGTGCGTGCAGGTGGCGATCTTCGCCTACGGCATGGAGATGGTACGCCGCTTCGAATCCGTCGCCGGGCCAATCATCCTGGTCGCCTTCAGCGGCCTGGCGGGCTGGATGTACTGGCGCAGCGGCCTGTCGATTGCCTGGTCCAGCGGCAACGCGCCGACCGGCTCCGGCATGTGGCTGAAAGTGTTCGGTGCCGCCGCGCTGTGGGTGTCGCTGTACGGCACGATGATCCTCAACTTCTGCGATTTCACGCGTAACTGCCCGGATCGTCGCACCATCAGCGTGGGTAACTTCTGGGGCCTGCCGGTGAACATGCTGGGCTTCGCGCTGATCGCCGTGGTGCTCGCCGGTGCGCAGTTCAGCATCGACGGCAAGCTGGTGCAGAGCCCGAGCGAAATCGTCGCCGCCATCCCCAACACCGCCGGCCTGGTGCTGGCCTGCCTGGCCTTCCTGCTGGTCACCGTGGCGGTGAACATCATGGCCAACTTCGTCGCCCCGGCCTTCGTGCTGACCAACCTGGCACCCAAGGTACTGAACTTCCGCCGCGCCGGCTTGCTCAGCGCCACCATCGCGGTGGTGATCCTGCCCTGGCACCTGTACAACAGCCCATCGGTGATCGTGTACTTCCTCGGCGGCCTGGGCGCCCTGCTCGGCCCGCTGTACGGCATCATGGTCACCGACTACTACCTGGTGCGCCGTGGTCGGGTGAACCTGCCGGAGCTGTACAGCGAAAGCCCGCAAGCCGCCTATCACTACCAGGGCGGGGTCAACCTGCGCGCCGTGGCGGCGTTCATCCCGGCGTCGCTGATTGCCATCCTGCTGGCGCTGGTGCCGGCGTTCGAGACGCTGTCGCAGTTCTCCTGGTTCTTCGGTGCCGGGCTGGGCGGGCTGATCCACTACGCCATCGCCAACCGCAGTGCCCGGTATCAGGAAGTGTCTGGCGAAAACATCGCCGTGGACGCCGCGCATCACTGATCAGAGCCGGTAAAGCAAGTGCCTGCCTGGAGATTGGAGGTGAGGCATAGATCGAGCGCCGCCCGCGCGGCGCATCGCGGGCAAGCCCGCTCCCACATCTGTTTCGGGCCAATCACTCCTGTGCCGCCAACAGGATCCGCCTTGGTGCATGACTGAAGACAGGTGGAGCGGCATCAGCACCCACCGAGATGCATTGACATGCCAACAAGGCGGTCCCTGTTGGCTTCATAGGAGTGATTGGCCCGAAACAGATGTGGGAGCGGGCTTGCCCGCGATGCGCCGCGCGGGCGGCGCTCGATCTCACAGGCGCTACAAATCCAATGCCGATAGAGGCGGTCAGGAGGCCAGCGCTTGCTCAGGCCGACGCACCGGTGCCTCGTAGCGGTGCGGTTGCTGCCAGGCCAGCTGAGCCTGCACCTGCTGCGCTGCATCCATCACCTTCTGCGCCCAGCTGTCATCTTCCGGGTTGACCACGACCACGCGGAAGCCGTGGTCGAAGCCCTCGATCCCGACCCCTTCGGAATCGTCGACATGCAAGTCGATGTCGAATGCCGGCGGGTATTTCGAGGGGGTGTTCTCGAGCCCATGCTGCGACAGGGCATGCTGGTGGCGATCACTGTTGACCACGCCGTCGACATGGATGCCGTAGAGCATCAGCCAGCGCCGGATATAGGCTGGTGTGCGGCCCGACGAGGTGTAGATCCAGATGCTGCAGCCCTGGCGGCGCAGGTCGCGCATCAGCGAACGGGTGCCGCTGCGCAGCGGCTCGCCCAGCCAGCGGTGCACGAACACCGGCAGCTTGCTCTCCTCTTCATCGGCGTGGTGCGGCAGGCAGGCGAGCGTGTCATCGATATCGAAGGAAATGCGCATCTGCGGGCGCTTGAATTTGCGCCCGATGGCTTTCCACGCACGTCGGCCACCGGCCTTGCCTTGCTCCAGCATCGAATACCTTTCCATCATCGGCTCCCCTGACGAGCTGGCGGGCAGGTGCCGCGCAGGAAGAACTTGTCGGGTTCAGGCGCCTTAGCTTCCAGGAAGGCCGCATACTTTTTCTTGATCTTGGGCAATTCGTACAAAGCTTTCACACCATGCTTGGCGGAGTTGCGAATGACCGAGGACGGGTTGAAATAGCCCTCGGCGTTGTCGAGCGTCAGCACGAACGGCGGCAGCCCGGCACGCATCAGCAGATAGCTGACGATGAGCGACCCCGTGCGATTGTTCCCTTCGATGAACAACTGCGGCTTACTGAGGATGCGTACATAAACACCGGCTGCGCGCTTCCAGATCGACTCGCTGCGGTACGAGCAATACCAGTTGTACAGATCCTTGATGCCGCCTTCCACGTTGTTGAAAAAGCGTGCCTCGGTGGCCTCGAGGTGTGGCGCGAACTCGCGGCGGCGCGCCGGATCACTGCCGCAGAGCACAGTGGCGTTGATCTCCAGCATCAGGTTCAGCTGCTGCAGGTCGAACAGGTCCACACCCCGTGCGACATAGTCGTCAATCAAGGCATAGCCTTCAAGCACATTGAGCAGCACCTCGTCGGTGAACGGGTCACGCGGCTCGGTGAAATGCTGGCTGAGCTCGGCAAAACGGCCCTGCACCTCGCGCAGTGCACGCTCTACCGCGGGCAGGTCAAGACGACATGTCGCATCCATTGGTAATCTCTTGAAACAGTACAACTGTGAAAGCGACCCACCCCGCTCGGCCTTCCTGGCCTGCGGGGCGGGTCGCCTGGCGGGTGCCGACTGAATCAGCTGAACTTGCCGCTGATGTAGTCACTGGTCAGCTGCTCACGCGGATTCTGGAAAATCTGCGTGGTCGGGCCCATCTCCACCAGGTAACCGGTACGGGTGCCCTGGGAGATATCCACCGAGAAGAACGCGGTGGTGTCGGCCACACGGATAGCCTGCTGCATGTTGTGGGTCACCAGGGCGATGGTGTAGTCCTTCTTCAGTTCGACCATCAGCTCTTCGACGCGGCGGGTGGCGATCGGGTCGAGTGCCGAGCACGGCTCGTCGAGCAGCAGCACTTCTGGCTCGGTGGCGATGGCACGGGCGATGCACAGGCGCTGCTGCTGGCCGCCGGACAGCGACAGGCCGCTGACCTTGAGCTTGTCCTTCACTTCATCCCAGAGTGCCGCGCCTTGCAGGGCGTGCTTGACGCGGTCACCGATGTCGCCCTTGTAGCGGTTCAGGCGCAGGCCGAAGGCGACGTTGTCGAAGATGCTCATGGAGAACGGGTTCGGCTGCTGGAACACCATGCCGATGTAGCGGCGCACCACTACAGGGTCCACGCCCTTGCCGTAGACATCCTGGCCGAGGAAGTGCACATGGCCTTCGAAGCGGAAGCCTTTGACCAGGTCGTTCATGCGGTTGAGGCTGCGCAGCACGGTACTCTTGCCGCAGCCGGACGGGCCGATGAAGCCGGTGATCTCGTTCTTGCGGATCGGAACATGGCTGTCACGCACGGCCATGAAGTTGCCGTAGAAAATCTTGTCCAGCTTGCAGTCCATGACGATTGGCGCTTCGCTGACCATGGGAGCGGCTCTCTGTGCAGTTGATACGTTCACGGTCGAATGCTCCCTTTCAATACTTTGGCTTGCCGAAGATTCGGCTAAGAATGTTGACTACCAGCACGATCATCACCAACACCAGCGAGGCCGCCCAGGCGAGCTCCAGCTGGTTGTCGAACGGCATGCCGGAGAAGTTGTAGATCAGTACGGCAAGCGATGCCGTGGGGTTCATGACGGCCAGGCTGCCGTCGTGGTAGATCCAGTAGTTGCTGAACAGCGCGGTGAACAGCAGCGGTGCCGTTTCACCCGCAGCGCGGGCCACCGCCAGCATGACGCCGGTGAGGATGGCCGGCATGCCGGTCGGCAGGACGATCTTCCAGATCACCTGGGCGCGGGTGCAGCCCATGCCGTAGGCGGCGTCCTTCATGATCTTGGGCACCATCTTCATGGCTTCTTCAGCGGTCAGCACGACGATCGGCAGCATCAGCACGGCCAGTGCCACGCCACCGGCCGGGGCCGAGTAGGTACCGGTGGTCATCACCACCAGGGCGTAGGCGAATACACCGGCGAGGATCGACGGCAGGCCGGTGAGCATTTTGGCGGCGAAGCGCGAGGCGTTGGCCAGCTTGCTCTCAGGGCCGAGTTCGGCAAGGAACACCGCCGCCAGGATGCCGACCGGTACCGCGATGGCTGCGGCGATGCCGACCATGACGAAGGTACCGGCCAGGGCGTTACCGAAACCACCGCCCATCTCGAAACCGGTGGGTGGCAACTCGGTGAACACTTCCAGGCTCAGGCGCGCACCGCCACGGGTGATCAGCATGTACAGCACGGAAATCAGCGGCACGCTGGCCAGCAGGGCCACGCACCAGACCGTGGAGGTCAGCACCAGGCTGCGCAGGGCGCGGCCTTCGAAGCGGCGCTGCAGGCTGGGCAGCGCGGTAGTGGCTGCAGAGAGGTCAGTCATTATTTGTTACCCCGCTGGGCGTAGAGCATGATCATCGAACCGAACACGTTCACCAGCAAGGTGATGAACATCAGCACCAGTGCTGCGTACATCAGCACCTCGATCTCGTTCGGCCCGGCTTCCGGGAAGTTCAGCGCCAGCAAGGCTGCCAGCGTGTTGGCCGGGGCAAACAGGGACAGGGTGATGGTGTTGGCGTTACCGACCAGCATCGCCAGGGCCATGGTTTCGCCCAGTGCGCGGCCAAGGCCCAGCACCAGGGAACCGAAGATGCCGGTGGCGGCCGATGGCACCATGACCTTGAGGATGGCTTCCCAATGGGTGGTGCCCATGCCGTAGGCAGCCTGCTTGGTCTTCATCGGCACGCTGGTCAGCGCATCCTGGGAAACCGCGGCAATGGTCGGCAGGATCATGATCGCCAGCACCAACGCCGCCGGCAGCAGGCCGGGGCCACTCAGGGAGGTGCCGAAGAACGGGATCCAGCCCAGCTCGCTGTTCAGCCAGGCGGTCAGCGGCCGGATGGCCGGAATCACGACATAGATACCCCACAGGCCATAGACGACGCTGGGGATGGCGGCGAGCAGCTCGACGATGGTGCGAAACACCGCGGCGAGCCTCGCCGGCAAGAAATCCTGGGTAAGGAAAATGGCCATGCTGACGCCGAAGAAACCTGCGATCAACAAGGCGATCAGGGCGCTGTAAAGCGTGCCCCAGATGGCCGGCAGAATGCCGTATTTGCCCTGGTTGACGTCCCACACACTGCCGAACAGCACGTCGAAACCGTGCTTTTCCATTCCTGGAAGTGCTTTGCGTCCTACTTCATATACCAACGCGAAAACCAGCGCGAGAATCAGCACCACACCGATACGTGCAAGGGCACGGAAGGTGCGGTCAACCAGGAAGTCCTTGGCGGACGGCGGCTGGCACGCGGAGTCTGGATTATCCGGTATGGCAAAAGGTGTGTTCATTGTCTTATTCCGGGACAAGGGGCAAACACTCCCGGCACGGCTGTCACGCCACGCCGGGAGCGCCTGAGGGTGTTACTGGATGCTCTGCGACGCTTTGCGCACTTCGTCGACAACCGACGGAGGCAGCGGGATGTAGCCCATCGAGTCGGCAATCTTCTGACCGTGGGTCAGGCCGTACTCGACCATGTCACGCATGGCCTTGGCCTTTTCCGGGCTGCCGTTGTCCTTGCGGAAGATCATCCAGGTATAGGAAGTGATCGGGTAGGACTTGGCACCTTCCGGGTCTGGCAGGTGAGCGATCAGGTTTTCCGGCATTTTCACCGCAGCCAGAGCCTCGGCACCGCTCTCGGCGTTAGGCACGACGTATTTGCCAGCCTTGTTTTCCAGCTCGGCGAAGTCGACCTTGGCCAGCTTGGCGAAGCCGTATTCGATGTAGCCGATGGCGCCTGGGGTCTGGCGAACGGTGGCGGTCACGCCGTCGTTCTTCGGCGACTTGATGAACTTGTCGGTGGCCGGCCAGTTGACGGTGTTGCCTTCACCCAGGTCTTTCTTGAAGTCGGCGTTGATGGCCGACAGGTGCTTGGTGAAGACGGCGTTGGTACCGCTGGAGTCGGCACGCACGACCACGGTGATCGGCAGGTCAGGCAGCTTCATGCCTGGGTTGGCCTTGACGATCTGTGGGTCGTTCCACTTGGTGATCTTGCCCAGGAAGATGTTGGAGTACACATCGCGTGGCAGCTTCAGGCCTTTCGGGTTGCCCGGCAGGTTGTAGGCCAGAACGATTTCACCGGCGGTCATCGGCAGGAGTTGCACGCCTTCGCGGACCTTGGCGATGTCTTCTTGACTCATGGCCGAGTCGCTGGCGGCGAAATCGACGGTCTTGTTCAGAAAGTCCTGAACGCCTGCGCCGCTACCCTTGGACTGGTAGTCAACGGTGACGCCAGCAGTGTTCTTGCTGAAGTCCTTGAACCAGGTCAGGTAGATCGGTGCTGGGAAGCTCGCGCCGGAACCGGTCAGGCGAACGTTGTCTGCGGCAAAGGCCGAAGTGGCAGACAGAGAAACCGCAACGGCAAGTGCAGCAGACTTCATGAGGCGTATCATGGAAAAGCGCTCCGTGTGATGGCCAGCACACTTTGCATCAGCTGTGTTACAGCTTTGTGACTGTTGAATGGCAGTCGATGTATTCACCCCCTCTAGATCGGGGCTGAACGGCAATGGGTTGTCATTCCGTGGTAACCAAATATGACTAAACACATTGCCATCATCCCCCGACGCGAGTGCCAGCCATGTCCCCCACCGAACACACCTTGATCAGGCGCATCCATCGCGAGCTGCTGGACCACAGTGATGAAGAGCTGGAGCTGGAACTGATCGAGGACGACCATGACCTCGATGCGCTGTTTGATACCCATATAGAAGAAGGCAGCGAAAAGGCCGCACGCCGGACCTACTTCCGCGAACTGTTCCGCCTGCAGGGCGAACTGGTGAAACTGCAGAGCTGGGTGGTCAAGACCGGCCACAAGGTGGTGATCCTGTTCGAAGGCCGTGATGCCGCTGGCAAGGGCGGCGTGATCAAGCGCATCACCCAGCGCCTCAACCCCCGTGTATGCCGGGTGGCAGCGCTGCCGGCCCCCAATGACCGGGAACGCACGCAGTGGTACTTCCAGCGTTACGTTTCACATTTGCCGGCGGCCGGCGAGATCGTGCTGTTCGACCGCAGCTGGTACAACCGCGCGGGCGTCGAGAAGGTCATGGGCTTTTGCAACGACGACCAGTACGAGGAGTTCTTCCGCAGCGTGCCGGAGTTCGAGCGCATGCTCGCCCGCTCGGGCATCCAGCTGATCAAGTACTGGTTCTCCATTTCCGACCAGGAACAGCACCTGCGTTTTCTCAGCCGCGTGCACGACCCGCTCAAGCAATGGAAGCTCAGCCCCATGGACCTGGAGTCACGCCGGCGCTGGGAGGCCTACACCAAGGCCAAGGAAGTGATGCTTGAGCGCACCCACATCGCCGAAGCGCCCTGGTGGGTGGTGCAGGCCGATGACAAGAAGAAGGCCAGGCTCAACTGCATCCACCACCTGCTCGGGCAAATGCCCTATGAAGAAGTACAGGTGCCGACGATCGAGCTGCCGCAGCGGGTCAGGAAAGAGGACTACATCCGCAACCCGACCCCGACCGACATCATCGTGCCGCAGGTCTACTGATACCGGGCGCTGGCTGGCTCAGAGCGCCATGACCATTTCATGCCAGGCCATGCCACCGTGGTCCGAGGGCGAAGGCCGCACATACTGGTAGCCCATCTTGCGGTACAGCTCGACGTGCTGCTCCTTGCACATCAGGTGGATGGTCTGTTTGCCCTGCGCCCTCATGCGGCTGATGAACTCGCTCATCAGCCGCTTGGCGTAGCCCTTGCCCTGGTGGGCCGTGTCCACCACCACCGACATGATCACCACGTTGGGTGCCTGCGGGTCATGGCCGACCAGCTCCTTGAATGCCTCGTCGGACATCACCACGTCGTGGGCGCAACCGCTGTTGATGAAGCCGACGATGCCATGGGGGTCTTCGAGCAGCAGGAAGCCTTCAGGGTATTGGCTGATGCGCGTGCGGATCTTCTCCAGCGTGGCTGCTTCGTCACCCTCGTAGGCACCGATTTCGATCGCGAAGCAGCGCTCGGCGTCCGCGATGACGGGTTGGCGGAATGAGGTATTGCTCATGGGCAGGCATCCGTAAATGAAATGACGATGTCGATAGGGTAATTGAGCCGAGCCGCAAATCCCGCATTCTTTTTCATGGCCTGCCACGGAGCGAATGGCGGCTAATTTGTAACCCCCCTGATTCAGCGGGACCCTTTGAGAGCATTTCACCGGTAAGCGAGGGCGAAGTCCTTGTCGGCACACATCTGCCGCAAAGTAGCGCCGTTGCTGGGGTGGCGCCTGGGGGCTCGCACGCTGTGTAGGAAAGCGGGAAATCACCCGGTTTCGCGGTCCTACAAACGCATTTTTTCCTCAACACCGCGTTCATTGTGGACCCCGCGATCATTGCCCTAACCTACGAGCGCTTCGAGTTCGCAAGGAGATTGCAATGTTCATGGACCTGGCCGAACGCCTGTTGTCGCAGCATCGCCGACTGTTCAAGTTCCACCACCTGACCGACCCCGATCAGCCACTGCTGCTGGAAAGCTTCCGGGGCACCGAAAGCCTGTCGGAGCCTTTTACCTACGAACTGCTGCTGATCTGCGATGCACCGCAGCTGCCGCTGAAATCAATGCTCGGCCAGCAGGTCAGCCTCGAGATCGAGCTGGCCGATGCTGCGCCGCGATTCATCAACGGCTACTTCACGCGCTTTGCCAGCCAGGGTAGCGACGGTGCGCTGGACCGTTACGGCGCAACCCTCAGCCCCTGGCTGACGATGCTCAGGCACCGCACCGACACGCGCATCTTCCAGAACTGCACGGTCGATGAGGTGCTTGCAGACGTCTTCGCCCTGTACCCGGCCTATGCCGACTACGACTTGCGCCTGAGTCAGCTGCAGAAACGCCACACCTACCTCACCCAGTACCGCGAAAGCGACCTCAACTTCGTTCAGCGCCTGCTGGATGAAGCCGGGCTGTTCTATTGGTTCGAGCACAGCCTCGAAGGCCACACCCTGGTCATCAGCGACGACTCCACCGTGCTCGACGCACTCCCAGAGCAAGCGCAGATCCGCTTCCACAGCGCCTCGGTCACCGAAACCGCCGACTCCATCACCCAGTGGTGCGGCCACCGCCAGCTGCAGGCCGGCAGCATGGCCGTGCAGACCTTCGACTACCGCCAGCCACGCAACCGCCTGCCGGTGGCCATGCGCAGCCTCAACGAGCAAGGCGCCGTGCAGCGCTTCGAAATCTACGACCCCGGCCAGTACACCCACAGCACGTCTGATGAAGGCGAGGCGTTGTTGCGCCGGCGCGTGGAAGCGCTGGAGCTGGCCGGCAAACAGTTCGAGGGCGCCAGCAACTGCCGCGCCATGCGCCCCGGCTACAGCTTCGAACTGCTGCAACACCCGAGCCACCAGACCGGTCCCGTGGAGGA
>NZ_QEQQ01000003.1 GCF_003097235.1 Pseudomonas sp. CC120222-01a | reverse complement strand
CGATTGAGATAGCCATAGATGTAGATTTTTAGCAGCACTGCTGGATGGTAAGCCGGACGACCCGTTGCCGCAGGATCGACACCCTCGAACCCGAGTGTTCCAAGGTCAAGTTCATCGACAAAAACATCGACTACCCGAACTGGGTTTTCTTCGGTGATGTAGTCGTCCAGGCACTCCGGCAGCAACGTGACTTGCGTCCGAGACTCACCTTCTATGAATCGCTTCATGATCGTCCCCGCCACGATCTCGACGATCAGAAGGTTAGACAATCGCAGGCGTTTTCACACAGCCTGGGTCGTAAGCGGCCGGAGAAGTGGTGAGCGATGCACCCTTGTCTTCCACCATGTGGAGGACAAATCATGTCCATACTCACCGTAAAATCTCGAGAGCCCTGGAACAAAGGCAAACTGGTCGAAAAGCACCGCTTCGGTTTAGGGACATTTGGGCGATCAGAGCGCGGCTGGAAATTGCCAACAATCGTGATCTGGCTCTGTTCAATCTTGCCATCGACAGCAAACTACGGGCGTGAAGAGAGAGGCCTTTCTCTCAGGCGTACTCGAGCGCGGCGCAAGTGCACATGCTCCAATCGGCGAGCGCCGCAATTACTGGTTGCTCACGCGCTGCCTAAATCTGGCTTTGCCCTGTGACCACCCTAGTCGTTTCTGCCTGCGGCAACGCCAAGGCGGGCAGCTTTGAAGGCAAGTTCAACTGCCGCAATAGCGGCGTGTCGTAGCCATAAACGTCGGGCTTGAACGTCACTCTCCCCTCGGTGCTCAAGTCGACCGTCCAATAGGCCAACAACACCGGTACCTTGACCGGAAGCTTGATGTTCTCGGTCCTGCCATTGGCCAACTGCTTTTGTATCCCCTCGCTGTTCCAGCGCACCGGGTCGTTGAACAACAGCTCGACCAACTGCAGGGGATTCTCCACCCGAATACATCCGGAGCTAGTGGTGCGCACCGACTTGGCGAACAACTCGCGATGCGGTGTGTCGTGCAGGTAAATCGCATAATCGTTGGGGAAACGAATGACCACCTGCCCTAACGAGTTGGTAGGGCCGGCGTCCTGGCGCAGCGTGAGGCCGCGCGCGTTGTACCAGTCGACGGTCGCCGGATCGAGCTCATTGCCAGCCCGATCAAGGACCCTGATTCGGCTGGCCGCCAAGTAATCTGGATTCTGCTGAATCTTGGGCAGCATATCCTTTGCCAGAATCGTCGGCGGCACAGTCCAGGTGGGGTTGAAGGTGATGTGGGTGATCTCGGATTGAAATACCGGAGTGCTGCGCACAGGCTTGCCGACCTGCACCCGGGAACGCCAGATGGGTTTGCCATCGCGGTAAAACGCCACCTTGTAGCCGGCGATATCGACAACGACAAAGGTGCCATGGAGTTTGTAGAGCAGCCAGCGCGCCCGCTCCATGTTCACCCGGACCTGATCAATCCGTACCTCGACAGGCACATTCAGCGCCGCCAGGGTGGCCGCGCCAGCCACGCCATCCACACCAAGATACTGGTCGGCCTGATACTTCTTCACCGCAGCAATGACTTTGTCGTCGTAATCGCTGCGCTTGCCCTTATGCGGATCAAGGTAACCACCGGCCACCAGACGGGCACGTAACTGTGCGACCACAGCGCCGCCCATTCCCGGTTTGAGTGACTGCCCTTCGGCGATTTTCGGCCAACCGCCGGCATCGCGAACCTGACGCAACTGCGCCAATGCCTCACGCATGTTGATATAAACAGCCTCTTGCGGCGGCGCCTGGGCGAACGCACGGGCCACATCGTGGGCATCCAGGGCAGCAAAGAAACTGCTCACATCTTCACGGGGATCAACACCGACCGGGTCGAAGTTCCAATGAAAATCCAGCTGCGATGGGTTGACCTTGCCGCGCCGCAATTGCAGGAGTGCGGTGATGTAGGTGCGGGTCAGCGCGATATCAAAAGCCGCCGCCTGCGCTGGCGTCGGCGCGCAGGCCTGGAATAACAATTGAGCCTCGGCCAACTCGCCGACCCGGAAGTCCGCAGGGTTCAGGCCGTCGGTGTGAGTATCATTCAGACTTTTGAGCAACTGGGTGACATCGCGCCCGTCTGTCCAGGCGGCGCGATAGTTGCGATGGGAATAGAAATCGAGAACAACGCGATTGATGTCCGCGCGCTGATGCTTGCGAGCGGTAATCAAGGGAGGAAATGACGATGCCAGGGGTTCAAGCGCGGCCTGGATCCCTTGTCCAACGATGTCGTCAGGCGCTGCAGTCGCCGGACTGGCTTGCATAGATGCCGACACGATCTGCGACGTTTCACCCAGCGCAGTGCCACTGATCAGAAAGACCATGAATAAGGCGCGGCTTATGACGAATAACCTTGTTAATTGCACCATGGATAATCCTTGATCTCTCGCAAATCAAAGAGCTGGCGTCCAAACCGCTGCTAGACTCGACCTCTACTTGATGAGATTCACATAGGGCGTTACATCGCTTTGGCTTTCCACTCACAGCGCTGCTGTCGACGTCGGCCTTCCTACCCACAGCCTACGCCGACTTGCTTGAAATTGCCTTGGCCAAAGCCGCTCCAAATGCCAATGCCAAGGTCATCGCCCTGGCGCAGAGACTGGCAGTTCGAATAACGGTTGTGGGTGTTCGATCTGAAAAAGCGCACATTGCTGTTCCACGAACTCGTTGCCCATGGCCGTAACAGCGGCGAGAACTGAGTACCTGGAAAAAAAAAGCGCCATTCATTCGGGCGGCGCTGTCCGGTATGCCGGTAGCTGTCAGGCGCAACGGAACATTAGAGCGCCGCCAGCGGGTAAGCATGCAAACTGTCCTTGCATTGCGCTCGATGAAACGCGACCCCGTCTCTAGCTCGCCGGCAAGAGGATCACGAAGTTCTTTTTCATGTCTTCGAGCACGGTCCACTTGCCTTTGGCGCCCGGTTCGATAATGAACGTGTCGCCAGCGGCCAGTGTGACCGGGGCACAACCCTCAAGCTCGATGACGCAGCATCCACTCAAGACATGGCAGAACTCCCAGACTTTGTAGTCGATGCGCCACGCCCCGGTGCTGGCTTCCCATTCTCCGGAAATCCGACCTTGCTGTTCATCGTGATAGTACTTGGACGTCAGCGTATGAGGGTCGCCTTCCACGACTTCTTCAAAAAAGGGAAGGTCGCGCACCGGTTGGATATCCAGTTCGCGGAACACGGTCAGCTTCTTGTTCATGGTTTTTTCTCGAGCACGTTGTGGATAGGGCGATACATCAAATAGGCTTCACCGGTTACGCCAAGCATCGGGTGCGCAACGATCTGGCAGGTTTTAACAATCTGAAAGCCATGACGTTCGTAGAAGCGGCGTGCACCGTGGTTCTCGGCATAATCGATCAGGCATAACCCATCCAGGCCAGCGTCCTCGGCGCGCTGCTGCGCGTGGCGAAGAAACTGAACGCCCAGCCCCTGGCTGCGCCAGGCCTCATCCAGCGCCAGGCTGGAGATGTACAAGGTGTCGGGTATTTCCATGTCGGAATAAGGCGCGAGGACCGGGTCTGTCTCGACAGGCCTGTCAGGGGCCTCGCGCAAGGCATAGCTGTGCATCATGCCGATGACGCGCCCGTCGAACGTGGCCATCAGGCAGTTCTTGTAGGAAAAGTCGCCCTGCTCCCTGGCATAGCGAGACGCACCGACACTCAGCAATGTTTCGCCAGGTGCGGCAAGCTTGCTCCAGATGTAATCGGCCATGCCCTCCGATGTCAGTTGAAAGAAGCGCGCAATATCGTGCGCGTCCGACGCTTGAGCGGGTCTGAAGTCGATAGGCATGCAAAGTGCTCCGTTGGGACCAGGTGGCAGGGTAGCCGGGTTTAACGGTTGCCACCTTGCTCTGGGCGACACCGTCAGCACGGCGTACGACGCATGTCATCACCTGCTTGCAGGCTCCCACAGGGATTGTGCCAGCTTCAAGAATTGAGCAAGGCAGTTGCTCTCACAGGCGCAACCCGTGCCATGAGCTCAGACTCTGGCAAGTACGGCCTTGGCCTTCTCCAGCGCCATGCGCGCCCGCTGCTCACCGCTGATGCCCTGCTCCATCAGTTGCCGGGTGGGGATCTCCAGGCTCAAGGGCACGGTCGCCGGCAAGCCCCGCAACAGCCCCACCAGATCGGCATCGCCCTCCCCCGGGAAGCGCCGTTCGTTGCGCGCCTGGCGCAGGATCTCGTCCATGTCGGCGGGCACCGGGCCTGCGACGTCACACAGCTGGGCATAGCGCATGCAGTGCGGCGGCAACTGCGCCAGGTCGTCCAATGAGGAGCGCGAGCGGTTGAAGTGGAAGGCATCGACCAGCACGCAGCCATTGGCCCGATCGGCGTTGGCCACCACGCGCATGGCCTGGCGCAGGTCGCGCACGTCGGTCCAGGGCATGAATTCCAGGTGCGGGTGGATGCCATAGCCGGCGGCCAGGTCGCACAGTTCTGCAAAATGCGCAGTCAGGCGCGCTTCGTCCGGGTCGTTGCCTGCCACCAGCAGCTCGGTGCCGCCCAGATCAGCGCCGACAGCCAGGATCGGTTCAAAATCGGCCACGCAGGTGTCGGGCTTGAGCCGGAGGATCTCCAGGTCGAGCACCTGGATGCCAGTGTCGCGCAGGCGTGCCTGGGTCTGCCGGCGCAGGTCGGCGTCAGCCACCAGCGGGAAGTGCTGCTCCTGCTCGGTGGCTGGCACCAGGCGCAGGCCCACATGGCTGTATCCGGCGCGGGCGGCGGCTTCCACCATGTCGGGCGGGGACAGTTCGAGCACCGTCAGGGCGGCGAGGGAAAAGATTCGGTCGGTCATGTCAGTTACCTAAGGACGAGAAATCAGGCGATCAGTTCTGGCGCACAGGCTCGGCCCGTTTCGGCAGCCTGGCGGATCGCTTCGATCAGGGCCAGGGTGCGGCCACCGTCGGCGGCATCGATCAGCGGCGCTTCAGTGCCCTGGACCACGCGGATGAAGTGCTGCAACTGCAAGGTCAGCGCCTCGCCTGCGGGGATGGCTTCCTCGCTCTGCAACAGCGGCGTGTGCCAGCCGGATCCGGCCTCGGCGTAATGCCAGCGCTTGAGCTGCGGAATGCTCAGCGCCCCTTGGGTGCCGGCCAGCAGGTAGCAGGGCTGACCGTCCTGGCGCGGGTAGATCGGGCTTTCACCGGAATCCAGCTCCCAGCTCCACGGTGCGGCGACCGCGTCGGAGCCGGTCAGGCTGCCCAGGGCGCCGTTGGCGAACTGCAGCAGCACCGCCGCGCTGTCCTCGTTGGCGAAGCCGCGCACGTCGTTGCGGGTGAAGGCCTGCACCTGCACCACCTCGCCACACAGGTGGCGCAGCAAGTCGAGATCGTGGATCAGGTTGGTGAGCAGAAAGCCCGCCCCCGGCTCGCGGCGCCAGGGCGTCTCGAAGTAGCTGTCGGGCTTTTGCAACTGCCACAGCGCGGTGACATTGATCAACCGGCCCAGCTTGCCCTGGCTAATGACCTGATGGGCCTTGGCGATCAGCGGGTTGTGCCGCCGGTGATGGCCGACCAGCACCGGCACGCCACGGCGGCGCGAAGCCTCGACCAACGCACGCACTTCATCCAGGTGCACGCCCACCGGCTTTTCCACCAGCACCGGCACACCAGCCTCGACACAATCCAGGGCGGTGGCCACGTGCAGGTTGTTGGGGTTGGCGACGATCACCGCATCGGGCCGGGCCTGCTCGAGCATCTGCCGGTGATCGGCGTAGCAGGCAACCCCACATTCGGCGGCAAACGCCTCGGCCTGCGGGCCTGGGTCTGCCACGGCGCACAGCTGGGCTTGCGGCAGCCGGCGCAGGTGCTGGTAATGCTGGCGGCCCATGATGCCGGCGCCGATCAGGGCGATTCGTAGGGGTGAGTTCAACGCGCTGTCCTCTTGTCGTTATTGTGGTGTCGATTATGAAATCATGTTCCAGAATCGACACTGCACAATGTAGAGCCAAGTTCAGCTTTTCAGAACGCCCCACCCCACAGACTGTGCGATTACCGACCAGAAATGCCCATCAGGCGAACAATTCGCTCGCCCGGCTGGCCGCCGACAGCTCTTCTGCCGCCGCCAGCAACAGCGGCGCCAGCTCTGCCAGGCGCGTTTGCGCCAGGCGGGCACTGGGGCCGGCAACGCTGAGCACACCGATCACCTCGTCGCTCTGCGGGCGCCGCACCACGGCAGCCAGGGCTGAGGTGCCGATGGCCGAGGTCTGCTCGACCCAGGCATAGCCGCGCTCACGGGCGCGGTGCAGGTAGGCCAGCAGCTCATCGGTCGAACGGGGCGCATTGGGGCCGAACTGGGCCGGGTCGGCAATGCCCTGGCGCAACACCATCTGCAGCGCTTCGTCGTCGCCCAGGCTGGCCAGCCAGGCATGCCCGGAGGCGGTGTAGAACAGCGGTGCGTCACGCCCCATGTCGGGGTCGTAGCGCAACCCGGAACGGGCGCCCTGGGACTTGGCGATCCAGGTCTGGCGGTGGCCTTCGATCACGCCGAGGCGCACCAGCTCGCCGCTGTCCTGGGCCAGACGGTCGAGTATCGGCTGGATGATGTCGGCACCGCTGCTGGACAGGTAGCGAAAGCCCATCGCCACCAGTTTGGCAGACAGCTGATAGCGGCTGTTGTCGCGGTTCTGCCGCACGTAGCCCAGGCGTACCAGTTCGGTGAGCATGCGGTGGGCGGCGCTCTTGGGAATGTCCAGGCGCTCGGCCAGGGTTTGCAGTGGCAAGCCGTGCGGCTCGCCGGTGAGGCTTTCTACAAGACTGAAGGCGCGTTCGATCTGACTGCCAGCCATGACACGTATCCCTGAAAATTTGCCGAATTCTAGAAGATGATTCCATGCCGTCGATAGCCACCGCAGCCTGCTGACATTGAAGTGTCCGGTTACCGACCAGAAATTGGCCCTCGGCCTTGCAGTGCTATCCGCTGGAAATGATTATTGTGGAATCAAGTTCCAATAATAATCCAGGAGATACCGCAATGCCCGCCGAACCCATCCCAAGCGATTGCGACGTACTGGTCATCGGCTCCGGCGCAGCCGGCCTGGCAGCGGCGGTCACGGCCGCCTGGCACGGGCAGAAGGTCACCCTGGTCGAGAAAGACCCGGTGCTCGGCGGCGCCACCGCCTGGTCCGGTGGCTGGGCCTGGGTGCCGCGCAACCCGTTGGCCCGGCGCGCCGGCATCGTCGAGGACATCGAGCAGCCGCGCACCTACCTGCGCAACGAACTGGGCAGCCATTACAACGCCGAGCGTGTCGACGCCTTCCTTGAAGCCTGCCCGCACATGGTCGCCTTCTTCGAACAGCACACGGCCCTGCAATTCGCCGACGGCAACGCCATCCCCGACATGCACGGCGACACGCCCGGCGCCGCCCT
This sequence comes from Pseudomonas sp. CC120222-01a, assembly GCF_003097235.1. Classification (GTDB taxonomy): domain Bacteria; phylum Pseudomonadota; class Gammaproteobacteria; order Pseudomonadales; family Pseudomonadaceae; genus Aquipseudomonas. Next base: position 335,765 of record NZ_QEQQ01000003.1, on the reverse strand, counting down.
CGGTGGCCATCAGGTGATTGCCGCTCCGTACGATGCCCGTCAGCTGGGCGCACTGCTGCCGCGGCTGCGCAAGACGATGCGCGAGACCTCGTTCATGGGCATGCCGATCATGGCCGGCACCGACCTGGCCGCCTTCCTCAACATGACCCGCTCGCCGCGCGCTTTGCTGCACGTGTGCAAACGCTTCGCCCGCCATCTCTACCACCTGGCCCGCCATGGCCGGGCGATGCACCTGGTCAACGGGGTGGCGCTAGTTGCACGGCTGGCGAAGTCGGCCGATGACCTGGGGGTGCGGATATTCGAGTCGACCGCAGCCAAGAGCCTGCTGGTGGAAGACGGCAAGGTACTAGGGGCTGTGGTAGCAACCGCGCAAAGCGAACGGGCGATCCGCGCCAAGGCGGTAGTGCTGGCCGCAGGCGGCTTCCCCAATGACCCGGAACGGCGCCGGCAACTGTTCCCGCGTGATAACAGCGGTCACGACAACCTCGCCCTGCCCCCGCCGTCCTGCTCCGGCGACGGCCTGCGCCTGGGCGAGTCGGCCGGTGGCGTGGTGGCCACTGACCTCAAGTCGCCGGTGGCCTGGGCGCCGGTTTCCAAGGTGCCGCACCGCGACGGCAGCGTCGGCCACTTCCCGCACATCATCGAGCGCGGCAAGCCGGGCATCATCGGCGTGCTTGCCAACGGCAAGCGCTTCGTCAACGAGGCGCACGGCTATTACGACTATGTGTCCGCCATGGTCGCCGCCGTGCCGCAGGGCGAGGAAGTCTGTTCCTGGCTGATCTGCGACCACCGCTTCCTGCGCCGCTTCGGCCTCGGCCATGCGCGCCCGGCGCCCCTGCCGGTGGGGCCGCACCTGCGCAGCGGCTACCTGAAACGCGGCACCACCCTGGAACAACTGGCCCAGGAGTGCGGCATCGACCCCGCCGGGCTGAGTGCCACGGTCGCTGATTTCAACCAGCATGCACGCCAAGGCCAGGACCCGGCCTTCGGCCGTGGCTCGACACCGTTCAACCGCAAACAGGGCGACCCGCTGCACAAAGGGCCGAACCCCTGCGTGGCGCCCATCGAGCAAGGGCCGTTCTATGCGGTGAAGGTGCAACCCGGCTGCTTCGGCACCTTCGCCGGCCTGCGCACCGACGGCCACGCCCGCGTGCTGAACGACGAAGGCCAGCCGATCAGCGGCCTGTACGCGGCCGGCACCGACATGGCCAGCGTGTTCGGCGGCTGGTACCCGTCCGGCGGTATCAACCTCGGGCCAGCGCTGACCTTCGGCTATGTCGCCGGGCGGCATATCAGCGGCGTAACCGAGTACGAATAGCGCCAGCGGCTGGCGAACCATGGACATTGCCAGGGTTTGCCACTCAAACTGAGGCAGACGCGTGCCCACCGACCTTACCCGAGGAGGACGACTGCCCTTGAACAAGAACACCGAGCGCTCACGCGGCTGGCTGGCCAGCAAGCTCCTCGCCGACGGCCAGGAACCGGACCCACGCTTCACCCTGGCCAACGAGCGCACCTTCCTGGCCTGGATCAGGACCGCGCTGGCGCTGCTGGCCAGCGGCATCGCCGTGGACATGTTCACCGCCGAGATCTTCAGCGCCGGCACCCGCCGCCTGCTGGCACTGGCGTTGATCAGCCTGGCCCTGCTGCTGAGCCTGCCGGCCTTCGTCCGCTGGCTCAATGTGGAACGGGCCATGCGCCAGAAGCGCCCGCTGCCGTTCCCGCTGATCGCCCCGGCGCTGTCGATTGGCGTGTCGCTGGTGATGGTGTTCTTTGCCTATGCGGTGTTCTTCCATGCCTGAGCCGCAACTGGCCCACGCCGATGACGGCTTGCAGCCGGAGCGCACCTTGCTGGCCTGGCGGCGGACTATCCTGGCGATGGTCGTGTGCAGTTGTTTCTTCCTGCGCTGGGTACCGCACCATCGCTGGCTGGCCGTGGCACCGGCGGTGCTCTGTCTGCTGGCTGCCGGTGCCGCCTGGCTGCGTTTGCGGCGCAGCTACCAGCGCCATGTGACCGGCCTGCAGGCCGAGACCATCGCCTCTGGCATCACGGTGAATCTGTTGCTGGCGGTGTGCGTTACCGCGCTATGCGCCGTCGAGCTGGCCGCGATCCTCGCCTGGTAGCCAAAGCCCTAGAACTGCGCCAGCCAGTACGCCACATCCACCTCGTCGATCTGGTCAGCGCGCAGGAAGCGCTGGGCATACTCCACATGCACCCCACTGCTGAGGAACAGCCGTAGCAGTTGCCCATCGACGTGCTGGTCGCGGGCCATGAACACCAAAATCTTCACCGACTCGGACAAGCTCTTCGGCGCCTTGTACGGACGGTCGGCGGCAGTCAGCGCCTCGAAGATATCGGCAATGGCCATCACCCGCTCGGCGATGCTCAGGTCGTCCCTGCCCAATCGCCGTGGGTAGCCGCCGCCGTCCATCCGCTCGTGGTGGTTGCCGGCAATGTCCGGCACCCGCCGCAGTTGGCGCGGGAACGGCAGCGAGGTGAGCATGATGATGGTCTGCACGATGTGTTCGTTGATCTTGAAGCGTTCTTCATCGTTCAACGTGCCACGGCGGATGGCCAGGTTGTACAGCTCGCCGTGGTTGCTGGCATTGGCCGGCAGGCGCATGTCGAAGCCCCAGACGTTGCGCGGGTCGTCCTTGGCCACCGGCGGCTTGCGCGGCCCCCAGGGCACCTGGTGGTCCGGGCGGTCGGCCAGCAGCGGCTCTGCCACCGGCAAGGGCATTGGTGCGGCACCGGCGTGGCGCTGCTCCTCATCGCGGGAAATGCCCAGGCGGTTGTCGAAATAGCGCAGCCAGCGGCGCTGGCCGATGCGCTGCAGGCGCTCGACATCCTCATCCTGCATGAACTCGCCGCCGATATTGGCCTTGGCGACGAAGGCGAACTCATCCTGCAGCTCGCCACGGTACTGCTCCAGCCAGTGTTGCAGCACCGATTTGTCCTGCCCCGCTGCCAGGCCCTGCCAATAGGCCAGTTCGCCATCGCGCCAGAGCACTTCGAAACGCATGCGGATTTCATGGATACGGTTGTACAGGGTCTCCAGCTTGGTCGCCTTGTCCACCACGTACTCAGGGCTGGTGACCTTGCCACAATCATGCAGCCAGGCGGCAATGTGGAATTCGTAGCGCTCGGCCTCGGTCATGCTGAAATCGGCATACGGGCCGCTGTCGGCCTGTACGGCCTTGTCCAGCAGCATCTGCGCCAGCTGCGGCACGCGCTCGCAATGGCCCCCGGTATAAGGGCTCTTGGCATCGATGGCATCGGCCAGCAGCTTGATCATCGACTCCAGCAGTCGCTTCTGGGCTTCGACCAGCTGGCGCGTCTCGATGGCCACGGCAGCGGCTCCGGACAATTCTTCGACGAAGCGGCGGAACGGCTCGCCGACTTCAGCAGGCTCGCCCTTCAATGCCAGGACGAGAATGCCGAGCAGGTCATGACTACGGTCCTTGAGCTCCACCGCAAGACTGTGCCCGCCCAATGCCAGGCCCTGGGTAACGGCCGCAGCCAGGTCGCGATGATCGCCCTCGCCGACCGCCAGCGCCTCGGGGTAGCCATCGCCTCGGCACGCAGCCGCCAGGCGCAGGCGGGCACGGTCTTCCTCGAACAGGTATACCGCGCCTGCGCTGACTCCGGCAGCCTCCACCAGATGCGTCAGCACACCATCCAGCATGCGCTCCAGCTGAGTCTCGCGGCTGAGTATCAGGGTCATCGCCTGGAAACTGCGGATGGTGCCGGACATGCGGCTCAGCACCCGGCTCAGCTCTTTCACCTCGGACACCCGCGAGGCCACCCCCACTTCGCGACTGAAATCGAAGTCGGCCAGTCCACGTACCTGCTCGGCCAATTGATGCAGCGGGCGGCCGATGCGCTGGCCGAGCAACCCGCCGAGCAGAAGCAGCACGGCCATCAGCATGGCCGTCCACAGCATCTGCCTGAACAACACCTGGCGTGCGCTTGCCAGCAGCTCCTGCGCCGGTACCGCGATCAGCACTTGCAGGTCCTGCCCGGCGAGGTTGGTCAGTTGCACGCGCATGCCGTACCAGGTGGCGCCGTCCACCTCATAGGGCACTGGTCGAGGACCTTGGGGCAGATGGCTGTAGAGCTGCTGCAAGCTGGGGATACCCAGTTCGGCAACACGCGACAAACGCACCGAATCACCTTCGTGCACGATGGCCCGCTGAAGGTCTGGGTACGCCACCACATTGCCCTGGTCGTCGACCACGGCGATTTCGGTGCCTGGGGTCATGCGCAGGTCACGGGTTTCACTGGCCAGGTCGTTGACCGAGACATCCATGCCGAGCACCGCCGCGCCATCGACGCTGCGCTGGGCCATGGTCATGCCGATATCGCGGGTGGTGAAAAACACGTAGGGATGGGTCAGGACGGTGCCGGCCTGCACGGAGGCATCGGCGAACCAGGGCCGCGTGCGTGGATCGTAGTGATAGTCCGGCATAGCCTGGGTCTTGAGCAGGCTCAGGGCCTGGTCATAGAAGCGCCACTCCCCCGACATCGCCCCACCCTCGCCGAGGCTGACGCTCTGCACCAGAAAGCGCGTGCCCGCTGGGGCAGCAAAGCGCTCCAGCAACTGCGGGTCGCGCAAGCGGCGCACCAGCAGGAACTCGCCGTTGGGGTAACCGATGTAGGCGGCGCTGAGCATCTTGTTGGCATTCAAGCTTTCGACCAGCTGCGGCAAGCGCTCCAGGCGCTGCGGCAGGTTGCTGGCGGCCGGGTTGAAGGCCAGCAGGCGGATGCTGCTCTGTGCGGGATCGACCAGGCGCCGGGCCCGTTCGTCGATGGTCTTGCCGACTTGTTGCGCGGCATCGCCCGCGGCGGCCACCAGCGCCTGACTGATACCGCGGTAGCCCTGCCAGGCCAGGCCGGCGCCGAGCAGCAACATGCCGAGCATGATGGCCATCGCCACCAGCAGTTGCAGGGGGACCCCGCGTCCGGCATTGCTCACGGCTGGCTGCTCCCTGAACGCCCGAGGCACACCCTGCTCGCCCACAGGCGACTTGCCGACCCGGCAGCATGACCTAGCAATACGCAGACCATCCGCAGCATTCCTTATGTGGCGACTTCAATAGTGTAATCAGTCGAGACAAACATGCCGGGCGGAGGCAGCACGCTGGCAGCTAGGCATACCAGATAGTGGCACGGCGCCATCGACAAACTCAATCATCGCCCGTAGTAGGAGCGGCCTTGTGTCGCGAAAGGGCTGCGCAGCGGCCCCAGCAATCGCGAATCAAGGTGGCATTTCTGAGTTCACCACATAAAAAACCGTCTCGTATCATCTCCACCACTAAGGAACTTCGATGCCTGTTATTTCAAGATAATGAAAAGTCTCTACGGCAGTAACTTTTCCTACAATATTTTAGGAAACCTAAAGTTTCACAACGAATTGATTCCTCGCTAGTGTTTTGGCTTCAGATTAGTTCCAAAAGCCAACTCCAGATACTAATCAGAATTGCGGCTCGAGCGCCGCAAGCTGTTAGACGAGGAATTTCCATGAGCATCACTCAAGACATTGCCAATGCAGTCGCTGAAGTCGACTTTCTTCTCACCCCCTGCAAAGCCTGCCAACGTCAGGGCCTGCCCATCCTCCCCCTGCGCCGAGCCGTGGTCCCCGATACCCACCCCGCCAGCGACCCCGCTACGCAAACCCGGATGGGATTGCGCACCTTGCGCAGCGGATACCTCTATGTGCTGCTCGACCAGCGCATCTGGCATGCCTACGAAGTCACCGCGCAAGGCCACCTGCGCCGCTTCAACCCCTACGAACCTAATCCAGGACCGCCACCGTCCCTTCCCGAGCACTGTGTACATGAGGATCACGACATCCCCTCGTCCTTCCTCAACATCGACACCGACACCTACGGTTCGGCCTGGCTGGCCTTCTCCAGCGATCCCTGGCCGGGCAGCGTGCTGCAGGCCTACAAAACTGGCCAGGCGCCTGCGCATCGCTTCGAGGGCCTGGACCTGATCCAAGCGCGCAAACACCCCGAACTGCTGGGCCTGGCCATGACTCCTGACAACCTCCAGGTTGACCGTCAGGTGTTCGAATACGCCCAGCAACTGAACGGCCCGTTCGACAGCGCCCATGGCTTCCATAGTCGGTTCCTGCGTAAGACAGCCCTGCGCGGTTATGTGGTCAACGCCATGGCCCGCCATCAATTGGAAAACGGCGTGCTGGCGGTGGTACTCGACGACACCGTCGGCCTGATCCAGGAGTACAACCACCAGCGCCTGAACTGGGTGGTCAAGCGCCAGGCCTGGCGCGAAGACCCGCTGCGCGCCTACCAGCTGCAGACGTCGCAAATCCTGCAGATCATCCGCGCCACCCAGCGCGAATGGGCGGCACAGAAAGTGTTCACGTTCGAGGCACAGACCGGTGACGGGCCGCCCGTGTTCACCGATCCCGAAGTGGAGCGTCAGCGCGTGGTCGAGATGCGCCAGCAAGAGAGCGACGAAAAGCTCGAGGAGCGCTATGACGAACCTCGGCGTGCGGCGTTCCAGGCGGAGTATGAGCAAGAGGAAGCCCGCTTCCAGGCCTACATCGACCGCCATACCAGCACCTACGCGAAGCTCTACGAGAGCGCTGCCTTCGCCCTCATCGAAAGGCACGACTACGACGGCCGGGACCGCGAATCAGGCATCGGTTACAGCAAGACCATCGCTGCCTGCCTCACCGGTGGCATCACCGAAGCGCCCGCCGCCAGCGCCGAACCGTCCCCGCCAGCCCCTGGCACCAGCGAAGCGCTGTGGCTGAAGTGGCTGCAGGACCCGAACAGCCCACCGTACCGCGCTTTGATGCTGCGCGACGGCCCCCTGATGGCAGCGCTGCTGCCAAGTTTCTCGGCGACCGAGCCGACTAACTGGAACGACAGCGAAAAGCTCTACAACGCATTGAGCAAGCTCATCGCCAGTGATGACATCGGCTTCAAGCTGCGTGACTCGGTGAAGCAAGCCATCACCGAACTGCAGGGATCGGTCAACGCCGCCAGCCAGCGCCTGCAAACGCTGCTCAATCCCGGCATCCAGCAGGCCGTGCGGCACCTGAACAGTGCCAGTCAGCGGGTCTACAACGGCGTGCATCTCATCGAATTACAGGTGCAGATGAAGCTAGGCGAGTACTACGCCCTGCAGAGCGCGCACCTGCGTGAAATGCAGAACAGCGCCAGCGACAAACTGGCCAAAGCGCGCGCGGAGATGATGCCGTCTCTCGACGAACTGAAATCCGGCGTGCCGAACGAAGCGCGCAAGGTCAAACCGATCATCCAGACCGGCCTGCTGAGCCTGGCCGTGCTCGACCCGAAAGTGGCGCACACCGTGATCCAGGTCAGCGTCTGGGTCGAAGGTACGGCGCATGAGCTGCATGAACGATTGGCCAGGGAGGTAAAGCTCAATGTCAATCAGCTGAATGATGCCGCAAAGATGGCGATGGTGGACATTACGGTTGCGGCGGGAACGCTGGAGTTGGATGCGCGGAAGACACTGAATGGCATGAAAATCAGTGCTGGGCAGGCTTCACAGTTGGTGCGGGACAGTTTTACGGGGCTGCGGGGAACGGGAAAAGGCTGGGAGTTGCTGCTGTCCCTAGGCGGGCTGTATTTATTGAACGATAGCCTTGGCAAGAACCTGAAGAATGCAGAGGAGGCGATGGGGCCTAAGGCCGGTGAAGCCATGCTGGCGCTGTACGGGGCCAAGCTGGGAATTATCGGTGGCGGTATAGAGATGGTTGGGCTTCTGATGCCGCGCAAGGCGAGCACAAGCAACCATATGTCTCTTGGCCGTAGCATTGTCAGAATTGGCGGCATCATTAACGCTGCAGCAGGAATTTTTGAAACGGCAAAAGCGATAACTGCTACCAGCCGATCATATAGTTCAGGGGACAAGACAGCTGGCAACTACTACATCTTCGCGTCAGTGGCCAGTGCTAGCTCAACTATCGCAGGCATCTTCGGAGTGCTCAGCCCATTAGCACTAAAAGCCATAGGAATTGCCATAGTATCAAGTTTCGCCGCATACATATTAAATAAATTAGCTGAAAAAAACGAGTCATCACAACTGGAGGTTTGGGCAAGACGTTGTTACTTCGGGAAGGCCGATGAGACACCTCGCATTCATTGGGACTCTCCCAATCATGCAGACATCGCGCTTGCGGCACTCAATGCGGTGACGCTAGGCATAACAGGAGCCCTAAAATTTGACACCATCATTGCAAACCAGCTAAACAACACCAAAGTTGGGGTACCCGTCGACCTGCAGACATTTCTAAAGTTCCGGGTAACGCTCCCCAACTTTAGCAATTCATCCACTGGTTATCATTGGGCACTCCTGATTCATAGACATGGCGACGGCGGCCCTTCCCATTATACTGGTGGCGAAGTCATCGCTTCGCAAGAACATTTCCCTCCAGCACTCGTGACAACCACCTCCAAGCGGGCATCACTAAAGCCCTCAAAAGACATCAATAAAATTGACTATAAACCCGAGACTTTAACAATCAACGAAATTGATCGACCACATGCACAACAGAAAAGCAACCATTTAGCAAAGACTCTCATCGGGCAAATTGAATTAACCCACGATACAGGAAGGCATAATATAATGTCTGCCTCGCTTACCATCACTTACTGGCCGGACCGGAGCATCCCTGAGGCTTATGCCGAATTCACGACACAGGAGAACAATTAATGGAAACTCCTAGCCGAGGTATCGGTTGGAAATACGATCTACCCTCCCCTCAAATCAAAGCAGCCCTAGACTTAGAAGTCAAAAACCTACTTAAACCTGTAAGCGACATGAACGAGAACTATATCGAACTATCTCGAACGACCTTGAAAGCCAGAGGCTACTGGATTATTGGAAGCATATTGATATCAGCTGTCGCGCTAACCGGAACAATACAGTCACTCTACTATTTCCCTCCGGAACCAAACTTAACCGGATTGAAACAGCTTTCTTTTTTCATGCTCATTTACCTCATTATAGCGTGCTTTATCACCCCATATATTCGAATGGAATTTGGCCTCCCTCAAGATGAACCCATCCGTTTCAACAGGCATCGACGCAAGGTCTATTTTTACCAGTACAGATTCAACTTTCTGAAACCATTCGGCAAAAAAAACTGGGGCGTGATACCCGTGGCTTACGACTGGGATGACCTCACCCTCGAGGCTTACCGCATTTATGCTCCCATGGGTAACGGTGGGCTCAAGGAAGAAGTCAAGATCTCGATTTGCAAACCGGGCACCAACGAAATAATCGACCGAGTGTTTTTTTACGACGACATAGAGGAAGGCGAGCAATACTGGGCCATCGTCAGGCTGTTCATGCAACAAGGTCCCGAAGCGATTCCCGACTTCCTCCACCCTTCCAATAACAAGGACGAAAACCCGAGTCCGAACACTGAAGGAAAAATAGTTTTTCGTAACCCGTTCAACCGCCTCGGCCCCGAGGTCAATTGGCCCGCCGAAATGGACCTGGAATCCCGCACCGCCCCCATTCAAGCCGAGCAACCATGAAACCCGCCAACCCTGGCGGTATCGCTTGGCCTCCACGCTTCCACCCGGTAGACTTCCCCCCGGGTGCTAGCTGCAATGTGCAGTGAAGCAGGTTAATCGAACAACGCCGGTCGGGCCGCCAGCGGGATTTCTTGCGCCTATGCAAAAAACCAAATTGACGCGTGCCCAACTGCTGGCCCAACGCGCCTTCGCCAATTTCGAGCGTTTCCTGCACATCGAAGCGGTCAGCGGCATCGTCCTGCTGATCACCGCCGTTGCCGCCCTGATCTGGGCCAACTCCCCGGCCGCCGCCAGTTATGACGCCCTCTGGCACACGCCGATCAGCTTCGGCATCGGTTCGCTGAGCTTCTCGCAATCTCTGCACTTCTGGATCAACGATGGCCTGATGACCATCTTCTTCCTGGTGGTGGGCATGGAGATCCGTCGCGAAATCCACGAAGGTGCCCTGTCCAGCCTGCGCCAGGCCACGCTGCCCATGGCCGCTGCGGTGGGCGGCGTCGCCGTCCCTGCGCTGATCTACCTGGCGTTCGGCCATGCGCCGGCCGAGCAGCAAGGCTGGGCCGTGCCGACCGCTACCGACATTGCCTTCGCGGTTGGTGTGCTGGCCCTGCTGGGCAAGTCGATCCCGTCCAACATCCGCGTGTTCCTGCTGGCACTGGCGATCATCGATGACATCATCGCCGTACTGATCATCGCTATCTTCTATTCCGGTGGCCTCGACTACAGCGGCTTCGGCGTGGCCGCCATCGGCCTGCTGCTGGTGGTCGGGCTGCAGAAGATCGGCGTCGGCTCGGCCTGGGCCTATGTCATCCCCGGCGCCATCACCTGGATCGGCATGCTGATGACCGGCGCTCACCCGACCCTGGCCGGCGTGATCCTCGGCCTGATGACCCCGGTTGCCGCCATGCCGTTGGGCGAGCGCCCGCTGGATGCGGTCTCGCGTTTCACCAACGACCTGCTCGGCCGCGCCAAGGCACCCGAGCAGGACACTGGCGACCTGAGCGCCCCGCTCAAGCGCCTGCGTCTGGCCCAGCGTGAACTGGTACCACCGGTAACCCGTGTGGGCGGCGCCCTGCACCCGTGGGTGGCCTACGCGATCATGCCGCTGTTCGCCCTGGCCAACGCCGGTGTGGGCCTGTCGGGCATCGACCTGTCCGCCTCGGGGCCACACTGGGTGATGACGGCCGTGGCCGTGGCCCTGGTGGTCGGCAAGCCGCTGGGCATCATCAGCGTCAGCTGGCTGATGGTGCGCCTGGGCTGGTGCAGCCTGCCGGCCCAGGTCAACTGGCGCGGCATCACCCTGATCGGCCTGCTGGCCGGCATCGGCTTCACCATGTCGATCTTCATTGCCAACCTGGCGTACAGCGACCCGGCCTCGCTGGGCGCAGCCAAGCTCGGCGTGTTGTCCGGCTCGGTGATAGCGGCCGTGCTGGGCCTGGCCTGGGGTGTCATGGGCCTGCGCAAGGGCACCAGCAAGGCGCCTGTGCAAGCGGGCTGAAAGAAACCGGGGCCTGCGGGCCCCGGTATTTTCTTGTATACAAAAATTTCAAACTTTGCTTACATGCATGTCTGTGCGCCTACGACATCGGCAATCGTCGCTGCGTATTGTGCCAGGCACATGCCATGCAAGCTTCTCAGCAACACACCTCCAAGACCCTCCTGGTCAAGAACGCCGCACTGTTGGTCACCATGGACGGCGAACGCCGCGAGATCAAAGGCGGCGGCCTATACATCGAAGACAATGTGATCAAGCAGGTCGGCCCCAGCGATACGCTGCCGCAGCACGCCGACGTGATCCTGGACATGGCCGGCAAGGTGGTCATCCCGGGTCTGGTCAACACCCACCACCACATGTATCAGAGCCTCACCCGCGTGGTGCCGGCGGCCCAGGACGGTGAGCTGTTCAACTGGCTGACCAACCTGTACCCGATCTGGGCGCGGCTGACCCCGGAAATGATCTCGGTCTCGACCCAGACGGCCATGGCCGAGCTGATCCTGTCGGGCTGCACCACCTCCAGCGACCACCTGTACATCTATCCCAACGGCTGCAAGCTCGACGACAGCATCCACGCTGCCGGCGAGATCGGCATGCGCTTCCATGCCGCCCGCGGCAGCATGAGCGTGGGCCGCAGCCAGGGTGGCCTGCCGCCGGATTCGGTGGTGGAGAAGGAAAGCGACATCCTCAAGGAATCGCAGCGCCTGATCGAGGACTACCACGACGCCAGCCATGGTTCGATGCTGCGCGTGGTGGTGGCGCCCTGCTCGCCGTTCTCGGTCAGCCGCGACCTGATGCGCGAAGCTGCGGTGCTGGCGCGTAACTACGGCGTATCGCTGCACACCCACCTGGCCGAGAACGTCAACGACATCGCCTACAGCCGCGAGAAGTTCGGCATGACCCCGGCCGAGTACGCCGAAGACCTCGGCTGGGTCGGCCACGACGTGTGGCATGCCCACTGCGTGCAGCTCGACCAGCACGGCATCGAGCTGTTCGCCCGCACCGGCACTGGCGTTGCCCACTGCCCTTGCTCGAACATGCGCCTGGCCTCGGGCATCGCGCCGATCCGCAAGATGCGCGACCACGGCGTACCGGTGGGCCTGGGCGTCGATGGTTCGGCCTCCAACGACGGCGCCAGCATGATCGGCGAAGTGCGCCAGGCACTGCTGCTGCAGCGTGTGGGCTTTGGCCCGGACGCGATGACCGCCCGCGAAGCCCTGGAAATCGCCACCCTGGGCGGTGCCAAGGTGCTCAACCGCAACGACATCGGTGCCCTGGCGCCGGGCATGATCGCCGACTTCGTCGCCTTCGACCTGGGCCACGTGGCCTACGCCGGCGCCCTGCATGATCCACTGGCGGCCCTGGTGTTCTGCACCCCGACCCACGTCGATACCAGCGTGATCAATGGCCGCGTGGTGGTGCAGGATGGTCGCATCACCACCATCGACCTGCCCCGCGTGCTGGCACGCCACAACCAGCTGGCCTACCAGCTCGTCAGCGGCGAATAACCCGAACAGGCCTGGCCGCTGCGCTCGCAAGAGCGCAGCGCGCCTTGCCGCGGCTGCGTTTTACCCGCTCCACCCGAATGCGACTGAATCCGTGCAGTTAGACGCGTAACAAAAACAAAAGCGAGCTACTCACCATGACATCTACCGCTACACCTCGTCCGGAAGACGAGAACCTCGGTATTGGCGCCAACTTCGCCTACGGCCTGCAACACGTGCTGACCATGTACGGCGGCATGATCGCCGTGCCGCTGATCATCGGCCAGGCCGCCGGCCTGTCGCCGGCCGATGTCGGCATGCTGATCGCAGCCTCCTTGTTCGCCGGGGGCCTGGCGACCTTGCTGCAGACCCTCGGCATCCCGTTCTTCGGCTGCCGCCTGCCGCTGGTCCAGGGGGTGTCGTTCGCCAGCGTGGCGACCATGGTTGCGATCATCGGCAATGACGGCACCAACGGCCTGCAGGTGGTGTTCGGCGCGGTGATCGTGTCGTCGTTGATCGGCCTGCTGATCACCCCGCTGTTCTCGCGCATCATCCAGTTCTTCCCGCCACTGGTGACCGGCATCGTCATCACCACCATCGGCCTGACCCTGATGCCGGTAGCGGCACGCTGGGCCATGGGCGGCAACAGCCAGGCGGCCGACTTCGGCAGCACGGCCAATATCAGCCTGGCCGCATTCACCCTGGCCTGCGTGCTGTTGCTGAGCAAGCTGGGCAGCGCCAGTTTGTCGCGCCTGTCGATCCTGCTGGCGATGGTCATCGGTACCCTGGTGGCCATGGCATTCGGCATGGCGGATTTCTCCCGGGCGCTGGACGGCCCGTCGGTGGCACTGCCCGAGGTGCTGCACTTCACCCCCGAGTTCCAGCTGGCGGCGATCCTGTCAATGCTGATCGTCATCATGGTGACCATGGTCGAAACCTCGGCGGACATCCTCGCCGTGGGCGAGATCATCGGCACCGACGTCAATGCCCGGCGCCTGGGCAACGGCCTGCGCGCCGACATGATCTCCAGCGCCCTGGCGCCCCTGTTCGGCTCGTTCACCCAGAGCGCCTTCGCGCAGAACGTCGGCCTGGTGGCAGTGACCGGGGTCAAGAGCCGCTATGTGGTCGCCAGCGCCGGCCTGATCCTGGTCACCCTCGGCCTGTTGCCGGTGATGGGCCGGCTGGTGGCCGCCGTGCCGACCGCCGTGCTCGGCGGTGCCGGGGTGGTGCTGTTCGGCACCGTCGCGGCCAGTGGCATCCGCACCTTGGCCCAGGTGGACTACCGCAACAACATGAACCTGATCATCGTCGCCACCTCGATCGGCTTCGGCATGATCCCGATTGCCGCACCGGGCTTCTACCACCACTTCCCGAGCTGGTTCGAGACCATCTTCCACTCCGGCATCAGCTCGTCGGCGATCATGGCGATCCTGCTCAACCTGCTGTTCAACCACCTGCGCGCCGGTAACTCCGACCAGCAGTCGGTGTTCGTCGCCGCCAGCGAGCGGACCCTGCGCTACCACGACGTGGCCTGGCTCAACGAAGGCGACTTCTTCCGCGATGGCAAGCTGTTCGACTGTGACGGCAAGGAAGTGCCGATCATCGAAGTGGATGAGGCCCACGGGCATGCTCCGGCAGCGGCCAGGAAACAGGCCGAGCACGCTCACTGATCGGCAAACCTGAAACCACATGAACAAATCTTCATGTTGGCCGTTAACGCCCTGATGGTGGGGTGGATGCGCGATCCGGGACTGGGGTCGGATCGCGCCTGCCTTGAGGCGCGGGGCCGGGTTGCGTAGCATCGCCGGCCCCGGGGCCGCTGGGCGGCCCATTCGCGGGCACGCCCGCTCCCACAGGTACCGCGCAAGCCCAAGATCAGCGCAGTACCTGTGGGAGCGGGCGTGCCCGCGAACGAGGGCGAAGCCCTCGCCTGCCGAATCCGCTACTGTACAGAGCCCCCATGCCGCAACCGATCCCCCTCAAGGACCACGAAAAGGAAAAGCACCTGGTCAACCGCCGGCTCCTGGCCTGCGCCGCCCTGGTGTTCAGCCTGTGCGCCGTCCTCGTGGGCCGGCTCTATGTGCTGCAGGTGCTGCAGCACGACCAGCAGAGCGCGGTTTCGGAAAACAACCGCGTGCACATCCTGCCTATCGCCCCCGAGCGCGGGCTGATCTACGACCGCAACGGCGTGGTGCTGGCCGACAACAAGCCCAGCTTCGACCTGACCATGACCCGCGAGCGCGCCGGTGACTCGGCCAAGGTGCTCGACAGCCTGGCCGAGATCCTCAGCCTCGGCGAAGACGACCGCAAGCAGTTCGACAAGGACCTGCGCCGTGGCCGCAAACCGTTCGAGCCAGTGACCCTGATGGTCGGCCTGACCGAAGAGCAGATCGCCCTGATCGCGGTCAACCAGTTCCGCCTGCCCGGCCTGGACGTCGAACCGCAGTTCATCCGCGAATACCCGCTGGCCGAACACTTCGCCCATTCGGTCGGCTACGTCGGGCGCATCAACGAAAAAGAAGCCAAGACCCTCGACAGCACCGAGTACCGAGGCACCCAGTCGATCGGCAAGACCGGCATCGAGCACTTCTACGAAGCCCAGCTGCATGGCCACGTTGGCTACGAAGAAGTGGAAACCAACGCCCAGGGCCGGGTGATGCGCGTGCTCAACCACAAGGACCCGATCCCCGGCAAGGACATCATCCTCAGCATCGACTCGCACCTGCAGGTGGCCGCCGAAAAGGCCCTGGGCGACCGCCGTGGCTCGGTGGTGGTGCTCGACCCGGCCAACGGCGACGTGCTGGCGATGGTCAGCAACCCGAGCTTCGACCCCAACCTGTTCGTCAAGGGCATCAGCTTCAAGCAATACGCCGCCCTGCGCGACTCGATCGACCGGCCCCTGTTCAACCGCGTGCTGCGCGGCCTGTATGCGCCCGGCTCGACGGTCAAGCCGGAAGTGGCCATTGCCGGCCTCGACAGTGGCGTGATCACCCCGGGCAGCCGGGTGTTCGACCCGGGCTACTACGAACTGCCCAACTACGATCACAAGTATCGCAACTGGAACCACAGCGGCGATGGCTGGGTGGACATGTACACCGCCATCATGCGTTCCAACGACACCTACTTCTACGACCTGGCGCACAAGCTCGGCATCGACCGCCTGCACGACTACATGGCCGAGTTCGGCCTGGGCCAGAAGGTCTCGCTGGACATGTTCGAGGAAGCGCCCGGGCTGATGCCTTCGCAGGCGTGGAAGCGCGCCACCCGCCGCCAGGCCTGGTTCCCGGGCGAGACGCTGATCCTCGGCATCGGCCAGGGCTACATGCAGGTCACCCCGCTGCAGCTGGCCCAGGCCACCAGCCTGCTGGCCAGCAAGGGCGTGTGGCATCGCCCGCACCTGGCCATGACCGTGGGTGGCGAAACCCCGGTCGACCCCAACCCGATGCCCGATATCGTGCTGCGCGACAAGCACGCCTGGGACCAGGTCAACGTCGGCATGCAGATGGTCATGCACGACCCCCGCGGCATCGCCCGCGCCGCTGCGGCGGGCGCCCAGTACCGCATCGCCGGCAAGAGCGGCACGGCGCAGGTGGTGGCGATCAAGCAAGGTGAGCGCTACAACCGCAACAAGACCCTTGAGCGGCACCGCGACAACGCCCTGTTCGTCGGTTTCGCCCCGGCCGACCACCCGAGCATGGTGGTGGCGGTGATGATCGAGAACGGCGAAGCCGGCGGCCGCGTTGCTGGGCCGGTGGTGCGCGAAGTCATGGATGCCTATCTGCTCGATGAGCAGGGCCATCTGAAGCCTCAATATGCCGGCACGCCGGCGGCCAAGGCCGTGCCGCACACCTGAGGCGCAGGTGGAAACACTGCTGTCTCACATTGCTACATTTCGAAGCGCCATCCCGGCGCTTGCCGCATGACGGGTGCGCTGCAACCTGCCAAAACGCGTTAATTACCTCTTTTATATCAATGCCTTACCTCCAGTACAGGTTGATCGCGGAGGTCTTCGGGCCTGCTTTTTGCTTGAATATTCAAGTGATTTGTAATGCAAGCCCAAAGACCAAGAGTTCGCCCGAGCGATCCGCGTCAAGTTCTACTGCGTGAGGCATCCATGACCCCTGCAAGCCGCGTTTCCGACGACCACTTCCAGGCCTGGCTCAGCCAGGTCAATGAAGCTTGCGGCCATTTCAACGGCCGCAAGCTCGACCCCGGCTTCATCGGCCAGCTGGAAAAGTGCCAGGTCGGCCAGATCTCCATGAGCATCGTCGACATGACCCAGGTCAACCTGTTCCGTGGCCAGCGGGAAATCCGCGCGAGCAGTGCCGACCACTACTACGCCGTGCTGCAGATGGCCGGTACCTCGCGCATCGAACACCAGGACACCTGCATCGAACTGCAGGCCGGCGACCTGACCCTGATCGATGCCAGCACCCCGCTGGACATGCACTTTCACCAGCGCTCGCGCCAGCTGTCGCTGATCCTGCCGCGCAGCCAGGTGCAGAGCGGCACCCGTGGCATCGGCGTGGCCTGCGCCAGGCGGATCGAGGCCACCACGCCCCTGGCCAGCATCGCCCGGCTGATGATGCTCGAAGCCGGCCGCACCCAGCACATGGCCAACCACGAAAGCCAGGCGGTGCTCGATGCCCTGATCACCGTGTTGCGCCCCGCCATTGCCCAGGACGCCATCCCCGGCAGCCACGAGCGCATGTTCCGCAAGGCCCTGGCGCTGATCGACCAGAACATCACCTGCGAAGGCCTCAGCCCCGAATTCATCGCCCGCGAAGTGGGCATCTCGATGCGCAGCCTGTACCGCATCTTTGCCAAGCACGAACTGGTCATCGCCCAGTACATCCGCAACCGCCGCCTGGACTTCTGCGCCGAAAGCCTGCGCAACCCGGCCATGGACCAGAAAGTCTCGTCGCTGGGCTATGCCTGGGGCTTTTCCGACTCGAGCTATTTCAGCACCGCGTTCAAGGGCCGCTTTGGCATGACCCCCGGCGAGTACCGCAAGCGCCACGCCAACTGACACGCTGAGCAAACCCACGAAGGCCCCGCAACGGGGCCTTCGGCGTTTCAGCCCGACCATCAGCTTGGCACGGCGCCAAAGGCAACTGGCAGCCAGCACAAAAGCTGGCAGCGAGGCTTCCTGCATGATCCTTGGCATGTCTTCGGAACTTCTGCCAAACCCATAACAAAGGAAGCCAGACCATGCACCACCGCCCGTTCCGTCTCACCCTGGCCGCAGTCCTCGCCGGGGTCTCGCTTGAGGCGTCCGCGCTGGAGCTCTACGGCGATGACGAGCGCCACCTCAATGCCAACGTGGAGGCCGTGTTCGGTGTGTTCCACAGCGAAGAAAGCTACGCCATCGCCCGCGACCAGCCCGGCTCCACCTCGTGGCGCGAGGGCTACATCAAGTACGGCTTGAGCGGCGACCAGCGCCTGGGTGGCAGCGGCTCGCTGTACGGCGCCTTCGCCCTGCTCAGCTCCGGCACCTGGGGCGATGGCGACGCCGCCGGCTTCAGCGACGGCAGCGAACGCACCACCAAGATCGAGGATGCCTACCTGGGCTGGAAGTCCGGCAACCTGGTGCCGGCGCTGGGCGAGGACGGCATCGACCTGTCGTTCGGCAAGCAGATGGTCGCGGTCGGTGATGGCTTCCTGATCCAGGGCGACTCGCTCAACGTGGGCCACGGCCTGGCCGATGGCCAGTTCAACCGCGGCGGCGCCTACTACCTGGCGGCGCGCAAGAGCTTCGACAAGACCGCCGTGCTGCGCCTGGGCGGCAAGCAGGGCTGGCGCAGCGACCTGATGTGGCTGCAATCGGACAACCGCGCCCAGGCCAAGACCGAGATGCACGTTGCCACCCTAGAGCATGTGGCCGATGCCGGCACGGTCGGCCTGACCTACATCGACACCACCCACGTCGACAAGGAGTTTGCCTCGGCGCAACAGCTGGAACGCGACGGCATGAAGACCTACAGCCTGCGCGGTCAGGGCAATGCCGGGGTAGAGAACCTGTTCCTGTCCGGCGAGTACGCCAAGCAGGACAAACCGCACACCGCCACCGAGGATGCCTGGTACCTGGAAGCCGGCTGGACCTTCGCCGACGTGCCGTGGCAACCGAACATCAGCTACCGCTACAGCCGCTTCTCCGAAGGCTATGACACCTTGTTCTACGGGCTGGGCCGCGGCCTGGGCACCTGGTTCCAGGGTGAAGTGGCGGGCAACTATGCCGGGCCGTTCAACAGCAATGCGCGTATCCAGAAAGTGGGGCTGACGGTGAGCCCGACCCCGTCGCTGAAGGTCGGGATCCTGGGCTTCAACTTCGACACCATCGACCGCAGCCTGGGCAATGCCGACGGGCATGAAGTGGATCTGTATGCGGAATGGACGATCAACGAGCACCTGATGATCGTGCCGCTGGTGGGCCTGTACCAGCCGGATCGCAGTGCGGAACAAGGTGGGACGCAGCTGGGCAATGACAACCGCAATCTCTACAGCCAGGTGGTGTTCGTCAGTACCTTCTGAAGAAAAGCCGGGGCTGCTTTGCAGCCCATCGCTGGCAAGCGCGGCTCCCACACGTACAGCGCACACCAGGAAGCTGGTGATAATCCTGTGGCGATAGGCCCTTCAACTCATTGCGCACTGGCCGCCCGCAGGCGCTGCCCCAGCTTCGGCCCGAACACATTGACCAACAGGCCGAGCATCACCAGCAGCGCGCCCCAGCCCTGCACCGCCGTCAACCGTTCACCCAGCAACCAGGCGGACGAACTCAGGCCGATCACCGGCACCAGCAGCGAGAACGGCGCCACCTTGCCCGCTGGGTGGCGCGACAGCAATTTGCTCCACAGGCTGTAGCCGATCATGGTGGCAACGAATGCCAGGTACGCCAGCGCCAGCACCGAACTCCAGCTGATATTGGCCAGCGCATGGCCGATGCGCTCCGGCCCTTCCAGCCACCACGACAAGGCCAGGAACGGCAGCGGCGGAATCAACCCACCCCAGATCACCAGCGCTACCAGGTCCACCGAGCCAAAACGGCGGGTGATGATGTTGCCCATGCCCCACATGGCCCCGCCACACAAGGTCAGCAGCAACGCCACCAGCGGCACATGGCCGCTGTCTTCACTGCCGATCAGCGCCAGGCCGCTGGCAGCCACCACCAGTCCCAAAACACTGGCCAGGCGCAGCCGCTCACCCAGGAACAGCGCGGCAAAACCGAGGGTAAAGAACGCTTGCGATTGCAGCACCAACGACGCCAGGCCCGGAGGCATGCCGCTGTACATGGCCTGGAACAGGAAGGCGAACTGGCCCAGGGAGATGGTCGCGCCATAGGCGATCAGCCAGCGCCACGGCAGCTTCGGCCGCTTGACCAGCAGCACGGCAGGGAACGCCACCAGCAGAAAGCGCAATGCCCCCAGCAGCATCGGCGGCAAGCCATCGAGGCCGACCTTGATGACCACGAAATTGACTCCCCAGGCGACGATTACCACCAGGGCAATCAGCAGGTCCTTGAGCGGCATTGCAGCTTCCTTCTTCAGGCGTTCTAGACATATTTCGTAACAGCATAAGGCCATTTTCCGGACAGGGACCAGCACAGTTGTGGCCAACCCTTGCGCAACAGATTGGCTGTTATGGCCTGCAAGCTTCACTTGACCTTACTTGTATAGACATGATGATATCAGGCAGACGCCATCCGCGCAGCGTGCCGGCGATGGCCCTCTCCCTGACACAAAAACAATCAAGTGGAGCCCTCAATGTCCCGCAAATCCGTGCTCGAACGGCGCTCTATCGACTACATTCCCGAAGCCGAGCGCCACGGCAAGCTGTACAGCCAGTTCACCCTCTGGCTCGGCGCCAACCTGCAGATTACCGCCATCGTCACCGGCGCCCTGGCCGTGGTGCTCGGTGGCGACGTGTTCTGGTCGCTGATCGGCCTGCTGCTCGGCCAGTTGATCGGCGGCGCTGTCATGGCCTTGCATGCGGCCCAGGGCCCGCGCCTGGGCCTGCCGCAGATGATCTCCAGCCGCGTGCAGTTCGGCGTGTATGGCGCAGCCATTCCGATGGTACTGGTGTGCCTGATGTACCTGGGCTTCACTGCCACCGGCACGGTGCTGTCCGGGCAGGCCATTGGCCAGTTGCTGAGCGTCAGCGACAGCACCGGCATCCTCATCTTCGCCTCGGTGATCGTGCTCGCCACCCTGGCCGGCTACCGGGTAATCCACTGGATCGGCCGGATCGCCAGCGTGCTGGGCATCATCGCCTTCGTCTACCTGTTCAGCCGCATCCTGATGCTCGCCGACATCGGCCAGCTGCTGGAAAACCGCCACTTCAGCTGGGCCACCTTCCTGCTCTCGGTGTCGCTGGCGGCCTCCTGGCAGATCGCCTTCGGCCCCTACGTGGCAGACTACTCGCGCTACCTGCCGAGCAGCACGTCGCCAGTGAAGACCTTCCTCGCCGCTGGCCTGGGTTCGGTCGTCGGCGCGCAGGCGTCGATGATTCTCGGCGTGTTCGCTGCGGCAATCGCCGGCGGGCAGTTCAGCGGGCGTGAAGTGGCCTACATCGTCGGCCTCGGCGGCGCTGGTACCACGGCTGCGCTGCTGTACTTCAGCATCGCCTTTGGCAAGGTGACCATCTCGACGCTGAACTCCTACGGCAGCTTCATGTGCATCGCCACCATCATCAGCGGCTTCCGCGGCCACTTGGCAATCAGCCGTGTACAACGCCTGGTGTTCGTATTGGCCATCGTCGGCGCTGCCACCTTGGTGGCCCTGCTCGGCCAGCACTCGTTCCTCACTGCGTTCAAGTCGTTCATCCTGTTCCTGCTGACCTTCTTCGTGCCCTGGAGCGCGGTCAACCTGGTGGACTACTACTTCATCACCAAGGAGCGCTACGACATCCCGGCCCTGGCCGACCCGGAGGGCCGCTATGGCCGCTGGAACTGGCCTGGCATCAGTGTCTACACCCTTGGCGTGCTGGTGCAGATGCCGTTCATCGACACCAAGCTGTACACCGGCCCCATGGTCGCGCACCTGGGCGGCGTGGATGTGTCATGGCTGATCGGGCTGGTAGTGCCGAGCGTGCTGTACTACTGCGTTGCGCGCCGACGTGCCGCCGAAGCCCCCGCCAGCATGATCGTGCCGCAGGCGCGCTGATGGCCGTGTACTGAGTTCTTCTGCACCAGCCTCTTCGCGGTTAAACCCGCGAAGAGGCCAGAGAGTCAGTCGCGATAATCCGGGGCAATCCGCTCCAGCATCCGCAGCAAAGCCGCCCACGCCATCTGCAGCGCATCCGGATCATTCAGCTCGCCCTGCTTCAACCCGCGCATCGGCTCATTGAACTGCCGCTCGGTATGCGCACACACCGCCTCCGGCGGCAGCACCAGTTGCCCGGCACTCTGCGCCGCCAGCTGAATGTCGCACGCCTTCTCCAGGTAATACATGCGCAAGAACGCCTCGGCCACCGAGCGCCCGGTAGTCAGCAAGCCATGGTTGCGCAGGATCATCACCGGCTTGTCACCCAGGTCCGCCACCAGCCGTTGCTGCTCGTCCAGGTCGAGCGCGATACCTTCGTAGGCGTGGTAGGCGACCTTGCCGTGGAACTCCATCGACATCTGGTTGACCGGCAGCAAGCCGCACTCCAGTGCCGCCACCGCGCAACCGGCGCGGGTATGGGTGTGCAGCACGCACTGGGCGTCCTCACGGGCGGCATGGATGGCACTGTGGATGACGAAGCCGGCCGGGTTGACCGGGTATTCGGTAGGCTCCACCGGCCGGCCTTGCAGGTCGATCTTCACCAGGCTAGAGGCGGTGATTTCGTCGAACAGCAGGCCGTAGGGGTTGATCAGGAAATGGTGTTCGGGGCCCGGCAAGCGCAGGGAGATATGGGTGAAAATCAGGTCCGACATGCGGAAATGGGCAATCAGGCGATAGCAGGCGGCCAGTTGCTGGCGCAGGGTCTGTTCCGTGGCGGTCATTGTTATTCTTCCTGTTGGAATTTGGGGCTGCAAAGCAGCCCCGATAAACTACATCATTTGCTGGCCCAGGCATTGAAGCGTTGCTCCAGCTCCTCGCCGTGATCGACCCAGAACTCCACATTCATCGCCAAGGCGCCCTGCAGGTTCTCCGGCGAGGTCGGCACCCAACTGGCCAGCGACGGGTCAAGCTTGGCCGCCGCCTGGGTATTGGTCGGCCCGTAGGGGATCTGCTCGACGTAACGCACCTGGGTATCCGGCTGGTTGGCATAGCTGATCAGGCGCTTGGCCTGGTCGACGTGCTTCGAGCCCTTGATGATCGCCCAGTAGTCCATGCCATACAGGCTGCCAGGCCAGACCACCGCCAGCGGGCTGCCTTGCTGGGCGGCCACGGCGATGCGGCCGCTGTAGGTCGAGGTCATCACCACATCACCCGCCGTCAGCCACTGCGCCGGTTGCGCGCCGGCATCCCACCACTGGATGTACGGTTTGAGCTCGGTGAGCTTGGCGAAGGCACGCTCGACACCCGCCGGGGTCGACAGCACCTTGTACACGTCATCGACCTTGACCCCGTCGGCCAGCAAGGCGAACTCCAGGTTGTACACCGCGCGCTTGCGCAGGCCGCGTTTGCCCGGGTACTTCTGCACGTTCCAGAAATCGGCCCACGAGGTCGGTGCCTGGGCCAGCTTGTCGCGGTCGTAGGCGATTGCCACGCTCCACACCAGCGCCGCCGAGCCACAGTCCTGGGCCGCCGCGGGGATCAGTTCGGCGGCATGCCCCAGGCGCTGCCAGTCGAGGTGCTCGTAGATGCCCTCGTCGCAGCCGCGCATGAGGTCCGGCCCCTCGATCTGCACCACGTCCCAGTCGACATTGCCGGTATCGGCCATCACCTGGATGCGCGCCATCTCGCCGTTGTATTCGCTCTGGATCAACTTGCTGCCGTCCTGGGCGCTGAAAGGCTGGAAGATCGCCACATCCTGGGCTTTCTGACCAGCGCCGCCATAGCCGACCACGACCATCTGCGGCGCCGCTTGCGCACTGCCCAGGCCCAAGGCCAAAAGCGCAGCGCAAAGGCCGGTACTGCGAGGAAATGCCTGCATCGAGTTGCCTCCTGTCGGTACCGTCCAGCGTTTTAGCTCGAAGGCCCGTTTCTTGTTGTAGTGAGGTCACGCGCCACTGCCGTGGCTGGGAAAAAGCTAGTCGGGTGCCAGTAAAAAAACAAGTTGATTTTTTACTGGCGCTACACTTTCATGAGAAAAACAAGAACGACACCGCACCGGAGCCGCCCGCATGACGACCGCCTTCGCCCACCTGTTCGAACCCCTGCAGATCCGCGGCAAACGCCTGAAAAACCGAATCATGTCGACCGGCCACGACACTTGCCTGCCCACCGACAACCTGGTCAACGACAAGCTCATCGCCTACCAGCGCGCCCGTGCCGCCGGCGGCGTAGGCCTGATCGTGCTGCAGGTGGCCGGGGTGCATGACAGTGCCCGCTACACCTCGCACGTGCTGATGGCCACCGACGACGCCTGCATCGACGGCTACCGGCGCCTGGCCGAGGCCTGCCATGCCCACGGCACGGTGGTGCTGTCGCAACTGTTTCACCCGGGGCGGGAGATCATGGAGTCGGCGGATGGCCTGCTGGCAGTGGCCTATTCGGCCTCGTCGGTGCCCAACGAGCGCTTCCGGGTGATGCCGCGGGCGCTGGACCAGGCGATGATCGACGAAATCGTCCAGGGCTATGCCAGCGCCGCCCGGCGCCTGCACCAGGCCGGCCTGGACGGTGTCGAGGTGGTGGCCAGCCATGGCTACCTGCCGGCGCAGTTTCTCAACCCGCGAGTCAACCAGCGCAACGACGGTTATAACGGCGACCTGGAACAGCGCCTGCGCTTCCTGCGTGAAGTGCTGGCAGCGGTCCGGGCGGCCACCGACGAGCAATTCATCGTCGGCCTGCGCATCAGCGCCGACGAACGCGACAGCGAGGGCCTCAGCGAGGACGAATCGCTCGCCGCCGCGCAGGCCCTGCAAGACCAGGTCGACTACCTGCACATCGTCGCCGGTACTTCGGCGTCGCTGGGTGGCGCCGTGCACATTGTGCCGCCCATGGCCATCGCCCCGGCCTACCTGGCGCGCGAGGCCGGCACCTTCAAGCAGCACCTGGACATCCCGCTGTTCGTCACCGGGCGCATCAACCAGCCGCAGGAAGCCGAACTGATCCTGGCCCGTGGCCAGGCCGACGTGTGTGGCATGACCCGCGCCCTGATCTGCGACCCGCAGATGCCGGCCAAGACCGAGCGCGGCCAGGTCGAGGACGTGCGCGCCTGCATTGCCTGCAACCAGGCCTGCATCGGCCACTTTCACCGGGGGCTGCCGATCTCCTGTATCCAGCACCCGGAAACCGGACGCGAGTTGCAGTACGAAACCCCTGCTCCCGCGACCGCCCGCAAGCGCATCCTCGTGGCGGGTGGCGGCCCCGCCGGCATGAAGGCCGCAGCCGTTGCCGCCGCCCGTGGGCATGACGTCACGCTGTACGAAGCCAGTACACAACTGGGCGGCCAGGTACAGCTCGCCCAGTTGCTGCCCCGGCGCGCAGAATTCGGCGGCGCCAGCACCAACCTGCAGCGGGAAATGGAGCTGGTCGGTGTACGTGTAGTACGTAATACGCGTGTCGATCGCGCATTGGTCGAACGCGAACGCCCCGACCTGGTGATAGCCGCCACCGGCGCCACGCCCTACTGGCCGTCGTTCGAACGCAGCGGCGAGCTGCAGGTGGTGGATGCCTGGCAAGTCCTGCGCAATGAAGTCACGCTCGGCCGCTCGGTGCTGGTGATCGATTGGCGCTGCGACTGGATCGGCCCCGGCATCGCCGAGCGCCTGGTACGCGACGGCCACCAGGTGCAACTGGCGGTGAATGGCACCCACTGCGGCGAAACCCTGCCGCTGTATGTACGCGACCAGCTGGCCGGCGAACTGCACCGCCTGGGCATCCCGATCACACCCTATGCCCGCCTGTACGGCTGCGACGACAACACGGTCTACCTGCAACACACCGCCAGCGGCGAGCCGATGATCTTCGAAGGCATCGACACCCTGGTGCTGTGCCTCGGCCACCAACCTGAGGACACCCTGGCAGCAGAACTGGCCGGCCTGGTGGAGGTGCGGCGCATCGGCGACTGCCTGGCCCCACGCACGGTCGAGGAGGCGATCCATGAGGGCCTGACAGTTGCCTGGGCGCTCTGAGCCTGTCCATACTGCGGCTTTCCCGATGGACCGAAGCGCATGAGCCAGCAACCCCAGTTCCCGCCCGCCGCCGAAGACGGCGGCAGCGCGCCGCAGTTCCTCGGTGGCCGCATCCGCGGCCTGCGCAAGCGCCGCGGCATGACCCTGGCGGAACTGGCGGCGCACAGCGAGCTGACCGCTGGCTACATCAGCCAGCTGGAGCGCAACCTGTCTTACCCGTCGATCCCGGCGCTGTTCAACATTGCCCGCAGCCTCGGCGTGACCATCCAGTGGTTCTTCGCCAGCGAAGCCACCACCGCACCCGAAGACCAGGGTTACGTGGTGCGGCGCAACAGCCGGCTGAGCGTGCATTACGAGGACGGCATCGTCGACCAGCTGCTCACCCCGCAACCCAACCGCCAGCTGGAGATGCTGCACTCGCGCTTTCCGCCAGGCACCTACAGCCAGCAAAGCTACAGCCATGAAGGTGACGAAGCGGGCTATGTGCTCTCGGGCAGCTTCGAGGTGTGGGTGGGCGAACGCCACTTCCTGCTGGGCGAAGGCGACAGCTTCAGCTTCTCCAGCCAGGAGCCGCACCGCTATGGCAACCCCGGCGAGGTGGACGCGGTGGTGATCTGGGTGATCACCCCGCCAACATTTTGAAAAGATCTGCCAGCTGGCCCCGTAACATCGTTGTCTGCAATTACGGTCTACTGTGTCTTTCGGACTTTCCAGGAGCACAACGTTGAACAATATCCTGATCATTGGCACCGGCATCGCCGGCCCTTGGAGCGCCCTGAGCGCCATTCGCCAACTGAACCTGCAGGGCCACAGGGGTGCCCAGGTGACCTTGCTGGCCCCCCAGACCGGCCTGCAACAGCCGTTCGACCATGGCAACCTGTGCCTGGTCCAGGGCACCCCCTCCCATGTCGACGCTGCCGACCGGCGCGTCCACTACCGCACCCCGTCCGGCACCCGCTGCAGCCTTTCCTATGACCGCCTGATCGCGGCGCAACTGTGGCCTTGGTGAGCCACGTGACCAACGCACCTTGCAACTGACGCTCGCGCCCAATGCATTTGCGCTTTTCTCCGAACCCGTGGCATAGATGCAGGTCCACGTCTTTACGTGGTCGCTTTCGCGCTTTCCAAGGAGAACCTCTGCATGAGCAAGCCCACTTACGTCCCGCCCAAGGTCTGGCGCAACGATGCCGCGTCCGGCGGCCAGTTCGCCAGCATCAACCGGCCGATCGCCGGGCCGACCCATGACAAGGAGCTGCCGGTCGGCAAGCACCCGCTGCAGCTGTACTCCCTGGCTACCCCCAATGGCGTCAAGGTCACCATCCTGCTCGAAGAACTGCTCGCCCTGGGCCACAGCGGCGCCGAGTACGACGCCTGGCTGATCCGCATCGGTGACGGCGACCAGTTCTCCAGCGGTTTCGTCGAAGTCAACCCCAACTCGAAGATCCCCGCCCTGCTCGACCGCAGCGTCGAGCCGCCAGTGCGGGTGTTCGAGTCCGGTTCGATCCTGCTGCACCTGGCGGAAAAATTCGGCGCCTTCCTGCCCAAGGCACCCGCCGCACGCACTGAAAGCCTGAACTGGCTGTTCTGGCAGATGGGGGCCGCGCCTTACCTGGGCGGTGGCTTCGGCCACTTCTATGTGTACGCGCCAGAGAAGTTCGAGTACGCCATCAACCGCTTCACCATGGAGGCCAAGCGCCAACTCGACGTGCTGGAGCGCCGCCTGGCGGTCAGCCGCTACCTCGGTGGCGACGAATACAGCATCGCCGATATCGCCGTGTGGCCTTGGTATGGCCAGCTGGTGCGCGGCAACCTGTACGGTGCAGCCGAATTCCTGGCGGTGGATGAGTACCCGCAAGTGCAGCGCTGGGCCGAGGAAATTGCCCAGCGCCCGGCCGTACAGCGTGGCACCCGGGTCAACCGCACCTGGGGCGATGAAGCCAGCCAGGTCCCCGAGCGGCACTCGGCGGCCGACCTGGATTGAGTCTGACGGGGCCGCTATGCGGCCCCGACAATGCCCCGTTGCAAAAAACCATTTCTCCCGCGCAAACCTCCCAGCCCTGATCCCTTCTTGTACACTCCTCGCACTAGCCCCAACCTGCACAAATTTTGGTGAAAGCATGATCGAGGTAACCGAGGTTTCCATTGCCGAGCTGCGCGACGCGCTCGAAACCGGCCGCACGACGGCAGTCGAGTTGGTCAAGGCCTACCTGGCACGCATCGACGCCTACGATGGCGCCGACACCGCCACCGCACTGAACGCCGTGGTCGTACGCAACCCTGAAGCGCTCAAGGAAGCCGAGGCCTCCGACGCCCGCCGCGCCAAGGGCCAAACCTTGAGCCCGCTGGACGGCATCCCCTACACCGCCAAGGACAGCTACCTGGTCAAGGGCCTGACCGCCGCCTCCGGCAGCCCGGCGTTCAAGGACCTGGTCGCCCAACGCGACGCCTTCACCATCGAGCGCCTGCGCGCCGCCGGCGCCGTGTGCCTGGGCAAGACCAACATGCCACCGATGGCCAATGGCGGCATGCAGCGTGGCGTCTACGGCCGCGCCGAAAGCCCGTACAACGCCCAGTACCTGACCGCGCCGTTCGCCTCCGGCTCGTCGAACGGTGCCGGTACCGCCACCGCCGCGAGCTTCAGCGCCTTCGGCCTGGCCGAGGAAACCTGGTCGAGCGGCCGCGGCCCTGCCTCGAACAACGGCCTGTGCGCCTACACCCCGTCGCGTGGCGTGATCTCGGTACGTGGCAACTGGCCGCTGACCCCGACCATGGACGTGGTGGTGCCGTATGCCCGGACCATGAGCGACCTGCTGGAAATCCTCGACGTGGTAGTTGCCGACGATGCCGACAAGCGCGGCGACCTGTGGCGCCTGCAGCCGTGGGTGCCAATCCCGGCCGCCTCCTCCGTGCGCCCTGCTTCCTACCTGGACCTGGCTGTCGACGCCAGCTCGCTCAAGGGCAAGCGTTTTGGCGTACCGCGCATGTACATCAATGCCGACGCCGAGGCCGGCACCTCCGAGAAGCCAGGCATCGGTGGCCCGACCGGCCAGCGCATCAACACCCGCGACAGTGTCATCGAATTGTGGAAGCAGGCCCGCCAGGCCCTGGAAGCGGCCGGCGCCGAAGTGCTGGAAGTCGACTTCCCGCTGGTGTCCAACTGCGAGGGCGACCGCCCGGGCGCGCCGACCGTCTACAACCGTGGCATCGTCAGCAAGGAATTCCTCCACGACGAACTGTGGGAGCTGTCGGGCTGGGCTTTCGATGACTTCTTGCGTGCCAACGATGACCCCAAACTCAACCGCCTGGCCGATGTCGACGGCCCGCAGATCTTCCCGCACGACCCGGGCACCCTGCCCAACCGCGAGGACGACCTGGCCGCCGGTATGGACGAATACGTCAACATGGCCAAGCGCGGCCTGAAGACCTGGGACCAGATCGAGACCCTGCCCGACGGCCTGCGCGGGCTGGAAAAGACCCGCAAGATGGACCTCGAAGACTGGATGGACGCGCAGGGCCTGGACGCCGTGCTGTTCCCGACCGTGGCCGATGTGGGCCCGGCCGATGCCGACGTCAACCCGGCTTCGGCCGACATCGCCTGGAGCAACGGTATCTGGGTGGCCAACGGCAACCTGGCCATCCGTCACCTGGGCGTGCCGACCGTGACCGTGCCGATGGGCGTGATGGCCGATATCGGCATGCCGGTGGGGCTGACCTTTGCCGGCAAGGCCTATAGCGACAATGCGCTGCTGAGCTTCGCGGCAGCCTTCGAGGCGACCGGCTCGCGGCGGATGATTCCGCCGCGCACGCCAGCCTTGAGTTGAGGCATAAAGGGGCCGCTTTGCGGCCCATTCGCGGGCAAGCCCGCGAATGGGCCTGAAAAAGCCAATCGCACAATTCAACGTTATGTGTAAAATTACACATAACGTTGAATTGTGCGATTACCCCATGTCCCCTCCTGAAGAACGCCAACTTACCCTCACCGTCCTCAAGGCCGCCCTCCAGGCCCTGGGCAGCGTTGCCGCGCGCAACATGGAAATCCTCCTGCACGACCTCGACCACCCGGAACACTCCGTGGTGGCGATCGTCAACGGCCACCTCTCCGGCCGCGTGGTCGGCAGCCCGATACTCGCCGCCCCGGAGCAGGACCAGGGCTTCAAGGCCCTGATGCAGGCCAGCGCCGATCAGCAAGGCGCTGCCCCCCTGGTATTGCCCGACTACCCCACCACCCTCAAGGGCCGCACCCTGCGCAGCGCCACGGCGATCTTCCGCGACAGCAACGGCCACCCGTTCGCCAGCCTCTGCGTCAACACCGACGTCACCGGCCTCGACGCCGCCATGCACTTCCTCCAGCAGCTGCAGCCACTCGGCGCATCCCCCGCCGAGGCCAGCGAGCCCGCCGACATGGCCATCCTGATGAGTGAGATCATCGAAGACTCGCTGCAGCGCAGCGGCCAGGGCCGAATGAACAAACAGGCCAAGGTCGAGGCCGTGCGTGTCATGCAGGAACGTGGCCTGTTCATGGTCAAGGGCGGGGTGGAGAAAGCGGCCGCGGCACTGGGTGTGACCCGCTACACCATTTACAACTATCTGGAACAACTGCGAGGAGCCAACCCATGACCCTGCACATCGAGACACCGTTGATCGAATCCCGCCCGCTGTCGCTGGCCGCAGGCCGCTCGGTCTGGCTCAAGCTCGACGCCCTGCAGCCCTGCGGCTCGTTCAAGCTGCGCGGGGTCGGCCATGCCTGCGAGGTGCACCACGCCCGTGGTGCGCGCCATTTCGTCTCCTCGTCGGGCGGCAATGCCGGGCTGGCGGTGGCTTATGCCGGGCGCAAGCTGGGGGTGCCGGTGACCGTGGTAGTACCTGAAACCACCACTGAACGGGCCAAGGAGCTGCTGCGCCTGGAAGACGCCAAGGTGGTGGTGCATGGCAGCTCGTGGCAAGAGGCCAACGAACTGGCACTGACCCTGGTCGGCGAAGGTGATGCCTTCATCCACCCGTTCGACGATCCACTGCTGTGGGCCGGGCACGCCAGCCTGGTCGATGAAGTAGTGGCGAGCGGGTTCAAACCGGATGCAGTGGTGCTGTCGGTGGGCGGCGGCGGCCTGCTCAGCGGTGTGGTCGAAGGCCTGCAGCGCCATGGCTGGGGCGATGTGCCGGTGCTGGCGGTGGAAACCACCGGGGCCGCTTCGCTGCATGCGGCCATTGAGGCCGGGCACACGGTGGAACTCCCACGTATCGCCTCGGTGGCCAGCTCGCTGGGCGCCAAGCGCGTGGCGGAACAGGCACTGGCCTGTACCCGGCAGCATCCCGTACACAGCCACCTGGTCAGTGACCGGGCAGCGCTGGAGGCCTGCGAGCGGTTCCTGCTCGATCATCGGGTACTGGTAGAACCGGCGTGTGGGGCGGCGTTGGCAGTGGCCTATGAGCCTGCTGCATTGGCCAGTTACCAGCATGTACTGGTGGTGGTTTGTGGTGGGGCTACTGCCACGCTCGAGCAGATTCAGGCTTGGCTCAAGCAGGTCGATTGATACCGCCCGAGCAGGAAAATGAACGTCGCTGTCATCAGGATGTTCATTTCCTCCTGTACTACTGAACCCGCCACTGCCGAAACAATTCACCTGCAACCACCGCCACGCAGACGAAATACACCATCCGCCCTTTCGATCTGCGGCAAGTGAAGGCACAATGCGGGTCTTTTTTTTGGCCGGCCTGGCCGGGGGCCTTTAAATGATCAAGACGCCGTACTACCTCATCGACAAAACCAAGCTCCTGAGCAACATGGAGAAGATCGCCTACGTGCGTGAAAACTCCGGTGCCAAGGCGCTGCTCGCCCTCAAGTGCTTCGCCACCTGGTCGGTGTTCGACCTGATGCAGCAGTACATGGATGGCACCACCTCGTCCTCGCTGTTCGAGCTCAAGCTCGGCCGCCAGAAATTCGCTGGCGAAACCCACGCCTACAGCGTGGCCTGGGCCGATGACGAAATCGAGGAAATGCTCGAGAACTGCGACAAGATCATCTTCAACTCGATCGGCCAGCTGCAGCGCTTCGCCGAACAGTCCGAAGGCAAGGTCCGCGGCCTGCGCGTCAACCCGCAGGTGAGCAGCTCCGACTACCTGCTGGCCGACCCGGCCCGCCCGTTCAGCCGCCTCGGCGAGTGGGACCCGGCAAAGATCGAACAGGTGATCGAACAGATCTCCGGCTTCATGTTCCACAACAACTGCGAGAACGGTGACTTCGGCCTGTTCGACAAGATGCTGTCGCACATCGAAGAGCGCTTCGGCCACCTGCTGCACAAGGTCGAGTGGGTCAGCCTCGGTGGCGGCATCCACTTCACCGGCGAAGGCTATGCGCTGGACGCCTTCTGCGCACGCCTGAAAGCCTTCTCGGAAAAATACGGCGTGCAGGTCTACCTGGAGCCGGGCGAAGCCGCCATCACCAATAGCGCCTCGCTGGAAGTGACCGTGCTCGACACCCTGTTCAACGGCAAAAACCTGGCCGTGGTCGACAGCTCGATCGAAGCACACCTGCTCGACCTGCTGATCTACCGCCTCAACGCCAAGATGGCCCCCAACGACGGCGAGCACACCTACATGGTCTGCGGCAAGTCGTGCCTGGCCGGTGACATCTTCGGCGAGTACCAATTCGATCGTCCGCTGGCCATTGGCGACCGCCTGTCGTTCATCGACACCGCCGGTTACACCATGGTCAAGAAAAACTGGTTCAACGGTCTGAAGATGCCTTCGATCGTGGTCAAGCAACTCGACGGCAGCGTCGAGGTGGTCCGCGATTTCGGTTTCGAAGACTACGTTTCCAGCCTGTCGTAAGACCGGCTTTCCAAGTAAGGAGCAAAAGGTAAATTGAAGAAGAACGTTCTTATCATTGGTGCAGGAGGTGTCGCCAAGGTGGTGGCCCACAAGTGCGCGCAGCATAACGACGAACTGGGTCGTATCGCTATCGCGTCACGGAACATCTCCAAATGCCAGGCCATCATCGACAGCGTCAAGGCCAAGGGTAGCCTCAAGGTACCCGCCGACATCCAGGCCTTTTCGCTCAACGCCCTCGATGTCGAGGCGACCAAGGCACTGATCCGCGAAACCGAATCGCAGATCGTGATCAACGTCGGTTCCGCCTTCCTCAACATGTCGGTGCTGCGTGCCTGCATCGATACCGGTGTCGCCTACCTGGACACCGCCATCCACGAAGAGCCGGGCAAGATCTGCGAGACCCCGCCGTGGTACGGCAACTACGAGTGGAAACACCTCGAAGAGTGCCAACAAAAGAACATTACCGCCATTCTCGGCGTCGGCTTCGACCCGGGTGTGGTGAACAGCTACGCAAAACTTGCGCAGCAGCAATACTTCGACAGCATTGATTCGATCGACATTCTCGACGTCAATGCCGGTTCGCACGGCAAGTACTTTGCCACCAACTTCGACCCGGAAATCAACTTCCGCGAGTTTACCGGGCAAGTCTGGAGCTGGCAGAACAGCCAGTGGACCAGCAACACCATGTTCGAAGTCAAGCGCACCGACGACCTGCCGGTGGTAGGTTCACAGAACCTGTACCTGACCGGCCACGACGAAGTTCATTCGATCTCGAAGAACCTCAATGTGCCGAACGTGCGTTTCTGGATGAGCTTCGGCGAACACTACATCAATGTGTTCACCGTGCTGAAGAACCTTGGCCTGCTTTCCGAGCAACCGGTGAAAACCGCCGAAGGCCTGGAAGTGGTCCCGCTGAAAGTGGTCAAGGCCGTGCTGCCTGACCCGGCCTCGCTGGCCCCGGGCTACACCGGCAAGACCTGCATCGGTGACCTGGTCAAGGGCACCAAGAACGGCCAGCCGCGTGAGGTGTTCATCTACAACGTGGCCGACCACGAAGAAGCCTACGCCGAGACCGACAGCCAGGGCATTTCCTACACCGCCGGTGTACCGCCAGTGGCTGCGGCCCTGCTGGTCGCCCGTGGCGAGTGGGATGCCAAGCGCATGGTCAACGTCGAGGAGCTGCCAGCCGAGCCGTTCCTCAAGGCGCTGGACGTGATGGGCCTGCCGACCCGCGTGAAAGATGAAAATGGCGATCGTCCCTGGGACGCTGAAGCCTAAGCTGTAAACCAGAAGGGGCGCCAATCAGGCGCCCCTTCTGCATTTCAGGCCCAAGCTGAATGCCGGCCATTTCCTGGCACCAGGAAATACCACCACATTGTTTACACCCGCTTGCGATCGCTAGGGTGGCCTTCGCTCGGAGACAACCTGTCTCTGATCCTCGCCACAGGAAGCGCTATGAACAATGAAAGCATTTCCCCATATTGGGCAGAACAGACATTTATTGGAAAGTTGTACCTCCAGGTACAAAACGAAAAAATCGCTATCAACGTTGGCAACGAACCTTATATTGCGGGTGAAAACGAGAGTTCGTTAAGAGGCCCAACTCCACCTCCTACTCCCATTCCCTTGCTCAAGCCTGGCACTCAGGACGCAGTCAAGCTTGTCTTCAAGTTCAGCAACAAGGCGTCGAATCGCCTCAGCTATCAGTTACTGGATGCGGCAGGCCCCGCTCGTTGCACGCTTGACGAACGTGGCCACATCATACTCCGCGGAGCACCAGCGACCACCTTTGAACTTGAAGTGCTTTCGGCAGAGGCCCATTCGCTGCGGTGCATCCTGTACAGCAATAACCAGAGGATCAGGCTTTTCCGTTACGCGTTCACGGGGCCTGGGCCACGCCAGGTAAAAGTGCTGAGGCTCCACGTCGGCGAGGCCTGCGAATTCGTGATCGAGCGCTGTTGAAGCATACAGACGCCTATCCCCGAATCCCCCGTCATTCTTGTGAATAGCCGACCCATGTCTTCAAGGAGTCTTTTATGGCTGTAGAACAACCCGCACAATGGATTCAACGTTCCTCATTTCTCGGCAAGCTCTATTTGCTTGATCAGAGCAAGCGCATCCCCCTTTCCCTGACCACCGCAGGGCTGTTCGACTTTGCTGCCAATGACTGGCTGCAGGCTGGGGGGGCCAGTGACTCCCCGACCATGCTGTTCCACTATCACTCTGAAACACCCGACCGAATCAACGTCAAGATCGCGCTGTTCGACAAGCGCGTTGCAACGCTGGATATCAGCCGGAACAACTACCTCGGTTTCTATGCCAATCAGGACAAACAGGCCGTCTTCAAACTACAACCCCTCGAATGGAACAAAGATACGCTGAAGTGTCATTGGCGCGATCAACAGGACAATCACGTCAGGCGCATAGCAGGTGCCCCCACCAACCTGGCAGAAACTGCCTATCTGTCGGTTGCTGCTGGTACCCAGCATGAGTTCCTTGTTGTTCGCACGAACTGACCCTCGCCCCTGCGTTGACTTATCTGCCGTTCATTGGTTTCGAGGTGGGTTGCCCCACCTCGAACCAGGCGACAGGGCCGCATGTGCAACGGGCCGACACGTGGGCACGCCCTATTTACGGGCTTCCAGGATCAAATTGAACGGTGTCTGCGTAGCCCGCCGGAACTGTCTGAACCCCGCCTCCTCGAACACCGCCCGCAACCGCGCCTCCCCGGCCTGCGCCCCCAGCCCCAGCCCCACCTCCTGGGACAGCGAATTAGGCGTGCAGATGAACGTCGATGCCGCATAGAACAAGCGCCCAACCGGCGTCAGGTTGCCCTCCAGCGAGTCTTCGGCATAGGGCTCCACCAGCATCACCGTGCCATCTGCCTTCAACGCCCGGTAGGCATGCTTCGCCGCGCCCACAGGGTCGCCCATGTCATGCAGGCAATCGAAGAAGCACACCAGGTCGTGGTCATGCCCCGGGTAGTCCTTGGCCGATGCCTGCTGGAAGCTCACACGCTCCGCCAGCCCGGCCTCCCGCGCACGCTCGCTGGCCGTGGCGATGGACGGTGCGTGATAGTCGTAGCCTGTGAAGGTAGAAGCCGGAAACGCCTGGGCCAGGACCAAGGTCGAAGCGCCGTGGCCGCAACCGACATCCGCCACCTTGGCTCCGGCCTGCAGCTTGGCTACCACACCCTCTAGCGCCGGCAGCCAGTCCGCGACCAGGAAGGTGCGGTAGCCGGGCCGGAAGAAGCGTTCGGTACCACTGAACATGCACGGATGGTGATCACCCCAGGCCAGCCCGCCGTCGCCGCGCATGGCCGCCACCAGCTTGTCCTTGTCGTGGAACAGTGCGGCGATCACCGCCGCACCACCCGCCATATAGGCCGGCGAGTCTTCCAGGGCCAGGGTCATGGCCTGCTCTTCAGGCAGCACGAACGTGCCCTTGTCATGCACCATGTAGCCGGAGGCCGCCTGGGCGTTGAGCCATTCGCGCACCAGCCGTGGGTGGCAGCCGGTCTTTGCCGCCAGCGCCTCGGGGCTGGTCGGCTGGCTGTCGGCCATGGCCCGGTACAGCCCGAGTTCATCGCCGAGGATCACATTGGCCAGGGTCGCCGCAGCGCCCATGTCACCGACCAGCTTGCCCATGAATTCGTGAAGCCTTGCCTCGTCCATGACCTGCCCTCCTCTGCAAGAAGGCCACCGTCGACGATCAAGTCCGGTTCGAGGGAGCGGTGGTCAGTGGGATGAATGGATGCATATCCGATATAAGTTTAGCCCCTCGGCACCACCACCACTTGAGGCAACTTACCAGCCTCCACTGTCATACAACTGACATCTCTTAGTGCAATTCCCCCTCAACTTCCAGGCCTGCAACAGGCGCTCTTTTGTGCGCCGGGAAGATGCAGTTGCCTTTTATTTGCAAAGCAAACGTGTGCACGAGCAACGCACCTTCATATCCGGGTTTAAGTAACAAAATTTAAACAAAAATGTGACATTTTTTTTCTGCTTTTTCGCCAAGGATCTCTGCGGCCAAATGCCAGACACCTGCATTAGCAGGGGGTACTGCCCGTACAGGTTCACACCATGGAGCTTTGAATGAAGGTTACGGTTTTCGGTACCGGCTATGTTGGCCTTACCCAGGCGGTATGCCTGGCCCAGGTGGGGCATTCGGTGTTGTGCATGGATATCAACGCCGAGCGGGTGGCGGCGCTCAGCGAGGGGCATTGCCCGATCTTCGAGCCCGGCCTTGCGCCCCTGCTGGAGAAGAACCTGGCCTGCGGCCGCCTGCGTTTCACCACCGACGCCGCTGAAGCGGCGCAGTACGGCAGATTGCACTTCATCGCCGTCGGCACCCCGCCACAGGCCGATGGCAGCGCCGACATGCGCTATGTGTTCAGCGTGATCGACAGCATCCTCGAACATGCCGATGGCCCCAAGGTCATCGTCAACAAGTCCACCTCGCCGGTCGGCACGGTAGACCGCATCAAGGCGCGGATCAGCCAGGCGGTCGCCGACGCAGACCGCTACCAGGTGATCAGCAACCCCGAATTCCTCAAGGAAGGCTCGGCAGTGGAAGACTGCATGCGCCCGGACCGCATCATCATCGGCGGCGCCGCACCGGCCGAGGTCGAGTTGCTGCGCGAACTGTACCAACCGTTCAGCCGCAATCACGAAAAAGTCATGGTCATGGACGCGCGCAGCGCCGAGCTGACCAAGTACGCCGCCAACTGCATGCTGGCGACCAAAATTTCCTTCATCAACGAAATGGCCAACCTGGCCGAGCACCTGGGTGCCGACATCGAAATGGTCCGCCGCGGCATCGGCTCGGACCCGCGCATCGGCTACGACTTCATCTACCCCGGCTGCGGCTTCGGCGGTTCGTGCTTCCCCAAGGACCTGCAGGCGCTGCGCAGGACCGCCGAGGCCGAAGGCCTCGACCCGCTGCTGCTGGGCGCGGTGGAAGCGGTCAACCAGCGGCAGAAGAGCCGGCTGTTCAGCAAGATCCAGCGCCACTACCCCGGCGGCCTGCACGGCAAGGTCTTTGCCTTGTGGGGGCTGTCGTTCAAAGCCAACACCGATGACATCCGCGAAGCCTCCAGCCTGGTGCTGCTCGAAGCCCTGTGGGCCGCCGGCGCCAGCGTCCAGGCCCACGACCCGCAAGCCATGCACGAGATCCAGCGGCACTACGGCGCTCGCCCCGACCTGAAACTGGTGCCGTGCAAGGACGATGCGCTGGAAGGTGCCGATGCCCTGGTGATCGTCACCGAGTGGCAGGACTACCGCGTGCTGAATCTGGACAAGGTCCCTCAGCAGCTGGCCGACCGCGTGGTGTTCGACGGCCGCAACCTGTTCGAACCCGAGCACATGGCCGCTGCCGGCCTCACGTATTACGGCATTGGCCGTGGCCAGGTGAATCCACCATGCCCGTACTGATCACCGGCGCGGCCGGATTCATCGGTTTCCACCTGGCCCGCCGCCTGTGCGAAGCGGGCATCGAAGTGGTGGGCATCGACAACCTCAACGCCTACTACAGCGTCGAGCTCAAACTGGCGCGCCTGCAACAGTTGCTCGCCTACCCCACTTTCCGCTTCCAGACGGTCGACATCGCCAACGCCGCCGACATGCAGCAACTGTTCGCCGGGCAGCCGTTCAGCGAAGTGATCCACCTGGCGGCGCAGGCCGGTGTGCGCTACTCGCTGGACAACCCGGCGGTCTATGGGCAGTCCAACCTGACCGGCTTTCTCAACCTCCTCGAAGCCTGCCGCCAGCACCCACCGCGCCACCTGATCTATGCCTCCAGCAGTTCGGTGTACGGCGCCAATACCAAGCAGCCGTTCAGCATCGATGACCCGGTCGAGCAGCCGATTTCGCTGTATGCCGCGAGCAAGCGCGCCAACGAGCTGATGGCCCACAGCTACGCGCACCTGTACCAGCTGCCGATCACCGGCCTGCGCTTCTTCACCGTCTATGGCCCGTGGGGCCGCCCCGACATGGCGCTGTTCAAGTTCACCCGGGCGATGCTCGAAGGCCAGCCGATCGAGATCTACAACCACGGCCAGATGGCGCGCGACTTCACCTACATCGACGACATCGTCGAAAGCATCCTGCGCCTGCGCCAGAAGCCGCCACGGCCCGAAGCCGGGCAACCGCCCTGCCAGCTGTTCAACATCGGCCGCGGCCAGCCGGTGCGCCTGCTGGAATTCGTCGAGTGCCTGGAGGATGCACTGGGCATCAAGGCCCGGCGCGAGTATCTGCCGTTGCAGGCGGGTGACGTGCTGGAAACCTGGGCGGATGTGGACTCACTGACGCGCTGGATCGATTTTGCGCCGAGCACCCCACTGGAGCACGGCGTCGCCGCTTTCGTTGGCTGGTACCGGGACTTCTACCGGGTTTGACCACGCACTCATTACAAGAACACAGGTAGCCTCAATGAATGATCCACTTGACCTCTCGGTACTGATCCCCGCCAAGAATGAGGTCGACAACCTGCCGGCGTTGCTGGCGGAAATCCGCACGGCGCTGGCCAATGAAAACTACGAAGTGCTGGTGGTCGACGACGGCAGCACCGACCAGACACTCAACAGGCTGAAGCAGCTCAAGCAGGAGGGCTTCACTCAGTTGCGCATCCTGCGTCACGACCGCTCGCTGGGCCAGAGCACCTCGATCTGGCATGCCGCCGAGGCTGCCCGTGGCCGCTGGCTGGCCACCCTCGACGGCGACGGGCAGAACGACCCGGCCGACATCCCCGGCATGCTCGCCCTGGTGCGCGGCAACGAAGACTTCGCCGGCGGCATCCAGCTGGTCGCCGGCCACCGCGTCAACCGCCGCGATACTGCCAGCAAACGCTGGGCCTCGCGCTTTGCCAACGGCCTGCGCAGCCGCCTGCTCAAGGACGCCACGCCAGACACCGGCTGCGGCCTGAAGCTGATCGAGCGCGACGCCTTCCTGCGCCTGCCCTATTTCGACCACATGCACCGCTACATCCCGGCGCTGATCCTGCGCCACAAGGGCCGCATGCTGGTGCACCCGGTGAACCATCGCCCGCGCCATGCCGGGGTGTCCAAGTACGGCAACCTGGACCGTGCCCTGGTCGGCATTCTCGACCTGGTCGGGGTCTGGTGGCTGATCCGCCGCACGCGCCTCGACACCCAACCCCAGGAGCTCGAAGGATGACCCGCGAAACCCTCTGGCTGATCGTCGGCTTCGCCGGTCAGGTCGTGTTCACCGGCCGCTTCGTCCTGCAGTGGCTGTACAGCGAATTCAAGAAGCGCAGCGTGATCCCGGTGGGCTTCTGGTACCTGAGCATGCTCGGCAGCGCCCTGCTGCTGATCTACGCCATCTACCGCGAAGACCCGGTGTTCATCATCGGCCAGTCGTTCGGCCTGGTGGTCTACCTGCGCAACCTGCAATTGATTGCCCGACACAAAGAGCAGAAGGAATAGCCCTTGCCTAGGTTCAAGACGCTCGGGGCCGAACGCCTGGCCCTGGTTGTACTCGCTGTGCTGCTGGTCGGTGCCGGTATCGGCTGGCGCCAGCCGATGAACGTCGATGAGGAGCGCTTCCTCGGCGTTGCCCTGGAGATGCTCCAGAACGGCAACTGGTTCATCCCCCACCGTGCTGCAGAAATCTACGGCGACAAGCCACCGCTGTTCATGTGGACCGTGGCCCTGTTCAGCTACCTGACCGGCTCGCCCAAGGTCGCGCTGTACCTGCCGGGGCTGATGTCCGCGGCGACCATCACCCTGGTGCTGCATGACCTGGGGCGACGCCTGTGGACCCGACGCATCGGCGTGATTGCCGCGCTGCTGTTCCTGGCGACCTACCAAAGCTACAGCATCCTGCGTACCGGGCAGATCGACAGCTACCTGTGCCTGTGGGTGGCGCTGGGCCTCTACGGCATGGTCCGCCACCTGCTGCTCGGGCCTGCCTGGGGCTGGTTCTACCTGGCCTGCGCGGCCATGGGCCTGGGCATCATCAGCAAGGGCGTGGGGTTTGTTCCGGCACTGATGCTGCTGCCTTATGCCTGGGCGGTGCGCAAAGGCTGGCGCGGCGTGGTGGCCTATCCCGGCCAGGCTGGGCGCTGGAGCCTGGGTTTCGTCTGGCTGCTGGCAGGCTGCGCGGTGTGGCTGCTGCCGCTGCTGGTCTCGATCGCCCACGGCGGCGGCGCGGCGGAACTGGCCTACCTGAAGGAAATTCTCCTGCGCCAGACCGCCAACCGCTATGCCAATGCCTGGGACCATCGCGAGCCCTTCTGGTACTTCTTCGTCAAGGTCATCCCGCAGTACTGGCTGCCGCTGATCCTGGCCTTGCCGTGGCTGGTCCCGGCCTGGCGCCGGCAGTTGCAGAAACGCGATGGGCGCTTCCTGCTGCTGCTCGGCTGGGTGGCCCTGGTGCTGCTGTTCTTCAGCCTCAGCAGCGGCAAGCGCAAGCTCTACATCTTCCCGGCCCTGCCTGGCCTGGTACTGGCCATCGCCCCGCTGGTGCCGTGGATGCTCAAGCGCTGGCTGCAGCGCCGCCCCGGCTGGCGCAAGGCGTTCACCGCCATTGCCGTGGCCTGGTTCTGCCTGTGGTTCGCCCGCGGCTTCGTCGAGCCGCTCAAGGAAGGCCAAAACCCCCACGAAACCTTGATGGCCGACGCCGCCCGCGCCACGGGTGGCGCCGAGCTGGTGCTGGTCAACTGGCGTGAAGGGCACTGGCTGTTCGCCCGACAACCCATTGTCCATTTCGGTTTCGCCAACCAGTCCAAGCCCGAAACGGCGGTGTACTGGCTGCGCCAAAATCCCTCGGCCTTCGCCCTGATCCCGGAAACCGAGCTGGGCCGCTGCTTCAACGCCGACAAGGCTCACCGGCTGGGCGATACCTCGCGCGCCGAGTGGTACGTGGTCGGTGCCGATGCCGACAACGGCCAGTGCCGGCCAGCCGTACCTGAACAGGTCTACCACTTCGCCTGGGCCAACACCCCCGGGAACCTGCAAACCGCCGCACAGGGGCCTGCACAATGACGACCCGGACTCTGCCAGTGCCGCGCCGGCACCTGTGGCGACGCTTGAACCGCTGGGGCCAGATTGGTGCAGTCAGCGTGCTGGTGGCCATGGCCCTGTTGGGCATCGAAGCCGCCCGCTCGTTCTGGCCACAGCAGCTCTACGCACACCTGAGCAACCGCTGGACCGGCGACACCGCGCCCGGCAAGAACATCTGGCTGCCGGACTTCAAGGTCACCATTGATGCCAAGGTGGTGGCGCCAGACCTGAACAACCTCTCCGGCATCACCTACGACTACGACCGTGACCGGCTGCTGGCGATCACCAATGGTGTGCCCATGGAGCTGCTGGAGCTGAGCAAGACCGGCGACATCCTGGCGCGCTACCCGCTGGTGGACTTCGAAGATACCGAGGGCCTGGCGTACCTGGGCAATGGCCGCCTGGCCATCAGCGACGAGCAGAAGCAACGGCTGGACGTGATCACCCTCCCCGACCACCCGCAGCCGATCCACGCCAGCGAGGCCCAGTGGATCACCCTCGACATCAACCCGACCTTCCGCAACAAGGGCTTCGAGGGGGTGACCTACGACCGCCAGCACGACCGCCTGTTCGCCATCAAGGAGCGCGACCCACGCCAGCTGTTCACCGTGACCGGCATGCTCACGGCACTCAGCGGCGGCCCCCTGCAAATGACCGTCAGCGACCGCCGCGACTGGGTCAAGCGCAGCGTGTACGCCACCGACCTGTCCGACGGCTACTACGACCCGCGTACCGGGCACCTGCTGGTACTCAGCGACCAGTCGAAGAACATCACCGAGCTCGATGGTGATGGCCGCTTCGTCAGCATCCGTTCGCTGCGCGCCTGGCTGGGTGGGCTGCACCGTGATGCGCCGCAACCCGAAGGCATGACCATGGACAGTGCCGGCAACCTCTATATCGTCAGCGAGCCGAACCTGTTCTACGTCTTCAGTAAGCCCTGAAGCCGATTCAGGCCCTTGCAAATGCACAAGTCTCGAAATACTGTATGAATATTCAGTATTTCGAGACATCCCCATGCAGCTCATCGCCAAACTCGGCATTCTCGCCGATGCCGCCAAGTACGATGCCTCATGCGCCAGCAGCGGCGCGCCGAAACGCAGCTCGCGTGGCAGCGATGGCCTGGGCGCGACCGATGGCATGGGCATTTGCCACAGCTACACCCCCGATGGCCGCTGCGTGTCGCTGCTCAAGGTGCTGCTGACCAACTTCTGCCTGTATGACTGCCAGTACTGCGTCAACCGCCGCTCCAGCAACGTGCCGCGGGCCCGTTTCAGCCCCGAGGAAGTGGTGCGCCTGACCCTGGATTTCTACCGGCGCAACTGCATCAGCGGCCTGTTCCTCAGCTCCGGCATCATCCGCTCGGCCGACTACACCATGGAACAGCTGATCCGCGTGGCGCGCCTGCTGCGCGAAGAACACAACTTCCGTGGCTACATCCACCTCAAGACCATCCCCGACGCCGACCCGCTGCTGATCGAAGAAGCCGGGCGCCTGGCCGACCGCCTCAGCGTCAACATCGAGTTGCCCACCGATGCCAGCCTCAAGCGCCTGGCCCCGGAAAAGCAGGCGCATACTATCCGCCAGGCCATGGGCGTGATTCATCAGGGCCAGCAGGCCGTGGCCGGTGAGCCGAAAGCACCGCGCTTCACCCCGGCCGGGCAAAGCACCCAGGTCATCGTCGGCGCCGACGCTACCGACGACAGCACCCTGCTGCGCAATGCCGAATCGCTGTATCAGGGCTACGGGCTCAAGCGCGTGTACTACTCAGCCTTCAGCCCGATCCCCGACAGCCCGGGCAGCGTGC
This sequence comes from Pseudomonas sp. CC120222-01a, assembly GCF_003097235.1. Classification (GTDB taxonomy): domain Bacteria; phylum Pseudomonadota; class Gammaproteobacteria; order Pseudomonadales; family Pseudomonadaceae; genus Aquipseudomonas. Next base: position 292,373 of record NZ_QEQQ01000003.1, on the reverse strand, counting down.
CGCTGGCCGCCCCGCCACTGCTGCGCGAACACCGCCTGTACCAGGCCGACTTCCTGCTACGCGGCTACGGCTACAAGGCCGGTGAGCTGCTCGGCGACGCCGGCAACCTGGCGCTGGACATCGACCCCAAGCTGGCCTGGGCGCTGGCCAACCGCGAGATGTTCCCGCTGGATGTGAACCGCGCCGAACCGGCGCTGCTGGCGCGCATTCCCGGCATTGGCCTGCGCAGCGTGCAACGGCTGGTGGCCCTGCGCCGCGAGCGGCGGGTGCGCTACGACGACCTGATCCAGCTGCGCTGCGTGCTGGACAAGGCGCGGCCGTTCATCGTCACCAGCGATTACCGCCCCGCCGATGGCGAGCTGCGCAGTGGCTTGCTCAGGGCACGCCTGCGCGAACCTCAAGCGCCGCAGCAGATGGGGTTGTGGGGGTGATTGCGCTCGATTGCGATGACCAGTTCGGCACCTGGCGCGACCAGGCGCGTACCCTGCTCGGCCACGGCATCGACCCCGCCGACGTGACCTGGGCACAAGGCCCGATTCAGGACCTGCTGGCCCTACCCACACCTTTGCCCGATGGCCCCGGCCCGTTTCGCGCCAAGGTGCCCGCCGCGTTGCTGACGCAACTGGAGCAGGCGGCCCGCTACCGCGGCGAGCAACGCTGGAACCTGCTGTATGAAGTGCTCTGGCGCGTGGCCCACGGCGACCGCACCGCCATGCTGGCCGGTGACCGACTGGGCAGCGAATTGCAGCGGCGCATCAAGCAGGTCAGCCGCGAGGCGCACCACCTGCATGCGTTCGTGCGCTTCGTGCCGCTGCCAGAGGCGCTGGCCGAGCAGTTGCAGCTCGACCTGGTGGCCTATCACGAACCTGCCCACGACATCCTGGAAAGCGCCAGCGCGCACTTCGCCGACCGCCTGGGGCGCCAGCGCTGGCTCATCGCAACGCCTCGGGACGGCATTCGCTACGACGGCCAGGCCTTCGACTATCACCGCCGTTGCCCGGACGATTGGCGGCAATGGGCACACAATGCCGACGACCCCGACGCCGAACTGTGGCGTACCTACTACCGGCACACCTTCAATCCGGCCCGGCTCAACCCCGACGCCCTGCGCCTGCACATGCCGGGGCGGTTCTGGCGGCACTTGCCGGAAGGCATGCTGATTCCGCAGCTCGAAGGCCTGGCGCGGCAAGGCAAGCAGCGCGATGGGCAGGCGCTGGAAGTGGCGAGCCAACGAGGCAAGAAGATCACCCGCTCCGGGTAATTTGTGAAAATTTTGTAATGGATTCGGTATACCACCTTCCCAAGGTGGGACACATCCTGACAAACTTACTGCTAATCGTTCTCATATTCACTTACATTAGCAGTTGTCAGGAGCCCGCCCTACATGTTGTCGCCCCTCGCGCACACGCGCCCCCTCGCCGCCCGTAACCTGCTCGCCATGGCCGTCTACATGGCTATCGCCACTCCCGCACTGGCTGAAGACGCCCCAACCACACTGGAACTGGGCGCCACTGAAATCAGCTCCGACGCGCTGGGCAGCACCACCGAGGGCTCGGGCTCCTACACCACCGGTTCCATGTCCACCGCCACCAAGCTGCCGCTGAGCATGCGTGAAACGCCCCAGGCGGTGACCGTGATCACCCGCCAACGCATGGACGACCAGGCCATGACCAGCATCAACGACGTGGTCAAGGCCACGCCTGGCCTGTTCCTCGACTACTCCAACGGCCCGGGCCGGCAAAGCTACTCGGCACGCGGGTTCGACATCGACAACCTGATGTACGACGGCATCCCCAGCGGCTACACCGGCTACATAGTCGGCGCCCAGCCAAACCTGGCGATGTTCGACCGGGTCGAGGTGGTGCGCGGCGCCACCGGCCTGGTCACCGGTGCCGGCAACCCGTCGGCGGCCATCAACCTGGTGCGCAAGCGCCCGCTGGCCGAACAGAAGGTCACCCTGACCGGCGCCGCTGGCAGCTGGGACGACTACCGCGGCGAGGTCGATGCCTCCAGCCCGCTCAACGACAGCGGCACCCTGCGTGGGCGCGTGGTGGCGTCTTACCGCGACGCCAACAGCTACATCGATGACGTCGAGGAAGACCACGGCCTGTTCTATGCGGTGACCGAGGCAGACCTGTCCGATGACACCAGCCTGATGCTCGGTTTCTCGCACCAGAAGGACAAGACCAACTACTTCTGGGGCGCCATGCCGACTGCCCTGGACGGCCATCACATGGGCTTCTCGCGCTCCTACAACCCCGGCAGCGACTGGGAAAACAAAGACCAGCAAATCGACACGGTATTCGCCGAGTTGCGCCAGCGCCTGGCCAACGACTGGAAGCTGCAGGTCAATGCCAACTACGCGCAGCAGCAGGCCACCTTCACCGGTTCCTACCAGTCGCGCTGGGCCGGGCTGCAGGCGCCTATATCGCGCACGGTCTACCAGTCCAAGCACCAGGAAAACCAGGCGGGCCTGGATGCCTTCGTCAGCGGGCCGTTCGACCTGCTGGGCCGCAGCCATGAGCTGGTGGTCGGCGCCAGCAAACGCATCTACGACATGGACACCCGCAACTACAGCCCGTACGACACCAACTGGCCGCTCAACGGCAGCAAGCCGAACTTCGTGCACACCGGCAACCAGCGCGAAGTCACCACCCAGGACGGCGTGTACATCACCACCCGCCTGAACCTGGCCGACCCGCTCAAGCTGATCCTCGGCGGGCGCCTGGACTGGTACGACTACGACAACCGTGATGGCGACGGCGACTACAAGGTCACCCGCAACGTCACCAAGTACGCAGGCCTGATCTACGACCTCGACGACCATCACTCGGTGTACGTGAGCTACAGCGACATCTTCACCCCGCAAAGCTCGAAGGACATTTCCGGCACCCCGGTAAAACCGATCGTGGGCAAGAACTACGAGGTCGGCATCAAGGGCGAATACTTTGGCGGCGCGCTCAACGCCAGCATCGCACTGTTCCGCATCGACCAGGAAAACCGTGCCACCCAGGTATTCGTCGCGGATTGCCCGCAAACCTCCTGCTACGAAGCCTCGGGCGAGGTACGCAGCCAGGGTATCGACATGGAGCTGCAAGGCGCGCTGACCCCGAATTGGCAGGTTGGAGGCGGTTACACCTACGCCCGCGCGCACACCATCAAGGACGCCGCCAACCCCGCCAACGTCAACCAGCGTTTCGACACCGACACCCCGGAGCACATGTTCAAGCTGAACACCGTCTACCACTTCCAGGGCCCGCTGGAGAAACTGCGCGTGGGTGGCAACATCTCGTGGCAGAGCCGTATCTACAACGACTTCACCGTGGCCGATGGCAGCGAGTACCGGCTGATTCAAGGTTCCTACGCGGTCACCGACCTGATGGCCGGCTATCGGGTCAACCAGAATCTGGACCTGCAGCTCAATGCCAACAATGTGTTCGACCGCAAGTACTACTCGGCCATTGCCAGTTCTGTGGACTATGCCGGCGATACCTGGGGCGCGCCGCGTAACATGATGCTGACGGCCAAGTACAGCTTCTGAAGCTGCGGTGGCCTGTACCGGCCTCTTCGCGGGCAAGCCCGCTCCCACAAGTACTGCACTGGGCTTGAATACTGTGCAAATCCTGTGGGAGCGGGCTTGCCCGCGAAGAGGCCGGTACAGGTAACCGTTTACTCAGCCAAACAGCCTGGCCAGGCAGCCGAGCTTCTTCTTGTACGAGCGCCGGGCCGCCAGAGCATCCTCCAGGCTCACCGCCAAAAACCGCGCCTGCTGGTTCGGCTGCATCTGCCCGATCAGGTCCAGGTCGGCACTGATCACCGTGCCGATCATCGCGTAGCCACCGCCTGACACCGCATCCCGGTGCAGGATGATCGGCTCCAGCCCTGCCGGCACCTGGATCGAGCCGATCGGGTAGCAGCTGTCGACGATGTTCGAGGGGTCCGACCCTGCGCCAAACGGCTGCTCACGCGGCTGGAAGCTCAGCGCACCGCCGCCCTTGTAGCGATAGCCGATGCGGTCAGCTTCTGAACCGACGGTCCAGGCATCGGTGAAGAAGCTTTTCGCCGCCGCCTCGGTCAAGCGGTGGAAATACAGCCCCGGCACCACCCGCAACACCACTTCGCCGCCCAACGATTGGCGCAAGGCCATGGGCAGGCTGGCGCCGACGCGGCTCTTGCCACTCGGCACGCCGACCGGCAGCAGGTCACCGGCTACCAGCTTGCGCCCCTGCAAACCACCGAGCGCGCCCAACGCGTAAGTCGAGCGGCTACCAAGCACCTCGGGGACATCAATGCCGCCCGCCACCGCCAGGTACGCTCGCGCGCCCGCCGTAGGGAAGCCAAAGCGCAGCACCTGCCCCGCACGTACCGCGAAGGCGGTATCCGGGCGCTGTTCGCGGCCATCGAGCAGCACCGGCATCTGCGCACCGCACACCGCCACCAGTGCGTCATGCTGGAACTCCAGTTCCGGTCCCACCAACGTGCATTCCAGGCCCGCCGCACCTGCGGGGTTGCCGACCAGGTGGTTGGCGGCCTGCAAGGCGTACTGGTCCAGCGCACCGGAAGGCGGGATGCCCAGGTGGTAATAGCCTTCGCGGCCCATGTCCTGCACCGAGGTGGCCAATCCGGGTTTGATGACCTTGATCATGCCAGCGCCTCCTGCAGCGATTTGGGATAGCCGACCGGGTCGGCGAGGAATGCATCCAGGGAAAACTCCACCGGGCGGATACGCAGGTCGAAGCGCCCTTCCTCGACATCCGCCACGGCCTGGTCATAGGCCTGCCGGTCCATGGGCTTGAACTGCACGATATCGCCGGGGCGGAAGAACACCATGTGATCCTTCAGGTAGGCCAGCGACTGCTGCGGGTCGTAGATCGGTGCCGGGGTCACGCCGAACATCTGGTAGCCCCCTGCCCCGCGCACCGAGTAGATGCAACCGAAGCAGCCACCATGGCCGAGGGTCAGCTTGGGCGTGTCGGTGCGTGGGCGCAGGTACTTGGGCACCTGCAACTGCCGCTCGCGCTCGACCATCTGGAACATGAACGGCAAGCCGGCAACGAAGCCGACCATCGACACGAACCACGGCGCGCCACTGTGCGCGGCAATGAACGCCTCGACGTCGGCCAGGCCGTTGATGCGGGCGGCGTATTCCAGGTCGGTGCTGTCGGGGTCCTGGTGGCGGTCACGGAAACGCATGAGGGTTTCGTGGGTCCACGGGTCGTTGTACAGCACCGGGATCTCGATGATCCGCGTGCTCAACGAACGCTCGGCCACCGCCTCGGCCTCGGCGCCACGTACGGCTTCGAGCAGCGCCTCGGGGGCAATGCGGTCCGGGTCGAAGCGGATCTGGAACGAGGCATTGGCCAGGCAGATGTCGAGCACGCCCTCCAGCGCCAGGCGCTCCACCGCACGGGTCACCGCCATGCCCTTGAAGAAGGCCTCCAGCGACATGCTGTCGCTGACTTCGGCGAACAGGTGCTCGTCGGCACCGAAGCTGTAGCGAATGGGGGTACTGGCCATGTCTGCTCCTTTTTTGGAATCTTTATCGAACGGCAGGCAAAACAAAACAGGTGCAACCGGCTGCGGCGTCTTTGCGCCTGCAGCCGTCGAAACTCAGCGCGGTGCGCGCACCTCGATACCGGCGGCGTCCAGTGCCCCACGGGTGGCTTCGACCAGGTCGAGTGCGCCCGGGGTGTCGCTGTGCAGGCAGATGGAATCGAATTCGATCGCCAGGTCCTGGCCTTCCACGGTACGCACCACACCCTCCTGGCAGGCCCGCAGCACCCGCTCGGCGACCCGTTGCGGCTCGTAACCACGCACGTTGCGGGTGAACACGATGGAGCCGCTCAGATCGTACTCGCGGTCGGCGTAGAACTCGCGCACCACCGGCTGGCCGAGGTCCTGGGCAATGCGGCAGATCACCGAGCCGGGCATGCAATACAGCAACAGCTCCGGTTCGATCACCCGCAGGTTTTCCACCAGCAGGCGCGCGGCCTCTTCGTCTCGGGCCAGGTGCATGTACAGCGCGCCGTGGGGCTTGATGTGCTGCAGCCGGACGCCCTGCGCCCAGGCAATCTCGCGCAGCGCACCGAGCTGGTAGAGGATGTCGTCGACCAGTTCCTGGGCCGGGGCGTTGATGTGGCGGCGGCCGAAGCCGACCAGGTCGCGGAAACCGGGGTGAGCCCCCACGCCCACGCCCAGCGCCTTGGCCCGCTCGACGGTGCGGCGCATGGTGCCGGGGTCGCCGGCATGAAAGCCAGTGGCGATGTTGGCCGAGCTGATGAAGGCCATCAGTTCGTGGTCGACGCCATCGCCGATGGTCCAGGGGCCGAAGCCCTCGCCCATGTCAGAGTTGAAATCCACTGCGCGCATCGCTGTTCTCCTGGCTTGTGACGGCATGCAAGCCACGTTAGATTCTCCCAACCCCCTTGGGAAGATCTATAAACAGATAGGGTGTCTTCTGAAAATCAGATACCCAGGAGCCCACTGTGTCACTGACCCTGCGCCAGGTTCGCTATTTTGTCGCCACCGCCGAGATCGGCCAGATCTCCCAGGCGGCGATTCACCTCAATATTTCCCAGTCGGCGGTGACCACCGCGATCAAGGAGCTGGAGGCGATGCTGGGGGTGCTGCTGTTCCAGCGCTCGGCCCAGGGCATGAGCCTGACCGAAGCCGGCCGGCACTTCCTCAACCGTGCCTATGTGATCCTGCGCAGCGTCGACGATGCCCTGAACAGCCCACTGCCAGACGTGCGCGCCAGCGGCCTGCTGCGCCTGGCGGCGAGCTACACGGTGATCGGCTACTTCCTGCCGCACCACTTGCAGCGCCTGGAGCACTGGCACCCGGACGTGACCCTGGAAGTGCATGAACAGGAGCGCAGCGCCATCGAGCAGGGGCTGCTGGAAGGCCGTTTCGACATGGCAGTGGTGCTCACCGCCAACCTCACCCACCCCGATATCTTCTCGGAAACCCTGTTCAACTCCGAGCGCCGGCTGTGGCTGCCCGGCCATCATCCGCTGTGCGAACGTTCGGCGGTGAGCCTGGCCGACGTGGCCCGGGAGCCGTACATCCTGCTCACCGTGGACGAAGCCGAACAGAGCGCCATGCGTTACTGGCAGCAAGCCGGGCAACGGCCGAACGTGCGCGTACGCACCAGCTCGGTGGAGGCCGTGCGCAGCATGGTCGCGAACGGCAGCGGCGTGGCGATCCTTTCCGACCTGGTGCACCGCCCCTGGTCGCTGGAAGGCAAGCGCATCGAAACGGTGACCATCACCGACCCGGTGACACCGATGAGCGTCGGCCTCGCCTGGCACCGCGAGCGCGCCTTCAGCCCGGCGATGCAGGCGCTGCGCACCTACTTCCACGATGCCTTCCTGGCACCTCAGCAACTCTCGGCCCGGCGCTAATACGCAAATCCCTGTAGGAGCGGCCTTGTGTCGCGAAAGGGCCGCAGAGCGGCCCCGGCAATTCATGCGGCGAAGCTGAAATCCTGGGGACGCTTCGCCTCCCTTTCGCGACTCAAGGCCGCTCCTACAAGCGCTCGGTGTTAGACTCGCCGGCCTTTTTTCAGATTGAGAGCCTGCAATGCGCATCACCAGCGGCCCTGCCGCCACCGCCTGCGGTCTGGCGGCGATCCTGCTGTGGAGCACGGCCAGCGGCCTGATTCGCAGTGTCAGCGAATACTTCGGGCCGATCGGCGGCGCTGCGCTGATCTACACCCTCGGCGCCACCCTGCTGGTGCTGCTGCTCGGCCGCCCTCGCCTGCGCCATGCCTCGCGGTTCTACCTGATCACCGGCTCCACGCTGTTCGTCGCCTATGAAGTCTGCCTGTGCCTGGCCTTGGGCTTTGCCGTCAGCCGTACCCAGGCCATCCAGCTGGGCGTGGTCAACTACCTGTGGCCGAGCCTGACGGTACTGCTGGCGATCTTCATGAACCGCCAGCCGGCGCGCTGGATCATCGTGCCCGGCACTGCGGTCGCCCTGCTGGGGATTCTCTGGGTGGTGAGCACCGATGGCCTGTCGCTGGACAGCATCGCCAGCAACGTCGCCTCCAACCCGTTGAGCTACAGCCTGGCCGCCGCCTGCGCGATCACCTTCGCGCTGTACTGCAACATCACCCGGCGCTATGCCAACGGGCAGAGCCATGTGGTGCTGTTCTTCCTGCTGACGGCGGCGGTGCTGTGGGTGAAGTACTGGATAAGCAGCGAAACGCTGCCGCCCTTCTCGCTGCGCCACAGCCTGGAGCTACTGGCTGCAGCGGTGGGCATGGCTGGCGGCTATGCCTTGTGGAACATTGGCATCCTGCGTGGCAACCTGACCTTGCTGGCGACCGCTTCCTATTCGGCGCCAGTGTTGTCGTCGGCCTTTGCCGCCGCCTGGCTCGGCGCGCACCTGGGGCTGCAGTTCTGGCAAGGTGCGTTGCTGGTGACGGTCGGCTCGCTGCTGTGCTGGCAGGCGACCCGCCAGCGCGCAGCTGGCTGACTCACCAGAGCCTGACGGTGTAGTCCAGGTTCACCCGCAATTCGTTGTCATCGCGGTGAGTCGCCCCCGCCGTGAAGTCATTGCGATACCAGGCATGGCGCAAGCGCAGCGTCACGCCTTTGAACGTACCCTGCTGCACAGCATACGACAGCTCGACATCCTTCTCGCTCTCGCTCAGCCCACTGCCGCCAAACTGCGTCAGCTCGATGTTGTCGCCGCGCACATAGCGCAGCATGCCCTTGAGCCCCGGCATACCGAACGGAGCGAAGTCCTGGTCGAACTTCACCTGCCAGCTGCGTTCCCTGGGGTTGAGGAACTCCGAGCTGAGCGTGCCCTCGGTGATCACCAGCGGCTCGGTGCCGTACAGGTAGGGCATGGCGGTGTCGCCATCCAGGCGCATGTAGCCCACGCCCAGGCTGTGGCTGGCCCAGGCGTAGGTCAGCATCAGCGCGGTGTTGCGGTTGTCGACCTGGCCGGCCTTGGCAGCGCCGTCCTCACCGGCGACGAACAGGCGGAAATCGCTCTTCAGGCGCCCCGCGCCGACCGCGCGGTCGTCGACGAAGCCGAAGTAGTCCTTGCGGTACAGCTGGTCCAGCTCGGCATGGTAGTAGCGCAAGGTCAGCGCGTCCGACCAGGCATAGTCACCGCCAAGGAAGGTGAAACGGTCGGAGGTGGCGGCGCCGTTGAAGCGGCCATTGGGCGCGCCGATGCTCATCTTCTGGTAGTCGGTGGAGTCGCGCAGGTTGATGCGGTCGAGCCAGCCGGCGTGCAGGCTGAAGCGGTCGATGTCGGTGGAGCGCAGGTAGGCGCCACGGAAGGTCTGCGGCAACAGCCGGGTCGGGCTGGCGAAGGCAATTGGCAGGAAGGTGCTGATGGTGCCGCCTTGCAGCTCGGTGTGCGAGATGCGCATCTTGCCGGTCAGGCCCAGTTCGGAATAGTCATCGGCGGGTTCACGGGTGGTCCGGTCGAACGGCAGCAGGCCGGTGCCGGCGCGGTCGGGCGAGGAATCGAACTTCACCCCGAGCATGCCCTTGGCGTCCAGGCCGAAGCCGACCGGCCCCTCGCTGAACCCGGAGCTGACATTGAGGATGAAACCCTGGGCCCACTCGCGGGCGGCGGCCTGTGGCGTGGTGCCCAGGTAGTTGCGGTCGAAGTAGTAGTTGCGCAGCACCAGCTCGGCGTGGCTGTCTTCGACGAAGCCGGCGGCATGGGCAGTGCTGCTGCAGAGCAGGCCAACGGCCAGGCAGGTTTTCGGGGCCTTGTGCATGGTCAGGTTACTTTCTTGTAGTTGTAGGAAGCCCTGCCGCAGGCGCAGCAGGGAGCACGCAAGATCGAACAATCCGAGGTCAGGCGGGGCGGCGGCCGATCAGGCGGAACAGCGCCAGCGCGGCAATCACCACACCCGGCGCCGAGGCCAGCAGCACGCCGGCGGAACCGGCGCCAAGGGCGAGCATCTGGCCCGCCACCAGCGGCCCGCTCATCGCCCCCAGGCGCCCGACGGCGACGGCCGCGCCGACGCCGGTGGCGCGTACGCGCACGGGGTAGAAATGCGGCGCCAGGGCATACAGCACACCCTGGCCACCGGTGGCGAAGAAGCCCGCACAGAAGCCGGCGACCAGCATGCCGGTCAGCTCGTTGGCCAACCCCAGGCCGGCCAGCGCGGCCAGAATGCCGAGGTAAACCAGCGCCGCCGTGGCCCAGGCTGGCAGGCGTTCGAGCAGCAGGCCAAGGGCCAGGGTGCCGATGGCGGCGCCGATCTGCAGGGCGAACATCACCCAGCTGGCGTCATGGCTGCTGAAGCCCTGCCCGACCAGCAGGCTCGGCAGCCAGTTGATCAGGATGTACACCACCATCAAGGTGAAGAAGTAGCTCAGCCACAGCAGCCAGGTCGCGCCCTGTCCAAACAGCTCGCGGCGCAGGTTCGGCGTGGCTTCGGCAGTGGCACGGAACTGGTTGGACTCGGGCAGGTAGCGCAGCAGCAACGGCAGGATCAGCAGCGGCCCGGCACCGCCGACATGGAATACCCGCTGCCAGTCGCCGCTGTAGCCGGCAATGCCGATACCCGCGGCCAGCGCCGCGCCAAGGGGCACGCCGCAGTACATCAGGCTTACGGCACTGCCGCGCAGGCGCTCACCGGCGGCCTCGGAGGTGAGCGCGATGAGGTTGGGCAGTGCCGCGCCCAGGCCCACACCCGTCAGCAGGCGCGCCATCAACAGGCTGGGCAGGCTCCAGGCGTGGGCAGTGGCCAGGGAGAACACGCCGAACAGCGCGACCGAGGCGATCAGCACCCGCTTGCGGCCAAAACGGTCGGCCAGCCAGCCGCCGACCAAGGCGCCAGGCAGCAGACCGAGGATACCGGCGCTGAACACCCAACCCATTTGCAGCTTGCCCAGTGCGAAGGCGCTGGCCATGCCCGGGGCGGCGATGCCGGCGGCTTGCAGGTCGAGGCCTTCGAGCAGCGCGACGAGGAAACACAGGCCGATGGTGATCGATACACGCGACGTGTCGATTGCAGGAGAAGTCATGGGATTACCCGTCTTGTTTTTGTATTGGGGTCGAGAGGGGGGCGCTGTGCGCCCCATTCGCGAGACAAGCCCGCTCCTACAGGGGTCAGCGCTTGAGCAGGTCCAGCGCCACATCGACGATCATGTCTTCCTGGCCGCCGACCATGCGCCGCTTGCCCAGTTCGACGAGGATGTCCACCGCCTTGATGCCATAGCGGGCAGCGGCCACTTCGGCATGGCGCAGGAAGCTCGAGTAGACCCCGGCATAGCCCAGGGCCAGGGTTTCCCGGTCGACCCGTACCGGGCGGTCCTGCAGCGGCCGCACCAGGTCGTCGGCGGCGTCCATCAGCGCGTACAGGTCAGTGCCGTGGTGCCAGCCCAGCTTGTCGGCGGCGGCGATGAACACTTCCAGCGGCGCGTTGCCCGCGCCTGCCCCCATGCCGGCGAGGCTGGCGTCGATGCGGTCGCAGCCCTCCTCCACCGCGGCGATGGAGTTGGCCACGCCGAGGCTGAGGTTGTGGTGGGCGTGGATGCCGGTCTCGGTCGCCGGGTCGAGCACCGTCTTGACCGCCCGGAAGCGCGCACGGATGTCGTCCATGTTCATCGCCCCGCCCGAGTCCACCACATAGATGCAGGTAGCGCCGTAGCCCTCCATCAGCTTCGCCTGCTGCGCCAGCCCTTCGGGCGTCTGCATGTGGCTCATCATCAGGAAGCCGACGGTGTCCATGCCCAGCCCACGGGCATATTCGATGTGCTGGCGCGAGACGTCCGCCTCGGTGCAGTGGGTGGCCACGCGGACGATGCGGGCACCGGCGTCGTAGGCGTTCTTCAGGTCATGGAGGGTGCCGATCCCTGGCAGCAGCAGCGTGGCGATTTTGGCGTGGCTCACCGCGTCGGCCGCTGCTTCGATCCATTCGAGGTCGGTGTGGGCACCGAAACCGTAGTTGAAACTGGAGCCCTGCAGGCCATCGCCATGGGCCACTTCGATCGAGTCGACCTTGGCCCGGTCGAGGGCGCCGGCGATGGCGCGCACGTCGTCCAGCGAATACTGATGGCGGATGGCGTGCATGCCATCGCGCAGGGTCACGTCACTGATATAGAGCTTTTTACCGTTCATGCCGGGGCTCCCATCGCCAGGGCCATGCGCTCGGCGGTGGCCAGCGCGGCGGAGGTCATGATGTCGAGGTTGCCGGCGTAGGCCGGCAGGTAGTGGGCGGCGCCTTCGACTTCGAGGAACACCGAGGTCTTGAGGCCGCTGAAGGTCCCCTGCCCTGGCAGCTTCAAGTCGCGCACCTGTTCGAACTGCACCTGCTGCTTGAGCCGGTAGCCCGGCACGTAGGCCTGCACCGCAGCGGCCATTTCTTCGATGCTCGCCGCCACCTGCTGCGGGTCGGCGGCTTCGCTGAGCACGTAGACGGTGTCGCGCATCATCAGCGGCGGTTCGGCCGGGTTCATGATGATGATCGCCTTGCCCTTGGCCGCACCGCCGATCACTTCGATGGCCTTGCTGGTGGTCTCGGTGAATTCGTCGATGTTGGCGCGGGTGCCGGGGCCGGCGGATTTGCTGGCGATCGAGGCGACGATCTCGGCGTAGTGCACCTTGGCCACCCGCGACACCGCTGCGACGATGGGGATGGTCGCCTGGCCACCGCAGGTGACCATGTTGACGTTGGTCGCCTGCAAGTGCTGCTCCAGGTTGACCACCGGCACGCAGTACGGGCCGATGGCGGCCGGGGTCAGGTCGATCATGCGCAGGTCGGCCTTGTGTTGGCGCAGGAAGGCGTCGTTCTTCACGTGGGCACCGGCGCTGGTGGCGTCGAAGACGAAATCGATGTCCTTGAACACCGGCAGGCGGGTCAGGCCCTCCACCCCTTCGTGGGTGGTGGCCACGCCCAGGCGGGCGGCGCGGGCCAGGCCGTCGGAGGCCGGGTCGATGCCGACCATCGCGGCCATCTCCAGGTGCTTGGCGTTGCGCAGGATCTTGATCATCAGGTCGGTGCCGATGTTGCCGGAACCGATGATGGCGGCTTTGCGTTTGTGGCTCATGGAGGTCTCCGTCATTCGCCGCTGAAGGTCACGCCGACGCGGCCCAGGCCGTCGATCTCGGCTTCGAAATGGTCGCCCGGCGCCACCGCCACCATCGGCCCGAGGGCACCGGTGAGGATGATGTCGCCCGCCCGCAGCGGTTCGCCCAGCCGGGCCATGGTGCGGGCCAGCCACACCGCAGCATTGAGCGGGTGGCCGAGGCATTCGGCGCCGCTGCCGCTGGACACCAGCTCGCCGTTGCGGGTCATGCGCATGGCCGCGCCGCGCAGGTCGAGGCCGTGCAGCTGGCGGGCCGGGCCGCCGAGCACGAAGCAGCCGCTGGAGGCGTTGTCGGCCACGGTGTCGGCAAAGCGGATGTTCCAGCCCTGGATGCGGCTGCCGACGACTTCCAGTGCCGGCAAGGCATAGGCCGTGGCGCCGATCACATCGGCGAAGGTGGTCTGGGCACTGGGCAGGTCATGGGCCAGTACCAGGGCGATCTCGGCCTCGATCTTTGGCTGCATCACGCTCGCAAAAGGCACGGCTTCGTTGTCGCCGTAGCACATGTCGGCGAACAGGCTGCCGAAGTCCGGCTGGTCGACACCCAGCTGGGCCTGCACCTTGGGGTTGGTCAGGCCGATCTTGCGCCCGACCAGGCGGCGGCCAGCGGCCAGGGCATGGGCCACGTTCAGGCGCTGGATGGCATAGGCGGCCTCGGAGTTTTCCGCGCCGATGGCGTCGCGCAGCGGGGCGATGGCTTCACCCTGCTGTTGCGCGCGCCGCAGGTCGGCGGCCAGGCGTTCGAGGGTTGGCGAATCGATGGTCATGGGGTGTACCTCAAATCAGTGCTGGAGAAAGTCCAGTACCAGGCGGTTGAAGGTGTCGGCGTGTTCCCACTGGGCCCAGTGGCCGCAGTTGTTGAACACGTGCAGTTCGGCGTCGGCGATGCCGGCGATCAGGCGCAGGCCGACGTCCATCGGCACGAAGCGGTCGTTGCGGCCCCAGATCACCAGGGTGCGGGCCTTGATCTCGCCCAGGCGTGCGCCGAAGTCGGGGAACTGCTTGGGGTTGGCGGCCAGGCTGGCGACGAAGTTGTCGAGGTGGTCGCGGCGGGCGAGCATGTTGTCCAGGCGGGTCTGGAACAGCGCCTCGGTGAGGTCGCTGGGGTCGTAGACGAAGACGTTCATCATCTTCTTCAGGTTGTCGATGGTCGGCTCGCGGTACAACGCGTTGATCAGCTTGATGCCCTCGGTGGGCATCGGCACGAACGGGCTGGCACCACCAGTGCCACCGCCCATCAGCACCAGTTTGCCGACCCGCTGCGGGTAGCGCAGGGCGAAGGCCACGGCGCTGTGGCCGCCCATGGAGTTGCCAAGGATGTGCACGCGCTCAAGGCCGAGCACATCGAGCAAGCCCTTGAGCGCGGTGGCGTTGAGGTCCGAGCGCGAACCACGGCAGACGATCGGGTCGCTCTTGCTCCAGCCGGGGCAGTCCAGCAGCACCACACGGTAGCCGGCGACCAGCAGCGGTTGGATGTTGCGGTTGAAGTTGGCCCAGCCACTGGCACCCGGGCCGGAGCCGTGCAGCATGACCACGGTCTCGGCGCCTTCGCCGAGGTCGTTGTAGTGCACCTGCAGGTCGAGTTCGCCTTCGCGGATATGGGCGAAACGGCTGCTGTCGGCTTCGTTGATGGCGATGCGGGTCATGAAGGGTGTCCTCCGTTGATCAGGTAAGGGAATGGGCGCTGAGCGAGCCGAAACCGGCGATCCATTCGGGGATCGGCCGGTAGTAGCGCGCGCTGGCCTGGTAGTCACCGAACGCGGCCAGCGCGGCAAAGGCGGCTACCCAGGTCTTGACCTCGTGGGTCGACTTGCCGGCCAGTGCCGACAGCTCGGCATTGGCCATGCCATCGAGTTCGGCAAAGCGGCGTTGCTCCAGCAGGTCGAGGAAGTGGTTGTCCCAGGCCGGGTTGAGCGGGTGCAGGCTGTGCTGGTCACGCACGAAACCTTCGGCCGCGCTGATCACCCGTTGCTGGCGGGCCTGGCGCTCGTTGGCCGGCAGGTCGCGGCCACTGCCCATCAGGCGGTCGGCCATGCGTGCATCGACATGGGCCAGTTCCGGTACCGGCGGCTGGTGCGACAAGCCACCGGAGCCGAGGAACAGCACGCGCTTGCCGGTACTGCGGGCGAAACGGCCGATGGCCTCGCCGAGCAGACGGGCACGGGCAAAGCTCGGCAGCGGTACCGCCACGCTGTTGATGAAGACCGGGATCACCGGTTTCTGCGCCAGGCCGCCAAGCAGCAACTCCAACGGCTGGGCAAAACCATGATCGACCTGCATGCGGTAGGACACGGCGGCGTCCACGCCCGCCTGCAGTACCGCATCGGCGCAGGCCTCGGCGATGTCACGCGGCACATCCAGCGGGCCGGCGGCACTGTTGAAATCGCCAATGGCAGTGGCGCCCATGCCAATACAGAAGGCCGGCATCACGTCGTAGAAAAAACCGTTGTAGTGGTCCGGGGCAAACAGGAACACCAGCTCCGGGTCGAACGCGGCGATGCGGGCGCGGGCTGCGGCGACCACCTCCTCCACTTCCGCCAGCACCGCTTGCGCCGGGTCGACGTAGCCCACCAGCGGGGTATGTGACAGGCAATGCACATAGGCGCTCATCTCAGGCCACCTTGGACGCCAACGGCGTCTGGCAGGGGACTTGAGGCGTGGCAGCCAGCGCCTGCAACAGCGCGTCGCTGGCCTGGCCGACGGTTTGCGGAATGGCCACCGCGCCGACGAAGCGGTCCGGGCGCAGCAGCGCAATGGACACCGGGTGGCGACCGAACCATTCCTTGAGGCGGCCACTGCAGTCGCCCACGCGAATCACCCCGTCCGGGACCTCGCGCCCAGCCTTGAGCTGCACCTGGGGCAGTACCTGGATGAAGCACGCACCCAATGCACGCCAGGCCTGCACCTGCTCGGCACTCAGACCCCACAGTGGGTTGTTGCCCCAGGCGATAAAGGCGAAGTTGCTGCCGATCACATCGTCCAGCAGGCGTGTCTCGCCCGCTTCGGTGACCACCTTGGGCTGGATGAACATGCGCCCGACCGGCGTGGCCTTGTTGTTCGGTTCCGCCACCAGTGCGCCCTTGGCGTATTGCGGCATGGGCTTGAAGCGCATTTCGAGGAAGTAGCGCTTGACCGCCGGCAGGTAGTTCAACGCCCACGACACGCCATCACGCAGGGTGCCCTGCCAGCGCTTGGGCGGCGCCAGCACATGGCCGGCGAGCACCGACAGGTCGATCATCGCCTTGGCATGGTCGCGCCGTTCCTGCTCGTAGGTGTCGAGCAGCGCCTCGCCGGCCAGGCCCTTGGCCACCAGCGCCAGCTTCCAGCCGAGGTTGCTGGCATCGCGCATGCCGCTGTTGTAACCCTGGCCCTGCCACACCGGCATGATGTGCGCGGCATCCCCGGCCAGCAGCACCCGCTTGACCCGGAACTGGCCCGCCAGGCGGGCGTTGTGGGTGTAGACGCGCTTGCGGATCAGCTCGACCCGGTCCGGGTCCGGCAGCACCTTGGCCAGCAGCTTGCGCAGGTTCTCCGGCTGGCTCAGCTGCGCCTCGGTCTCGCCGGGCATCACCATGAACTCGAAACGCCGCACGCCGTGGGGCAACGCGGCTGATACGTAGGGGCGCACCGGGTCGCAGCACAGGTACACGTTCGGCGTGCCCAGCGGGTCGTTGGCAATGTCGATGACGATCCACTGGTTGGGCGCGGTCTTGCCTTCGAAGGCAATATCCAGGGTGCGGCGGATCAGGCTGTTGCCGCCGTCACAAGCCACCAGGTAGCGGGCGCGCACCGTCTCCTGCCGCCCTTCGGGGCCGTTCATGCGCAGGCTGACGCCCTGCTGGTCCTGCTGGAATTCGACCACATCGCGGGAGAACAGCGTGCGCACATTGGCAAAGCGCGCCAGGCCCTGGTACAGCACCGCATCGACCTGCGGCTGGATGAAGGCATTGCGCCGCGACCAGCCGAACTCGTCGGTCATCGGCTGGATGTCGGCGAAGCAGCGGCCCTTGGGCGTCAGGAAGCGCATGGCGTGCCACGGCGTGGTGTGCGGCAGCACCTGCTCGACCAGGCCGAGGGCCTGCACGGTGCGCAGCGACTCGTCGTCGATGCCGATGGCGCGGGGGTAGTCGATCAGTTGGTCGAGCTTCTCGATCTGCAGCACCTGTACGCCGGCCTGGCCCAGGTAATTGGCGATCGCCAGCCCGACCGGGCCGGCACCGATGACCACCACATCAGCGCTGTAGTCGGCCTGAAAGTGATCTGGATGGGATGTATTCATTGTTGTAATCCTCGACACGGCCCGACGGCGCTCCCGGTATTTCCAGGCAAGCCGCTACCGCCCTCGCGCAGGCAGGCGCAAGGCAGTTGAATGGGCGTTTTGGCTGGTACGGGTATTAGCGGCGCGGCGCTACGCTTGGGTAAGGCAAGGCGCAGGCAACGGGTAAGGACGGCAGGCAGGCATGGCGCATGGTGTATTCCCCTGTCAGGGCATTTGTAGTTGTTGTGGCGAGTATAGGAATGCTGCGGATTGCCCTACAATGAAAAACCGCCCTGCTGTGCACTTAGTGCACATCATTGTTTTATAAGGATTTTTCGTGAACATCGACCGAGACTCCGAGTACAAGAGCGTGCGCGGGCTGAGCCGTGGCCTGGCCTTGCTCAATGCCCTCAACCGCCTGGACGGCGGCGCCAGCCCGACCCGCCTGGCTGAACTCACCGGCCTGCACCGCACCACTGTGCGGCGCCTACTGGAGACCCTGCAGGAGGACGGCTACGTGCGCCGCAGCGAGTCCGACGACAGCTTCCGCCTGGCCCTCAAGGTGCGTGAATTGAGCGAAGGGTTTCGCGATGAGCAGTGGATCAGCGCCACGGCGGCGCCGTTGCTCGCCGAGCTGTTGCAGGAAGTGGTGTGGCCGACCGACATCAGCACCCTGGATGTGGATGCCATGGTGGTGCGTGAAACCACCCACCGCTTCAGCCGGCTGTCGTTCCACCGCTCCATGGTCGGGCGCCGCCTGCCGCTGCTGGAGACGGCCACCGGGCAAGCCTACCTGGCGTTCTGCGACGACGCCGAACGCGAGCAGATCATCGCCCTGCTGGCCAGCCGTGAAGGGCCCGAATACCGCTTGGCGCGTGACCCGGTGACGCTCGACAACCTGCTGCGCAAGGTGCGCCACCGGGGCTATGCGGAGAATTTCATGGCCTGGAACCAGGAGGAGAAGATCGCCTCGATCGCCGTGCCGTTGCGCGCTGGCGGGCGGCTGCTGGGGTGCTTGAACCTGGTGTATGTGGCCAAGGCGATGAGTATCGAGCAGGCGGTGGTGAAGTACCTGCCGGCGCTGCAGCGGTTTGCCGGTCGGATTGACCAGCTGTTGAGTGAGAACTCGGTAGAGAGTTGATTGCAGGCTCGGCCTCTTCGCGGGCACGCCCGCTCCCACAAGGGTATGCATTACCTGTGGGAGCGGGCGTGCCCGCGAAGAGGCCGGGCCTGGAATCAGCGCTTCAGGCAGTTCTCGACATGCCAGCCATACAACCACTGCACCGCATCCTGGAACTGCTCCTGCGAGCGCCCCTCCCACAGCTGGTTGCGCACCAACCGCTCGACGCCCTTGGCATGGTACAGCCGGCCCATCTCCCGCGCCGACCACAGCACCCGCGCCGTGCGCGGAATGCGGATCGACTCGTAAAGGCGGAACGCCGCCTGCAGGTCGTGCTCGCAGGCCTTGACCGCCTGCCCCAGCACCACCGCATCCTCCAGCGCCATGCAGGCACCCTGGGCCAGGTACTGAGTCATCGGGTGGGCGGCGTCGCCCAGCAGGGTCGCACGGCCTTCGCCCCACTGCTCCACCGGGTCGCGGTCGGCGGTGGCCCAGCGGCGCCACGAGGTCGGGCGGTCAAGCATCTGCCGCGGGCGCTCATGGATGCCTTCGAAGTACGACAGCACCTCTTCCTTGCTGCCATCAGTCACGCCCCACTGCTCCTCGTTGCGGCTGTGGAAGGTCACCACCAGGTTGTACTGCTGGCCGCCGCGCAGCGGGTAATGCACCAAGTGGCAACGCGGGCCGGCCCACAGCATCGGGGCATTGACGCGCAGGTCCTCGGGCATGTTCTCGACGTCCACCACGGCGCGGTACACCACGTGGCCGGTGACGCGTGCCGGGTCGCCGACCATGCGCTCGCGGATCACCGACTTGACGCCGTCGCAGCCGATCACGGCATCGGCCTGGTAACGGTTGCCCTGGCTGTCGGTCAGGGTCACGCCGTGGTCGTCCATCTCCATGCCGGCGATGTGCGTGGAAGTCTGGAAGCGGATCAGCGGGTTCTCGCGCACCGCTTCGAGGATCGACAGGTGGATGTCGGCGCGGTGGATCACGCCATAGGGGTTGCCGAAGCGCTGGCGGAACCCTTCGCCCACTTCGATGCGCCCCACTTCGTGGGCATCGATGGCGTCCATCATGATCAGGTGGTCGGTGAACACCGAGCGGTTGCGCGCAGCGTTGCCCACGCCCAGGGCGTCCAGCGCCGCGTAGGCGTTGGGGCCGAGCTGGATGCCGGCACCGATCTCGCCGATGTGCTCGGCCTGCTCCAGCAGCAGCACCTGGATACCTTGCGCGGTCAGGGCCTGGGCAGCGGCGAGGCCGCCGATGCCACCACCGACGATGATGATTTTTTGTTGTCTGGCAGTCATGGTTCGGGTCTCCGTGCAGGTGCGGGGCCTGCGTTTCTTATTGAATGAAGTCGGGTTGGCGGCCGGGGGCGGCACGCTGGAAGGCCGGCTGGGCCTGGCAGTGCTCGTACACCGCCATCACCCGGGGGTAGGCCTGCAGGTCGCAGCCCACGCGCTCGGCATTGGCCACCTGCGGCACCAGGCAGCAATCGGCCAGGGTCGCCTGCGCGCCGAAGCAGTACGGGCCAGAGCCGTAGCGTTGCAGCAAGGCTTCGAGTGCGGCCAGGCCTTCGGCGACCCAGTAGGCGTACCAGCTGTCCTTGGCCTCGGCGCTGACCTTCAGCTCGCGCTGCAGGTAGCCGAGTACGCGCACGTTGTTCAGCGGGTGGATGTCGCAGGCGATCAGCTGCGCGACCTCCAGCACCCGCGCCCGCAGCAGGGGTTCGCTGGGCAGCAGTGGCGCCTGGGGGTAGAGCGCGTCGAGGTAGTCGATGATGGCCAGCGACTGGGTCAGGCTGACGCCATCGTCGCCTACCAGCACCGGCACGCCGGCGATCGGGCTCAGTTCGCGGTGCTGCGCCTGGCGCTGTTCGCCAGCACGCAGGTTGACGCCGTGGTAGTCCACCTCCAGGCCCTTGAGTGCCAGGGCGATGCGCACCCGGTACGAGGTGGAGCTGTTGAAGAAGCTGTAAAGCTGCATGGCAATGGTCCTGCTCGATCAGAGTGTGATGTGGGTATTGGCGGGCAGCGCGGCGGCCGGCCGCACGCCTTTGAAGAAAATCGCCGCCGCGGCCAGCACGGCCGGCAGCATCAGCACGCCGAACAGCGCTTCGAAGGACAGCCCGGCGTCCATCAGCCAGGCGCCGCCGAAGGTGCCGCACACCGAGCCGATGCGCCCTACCCCGTGCGCCCAACTGACGCCCGTGGCGCGGCTGCTGGTGGGGTAGAAGGCAGCGGCCAGGGCGTTGGCGCCGACCTGCGAGCCGCTGATGCAGAAGCCCATGCCGGCCACGCTCAGGCCCAGCAGCGCGTAGTTGCCATGGCACTGGCCGATGGCGAACAGGCAACCGGCGCCACCGAGCAAGGCCAGCACCAGCACCTGGTGAGAATCGAAGCGGTCCATGGCTGCGCCCAGGCACAGCGCACCGAGGGTGCCGCCGATCTGGAACAGCGCGCTGACCAGCGCCGCCTGGCTCAGGCTCAGGCCGGTGTCCCTGACCAGCAGCGGTAGCCAGTTGGTCATGCCGTAAATGATCAGCAGGCTCATGAAGAACGCCAGCCACAGTGCCAGGGTGCCGCGGCGCAGCGGTGCCGCGAGAATCTGCCGCACCGGCGAGTGACCTTCGGCCACCTCGTCGATGCGCAGGCCCTGGCAGCCCGCCGGCAGTGCACCGATGCGCTGCAGGATGGCCATCCCATCGCCCGGCCTGCTGCGTGCGAGGTAGCGTACCGACTCGGGCAACGCCAGCATCAGCACCGGCAGCAGTGCCAGCGGCAGCACGCCACCCAGGGCCAGCACGCTGCGCCAGCCGAACAGCGGCAACAGCTGCGCAGCCACCACCCCGCCCAAGGCCGAGCCGAGGGTGAAGCCGCAGAACATGCCGGTGACCATCAGCGAACGGCGCCGTTGCGGGCAGTATTCGGAGGTCAGGGTAATGGCATTGGGCATCGCCCCACCCAGGCCCAGGCCGGTGAGCAGGCGCAGCAGCGCCAGGCTTTGCAGGTCCTGGGCGAAGGCGGCGGCCAGGCTGAAGACGCCGAAACAGGCCACCGACCCCAGCAGCACGCGCTTGCGGCCGAAGCGGTCGGCCAGTGGCCCGGCCATGAACGCGCCCAGCATCAGGCCGATCAGCGCGGCGCCGAGCACCGGGCCGAGCTCGGCGGCGCCGATCTGCCAATGTTCACGCAGGGCGGGTGCGATGAAACCGATGGCGGCCGTGTCCAGGCCATCGATGGCCGTGACCAGGAAACACAGCAGCAGGATGCGCCACTGAACGCGGGCAACCGGCTGGCTGTCGATGATGGCTTGTACATCCACGGTGTTGTTTTTGTCGGTGGAAGACATGAGCGAAACCTCCGGGCCGGCGCACAGGCGCGGGCCACGTGTAAAACCGGGAGGAAGGGCCGACCGCGCCGGCCCAGGGCAATCAGATGACCCGCACGTGCAGCTCGCCCAGGCCATCCACGCCGCCGACCATCAGCTCGCCAGCGACCACCGGGCCGACGCCTTCAGGGGTGCCGGTCATGATCAGGTCACCGGGCTGCAGCTCGAAGAAGCGCGACAGGTAGGCGATGGTTTCCGGCACCGACCAGATCAGCTTGTCGATGTCGCTGCGCTGGCGGTCCTGGCCTTCGACCTGCAGCCACAGGCCGGCCTGTGTCGGGTGGCCAACCTGGCTGGCCGGGTACAGCGCGGCAATGGGCGCAGAGGCGTCGAAGGCCTTGCCGATTTCCCACGGGCGGCCCATTTCGCGCATCTTCATCTGCAGGTCGCGGCGGGTCATGTCCAGGCCTACGGCGTAGCCGAACACATGTTCGTCGGCCTGATCCAGCGGGATGTTGCGCCCGCCCTTGCCGATGGCGGCGACCAGCTCGATCTCGTAGTGGTAGTTGCTGGTTTCAGCCGGGTACGGCAGCTCCAGGGTCTGGCCGTCGGCCACCGGGACCACGGCATCGGCCGGCTTGCAGAAGAAGAACGGCGGCTCGCGGTCCGGGTCAAAGCCCATTTCGCGGGCGTGGGCGGCGTAGTTGCGGCCCACGCAGTACACCCGGCGCACCGGGAAGCGCTGGTCGCTGCCGGCAATCGGCAGGCTGGTGGTGGCGGCAGGTTCGAACAGGTAAGTCATGGCAGAGGCTCCTCGGATCAATGGTGTTCGCGGGCTTCGCGCAGCAGCCCGAGGGCCTCCTGCACCGGCCGGTCGGAATAGCTGAACAGCACGCACTCGTCGTCGGCCTGCAGGCTCAGCGGCGCCCAGCTCGGCACCACGAAGGTGTCCTTGGGCTCGAAGTGGAAGGCCTGCCCGCCGATGATGGCGCGGCCACGGCCCTCGACCACCGAGTACACGGTGGCGTCGGTGCAACGTGCGGTCTTGCCGACGAAGCCCCGTGGCAGCAGTTGCATGCAGGTGCCGATGGTCGGCATGGCCCAGCCGCCGGTGGCCGGGTTGACGTAGCGCAGCTTGACGCCGTCCCAGGCATCCACCTCGCCCTGGCGCTCAAGGGTGGCCAGCGCTTCGCGGGTGCGGGCGTAGGGGTAGCTGAAGATCGGCGACGTGCCGTCGTGCACTTCGTGCCGCACAGGCAGCATGTTGGCGCCATAGCGGGCCAGGCTGTTGCCCTCCGGGCGGCTGACCGGCTGCACGGCTTCGGGGTAGTTCTCGGCGAAACCGGCGCCGTAGAAACGCACGGTGGGGATGTCCAGGCCGTCGAGCCAGATCACCGGCTCACCGCCTTCGGCTTCGCTCGGGTTGCCGTGGTCGTGCCAGGTCCAGGACGGGGTGATGATGAAGTCGCCCGGGTGCATGGTGGTGCGCTCGCCATCCACGGCGGTATAGGCGCCCTTGCCTTCGACCACGAAGCGCAGCGCCGACTGGCTGTGGCGGTGGCTGGGGGCGATTTCGCCCGGCAGGATCAGTTGCAGGCCGGCGTACAGGCTCGGGGTGATCGAAGCCTGGCCACGGATGCCTGGGTTCTCCAGTACCAGCACCCGGCGCACGGCCTCTTCGGCGCTGATCAGTTGGCCGGCTTCCATCAGGTACGGGCGCACCTCGCTGAAGCGCCACAGTGCTGGAACGCAGGCGGTGGTGGGCTGGGTCGGCACCAAATTGTGCAGCTGCTCCCACAGCGGGAACAAAGCCTGTGTGTCGATGCGTTGATAGAACTCGGCGCGGGCTGTGCCGATGTTGTCGTTGTTATTCATCGCTTCACCTGTGGTGGGCTGTTAAGGGGCCATGGCAGTGGCAGCGCCCCCGTGTCGAGTCGATTAAACGCCCGCTCGACATACAAAAAAAATGATATTTTCGTATGAAGCCATACCATAAAGATGATGGGAGATTCGCCATGCACTGGACCCGCCGCCTGCGCCCACGCCACCTGCAGCTGCTGGTGACGCTGGCCGAAACCGGCAACCTCAGCGACACCGCACGGCAGGCTTACACCACCCAACCTGGGCTGTCGAAGTTCCTCAAGGAACTCGAAGAAGACGCCGGCGCCCTGCTCTTCGAGCGCCACGCCCGCGGCTTGCGGCCGACCGCCGAAGGCACGCTGCTGGTGAACCACGCGCGGCGCATCCTCAGTGAGATGGAACGGGCGCAGAGCAACCTGGACGCCCTGCGCGAAGGCAACACGCCGAACGTGGCCATCGGCACCTCACCGGCCTCGGCGCCGAGCCTGGTGCCGGATGCCATCCTGTACTTCCTGGAAAAACACCCGAAAGCGCACGTATCACTGCAGGAAAGCACGATGAACGTGCTGCTCGAACGCCTGCAACTGGGGCAGCTGGACGTGGTGGTCGGGCGTGTCGACAACTACCAGCCGAGCCAGGCGCTGCACAGCGAAATGCTGTTTCGCGAACCGATGCAGGTGGTTGCCCGCCCCGACCACCCGCTGGCCGAGCGCAAAGGCCTGAGCTGGGATGACCTGTACCAGTACGACTGGCTGCTGTGGCCCCCGGCCACGCCGATCCGCAACCGCCTCGATACCGCCTTGAGCAACGCCGGTCGCAAGCCGCTGCCATGCCGGATCGAATCGTCCTCGCTGATGGCCAACCTGTGGTTGATGCAGAACAGCGACATGCTGTCGGTGGCTTCAGGGCGGGTGGCCGAGCATTTTCATGGGCGCGGGCTGCTGCGCCGGCTGGACTTCGAGCTGGAGGCGGAAGGCTCGATTGGCATGTGCTGGCGCGATGAGCCGCATATCGAGGGGGCGGTGCTGGATTTGCTGGAGAGTTTGCGCGAGGCGGCCCGCTCGCCCATTCGCAAGCCATGATCGGTGTTGGCTTCTTCGCGGGCTTGCCCGCCCCCACAGGGATCTCACCAGCCTTGAGTTTCGTAGAGTACCTGTGGGAGCGGGCGTGCCCGCGAAGAAGCCACCGCTATTCTCAAGCCGAACGATCCGCCGGCAATGCCGTCATAACTTGGGCCGGTGCCGCCACGCAAAGAGGACGCGAAATGACCCAGCCCGACCCGTCATACCTCAAATGGCTCGAAGATCGTTCGATGCTCAAGGCCTCGCAGGAGCGCGCCAGGCTGTACTCCGGCCAGTCACGCCTGTGGCAGAACCCCTACGCCGAAGCCCAGCCACGCCGCGCCACCGAGATCGCCTCGGTATGGCTGACCGTCTACCCTGACGCGATCATCGCCCCCGAAGGCTGCTCGGTACTGTCGGCCCTCGGTCACGAAGCGCTGTGGAAGCGCCTGTCGGAAATCGGCGTACAGGGCATACACACCGGCCCGATCAAGCAATCGGGCGGTGTGCGCGGGCGTGACTTCACCCCCAGCATCGACGGCAACTTCGACCGCATCAGCTTCGACATCGACCCGCTCTACGGCAACGAGCAGGAGCTGGTGCAGATGAGCCGCATGGCCGCCGCGCACAATGCCGTGACCATCGACGACCTGATCCCCTCGCACACCGGCAAGGGCGCCGACTTCCGCCTGGCCGAGCTGGCCCACGGTGCCTACCCTGGGCTCTACCACATGGTCGAGATCCGCGAAGAGGACTGGCCGCTGCTGCCCGACGTGCCCGAGGGCCGCGATGCGGTCAACCTGGCGCCGGCGCTATGCGACGAGCTCAAGCTGCGCCACTACATCGTCGGCCAGCTGCAGCGGGTGATCTTCTTCGAGCCTGGGGTCAAGGAAACCGACTGGAGCGTCACCGCGCCGATCACCGGGGTCGATGGCAAGACCCGGCGCTGGGTGTACCTGCACTACTTCAAAGAGGGCCAGCCGTCACTGAACTGGCTCGACCCCAGCTTCGCCGCCCAGCAGATGATCATCGGCGACGCCCTTCACGCGCTCGACTGCCTGGGCGCCCGCGGCCTGCGCCTGGATGCCAACGGCTTTCTCGGTGTGGAAACCCGCGCCAGCGGCAGCGCATGGTCCGAGAGCCACCCGCTGTCGATCGTCGGCAACCAGCTGATCGGCGGCATGATTCGCAAGGCCGGCGGCTTCAGCTTCCAGGAGCTGAACCTGACCCTCGACGACATCGCGCAAATGTCCAAGGGCGGTGCCGACCTGTCCTACGACTTCATCACCCGCCCCGCCTACCAGCATGCCCTGCTGACCGGCGACACCGAGTTCCTGCGCCTGATGCTCAAGGAGATGCACGCCTTCGGCATCGACCCGGCTTCGTTGATCCACGCCCTGCAGAACCACGATGAACTGACCGTCGAGCTGGTGCACTTCTGGACCCTGCACGCCCACGACATGTACCTGTACAAGGGCCAGACCCTGCCCGGCGGCATTCTGCGCGAGCACATCCGCGAGGAAATCTACGAACGCCTGTCGGGTGAGCACGCACCGTACAACCTGCGCTTCGTCACCAACGGCATCGCCTGCACCACCGCCAGCCTGATCACCGCGGCGCTGGGCATTCGCGACCTGGAACAGATCAGCCCGGCGGACATCGCGCTGATCCAGAAGGTGCACCTGCTGCTGGTGATGTACAACGCCATGCAACCGGGCGTGGTCGCGCTGTCCGGCTGGGACCTGGTCGGCGCCTTGCCGCTGCCGGCCGAGGCGGTGGCCGAGCGCATGGTTGACGGTGACACCCGCTGGATCCACCGCGGCGGCTACGACCTGGCCGGGCTCGACCCGCAGGCCGAAACCTCGGTGCGCGGCATGCCCCGCGCCCGCTCGCTGTACGGCAGCCTCGACAGCCAGCTGGACAACCCTGAGTCGTTCGCCAGCCAGGTGAAGAAGCTGCTGGCCGTGCGCCAGGCCTATGGCATCGCCACCAGCCGCCAGGTGCTGGTGCCCGAGGTCAGCAGCCCGGGCCTGCTGGTGATGGTGCATGAACTGCCGGCCGGGCGCGGCATCCAGATCAGTGCCTTGAACTTCGGCCATGAGGTGATTGCCGAGGAGCTGCAATTGACCGGCTTTACCCCAGGGCCAGTGGTGGACATGATCAACGAGACAGTCGAAGGCGACCTGACCGAGGATGGCCGGCTGATGGTCAACCTGGACCCTTATGAAGCGCTGTGCCTGAGGATCGTCAACAGCAGCGGGCATGTCTGAGGCCGGTACAGGAACTCCCGGGTATTCAATAAAAGTGTAATATCGAATGGCCATATTGGGCGCCCCTGAACAAGCACTCATGGACGCCCAATGCATTTCACGCCCAATCGCCTGGCCCTGTGCGTCGCACTGGCCTGTGCCGCCTTCGCCCCCGCCGCCTTTGCCAAGGATTACCTGATCGACAGCGCCAGCACCGATACCCTGGAGCTGAAGAAGGCCGACACCCTCAAGGTAACCGCCAATGGCAGCATCGTGGCCAGCGACGACGACGGCGTGATCCTGCCCAAGCACACCAGCGGCGCCACCCTCACCGTCGATAACGCTGGCATCATCCGCTCCACCGATGGCCGTGGCATCGACACCAAGGACGAGGGCGAAGACCTCAGCCACTATGTGATCAACAACCAGGCTGGCGCGCTGATCCAGGGCACCAACGATGGCCTGCGTTTCCAGACCAACCCTGCAGCGGGTGGCAGCCTGAGCATCGTCAACGCCGGCACCATCGAGTCCACCGTCGAAGGCCAGGCCATCGACCTGGAAACCCTGAACAACCCGGCCTTCACCACCACCCTGGTGAACCAGGCCAGCGGCGTGATCCATTCGGTGGGCAACGATGCGATCAAGACCGGCTCCAACGCCACTATCACCAACTACGGGCTGATCTACACCGACACCGCGCCGCAGGACGAAAATGGCCTGGACCAGAAGTGGGATGGCATCAAGATCGGCACCTCCACCGGCGTCACCGTGTACAACTACGGCACCATCAGCGCCGACCGCCATGGCATCGACCTGAAAAGCGACGCCACCCTGTACAACTACGCCGGTGCCAGCGTCACCGGGCGCAACGGCTCGGGCTTTGGCTCCGACGGCAGCGGCACGGTGTACAACTGGGGCACCATTACTGGCGCCATCGCCGACGGCAAGATCAACGGTGACGGCGACGGGGTCGACATCGACAACATCGGCTATGTGTACAACGCCGGCACCATCCAGGGCCTGGGCGCCAAGGGCGTGGACAGCGGTGGCCGGCCCAACGGCAGCGAAGGCATCGCCATGGGTGGCGGCACCGTGATCAACACCAGCACCGGGGTGATCCGCAGTGTCGATAACGGCATCCTGGTCGACGACGGCGCCGAAGGCTCCGGTGTGGCCGCGACCCACATTACCAACGCCGGCCGCATCGAGGGCGAAAACGGTTTCGGCATCAAGCTGATCGGCGACTTCGCCGACACCGTGATCAACAGCGGCACCATCAGCGGCGGCAATGGCCTGGCCCTGAGCATGGGCGCGGGCAACGATAGCCTGGTGGTGGAGACCGGCGGTGTGTTCAACGGCCGGGTCGACGGTGGCGACGGCGTCGACAGCGTGACCCTGAACGGCACCGGCAGCTTCGGCAACAGCGCCAACTTCGAAACGCTCAACGTCAGCGGTGGTAGCTGGACGCTGACCAGCCTCGACGACTTCAGCCAGGGCGGCGTGGTGACCGCTGGCGCCACCTTGATCAACCAGGGCAGCATCCTCGGTGAGATGCTCATCGAACAGGGCGCTACCTATGCCGGTGGCGGTTCGGTCGGTGGCCTGCACGTGAACGGCACCCTGCTGACCAATACCGGCCTGGGCGTGGCGACAATCGCGGGTGACCTGAGCTTTGGCCAAGGCTCGACCCTGGTCTACGGCGTCAACGCCGATGGCAGCAGCGCCCCGCTCAGCGTCAGTGGTACGGCCAGCCTCGACGGCGCCACCCTGCGCGTGCAGCCCAGCGCCGGCGAATACCCATGGCAGAGCCACTACACCGTGCTGACCGCAGGCGCGGTCGATGGCCGCTTCGGCCAGGTCACCAGCGACTATGCCTTCCTCACCCCAACCCTGAGCTACAGCAGCACGTCGGTAGGCCTGGACTACACCCGCAACGACGTGGCCTTCGAGCACTACGCGCAGTCCGGCAATGGCGCAGGTGCCGCACGCAGCCTGGCCAGCCTCGGGCAGAACAGCAACCTGTACAACGCCGTGCTCGGCACCACCACGGCCGGGGCCGGCAGCGCCATCGAGCAACTGTCCGGCAGCAACACCGCCAACCTGGCGGCTGCGACGATGGCCGGCGCCAGCCAGGTCGGCAGCACCATGCTCGGCGCCATGCAGGCCATGGGCAGCTCGGGCGCCCTGCTGGTGGGCATGAACGACGAGGACGGCCCTGCCCTGGCCGCCACCGGCGTACCACGCGAAGCGCGCAACCTCAACGACCCGAACGCTCAAGGGCGGGTCTGGGCGCAGGCGCTGGGCAGCTACGGCAAGGTCGATGGCAGCCATGGCGCCAGCGCTTTGGAACAACGCACCGGCGGTGGCGTGCTGGGGGTGGACTGGGCGCTCGGCGGCGACTGGCGCCTGGGCGTGCTGGGTGGCTATTCGCGTACGCGCCTGGACAGCACCGGCCTGGACGGCACCGTGCGCAGCTGGCACGCCGGCGTGTACGCCCAGCACCAGAGCGGCCCGCTGGCCGTGCGCCTGGGAGCGGCCTACAGCAGCCATGACGGCGACAGCAAGCGTGACGTGGCCTTCAGCGGCTTCAACGAACGCCTCAAGGGTGATTACGATGCCGACAGCCAGCAGGCCTTCGTCGAGCTGGGCTATGCCATGGGCAGCGGCCGCCTGAGCACCGAGCCGTTCGCCAACCTCGGCTACCAGCGCTACCACCGTGACAGCTACCGCGAGCAAGGCGGTGACGCGGCGCTGGCGGTGGATGCCGATACCCAGGACAACTTCAGCAGCACCTTCGGCGTGCGCCTGGCGCACCTGGGGCAGCTGGACAACGGCATGAGCCTGACACCACGGGCGACCCTCGGCTGGCGCCACACCTATGGCAGCATCGATACCCGCACGCGCCAGGCGTTCATCGCCGGGGGTGACGCGTTCAGTGTCGAAGGCAGCGCGATCGACCGCGACAGTTTGCTGGTCGAGGCCGGGCTGGACCTGGGGTTGAGTGCGCGGCAGAGCATTGGTGTGGGGTATAGCGGGGAGCTGGGCAGCAACAGCCGTAACCATGCGGTTGTCGGGCAGTGGCAGTTGAAGTTCTGATTGGCTGCACGCGATCTCTGTAGGAGCGGCCTTGTGTCGCGAAAGGGCCGCAGAGCGGCCCCGGCAGTTTCAGCTGCGAAGCTGAAAACCTGGGGCCGCTGCGCGACCCTTTCGCGACACAAGGCCGCTCCTACAAAAGTCCGTGCTGCTTCGCCAGCCTTGCTTTTACTGCTCCACGGGCATAGCTTCCTGATGTTTTCCTATCTGTGCCCAGGAGCAACCCCATGTACACCGGCATCGTCCAGGCCGTCCGCCCTCTGCTTGATGTGACCACCTACCCGGGCCACAACCAGTTCACCATCGACCTCACCCCGGAACTGCTCGACGAGCTGAAGATTGGTGCCAGCGTCAGTGTCGAGGGCACCTGCCTGTCGGTTACCGAAATCGACGGCACCCAGGTGAAGTTCGACGCCATGACCGCCACCCTCGAACGCACCAACCTGCACAGCTTCAAGGCTGGCCAGGGGGTGAACATCGAGCGCTCGGCGAAAATGAACGCCGAAGTCGGCGGCCACCTGATGGCCGGCCACATCGCCACCACCGCCGAGGTGGTCGAACTGTCGATCAAGGACACCGGCGCCTTCATCACCTTCCGCATGCCCCCGCAATGGGGCAAGTACGTGTTCCCACGGGGCTTTATCGGGGTCAACGGCTGCAGCCTGACCGTCGCCGATGTCGAGGACAACGTGGTGACCATCAACCTGATCCCGGAAACCCTGCGCCAGACCACCTTCGCCCGCTACCAGGCCGGCGAGTTGCTGAACATCGAGGTGGACCACCAGACCATGGTGCTGGTGGACGTGGTGGAGCGCACGATCAAGAGCACCCTCGCCCGCGAAATGCCGCGCTAAGGCCCACCCATGCTGCCCAACGCCCTGCCCGCGCGCAGCGCCAGGCGCCTGCGCCTGCAAGTGCTGCGTGGCCGCGTCGGCCTTGGCCTGGTGGCCGGGTTGTCGGTGCTGGCCGGCATGACCGATGCCATCGGCCTGCTGGCGCTGGGCGATTTCGTCTCGTTCATGAGCGGCAACACCACGCGCCTGGCCGTGGCCATCAGTGAGGCAGACCTGGCCATGGTGCTGCGCCTGAGCGGCGCCGTACTCGGCTTCGTCGCCGGTAACGCGCTAGGCGTGCTGCTGGCCCGGGGTTTCCGGCGCCGGGCCTGGCCAGTGTTGCTGGTGGTCGCGGCACTGCTTGCCTGCGCCGCGTTGTGGCCGTTTGCAGCGACGTTCCCGGCGCTGCTGGCCGCCACCCTGGCCATGGGCATGATCAATGCGGTGGTGGAGCAGGTGAACGGCCTGCCCATCGGCCTGACCTACGTCACCGGCGCCCTGTCGCGCTTCGGCCGCGGCCTGGGCCGCTGGTTGCTGGGCGAGCGGCGTAACGGTTGGCGGGTGCAGCTGGTGCCCTGGGCCGGCATGCTGCTGGGCGCCGCCCTCGGTGCCTGGCTGCAACAGCACCTGGGGTTGCAGGCGATGGCTGGCAGTGCTGCGCTGGCCTGCCTGCTGGCGCTGGTGTCGCGGTTCATTCCACGGTCGTGGCAGCGCGGCTACATGCCGCGCTGAGCCTCAGTCGATGCGCGGGTGCTGCTGTGCCAGCAGTTGACGCTTGGCCTCGAGCTCGGCGATCTGCGCGTCGATGTCTTCGATCTTCTGCTCGATGTTGTCGTGGTGCTCTTGCAGCAGTTCGCGCGCTTCTTCGATGTCCGACGCCGCGGGTGCTGCCCCCCGTAGCGGCTTGTTGGCGGTTTCCTTCATGGTCAGGCCGGTGACCAGGCCGATCAGGGCAATCACCATCAGGTAATACGCCGGCATGTACAGGTTGCCGCTGCTTTCCACCAGCCAGGCGGCGAGGGTCGGGGTCAGGCCGGCGATCAGTACCGAGATGTTGAAGGCGCTGGCCAGGGCGCTGTAGCGGATGTGCGTGGGGAACATCGCCGGCAAGGTCGAGGCCATCACGCCGATGAAGAAGTTCAGCAGCACGGCGATGATCAGCAGGCCGGCGAAGATCAGCCCGAGCGCGCCGCTGTTGATCAGCATGAACGCCGGAATGGCCAGCGCGAACAGCCCGACGCTGCCGACCACGATGAACGGGCGGCGGCCGTACTTGTCGCTCAGCAGGCCGATGATCGGTTGCACGAACAGCATGCCGACCATGATCGCGATGATGATCAGCACGCCGTGGTCTTCGCTGTAGTGCAGGTTGTGGGACAGGTAGCTGGGCATGTAGGTGAGCAGCATGTAGTAGGTGACGTTGGTGGCGATCACCACGCCGATACAGGTCACCAGGCTGCGCCAGTGCTGGGTCGCAACCTCCTTGAACGACACCTTCGGCCCCGAAGCCAGGCCCTCGCGGTCACCCTGTTCGAGCTTGTCCACGTGCTGCTGGAACGCAGGGGTTTCCTCCAGCGCATGGCGCAGGTAGAGGCCGATGATACCCAGCGGCAAGGCCAGGAAGAACGGCAGGCGCCAGCCCCATTCGAGGAACTTCTCTTCGCCAACGACGGTGTTGATCAGCACCACCACACCCGCCCCCAGCACGAAGCCGGCAATCGAGCCGAAGTCCAGCCAGCTGCCGAGGAAGCCGCGCTTGCGGTCCGGGGCGTACTCGGCGACGAAGATCGATGCCCCGGTGTACTCCCCGCCCACCGAGAAGCCCTGGGCCATCTTCGCCAGCAATAGGAGGATCGGTGCCCAGATGCCGATCGAGGCATAGGACGGTATCAAGCCGATGGCGAAGGTGCTCAGCGACATGATCACGATGGTCGCGGCGAGGATCTTCTGCCGCCCGAAGCGGTCGCCCAGGGCGCCGAAGAACAGCCCGCCCAGCGGGCGGATCAGGAACGGCACCGAGAAGGTGGCCAGCGCCGCGATCATCTGCACGCTGGGGTCGGCGTTGGGGAAGAACACCTTGCCCAGGGCGAAGGCGACGAAGCCGTACACGCCGAAGTCGAACCACTCCATGGCGTTACCCAGTGCGGCGGCAGTGATCGCCTTACGCATCTTGGCGTCGTCGACGATGGTGATGTCCTTGAGGCCGATCGGCTGGACGCTTTGCTTGCGAGATTTCATGCCCGTTTCCCTGTCGCTGAAGGCTCTAAGGGATCAGATACAACGGGACGCTAAATAATTCAGCACTGACTGTTTTTTTCTCGACATGAAGAATCGACAGCCGGAAAAGCGAATAGTAGACAATTTGTATTATGTAGATAGACAATGACAAAATGTCGCACGCGGCATGCACGCGAGCCTGATCGTTAACCGGAGTATAAAAATGCAAAAAGTCACTTCGCTGCCTGGCGACGACGCCCGTCCGGGCTGGTACCACACCAGCCCCAAGCGTCAGCCACGTCCGGGCCATTCGGGTCGCAAGGAAGCGCGCTGGACCATCGTCGGCGCCGGCCTGACCGGTCTGGCAGCGGCGCGCCAGATGGCGTTGAACTTCCCCAATGAAGAGATCGTGCTGGTCGAGGCCCAGGAAGTCGGCTTCGGCTCTGCGGGCCGCAACGCCGGTTTCGCCATCGATGTGCCCCACGACATCGGGGCCAAGGACTACATCGGCGATGTCACTACCGCGACCAGGATCCTGCGCCTGAACACCCTTGGCCAGGATTACCTGCGCGACATCGTCGAGCGCAACGGCATCGACTGCCAGATGTCCGACTCCGGCAAGTACCAGGCGGCTGTCGGCGCCAAGGGGATCGCCATCCTCGAGGCCTACCGCAGCGGCCTGGAGAAGATCGGCTGCAGCTCCACCCTGATCGACGAGCAGGACCTGCCCGCGCACATCGGCACCTCGTACTACAAGAAGGCCCTGCACATCCCCGGCACCCTGCTGCTGCAGCCCTCGGCACTGGTCAAGGGCCTGGCCGACCACCTGCCGGCCAACGTCACCCTGTACGAAAACACCGCGATCACCTCGATCGACCAGGGCGAGCGCATCACCCTGGTGCATGCGCACGGCAGCATCGTCACCGACAAGCTGATCCTGGCCAACAACGGCTTCGCCTCGGCCTTCGGCTTCCTCAAGGGCCGCCTGCTGCCGACCTTCCTCTACGCCAGCCTCAGCCGCCAGCTGAGCGAGGAAGAACAGGCCCGCCTGGGCGGCCAGCCGGTGTGGGGGGTGATCCCGGCACACCCGTTCGGCAGCACCGTACGGCGCACCGCCGACAACCGCATCCTGATCCGCAACAGCTTCAACTTCTACCCGGACGGCCGCCCGCGTGCCAACGCGCTGCAGCGCCACCTGCCAACCCACCGCAAGTCGTTCGAGCGGCGCTTCCCGATGCTCGGCAACGTCGAGTTCGAATACTCCTGGAGCGGCGCCATCTGCCTGTCGGAAAACCACGAAGGCTTCTTCGGCCAGCTGGCTCCGAACGTTTACGGTGCACTGTGCTGCAACGGCCTGGGCATCACCCGTGGCACCGCCACCGGCAAGCTGCTGGCCGACTGGCTGGTGGGCGAGCGCAACGAGCACATCGACTTCCTGCTGTCCTCGCCCGGCCCGAACAAGACCCCGCCGCAACCGTTCCTGTCGATTGGCGTGAACTCGGTGCTCAAGTGGGGCCAGTTCCGCGCCGGCCTGGAAGTCTGACCCAAGCGGGCCGCCAGGCCCGCATCCACGCGTTCTTGCATCACCTACCGTTCAAGAGAGACTCATGCGTTCCACTGCCTCACCCGTCATGATCGACGACGTTGAAATCAATCGCTTCCATCAACTGCTCACCCTGCGTACCGGGCTGGGCTGGGTGATGGTCGGTTACATCCTCAGCATCATCGGCGTCGCCACCCTTCCCATGTCCGCAGCCTTGCAACTGGGCGGCTTCTGGCAAGGCATGGTCGCCGCCATGGCCCTGCTCGGCGTGTTCGCCGGCGGCTTCTTCGGTGGCTGGCTGACCGACCGCATGGGCCGGCAGACGCTGTTCTTCGTCGCCCCGGCCATCGTGCTGCTGTCGTCCATCGCCATGCTTTGGGTTCAGGACCCGCTGGCCCTGTCATTGCTGCGCCTGTGCTGCGGCCTGGCCGTCGGCATCGAATACACGGCCGCCGGCTCGCTGCTGACCGAGTTCATCCCGCAGAAATCCCGCGGCTCGCGCCTGTCGCTGCTGACCGTGCTGTGGTTCGTCGGCGCCGCGCTGGCCTATATCGCCGGCAACTTCATGCTGGCCGACGCCGGCCCCGAACAATGGCGCACGGTCATGGCCAGCCCGGCGATCATTGCCGGCCTGCTGTTGCTGGCCCGCCTGGGCACCCCGGAGTCGCCGCGCTGGCTGCTGAGCAAGGGCCGCCGTCAGGAAGCCGAACAGGTGATCCGCCAGGTCTACGGCCCTGAGTTTTCGCTGCGCAACATCAGCGATGACAGCGCCTCGGGCAAGGCTATGTCGTTCCTCGACGCGCTGCGCGCCGGCTACGGCAAGCGCATCTTCTTCGTGGTGATGTTCTGGGCCTGCGCGGTGATCCCGCTGTTCGCCGTGTACGCCTTCGTGCCCAAGCTGTTCCAGGCGCTGAAGCTGACCGGCAACCTGGCCGCCTACGGTTCGATGGGCATCACCCTGATCCTGGTGATCGGCTGCTGCGTCGCCACCTGGCTGATCAACTACCTGGGCCGGCGCACCATCATCATCCACAGCTTCCTGTGGTCGGGCCTGGCGCTGCTGGGCCTGGGGCTGTTCCCGGACGCCCAGGGCTGGGTGGTGCTGTCGCTGTTCGGCGCCTATGCACTGTTCATCGGCGGCGCCCAGGTGCTGGAGTTCGTCTACCCGAACGAGCTGTTCCCCACCGAGATCCGCGCCTTCGCGGTCGGCATGGGCGCCTCGCTGGCCGCCTTCAGCTCGGCCATCGGCACCTGGCTGGTACCGATTTCGCTGGAACAGTTCGGCATCGCCAACACGATGTTCGCGGCCACCGCGATCACCATGCTCGGCCTTGCAGTCTCGCTGGTGCTGGCACCGGAGACCCGGTCGATGAGCCTGCAGGAAGCGGCAGCTTTGTGAGTCGGGCTTGAGGGTTGTTTCGCGCTCGAGATCGAGCGCCGCCCGCGCGGCGCATCGCGGGCAAGCCCGCTCCCACATCTGTTTCGGGCCAGTCACTCCTGTGAAGCCAACAGGATCAGCCTTGTCGGCTTGGCGATACATCTCGGTGGGCGCTGATGCTGCTCCACCTGTCTCCAGTCATGCACCAGGGCGGTCCCTGTTGGCTTGATAGGAGTGACTGGCCCGAAACAGATGTGGGAGCGGGCTTGCCCGCGATGCGCCGCGCGGGCGGCGCTCGATCTCACAGGCGACAAACACCTAGAGGCGATCACCCCGAGCCAATCAGATCCCTTCGCGGGCCAGGTCCATGGCGAAGTAGGTCAGGATCAGGTCGGCACCGGCACGCTTGATCGCGCCGATGCTTTCACGCACCACCCGGCCTTCGTCGATGGCACCGGCCAGGCCGCCGAACTTGATCATCGCGTACTCACCGCTCACCTGGTATGCCGCCAGTGGCAGGCGCGAGGCGGCGCGGATGTCGGCGATCACGTCGAGGTAGGCACCGGCCGGCTTGACCATCAGCACATCGGCCCCTTCCTGCTCGTCGAGCAACGATTCGCGCACCGCTTCGCGGCGGTTCATCGGGTTCATCTGGTAGCTCTTGCGGTCGCCCTTGAGCGCTGTACCGCCTGCTTCACGGAACGGGCCATAGAGTGACGAGGCGAACTTGGTGGAATAGGCCATGATCGCGGTGTCGTGGAAGCCGGCGCCGTCCAGGGCGCTGCGGATGGCCTGCACCTGGCCGTCCATCGCCGCCGACGGGGCGATGAAGTCGGCACCGGCAGCGGCGGCGATGACCGCCTGCTTGCCCAGGTTGGCCAGGGTGGCGTCGTTGTCCACGCCGTGGTCGTGCAGCACGCCGCAGTGGCCGTGGCTGGTGTATTCGCAGAAGCAGGTGTCGGACATCACCACCATTTCCGGCACGGTGTCCTTGCAGATCCGCGACATGCGCGCGACCAGGCCGTTCTCGTTCCAGGTGTCGCTGCCGGTGGCGTCCAGGTTGTGCGACACGCCGAAGGTCATCACCGACTTGATGCCGGCGCGGGCATAGCGCTCGATTTCCTGGGCCAGCAGTTTTTCCGGGATGCGGTTGACACCCGGCATGCTGGTGATCGGCACGAAGTCATCGATGCCTTCCTCGACGAAGATCGGCAGGATCAGGTCTTCCAGGCGGAATTCGGTTTCCTGGAAGATCGTGCGCAGGGATTCGTTCTGGCGCAGGCGGCGGGGACGAACGGAAGGGAAACGGTTGGACATGACAGCTCCAGGGCATTTTTTAACGGCGTATACCTTATGCCTGTCGCGCGCCAGTGAAAAGGCCAGATGACGAGATTATGTCTTCCATCAAAGGCAACAAGCTTTTTTCCTGTGCCGGCCTCTTCGCGGGCTTGCCCGCTCCCACAGGGATTGCACAGGCCTTCAGGCCGGCGCCGTACCTGTGGGAGCGGGCAAGCCCGCGAAGAGGCCGGTACAGGAGAAACTCAATCCACCAGCCGCGGCGCCCCCACTTCAGCCGCCTGTCGATCCAGCCCATGGGCCTCGAGAATCCGCGCAATCTCGCCACTGCCATGCAACGCCTGGATGTTGGCATCCAGCGCCTTGCCCAGTTCGGCATTGCTCAGCATGTACGGAATCGCCGTCTGCCCCGGCTGCTCGGTGGCCTTCACCCGCGGATCGGGCGCCGACACCTTGATGCTCGCGCCTTGATAGGCCCCCTTCTGCTGCGACGCTACTGCCACCGCATGGCTGTCGATACCCGCCTCGATACGCCCGGACGCCAGGTCCTGGGCCATGGCCACCGGGTTGGGGTACAGCACCAGGTTATCGCCCAGCACCTTCTTCAGGTCGTTGACCCACAGGTAACCCTGCACGGTGCCGACCCGCTTGCCTTCCAGCTCGCCGACCGTGGCATAGCCCGGCTTGGAAATGATGCCCATCACATCCAGGTACAGCGGCGCCGACAGGCCCAGCACCTTGCCGCGCTCGACAGTGCGGTACCAGTCGCCGATCACCACGTCGGCACGGCGGGTGACCACCGACTGGATCGCCGCCGCCGGGTCGAGCACGCTGGCCTTGATGGTCAGGCATTCGCGGGCGGCGATCTGCCTGATGATCTCGCCGTCCACGCCGCCCAGCTCCTGGTTTGGCCCAGGGATCGAGTACGGCGGGAACACCCAGGCCGCCACCGTCAGCACACCGGGGGTCAAGGTGGTAAAGCTGTGGCCTGGCTTGCATTCGGCCAGGGCCTGGGCACTGCCGGCCACGGCGACACAGAGGGCCAGGCAACGGGTAATACGCTTGAATGTTTTCATCACGGGTACCTTTGCAATGTAAGGGGCAGGCAATGTAAGGGGCAGCCAGGGTTCAGGGCGTTGCGTGCTGGCCGGGCGCCAGTCTTCTTTCCAGAGCGGCGACGCCCAGGCTTGCCGGGGCGCAGACCGCTGCGTACATCAACCCGGCCAGCACCAGCACCGGCATGTACTGGAAGGTCGAGGAGCCGATGGCCGAGGCGCGGCTGACGATTTCGGGCAAGGCGATGGTGAAACACAGTGACGAGGCCTGGAACATCATGATCGAGAAGCCCAGCAGCGACGGCAGCGCCACCCGCAAGGCCTGGGGCAGGATCACGTAACGCAGCGCATCGACCCGGTCCAGGCCGATCACCTCAGCCGCTTCATGCTGACCACGGGCCACCGCTTCCAGGCCGCCACGGATGATCTCGCTGGTATAGGCCGCCGTGCAGTAGGCCAGCGCCAGCACGGCCGCCCAGAACGAGCTCAGGGTCAGGTTCACCGACGGCAGGCCGAAGTAGAAGTACTGCAACAGGATCAAGGCCGGTGCACCACGCCCCAGTTCCACGATCACCAGCGCCGGGTAGCGCACCGCCCAGCCCTTCGCGCTCACGCCCAGGGCCAGCAACAGGCCGAGGCACACGCCAAGTACCAGGCTGATGGCGGTCACCTGCAACGACAGCACAAAGCCCTTCCACAGCTCCGGGAGCCACTCGGCCCATTGGCTCAGCATCTCGTTCATTGGCTGATCCTCCGCTGCAGGCTCGACGACACCCAGCGTGAGGCCAGCGCCACCGGCACGCTGAGCACCAGGTACACCAGCGCGGCAGCGCTATACACACCCAATCCCTGGAAGGTCTGCTGCGACACCTGGTACGCCTGGAAGCTGATGTCTGCCACACCCAGGGTCGACGCCACCGCCGAGTCCTTGAGCAGGCCGATGGCATAGGTGGCCGCCGTCGGGATGGAGATGCGCGTCAGTTGCGGCAGCACCACATCGAAGAAGCGTTGCGGTGGCGACAGGTTGAGCACATGGGCCGCCTCGTACTGGCCATCCGGGATCGCCGCAAAGGCGCCGCGATACACCTCGGCCATCTGTGCGGCGGTGATCAGGCCCAGGCCCACCACTGCCGCGACGAAGGGCGACAGGGTGAGATAACCACCGCCAATGCCGAAGAAGATGAAGAACAGCCAGACGATCGGCGGGATCGAGCGCAAGGTCAGCACGATGGCCGCACCGAGCGCCGCCAGCCCGCGTGAGCGGGCCATGCGCAGTGCGCACAGCGGAAAACCCAGCACCACCCCGGTGGCGAACGCGCACAGGGTCACCCCCAGGGTCCACGGCACGCCCGTGAGCAAGATCGAGAGAATGTCGTTCATCAGCGGTCCCTCACGGCCTGGAGAAACTTCACCACCCGCTCATGCTGTGGCTGGCGCATCACCCGGGCACTGGGGCCCTGTTCGAGGATGCGCCCGTCGGCCATCACCACCACCCGGTCGGACACCGTCTCGGCAAAGTGCATCTCGTGGGTGACGACGATCATCGACATGCCCTCGGCAGCCAGCTCCTTCATGACCGCCAGCACTTCCAGGCCCAACTCCGGGTCCAGCGCCGAGGTCGGCTCGTCGAACAGCATCAGCTCGGGCTCCAGCGCCAGTGCCCGGGCGATGGCGATACGTTGCTGCTGGCCACCGGAGCAACGCGCCGGGTAATGCCCGGCCTTGTCGGCCAGGCCCACCCGCTCCAGCAACTGCAGCGAGCGCGCATCGGCCTCGCGCTGGCTGCGGCCAAGGGTGCGCACCTGCGCCAGGCTGACGTTGCGCAGCACGGTCATGTGCGGGAACAGGTTGAACGACTGGAACACCATGCCGATGCGCCGGCGCAGCTTCAGCAGGTCGGCGCGCGCCAGCGGCGTGGCGGCGTCGATGTCCAGCTCGTCGAGGCGGATGCGCCCGCGGGTCGGCGGCTCCAGCTGGTTGATGCAGCGCAGCAAGGTGCTCTTGCCCGAGCCGCTGGGGCCGATGATGGCCACCACCTCGCCCTTGCGCATCTCGAAATTGACATCGTGCAGCACCTCGTAGGGGCCGAACTGCTTATGGATCGACTCCAGGCGCAGGAAGGCCGGCTTGGGCTCAGGCATGGGTGGCACCTGGCGCAGCGGAACGCTCATCGGGTTCATGGGCAGGCCCTCCGCTCAAGACCGCTGGTCATCGACCAGGGGCGTGCTCGACAGCTTGACCGCGCCCTGGGCGGTGATCAGCACCTGTTCTTCCAGTTTCACGCCTTCACGCCCGCCGCGTTCGCCGATGTAGCTTTCCACCGAGACCACCATGTTTTCCTGGAACAGGCCGTCATAGCCCCACTCGGCGAAGTCCACGGCGTAGGCCACGCTGGGGTATTCGTCGACCAGGCCGACGCCGTGCAGCATCATCATGTAGCGGTTGTGCTCGAACTGACGCGGCACCGGCCAGCAGCGCTCGGCGAACTCGCGGAACGACAGGCCCGGGCGCAGCAGCTCGACGTTATGGCTGATCTGTTGGCTGGCAATATCGAGCAGTTCGCGCTGGGCCGCCGTCACAGGCTTGCCGGGGCAGACGAAACTGCGCGAGATGTCCGACAGGTAGCCACCGGGGCCGACCATGTCGGTGTCGAAGCAGACCATCTCGCCGGCCTCGATGACCTTGTCGGTAGCGTCCTGGAACCATGGGTTTGTGCGCGGGCCGGAGCTGAGCAGGCGGCTTTCGGCCCACTCGCCGCCCTGGGCCACGTTGGTGCCATGGAGAATGCTCCACAGCTGGTTTTCGGTAATGCCTGGCTGCAGGCTGGCGCGCATGCGGGCGATGGCCAGGTCGCAGACCGCCATCGACACCCGGTGACTGGCGACCTCTTCAACCGACTTGATCAGCCGCGCCTGCTCCATCAGCGGTTGCGCATCGAACAGCTCGATGCCCTTGGCCTTGAGCTTCTCGGCACCCCACGGGTCGCAGCGGTCCACGGCCAGGCGACGGTTGCCACCGCTGTGGCGGACCATCAGCTCGGCCACTTCGGCCGCCCACAACGCGGCTTTTTCGTCGACCCGCGGGCCGGCCAGGAAGTACAGCCAGGGCTGCGCCGGGCGGATCTCGTCGATGGTCTCGACGTGCTCGCTGTTGTGCCGGCTGCTGGTGAACTCGAACAGCACCACCGGGCCCTCGGTGGGCACGAACACATAGCGGCTGGGCGAATGCATGACCCACAGGCCGAGGTTATTGGTGTCGGTGGCGTAGCGGATGTTGATCGGGTCGGCGAGCAGAATGCCGCCGTAGTCATGGGCACGCAGCTGCTGGCGGATACGCTCCAGGCGATAGCGGCGCAGGGCCTTGCGGTCGATCGCGGCCTGGGCGGCAAGCAGCTCGCTGTCCACCGGGGCCAGGGCGTGGCCGGTTACATTGACGTCGTCACGAAACTGCAGGGATGGCGCGGGGCTCGGTCGGATACCGATGTGCATGGTTACACTCTCCACTGGATATCGTTGTCGTTGTTGGAGCCAGGGCAGTAACAAGGAAGCGTGAATCGGGTGCTGCTGTTCTTATGGTTGTTGTGGCGCGTGGCTCAGAGGTCCTTGACCAGGCGCAGGGCGTCGTAGATGGCGGCATGGGTGTTGCGCGAGGCCACCGCGTCGCCGATGCGGAACAGCTGGAAGCGGCCATCGTCGCGGCGGGCCACGGCCTGCGGGCGGCCAGCGATCAGGTCCATGTACTCCACCGCGCCTTCGTTGCTCGACAGCGGGCACAGCTGGAAGTACAGGTCGTCCAGCGGCCGGGTGCCGTGGTTGACCACTACCTGGTCGACGAGGCGAGTCTGGCGCAGCTCGCTGTAGTCGGTGCCGATGGTTGCCAGCAGGCCATCAGTGGTTCTAGTCACCGCTTTCAGCCGCCAGGTCACGGTGAAAGTGGTGTCCAGCTGCTGCAAGGCGCGCATGTAAGGCACCAGGTTCATGCCCATGACTTCGGGCGAGAAGGTACGGTCGGGGGTCATGATCTCGGTGCGCGCACCGCTCTGGGCGATGAACTCGGCGGCCTGCAACGCAGCGTGGTCGCCGGCATCGTCGTACACCAGCACATTGCGCCCGGGTTTGACGTCGCCCGAGATGATGTCCCAGCTCGACACCACCAGCTCATTGCCCTGCTCCAGCACCTCGGTGTGCGGCAGGCCACCGGTGGCGACGATGACCACGTCGGGGGCTTCGTCGAGGATGATCTGGCTGTCGACCCAGACGTTGTAGTGGAAGGTCACGCCCAGGCGTTCGCACTGGGCCAGGCGCCAGTCGATGATGCTGATCATCTCCTTGCGCCGCTCCGACTGCGCGGTCAGGCGGATCTGCCCGCCGGCCTTGTCGGCCACCTCGTACACCACCACTTCATGGCCCCGTTCGCCCGCCACCCGCGCAGCCTCCAGGCCTGCCGGGCCAGCCCCGACGATGACCACCTTGCGCTTGCGCTCGGCCTTGGGAATCTGGTGCGGCATGGTGGTTTCGCGGCCGGTGGCGGCGTTGTGGATGCAGTAGGCGGAACCGCCGTGGTAGATGCGGTCGAGGCAATAGTTGGCGCCGACGCAGGGGCGGATGTCGTCTTCGCGGCCTTCGATGATCTTGCGCACGATGTGCGGGTCGGTCATGTGCGCACGGGTCATGCCGACCATGTCCACCTTGCCGCTGGCGATGGCATGGCGGGCAGTGGCCACATCCGGGATCTTCGCCGCGTGGAAGGTCGGGAAACCGGTCAGCGAACGGATCTCGCCGGCGAAGTCCAGGTGCGGCGCGTTGCGCATGCCCTGGATCGGGATGATGTCGGTCAGGCCGGCGTCGGTGGCGATGTTGCCGCGGATCACGTTGAGGAAGTCGATCATGCCGCTG
Source organism: Pseudomonas sp. CC120222-01a (assembly GCF_003097235.1). Lineage (GTDB taxonomy): Bacteria > Pseudomonadota > Gammaproteobacteria > Pseudomonadales > Pseudomonadaceae > Aquipseudomonas. The sequence continues at coordinate 249,115 of NZ_QEQQ01000003.1, read as the reverse complement.
TTCTTCAGCAGCTGGGAAATCTGCAGGCCCTCCGCTTTCGTCAGCCCGCCAGCCAGCACTTCATCACCGGTGTAACGAATGCCGACGATGAACTCACTGCCAACCCGCTTGCGAATGGCCGTGAGCACTTCGAAGGTGAAGCGCAGGCGGTTTTCCAGCGAGCCACCGTAAACGTTCTGCAGTTCGTTGGTCAGCGGCGACCAGAACTGGTCCATCAGGTGGCCGTAGGCCTGCAACTCGATGCCGTCGAGCCCGGCGGCCTGCATGCGTTCGGCGGCATCGGCGTAATCCTTGACGATGCGCTCGATGTCCCAGATTTCCAAACGCTTGGGGAAGGCCCGATGCGCCGGCTCCTGGTTGTGCGACGGCGACACCACCGGCAGCCAGTCGCCCTTGTCCCAGCGGGTGCGACGGCCCAGGTGGGTGAGCTGGATCATCACCGCCGCACCGTGCTCGTGGCATTCGTCGGTGAGGTCCTTCATCCAGCCGACCACCTCGTCCTTGTAGGCCAGCACGTTGTTGAACACCGGCGGGCTGTCGCGGGAGATGGCAGCGGAACCGGCGGTCATGGTCATGGCCACGCCGGCCTTGGCGCGCTCGACGTGGTAGGCGCGGTACAGCTGCTTGGGCATGCCGTCTTCGGGGTAGGCGGGTTCGTGGGAGGTGGTGATGATGCGGTTGCGCAAGGTGAGGTGCTTGAGTTGGTACGGCTGAAGCAACGGATCATTGGACATGGTCGTTCTCGCGTTCAGGTCATCAGGCAAAATCGACATTAGACCCCATGTACACCAGTGTCAATAAATTAGACAGTGGTGTACATTGAGCTTGTCAGGCCCCCATGGATACGGAACAATGCGCCTATGAACATGACCTCGAACCACCCGGAAATCGCCACCCGCGGCTCGATCGAGAGCTGGCTCAATGCGGCCTTCGAAACCCTCAAGGAGTCGGGGGTGGATGCCGTGCGCGTGCTGCCGCTGGCCAAGAAGCTCAACCTCGCCCGCACCAGCTTCTACTGGTACTTTGAAGACCGCGAAGCCTTGCTCGCGGCGCTGATCGAGCAGTGGAAGAACAAGAACACCCGCAACCTGGTGAGCCAGGCCCAGGCCTACGCGGCGTCGATCACCGAAGCGATCCTCAACGTGTTCGACTGCTGGCTGAACAGCGAGCTGTTCGACTCGCAGTGCGAATTCGCCATGCGCAGCTGGGCGCTGCAGTCGGAGCAGGTAGCCGAGGAAATCAAGCAGGCCGACAACCTGCGCATGGCGGCGCTCAAGGAGATGTTCGACCGCTTCGGCTTCAGCGAAGACGCCGCCGCCACCCGCGCCCGCTCGATCTACCTGGCGCAGATCGGCTACATCAGCATGAAGACCGTCGAGCCGCTGGAATACCGCATGCGCTTCATACCGGAGTACCTGCGCATCTTTACCGGTGAGGAGCCGGCGGCACATGAGCTGGAGCGGTTCTACCAGCGCAATGACTTTGTGCCGCCCGGCGCGTGAGCTGCATCATGCTGCGACGGCAATGGTCGATTCCCAGCGCTGCGTGGGCACCTCGGCAAGCAGCTTTGTACTGGTTGCTTCCGGGGCGTCAGCCTCCTTGATCAACCACACATCACCCAGCTTTCTTGCTACTGACAAGAAAGGCTTCGATCGCACGCCTAACCTCGTGCCATTGCTCAAATTTTTCCGGCGACATCGTAACTTGCACCTTCAAAATTCCGTTCATTAGAAACATCATTTCACAAGCATAAAAATCGGGCTCCCGCGCCTGCCAATTGCAAATAGTGACAGAGGTAACCACCCCTCGCTCTTCCTTCCAGAAGATTCTTCTGTTTCGCCTCCCCCAAGAATAATCGTTTCCCACATCACGATAGAGACCTAGCTGACTGTCATATACAACAATCGGTGCCTCCCCAAATGAGCGCATCTCCAGCAATTGGTCTCGCCACTGCCGCAGGTCATTTCCACTGGTCACAATCGGAGTAACTGCAACCAACAAACCTCCCCTATCCAAAAGCCGCTCATGAATCCGATGATTCTCTGCCGGCTCCAGCCCTGGCCAACTCATCGCAATGAAAATTGACGCAATATTAATATCGCAGTCATTTTCCCTTACATAATATGAACGCTTTGAAGATCTTTCCTCGTACTCCGGCCAAAAAGGGAAATAAAGCCGGGAAAACTCATACACCTCGCCCGCCATTTTTCCGCAGACAACTGGAGGAGGCTCATAAAGTTTCGCTGGTTTTGTATACTCATAACAGATCAACCCAGCATATAGAACGGCCCGCATCGCCAATAACAAACCAGCACAGACCCTCAGCGTTTGCCAGGTAATAACATACAATCGACTCGCATGAATCTTCAGCATTCGTGAACCTCAAGAAAACAGCACTTAATGGCACACAACCTGGTTTAGCCAAGCCAACTGACATCCAGAGGCACATAGCCATTAAAGCTCCGCATGACCAGGCAGGCCAGGCCGCTGTCACTTGCGTGATGGTCAACAACTTCAGATAGATCGGACACCAGCCCACCCCATGAGCGACTTGAACAAGGGTAGATACTAACGCCTAAGAGTAGGATAACAGCCCTACACGAGCCAGACTTATCCTGTAGGAATACCCCGAGCAACAATCACTACTGTAGGAGTATTCCGAGAAAGTCAAATTAATGCGTAGGAATTTATTACCTACAAGGTGGGAATACATGCAGAAGCATTAGATTTGAAGCCTGTATTACAGGCGCTTACTTTATTTACATGCCAGTTCCTTCAGAGCCCCACCCTACCCAGATAATGGTGGAGCCCCGAAGAGCGAAATGCTCGGCAGAGCAAGTGCGCTCAGACCGTTATTGCATCCACGGCGGAGTCGGCTCTTCAGCCTTGGCCGGCCCATGCTCGGCCTCTTCCCGCGCCGCACGGCGGCGGGCTTCGTCGCGCAGGGTGGCATCGATCTCGCGCATCACCCCAGCCACGTCGGCGGCATGGTCGTCTTCCTCGAACTGCCCGCTCAACGGGCTGTCCGGGCGCAGCTCGCCGGCTTCGTACAACGCCCACATTTCGTCGGCGTAGCGGGTGGCCTTGAGCTCCGGGGCAAAGCGCCCGAAGTAATGCGCCATGTTCGCCACGTCACGGTGCAGCATGCTGAAGGCGTGGTTGTTACCCGCCGCATCCACCGCCTGCGGCAGGTCGATGATCACCGGGCCGTCCGGACCCAGCAGCACGTTGAATTCGGACAGGTCGCCATGCACCAGGCCGGCGCAGAGCATCAGCACGATCTGGCGGATGACGAAGGCATGGTATTCGCGGGCTTCTTCGGCCTCGAGGTGCACGTCGTTCAGGCGCGGGGCGGCATCGCCGTCGCCGTCGGTCACCAGTTCCATCAGCAGCACGCCGTCCTGGAAGTCGTACGGCTTGGGCACCCGCACGCCGGCACTGGCCAGGCGGAACAGCGCCGCCACTTCGGCGTTTTGCCAGGCGTCTTCGGCTTCTTTGCGGCCGTACTTGCTGCCTTTGGCCATGGCCCGAGCCTGGCGGCTGTTGCGGACCTTGCGGCCCTCCTGGTATTCGGCGGCCTGGCGGAAGCTGCGCTTGTTGGCCTCCTTGTAGACCTTGGCGCAGCGTACCTGGGCACCGCAGCGCACCACGTAGACGGCCGCTTCCTTGCCGCTCATCAGGGGCCTTAGTACTTCGTCGATCAGGCCGTCTTCGATCAGTGGTTCGATTCGTTTTGGTGTCTTCATCAGGCTGCGTTCGGGGGTCCTGGCTGGGGTGGTGGACATCCTCTCACAGGCAGCGGCGACTTGCTCGTTTGTCTGCAAGCGCCGATCGCCGATAGCCTCGGCGCAAACCTCACAGCCGCTGCAAGTAACCCTGCAGGTAATCGATGAACGCCAGCACCTTGCCACTGGCGCGGCGGTGGCTGGGGTAGACCGCGAGGATGTCTTCACCGAATGCATCCGGCTCGATCACGCAGTGCTCCATCACCCGCACCAGCCGCCCCTCCTGCAGGTAGCGGCGCACGCTCCACGCCGGGGTGTGCAGGATGCCGTGGCCGGCCAGCGCGTTGCGCAGCAGCAAGTCGTAGTTGTCGCTTTCCAGCCGCGCCTTCTGCGGATACGGCAGGCGCATGCGCACGCCGTCGCACTGCATCCACCAGAACTTGGCATCCAGCGCCGGGTGAATGTACTTGAGCCACTGGTGCTGGCCGATGCTGTGCGCCGTCACCGGCAGCGGGTTGCGTTCGAGGTAGTCGGGGCTGGCGCAGAGAAAGATGCGGTTGTTGCCGATGACCCGGGCTATCAGGCCCGGCAGGTCGCTGTGCCCTTCGCGCAGCGCCAGGTCATAATCGGCTTCGATCAGGTCGACGAAGGCGTCGGACAACTCCACCCGCAGCTGGATCTGCGGGTAGTCGCGCATGAAGCCGGCACAGGCGTCGGCCAGGAACGCCCGGCCAAATGCCAGCGGCGCGGTCAGGCGCAAGGAGCCGGACACCCCTTGCAGCTGGCTGATCTCTTCACCGGCCTCGTGCAGGCTCTTCAACACTTGCCGGGCGGTTTCCAGGTAAAGCCGGCCGGCTTCGGTGAGCACGATGCGCCGGGTACTGCGCTCGAACAGCTGGCTGCCCAGCTCACGCTCCAGGTGCGTGACCGCCTTGGTCAGGGCCGAAGGCGTCTTGCCCAACGCTTCGGCCGCGCGGCTGAAGCTGCCGTGCTCGGCCGTGGCGACGAACATCGAAATCGCACCCAAGGTGTCCATGCGGTTTTTCCTGAATGGCAAAAGGCTTTTTAGCGTTCTGGCGATTCTATGCCAAGCCCGGGCTGGGTAGGCTCGACGCACACCAATAAATACAAGAGGCTGCACATGTCGAGATGTCTACCTGGTTTGCTGGCGCTGGCCGTGGCTTTTGCCTCGGGGCACGTATTGGCCGCTGCCGACCTGGTGCTGGTCAATGGCAAGATCTTCACCGCCGACCGCAACAACCCGCAGGCGCAGGCCATCGCCGTCGAAGGCGGCAAGATTGTCGCCGTGGGCAGCGACGCCCAGGCGCGGGCACTCGCGGACCCACAGACCCAGGTCATCGACCTGCAAGGCAAGCGCGTCACCCCGGGCCTGATCGACACCCACTCCCACGCCATCTTCGGCGGCATGCAACTGAGTGGCGCCGATATGGGCGGCGAGGCGGTGCCACTGGATGAGTTCGAAACCCGCCTGCGCGCATGGCGGGATGACGGGCGTGCCCGCAATGGCGATGTGCTGCAGGTGCTGGGGGTCAGCTCGGCCTACTGGGCCCAGGCCAAGGCGCTGAACGAGCGCTTCGGCCAAGACGAGTGGGCCACGACGCCCATCGTGTTCATCGGCGAGGACTACCACACCGCCTGGGCCAACCCGGCCATGCTCAAGCGCGCCGGTATCGACAAGGCATTGCTGGCCACCCTGAGCAAGCAGGACAAAGACACCATCGGCACCTTCGAAGACGGCCAGCCCAGCGGCTTCCTGGTCGATGCTGGCTGGGACCGGGTCGCCAGCGTGCTGCCCAAGGCCGATGCCGCCACCCTGCTCAAGGGGGCACAGGCCGCCGTGCAGTTCAACAACAGCCTGGGCATCACCGCCTGGATGGACCCGGCCGCCAACAGCATGCCCGGCGAGGCGCTGTTCGATATCAAACCTACCGACCAGACAGTCGGCGTGCTGCCCGCCTACAAGGCCCTCGCCGAGCAGGGCGGACTGAATGCGCATGTCGCCGCGCTGCTGGTGGTCAACCCGAAAAGCACCCCCGCCGACCTGCAGACCATCGACAATGTGCGCAAGCAGTTTGCTGGCGTGCCGAACCTGACCCTGCCCGGCATCAAGGTGTTCGCCGACGGCGTGCTGGAGTACCCCGCGCAATCGGCCGCCCTGCTCAAGCCGTACCACAACACACACAAACCTGGTGAATTGCTGATCGACCCGAAACATTTTGGTGAACTGGTCAGCGCCGCCGACCGGCGTGGCTGGCTGGTGCACATCCACGCCATCGGCGACCGTGCAGTACGTGAATCACTCAACGGCATCGAACAGGCGCGCAAGGCCGGCAACAGCGGTATCCATCACTCGATCACCCACTTGCAGCTGGTCAACCCCCAGGACTTCGCCCGCTTCAAGCCCCTCGACGTGATTGCCTCGATGCAGCTGCTGTGGGCCGCCGGCGACGACTACACCGTCGACATGGTCAAACCCTACGTCGATGCCGCCGCGTTCCGTTACCAGTACCCGGCCCATTCGCTGCAGAAAAATGGCGCGACCATCGCCGGCGCCAGCGACTGGCCGGTGTCGTCACCCAGCCCCTGGCTGGCCATCGCCCAGGCGTCAACGCGCAAAGGCGCGCAAGGCGTGCTCAATGCCGATGAGCGCCTCGACCGCCAGACCATGCTCTATGCCTACACAGCCAACGCCGCCAAGGCCCTGGGCCTGGAGCAGCAGATCGGCTCGCTGGCCCCGGGCAAGCAGGCCGACTTCGTCATCCTCGACCGTGACGTGCTCGCGGTGAACGACCGGCAACTGGGCGAGACCCAGGTGCTGGCCACCTACTTCGGCGGCCAACAGGTCTACGCCCCCAAATAAGCCCTCGCACCTCGGCATGCCTGCACGGCATGCCGCCTTTTCTATCTGCCACAACAACCACAACACAAGATAGGGATGACCATGAAACACGCTACCCTGGCAGCCGTGTGCGCACTCGGCTGCGCCGCGCTCGCCCCCGCCGCCATCGCCTTGCCGATCAACGATGATTTCGCGCTCGACATCGACCTGGCCGCAGTCAGTGACTACCGCAGCCGCGGCATCTCGCAAACCCAGGGCGACCCGGCCGCACAGGCCGACGTCATGCTCAGCCATGCCAGTGGCCTGTACCTGGGCGCGTGGACCTCAAACGTCGATTTCGGCTTCGACAGCAAGACCCGCCAGGAGGTCGACTACTACGGTGGCTGGGCCTGGCAGATGAGTGAGCACGCCAACCTGGACCTGGGCTACCTGAAGTACACCTACCCCAAGGAAAGCCGGTACAACCAGTCAGAGCTGTACGCCATCCTGGATGTGCATGGCTTCAAGCTGGCGGCCTACTACTCCACGGATGCCACGACGCAGTACGGCAAGGATCAGGACAGCCTCTACACCTGGGTGGGCTACCACACGGTGCTGCCGCTGGAGATCGGCCTGGAACTGCGCTATGGCCGCGCCGACTTCAAGGACCCGAGCTACTGGTCACAGAGCGGCCAGTCACGCGATTCCTACCGTGAATGGGAAGCCAGGTTCACCCGCGACTTCCTCGGCCTCACCTGGCGCCTCAGCTATATGGATACCAACCTGTCGCAGGCCGAATGCGCCAGCAACTATGGTTTCGACGATGTCTGCAGCGCCACCGTGGTCGCCGCTGTCAGCAAGCACTTCTGAGGCCTCAGGCCACGGCCCGGCGCTGCTGGATGAAGTGCCGGGCCCGGTCGAACGCCCAGTTGTACAGCACGGTGTAGGGCAGGATGATCACGAAGAAGCCCAGCTCGACCATGAACGCCTGCAGCAGCGAGATCTCCAGCATCCAGGCCGCCACCGGCAGGCACCAGACCACCAACCCCGCCTCGAAGCCCAGGCCATGAGCGAAGCGCGTCAGCGCTTTCCAGTGGATGCGCGGGGTCGCAATGAAACGGTCGACCAGCGCGTTGTAGGCCATGTTCCAGATCATCGCGATCACCGACAGGGTGACCGCCAGGGTACCGGCCGTGGCCAGCGACTTGCCCATGATCCACGAGAGCAAGGGTGCACACAGCAGCACGGCAAAGATTTCATAGCCGACGGCATGGACCATGCGTTCGGTGAAAGAGACTTTTTTCATGGCAGATTCCATCATGTGATTGCGTTGTGGCTCACATTTTCTTTGATGGATTTGATATTTGCGACATGGAAGGTATCGGTTTTATCAATGGCACAAGGCGTATGTCGACAGGTTTGTAGCGCCTGTGAGATCGAGCGCCGCCCGCGCGGCGCTCGATCTGACAGGCGCAGACGATGTCATGTCATAACAACCCGGGAAACACATCACCCAACAGCCCAGGCTCCTTCAAAATCGCAGCACTACTGACAATATCCGGAGCCAGCCACCGATCCTGGGCATACGCCGGCACCCGCTCACGCAACAACCGCCAGGCAATCTCGGTCCCTGCACCAAAACGCTGCTCCTTGAGGAACTCGAACGCCTGGGCCGCCAACAGGTATTCGATGGCGAGGATCTGCGTACAGTTCTCCAGCGCGCGGTGCAGCTTCAACCCGGCATTGGTACCCATGCTCAAGTGATCCTCCTGCAGCCCGGAGGTGACGTAGTTGTCGATGACGGCCGGTTGCGCCAGCTGGCGGTTTTCCGCACACAGTGAAGCGGCCACGTACTGGACGATCATCATCCCCGAGTTCACCCCCGGCTGGCTGACCAGGAACGCCGGTAAGCCGCTGACCAACGGGTTGATCAGGCGATCGAGGCGGCGCTCGGCAATCGCCCCGATCTCGGCCACGGCGATGGCCAGCAAATCGGCCGCCATGGCCACGGACTGGCCGTGGGGATTGGCCTGGGAAACCACTCGATACGACTCAGGCGTACCCAGCAACATCGGGTTGTCGGTCGTGGAGTTGAGCTCGGTTTCGATCTGCCGTGCCGCGTGGGCAAGCTGATCACGCGCGGCGCCATGCACCTGCGGAATCGAGCGAATGCTCAAGGCGTCCTGGGTGCGAATGCCATGGCTGCTGGCAATGACTTCGCTGCCGTCGAGCAGGCGGCGCAAATTACTGCCCACACGCTGCATGCCGGGGTGCGGTTTCAGCGCGATGATCTCCGGGTCGAAGGCATCGAGCTGGCCACGCAGGGCCTCGAAGCTCATGGCGCCGATCACGTCCGCCCATTGGCTCAAGCGCGTGGCGTCGTCCAGGGACAGGCAGCTCAGGCCGGTCATGCACGGGGTGCCGTTGACCAGGCACAGGCCGTCCTTGGCACCCAGCTTGACCGGTGCCAGGCCAACCTCGTCCAAGGCTTGCTGCGCCGGCATGATCTGGCCCCGATAGCTGACCTGGCCGACCCCCAGCAAGCTGATGCTGATATGGGCCATGTGGGTCAGGTAACCCACCGACCCCTGTTTCGGCACTTGCGGCGTGATGTGCTGGTTGAGCAATGTCAGCAGCGCCTCGACCACCTTGCGCTGCAGGCCGGACCGGCCCTGGCTGAAATTGATCACCGCCGCGCAGATGATCGCCCGGGTCTGTTCATCCGACAGCGCGGCGCCCACGCCACAGGCATGGCTGAGCAAGGTGTTGCGCGACAGCTGGCTGAGTTGTTCGTCCTGCAGCGAGACATTGCACAAGGCGCCCAGCCCGGTGTTGACGCCATAGGCGCGCTCGCCACTGGCAACGATGCGCTGGACGATCGCCTGGGCGTTGTCGATCCGCGCCCAGGCCGATGGCGCCAGCTCGAGCTTTGCCCCGTGCCGCGCAACGGCCACCACGTCCTGCCAGCGCACGGGCGCATCGGCGATGATGATTTTTTCGGCAAACGACATACACGCGGTTCCTTAATGCGAAGCTACGCGGCGCTGCACGAAACGATCAACGTAGTCGTCCGCAGGCTGGTAGAGGATTTCCTTCGGCGTGCCGACCTGGATCAGGCGACCGTCCTTGAGGATGGCGATCCGGTTGCCGATGCGCACCGCTTCGTCCAGGTCGTGGGTGATGAACACGATGGTCTTGTGCAGGGTCTTTTGCAGTTCCAGCAACTGGTCCTGCATTTCGGCGCGGATCAGTGGGTCGAGCGCACTGAAGGCTTCGTCCATCAGGATGATGTCGGTGTCGGCCGCCAGGGCACGGGCCAGGCCGACGCGCTGGCGCATGCCGCCCGACAGCTGGTGCGGGTACGATTTTTCATAACCCTTGAGGCCCACGGTGGCGATCCAGTGCAAGGCACGCTCGGTGCAGGTGGCCTTGCTCTCGCCACGGACTTTCAGGCCATAGGCGACGTTGTCCAGCACGGTACGGTGGGGCAACAGGCCGAAGCTCTGGAACACCATGCTGATCTTGTGCCGGCGGAATTCGCGCAGGGCGTCCATGTCGTATTGCAGGATGTCCTCGCCATCGACCAGGATCTCGCCGCTGGTCGGGTCGATCAGGCGGTTGAAGTGCCGCACCAGGGTCGACTTGCCCGAACCCGACAGGCCCATGATCACGAAGATCTCACCGCTGCCGATGGACAACGACAGGTTGTTGACCCCGACCACGCAGCCGGTTTCGGCCAGCACCTGGTCCTTGGGTTTTTTCTGGCGGATCAGCGTCAGGGCATCCTCGGCGCGGGCCCCGAAAATCTTGTAGACGTTCTTCACTTCGATCTTGTTCATCATCTGCTTGGCGCTCATTTGCCCACCCCATGCCGTGGCCGGCCATAGGCCTGGGTAATGCGGTCGATCACAACCGCCAGAATCACAATGGCCAGGCCCGCTTCGAGGCCGCGGCCCACGTTCAGGGTCTGGATGCCGACCAGCACGTCTTCACCCAGGCCACGGGCACCGATCATCGAGGCGATGACCACCATCGACAGGGCCATCATGGTGGTCTGGTTGATACCGGCCATGATGCTCGGCAACGCCAGTGGCAGCTGCACGCCGAACAGTTGTTGCAGGCGATTGGCACCAAAGGCATTGATCGCCTCCATGACCTCGCCGTCCACCTGGCGAATGCCCAGGTCGGTCAGGCGGATCAGCGGCGGCGCGGCATAGATGACGGTGGCAAAGATCGCCGGCACCTTGCCCAGGCCGAACAGCATCAGCACCGGAATCAGGTACACGAAGCTGGGCATGGTCTGCATGATGTCGAGCAGCGGCATCAACACCGCCCGCAGGCGATCGTTGCGCGCCGACAGGATGCCCAGCGGAATGCCGACCAGCACCGATATCAGCGTGGCGACCAGCATCAGTGCCAGGGTCTGCATCAGCTTGTCCCAGAGCCCTACCGCCCCGACCAGGAACAGCAAACCGACGATCACCGCCGTGGGTACGATCTTGCGGGTGGCGTGCCAGGCAATACCACCGACGACAGCCAGCATCAGCCACCAGGGGGTTGCTCGCAGCAGGCCTTCGAGGTTGACGATGGCCCACAGCAAGGTGTCGGAAATGTGCCGGAACACGTCGCCGTAGTTGGTGACGAGCGCATCGACCCAGCCATTGACCCAGTCGGCAATGGAAAACGTGAAGTTCTTGGGAAACATGGAATTCTCTCGAGCAAGTGCTTGAAGCGGACTGCTGTATGGCGTGCCCGGCAGGCGCCGGACCCGCTCACACCCTCAGAGTGCCGCGTCTACCTTTTTGGCTGCGTCTTCGCTGACCCAGCTGTGCCAGACTTCGGGGTGCTCCTTGAGGAACAGCTTGGCCAGCTCCGGCGACTCGATACGCTCCTTGCTCATGCGCCCCAGGTTCTGGTTCAGCAGGTCGATCGGCAGGTTGACCTTTTCCAGCACCGCCACCAGCTCCGGCGCCTGCTCGTGGAAGGTCTTCGATACGCCCACCTTGATGGTCACGGACTTATCCACGCCGGGTTTCTCGTCCAGCTTGACCAGGTCGGCCTGGCCCATCAGCGGGGTTGGCGACCAGTAGTAGAAGAGGATCGGCTCGCCACGCTTGTAGCTCGACAGCACGGCGGCATCCAGTGCCGGGCCGGTGCCCGGGCGGAAGTTGGTGTAGGTGTTTTCCAGGCCGTAGCTCTTCAGCATCTCGCTGTTGTCCAGCTCACAGGTCCAGCCGGCCGGGCAGTTGTAGAAACGGCCCTTGTCCGGTTCTTCCGGGTCCTTGAACACCTGGGCGTATTGGCCCAGATCGGCGATGTTCCTGAGGTTCGGTGCCTTGGCTTCGAGCTTGCGCTTGGCATCGCCTTCGATCACATAACGCGGCACATACCAGCCTTCGACCGCGCCGACCACCGGCGAGCCGACGCCGACGACCTTGCCGGCGGCCGCGGCCTTGTTCCAGACCTCGCTGCGCCCTACCCACTCTTCGGCAAACACCTGGATATCATTACTGCTCAGGGCGTTTTCCATGGAAATGGAGTTGCCCGGCAGGCTGTCGGTATCGCAGCCATAGCCATTTTTCAGTACGAACTGCATCACATCCGTGAGCAGCATCCCGCTTTCCCAGTTCAAACCGGCGAATTTCACCGGCTTGCCAGACTCGCACCAACCGGCCGCCTGGCTGGCGCCAGCGGACGCCAGCAGCCCGATAGAAAGTGTTGTGGCAAGCAGAGCTTTTGTAGTTGTCATTGTGACGCTCCCGAACAAGAACATTTGCACGGGAGAAATATTTCACAACCACAAGAAAGGAAGAAATAATAAGTCCTGATGCATCACAACGGAAAAACCTATGAAGTTCACCCTGCGGCAACTGCGCTATGCACTCACAGCGGCCAAGCACGGCAACCTGACGGTTGCCGCCATGGAGCTTCATGTTTCACAACCCTCGATCTCGGCGGCGATCACCGAACTGGAGCAGGTGCTGGGGCAAGCGATCTTCATACGCCAACGGGGCCTGGGCATCTCGCTGACGCCATTCGGTCGTACCGTCATGGCCCAGGCCCGCCGCGTGCTGGCAGAGGCGCAGACCTTTGCCGAGATCAATGCCGATGCAGGCGAGTGTGTCGGAGAACTGGTGGTCGGCTGTTTCGAAGACCTGGCGCCCTATTGCCTGCCGCAGATCGTGCGGCGGATGCAGGAGTCCTGCCCAAGGGTCACGGTCGACATGCGCGATGGCAGCTTCGATTACGTGGGCAAGCGCCTCAGTGAAGGGGCGATCGAACTGGCAATCACCTACGACCTGGGTTTGCCGCCGAACACGCAAACCACCGAGCTGTGCCAGCTGACCGCTCAGGTACTTCTGGCGGCCGATCACCCGTTGGCCAAGGAGCCATGTGTCAGCCTCAAGGCACTGGCCGAATACACCCTGGTGGTCACCGACCAGGCGCAAAGCTGGCAGCATGTACTGGACCTGTTCAGCTTTTACGACCTTGTCCCCGCCGTTGTGCACCGTGTGCGCACCTTCGAACTGCAGCGCAGCCTGGTCGCCAATGGCTTTGGCGTGGCGCTGATCTACACCCGGCCGTTTGGTGACCGTAGCTACGATGGACAAGCACTGGTCTGTCGGCCGACCGAGGAAAAGCTGCCCGCTCACAGCATCGTCCTGGCCCATGACCAGCGCTATCCGCTGACGCCTTCGGCTGAAGCGTTCAAGGCGCTGGCGGTGGCCTGGTTCGCGGAACGACCGTCGTTTGCATCCGAGTGAACGCCCGTCATCCGGGCCGCTCAGAAATCGCACAATTGTTCGGTAACCGCACAAATTCCTCTCCACCCTCTCTACTGTTGCACCGTATTGCGGCACGCTATGGACACGTCAGCACACAACGCCAACGCGCTGAATGGCCCCACCGCGTCAACACGCGGCCAGGTCGACAATCCATACTCCAGGAAGAACCAGGAGCTCGCTGTGATCAATAAAACGTTTGAGTCCATCGCCAGCGCGGTGGAAGGGATTACCGACGGTTCGACCATCATGGTCGGTGGCTTCGGCACCGCCGGGATGCCGTCCGAACTCATCGATGGCCTGATCGCCACCGGTGCCCGCGACCTGACCATCATCAGCAACAACGCCGGCAACGGCGAGATCGGCCTGGCCGCTCTGCTGATGGCCGGCAGCGTGCGCAAGGTCATCTGTTCCTTCCCGCGCCAGTCTGACTCCTACGTCTTCGACGAACTGTACCGCGCCGGCAAGATCGAACTGGAAGTGGTACCACAAGGCAACCTGGCCGAACGTATCCGCGCTGCAGGTTCGGGCATCGGTGCATTCTTCTCGCCGACCGGCTACGGCACCCTGCTGGCCGAAGGCAAGGAAACCCGCGAGATCGACGGCCGCCAGTACGTGCTGGAAATGCCGCTGCACGCCGACTTCGCGCTGATCAAGGCGCACAAGGGCGACCGTTGGGGCAACCTGGTGTACCGCAAGGCCGCGCGCAACTTCGGCCCGATCATGGCCATGGCCGCCAAGACCGCCATCGCCCAGGTCGACCAGATCGTCGAGCTCGGTGAACTGGACCCGGAACACATCATCACCCCGGGTATCTTCGTCCAGCGCGTGGTTGCCGTTTCCGGCGCTACCGCTTCTTCGATCGCCACCGCTGTCTGAGGCCTGCCATGACCATCACCAAAAAGCTCTCCCGCACCGAGATGGCCCAGCGCGTGGCCGCAGACATCCAGGAAGGTGCCTACGTCAACCTGGGCATCGGCGCACCGACTCTGGTGGCCAACTACCTGGGCGACAAGGAAGTGTTCCTGCACAGCGAGAACGGCCTGCTGGGCATGGGCCCAAGCCCGGCGCCGGGCGAGGAAGACGATGACCTGATCAACGCTGGCAAGCAGCACGTGACCCTGCTCACCGGCGGTGCCTTCTTCCACCACGCCGACTCGTTCTCGATGATGCGTGGCGGCCACCTGGACATCGCCGTGCTGGGCGCCTTCCAGGTCTCGGTCAAGGGCGACCTGGCCAACTGGCACACCGGCGCCGAAGGTTCGATCCCCGCCGTGGGCGGCGCGATGGACCTGGCCACTGGCGCCCGCCAGGTGTTCGTGATGATGGACCACCTGACCAAGTCCGGCGAAAGCAAGCTGGTGCCCGAGTGCACCTACCCGCTGACCGGCATCGGTTGCGTCAGCCGCATCTACACCGACCTGGCCGTGCTGGAAGTGACCACCGATGGCCTGAAAGTGGTCGAGATCTGCGCGGACATCGACTTTGAAGAGCTGCAGAAGCTCAGTGGCGTGCCGCTGATCAAGTGAGCCACAACACCTGACCGTATGCGGCCGCAAGGCCGCAATCGGTACCCGCGCCAGTCCCCGAGCAAAATCACCCCGGCAACATACGCTTGAGGGTGTTGTCCTTGATCCAATAGTGATGCACCAGGCCTGCACAAGCATGCAGCCCGATCAGTGCATAGCCTGCATTGCCAACCAGCTCATGCCAGTCCTTCAGCGTCCTCGCCAGCGCGGGATCCACGGACAACGGCGAGGGCAGGCTGAAGCCCCAGTAAGGCAGGGGTTTGCCTGCAGCGGCCAGCATCAACCAAGCCAAAAGCGGCGTAGCGATCATCAAGCCATACAGCGCCAGGTGAGTGACGCTGGCCATCGCCGCCTGCCAGACAGGAGGCTTGGGCACAATGGGTGGTCGAGGGATGAGCCGCCCCAGCAGGCGCACCCAGACCAACACGAATACAGCAATCCCCAGCATGGCGTGGCCACCCAGCAGGGGGCCTTTGAGCACGTGCCCCTTGGGTAACGCCCCGCGCAGTTCGACACAGGCATAAATGCCGACAAAGAGAATGACCATGCTCCAATGCATGATGATGGACAGGCGACCATAGCGGTCAACTCTTGATGCGTGCTGCATATCCATGACCTCAGATAACTGAAAGAGATATCCGTTGCCACGAGACTTCAATGAGCAGGCCACTGCCGGCAACCGGACAGCGCCAAGTTGCCAACTCAAGCTTAAGGAAGTCTGAAGTGAGATAGACGGTTGCCTCAGGCCAGAGGCAACGACAAGGTAGCTGCCAATCCACCACTGACTCGGTTCTCGAGATGCACCCGCCCGCCAAGACGGTCAATGATGGTAGCCACGATGGACAGCCCCAGGCCGGCACCATTGGGGCTGTTACGGCTGTAGAAACGTTCGAATACGCGTGATAGCTCATCGGCTTCGATACCCGGCCCCTCGTCCTCGACAATCAGCTCGAAACGCGTTTCCAGGCGCCTGAGCAGCACCGTGATGCGCCCTCCCGGGGGCGAATGCTCTACCGCGTTGGAAACCAGGTTCTGCAGCGCAATCGTCAACGCACCGGCATCAATGGCCAGATGGTGGTCTCCCTCGCCAATGTCCAGCGAAGGCTCAAGGCCACGGTCGAGTATCCACGGAGTCAGTTCGGCCAAGGTGTCGGTGACGACCTGGGCCAGGTCGACCTGGACAGTAGCGCGTTGCCCCAGCCGAGGCTCGACACGGGCCAGTGTCAGCAGCTGATTGACCACCCGGGTCAGCCGATCGACGCCGCTGATCAGAAAACCCAGTGCCTTGTGGCGCTCGGCCTCGTGACTGGCTTCCAGCGCGTTCTGTGCATGCAATCGCAGCACTGCCAACGGTGTGCGCATCTCATGGGCGGCATCGGCAATGAAGCGATGCTCACGCCGCAGCAAGTCCTCGATCTGCGCCAACAGGCGGTTGATGGCCGCCTGCATGGGCTCAAGCTCGGATGGCAAAGGCACCAGCTGCAGTGGCTCCAGCGAATCGGCGTGCCGCCCGCGGATGACATTGGCCATGTTCTGCAACGGCCGCAGCCCCCAACCGATGGCCGCCCAGACCAACAACACCAAGGCCAGGCTACCGAGCAGGAACGGGAACAAGGTGTGGCGAACAATTCGGTCTATGAGGTCGTAACGCACATCGTCACGCTCGCCGACCCAGATCACCCAGTTTTTTTCCGGTACCGGCAAAACGAAACCGCGCCATTGCTTGTCGCCGCTTAAAAAGTCGTAGAAACCCGGGGTACTCGGCAATGGATCAAGCCTGGGTGCACTCGGTGTATGCACCAGCAACACACCACCCTGCCCCCAGACTTGAAATGCCAACTTGCTTTCGTAGGGGTGCCCGACCCGATGACGCCCCGCCTGCCCCAATGCTTCGTTGAAAGCCCGGTACATCGCGTCACGCGCGTCACCCTGCACAGGCATGCTCATGATGCCCTGCAGCAAACGCGCATTTTGCGCGAGGTGCGCGTCATACACCTCGTTAATTTCATGACGGCTGTCGTGGTAGTTGTAGAGCACCAGCAAACCCGTACCGACCAACAGCAACAGCATCACGCGCCAGAGCGTTCGTTGACGCAGCGAACTCATGCCTTGCCCTCGACCAGGTAGCCGATACCACGGACCGTGCGGATCAGGCCATTGAAGAGTTTCTTGCGCAGATGGTAGATGTTCACCTCCAGCGTATTGCTCTCGGGCTCCTCATCCCAGCCATACAACAGCTGGGTCAGGCGTTCCCGAGTGAAGACCTTGCCCGGTTGCGCCAACAACTCATGCAACAGCCGGTATTCCTTGGGGGTCAGAATGACTTCAAGGCCGTTGTAGTGCACTTGCTGCGTGGCAGGGTCAAGGCTGACACCGGCATGTTCGATCAGTACCGTCGCACGCCCGGCGCTGCGTCGCAGCAGGGCACGCAAACGGGCCTTCAACTCGTTGAGGTCGAACGGCTTCACCAGATAATCATCAGCGCCGGCATCCAGACCGCTGATGCGATCATCGAGTGCATCCCGCGCGGTGAGGATCAACACCGGCAGGCTGTTGCCCCCTGCCCTCACCCGCCGCAGCAGTTCGATGCCATCCATGCGCGGCAAGCCGAGATCGAGAATGGCCAGGTCGAACGCTTCATGCTGCAACGCATGCAAGCCACTCACGCCATCGCGCAGCCAGTCGAGCGTGTAGCCCGCCTGGCGCAAGCCGTCGCAGATGCCCTCACCCAAGGCGATATCGTCCTCAACCAGCAGTAGCCGCATGTTCAGTCCTGTTTGTCCTTGATCGCCTTGAGTAAAGCATCGATATCGGCGCGCCGGCCCTGGTCGGCCAGTTCGCGCCCCGGACGAGCCGGTGCCTGCTTGGCCTTCTGCAAGGCTGCGGTGGCTTCAGCGTAGCGTTTCTGCCGGTACAGATGGTCGGCCCAGAAATAGTTGCTGTCGATCCCGTTGGGGTTGATCTGCAGGGCTTTGCGCAGCAACTTGTCGGCCATTTCAGCGTCACCAAAACCGATCGGCCAGCCTGGCACCTGGTCGTAGAGCGTGCCCAAACTGGTGTAGGCCGACCCTTGCAGGGCGTTGGGGTCCAGCTTCATGGCCTGCTCCAGGCTGGCTTTGGCGGCCTTGACCTTGCCCAGCGCGCCAAGGCCACCCACGGCGCCGGCCCAACTGCTGTGGATGATGCCCTCCCAGATCAACGGCTCAGGCGAGCCGGGGTATTGATGAACGAAGGCAGTGGCATCGCCGGCCAGCTTTTCAAATGCATCGGCGCGTTTTTCCTTGGGTAACTGGTACTGGATCTGCGCCCAGCGCTGTTGCAGATCGCTCAAGTGTTGCGTGCCTGCCGTGTCCAGTGCCCAGCTGAGGGGGGCGAATGCCAGCAAGCTGGCGATCAACAGACGCTTCATTTGCTCGACTCCTTGGAATGGCTACCGATGTAGCGGCGAATAACAGGCAGTTGCTTGCGCAGCGCACGATCGACCACCCCCGGCAACATGCCGTTGATGCGCACGAACAGCTTTTCAGGCCAACCCAGGTACAGTTCGCTGCGCTCGGACTGCACGGCCACGAGTACGGCACGGGCGACATCGGCGGGATCGTCCATGCCGACTTTCAGCGCCTGATTGAGCGCCGTCGCGGCGCTGCTGTTCATGGCTGTGCGGGTGGCCCGCGGCGCGGCATACAGCACGTTGACCGTGGTGTCGGCCAACTCGCGCCGCAGCGCTTCGGAAAACCCCCGCAATGCAAATTTGCTGGCGCAGTAACTGGCGTAACCGGGGTAACCGATCGAGCCATAGGTGGACCCGACATTGACCACCAGCGCCTTGGGTTGCTCGCGCAGCAGCGGCAGGCAGGCGCGGGTCAGTTGCAGGGGGGCCTTGAGGTTGATGTCCAGCAACTCGTCCAGGGCGTGTTCGTCCAACTGGTCGAGCAAGGCGAACCGGTTCACGCCGGCGGCATTGATCAGCACATTGAACCCACCCATCTCACGGGCCCGGCTGACGACCTGCTCGCGACCTTGCGAGGTACGCAGGTCGGCGGTCTGCCAGCGCAGGCGGTCCGGATAACGGTTCATCAGGCCTGCCAGCTTGCCCAGGTGGCGGCTCACCGCCAGCACCCGGGCCCCGGCCGCGCACAGTTGCTCGGCCAGCTCCAGCCCGATGCCGCCACTGGCGCCCGTCAGCACCACGACCGACTCAGGCAAGCGCATGCTGCACCTCGGCCTGGCCCGCACGCGGCAAGCCTTCGAACATCTCGGTGTATAACCGGTAAACCACCTTGGCGGCCTGTATCACTGCCTGGTGATCATCGACCTCCTCCAGCCGGTCCATCAGCCGCTTGTAGGTGACCATGTGGTCCTGGTCCAGCGCACCATGGGAGCTGAGGTAGCTGAAGGCACTGTCCGGCAGCCCCAGGCTGCTCTGGATGGAACCGGCGGCATGGGTGGCCAGGGCGATGCTGGTGCCCTCAAGGACGTTGACCATGCCGAACAGCCCCACCGGGTTGCCCCGGGCAATGAGGTCATACAGGTACGCGACCATCAGCTCGATCGGCAACGCCGGTCGGCCGTCACGCACCGCCTCCCAGTCACCGCCACAGGCCTTGATATCGTTGAGGATCCACTGCTCGTGGCCGTACTCCTCCTCGATGTACTCGCAGACGGCGCCACGCAACCATTCCAGGCGCGAAGGCAAACGCGCGCCGCAGGCCATCATCAGCGGCACGGTGTGGCGCACGTGGTAGTAAGCCTGGGTCAGGAAGGCGATGTAGCTATCGCGGCTGACCTGGCCGGCCAAGGCTTCACGAATCACCGGCACCGCGAACAGGGCCTGGCGTTCGTGGGTGGTTTGCAACTGCAGGGTGTCGAAAAATGACATGACGGACCTCACAACAAAATTTCGGACAACAGGGTGTGATAACGCTGCAGGATCGCCTCACGTCGCGGGCGACCATTGGCAGTCAGGGTGCCTTCGCCAGGCGTCAGTGGGCCTGGCAGGCGCCGCCAGGCATGCACCCTGGCGTAGTCGGGCAAGGTGGCGTTGCTGCGCTGCACAGCCTGCTCGATGGCCTCGTCGGTGGCAGCGGGGTCAAGCGGCCAGAGCAAGGCCAGGTTGCGCGCAAGCCCTTCGCCGTGCACGAACGCCTGGGCGATCACACCGCTCTGGGTCAGCTCGGCTTCCACCCATTCGGGGTTGACGTTGCGCCCGAAGCTGGTGATGAACTGGTGTTTCTTGCGCCCGTTCAGATACAGGTAACCGTCGTCGTCGAAGTAACCGAGGTCCCCCGTGGCCCACCAGGCCGACGCCGACGAAGTGGGCAACTCCCCAAGGTAGCCAAGCAGCACGGAGCCGCTGACGAGCACTTCGCCATCGTCCGCGATACGCACCTGAACATGGGGCAATGGCCGGCCGACACTGCCCCGGCGCATCGCCCCCGGGCGGTTGAGTGCCACCACCGAGGCACACTCCGACAACCCATAGCCCTCGAAAACCGGCAAGCCGATGGCCTCGGCCCGCGCCAGCAGGCCGGGCGATACCCGTGCCCCACCGACCGCGACGAAGCGCAATGGGCCAACCCGCATCAGCCCCCGCTCGATCGCCGTGACCAGGCCCATCAACAGCTGCGGTACCAGGATCAGGCTCTGCGCGCCGCTCAAGGCAATGGCCCCGAGCAAGCGCTTGAAATCGGCCTGGCTGGCGCCGCCCATACCCAGTTGCGCCTGTGGGTAGAGCAACACGCTGGCTCCTGCCATGAGTGCGGCGTAAACGCCCAGGTTTTCCAGCAGTACGCCCAGCGGTAATACCGCCAGGTAGCGCTGGGGCTCGGTAGGCCGGCTGGCCAGCTCCAGTTCATGCGCGACGCGCAGCATGGCATCGGCGCCCAGGCAAACGCCCTTGGGCGTACCCGTGCTGCCAGAGGTATAGGTGACCTTGGCGGTGCCTTCAGGCAGCACCACCGGCGCTGCCAGATCGCGTGTCCAGAATGCCTCCTGCGGCACAAAGCCCAGCTGGCTGAACACGCCTTGCCAGGACGGCTGGCAAAGCACCAGGCGTGCGCCGCACTGTTCGATGCAGTGGCGCACCTGCGCCGTACTGAAGAACGTTGGCACGATTACGCAGGCTCGTTCCGAGACCAGTGCCGCCAGGTCCCAGAACAGCAATTCAGGGCCGTTATCCAGCGCCAGCGCCAATACGCCCGGAGGTTGCGCGCTCAAGGCCTTGGCGCGCAGCCAGACCTCGGCCAGCAATTGCTTGTAGGTGAACCGCTCAT
Source organism: Pseudomonas sp. CC120222-01a (assembly GCF_003097235.1). Classification (GTDB taxonomy): domain Bacteria; phylum Pseudomonadota; class Gammaproteobacteria; order Pseudomonadales; family Pseudomonadaceae; genus Aquipseudomonas. Next base: position 227,968 of record NZ_QEQQ01000003.1, on the reverse strand, counting down.
TGGCGCCCTCCACGGCCAGGGCATCGCCACGATCACGGCCAAGGGCAAGCAGCAACTGCTTGAAACGCTCCAGTTCATGCGGCATGGCCGGCCTCCTCGCTCAGCGCAGGCAGCCCCAGACGCCGGAATACACCTGCCGACTCCAGGCGCTCGAAGCCCTGGTGGATATTGCCAACGAACACCTGCGGATGCTGGTCGTAATAGTGCCCCCAATGCTGCAGCGACTCGTCCAGGCGGGCGGGGTCGGCCTGGGCCACCACCGTCGGCACCAGCCCAAGGCGTTGGAAACTGTTGATCAGTGTCGATGCGCCAGTGAACGCCACCCACTGCAACCCCCGTGTGGCGAGCAGCCAGGTCACGGTCGTGATCATGATCCGGGCGCTGCCGGCGCTCAGCGAGGCCAGGTTGCCAACTTCGACCATGCACTCGCGCCCCAACGGCACGCCCGCCACTCTGGAAATCGCGTTTTCCAGGGGTTCATCCAGATAGCGCTCGAGAAACAGCGGCCCGCTGCTGGCCGGACGCATCCCCGTTGCGGCGATCAACCGCCCATGGCTATCCCGCAGGGCCAACAATTCCGGCAGGTAATGGTGGACATCTGCATGGTGGACATTGGCAAAACACTGATGAATGAAATGTTCAAGTTCACCACGGTTCTCATCGTCATGAACGTGCAGGGACAAGTGGGCGTGGTGGTCAGCATGGGTGCCGATGGGCAATGGGAGCAGGCTGCTCCATAGGGCTTGAGTCATGAAGCTCCCCCCGAATGGGTTGGTCAGGGGGAGTATCCGTGGTGAATCTGAAGGGAATCTGAAGACGGATGCAAACAGGCGGGCCGCCTGAAGACGCGGTCGAAGCGATCAACATCAAACGCCGGCCGTTTTACGCCTGGCGGCTTTTGCCAGGCGCTTCCAAACCCTTGAACAACGCCATGCCAGCCAGCATCGCGGCCACGAACAGCCAGCCTTGCCAATAACCGCCGCCCAGCAACACCAGGGCAGGTCCCGGGCATACCCCGGCAAGCCCCCAGCCAACGCCGAAGGTCAGGCTGCCACCGACCAGCCGACGGTCAATGTCACGCCGGGCCGGCAACTGCATCGCGCCGCCGAACATGGCCACAGGGTGCCGACGCGCCCAGGCCATGGGCAGCAATGCCGCTCCGATGGCGCCCACCATGACCAGCGCCAGCGACGGGTCCCACTGCCCGGCGAGATCAAGAAATCCAAGTACTTTGGCGGGGTTCGCCATACCGGACAGCAACAACCCCATGCCGAACAGCAACCCCGCGATGAATGCGCTGATCCGGGTCATTTCATGCTCCTGGGAAAAGGTGGCGAACCACGAAGACGGTGGCAAAGCCGGCCGCCATGAAGCACAACGTCGCCACCGCCGAGCGTGGGGACAGGCGAGACAGGCCGCATACCCCGTGGCCACTGGTGCAGCCGCTGCCGTAGCGGGTGCCCAGGCCCACCAGAAGCCCCGCAACCATGAGCAACCAAGGGACCGTGCTGAAATGCACCGGGGGCATCGCCGAGAACGCTCGCCACAACAGTGGCGCGGCGATGATGCCCAGCAAGAAGAACAGTTTTTCGCCTCGCCCTTCTCCCGTGCGCTGCAACAGCGAGCCGAGCAGACCGCTGATTCCGGCAATGCGCCCGTTTGCCACCACGAACAGCCCGGCGGCCAGGCCGATCAGTCCCCCGCCTGCCAATGCCGACCACGGCGTGAAGGCAGCCATATCAACAATCATCTCAGTGCTCCCTATCTAAGTGCAGAAATGAACCGACTCTATCTTAGCGCTGTGCTTGCCGGTCGCTCGCCTGTCACACCTTCATTCTCGAAACATCCACCGCCACCAGCACGTTACCTGGCATGGCCGGGGCATTGGCCGGCACGAACATCAACGGCACCTCGCTCGCATGCAGCAGCACCTGGTCAAGCGAGGTCCGAGCCAATTGATCACTCAGCGAACAGCCCGGGCAGGCCTTGATCACCAGGTCAGGCGAGTAGCGGGCGATGCAAGCCGGCATCAGGCCGCGGGGATCGGCGGTTTCCACAGCCTCGAAACCTGGGCGCGCCCCCCTGGCAGGCTGTTCGTCGAGCAGCGCCTTGAGCTCGGTGCTGAAGTGCACGAAGGAAACGGAAGGTAGCGGGGTTGCCTGCAACTCGTGGCGCAGGCGCAGTTCGCCGGGTTCATGGATACCCAGCACCTGCAGGGCGGCACCAGACGCCGCTGCCAGGGCCATGGCCCGGGACAGCGCGGCATTGGTCTTGGCCTCGGTCATGATCAAGAGGATCCGGCGATACGGCTTCATCGGGCACCTCCCGGCGCGGCTGCAGGTATGCATATGCATGCCATTATCGGAGCCGGGGCTGGTTCGTTCCTGATAAAAATCAAGGCCCCCAGGTGCCATCGCGGCACCCTACGCCTGAGCCCGTATGCCTTCCCGGCGACGGCCATCGCTGCGGAGGCCATCATGAATGCTTTGACGCGACTGCTACTGATCTGCCATCCGGACCTGCACCCCTCGCCAGCCCTGGCGCGCGCGCAAGCGTTGGCCAAGGCCACAGGCTCCGCCTTGCACCTGGTGGTGCTGAGCCAACTACCGTCACGCCTGACCACCCTTGACCAGGTGCTGCGCAGCAGTGCCCGCAAGCAAGACGCCGAGCACCGCAAGGCATGGCTGAACGAACAGGCAAAGGCGCTTGGCGAGCAGGGCATTACCGCCTATGCCGAAACGCTGGATGACGATGACCCACTCAAGGACCTGATCCGACTGGCGCAGCTACACCGCGTGGAGATGCTGATCAAGGACATCCGCCACGAAACCGCCGTCAGCCGTGCCCTGCTCACGCCACTGGATTGGCAGTTGCTGCGCCGTTGCCCGATTCCATTACATCTGGTGGCCCAGGCTGACGCGGCACTGCCTGCGCAGGTGCTGGCGGCCGTCGATCTGCTCGAAGACGACGCCGCAGTGGACAAGTGCAACGACCGTATCCTGCAGGCTGCACAGGCGCTGGCGCGGCGCTGCAAGGCGCAACTGCATGTGCTCCAGGCCTATGAACCCAGCCCGAGCTTCGTCGCCTACGCCGCCGCACCCGTGGCGTGGCCCCCTGAAATGATCGAAGACTTGACGGGTAGAGCTCGGGAGCGCCTGACCCGATTCGCGGGCCACTACGGCATCAAGCCGGACCACTTGCACCTGATACGCGGGGCTGCCCGTAGTGCCATCAGCGAATACGCCAACCAGCATGGCTTCGATGTGGTCGTCATGGGCACGCTGTACCATGAAGGGTTGACCAAGGTCATCGGCAGTACCACCGAGCAGACCCTGTACAAAGTGCATTCGAGCATTCTGGCGATCCACGGTTGATTGGCCGCCGGGTTGCAACGCGCCGTGCCATGCAATCCGGCGGCCCGTCTCAATCGCGATGCCAATAATGGCTCATGATTGCCTCCAACGGTGGGCCGGCCTGATCACTCAGGTCGCTACTTGCGTCTGGCCTGCTGGCGCAGTTGCTGCACCTCGTCCTGAGCCTGGGTTGCCCGCCGTAGCGCCTCGTTGGCAGTCTGCTCGACCAGATCGATGCGGTAACACACCTGATCGGCGCGCAACCTCGCGGTGGCGGCGTTGTTCTCCGCCGATTCCAGGCGCGCATCGTATTCCTCGGCGCGCCACGCCGTGCAGCCTGAAACAGTAATCAGCAGCAGGCTTGCCCACCCGCAAAGCACATAACGTCGCATGTCCGTAGCCTCATGCATGCCCAAGACACGCTGAGTATCCAAGGCGGCGTGCGCCGCAGCCTGACATTTGTCAATTGCGTTGGCCGGCATAAGGGTAGAAACAAAGGCTCAGGGCACTTCAGCCCCTCCCCTGGCCGCTACCGGAGCCCATCATGAACGACCTGGACTTGCGAGACCTTGTGCTCGAAGCGCTGGAATTCAAACCCGATATCAACGCCGCCTGCATCCGCGTCACGGTCAACGGTGGCGTGGTCAAGCTGGAAGGCAAGGTGCATTTGTTGCGCGAGCGAGAAGTGGTCGAGCGTGCGGCCTGGTCGGAGCCGGGCGTCAGCAAGGTTGAAGATTATCTGCTGATCGCCTAGCGCCGCCGCGCCGAGGAGAGATGGCCATGAACAAGGATCAGCCCTGGAAGCTCTACTTCCTGGCAGTCGGCCTGGCGGTGCTCGCTGCCGTGCAGTTCGGCCTGTTCAACCAGCCGGCCGTGCAAGCCATCCCTTACAGCCAGTTCCTGCAATTGCTCGATCAGCAGAAGGTCAGCGACCTGCATATCGAGCACGACCGTATCCTCGGCAGGCTGCAGGAACCGATCGATGGCCACTCGGTGTTCTCCACCGTGCGCGTCGACCCGGCACTGAGCGAGCAGTTGGGGCGCTCTGGGGTGGCGTTCTCTGGCGTCGTCGAGGACAGCACGGTAGCGACCGTGGTCGGCGCGTTGATGCCGCTGCTGATGATGCTGGTGCTGTGGTACTTCCTGTTTCATGGCCTGGGGCAGAAACAAGGGCTGGGCGGGTTGATGGGGGTGGGCAAGTCACGGGCGCGGGTCTATGTCGAACATGACACCCAGGTGACCTTCGCCGACGTGGCCGGTATCGACGACGTCAAGGGCGAGCTGACCGAGATCGTGTCCTTCCTGAAAAACAAGGCGTGGTATGCGCGCCTTGGCGCCCATGTGCCCAAGGGCACGTTGCTGGTAGGCCCACCCGGCACCGGCAAGACCCTGGTCGCCAAGGCCATCGCCGGAGAAGCGGCGGTGCCGTTCTTCTCGATCTCCGGCTCGGAGTTCGTGGAGATGTTCGTCGGCGTGGGTGCCGCGCGGGTGCGTGACCTCTTCAACCAGGCCCGCCAGGCCGCACCTTGCATCATTTTCATCGACGAACTGGATGCCCTGGGCAAGATGCGCGGCGTCGGCAGCTTTGGCGGCAATGACGAGAAAGAACAAACCCTCAATCAGTTGCTCGCCGAGCTCGACGGCTTCGACCCGCGTGAAGGCGTGGTACTGCTGGCAGCGACCAATCGCCCGGAAGTGCTGGACCCGGCGCTGCTGCGTGCCGGGCGCTTCGACCGGCAGATTCTCATCGACCGGCCCGACCGCAAGGGCCGCCTGGCGATCCTGAAAGTCCACCTGCACAAGATCATCTACAAGAACGACCTGGACTGCGAGCGGATTGCCGAGATCACCCCGGGCCTAACGGGCGCCGACCTGGCCAACCTGGTCAACGAGGCGGCCATCGTCGCCACCCGACGCTCCAGCCAGTGGGTCGAGTTGCAGGATTTCACCACTGCGGTCGAGCGCCTGGTGGCAGGCGTCGAGCGCAAAGGCAGCGTGTTGCGCAGCGACGAGCGCCAGGTGGTGGCGTACCACGAAATGGGCCATGCCCTGGCCGCCAGCAGCCTGCCGGCGATGGACCCGGTACACAAGGTGTCGATCATTCCCCGCGCCGCGGGTTCACTGGGCTACACCCTGCAACGGCCAACCGATGACCGCTACCTGATCAGCACCCAGATGCTGCGCGACCGCCTGGTCGTGCTGATGGCCGGGCGCGCCGCCGAACACCTTGCGTTCGGGCAGGTCTCCACAGGAGCCGCCGATGACCTCGGTCGCGCCACCGACATCGCCCGCCAACTGGTCACCCGCTTCGGCATGAACCCGGTGTTAGGCCAGGCGGTACTGGAGCGCCAACAATCCGGGTTTCTGGGCGACTCGATACTGCGCCAGGAGCGCAAGGACTACTCGGAGCAAACCGCGCGCGAGATCGACCTCGCCATCCGCGGCTTGCTCGAAGAAGCCTATGGCCGCGCCCGGGCGTTACTGGAGCAGCGCCGCAACGACCTGGATGCAGGCGCGTGTCTGTTGCTGGCCAAAGAGACCATCACCCCCGAAGAGTTCCCGGCGTTGCTACCACAGGCCAAAGAGCCCGCCACCTACGTGTTGGTCAATGCCACGAAATGAACCACCGATCCTGGCCAGGGTACCTGCGATGCTCTCTGTCACGCTGATCAACATGATGGTGGTGATCCTGGTAGTGATCATTCATTACGAATGCCTGCTGCGCCTGAACGACTGGCTCCCTCGGCTCAAGCTCTGGAGCCGTTTTCGCATCGTGGCAGGCGTATTCGGCGCACTGCTGGCGCACGCTGTGGAAGTGTGGTGCTTTGCCCTGGCCTATTACCTGATGGCGCATGCCCCAGGCTGGGGCACGCTCAGCGGCAATTTCGACGGGAGCTTCCTGGACTGCGTGTATTTCTCCTTTACCACCTATACCACGATAGGCTTCGGCGACATCGCCCCCACCGGCCATCTCAAGTACCTCACCGGCCTGCAGGCCTTGACGGGCCTGGTGCTGATTACCTGGACCGCCTCGTTCCTGTTCCTCGAAATGCAGAAGTACTGGAAGGCCAAGTAGTGGTCGAGCGGCCAGGTGCCTGATGCGCAGCATCAGATTTTGCATGCGGGCATCTCACTAGCGGTCCCACTAAAGGAAGCGTTCTGTCCGACCAAGGGTCGGACGCACGAGTGAAGCCATTGACAACGGTCAAGTCAGCGCTGGGCTCGGTGCCGAAACTGGACTTCCTTGTTCATCCGACACGAAGGACATTGCCATGGCACCCACCGAGACTTCCCGAGTACACACAACGCTTTCGTTTCCCAAGCCTTCGGGTGAACACTGGATCGAAGCCCTTGAAAACGGCGTTCACGTATTGATCAGGCCCTTGCAAGCCAAAGACCGACAACGCGAAAAAGCCTTCATCGAACGGCTGTCGCCCGAGTCGCGGCATTTCCGCTTCTTGTGCCAGCTCAGGGAGCCCGGAGAGGCCATGCTCGATCAGCTGATGAAAATCGACCAGGATCGCCAGATGGCCTACGTCGCCCTCGCCCACGTGGATGGCGAGTTGCAGGAAGTGGGCATTTCCCGCTACGCCAGCGGCAGCGGCAGCGGCAGCGGCAAGGACGACTGCGAATGCGCCGTCACCGTCATGGACAGCTGGCAGCACCATGGCCTGGGTCGCCTGCTGCTCAAGCACCTGATCGACCATGCCCGGGCCAAGGGCTTGCGGCAGATGTATTCGATCGACGCAGCAGCCAACCAGGCGATGCGCGACCTGGCCAGGGCGGCAGGGTTCGACACGTCCGTTGACCCGGATGACCCCAGCCAGGTGATCCACCGGCTATCCCTGATCTGACCCTGGGCCGCCGCGCTCTGCGCCATCGTGGTCGTGGCGCGGCGGCCTGTCTTCAGGATTTGGCGATATTGCGCACTGTTGTGAGCCGTTTCCCTCACGGCGTGACTTCACTCCCCTCCCCGGGCACCAGGTCGAACTGCGCCAGGCAACGCTGCTCATCAGCGGGAGTCAACGCCTTCAGGCCGCTCACCTCCTGCAGAGGCGTCTCAAACAGTGCCAGGCGCAGCACCCCATTGCGCTTCAGGAAGGTCTGAGCCAGGCAGGTGCACACGGGTTTACCGACCAGCGCAGCGAGCTTGTCATGCTCAGGAACGTCCACCTGGCCCTGCAGGTTGGCCGTGCAATTTTCCACGATCTGCGCCACGGAGCGCCCCGCCAGCCACACGGTGCCAGCACCGAGCACGACCAGGAGCAGCAACCCGCTCATCAACCTGTTCGATTCGCGGGTGATTGAACGCAGCAACGCCAGCCTGGCCTGCCAACCCGTCTCCTGGCCATTGAAAATGGCCTTGCCGACCGTGCGCCTCACACCCCGCTGCACCGCCCACCCCAGTGCCACACTCAACGCCAGCAGACTCAGGAGCACTGCCGGATCGCGCATGGGCATGCGCCAGCTCGCGCTCAAGGCGCGATAGACGGACGCGGCGACGAGTAAAGCGACGATAGTCACGATCCAACCCAGGCTGCCCCTGGGCCTGTGCAACCAGGCCCGCAGTTTCGCCCTTGCTTGCGTACTCATGATTCACCTCCCGCACCCGGCTAGCGCACAGGGTCGATGGCTACGGTTTCCTGATACTCCGGCACGCAAACCTGCCAGCCAAGTTCGAGGCTGATGCGCCGTCGCAACGTGTCGGCAGCGTGCGGCTCGCCATGAATGACATAGGTCTGCCGCGGCGGCCGGGTAAAGCCACGCAACCACTCCATGATCTCGTCGGCGTCGGCATGCGCTGAAAGGTTCTCCATGGCATGCACTTGCGCCCTTATCGGCACATCTTCGCCTTGCAAGCGCACGCTGCGGGCACCGGCGACGATATCGGCACCCCGCGTGCCGCCAGCCTGAAAGCCCGAGAACAGGATGCTGTTGCGTGGGTTGGGGGCCAGCGCCTTGAGGTGGTGCAGCACCCGGCCACCCGTGGCCATGCCACTGGCAGCAATGATCACCGCAGGTTCGCGCAGCTGGTCCAGATGCCTGGACTCATCGACCGTTCGTACGATATGCGTGCCTTGGCACATCGCCGCGCACTCGACTTCTGACAGCCGATGTTCGCTACGAAACCGCTGGTAGAGTGCGGTGGCGTCGGTGGCCATCGGGCTGTTCAGGTAGACCGGAATATTCGGGATCAGCCGGTCGCGCTTGAGCGTATACAGGTAGTACATCAACAGCTGGGCGCGGCCGACGGCGAACGAGGGCACCAGGGTGATGCCATGGCGCAGCAGTGTTTCATTGATGACCTTGGCCAGGTACTGGGCGGTCGACTCGTCAGGGTGCTGGCGATCACCGTAAGTCGACTCGACCAGCAGTACATCCGTAGTCCTGACCAGTTCAGGCGCACGCATGATCGGGTCCTGAGGGCGGCCCAGATCACCTGAGAACAGTACGGTCTGGCCTTCGGCACTGATCTGCACCGTTGCCGCGCCCAGAATATGCCCGGCGGTACGCATCAGCAGTTCCATGCCTTCGGCAATCGGCAACGGGTGATGCAACTCCACAGGGTGCAACAGTGCCAGGGCCCGTTTCGCATCCTGCTCGGTGTAGAGCGGGCGCGCTGGCGTGTGCTTGGAGTAGCCGTGACGGTTGGCATGCTCGGCCTGCTCCTCCTGCAAACGCGCACTGTCCAACAGCAGGATCTCCGCCAGGGCACAGGTCGCCGGCGTAGCGTAGATCGGCCCACTGTAGCCCTCCCTCGCCAGCACCGGCAGATAACCGCTATGGTCGAGATGGGCGTGGGTCAGCACCACTGCATCGAGGGCGCGCAGGGCCGGTGGCAGCGGCTCCCAGTTGCGCAGGCGCAGTTGCTTGAAGCCCTGGAACAGCCCGCAGTCGACCAGCACCCGCGTGCTGTCGCGGGTCAACAGGAATTTGCTGCCGGTCACGGTGCCTGTACCGCCAAGAAAGGTCAGTTGCATGGCTAAGGCTCCCAGGTTGCGGCCACGTCAGGGTGCACCGCAAGCACGCTGCAGGGCGGGTGGCTGACGATGCGTTCGGTGGTATCGCCCAGCAGCTTGTCCAGCCCTTTGGGCTGCACGACGCCCATCACCAGCGCATCGATATCCAGTACGGCCACCTGTTCGCGGATCACCTGCACCGGCCCACCTTCCATGAAGTGCCGGCGCTCGGGCGCGACGCCCACGGTGTCAGCCAAGGCGTCGAATGGCTCCTGAAGCGCTTCGCGCATCTCGTCGATCCAGGCTTGGGACACGTTCATGTCCGCAGCGAACACGCCAGCCAGGTTGTAGGCCGACAACAGGTGCAACGGCGCATCACACTGCAGGGCCAGTGCCTGGGCGGCGCGGATGAGCCCACGGTTGAAGTGTTCTTGCACAGCAGGTGTTTCGCTGAATGCCGTATCCACGGCCACCAGTACGCGCCGGGGCAGCGTGACGGAGGATCTCGGCACAAACTGCGTGAAGCCCTTGAACCCCCGCATCAAGGCGCAGTCCAGCGGCGTACTGAACAGCCGTGCCAGGGCCGAGGCGGTTTCGCTGTCCTTGATGACCATGTCGGGCCGCAGTTCGCTGATGTAGTCGATGGCCATGCTGCGGATATCGTCTGCATTCAGGGTGTCGACCGTCAGCGTGATGCCGCTGCCGCGATGCCGTTCGACCAGGGTGCTCAGCGTTTCCCGATAGTGTTCGTACTGGCGCCTGATGTCGGCTTCATTGAGCCGTTCCTCACGCAGCAGGTGCGCCTCGCTCGGTTCGAACAGCCCCAGCACATGCACGCTGGCGCCACTGACGTGCGCCAGGGCCAGGGCCCTGCGCAGCGCCGCTGAATGCACATCGACCTCGGTGAGCAGCACCAGCAATTGTCGGTATTGACCCATGATGAACCTCCGGGCTTGCGCCGCTGGGGTGTGATACAGGCGATATTCCGCGCACCGCTTCAATGGCGCTTGATGCAGATCAGAAAACGGCCATCCGCCCTGAACTTGACCATTGTCAGAACCGAACGGGTTAGCCGCGTTACAACGGCTGCACCAGGCACAGGTCAGGTCACCGGGAGGCACCATGAACGGGCAGCACACTGAACAGGCGCAAGCCTGTGAGCACTGGGTCGAAACGCTTGACGACGGTTCAGCCGTGCTGATCCGCCCGCTGCGCGAGGAAGACCACGAACGGGACAAGCGCTTCCTGAGCACGATCGCCTACGAGGCCAGGCGCTTTCGCTTCATCGCCGGGCTCAGCGGCGCAATGCCCAGCCTCGACCCGCGGTGGATGCCGGTCGATCAGCATCAGCGCATGGCCTATGTCGCACTGGCGCATGTGGACGGCAGGCTGCAACAGATAGGCGTCAGTCGGTATGCCGGCACAACGGGCAGCTTGCGCTGCGAATGCGCAGTGGCGGTCAGCGAGGACTGGCAGCGCAAAGGCCTGGGCAAGCGCCTGTTGCAGCACCTGATCGTGTCGGCACGGCGCAATGGCTACCAGTGCATGGTCTCCCGGGACCTGGCGAACAACTACGCCATGCACCGGCTGACCAAGGCGCTAGGTTTCAGCTCACGCTACCTGGGCGGCGACGTCAGCGAAATTGTCCATGAACTGGACTTGAGCGCCTGAACGACAAGGCCCTCGCGGGCCTTGTGCATTTACCCCTGGGAATGCTCGGGCGAGATCACCAGCACGCTGTTGGACAACCGATGCAACACCCGCTCCGCGGTACTGCCGATGATCCAGCCGATGTCGTGGTGGTGATAACTGCCCATGACCAGCACATCGATGTCATTGTGATCCATGAACATTGCCAGGACCTTGGCCGGGTCGCCTATGCGCATGTGACGGTGTTCTACGGCTATCCCGTTTCGCTCGGCAAGCAGTTGGAAAGCGTCGCTCTGGGCTTCGTGAAGGGTCTGGGCGAGGTTCGACTCGAACAGGAACGAATGTTCCCGGCTGCCGCCCGCGTCCAGGTACATGGAACCCAGATCATAGGCATACAACAATTCGATCTGGGCATTGCACTGCAACGCCAGCTTCAGCGCTTCGCTGATGATCTGGTCGTTGAAACCTTCGAATTGATCTTCCGGCCTGGACAGGTCCACGGCCGCAAGAATTCGCCGTGGCAACGCATGGCTGGCCTTGTGCACCAGGTGCAAGGGAATTCGCGTTTCACGCAGCAACTGGATATCCAGCGAGGTGAACATGGCGCGCATCCACCAGGGCTCATGCTCGAATTCCTTGATCAGCATGGCGAACGGCTGCTCGCGCAGGTGTACCAGGATCTCGTTCAAGGGCTGTTGTACCCACACCACTTCAGTCGTGACCGTGACACCACTGCGCCGCATCGGCACTGCCTGGCTTTCCAGCCATTCACGGTGTTGCTGCACATAACCCTCGCGCATGACAGCCAGCGCCTGGTCATTGACCAGGCCTGCCGTGGCAAGCCCTTCCAGATAGTCGAAAGCCACGATATGCAGCGCCATCCCCTTGGCCTTGGCCAACGCCGCAGCACGGTCATAGACCGGAGTTCGGCGCATCAGGGGGGACGCGATCATCAGCAGTCTTGGCGCAATTTCCATGGCACACCTCTGCGGTTGTGATACGTAGCCAAAGCATCTGCCAACCACGTCTTGCAGATTTGATGTTTATCAACTGGAGGCCTCTGCAGACAAACGGCATCGTCGATGATGCAGGATCTTGATGCCGATCAATGTTTCGAGGCTTAGCCAGCGCACGCTGTGACGGCAGGGACGCCTTCATCGTGCAATGTTTGCCCTTACAGGCTGTGGAGGCTCTGATGAACGTCTTCATTGAGAAAAATAGCGAGCAGGATCGCTGGTGGGTCCGCATGGATGACTGGCGGGTGAGTTTCAATACCGCTGCCGAAGCCGAGGCCCACACCGATCGCCGATGCGTGAAGGAGGCCTGAAGATGTCCGGCCAACTGAAGGTCAGGCTGCTCGACCAGCCTGACGCGCCGCGTACGGCACATCCTGTTCACCTGAAACCGTTGGCAACCCTCTGCAGTGACTGCCGTGTCAGTGGCCTGTGCCTGCCCACCGGCCTGCCCATCCACGATGAAAGCTGCTTGGGCGCGTTGATAGGCCCACGCATGCGTATCCGCAAGGGCAGCGCACTGTTCAATGCCAACGATCCACTGACCACCCTCTATGCCGTGCGTTGTGGCAGTTTCAAGACCAGTCTGAACACCGCCGAGGGGCAAGGCGTGGTGATCAATTTCTGGATGCCGGGCAATGTGCTGGGCCTCGATGCCATAGCCACCGAACACCATGTCTGCGACGCCATTGCCCTGGAAGACAGCGAAGTCTGCCCCGTACCGTATCGCCGCCTGCAAGCCCTGGCGCGCAATTTTCCCGTCTTGCAACAAAGCCTGAACCGCTTGATGAGCCGCGAGATCGTACGTGAACATGAACGCGTGCTGATGCTGTGCAACCTGACCGCCGAACAGCGTCTGGCCAGTTTTCTGGTGGGGCTGTCCAGGCGCTTCGTCAGCCGCGGCTACTCTGCTCATGGCTTCCTGTTGCGCATGTCTCGCGAAGACATGGCCTCGTACCTGGGGTTGCGCCTGGAAACCGTGTGCCGATCCGTCGCCCGCCTGCGCGCACTGGGTATCCTCAACCTGCAGGGCAGACGGGTGGAAATTCTCGACATGCCTGCGCTGATGGCGCTCGAACAGGGGGGCGGAGAATGTGAGCACAAGGCCCCTTGAACGCAGCCTGCTCAGCTCCGTGTAGCCGGTCGGGGCGATGTGGCTGGGATGGCTGGCATAAAAATGCCAAGCCAGCGTCACGCTACAAGGCTAAGCAGCCAGCCCAGGCCCCCTGTACCAAACACCACCAGCCACGGAGGCAAACGCCAGAACATCAGGGCAGCCAGTGCCACAAGCGCCAGGCCAAAATCCTGCGGGGCGTGAATTGCACTCGTCCAAACGGGCTGATAGAGAGCCGCAAGCAACACACCGACCACAGCCGCATTGATACCCTGAAGTGCAGCTTGAGTACGCGTGTTACGGCGCAAGGACTCCCAAAACGGTAAAGCCCCCATCACCAGAAGAAACGAGGGCGCAAAGATCGACAGCAGGCAAATCAGCCCGCCGATCCAACCCGTGGGGACTTGACTCGACGAGGCCCCAAGAAAGGCCGCAAAGGTGAAGAGTGGTCCAGGCACTGCCTGCGCTACTCCGTATCCAGCCAGGAAGACGTCACTGTTGACCCACCCGGCAGGCACTACTGCTGCCTGGAGCAGCGGTAGCACAACATGACCGCCTCCGAATACCAGCGAGCCCGAACGGTAGAAGGCCTCTACCAAAGACAGCAACTGGCTGGGGAACAGCGCTTTCAGAAATGGCAGCCCCAGCAACAGCGCGAAGAACACAGCCAACCAAACCACGCCAGTTCGCCGCGACATCCCGACAGGCAGTGGATCATGGATTTGACCTTGCTGGGGCTTGAACAGCAAAAGCCCTGTCAATGCGGCGATCACGAGGGCGCCCACTTGCCCTGACAAGGAAGGTACGAGCAGCACAAAGCAGGTCGCCGCTATCATGATCGACACGCGTGGTTTATCGGGGCACAGGTTGCGAGCCATTCCCCAGACCGCCTGTGCAACCACTGCCACTGCTACTACCTTCAATCCGTGCAGCGCACCTGGAGGCAGGGCATCGCCATGGCTGGAGACGCTCAGCGCGAAGAGAATCAGGACAATCGCCGAGGGTAACGTGAACCCCATCCAAGCGGCCAGGGCACCGCTGTAGCCTGAGCGACAAAGGCCCAGCGCGATACCAACCTGACTACTGGCAGGGCCCGGTAAAAACTGGCACAGCGCAACAAGATCCGCATAACTACGCTCGCTCAACCACTTCCGCCGCACCACGAATTCGTCTCGAAAGTACCCCAGGTGAGCGATTGGGCCGCCAAAGGAGGTCAGTCCCAGTTGCAGAAAGATCAAGAAAACTGCCCAAGGATTTCGGTCAGTTCGAGGGGTATCGGTCACGATCTTCAGCTCGGTATTGGCAGATTCCACGAACAATAACTGAAAAATGCAGAAGGTACGTGACTTGGTCCGCCCTGCACCTGACCACTACTTCCCGAATGCTAATGCTGGTGGTGAAGGAGTACATCGGCCTGTCGCTGAGCGATGCGCTGAAGACCGCAGCGACCGTGCTGGCCTCGGTGATTGCCTTGTGCCTGACCCTGCTGCTTTCGAAAATTGTCTGATCTACTGTGCAAAGACTGCGCTACAGGTGAAATCATGATCCACGGAAAAACCTTGCAAGCCTGGCAACAAAGCCACCCGATCATTGCCAAGCTGGTCGCCCTGAAGGAAACCAGCTGGTTCAACCCTGGTATTGCCAAGGCGTCAGAGGCGTTGAACGACGTGGGCCTGACCGCTGCTGATGTGCAAGCCACGAGCGAGCGGCTGCGGCGGTTCGCGCCTTACCTCGCCACCGTATTCCCCGAAACAGCCGCTGCCGGTGGGGTTATCGAGTCGCACATCGCCCCACTGCCACAGCTTCGCCAGCAACTGATCGAAGAAGGATCACTGCAGAATGTGGGTAGCCTGTGGCTCAAGGCAGACAGCGACCTGCCCATCTCTGGCTCGATCAAGGCCCGGGGCGGCATTCATGAGGTGCTCAAGCACGCTGAGGACCTGGCCTTGGCCGCCGGCCTGATCACGCCCTCCGATGACTATTCCGTATTGGCCAGCGAGCAGGCGCGGGCGTTCTTCAGCCAGTACAAGATCGCCGTGGGTTCGACCGGTAACCTGGGTTTGTCGATCGGCATCATGAGCGCGAAGCTGGGCTTCCAGGTGAGCGTGCACATGTCGTCCGACGCCAGGCAGTGGAAGAAAGACAAGCTGCGCGCCAACGGCGTAACGGTGGTTGAACACGCTTCGGACTACAGCATTGCCGTCGAGCAAGGCCGCCAGCAGGCTGCGTCCGATCCCAGCTGCTATTTCGTTGACGACGAAAACTCCCCACAACTCTTTCTGGGCTATGCCGTAGCTGCCGAGCGCCTGGCGCGGCAATTCGAACAGGCCGGCATCCAGGTGGACGCCGATCACCCGCTGTTCGTCTACCTGCCTTGCGGCGTTGGCGGCGGCCCTGGCGGCGTCGCCTTCGGCTTGAAGCTGGTATTCGGCGATGCCGTGCACTGCGTATTCGCCGAGCCCACCCACTCGCCCTGCATGCTGCTGGGGGTGTACACCGGCCTGCACGATGAAACCAGCGTGCAAGACTTCGGCATCGACAACATCACCGCCGCCGACGGCCTGGCGGTCGGGCGACCGTCCGGGTTCGTCGGCAAAGCCATGCAGCGGCTGATCGATGGCTACTACACGGTGACCGACGAAGAACTGTACCGGCTGATGGTGATTGCCTTCGAACAGGACAAGGTCAAGCTGGAACCCTCGGCGCTGGCCGGCGTACCCGGCATGGTCCGGGTGCTGCAGGCGAGCGACTATCTGGCTCGCCTGGGCCTCTCCCCGGCCCAGCTGCAGCAGGCTACCCACCTGGTCTGGGGAACGGGTGGCAGCATGGTGCCGGACGATGAGTTCAATGCCTACCTGGCGAAAGGACGAAGCCTCCCGGCTACGGTGTAAATTGGGGCCGCTTTGCGGCCCTTCGCGGGCTTGCCCGCTCCCACATGTACAGCGCAGGACTCAGAAAATGCGCGGCTCCTGTGGGAGCGGGCGAGCCCGCGAAGGGCTGCAAAGCAGCCCCAATCAGACTGCCAAGTCCCAACAGCTCGGAGCTTGCACCAAACACGGTTCATGCTTGCTTGCCACTTTGATGGAGTCGATACTCAAGGCACATCCTCCATTGCTTTAACCGATACCCATGCGCTACTCCCCCGAAGCCCTCGTCGCCTTTGTCGAAGCCGCCGCCCTCGGTTCGTTCTCCGCGGCCGCGCGCAAGCTGCGCAAGAGCCAGTCGACCATCAGCATCGCCATCGCCAACTTCGAGGCCGACATCGGTTGCCCGCTGTTCGACCGCGCTGGCCGCCACCCCACGCTCAATGCCGCCGGCCATCAGGTGCTGAAGCACGTCGAGGCGATCCTCGATGCCAGCGCCAAACTGGATGCCTTGGCCGTGCGCCTGGCTGACCAGGTTGAACCGCTGGTGTCAGTGGTGATGTCCGACAGCTACAGCGTCACCTTCCAGGGCGCGGCGATGGGCCGCTTCGCCGAACACTACCCGCACACCGAGCTGCGCTGCGGCCCCTCCGAAGACGCCGACGTGATCGACCTGGTGCAGCAAGGCCTGGCGCACATCGGCATCCTCGCCGCCCAGGACCGTTACCCGGCGGATGTCAGCGTGGCGCGGCTGCCCGAGCAGGCGGAGTTCTGCCTCTATGTCAGCAGCGAACACCCGCTGGCGAAACTGCCGGCGTTGCAACCGCAGCACCTGGAAAACGAACGCCAGCTGTACATCAAGACCTATGCCCCGAGCCTGCCCCATGGCCACGGCCAGGCCTGGTCGGCGCCGGACTACCTGACCTTGCTGGAGTTCGCCGTGCGCGGTTTCGGCTGGGCCGAACTGCCCAAGGCGCTGGTGGCGCGCTTCGGCAGTGGCCTGGTGGAGCTGCCCATGGCCGGTTACCCACGGCGAGTGGCCATGGATGTGGCCTGGTCACGCCAGCGGGCACTGGGGCCTGCCGGGCAATGGCTGGTGGGGCAGCTACTGGGGCGCTAGGCGAGCGGGATATCTGAAGCGCCCAGGCCGTGGTAACGCCAACGAGTCAGCCCTTCAATACCTACAACTGCATGGCTCAAACGACAGCTACCTGCCAGTGCAAGCACACACGCCAGCCCAACCGGTTTGCGTCATCAGCGTAACCCACTGTCACCTCCCCGCCAGAGCGCTGGACGATGGTTCGCACGATCGACAGCCCAAGGCCGGAACCTTCACCGACCTGTTCATTACCCCGATAGAAAGGATCGAATACACGCTCCCAGGCTTGCGGAGAAATACCAGGGCCATCATCGAGCACACACAGCATGATTGCTTCAGCACTCTGCGTTGCTTGCAGGTCTACATGCCCTCCCTCCGGCGCGTGACGGATGGCATTCTCGACCAGGTTCTTGATGACGGTCCGCAGCTCGACCTCGCGCATGGGCAGGCGCGCATCGTCACCCTCCAGGCCAATGTCGAGCTGCTTCTGCTCCGCCAGCGGCATCAGGTCTTCCAGCACCAGGCGGCAGGTTTCATGCAATGACACCGAGCCTGACGGCGGCTCTGCAAGTTGCGCGCTGGCCAAGGCCAGCAACTGCTCGATCAACTTGCGGCTCCTGCCGATGCCGCGGCGCAGCATCGCCATCTGCGCCTGGGCACGGGCTGACATGGCCTCATGTTCGAGCCCTTCGGCCTGCAGCGACAGTGCGGTCAGCGGGGTGCGCAGTTCATGGGCCGCATCGGCGACAAAGCGCTTCTGGGCGTCGAGGGTCCGCGATACGCGCCCGAGCAGCCGGTTGATCGCCTGGACGAACGGGCGAATCTCGGTGGCCAGCAGGTGCTCGTCGATCGGGCGCAAGTCCTGATCGTCGCGGGTGTCGAGCATGGCCGCCAAGGTCGATACCGGCCTGAACAGC
Organism: Pseudomonas sp. CC120222-01a; assembly: GCF_003097235.1. Lineage (GTDB taxonomy): Bacteria > Pseudomonadota > Gammaproteobacteria > Pseudomonadales > Pseudomonadaceae > Aquipseudomonas. The sequence goes on along the minus strand of NZ_QEQQ01000003.1, from coordinate 209,998 downwards.
TCACGGATCAGGTTGGCCACCACCAGCAACAGGATGGGGAAAAGGATTGCAAAGGGCAGCAGCGCACGCCAGGCGCTGTTGCGCGCATCGCGGTTGCGGCTGTGGATCTCCTGCGCCACGGCAAAGCGCCGGCCGGCCGCGTCAGTCCTGACCAACACGCGAAAAGGCTCGTCGCCCACCACCACCGTCGACAGGCCGTCCGCCACCGAGCCCGGTATGGGCAATGGCAGCTGGCTGTCATCGGCGTGGCTGACCGACTGGCCGTCGGCCAGGTACTGGATGACGATACGGGTTTCTTCATCGTCCACGGACGCCGCGTGCGCGCTGTCCGGGTAGCGGAACGCCAGGCCCTGGCGCATGTACAACGCGGCCACCTGGTGCAGGCTGTTGTCTTGCAGGTCGAGCGCTTCATCATAGGCAGTGAGGTAGCTGAACGTCCCGCTCATGGTCGCCACCAGCAGGATCGCCACCGACAGCGCCACCGACAGGCGCAGTTGCAGCGACTGTTTCAGGCGTCCTTTGAGACCATCCATCCCAGCCCCCTGATATTGCGGATCACGTCCTTGCCCAGCTTGCGGCGCAGCGCATGGATGATGAACTCCACGGCGTTGCTTTCGACCTCGTTGCCCCAGCCGTAGATCCGGTCTTCCAGTTCACTGCGCGAGAGGATCGCGCCGGGGCGCACCAGCAAGGCCTGGAGCAAGGCAAACTCGCGGTTGGAAAGCTGCACGGGCGGCTGATCCAGAATACGTGCGCATTTGCTGACCGGGTCCAGGCTCAGCGTCCCATTGCCCAGTTCAGGCGCTGCGCGCCCGCCCTTGCGGCGCATGACCGCGCGCATCCGGGCGAGCAGTTCAGCCATCTCGAAAGGCTTTTGCAGAAAGTCGTCCGCACCGCCATCCAGCCCGCACACCCGGTCATCCAGCCCCGAGCGTGCGGTGATGATCAGCAACGGCACCGGGTTGTCGGCTGCACGCAGCGCCTGCAGCAACTGCAGGCCGTCCTGGCCGGGCAAACCCAGGTCGAGCAGCACCTGGTCGTAATGTTGTGTGCGCAAGGCGGCCTCGGCCAGCAGGCCATTGTCGACCCAGTCCACGGCGTACCCCGCCGCGCCCAGGGCGTCCTGCAGCGCCTGGGCGATCATGCCGTCATCCTCGACCAGTAACACCCGCATGGGCTTCCCCGCTATGAACCTGTGGCGCCAACGATAGCGCGACCGGCCGGTGGCCGACAGGCAATATTCAGCCCTGGCCCTGCAATGTGTCGAACGCTTTGAGCAGGTTGCTCATTGCGGCCTTGCACTCGCCCTGCTGTGGCTGGCTGGCCCGCAGCGCATCCAGTGCGTGGTCGATCGCCTTGTCCAGCACATGCCAGTCGCTGGCGGCACGCGGCTTGATCCCGGCCTCGGCGTCGTCCCAGGTCTTTTCCAGGTCCCTGATACGCGCCTTGGCGCCCGGCAGGTCCTGGGCATCCACCTTGGCAGCGACATCCACGGCAATGCTGCGGAATGCGCTGAGGTCACCCAGCTTGGTCGGGGCATGGATGCCTGCGGCCGGGGCCGGCTCATCCGGTTTGGAACAGCCTTGGGTTACCAGCAAGGCACTGGCGACACAGGCGATGGCCAGCGATTTGAGCAGAGCGTTGGAAATCATGGGTTGCAACCTCGCTATCAAGGGGTAATTCGTTTGGATTGGCCGGCGGCGAACTGGGCCACGCAGACCAGGATGAAAATGACGCAAAGGAAGATCGCGCTGGTCCAGGTGGCCCCCATGCCGAGGCCACCGTACTCATGGGATTGAGTCAGCAGGTCACCCAGGGAGGCGCCGAGCGGGCGTGTCAGGATGTAGGCCACCCAGAACACCAGCACCGTGCTGGCACCCAGGCTCCAGGCGAGCAGGCAGACCCCGATCAGCGCGGCGAAGATGACGCAGCCGACACTGAAACCAAGCCCCAGCGCCTCGGTCGCCAGGTCACCACCGGCAGTGCCCAGGGCGAAGGTGCACAGGACCGTGGCCCAGTAGAAGCCTTCGCGCCGGGCGCTGACGATCTCGCGAATGGACAGGTTGCGCTCGACCGCGTACCAGACGCCGAAATTGATCACCAGCAGCACCGAGAAGAACGCCGTGCTGGCGTACAGGCTGATGTCCAGTTCGTCGGTGAGGATGTCGGTGATCTGCGTGCCCAGGATGCTGACCAGCACTACACACAGCCAGTAGATCCAGGGTTCGCAGTTGCGCTTGCGCATTTGCAGGGTCAACGCGCCAGCCAGCAGCACGGCCATTACCGCACTGGTGATGGCAAGGCCCCAGCCGACGTCGACGGCGAGGAAGTCGGCGAATGTCTCGCCGACCGTGGTGGACATGATCTTGATGATCCAGAAGGACAGCGTCACTTCCGGAACCTTGTTGAGCCAACCGTTGCTGGCAGCCTTCATCGGGTGTACCTCCTTCAGTCCCGTCAGGGTGTCTGCAGCGGAGGTTACGGATGAAAACTTAGATGAGCCTGAGGGCTAATGCTGGTCAGCTAAGCCCATTGGGGCCGCTTTGCGGCCCTTCGCGGGCTTGCCCGCTCCCACATGTACGGCGCTGTATTCAGAAAGTGCGCAGTTCCTGTGGGAGCGGGCAAGCCCGCGAAGGGCTGCAAAGCAGCCCCGATCCAGCCGTCAGGCAAAGCGTTCGACCTGCGCCGGCGTGCGGCGCATCAGCACCTTGCCATTGCGCACCGACACCAGCGCATGGCCCTGGCTGCGGACCATCTCGTAGTCATCCGGCGCCGACAGCAGCAGCAGGTTGGCCGGCCGGCCGACCTCGATGCCATAACGCTCGCCAAGGTGGAGGGTGCGGGCACTGTTGTCGGTGATCAGGTCCAGGCTGCGTTGCAGGTCTTCGTAGCCGAGCATGTGGCAGATGTGCAGCCCGGCTTCGAGAATGCGCAGGATGTTGCCATTGCCCAGCGGGTACCACGGGTCGACGATGGAGTCCTGGCCGAAGCACACGTTCATCCCGGCACGGTCGATTTCGGCCACGCGGGTCAGCCCGCGGCGCTTGGGGTAGCTGTCGAAGCGCCCTTGCAGGTGGATGCTTTCGGTGGGGCACGAGACGAAGTTGATGCCCGACATCTTCAGCAGGCGGAACAGCTTGGAGCAGTAGGCATTGTCGTACGAGCCCATGGCCGTGGTATGGCTGGCGGTCACCCGCGCCCCCATCCCGCGCACCCGTGCCTCTTCGGCCAGCACTTCGAGGAAGCGCGACTGCGGGTCGTCGGTTTCATCGCAATGCACATCCACCAGGCAGCCGGTGCGCTCGGCCAGGTCCATCAGGAACTTGATCGACGACACACCCTGGTCGCGGGTGTTTTCGAAATGCGGAATGCCGCCAACCACGTCGGCCCCCATGGCCACCGCTTCGGTCATCAGCGCCCGGCCATTGGCATACGACTCGATGCCCTCCTGGGGGAAGGCGACGATCTGCAGGTCGATCAGATGGCGCACTTCCTCGCGCACCTCGACCATGGCCTTGAGCGCGGTGAGCTTGGGGTCGGTGACGTCGACATGGGTGCGCACGTGCTGGATGCCATGGTCCACCAGCATGCCGATGGTCTTCTTGGCGCGGCTCTTGATGTCGTCGTGGGTGGTGATTGCCTTGCGCTCGGCCCAGCGTTCGATGCCTTCGAACAGGGTGCCGCTCATGTTCCACTTCGGCTCGCCCGCCGTGAGGGTGGCGTCGAGGTGGATGTGCGGCTCGACGAAGGGCGCCACCACCAGGTTCTGCTGGGCGTCCAGGTCTTCCGGGCTGGCCGGCGCGGCCAGGTCGGCCTGTGGCGTGATGGCGGCGATGCGCTCGCCGTCCAGTTCGATGCGGAACAGGCCGTTCTTGCCACGCAGGCGGGCGTTGATGATGTTCATGGCGTTACTCCTTACCGTGGTCTTCGTTCATGCGCCACACAAGCATGGCGACAGAAGCGTTCATGCGAAACAGCGGGTCGTCGAGGGACTGCCCGCTCAGTTGTTCGATGCGTTGAATGCGCTGGTTGATGGTGTTGCGGTGCAGGCCCAGGCGCTGGGCGGCCTTGAGCCCGTTGCCGTTTTCCTTGAGCAGGGCATCCAGTGTATGCACCAGCACATGCGGCTGCTTGCGCCCTGGGGCGATCAGCGGGCCCAAGGTCTGGGCGACGAAGTCATCGATCAGTGACCGGTCGACGATCCCTTGCAGCAGGCGCAGCACACCCAACTCGCTGAAATCGCAGAAGCCGTTGAGCGGGCGCAGGTGCTGCGCCACTTCCAGTGCCTGGCGCGCCTCGCTGAGCGCCTGACGGTAGTGGGCACAATCGGCAGCCAGGCTCGACAGGCCCATGTACAGCGCCAGCTCCCCCACCACCGCGCTCAGTTGCCGGTGCAGTGTGGCCAGGGTCAGCGGCAGGTCGGCGGCTTCTGCCAGCAGCAGCACCTGCAGGTCGCCCGGCAACTGTGCGGTGACCGTCCCCGGTCGTTCGCGGCACCAGGCTTCGAGCTGGTCTTCCAGGGCCTGGCGGGTAGCCTGCCAGAGGCGCTCGCCCTCGGCCAGGCCATGGCGCTCGAACAACGGCTCAACGTGCAGCAAGCGCAGCGCCACCACGCGACGCGGCTCATCCAGTGCCAGTTCAAGGTGCGCCGCACGCTGGCGGGCAATGGCCAGGCTCGGATAGTCGCCGCTGAGCAACTGGCCGAGGATATCGTTGCGCGACCGGCGCACCTGGTTCATCTGCACCAGGGCCGTGCCGATCAGGTGGGTGACGATCACCATCTTCAGGGCATAGGGCTGCTCGATCAACGGCAGGCCCAGTTGCTCGGCACGGGCGATCACTGCCGGCGGGATGGTCTGGATGAAGGTGCCGCCCGTGAGGATCACCATCCCGGCAATGCCCACCGCCTCGCCGTCTTCGACCAGGCTCAGCAGGTTGGCCTCGCCACGCGGGTGGTTGATGCCGGTGACGAACACCAGTTCGCCGCCCATGACCCACTCGGCGATGCCTTCATTCTCTGCCACGTAGGGCCAGCGCACCCGCCGCTGCAAGTTGCGCGCACCGGCCCGTACGGTCATCTCCTGCAGGCCCGGCAGGTGCAGGATCTCGTCCAGCGCCAGGCTCACGGCTCGACGCCCGCCTGGCCTAGCGCCCGGCGCCGGCCGCTGATTTCAAGCAGGACGATATAGCACAGGGCCGAGGCGCCAATACCCACCAGCGGCGCGACCCACGGCGAGGCATAGGCCAGCACCGCACCCAGCGCATAGGAACCGAGACCCAAGAGGTTGTAGCGCGGCAGCTGCACCGAGGCCAGCGCCGGGTACTTGCCGCGGTGGCGGTACCAGAAGTCGGCCATGATCACTCCGCCCACGGGTGGAATGATCGAGCCCAGCAGCACCAGGAACGGAATCAGCATTTCATACATGCCGCCGATCGCCAGCACGATGCCCACCGCTGCCGCCACCAGCGTGGCGGTGCGCCGACGCTCGCTGCGCAGCAAGTGGCAGGCAGCCGCCGAGACGTTGTAGATGGTCGGCCCCTGGATGGTCCAGAGGTTCAGGCAGAGCATCACCACCGCTGCGAACGACAGGCCTTGCAGCATCATCACTTCGACGATGTCAGCCTGCTGATAGACCATCGCACACCAGGCCCCGGCCACGACCATCAGGCCGTTGCCGAGCAGGAAGGCAACGATGCTGGCCACCACCGCCACTCGCCCGCTGCGCGACAACCGGGTCCAGTTGGTGGCCTGGGTGGCACCGCTGGCGAAGGTGCCGAAGACCATGGTCACCGCTGCCGAGAAGGTCATGGTTTCATGGGGTACCACTGCGGCCAGGCCGGCAAAGCCCCCGGCATCGGCAGTGGCGATGTACATCGACACCAGCAGCAGCGCGAACATCAGCGGCACCGATACTCGCGACAGCAGGTCCAGGCCCTTGAAGCCGATGATCGCGGTAATGCTGAAGCCCAGGCCGAACAGCACCATCAGCGGCACGGTGAAACCACCCGCCAGGCCGAGCAACTTGACCAGCACGATCGCTACGGTGGCGGTGCCCCAGGCGTACCAGCCCAGTTCCGCGAAGCCCAGGATGAAGTCGGAAAGCCGGCTGCCTGCCTCGCCGAAACAGAACCGCCCCATCAGTACGGTGTTCAAGCCGCTGCGCGAGGCGATGAAGGCCAGTGCAGCGGCATACAGCGCCAGCAGCGTGTTGCCGATGGCGGCGACCCACAGCATGTCGACGAAGTTGAAGGCCATGCCCAGCTTGCCACCGGCGAACATGGTGCCGGTGAAGAAGGTAAAGCTGAACAGCACCATGGCAATGGGCAGCAGCCCCTTGCGCGAGGATGGCGGGGCTTCGCAAAGCGGGAATTCGGTAGGTGAGCTCATGGCACGGTGCTCCGGGTTGTCGTTGCGACGAGGGGAGCAATATGCGGGCCGCTTTTGCCAAGCGCGAAAAACCGGAAATTTGCGGGCAATCGGCACAACCTTCCCTGTTCACCCTGCACACTCTTTTGCCCAATTGACGAATAAAACCTGTGCGACAGGACCTGTTTTGAGGCGGGCGCGCACCAATGCGGAACAGCGCTGGGTAATTTTCACCCAGCCTGCCATTGCTGGTACGCGCGCGCAGTCCGTCATTCCCTGGCGTTGACGTCCACCTCTTTCCAGCTGTCATCCGGGTCGAAGCGCTTCATGGCCTTGGCAATCTTGTCGCCCTGCGGCCCCAGGTCCTTTTCGAACACCTGGCCGTCGTGGCTGATCATGAAGCTCATGACACCGCTATCGTTGTATTTCGCCGGCCAGGCGACCAGGGCGAAGCCGCGGCTCATCTGGTTGCCGATCAAATAGCTGTAGGCGCCACCTGGTGCCGACGGGCCCTGGCCATCGAGGATGCGGAAGTGGTAGCCATACCAGGCATCACCCACCACATCCTTGCCGAACAGCGGCCCCAGCGGGCTAACTTCGCCGCCCTCTTCGTCTTCCCAGAACAGCCCGTCATGCTTGCCGGGCGTGCTGAAGATCTGCTGGGCATATTCCAGCGCACCGTTGCCGTTGCGGTCCTTCGCGGCATAGTCCATCTGTGCGTCGTGATAGGCGAGCACCGACTGCAAGGCGGCCAGTTCGTTGCGGCCGATGCGCCGGGCGCGGATTTCGGCGCTGCCGGCCTTGAGGTCGAAGCGCCAGCCGTTGCTGGCCTTGGTCAAGGGGATGGGCAAGGTCCAGTGATCAGGGCCCACGGCCAGGATGGCCTTGTTATCGCCCTGCTTGTCGATCTGATGCTCGGCCTTGTACTGCGCCAGGAAGGTATCGACATCACTGCGTTGCACACCGCCACGTGGAATGTAGGTGCGCCAGTCATCACCGAGCAACTGCCCCAGGCGCGCTTCGTCGGCATGCTCGACGCCCAGCGCCTGGACGAACGCTTCGACCGCTTTATCCGGGCTCGGGAAGGCTTCCTGCGCCGTGGCCTGGTTTGCCCAGGCCAGGCTCAGGCCGATCAGCAGCGCGGCAATCGTTGTCTTGTTGTTCATCGACGGCCACCTCCACCACCGCGACGCACCGGCGCGCTGGGCCGGGATATCTGATGCCCCGCTGCGCGTGAGGCGTTAGGCCGCTGGGCGAACGACTGGCTGGTACGACCGCGGTTTGCCTGGGCCATGGTGCGCGACGGTGAACGGACCCCGTCGAAGGCATTGTTGCGGGCCCTGCCTGCACTGTTGCCCGAGCGGTTCTGCACGGCCTGCCTGGCCTGGCCTTCACCCTGGCGGCGCTGCTCGAGCTGGTTGCGCGCCTGCTGGTTGTCACGGGTATTGCGCGGTTCTGTGCGGCGATCGGCGGGACGCGCGTTGTTCGCGCCGCCTTGCATGCGGTTGCCCACGCCGCCTTCGGCCCGGGCTTCGCGCGCACGGTTGAGGGCTTCACGGTTACTGGTGGCCGGGCGCTCGATACCTGCGCGGTCCATCGAGGCCCTGGCGCGGTCACGGGCCTGGGTGCGCTGGGCATCATCGCCGCGGAACGCAGCACGCTGGGTGGCCCCGTCGAGCTGTCGGCCGAACTGCTGGCGGCTGCGGTTGTCGCGGTACGGCACGCCATCGCGGTGCACGGCATTGTGCTGCCACTTGTTCTGGTTGTTGGTGATGCGGTTGTTGGCGTTGATGTTGTTGTAGCGATTGACGTTGATATCAACGTCGCCGCGGCCCCAGTCGCAATCGCCCCACAGCGAGTTGACGATTGCCACGCCGGCGCCGAACGCCAGCCCGGCCATCAGCGCGGTGCCCGCGTAGTACATCGGCGACGGCGGGTAATACACCGGTGGCGAGGCCGGATAGGCCCAGGTGCCGTAGGTGGTGGTCGGGTTGTAGGTGGGCACGTACACCACCTGCGGGTCGGCCGGCTGAATGATGATGGTGCTGGTCGATGAGCTGCTGGCAGGTGCGGCCTGCGAACCGCCCGAGCTGGCTGGGGCTGGGGCCGCTGCGGGCGCGGCCTGCACCGTGACGTTCTGGTACTGGTTGCTGGTCAGGTTGCCAGCCGCCTGGGCTTGATGGCGCAAGCGCTGTACGCCGGCCATGACGTCATCGGGTTGCGCCAGGAAGGCATCGCCCAGGCGCTGGACCCAGACCGGGTCCTGGCCGAGCACCACCAGCACCTGCGGGAATGCCACCAGCGCCTGCACGCTCGGGTCCCAGGTCTGGTTGGCCACCTGCTTGACCGCGTCATCGCCCTGGGCCTTGGGGTTGGCCTTGGACCAGGCCACCGCCTCGGTCACCTCGCCCGGGTAGGTCGACGCCATCAGCACCTGAGCCAGCAGCGGATCGGGATACAGGGCAATCGGCGCGAGCATCTGGTCGAGCTGCTCCTGGTTGAACACCGCCTGCTTGGCTTCGGCAGGTGCCGGGTCAGGTGCCGGCGGGTCGTCGGCCAACGCCAGGCTGGTAACACCGTCAAGGCACAACACCAACGACAGGACGCATAACAATGGCAGGCGCATCGCAGTTCCCCATCTGGCCATACCGCGTTAAAAGAGTGGGTTGCAAACCGGGCAGTCTCTGCCGTGCGGTAAGGGTAGCAAAGGCGTCATTTTCAACCACTTTTGTATATTGGATTTCAACGCACTAATGGCAACTAGGCTTACTGCCTTTAAATCTAAATCAGCTATCGATCAGCTGATGTTCCTCCAGCCCGTCTCATCGGCGAGCAGCCGGGTCAGCAAGGCACGGCTGCGGGTCCAGGTCCGGCGGCAATTGATGAGGCGCGATGAAGGCGCATCACCGTGCGGTCATCGATTTGGAAAAGTTGCATCAACGGTTGCAGCAAAGGGCAAATATCTAGACGAAAATTCCTACAATGTTTTAGGAAGCGCTCAACTGCTCTGAGAATTGATTCCTCGTTAGTGTTCAGGCTCATCTTGATCGAGCCTGAAATCAACCATGAGTATCTCTCAAGACATCGCCAATGCAGTCGCCGAACTTGACTTCCTCCTGACCCCCTGCAAAGCCTGCCAACGCCAGGGCCTGCCCATCCTCCCCCTGCGCCACGCTGTGGTCCCCGACACTCGCCCTGGCAGCGACCCCGCCACACAAACCCGGATGGGATTGCGCACCTTGCGCAGCGGATACCTCTATGTGCTGCTCGACCAGCGCATCTGGCATGCCTACGAAGTCACCGCGCAAGGCCACCTGCGCCGCTTCAACCCCTACGAACCTAATCCAGGACCGCCACCGTCCCTTCCCGAGCACTGTGTACATGAGGATCACGACATCCCCTCGTCCTTCCTCAACATCGACACCGACACCTACGGTTCGGCCTGGCTGGCCTTCTCCAGCGATCCCTGGCCGGGCAGCGTGCTGCAGGCCTACAAAACTGGCCAGGCGCCTGCGCATCGCTTCGAGGGCCTGGACCTGATCCAAGCGCGCAAACACCCCGAACTGCTGGGCCTGGCCATGACTCCAGACAACCTTCAGGTCGAGCACCAGGTGTTCGAATATGCCCAGCAGTTGAACGGCCCATTCGACAGCGCCCATGGCTTCCACAGCCGCTTCCTGCGCAAGACCGCCCTGCGCGGTTACCTGAACAACGCCATGGCCAGGCACCAGCTGGAAAACGGCGTGCTGGCAGTAGTACTCGACGACACTGTCGGCCTGATCCAGGAGTACAACCACCAGCGCCTGAACTGGGTAGTCAAGCGCCAGGCTTGGCGCGAAGACCCGCTACGCGCCTACCAGCTGCAGACCTCGCAAATCCTGCAGATCATCCGCGCCACCCAGCGCGAATGGGCGGCGCACAAGATACCTGCGACGTTCGAGCCACAGACCGGTGACGGGCCACCGGTGTTTGTCGATCCTGCGGTAGAGCGCCAGCGCATGATCGAGATGGCCCAGTTAAAGAGCGATGAGAAACTCGAGGAACGCTATGACGAGCCCCGACGCGCGGCATTCCAGGCGGAGTATGAACAAGAGGAGGCCCGCTTCCAGGCTTTCATCGACCGGCATGCCGCCACTTACGCGAAACTCTGTGAGAGCGCGACCTTCGCCCTGATAGAACGGCACGACTACGACGGCCGGGACCGCGAATCGGGCATCGCCTACAGCAAGACCATGGCCGCTTGCCTGGCCGGCGGTATCACCGAAGCGCCTTCCACCGATCCCGAAGCAGCCCCACCAGCGCACGGAACCAGCGAAGCCTTGTGGCTGAAATGGCTGCAGGACCCAAACAGCCCACCCTACCGCGCTCTCTTGCTGCGCGATCAGACCCTGCTGGCCGCGCTACTGCCCAGCTTCTCGCCGACCGAGCCGACCAACTGGAACGACAGCGAAAAGCTCTACAGCACCTTGAGCAAATTCATCACCAGCGAAGACGCCGGCCTGAAGATGCGCGATTCGCTCAAGCAGGCCATCACCGAACTGCAGGGCGCGCTCAACGCCGCCAGTCTACGCCTGCAAGTGCGGCTCGACCCTGGTATCCAGCAGGCCGTTCGGCACCTGAACAGTGCCAGCCAGCGGATTTACAACGGTGTGCACCTGATCGAGTTGCAGGTGCAGATGAAGCTGGGTGAGTACTACGCCTTGCAGAGCGCGCACCTGCGTGAACTGCAAAACAGCGCCAGCCAGAAACTGGCCGAGGCGCGGGCGCAGATGATGCCGGACCTCGAAGACGTGAAGGCCGGTATTTTCAAACCGATAGCCAAGGTCAAGCCGATCATCCAGACCGGGCTGCTGAGCCTTGCGGTACTCGACCCTAAGATTGCACACCAGGTGATCCCGGTCAGCATCTGGGTCGAGGGTACGGCGTACGAGGTGCATGAGCGTTTGGCCAAGGAAGTGAAGCTTAATGTCAATCAGCTGAATGACGCCGCACAGATGGCGTTGGTGGAGATCAAGGTGGCAGCGGGAACGCTGGAGCTGGATGCCCGAAAGACACTGAATGGCATGAAGATCAGTGCGGGACAAGCATCGCAGTTGGTACGCGACAGCTTCAGCGGACTACGAGGAACGGGAAAAAGATGGGAACTGTTGCTTTCGTTGGGAGGGCTTTACTTGATGAGTGACAGCCTTGGCAAGAACCTGAAGAAAGCCGAAGAGGAGATTGGTTCGAAATCTCCCGAAGCCTTAGTGGCATTTTATAGCTCTAGCATTGGCATCGCTGGCAGTAGCATAGAATTAATCGGGCTTTTTATGCCGCACAAAGCGAGCACAAATAACAGCATCGCTGCTGGCCGCACTATCGCCAGATTCGGGGCCACGATCAGCGCTGCTGCGGGCATCTTCGAGTCTATTTATTTGATGATGGCTGCAAAACGCAAATATGGTGATGGTGATGATAAAGCTGCTTTTGGATACGGGTTCGCTGCAGCCCTTGCCATTGGCGGAGTCGCCAGTGGAATTCGAGCCGTATTCAGCCCATTATTAATTGGAGCAGTAGGCGCCACCATAATTATAAGCACAATCACATATATGATTATCAAATGGGCTGAGAAGAAGGAGTCAACGCGACTGGAGCAATGGGCCAAACGCTGCTATTTCGGAATCGCCAACGAGTCACCTCGCGTACATTGGAGTTCACCAAACCATGCTGACATAGCCTTTGCCGAGTTAAATGCAGCCACCTTGGAAATGGATGGCGGGCTAACATTTAAAGCTGAAAGAGCAGACCCGGCAACCAGTTCAAAAATAGGGGGACTTGTTAATTTAGAAACAAAACGCAGCCTGAAATTCAAATTCACACTCCCCTACTTCTCCGAAGTAACCTCCGGCTATCATTGGACACTCTTGGTTCATCGACATGGAGATGGCATGGCGCCCGACTACGTCGGTGGAGAGGTGATCGCAGATGATCGATTCTCCCCGCCACTCCTGAAAACTAGAACCTCTAGATTCTCCTCGATGACAACTTCAAAAATTTCCAGAACACCTGACTACCTAGCGGACACTTTGTCAGTTAACAAGAGCCACCGCAAAACCATTCAACACGGAGAGGAATACCATTTCGCGTATTTCAACGGGACAATAGAGCTCACATCAGACATCGGAAGGCACAATATCACCGCAGCCTCACTGCTAATAGCTTATTGGCCAGACCGAAACATACCGGATGCGTATGCCGAGATGGCAATTCAAGGAGAAGCATAATGAGCGAACCACATCGTGCCATTGGCTGGAAATATGACCTACCCGCCATTCATGCTCCTAGCCTCGTGAAACCAGGCATGGCCGATCTGGATCCACCGCCGAACCATGTCGACGAAATTGCCATTGAAATACCCAGACCCCCTCTGAAACTCAGAGGCCTCTCCTTGATAACAGGAACCATAACATTAATAGCAACAACAAGCATAACTGCCGCAGCAATATATTATAATTTTTTCTTAGCAACCAGAGCCGACCTGGAATTCATAGCGCTATTTTTGGGCGCCAACATAATGGCCATCTTGCTTTTAGCCCCTTACATCCGCATGGATATCGAACAACCTCGCGATGAGCCGATACGCTTCAACAGGCAACGCCGAAAAGTCTATTTCTACCAATATAAAACTGACTTATTTCATCCATTCAGCATCAAGCGCTGGGGCATCAAACCCGTTGTTTACGACTGGGATGACCTTACCGCTGAAGCGTACCGTCTTTATGCACCCATGGGATATGGTGGATTAATGGAGAAAGTCATGATATCAATTTGCAAGCCGGGAACTAACGAAGTAATAGATCGCGTGCTCTTCGCTGATAGTATAGAAACAGGTGAGCAATATTGGGCAATCGTGAGGCTATTCATGCAGCAGGGGCCCGAAGCACTCCCCGACTTCGTCCACTCACCTTGGGACTGGAACGAGGGCGTTCATTCCAACCCTTTCGATCAACGTGCACCCAAAGTCCAATGGCCCGCCGAAATGGATCTGGAGTCCCGCACAGCCCCCCCTGAAGAACATCGGTAAAACCTCAGGTACCTGTCGGCCATCCCCGCACTCGCCCAATCCACGGCAAAAGCGCCGTGGAAGCTGGCACCCCATATGGATAGGGCCGCTACCGGCCCATCCCCACGGCAAGCCATTCCCTTTAGGCTTCTCGCAAGCTTCGGCATCCAAGAAATCCGTGAGAAATCATCCAGCCGGAGCACTTGCAGCAACCTCGATAGTCACTATCGACACCACCAATTTCTACCGATCGCCAGCAATCAATAACCTAGCCCCATCGATTCCCACCGCCCGAATCCTGGAGCTTCCCCCGATGAACACCACGGCCCGCCTGCTGCTCGCTGCCCTCACCGCCACCACCATCGCAGTGCTCACCGGTTGCGCCAGCCACCCCGAACTGCGCCCCTACACCGCCGAAGAAACCCGCCAGCTGCAACTCGAGTCCATCCAGCGCCAGAGCCTGTCGCTGGATGAATACGAACTGCGCAAGCGCGTCATCGAGCGCTCCACCAGCCCGCAGGTGGTCACCGAGGTCGCCGAAGCTCAGCCTGCAATCAAAGGCTGAGTTGAAAGACCGGCTCAGCGCACTATCATGGCCCTGCCCGGACTGATCGCCTTCAGTCCCTGTCACCGAGGCTGGCCAATGATCGATCACCTGGACCATCTGGTCCTCACCACCACCGATGTCGAAGCCTGCACCGATTTCTACACGCGCGTGTTGGGCATGCAGCTGGAGACCTTCGGCAATAACCGCCTGGCGCTGCGCTACGGCAACCAGAAAATCAACGTCCATGTCCGCGGCCATGAGTTCGAGCCCAAGGCGCATCTGCCGGTACCCGGCGCTCTGGATCTGTGCTTCATCAGCAAGGTCGGCCTGGAACAGGTGATCGCTCACCTGCAGAAGGTGCAATGGCCAATCATCGAAGGTCCCGTTGCCCGCACTGGCGCAACCGGCCCGATCCGCTCGGTGTACGTACGTGACCCTGACCTGAACCTGATCGAAATCGCCGAACCACTCGGGGCATGAACCGCCCTCGACCAATGGTCGAGTAACCGCCACCTTCGGTAGCCACGTGGCAACCAACGCAGGTATCCTCGCCCGCTCAAGAGCAAGCCTTCCAGGACGGTGACCATGATCAGGCCCCTTCTGTTGCTGACTGTGGCCCTCCTCTCAAGCCCGGCACTGCACGCGCAACAGATCCAGCGCCAATTGGGCGACTTCGACTTCAAGCTCGGCACCATGCCCTCGCGCAGCATGGCCCAGGGGCTGATCTCGCCGAGTGCGGTGGGCGCCTTCCACGGCGGCCTCGACCTCAGCCACTCCAGCGGCTGGTACCTCGGCCAGTACGCGCCGAGCATGGGCGTGACGCCCGATTCCACCCTGCGCCTGGACAGCTACACCGGCTACAAGCACCACTTCGACAGCACCCTGGGTTATGAAGTGGGCCTGATCCACTACAGCCAGCCGAATATCGCCGGCGCCGACAGCTTTGCCTTGTACGGCGGCATATCGGTGCTGGGCAGCCGTTTTGGCGGTGCCTGGCGCGACAATCCGGACAACCGCACCGGCACGCTGTTCGCCGACTTCGGCCAGTTGCCGCTGTTCGATGTCGATCTCACCGTGAAACTCGCCCACCACCGCCTGGGCACGCCCTTCACCATCGGTGACGGCAGCCAGATCAACGGGTTTTCCGACTGGTCGCTGGAACTGTCGCGGCCATGGCTGGGCATCGATCTCAACCTGATCTACAGCAACTCCGACCTCAGCGGCAGCGGCTGCGACGCCTATGCCGGCATCAACGCCTACTGCGAAAGCATGGTCACCCTCAAAGCCCAGCGCAGCTTCTTCTAATGTGCCCTGACTGGCAGCAATGCCAGCGCCACGCCGCCGAGCACCACCAGCGAGGCAAGCAGCAGGCGCAGCGACATCGGCTCGCCGATCAGCACCACCCCGCCCAGTGCGGCGATGACCGGCACACTGAGTTGCATCGTCGCCGCCTGCTGGGCACTGACCTGCTTCACCACCCCGTACCACACCGCATAGCCCGCGCCGGAGGCCAGCACCCCCGAAGCCAGGGCATACAGCAACCCTGCTGGGCTGACATGAGTGCGTGCCAGCACCAGCATGACCACGCCAAGCACTAGTAGCAGGGGCAGACTGCGGACGAAGTTGCCGGCGGTGTCGGCCAGCGGATTGGGCGAACCTTTACCCAGCAGCGAATAGGCGCCCCAGGCCACGCCGGATGCCGCCATCACCAGGGCACTGAGCAGCGGGGGCGCTTCAGCACCGGGCAACAGCAGCAGGACCAGGCCGGCGAACGCGATCAGCATGCCCAGCAAGGTGCGTGCGCTGAGGCGTTCGCCCCTGAGCCAGGCGACGGCGAACATGGTGATCTGCACGGCACCGAACAGCACCAAGGCACCGACGCCGGCACCCAACTGCAGGTAGGCCACGGAAAACAGGTAGGCATAGAGGTACAACGCCAGCCCGCCCTTCCAGCTGCCCCCCAGGGCCATGCCCGGCTTGCGCAGGCGCATCAGCAGGAGCAGAAACACCGCCCCACTGGCCAGCCGCACCATGGTGAACGACTCGGCATCGATCGCCCCGTCGCGCAGGGCCAGGCGGCAGAAGATCGAGTTGGCGGCGAAGGCCACCAGGCTGAACAGCGCTGGCCAGAGCCAGGATTTGTTGCCTTGACCGGCGATGGCGGTAGTGCGGGCACTCATGGTGTGGTCACCTCTGAGATGGAATTTCTTGTTTGTGGGTGTTTTAAAGCCTTTATCGAGATCCCACAACACCGGATCATAGATGGGTGCCTGTACTGGCCCTTTCGCGGGCACGCCCGCTCCCACAGGACTCCACCGAGCTCGAATCTTGCGCTGTACCTGTGGGAGCGGGCGTGCCCGCGAAAGGGCCGCTACAGCCAACCATCGATGCCAGGAAAACCGCCATGCTCCCAGACCGCCTGAACGCCGACCTCACCCTGCCCGCCATCATGCACGGTGCCGACCTGCCCTGGCTGGCCAGCCCGTTGCCTGGTGTCGAACGTCGCCCGCTGTTTCGCATCGGCGGTGAAAAGGCTCGCGCCACCAGCCTGGTGCGCTATGCCCCCGGCAGCCACTTCAGCGCTCACCAGCACCCGGGTGGCGAAGAATTCGTGGTGCTGGAAGGCGTGTTCGAGGATGAGCGCGGCCGTTATCCGGTTGGCAGCTACGTACGCAATCCGCCAGGCAGCGCTCATGCGCCGAAGTCGAGCGAAGGCTGCACGATCTTTGTTCGCCTGCAGCAGTTTCATCGTGAAGATGGCCAACAGCTGGTCGCAACGTTATCGGCGCTGGGCGATCATCTGCTGTTCTCGAACGCCCATGAACAGGTGTATCTGAAGCACGTGCAACCCGGCGCCCCTGTCCATCTGGACAACTCGCGTGGACTGGAATGTCTGCTTCTGCAGGGCAACCTGGCCGGCGCGGACTTCAGCCTTCAGCCGCTGAGCTGGATGCGCCTGCCGGCAGGCACGCCCTTGCAGGCACGCGCCGGCGCTCAGGGTGCTCGTTTCTGGATCAAGGACGCAGCACTCACGCTGGGCCTCTGATCTTGCGCTGTACGCCTCGCCACCCTTGCTCTTGCTCTTGCTCTGCTTTTGCTTCTAAGCGCGTCGCCTGAACTATCGCGCGCTGAGAAGTAAAAGCAGAGCATGAGGTTGAGTGACTGGCTCGGCTGTCGATGCCAGCGTTACCTTCACGCAATCGCCTGGATCAACGCCAGGATGTCGGCCCGGCTGACCGTGGTCTTGCTCAGGGCATTGTGGATGGTAAAGCCTTCGATCAGCGCATCGAGGGCCCGTGCGGTCTTCTCGTCGAAATGGAACTGCAGGGCCTGGCGCGAACGTGCCATCCAGTCATCCATCACGTAGGTGTACTCGGGGTTGCGCGAGACGAAGGTGTACAGCTCGAAAATCAGCAGCATCTGCCCCGAAGCCTTCCACAAGTCGCCGCAGATCAGGTCGGCGACCAGTTCACGGGCGTGGGCGGTATCACGGGCTTCGCCGAGTTGGCGGAAATACTGGTCGGCAATGCCATTGCTCATTTTCACAAAAGCTGCGGCGACGATTTCGTTGATGTTGGCGAAGTGGTAAGTCATGGTCCCGGGCGAAACGCCAGCCTCGGCGGCGATGCGTCGGTAAGTGGCGCAACCGGCACCTTCCTGGCGGATGACCTGCAACGCGGCATCGATGATCACGGCCTTGCTGTCTGCGGTGGTGAGGTCGTGTTTCTTCGGTCTGGGCATGCTCGGCTCGCTGCGGTGAATGCCGGCGAGGATAGCAAGGTTGAGCATGGGGCAAAAATCAAAAAAAGGCGCCCCACGCGGGGCGCCAAACCATCCACCTTTTACCAAAGGAGCTTGAACGCTTCCAAAGGTGAATTCACAGCACAGACAGCGGGTACTCGACGATCAGCCGTACTTCGTCCAGGTCCGACTCGAACGCCGTGGCCCGCGTTGTTGCCTGGCGCACGCGCAACGACAGGTCCTTGGCCGCGCCGCTTTGCACCACATACTTGACCTCGACATCCCGCTCCCAGCGCTTCTGGTCGGTCAATGGATTGCCGTCGGCGTCGCGGCGCATGTAGAAGGCGTTGGCGTTGGAATAGTCGGCATCGGTACCTTTTGCGTAACGGGTCATGAACGACAGCCCCGGCACCCCGTAGGTCGCCATGTCCAGGTCGTAGCGCAGCATCCACGAGCGCTCCTTGGGCGAATTGAAGTCGCTGTACTGGATGGAGTTGTCGAGGAAGATCGAGTCGGACTGGCGCAGGTAGTCGAAATCATCGTCGCCATTGTTGCGCTGGTGGCTCAGCGCCACGGTATGCGCGCCGAAGCGCACCCCGAGTTTCGCGCTCCAGATATCGTTGTCGAACGCGCCCAGGCGCTGCTGGCCTTCATCGACGGCCTTGTAGTAATTCAGGCCACCGATCAGTGCGACGTCTTCAGCAAGTGGCCAGCTGGCACTGGTACCGGCGTAGTACTGGTTCCACACATCCTTGAGCCGGCTGCTGAACAGGCTGACGCTGATGTGCTCGTTAAGGTCGTAGTCGCCACCGCCATAAGCGATCCAGGGCGAGTCCACGGGGCCGCCATAGAAGGTCACGAAGTTCTCGCGCATGTCGCTGGAGACCGGCTGGCTCATCGCATGCAGGCGGCCGGCCTGCAGGGTCAGGTCCTTGAGGCTGGTGTTCTCCACGGTCACCCCGCGAAAGCTCTCTGGCAACAGGCGCGAATCGCCCGCGGCCACCACCGGGTTGGCCGGGAACACATCGCCCACCTTGAGCACGGTATCGAACAGGCGCACCTTGGCGGCTCCACCCAGCTTGCTGTAGTCATCGCGCGCCTGGCCGTCGTGGTCCACCGGCAGCACATCGAACGAACTGCGCCCACCGTTGCGCCCACCGCCGGTGTCCAGCTTGAGCCCGAGCATGGCGAAGGCGTCCAGGCCGAAACCCACCGTGCCTTGGGTGAAGCCGGATTCGTAACGGGCGATGATGGCGTGCGCCCAGGCTTCGGAATAACCATTGCTGGCCGGCTTGGTAGCGTTGTGCACCGGGGCCGGCCCGTCGCGGTTGTCGCGGTTGAAGTAGAGGTTGCGATTGAGCACGTTGAGCGTGCTGCCCTCGATGAAGCCTTCGGCTGCTTCTTGGGCGGCGCTTGCCGATGTACTGACGCCAGACAGCGCCAGGCATGCAGCCAGGGACAGGGGTGCGGTTCGGGTCATCCGAAGCTCCTTGGGGACGTTTTTGTTGTGTCGGCGGAGTCGGAGAGTGGGGCCTGGTGGATAACGCCAAGGTGATCGCAGCATTACAATCGTGTCATGGGCACGCAGCGCCTCTAGCCCGGCATTTGCAACATTCTGTAGGTAATTCCTACATTCAGCAGTGAACCTGCTTACAAAAATACGGTCTGTCCCTGACGGTCAATTCACCGACCGGTTCGCCGGCTCCGTCGCTGATCTACAGTTACCGGGCCTATTTTTTTCTGTTGCAGCGAAGACCCAAAATGCCTGAATCCCGCCCAGCCTCCCTTGCCCTCCCTGCCCTGCGCGGCAGCCTGCTCGCCGCCCTGGTGGCTCTTGCCGTCCCCGCGCATGCCGAAGAGCCGGCCAGCGATGCGCGCTGGGTCAGCGACAGCTTGAGCACCTACGTGCGCAGTGGCCCGACCGATGGCCACCGCATCGTCGGCACGCTCAAGTCCGGGCAGAAACTCACCCTGGTCGGCACCCAGGGCAACTACAGCCAGGTACGCGGGCAGAACGGCGACCTAGTGTGGATCCTCACCAACGACCTGCAGTCGGTGCCTGGCCAGAACGAGCGCCTGCCGCAACTCGACGCACAGGTAGCGGAGCTGTCCGGGCAGCTCAAGACCATCGATGACAGCTGGAAGAACCGCGTGCAGGGCATGCAGGAAACCCTCGACTCGCGCAAGAAGCTCATCGATGAACTGGAAGCGCGCAACCAGGCGCTTAACGAACAGCTCGACCAAAGCCAGTCGAGCCTGCGCGATACCCAGGCACGCCTGGGCGACGAGAACAAGCAGGTGATGATGCGCTACATGGTCTATGGCGGCAGCATCGCCGGGGCGGGCCTGCTGGCGGGGCTGCTCCTGCCGGCGCTGACCCGTGGCCGGAAGAAGAACGACCGCTGGTTCTGATGCTCGATCCGGTGGGGGCTTCGTGGGGCTGAAAGCCTGGCATGGCCGGCCTCTTCACGGGCATCGCCGCGAAGAAGCCGTACAGCCAGGTAACTATCTGCTGCGGGCCTTGTTGTAGATGGTCTTGGCTTGGTCAGCCGAGGCCTGGCATTGGGTATAGTCCCCCTTCGCCTGCGCGTCCTTGGCTGTTTTCAAGTGCTCTTTGAAGTCGTGTGCCATGCCACCATGCAGCCCCGGGCCATCGGCTTTATGGATACTTTCCAGTTCACTGATCTTGGCCGCGCAGTTGCTTTTAGGGTCGGCGTGGGCGGTAAAGCTCAACACAGAGGCAATCACCAGTAGAGGCACGAATTTCATGGATTTCATGGAGCGTTCTCCTGGGTAATCGGAATGGTCATCGAGAGACAATGGCTCGACGCAGAAAAGAGCATAGTCGGCGCAGGCCCCGTGTGTCGGTTCAGATCAGCGGTCGAGCGCCCTCGGCAAACAGGAAGTCGATGAACGCCCGTACCCGCAATGGCATGTGACGGGCCTGGGCGTGGGGCTTGCTGCCGCTACTGGCGCAAGCGCTCCAGCGCCTCCAGCACGAACCCTGTGGCCCGCTCTACCTGCCCCTCCCGGCAGGCGATCCCCAGCTGGCGCCACAACCCAGGCCGCAGCGGCCGGCGCGCTATGCGCCGGTCCAGTTCGGCGCCCTCACCTTCCTGCGGCAACAAGGTCGCGCCATAGCCGGCGCCCACCAGGCTCTTGATGGCGTCGTTGTAGTTCAGCTCGATGCGCGGCTCGGGATACAAACCCGCCGCCGCGAACCACTCCCCCGTCACCCGCGACAGCTGGGTGCTGTTGTCATTGAGAATCAACGCACGCTGCGCCAGCCAGGCGGGGGTGACCTTGGCGGGTGGCTGCCAGTC
The DNA here is from genome assembly GCF_003097235.1 of Pseudomonas sp. CC120222-01a. Taxonomy (GTDB): domain Bacteria; phylum Pseudomonadota; class Gammaproteobacteria; order Pseudomonadales; family Pseudomonadaceae; genus Aquipseudomonas. The sequence continues at coordinate 188,978 of NZ_QEQQ01000003.1, read as the reverse complement.
GGCCGGCACATACGCCAGGATCGGGTCACGCCGCCAGGGCGTGAGCCTGACGCCCTTGCCGGCCACCTGCGGCAGCGCCACCAGGCCGACATCCAGGGTGCCTTCGCGCAAGCGGGCCAGGGAAGCCTGGGAGGTCAGCACCTGAACCTGCACGTCGATACCGGGGTGCGCCACCCGCAGATGCTCAAGGGCCCTGGGTAGCAGATGAGCAATGGCACCCGTGGAGGCGCCCAGGCGCACCCGTCCGGTCAGCCCCTCGACCTGTCGGCGCACCTCGTCCAGGGCCAGGTCGGCATCGGCCAGCAAGCGACGAGCGCGTGTCAGCAAGGTCTCGCCGATAGTCGTGGGGCGCACCTGATTGCGGTTGCGGGTCAGCAGCGGCGCGCCGACCCGCGCCTCCAGCTCGGCCACGTGCAGGCTGATGGTGGGTGGCGCCAGGTTGAGCTGGCGGGCGGCTTCGGCAAAGGAGCCCAGGTCGGCGATCACCACCAGGGTGCGCAGGCGGTCGAGGCTGATTTCGCGCATGGGCGGCGATCCTTGATTCATGAAAACTGAACGTCAGCGTCATGATATTCAAATTTTCTTTGGCAACGCCACAGGCGAGCATAGGCCATCCCCTCCCCTGACCGGACTCCCGACCATGCACACCCCAGTTGTCTTCATCGACGGCGACCAAGGCACCACCGGCCTGCAGATCCACGCCCGCCTGCAAGGCCGTACCGACCTGCGCCTGCTGACCCTGCCCGAAGCCGAGCGCAAGGACCCGCAACGCCGCGCCGACGCCATCAACAGCGCCGACATCGCCTTGCTGTGCTTGCCCGACGACGCCGCCCGCGAGGCCGTGGCGGCCATCGAAAACCCGACCGTGCGGGTGATCGACGCCAGCTCCGCGCACCGCACCACTCCGGGCTGGATCTATGGTTTGCCAGAACTGGACGGGCAGCAGGCCGAGCGTATCGCCCAGGCCAAGCGTGTCAGCAACCCTGGCTGCTACCCCACTGGCGCCATCGCCCTGCTGCGTCCGCTGGTGAAGGCCGGTCTGCTGCCCGCCGACTACCCGCTGAGCATCCATGCCATCTCTGGCTATTCCGGCGGCGGCCGCGCAGCCGTCGAGCGGCACGAGGCAGCGGACGCAGAACACGCCCCGACCTTGCAGCTGTACGGCCTGGAACTGACGCACAAGCACGTGCCGGAGATCCAGCAGCACGCCGGGCTGTCGGCACGGCCGATGTTCCTGCCAGGTTACGCGGCCTATCGCCAGGGCATCGTCCTGAGCATCCCGCTGCAACTGCGCCTGCTGCCTGGCCAGCCTCGCGCCGAGCAGTTGCAGGCTTGCCTGGAACAGCACTACCAGGGCGCCCGCCATGTGCAGGTGATGCCCCTGCACCAGCAAGGCCCGGCCACCCCGCTCGACCCTGAAGCGCTGAACGACAGTAACGACCTGCGCCTGGCGCTGTATGCCAACCCCGAGCACGGCCAGGTGGTGCTGACGGCGGTGTTCGACAACCTCGGCAAGGGGGCCTCGGGCGCGGCGGTACAAAACCTCGACCTGATGCTCGCCGCGATGCGCGGCTAAAAAGGGTTTAGACTGTGCACCCCGCGCCAACCCGGTGCGGGGTGAGCCAACCGCAGCTGGAGCCCGTCCCCCGATGTTCATCCTGAGCCGCCTCGACAGCGTGCCGCCCGAATCCTTCCAGAACCAGATCCGCGAGCTGGTGATCCACAACGTCGGCGATCTGAGCAGTGTCGCCATTCGTGCCGAAAACCCTTTGTATCCGCTGTACCAGTACGGTGTCGGCATGGAGGTGCACCAGTACCTGCAGGCCATGGACGGCACCCGCGGCCTGGCGGTGCAGCTGACCCTGGCCCTGGATGCCGAGGCCCCGGACCAATTGCTCGGTTTCGCCCTGACCTTGCCGGCCCAGGACAACCCACAGGCCTGCGCCCTGGCGTTTCTGGCCGTGGCGCCCAGCCACCGCCGCCAAGGCATTGCCCGTGCCTTGCTGGGTGACGTGCAGGCGCGTTATGCCAGCGTCGAGCTGAATGCCTTTGCCAGCCAGGTGCCTTGGTTCGAGAGCATGGGCATGCAGGCGGTCGCCGCCAGCGGGCCGCAGGTGCTGATGAGCAGCACCGGCCAGGCCAGTGGTGCGCTGATCGGGCGGCTGGACATTGCACCGATCTACCAGACCGCCGAGGTGCTGCAGATTCACACTTACCTGCTCAATCAGCAGGGTGAGGATGCCATGCTCGATGCCGAGCAGCAGCGGGATGAATGGCTGGATGAGTTGACGGTGCAGGCTAAGGAATGTGTACGCCAGCGCAGGTCGGTGCATTGATGTTCTGGGGCTGCTTTGCAGCCCTTTCGCGACACAAGGCCGCTCCTACAAGGGACCGCAATCTCTTGTAGGAGCGGCCTTGTGTCGCGAAAGGGCCGCAAAGCGGCCCCGGCAATCTTCAGGCATGCACCCAACGCCGATGCAGCCCACGGGCCAGGGCATCGAGCATGAACCCGAGTATGCCGATCAGCAGCACCATCGCCATCAGCTCCGAATACGCCAGGCGGTCGCGGGTATCGAGAATGAAGTACCCCAGCCCCGCACTCACCCCGAGCATCTCGCACGGCACCAGCACGATCCACAAGATGCCGATGGCCAGGCGTACCCCGGTCAGCACATGGCCGATGACCCCGGGGATAATCACCTTGCACAGGGTTTCCCAACGCGTGGCACTCAGGCTGCGGCTCAGTTGCAGCCAGCGCGGGTCGAGCTGACGCACGCCAGCGGCAGTGTTGAGCAGGATCGGCCACAGTGCGGCAAAGGCCAACAGGAAGTAGATCGGCTGGTCGCCCACCCCCATCAGCATCACCACCACCGGCATCCACGACAGTGGCGAGATCATCCGCAGGAACTGGAACGCCGGCGTGGTCGCCGCCTCCAGGTGCCGGTAGCTGCCGACCAGCAACCCCAGCGGCACGCCAATCAGCAGCGCCAGGAGCAAGCCGACCAGAATGCGCTTGAGGCTGACCCAGACATGCCCGTAGACCTCGCCCTGGCCCAGCAACTCGACCAGGCTGGCCAGGGTCGCCTGGGGCGAGAAGCGTGCCGACAGACCATCAGCCTCGCCGAACAAGCGCACACCCGCCCACCACAGCACCAGCAACCCCAGCAGGCCGGCCAGACCCAGGCCGGCATGTACGACGTGCTTGCGCATCAGACCGCGAACTCCTCGCTACGCTGGAAGTTCTCGGCAATGCCGAACACCGAAGGGCCACCGACGGCGGCAATGGCATTGCGCACAAAGCGATCGTCGACCAGGTCACGAGCGGTCTGCGCCGGGTCCAGGCCGGCGAGGAAGTTGCTCTCACCTTCGATCAGGGTGTCCTTGAGGCGCTTGACCAGTTCCTCGGTGTAGCTGGGGTATGGGTAGGGCTGGAAGTCGATGCGCTTTTCATCCCACTGCTGATGCTGAATCGCGCCACTGGCAATGTAGCTGGCACGGTCTTCGGCGGTCGGGGCCAGTACCTTGGTCAGCACTGCCGGTTCATGCGGGGTGTACTTGTTGGGGCCGGCCTTGGACAGCAACGCCGCCGCTTCGGCACGGTGGTCGCGGGTCCAGTGCTGGGCCTTGACGATGGCGTTGACCACCTTCTGCGACCATTCCGGGCGGTTGTTCAGGTCGTGCTCGTGCATGAACACCACGCAGCAGGCATGGTTGCGCCAGACATCGCCGGTAAAGCGCTGCACGCGGCCGACCTTGAGGTTCTCGGCCAGGGCATTGAACGGTTCGGCGACGATGTAGCCGGCGATGCGCTTGCTGGCCAGGGCCGGCGGCATGTCCGAGGGCGGCAGTACCAGCAGGTTGACTTCGTTGGTCGCCAGCTGGGCATTGGCAGGCTTCGACACCGGGGTCAGACCGTTGTCGTTGAGCATCTGCTGCAGCACCACGTTGTGGATCGAGTACCAGAACGGGATGGCCACGGTTTTGCCGCCCAGCTGCTTCATGTCGCTGATGTCCGGTGCCACGGTCAGGCCCGAACCGCCGACATGGTTCCAGGCCACCACCTTGGCCGGCACCTTGCTGCCGTAACGTGCCCACACGGTCATCGGCGACAGCAGGTGAATGACGTTGACCTGGCCGGAGATGAACGCCTCGATCACCTGCGCCCAGCTGCGCAGCAGCACCGGGCGCTCGGCCTTGATGCCTTCGGCCTCGAACAGGCCGTTGTTGTGCGCCACCAGCAGCGGCGTGGCGTCGGTGATCGGCAGGTAGCCGATGCGCACCGGCGCGTCGGGTTCGGCGGCGGCGCGGGCCTGCAGGCTGGACAGTAGCGGCACGGCCCCGGCTGCTGTGAGCATGGCGCTGAGTTTGAGGAAATCACGACGCGAAGTGGCGGAACAGCAGTCATCCATGCACATGTGCAGGCTCCGAAGGCAATGAGGTAGGGGAAGGTTCAGCCGTGCGGCTTGCCCGCCGAAGGGTTTTCAGGATTTCGATGCGCAGCGCGCCCAGCTCCTCGACCCGCTGCGTGCGCGGTTGTGGCAGGTCGATGTGCCATTGGCCCAGGATGTGCGCCGGGTGGTTGCCCAGTAGCAGCACCCGGTCGGACAACAACAGGGCTTCGTCGATGTCGTGGGTAATCAGCACCGCCGCCGTGTTGTGAGTGGCGATCAGTTGCAGCAGCAATTGCTGCATGTCGGCACGGGTCACTTCGTCGAGCGCGCCGAACGGCTCGTCGAGCAGCAGTACTTCGGGCTGGCGCGCCAGGCAGCGGGCCAGCGCGGTGCGCTGGGCCATGCCGCCGGACAACTGTGCCGGATACTGGTTGCGCGCATGGGCCAGGCCTACCGCGCTGATGGCATGATCGATGCGCGCCCGGCGCTCGACTGCAGCCAGCTTGGGCTGGCGGGCGAAATCCAGGCCGAAGGCAACATTCTTTTCCAGGCTCAGCCAAGGCAACAGGCTCGGGTCCTGGAAGGCCACTGCCAGGCGCGGGTGCGGCCCTTGCAGCGGCTCGCCGTGCAGGGTCACGCTGCCGCCGCGTGGTTGCTGCAGGCCGGCCAGCACCCGCAGCAGGCTGGACTTGCCGACGCCGCTGGGGCCGAGGATGGTCACCACCTCCCCTGGCCCCAGTTGCAGGTCGAAGCGCGCCAGCACTTCGTGCCAGCCGCCCTCGCGCGGGTAGCCCAGGCTGATCTCGCGGGCTTCGAGTAACGCTTGGCTCATGCGCTGGCGGCCTGGCGATGCAGCTCGGCGCGCAGTTGCACCAGGCTTGGAGTGACGATCGGCACGAACGCCGACTCGCGCCAGCGGCGGGCAAAGCCGGCACCGAACTCATCCAGGTAGGCCTTGCCGCCGCTGGCCTGCAGCTCCAGCTGCACGGCATCGGCCGCACTTTCGGCAAGGGTGATGCGCAGCTTGAACAGCGCCGCCGGCTGGCCCTGGAAGCGCCCTTCGAGCAGGCCTTGCTTGAGCTCGGCCACGGTGTTTTCGAGGCGTTCCTTGAGCACCTGGCGGTGTTCTTCGAGGAACGACAGGCGCCCGTGCAGGTGTTCGTGGACTTCGTGCAGCGACCGCCGCGCCAGGCCGATGGCCATGCCGCACTGCAGGGCGAGAAACGCCGGGCGCACCTTGGGCAGGAATTCGCGGGCGTTTTCATGCAGCAGCCAGTCGCGGCTCAACTCGACCTGATGGAACGCCAGTGCGGCCGTGTTGCTCGATTGCAGGCCCATCAGTTCCAGGTCGTCAGAACGCTCAAGGCCTTGGCTGGCGGAGGGAATGGCCATCACGAAAGGCGAGCCGCCGGCATCGTCCTCGATGGCCGCCGCCACGACGAAGCCGCTCTTGCGCAAGTTGGTCACCCAGTGCAGGCGACCCTCCAGCGTCCAGCCTGCCGCTTCGGGGCGGCCACGCACCTGCAGTGCTTCGATCCCGGAGAGGAATTTCATGGCGTTGGACAACCCGGTGGCACCGGCCAGCTCGCCGGTCAGCAGGCTGGGCAACAAACGCTCGCGCAAGGCCTGGTTGGGGCTTTGCAGCAGGTATTCGATGAATGCGCGCTGGCCCCAGCAGACAAAGGCTGCGGCCAGTGAGCGGCTGGCGATGGCGGCGATGGCTTCGACCGCATGGGTGACCGCACCACCGCTGCCGCCCAGTGCCGGGTCGACACCTATGCGCAGCAGTTGCGATTCGGCGATGTGCGCCAGCACCTGCTGCGGGTCGCATTGGCCCTGGTCGATTGCCTCGGCATTGGCATCCAGCCATTGACGAAATGCAGCATCAAGCATGTCCCTACTCCTTTTGAAATCGCAGGCGCCACCAGCGCCAGGCGTCGATTACGCAGTTGGCTGCCAGCGGTACTTGCTCAGCTCGTCGTTGAGCGGCGTCTGGGCGAACACATTAGCAAAGTTGCACAGGGTTGCGAGACTCACGCCAAGAATCACTTCCAGGGCGTTGCCCTCGGTGAAACCGGCTGCGCGGAAGGCCTGGTAGGTGGCTTCGCTGACATTGCCGCGGGTGGCAATGACTTCACGGGCGAATTCGGCCAGGGTCTCGTAGCGGTCATCCGGCAGTTCGCCACGGGCACGCAGGGCGTCGACCACCTCGGCGGGCAGCTTGGCCTTGTTCAGGGCCACGGCGGTATGGCCGGCGACGCAGAAGTCGCAACCGTGTTGGGTCGCGGCAATCAGTTGCACCACTTCACGCTCGGCCAGGGTCAGCTCGGATTTGCCATTCAGGGCCGAGACGGTGACGTAGGTTTCCAGCGCTGCCGGGGCGTTGGCCAGCACGCCGAGCAGGTTGGGAATGAAGCCGGAGTTCTTCTGGGCGTTTTCGAGGAATGGGCGGGCCGCTTCCGGGGCGCTCTGCAGAGTGTGTAGAGTAATGCGCGAGGACATGGAGTGGTCTCCTTTTGATGGGTGTCGCTACAGTCTGTTGGTTATAAGAATTACCCTCCATATTCATCAGTCGCCTTTCCTTGCTCCTGAGTCTTTGCATTAGATGATTTCATCCAGCCATCTTGTCGATTGGTTATTAGAAAGCCTCGAACTCGACGCCAGCCTGTTCCATGTCGGCCGCTACTGCGGTGGCTGGCATGCCAGCACCCAGGGCATGGGCCGCGCCAGCTTTCACCTGGTGGTGCAGGGCCAGTGCTGGTTGCACATCGATGGCCAGGCCGAGGCCGTGCGCCTGGCAGCCGGCGATGCCGTGTTCCTGCTGCGCGACCTGGGTTATCGGCTGTCCGGCGATCAGGACCCGATTGCGGCCTGTGCCCAACCGCGCCAACCGATGCAGGCACTGGATGCGACGGCGAGCGATGGGGTGGGCCTGGTCTGCGGGTTCTTCGACTTCCGCGCCGGGTTGTCGTCACTGATCGTCGAAGGGCTGGCCAATTGGATCGTGTTGCGCGCCGATGAGCCGGCTGGCCATGCGGCGCGGGCGTTGTTTGGGCTGATTCTGGAGGAGTGCCAGCGCTCGCCATCGCAAACGGTACTGGAGCGCCTGACCCACCTGCTATTTCTGTATGTACTACGCCAGCAGGTACACGGCGGGCAATCGCTGGGCGGACTGGTTGCCCTCGCCCGCCAGCCGGCGTTTGCCGGGTTGCTGGAGCAACTGATCGAGCAGCCTGGGCAGGCCTGGACGCTGGAGAGCATGGCAGCCTGCACCGGGTTGTCGCGTTCGGCGTTCTTCAAGCGTTTCAATGAACTGGCCGGGCAGTCGCCGGGGCAGGTGCTGCTGGCGCTGCGCATGCGCCATGCTTGCCGGTTGCTGCAGGCGGGCAATACCGTGGAACAGGTGGGGGTGCAGGCCGGGTATCAGTCGGTGGCGGCGTTTACCCGGGCGTTTGCCAAGGCCATGGGGGTGCAGCCGGGGGCCTATCGCCGGCAGCATGAACAGCGTTGACCTGTGCTGGCCCATTCGCGGGCACGCCCGCTCCCACAGGGGATTGCGTACCCCTGTGGGAGCGGGCGTGCCCGCGAAGAGGCCGGCACAGGCAGTGGATTCAGACCTGACTGACCGGGATGTCCCCTGCCCCTTTGCCCTCACGCCGCTCACACATCCACTCATTGACCTGCTGCCCGAACCCGGCCGGCGCCTTGCGCCCGAACCGCCGCGCCAGATCAAGAATGGTCTGCTGCGCCAACGCCTCTTCCATGCGCTTCTGCGCCCCCAACATCACCGCGTGAATCGCGCAGGTGCCCTCGGTCGCCCAGCCCGGCGCTGATCCTTCGAACAAGGTGCAACGCTCGCGGATCTCGCGGCAATCGAAGATCTTCTTCGGCCCGTCGATGGCGTTGACGATATCCAGCACGGTGATTTCGTCCGACGGCCGAGCCAGGCGAAAGCCGCCACGCACGCCTTCGGTGGCCGCCACCAGCTTGGCCCGGGCGAGCTTGGTGAAGACCTTGGCCAGGTATTCCTGCGGCACGCCCTGCAACTCCGCCAGGTCGCGCACGCTGGACTCACGGGTATCACCTCGTTCATCCACGAGGTACAGCAGGCAATGGATGCCGTATTCGACGCCAGCACTGTAGAGCGACATATCTATCTCCGACCAACTTTGTCGCAAATATTACGCTGATCACGTGCGCAGCGCAAAGCTGACCTTCGCCATTCGTCGCTATCTCAAGCCCATGCCTTCCCCTTTTAAGCCCTTAATCACAGGCATTTACCCGGCTTTAACCGCGCGTCGACCGCTACCCCTTCGAAAAAAACGCTTGCCGATTAAAACTACGATCAATACAGTCGTAGTTATTCGAGCAGCACAACCAACGCCCTCGAAGCCCTCTTCAACCTTGCGGAGCACTTCCATGAAATCGAACATCCTGATCATCGGTGCCGGCTTTGCCGGTGTCTGGAGCGCCCTGAGCGCCGCCCGCCTGCTCGACCAGGCCCAGCGCGACGACCTGAGCATCAGCGTGCTCGCCCCGCAACCGGAACTGCGTATCCGCCCGCGCTTCTACGAGGCTGACGTGCACAGCCTGAAGGCACCGGTCGGTGAACTGTTCGATGCAGTTGGCGTACGCTTCATCACCGGCAACGCCGAGGCCATCGATGCAGAAGGCCGCAGCGTCAGCTACACCGATGTCGATGGCCAGCGTCAGCAGATTGCCTACGACCGCCTGATCCTTGCCGCTGGCAGCCAGGTGGCGCGCCCGGCGATTCCAGGCCTGGCCGAACATGCCTTCGATGTCGACCAGATGGAGTCGGCGGTGAAGCTCGAGCAACACCTGCACAGCCTGGCCGCCCTGCCCGCCTCGCCGGCACGCAACACCGTGGTGGTCTGCGGCGGTGGCTTCACCGGCATCGAAACCGCCACGGAAATCCCGGTCCGCTTGCGCGCCATCCTCGGCAACGACACTGAAGTACGGGTACTGGTGATCGATCGTGGCACCCGTGTCGGAGCCGCACTCGGTGCCGGCATCACCCCGTCGATCGTCGCAGCCAGTGCACAGGCTGGCGCAGAGTGGCTGACCGGCACCTCGGTGGTGGCGGTGGATGCCGGCGGCGTGACCCTGGACAGCGGCGAGTACATCGCCAGCAAGACCGTGATCTGGACCGCCGGTGTCAAGGCCAGCCCGCTGACCGCCCAGGTCGCCGGCGAACGTGACAACTTCGGCCGCCTCAAGGTCGACGACCACCTCAAGGTGATCGGCCAGGACCACATCTATGCCACCGGCGATACCGCCTGGGCCGCCGTCGACGACCTCGGCAACCACGCCCTGATGACCTGCCAGCACGCGATCCCCATGGGCCGCCACTCCGGCAACAACGCCATGGCCGACCTGCTGGGCGTAGCGCCGGTGATCTACCGTCAACCCAAGTACGTCACCTGCCTGGACCTCGGCGAATGGGGCGCGGCTTTCAGTGAAGGCTGGGAGCGCGAGCTGAAGCTGCAGGGCCAGGAAGGCAAGGACCTGAAGCGCCAGATCAACGGGATGTGGATTTACCCACCGGCCGCCGATCGCGCCCTGGCGCTGGCCGCTGCCGACCCGCTCATCGCGATCGTTTAAACGCAAAATCCTGACAGATCCGTCAAAAAATGACGGATTTGTCGGAACTTGTCGTTACATTGAATGACTGGTCAATATTAATGGCCATATGGCATCATTCAACTAAAAAACAGATTCAAGAGGGTGAGGCACACACTTAAATTTGCAGCGCATCGAGAGCCTGGCACCATCCCCGGTGACCCGGCCAGCCGTCCATGCTCTTGACGCCTGCACGCCAACGTCAAGGAGCATTCCATGCAGTTACGGAATATGAAGATCGGCACCCGCGCTACCAGCGTATTTGCCCTGTTGGGCGCATTGGTCCTGGCCATGGGCCTTATCGCAATCTATGAAACCCGGCAGATGGATGCGGCCACGGACGAAATCCGTGTCACCTGGATGCCCGCCGTGGTTGCCCTCAGTGAAATCAGCACCAACCTCGGCCGCGCCCGCGCCGTCACCCTGCGCGCCGCGCTGGATGACAACACCGGCGAGCGTGCGCGCAACATCGACATGCTCAAGGGCATCAACGAGCAGCTCAGAAGTGGCCTCAAGGATTATGAGGACACCATCATCGCTGCTGATGACCGCGCCCTGTTCAACGCCTTCAACGCTGCCCACCAGCAATACCTCGACCTGCAGTCGCGCGTATTGCAGGACATTGCTGCCGGTCGAATGGACGAGGCCAAGCAGCAGATCGGCGGCCCGCTCAGCCAGTACGCCGACACCATGATGAAAGCCATGGCCGCACTCATTGCCTACAACGGCAAAGGCGCCGAGGATGCCTCGCAGCGCAGCAGCGATGTCGCTGATGAGGCCTTCACCGCGATCATCGCTTCGCTGGCGGTGATCATGCTCGCCCTGGCCGCCATCGCCACCGTGCTCACCCGCAGTATCGTGGTGCCGCTGGCCGATGCAGTCGCCGTGGCCGAGCGTGTGGCCACCGGTGACCTGACCCAGGACATCCGTGTCGTCGGCCGTGATGAACCGGCGCTGCTGCTGCGCGCCCTGAGCCGCATGCAGAACAGCCTGCGCGACACCATTCGCAAGATCGCCGCCTCCTCCGACCAGCTGGCCTCGGCCTCGGAAGAGCTGCACACCGTCACCGAAGACACCAGCCGCGGCCTGCACCAGCAGAGCGCGGAAATCGACCAGGCCGCCACCGCCGTCAACCAGATGACCGCCGCCGTGGAAGAAGTGGCGAACAATGCCGTGAGCACGGCCGACGCCTCGAAAGGTGCCGACCAGACCACCCGCGATGGCCGTGACCAGGTCAACCAGGCCTTGGCATCCATCCAGCATCTGGTCAATGACGTGACGGGCACCTCCACCGAGATCGAACAGCTGGCCAGCAATGCCAACGAGATCAGCCGCGTCCTGGATGTGATTGGCGCAATTGCCGGGCAGACCAACCTGCTGGCGCTCAACGCCGCCATTGAAGCCGCCCGCGCAGGTGAAGCAGGCCGCGGCTTTGCCGTAGTGGCCGATGAAGTGCGCGCCCTCGCCCACCGCACCCAGCAGTCGACAGCAGAGATCGAGCAGATGATCGCCGGGATCCAGAATGGTACCGAGCGGGCAGTGTCGGCGATGCACAGCAGCCGAGGCCGGGCCAACGGCACGCTGGAAGTGGCACAAGGTGCCGGTGAGGCGCTGGAGGTGATTGCCGAGGCGATCGCGTCGATCAATCAGCGCAACCTGGTGATTGCCAGTGCTTCCGAGGAGCAGGCGCAGGTGGCGCGGGAGGTGGATCGCAACCTGGTGAACATTCGCGACCTGGCGATGCAGACGTCGGCGGGGGCGAACCAGACCAGTGCGGCAGCGCAGGACCTGTCGCGGCTGGCCGTGGACCTGAATGGCATGGTGGCGCAGTTCAAGGTCTGATCTGAAACAGCTGGGGCCGCGTTGCGGCCCTTTCGCGACACAAGGCCGCTCCTACAGGAGTATGCGTTTCTCTGTAGGAGCGGCCTTGTGTCGCGAAAGGGCTGCAAAGCAGCCCCTATTACAGCAACAACAATCTATCAATCGTTAACGCTTACAACCCGCCCCGCCTGCTCGGCAGCTTTGCCACGCGTCGCCAGGCAGTAGTAAAGCGGCACCGTCACCAGCAAACCGAACAGCCACGACAAGTCTGCCCCTTCGACGATGTTCGAATACGGCCCCACATACAGCGACGTGTTGGCAAACGGCAGCTGCACCAGGATGCCGCAGGCATAGGCAATGATCGCGTGGTGATTGAAGCGGCCATAGATGCCACCGTCAGCACGGAAGATCGACGCAATGTCGTACTGGCCTTTCTTGATCAGGTAGAAGTCGATCAGGTTGATCGACGCCCATGGCACCAATACCAGCAGCAGCGCCAGGATCAGGCCGATGAACTGGCCGATGAAGCCCGCCGAAGCATTCAGCGCCACCATCCCGCAACCCACCAGGATCACCGTCGCCAGGATCACCCGCACCTTGATGCTCGGCGTCCACTCGGCAATGAAGGTCTGGATCGCAGTGACGATCGACAGCACCGCGCCATACAGGTTGAGCGCGTTGTGGCTGATGATGTTGAGCAGGAACAGCACCATCAGGATCGGGCCCAGCCAGCCGGTAGCCTGCTTGACCGCATCCATCGCGTCGGTGCCGTCCGGCACGCACAGTACCGCGATCGTGCCGAAGCTGAAGCACAGGATGGTGCCCAGGGTGGCGCCGAAGTAGGTGGCCCAGAACGGCTTGGCGATGCCCACTTCACGCGGCAGGTAGCGCGAGTAGTCGGAGGTGTACGGCGAGAAGCTGATCTGCCAGATGATGCCCAGCGACACGGTGGCGATGAAGCCCGACAGGTTGAACGCGCCGCGGCTGAAGAAGTCGGCCGGCAGCTCCTGGACGAACATCATGATGAAGCCGGCCAGCAGTGCCGAACCCATCACCCAGGTACCGATGCGGTTGAGGATGTGGATGAAGCGGTAGCCGATCACGCCGATGGCCGTCGCACTCAGCGCGCCGATCACGATCGCGCCTGGCATCGGCACGCTTGGGGCGATGCCGTGGATGGTCTTGCCCGCCAGGACGATGTTGGAAATGAAGAAGCCGACATAGATCAGCGCGGTGAAGAACACGATCAGCAAGGCGCCGTAACGGCCGAACTGGCCACGGCTCTGAACCATCTGCGGAATGCCCAGCTGCGGTCCCTGCGCAGAGGCCAGGGCAATGAACACGCCCCCGACAAGATGACCCAGCACGATTGCGATCAGCCCCCACAGCAGGTTCAGGTGGAATACCTGGACCACCATGGCGCCGGTGACGATAGGCAGTGGCGCGATGTTGGTACTGAACCAGAGGGTGAACAGGTCGCGCGCCTTCCCATGGCGCTCGGCAGGTGGAACGTAATCGACCGTGTGATTCTCGACAAACTGGTGTTGCGACGACGGTTGGGACATAGGATTTCAGCTCGAAAGGTCGTTTTTATCTTTGTAAGGAAACCGCATCTAGGCGGCCTCTCAGCTGCGGACCATATTATGGTATTCCAAACTTTTGACAACACTGATCCGCAGTAAAAAACGCCCGCTGATCTGCTCACACAACCCCTGCGACAAACCGCCTCAGCGCTCAACGCCACGGTTTACGTGGCCTTGAGCCGTTCATCGTGAAAAACCAGAGCTGAAAATTCCGCTTGCAAAATAGGTATTACGGTATACCATCAGACACATCAACGATAAAAACCGCGGACCACCGCAGCCCTTTAGAGGTACACCAGATGATCGACGCAAGCATCTACAAGAACGTCCTGGGCTCCTTCCCGTCCGGCGTGACCGTCATCACCACCCTGGACGACGACGGCTCGGTCGTCGGCCTGACCGCCAGCGCCTTCTCCTCCCTGTCGATGGACCCGCCGCTGGTGCTGTTCTGCCCCAACTACACCTCCGACTCCTACCCTGTCCTGATCAAGAACAAGCGCTTCGCCATTCATCTGCTCTCTGGTGGGCAGCAGGCCGAAGCCTACGCGTTCGCCAAGAAGGGCAAGGACAAGGCCGCCGGCATCGAGTGGACCCTGAGCGAACTGGGCAACCCGATCCTGGCCGGCGCCACCGCCGTCATCGAATGCGAACTGTGGCGTGAGTATGAAGGTGGCGACCACGCCATCATGGTCGGCAAGGTACACAACCTGATCGTCCCTGAAGACGCGCCACGACCAATGGTCTACTGCCGCGGCAAGATGGCCAGCCTGCCGGCCTTTGCCTGAAGCCTATTCTGAATCGAGACACCTGGCGCCTACCCTGCCCGGCGCCAGACACTTTCAAGCGTTGAGGAAAGCCCCATGAAATTTTCGTTGTTCGTGCACATGGAACGTTGGGATGAACAGGTCAGCCACCGCCAGCTGTTCGAAGACCTGACCGAACTGACCCTGATGGCCGAGCACGGCGGTTTCAGCACCGTGTGGATCGGCGAACACCACGCCATGGAATACACCATCTCGCCAAGCCCGATGCCGCTGCTGGCCTACCTCGCCGCGCGCACCGAGAAGATCCGCCTGGGTGCCGGCACCATCATCGCGCCGTTCTGGAACCCTATCCGCGTCGCCGGCGAATGCGCCCTGCTCGACGTGATCAGCAACGGCCGCATGGAAGTGGGCCTGGCCCGTGGCGCCTACCAGTTCGAATTCGACCGCATGGCGGGTGGCATGCCGGCCACCGACGGCGGCAAGGCCCTGCGCGAAATGGTCCCGGTGGTGCGCAAGCTGTGGGAAGGCGACTACGCCCATGACGGCGAAGTCTACAAGTTCCCGACCTCCACCAGCGTACCGAAGCCGTTCAACGCCACCCCGCCAATGTGGATCGCCGCCCGCGACCCGGACTCGCACAACTTTGCCGTGGCCAACGGCTGCAACGTCATGGTCACCCCGCTGATGAAGGGCGACGAGGAAGTGCTGGACCTGAAGAACAAGTTCCAGGCCGCCCTCGACAACAACCCGGACGTGCCGCGCCCGCAACTGATGGTGCTGCGCCACACCCACGTGCACAGCCCGTCGGAACCTGAAGGCTGGAAAATCGGCGCCCAGGCCATCTCGCGCTTCTACCGCACCTTCGATGCCTGGTTCGGCAACAAGACCACCCCGGTCAACGGCTTCCTCGAGCCGAGCCCTGAGTCGAAGTTCGCCGAAGTGCCGGCGTTCGCGCTGGAGAACATCCGCAAGAACACCATGATCGGCACCCCGGAAGAGATCATCGCCCGTATCAAGTACTACCAGGAACTCGGCGTCGACGAGTTCAGCTTCTGGTGCGACAACAGCCTGCCCCACGCCGAGAAGAAGAAATCGCTCGAGCTGTTCATCAAGGAAGTGGTGCCGGCGTTCGCCTGAATTCCCATTGCCTGAGTCATTGCGGGACACGCCCGCTCCCGTGGGCCCCCGAAGCCCGCGTGAGCGGGCTTTTTTTTGAAACCTGCACCGGCCTCTTCGCGGGCACGCCCGCTCCCACAGGTGTGGTGCAAACCTTGAGGGTTGCGCGGTCCCTGTGGGAGCGGGCTTGCCCGCGAAGAGGCCAGTACAGACAGCACAAGATTCAAGGGATCAGCCCACCTTTCGTCCCCCCGCAAGAGAAATTTCAAGCCACCTCTTGCACAACAAATATTATGGTATACCATCAGACAACAAGAGCTGATAACCCTCACCAGGAGCCACCCATGAGTTTCGAAATCCGCAAGATCGTCACCTACTCCGAAGAGACCCGCATCGAAGGCGGCAAGGCCACCGACAAGCCGGTGACCATGGTCGGCCTGGCCGTCGTGATCAAGAACCCATGGGCCGGTCGCGGTTTCGTTGAAGATCTGAAGCCGGAAATCCGCGCCAACTGCTCGGAGCTGGGTGCCCTGATGGTCGAGCGCCTGACCGCAGCCATCGGCGGTGCCGACAAGATCGAGGCCTACGGTAAGGCTGCAGTGGTCGGCGCCGACGGCGAAATCGAACACGCCTCGGCGGTGATCCACACCCTGCGCTTCGGCAACCACTACCGCGAAGCGGTACAGGCCAAGAGCTACCTGAGCTTCACCAACAAGCGCGGTGGCCCAGGCACCTCGATCCAGATCCCGATGATGCAGAAGGACGACGAAGGCCTGCGTTCGCACTACATCACCCTGGAAATGCAGATCGAAGACGCCCCGCGCGCCGATGAGATCGTCGTGGTCCTGGGCGCAGCCGACGGTGGCCGCCTGCACCCGCGCATCGGCAACCGCTACATCGACCTGGAAGAACTGGCTGCCGAAAAAGCCAACGCTCAATAACAACAACCAAGACGGGCCGGGGCGTGGCGTGCTTACCCGCCGCGCCCGACCTTCAAGGAGCGCCCTCCATGATTCAGCCTGTCGCTGAACGTACACCTGCCGGCACCAGCTACCTGTCCGTCGGCCAGGGTCAACCCGTGGTATTGATCCACGGCGTGGGCCTTAACAAGGAAATGTGGGGCGGGCAGATCGTTGGCCTGGCCAATGACTACCGCGTCATCACCTACGACATGCTCGGCCACGGCCAGAGCCGCGTACCGGCTGCAGACACCCCACTGGAAGGCTATGCCGACCAGCTCGCCGAACTGCTCGACCACCTGCAGATTCAACAAGCCACCGTGATCGGCTTCTCCATGGGTGGCCTGGTCGCCCGTGCATTCGCCCTCAACTACCCGCAGCGTCTGGCTGCACTGGTAGTGCTCAACAGCGTGTTCAACCGCACCCCCGAGCAGAGTGCCGGCGTCATCGCCCGCGCCGCCCAGGCTGCGGAGCTCGGCCCCGACGCCAACGTCGACGCCGCGCTCGACCGCTGGTTCAGCCGTGAATACAAGGCGGCCAACCCGGCCCAGGTCGCTGCGATTCGCCAGGTGCTGGCGAACAACGACCCACAGGGTTACCACACTACTTATGCGCTGTTCGCCACCCAGGACATGTACCGCGCCGGCGACCTGGGCAGCATCCAGGTGCCGACGCTGATCGCCACCGGCGAACTCGACTCGGGCTCCACCCCGGCCATGACCCGCCAGCTCGCTGCCAGCATTCCTGGTGCGCAAAGCGTGGTCCTCGCCGAGCAACGGCATATGATGCCTGTGGAAGCCCCGCGTGAAGTCAACAAGATGCTCCTGGACTTCCTCGCCCAAGCCCGCACCCTCACCGAATCCGCCAAGGGGATTGTTGCATGACCCTCGTTCGTTTCCAGATGTGCATCGACGGCCAATGGCTCGATGCCCAGAGCGGCAAGACCTTCGACAGCCTCAACCCGGCCACCGCCCAGGCCTGGGCGCAACTGCCCGACGCCGACGAAGCCGATGTCGAGCTGGCCGTACAGGCCGCCCAGCGTGCCTTCGACAGCAAGGCATGGCGCAGCATCACCGCCACCGCACGCGGCAAGCTGCTGCGTCGCCTGGGTGACCTGATCGCCGAGAACAAGGAACACCTGGCCCAGCTGGAAAGCCGTGACAACGGCAAGCTGATCCGCGAAACCCGCGGCCAGGTCGGCTACCTGCCGGAGTTCTTCCACTACACCGCGGGCCTGGCCGACAAGCTCGAAGGCGGCACCCTGCCCCTCGACAAGCCAGACCTGTTCGCCTACACCGTGCACGAGCCGATCGGCGTGGTCGCCGCGATCATCCCGTGGAACAGCCCGCTGTACCTGACCGCGATCAAGCTGGCCCCGGCCCTGGCCGCCGGCAACACCATCGTGATCAAGCCCTCTGAGCACGCCTCGGCAACCATCCTCGAGCTGGCCCGCCTGGCCCTCGAAGCCGGCTTCCCGGCGGGCGTGGTCAACGTGGTCACCGGCTACGGCCCAAGCACCGGTGCGGCGCTGACCCGCCACCCGCTGGTGCGCAAGATCGCCTTCACCGGCGGCGCCGCCACTGCCCGTCACGTGGTACGCAGCAGTGCCGAGAACTTCGCCAAGCTGTCGCTGGAGCTGGGCGGCAAGTCGCCGAACATCATCTTCGCCGACGCCGACCTGGACAGCGCCATCAATGGCGCCGTGGCCGGCATCTATGCCGCCTCCGGGCAGAGCTGCGTGGCCGGCTCGCGCCTGCTGGTGCAGGACGAGATCTTCGACGAGTTCGTCGAACGCCTGATCGCCCGCGCCAAGCGCATCCGCATCGGCAACCCGCAGGACGACGCCAGTGAAATGGGCCCGATGGCCACCGCACAACAGCTGGCCGTGGTCGAAGGCCTGGTCGCTGCGGCCAAGGCCGAAGGCGCCAAGCTGCACATGGGCGGCAAGCGTGCCGAGGTCGAGGGTGACGGCTGGTTCTACGAGCCGACCCTGTTCGAGTGCGACAGCAACTCGATGACCATCATGCAGGAAGAGGTGTTCGGCCCGGTCGCTGCGGTGATCCGCTTCAAGACCGAGGAAGAGGCCCTGGCCATTGCCAACGACTCGCAGTTCGGCCTCGCCGCCGGCATCTGGACCCGCGACCTGGGCCGTGCCCACCGCCTGGCCCGCGACGTGCGCTCGGGGATCATCTGGGTCAACACCTACCGCGCGGTGTCGGCCATGGCACCGATCGGCGGCTTCAAGAACAGCGGCTACGGCCGCGAGAGCGGCATCGATTCGGTGCTGGCCTATACCGAGCTGAAGACCGTGTGGATCAACCTGTCCACCGCGCCGATGCCCGACCCGTTTGTGATGCGCTAAGAGGTAGCACGAGATGATCGAACCTGGCATCTACAAAGACGTGATGGGCTCGTTCCCGTCCGGCGTCACCGTGGTCACCACCCTGGACGCCGATGGCGGCATCGTCGGCATCACCGCCAGCGCGTTCAGCGCGCTGTCGATCGAACCGGCGCTGGTGCTGTTCTGCCCCAACTACGCATCGGATACCTACCCGATCCTGCGTGACAGCAAGCAGTTCGCCATTCACCTGTTGTCCGCCGACCAGACCGCCGAGGCCTATGCCTTCGCCGGTAAGGGCAAGGACAAGGCCAAGGGCGTCGAGTGGCAGCTGAGCGAGCTGGGCAACCCGCTGCTGACCAAGGCCACGGCGATCATCGAGTGTGAACTGTGGCGCGAATACGACGGCGGTGACCACGCGATCATCGTCGGCGCGGTGAAGAACCTGGTGCTGCCGGCCGAACCGGTGACGCCGATGGTCTATCACAAGGGCAAGCTGGGTGCCCTGCCGCCGCTGGGCTGATAGACCTTGAAGTCGGTGTTGGCTTCTTCGCGGGCTTGCCCGCTCCCACAGGGACAGCGCAGTTCCCGAGACCTGTGCAATACCTGTGGGAGCGGGCAAGCCCGCGAAGAAGCCACCACCGATGTCCCTGTTTTCAGGGGCCGCACTAATCGTCTCACCCTCGGTTGCGGCCCCTTTTTATTCCGGAGTACTGCGCATGAGCAACGAAAAGTACGAGAAAGGCCTGCAGATCCGCACCCAGGTGCTGGGCGAGGAATACGTCAACCGCTCGATCCAGAATGCCGACGACTTCACCAAGCCCCTGCAGGAACTGGTCACCGAATACTGCTGGGGCCACGTCTGGGGCCGCGAAGGCCTCTCGCTGAAAGAGCGCAGCATGATAAACTTGGCCATGATTTCCGCGCTCAACCGGCCCCACGAGCTCAAGCTGCACATTCGCGGCGCATTGCGTAATGGCCTGAGCCGTGAACAGATTCGCGAGATCCTGCTCCAGGTCGGCATTTATTGCGGCGTGCCCGCGGCGGTGGACAGCTTCCGCCTGGCCCGCGAAGCGTTCGCTGAAGCCGATGCGGAGCCAACCCGTTAACAGCGGGCTGTTCGAACCACTGCAAGGAGTGCCTCGGTTCAGGGGGCTCCGTGATGTTGGCGCAACAGCCTCATAAAGAGCGCACCTGATGAAACGCCAGCCACTCGACGACAGCTTCAAGGTCAACCGCAACCCCGTTACCCTGCGTGAAATCGTGCTCGACAAGCTGCGCGGCGCGATCATGAACTTCCACCTGCTGCCCGGCGACCGCCTGGTCGAACGCGACCTCTGCGACCGCCTGGGGGTCAGCCGTACCTCGGTGCGTGAGGCCCTGCGCCACCTGGAATCCGAAGGCCTGGTGGAGTTCGCCGACGCCAAGGGCCCACGCGTGGCCATCATCACCCTGGAAGACGCCCGCGACATCTACGAGCTGCGTTGCGTGCTCGAAGGCCTGATCGTGCAGCTGTTCACCCTCAACGCCAAGGCCAAGGACATCCGTGCCCTGGAGCGCGCGCTCGAGGTCAACCGCGAAGCGCTGGAAGAAGGCGAGCTGCAGCAGGTGCTGGACTCGGTACAAGGCTTCTACGACGTGCTCCTGGAAGGCTCCGGCAACCAGGTCGCGGCCCAGCAGTTGCGCCAGCTGCAGGCACGCATCAGCTACCTGCGCGCCACCTCGGTGTCGCAGGAAAACCGCCGCGGCGCCAGCAATCGTGAAATGGAAAAGATCGTCGAGGCGATCAAGGGTGGTGACCCGCTGGTGGCCCACCAGGCCTCGGTCGACCACGTCCGCGCCGCTGCCAAGGTGGCCCTGGACTACCTGCGCCAGAAGCAGGACGACAACACCAAGGTGCGCGACATGGTCGAGCCCCTGGCCCTGAAGGATCCACGTATATAAGACCCGCACAGGCCGCTGACCATGCCCAACGCCCCGCGCTACTGCCCACACTGCACCACGGAACTGGCCCGGGGCGTTCCCACAGGCGACACCCACGAACGCCTGCACTGCACCGGCTGCGGCTATATCCACTACATCAACCCGAAGATCATCGCCGGTTGCATCATCGAGCGTGATGGCAAGTACCTGCTGTGCCAGCGCGCCATCCCGCCGCGCCCCGGCACCTGGACCTTGCCGGCCGGCTTCATGGAAGCCGGCGAGACCACCGAGCAGGCGGCCTTGCGCGAGGTGTGGGAAGAAAGCGGCGTGCGCGCCGACATCGTCTCGCCCTATTCGATCTTCAGCGTGCCGAAGATCAGCGAGGTGTACATCATCTTCCGCGCCATCGCCACCGAAGAGACCGGGCAGTACGGGCCGGAAACGTTGGCGTACAAGTTCTTCGAACCGGACGAGATCCCCTGGGACGAGATCTATTACCCGGCGATCCGGCAGATTCTCGAGCGCTACATCCTCGAACGGCAGGCCGGGGTCTATGGCATCTACATGGGCAATGACGACACCGGCAAGGTGCATTTCATGCGCTGAGGTACCGTCCCCCTCGCCAAGCGTCTATTCTCGGTGCAATCTAGAGGCCTCAAGCAAACGGACCGGCACTGCACATGGCAAACTGGCTAGACGGCGGCGGGCTGATGGCCGAGCGCATTCGCAATCACGACTGGGCTGCCACACCCCTGGGGCCGCTTGCTCAATGGCCTGAAACACTCAGGACCAGCGTCGCCCTGTGCCTGGACTCGCGCTTTCCCCAGGCCGTGCTCTGGGGCCCAGAGCTGATCACCCTGCACAACGACGCCTTCGCCCAGATCCTCGGTAACAAACCGTTGGCCCTGGGCAGCCCCTTCAGTGTGGTATGGCAAGAGGCATGGCACGAAATTGGAGGCATGGCCGCACGGGCACTCGCTGGCGAGGCGGTGTTCATCGAGGACTTCCCCCTGCTGATCGACCGCTGCGGCAGCCCGGAAAAGGCCTATTTCACTTTCTGCTACAGCCCCATCCGCGGTGAGGATGGCCGTGTGCTGGGAATGCTAGACACGGTCACCGAAACCACCGCCAGCGTAGTCACCAACCAGCGCCTGAACTTTCTCGACAACCTGGGCCGCGCCGTGGCCAATGCCACCGACCCGGACCACATCATGGCGATCACCACGCGCATGCTGGTGGAGCACCTGGAGCTTGCGAGTTGCGCCTATGCCGTGATGGAAGCGGACGAGGACGGCTTCACCATCTGCGGCGATTGGGTTGCACCGGGCTCGCCGCGCCTGCTTGGGCAATACCGCCTGGCCGATTTCGGCCGACTGGCCGTCAGCCGCCTGCGCGCCGGCCTGCCCTTGGTGATCAACGACAACCTCAAGGAGCTGGCCGCCGAAGAGGCGGCCACCTTCCAGGCCATCGGCGTCACCGCCACCGTCTGCATGCCGCTGATCAAGAATGGCCGGCTGACGGCGCTGATGGCCATCCATGACCGCCAGCCACGTACCTGGACGCTCTACGAGCAGGCACTGATCAGCGAAGTTACCGAACGCTCCTGGGCACACATCCAGCGCATCCAGGCCCACGCCGAAGTGCGCGAGGCGATGGCCGCCCTCGAAGCGCTCAACGCCACTCTGGAACACCGGGTCGAAGAGCGTACCGCGCAGTTGCTGCATACCGAAGCCGTGCTGCGCCAGACGCAAAAGCTCGAAGCCATCGGCCAGCTGACCGGTGGCGTGGCTCACGACTTCAACAACCTGCTGACCATCATCCGCTCGTCGCTGCACTTTCTGCGGCGCCCCAACCTCGACGAACAGCGCCGCGAACGTTACCTCAAGACCATGTCCGACACCGTCGACCGCGGCGCCAAGCTGACCGGCCAGCTGCTCGCCTTCGCCCGCCGCCAGGCACTGAGCCCGCAAGTGTTCGAAGCCGGGCCACGGCTGGAGGCGATGGCCGACATGCTCGACACGGCCACCGGCGCACGCATCCACGTCGAGCTGCAGCTGCCGGCATCGCCCTGCCATATCCGCGCCGACCTCAGCCAGCTGGAAACCGCGGTGATCAACCTGATGCTCAATGGCCGCGACGCCATGGCCGGTGAAGGCACCCTGCGCCTGCGCCTGCAGGCCGATCAGCACATGCCCGGCCACGACGGGCTGTTCGCGGCCATTTCGGTGAGTGACAGTGGTGTCGGCATCGCCCCCGAGTTGCTGGAGCGAATCTTCGATCCGTTCTTCACCACCAAGGCGCCGGGTGAAGGCACCGGGCTGGGCTTGTCCCAGGTATTTGGCTTTGCCAAGCAGTCCGATGGCGACGTCAAGGTCGATAGCGTCCAGGGCCAGGGCACCCGTTTCACCCTGTACCTGCCACAAGAGCCGGCACCGGCCAGCGACGCACCTGCCAGCGACCCGCAAGACGGGCCTCAGCCCAGTGGCGAGCGACGGCGCATCCTGGTGGTCGAGGACAATCCCGATGTGGGCAGCTTTACCGCACAGATCCTTGAAGACCACGGCTACCAGATCAGCTGGGCCAGCTCGGCCGAAGCTGCCCTGGTGCAGCTTGCCAACGCGCCCGAAGGCTTCGATGCCGTGTTTTCCGATGTGGTCATGCCAGGCATGGGTGGCCTGGCACTGGCCAGGCAGTTGCGCCGCCAGCGCCCGCAATTGCCGGTGATCCTCACCTCCGGCTACAGCGAGGCGATTGCCGAAGGCGGGCACCAAGGGTTTGCCTTCCTGGCCAAACCCTACTCGGCCGAACAGGTGTGCCAGCTGCTTGGCAAAGTGCTAGGCGTGTAGAGCGATAACCGCCACATCTGCGTCGAAGGTAATCGCTGAAATCAGTGGATCTGCCCGGCTATCAAACCCAGGGCCACCGTAATCATCGCCACCCCCGACACCCGTCCGACGAGCTTTGCCGCCCCTGGCCGGGTGCTCAGCACAGCCTTGGCGCCAAAGCCGACCAGCGAATAGATCACCAGCGAGCTGCACAGGTGCACCAGCCCCAGCAGCAAGATCTGCAACGGCACGGGCCAGCTAGACTGGGGGTCAGTGAATTGTGGCAGCAGGGCCAGGAACAGCAGGAATACCTTGGGGTTCAGCCCACTCACGCAAAAGCCTTTCAATGCCCAGCGCGAGCCCGACTCCCCAGCCCCGCCCTGCCCGGCCGAAGGCAACGCCGGGCTCAGCAACAGGTTACCGCCGAGCCACAGCAGGTAGCTGCACCCTGCCAGGGTCAGCAAGGTCAGCGCCAACGGGTGGCCCGCGAGCAGGCTCCCGACCCCGGCCGCCACCACCAGGGTGGCAAGGAAATGCCCCGACAACATCCCCGCCACTGCGGGCATTACCCAACGCCCGCGCATGCCCGCCGAGATGGCATAGGCCCAGTCTGCTCCGGGGGTCATCACGAACAGCATCGACACAGCCCAGAACGCCGTCAGCACACTGATAGCCACTTGAATCTTCCTTATCTACTGCCTTGGGATGAGGAAAGATTACGGATTCCGCCCGGGGATTTTCTTTCGTATATTCCCTCCCAGCACTCACTTACTGGAAGATTCTTCCCCATGGACAGAACTGATCGAAAAATCCTTGCCGAGTTGCAAAAAGATGGTCGGCTGTCGGTTACTGAACTGGCCGACCGCGTGGGGCTCAGCCTGTCCCCCTGCCATCGGCGCCTGAAGGCACTGGAAGAGTCCGGGGCGATTCTGGGCTACCACGCCCGCCTGGCGCCGAGCGCCCTGGGGCTGAACTTTGCCGCGCTGGTGTTCGTCACCCTGCGCGAAGTGACCCGACAGCCTGTGGCGGACTTCGAAGCGGCTCTGGCCGAGATCCCGCAGATTGTCGAGGCGCAACGGCTGTTCGGGGATCCGGATTACCTGCTGCATGTGGTGGCCAAGGACTTGCCGGCGTTCCAGAAACTGTATGACGAGCAGCTGACCAGCATTCCCAATGTGAAGCGCCTGAGTTCGACCCTGGTGATGAAAGAAGTGATTCAGGATCGGTTGTTGCCGATGTAGATTTTTTCCTGTGCCGGCCTCTTCGCGGGTTTACCCGCGAAGAGGCCGACACAGGCAACCTCTCCATCTGCCCCATCAAGGCGCACTGTGCACCACCACAGTCCTATCGCACCAAGCCCAGGCCACAGCAACCCCCTCTACCCCAAGCCCTCCAGCCAGCTGGCACCCTCCTTGCTACCGTCCACCGCTTAACCTTTTGTCAGCCTTAGGTTTTTTAAGGTTTATGGGCACATATTTACTAATTTCTCGTTATCCCCGCGCCCCGCATCATCGCTCCAACAAGAACGCGTCGCCCTTCGCCGGCACGCACCCGGGCAGCACCCGATGCCCCACCTTGCCTTGGAGTCAGTCATGACCAGTGCAGCCAATTCGGCACCCCTGATAGAAAAACACACGATCGGCTACGTGCCGCCGGAAGACCGCCATGGAAAGGTGAGGGATCTGTTCACGCTGTGGTTCGGCGGCAATATCGCGCCGCTGCCCATCGTCACCGGCGCGCTGGGCGTGCAGCTGTTTCACCTGAACCTGATATGGGGCATCGTCGCCATCCTCGTTGGCCACCTGGTCGGCGGCGTGCTGATGGCGCTGCACTCGGCCCAGGGCCCGCAGATGGGCATCCCGCAGATGATCCAGAGCCGCGCCCAGTTCGGCACCCTCGGTGCCTTGCTGGTGGTGGTGATCGCCGGGGTGATGTACATCGGCTTCTTCGCCTCCAACATCGTGCTGGCCGGCAAGTCGCTGCATGGTGTGGTCGAGGCCGTACCGGTGCCGGTGGGCATCGTCATCGGTGCACTGGGTTCAGGCATCATCGGCATCATCGGCTACCGCTTCATCCACGTGCTCAACCGCATCGGCACCTGGGTGCTGGGCATCGGCATCGTGGTCGGCTTCGGCTACATCTTCAGCCATGTGCAAAGTGACGACTTCCTCACCCGCGGCGGCTTCAACCTGGCCGGCTGGCTGGCCACCGTGTCGCTGGCAGCGCTCTGGCAGATCGCCTTCGCCCCGTATGTGTCGGACTACTCGCGCTACCTGCCAGCCGACGTAAAGGTCAGCTCGACCTTCTGGACCACCTACCTGGGCTCGGCCCTGGGTTCGAGCCTGTCGTTCGTCTTCGGCGCCGTGGCAGTGCTGGCGATCCCGGCCGGCATGGACACCATGGACGCGGTCAAGCTGGCCACCGGCACCCTCGGCCCGGTCATGCTGGTGCTGTTCCTGCTCAGCGTGATCAGCCACAACGCCCTCAACCTGTATGGCGCGGTGCTGTCGATCATCACCCTGGTGCAGACCTTCGCCTACCGCTGGATCCCGACCGCCAAGAGCCGCGCGGTGCTGTCGCTGATCGTGCTGTCGGCCTGCTGCGTGGTGGCGGTGTTCGCCTCGGCAGACTTCATCGGCCACTTCGTCGACATGGTACTGGTGCTGCTGGTAGTGCTGGTGCCGTGGACGGCGATCAACCTGATCGACTTCTACGCGATCCACAAGGGCGACTACGACATCCAGTCGATCTTCCAGGTCGATGGCGGCATCTACGGCCGTTACAACCCGCAGGCGCTGATTGCCTATGCGGTGGGCATCGTGGTGCAGATCCCGTTCATGAACACGCCGCTGTACGTCGGGCCGATCTCCGAGCACATCAACGGGGCTGACCTGTCGTGGCTGGTAGGCCTGGCAGTGACCTCGCCGCTGTACTGGTGGCTGGCCAGCCGTGACAGCGCCTACCGCCGTCGCCAGACCAGTGCCAAGCTGGCCATGGGGCACTGATCAAACCTGTACTGGCCTCTTCGCGGGCACGCCCGCTCCCAAAGGGATACGCAATCCCCTGTGGGAGCGGGCGTGCCCGCGAAGAGACCAGTACAAGCAACCCATCCATCAGAGGTTGTAGGCACGCTCGTTGTGCTCCGCCAGGTCCAGCCCCTGCTCTTCCTCTTCCCGGCTGGCCCGCAGCCCCACGGTCAGCTTGATGGCCCCGAGAATCGCCCAGCTCACCACGAAGCAATAAACAAAGGTAAACGCCACGCCCTTGAGCTGCACCAGGGCCTGCCCGATCGGCGAAGCCCCCTCCACATAACCGCCCAACGACGGCGCGGCAAACACGCCGGTCAACACGGCCCCGATCATGCCGCCTACACCATGCAGCCCGAATACATCGAGACTGTCGTCGTACCCCAGCGCCTGCTTGAGCCGGGTCACGGCAAAGAAGCAGATTGCCCCGGTCAGCAAGCCGATCACCACCGCGCCCAACGGCCCGACGAAGGCACAGGCCGGCGTGATCCCCACCAGCCCGGCCAAAGCACCTGAAGCCGCGCCCAACGCGGTAGGCCGACCATGCATGACCTTCTCGGTCAGCAACCAGCCGACAATCCCGGCACAGGCCGCGACCATGGTCGCCAGCATCACCACCCCTGCTCCTTCGTTGGCCGCAAGCCCGGAACCGACGTTGAAACCGAACCAACCGACCCACAACAACCCCGCGCCCACCAGGGTGAAGCCGAGGTTGTGCGGCGGCATGGCCGTCTGCGGGTAGCCCTTGCGCTTGCCCAGCATCAACGCCGCCGCCAGCGCTGCCACACCGGAGTTGATATGCACGGCGGTGCCACCGGCAAAGTCCAGCACACCCCAGTTGACCATCAGCGCCCCCGGCCCGCCCCAGACCATATGGGCGATGGGCGCATACACCAGGACGAACCAGGCCGCCATGAACAGCAACGAGGCGCTGAACTTCATGCGCTCGGCAAAACCACCGGCAATCAGTGCCGGAGTGATGATGGCGAAGGTCAGCTGAAACACTGCGAACACGCCCTCCGGGATGCTGCCTACCAGGCTGTCGTGGCCAATGTTCAACATCAGCGCCTTGTCCAGGCCGCCGATGAAGCTGTTGACGGTCAGCTGCCCTTCGACCATGCCGCTGGTGTCGACCACCAGGCTGTAGCCGAACAGCACCCAGAGGATGCCGATCACCCCGGCCACGGCGAACAGCTGGGTGAACACCGAAAGGAAGTTCTTCGCCCGCACCATGCCGCCATAGAACAGCGCCAGGCCCGGGATGCACATCATCAGCACGAACATTGCCGCGCAGATCATCCAGGCGGTGTTGCCGGTGTCCAGGGTGGGTTCGGCGGCGTGGGCCCGGGAAGTCAGGGCTAACAGCATTACAGCGAGGGTGAGATGCTTCATGGAGTCACTCCTGTGTGAATGTGGGGGGCCCTGGGGCTGCTTTGCAGCCCTTTCGCGACACAAGGCCGCTCCTACAGGAGATCGCGGTCCCTTGTAGGAGCGGCCTTGTGTCGCGAAAGGGCCGCAAAGCGGCCCCCGATGGTTAACTCAATACTGCGCCTGGCCCGGCACCCACGCGGTCCCCGCCAAAGGCACCCGCGCCATCGCCGCAGCTTCGACGGTCAACGCCACCAGGTCCTCAGGGTCGAGGTTGTGCAGGTGTGACTTGCCGCAGGCGCGGGCCATGGTCTGTGCCTCCAGCACCAGCACCCGCAGGTAGTTGGCCAGACGCCGGCCGGCCTCTTCCGGGTTCAGGCGCTTGGCCAGCTCCGGGTCCTGGGTGGTGATGCCGGCCGGGTCGCGGCCGTTCTGCCAGTCGTCGTAGAAACCGGCAGCCGAGCCGATCTTCTTCAGCTCACCGTCCAGCCGTGGGTGGTTGTCGCCCAGGGCGATCAGCGCCGCCGTGCCGATGGCCACCGCGTCGGCACCCAGGGCCATGGCCTTGGCCACGTCGGCACCGTTGCGGATGCCACCGGAGACAATCAGCTGCACCTTGCGGTGCATGCCCATCTCCTGCAGCGCCTGCACCGCCTGTGGAATGGCCGGCAGAATCGGGATGCCGACGTGTTCGATGAACACTTCCTGGGTGGCCGCCGTGCCGCCCTGCATGCCGTCGAGCACGATCACATCGGCACCGGCCTTCACCGCCAGCTTGACGTCGTAGTACGGGCGACTGGCGCCGATCTTCACGTAGATCGGCTTCTCCCAGTCGGTGATCTCGCGGATCTCGGCAATCTTGATCGCCAGGTCGTCCGGGCCGGTCCAGTCCGGGTGGCGGCAGGCGCTGCGCTGGTCGACGCCAATCGGCAAGGTGCGCATGCCGGCGACGCGCTCGGTGACCTTCATGCCCAGCAGCATGCCACCGCCGCCCGGCTTGGCACCTTGGCCGAGGACGATCTCGATGGCATCGGCCTTGCGCAGGTCATCGGGGTTCATGCCATAGCGCGATGGCAGGTACTGGTACACCAGATGCTGCGACTGGCCACGCTCTTCCGGGGTCATGCCGCCGTCGCCGGTGGTGGTGCTGGTGCCGGCAATGGTCGCGCCACGGCCCAGGGCCTCCTTGGCGTTGGCCGACAGCGCGCCGAAGCTCATGCCGGCGATGGTCACCGGGATCTTCAGGTGGATCGGCTTCTTGGCGAAGCGGTTGCCCAGCACCACGTCGGTGCCGCATTTTTCGCGGTAGCCTTCCAGCGGGTAGCGCGACACACTGGCGCCGAGCAGCAGCAGGTCGTCGAAGTGCGGCACGCGGCGCTTGGTGCCGCCGCCACGGATGTCGTAGATGCCGGTTTCGGCGGCGCGCTGGATTTCCTGGATGGTCAGGCGATCGAAGGTGGCCGACTCACGCAGTACCGGGGGGAATTGTTCGCTCATGGGAATGCTCCTGGATCAGTACGCGCTGGCGTTGTCGACTTTGAAGTTGTACAGCTGGCGAGCCGAGCCGTAGCGTTTGAAATCGGCGGCCTTGTGCGCAAGGCCGGCCTTGTTCAGCAGTTCCTGCAGCTCTTGCAGGTGCTCGGCGCGCATCTCTTTCTCGATGCAGTCCGAGCCCAGCGACTGCACCGAACCCTTGACGTAGATGCGCACCTCGTACAGCGAATCGCCCAGCGCATCACCGGCATCGCCACACACCACCAGGCGCCCGGCCTGGCCCATGAAGCAGCTCATGTGGCCGATGCTGCCGCCGACCACGATGTCCACGCCCTTCATCGAGATGCCGCAACGTGCGCCGGCATCACCCTCGATCACCAGCAGCCCGCCATGGGCGGTGGCACCGGCGGCCTGGGAGGCGCTGCCCTTGACCCGCACCGAGCCAGACATCATGTTCTCGGCCACGCCCACACCGACGTTGCCGTGCACGGTGACGCTGGCCTGCTGGTTCATGCCGGCGCAGTAGTAGCCGGCGTGGCCTTCGATATCCACCGACACGGCGGCGTTGATGCCCACGGCCAGGTTGTGCTTGCCGTCGGGGTGGGTCACCCGCCATTCGTGGTCTTGCACGTCGCCATGCAGGGACTGGTTGAGCATGCGCACCGAGGCGCTGGAAAGGTCGATCGTCTTCATGAATGTCTCCAGTGATTCGGTGAGGGTCAGGCGCTTTCGCGTTCCCAGACGTACAGGGTGGCCGGCGCCGGCTCCCAGACCTTGGCGTGCTCGATGCCCGGCAGGCTGGCCAGGGCCTGGTACTCGGAGGCCATGGCCACGTAGTCCTCGGTCTCGGCCAGTACCGCTGGTTTGCAGGCGATCGGGTCGCGGATCACGGCAAAGCCGTTGCGGGTGCCGATGGCAAACGTGAAGAAACCGTCCAGATCTTCCAGCGCACCATCCAGGGCCTGGGCCAGGGTGTCGCCCTGTTGCAGGCGCCAGGTCAGGTAGCCGGCCGCCACCTCGGTGTCGTTGTCGGTCTCGAAGCTGATGCCTTCGCGCTTGAGCTCCTGGCGCAGGCGGAAGTGGTTGGACAGCGAGCCGTTGTGCACCAGGCACAGGTCGGCGCCGGTGGAGAACGGGTGGCTGCCTTCCATGGTCACGGCGCTTTCGGTGGCCATGCGGGTATGGCCGATGATGTGGCTGCCCTTCATGCTGGCCAGGCCGAAGCGGCTGGAGATTTCTGCCGGCAGGCCCATGCCCTTGAGGATCTCGATGCTCTGCCCGGCGCTCATGATGCGCACGTCGGGGGCCAGTTCGGCCAGCGCGGTGCGGGCGGCGGCTTCATCGGTGTGCACCTTGAGCACGGCGGCGCTGGCGTTCTGGAACCAGTCCAGCGAGCAGCCCAGGCGCCCTTCCAACTGGCCCATCAGGGCCGCCCAGGGGTAGTTGATGTCCGTCGCCTGAAGGGTCAGCTTGACCCAGCCATCGGCCACTTCGTCACCGTAGATGGCGAAGCCGGCACTGTCCGGGCCACGGTCGGTCATGGCTTCGAGCATGGGTTCGAAGAGCTTGCCGAGCTGGGCTTCCAGCTCTGGCTTTTTCAGGTACAGACCTACGATTCCACACATGGTGATACTCCTTCTAGGCAGTGGGTAGCCGCTGCTGTCGCCGCTACCCAGGGATAGGGTTGGCGGTCAGAAGAATTCGGTGTAGCGCTGGATTTCCCAGTCGGAGACGTGGCGGCAGTACTCCACCCACTCCATGCGCTTGAGCTTGATGAACTCGTCGACGATCTCGGCGCCGAGCACCTCGCGGAACAGCGGGTCGGCTTCCAGGGCGTCGGCCGCTTCCTTGAGCGACTGCGGCAAGGTCTTGATGCCGCGTGCGGCGATCTCTTCCAGGCTCAGGTTGTAGAGGTTCTCGTTGCACATCTCGCCCGGCTCCAGCTGGCGGTCGATGCCATCGAGGCCGGCGGCGATGATCGCGGCGGTGACCAGGTACGGGTTGCAGCCGGCGTCCGGCAGGCGGAACTCCAGGCGCCCATAGGGGATGCGCACCATCGCCGAACGGTTGTTGGCGCCGTAGGCGACGAAGGCCGGGGCCCAGGTGGCACCGGACAGCGAGCGGCCGACCACCAGGCGCTTGTAGGAGTTGACCGTGGGGGCGGCGAAGGCACACAGCGCCGGGCCGTGGGCCAGCAGGCCGGCGGCGAAGTGGTAGGCCAGTTTCGACAGGCCCATGCCGCTGCTGTCGGACGGGTCGTGGAACAGGTTCTTGTTGCTGCTGCTGGCCAGCGACAGGTGGAAATGCATGCCATTGCCGGCGCGCTTGGGGTCGGGCTTGGGCATGAACGAGCAGATCATGCCCAGGTCGTTGGCAATCTCGCCGGCGGCCATGCGGAAGAAGGTGAAGCGGTCGGCCGACTCCATGGCGTCGCTGTAGGTGTAGTTGATCTCGAACTGGCCGTTGGCGTCTTCGTGGTCGATCTGGTAGATGTCGAAACCGACCGGTTGCAGAGCCTCGGTGAGGCGCTCGAGGAACAGCCGCGAGCGCGACAGGCCCTTGTAGTCGTAGCACGGCTTGTCGAGGTTGTCGGAGGCATCCACCAACTGCAGCTTGCCGCCTTCGTCACGACGGAACAGGCTGAACTCGGGCTCAAGGCCAGTGTTCAGGGTCCAGCCCTTGTCGGCCAGGCGCTGCACCTGCTGCTGCAAGACGTAACGGCTGTCGTAGGGCCACGGCTGGCCGTTGACATGGCCCACGCACACCACCCGCCCATAGCCCGGCTGCCAAGGCACCGGGATCAGCGTGGAGAGGTCGCCACGGGCCATGAAATCCGGGCCATGGGGCTCCATGCCCATGCCGCAGATAGCGAACCCGGCAAAGCCGGCGCCCTCTTCAGCCACCATCTTGAGGCCCGATACTGGCACCGACTTGGTCTTCGCCGAACCGTGGATATCGACGAACTGCGCCAGCACATACTTGATGCCGTACTGGTCGAGGGTGCGCTGGGTTTCTGCTGGCAACATGGGTTGATCACTCCTGGGTGAGGGGCACTAATTCCGCATGAGAAACTTACTTTCCTCACAGGAATGCAACGTGCTTGCCAACTTCGGATCAACCTGGGTCATGTGGCGCCTGTGCAGGCCTCTTCGCGGCTAAAGCCGCTCCTACAGAGACCGTGCAAAGCCCTGTAGGAGCGGCTTTAGCCGCGAAGAGGCCCGCGCAGGCTGCACAAAACCCATGCAGGTTTTTATGCTCTATTTATGGGAAACTTGTTTTCATCTGAGGAAAGAAGCAGCCAACGCAGCTGCATTTCGCACTTTCCCAGTGCGAAATCTTTATTCTTGAACTGAAACCGTGCAGGACATTCGATGCCAACCGACACCCAACCGCGCCTTCGCCTGGAGCAGTACCTGGGCCTGCAGATCAAGCGCCAGCGCCAGGCCCAATCGCTAAAGCTCGCCGATGTGGCGCGCATCGCCGGCATCAGCCAGGGCATGCTCAGCAAGATCGAGAACGCCCAGGTGTCCACCAGCCTCGATACCCTGAGCCGCCTGTGCGATGTGCTGGGCATGCCGATGGCCAAGCTGTTCAGCCAATACGACCAGCCCGACGGCAATGCCCTGCTGGTCAAGGCCGGTGAAGGGCTGGAGGTGGTGCGACGCGGCACCGAGAAGGGCCATACCTACCATTTGCTCAATCACGCCAGGGGCCCAAAGAAGAACTTCGAGGCGTACATGGTGACCATGGACGACGCCAGCGAAGAGTTCCCGACCTTCGCCCACCCCGGTACCGAGTTCCTGCATTTGCTGGAGGGGGAACTGGTCTACCGCCACGGCAACCAGCTCTACCACATGCAGGCCGGCGACAGCCTGACCTTCGATGGCGAAACCCCGCACGGCCCTGAGCAGCTGGTGCAGGTGCCGATTCGCCTGCTGTCGATCATGAATTACGGTGAGGAATAAGAAGGCGCTGCAAGGCAACAGCCGATGTCGCGATCAGACAAGCACACGTCGCCCGCAATCGGCTTCCAAACCGTGTCTACAAAAATAATACACACATCGACCAGCCCCGCGCCGTGGGCTGATCGATGTGGTATTCGCGAGTAAAACAGCCTCGCTTCACAATTCCAACGCTGTGGCGCCTTTTTGCACCGGGCAGTTCGTCCGGGCTCATAACGATAAAACTCCCAGTATTAGAGACCCGCGCCGCGCCAATCGGGAGTGTTTGCGCGCGCCACATTGTGAAGACTTGACTGCCATGATCGCGACTTCAATCCCCGTAGCCGGTGCTGCCACCGGCCACCGTAACGCCCTGTGCGTTGCCCACATCGCCGCTGTGCTGTTCGGCCTGACCGGTATCCTCGGTCACCTGATCGACGCCGACGCCAGCATCATCACCTTCGGCCGCGCCACCTTCGCCTTCATCGCCCTGGGCTTCGTCGCCGGGCTCAAGGGCACCCGCCTGCTCGACGCGCTGACCCTGCGCAACCTGCCGGTACTGGGCCTGACCGGCGCCTTGCTGGCGACTCACTGGGTGACCTTCTTCATCGCCGTCAAAGTGGGCGGCGTGGCCGTGGCCACCCTGGGTTTTGCCAGTTTCCCGGCCTTCATCGCCATGATCGAGCGCGGCGTGTTCGGCCAGCGCATCGGTGCCGTGCAAGGCTTGCTGCTGTTGATGGTGACGGCGGGCCTGGTGCTGGTGGTACCAACCTTCGATTTGCTCGACAAAGGCACCGTCGGCCTGCTCTGGGGCCTGGGCTCGGGCCTGGCGTTCGCCCTGCTGACCGTGGCCAACCGCCGCAACGGCTCGAGCATGAATGCCATGCAGGTAGCGTTCTGGCAGAACGTGGTGGTGGCTGCACTGGTGGCGCCGTTCGCCTTCAGCCACCTGGGCAACACCAGCCTGGGCAGCAATGACTGGGTCAACCTGGCGCTGCTGGGGGTGTTCTGCACCGGGCTGTCGCAGTTCCTGTTCGTCAAGAGCCTGGAAGGGCTTGAGGCGCGGACTGCCGGCATGATCATCGCGCTGGAGCCGGTGTACGCGATCCTCGGTGCCTGGTGGCTGTTTGGTGACCAGCCGAGCCTGCGCATGGCGGCCGGTGCTGCGCTGATCGTACTGGCGACCATTCTGGCAGCGGCGCGCAAGGCCCCGGCCGAGCAAGGCGATACCAGCCGCTGCGCGCATTGACCTGCTTGAACGCGACCTAATGTGGGAGCGGCCTTGCGTCGCGAAAGGGCCGCATAGCGGCCCCAGGATTCCAGCGCAAAATCACGAATTGCTGGGGCCGCTGCGCGGCCCTTTCGCGACGCAAGGCCGCTCCCACAAAGACCGCGCCCACAAATAAAATGTCGCTCAGGCGCCTTCGGGTAAAAGGCTCCGGTCGAACATGAACACCCGCTCCCCCTGTGGCGTGTACTGATACAACTGCTGCGGCCGGCCCAGCCTGGGCTGGTTCTTCTCCCCGGTATCCCTCACCCAACCCAGCTCGCGCAAGCGCTCCAGGCGTTTGCGCAGCGAGGTGCCGTTCACCGCCTGCCCCAGGCACGCCTGCACCGCCCCCAGCACATCGAGCACGGTGAACTTCTGCGCCAGCAGGTGCAGCGGCAGGCTGCTGTACACAGTCTTCGAAGCCAAGCGCTCGCGCGCACGCTCTACCAGCAGGTTATGGTCGAACGGCAGCAACACCTTGCGGTCAATCACGCTGTCCAGGTCAAAAAACGCCAGCTGCTCACCCTCAACCTGCTGCTGCGGGTCAAGCAACGCCAGGTAGTAGGTACTCAACGACCAACCCCGCGGGTCACGGAAGGCATTGCCTTCGGTACCCACCTGTTCGAGGTGGCGCGGCTGCACCAGGGCTTTCTCGCCCAGGGCGCGTTCGGCAGCGCCCTCCAGGCTGGTGTCCGGGGTTCGGCCATTGACGATTACGCCGGGCAAGGCCCACTGGCCAACATGCGGCTCGCGCTCACGACGGTGCAACAACACTTGCAGATGCTGGGCATCAGGGGCCAGGCGCAGGGCGACGATATCGACACTGGCCAGAACTTCGACTGTACTCACCGGGGACTCCTTGTTCATCAGCGCAATAATCCACCAGAGCTTCTAAGTATGGCAACCCGCAGGCCCGTAAAAGTTGTCACTTGACACACTTAATACACCAGGTGAATTATATAGCCATTCCAGCGAGGAGACCCGCCATGAAGATCGCCAGTTTCGATGTCGACGCGCAGAACACCTTTTTTGCAGACACCTAAGCATAAGATTGCATTAAAACACTTATAATACAGTACCTTGTAGAGATCCTGACACCACAAACTTGACACCTAAGATTCTCAGCCTAGCCTTTCATTACCTTTCCCTTTGATGAGGTAATGGCTGATGAAAGCAACAGTGATAGTGACTAACGGCTACTTAACTATCTTTCGTCCAAATGTATTGATGCGATCAGGTGGCAGTTCTATCAAGGCTAAAATGCCAAGCCATTTATCTATATCTGATGCAACTCGCATTGGACATTCTTTTATACGATCAATTAACGGGAATACTTTTATATCAGGTACGACGATGTTTTCCGGAGTACGGACGCTTTTTTCGTACCTTGATCGCTCTGGGCGCGCACTACCGAAAACAGTAGAAGAAACCAAGCTATTTATTGCCGACAGTCAGAAATGCATTTTGATTGGCGACATTCACAACGGATGCAATACGGAAAGTCGAAAAAACATGTGGGAGTGTTGCAAAAGCTTATTGCGCCAGCTTATGGCTGATAAGTTAATGCCGACCGTCATGATGCCGCCAGCTATTCTACCACGGGGTAGGCTGCTAGATGATGCTTCTCAACTAGGTGTTCTTGGCGAATCAATTATCCCCCTCCCTGCTCCTTTATCTGCATCAGATACCTGGCCAGATATTTACCTTGGCACACCTAGCTATGTTGATTCTACTGATGATTTTTTAGATCATATCCACGAAAAATTGAAACACCTTGCGCACGAAACCGTCACTATTGCTGAAGAGCACTGGAACTCAAAAATAATTAAATATCGAGCACTTAGAAATAAGATTGACTCAGTGCCTCCTCATCGAGCAGCAGAACTTCTTCGCAGCTTAGATAACAAAACTATTGATCGCTTCACGTCTGAAATCAACCCAATGACTAAGAAAGGTCTGATCAATATTTTAGCAATAATGAAGTACATGATCATCAACCATGACGACGTCCAACAGATCACTTGGAAAACGCTAGCAAACTCAACACCTAGATTTGCTTTCAACACTTATCTACAAGTGCAGGTTACAAAAGAAATCATACGCTTCGCCGACTGCGAACTATATGATAACAAGAGAATGTCGAAAGCTTTGTGCGAAATACTAGGAATTCCTAACGCAACAGACTATGCCGCTGCCATGATTGTACTGATAACCGACAATCCTAAGTTCAACCCTATGTCGCTGACTCAATCAAAACTGACCAATAAAAATGGCAAGCGCTATCTGATCATAGGATCTGAACATGTCCCAACGACATTTAGCGTCGAAAAACCACGGTCTAAATCACGTAAAAGCTCCAACCTATCAACTCGCTCCAGCCGCATTATAAATGAAATACTCGAACAATCTTCCATAGTGCGAGAAAAGCTTCAAAAAGCTCAGCATCCTGCACTACACTCACTTTTCATTGAAATCACAAATAAAGGCATTAATGAAACAGTTGGAATTTCTCATGAGTTTTGTGATAGAAAATACTCTCTCTGGGACACATTAAGTGATCGCTTAACTGCCGCTGGCGTTAACGTGCAAAACTTTTCTTTATCTGCGGTAAGAAATACCCAGGGAATTCTCGAATGGTTTCGCACGGGCTCAGTACGCATGATGGCAAAAAAAATGGGTAACTCAGCAAAAACCGTGCTGAAAAGCTATATACCACCATGGATCCTCAGACGTCAGTATGAGCGAACAGCTCGTGCATTCCAGCAGAAAATGATCGTGCTTGCCAATATCGATTGCCCTTGGCTCTTGGCTGCATCTGACTTTAACACAATTGAAGACTTAAAAGCGTTCATGGACTCAGTGCTTTTTCGTCCCCATGGAAGAGATCAGTTCACCAATGCAATGGAAAAGTCTTTCAGGAATGAGTTCCCTGATGAATTTGAACCATTTGAGCACCTAAAAGCTAAATTTCTTTGCCTGAATCTATCTTCTGTGAGTTTGGCGGCACTAAGATTATTTCTCGACATTACTGAGAAAAAAGAGGAAACCGCCTCAGAAGTAACGCAAAGCGAAACAAATTCGCTGGCTATTCCATTGAATGACCTCAATCTCCTAGCCCGAATGATGCAGGCTGCAGTAGAACTCCCTGCCACCACTGCTGCAGCCCAAGCAATTCGCTCTAACCTTCAGGGAAATTCATTTAAAGAATTAACAATTGCGTGGCAGCAGTCCTCGGAGCTTCTAACAAAATGGAAGTTAGACGCAACGCACCCCAAGCTTTCCCCGTAGATTCCTGAGAACATAATGATTCTCCTTTAGAACTTACATCTTTCGAAATACAAAGCGAGGAAATTCACTATGCCACGCTATGAAAAAAGACAATATTCTATCACTGACCTTGAACGTGTCATCGCCATAAATAATGAAAGGCTGAATCGAGAACCAGACGACTTTACTGCGAGTTGGCTTCTTGAAGGTAATATTGGGTCTGACGCCTGGAAAACATCTAATGGCGATAAACATGTCCTAACTGAAGAAGGTTGGAAGCACACAAAGAATGTTAATTTTAATGTACGGCTTCCCGATGATTCTCTACTTACAGATTCACAAAACACCATAATGTTACACGCGATTCAAAAAACCCTTTTTTATATCAGGTCAGGCTCTTTTGGAATTTACCCTGGGCCCGCCGCCTGGGGTGATCACATCCAACCAATTTTTAACTTAGCTTCATACATGTATCTAGACAAAGAACGATTCATGCCTGATAAATTTGGGTTCAATCTCCTGAACGAAGACGCTTTGAAGCACTTAGTAACCAAACTTGCTCAAGGCGGATGGGAAAACGCCCTTGAAATTATACCTAGGACTTTGGACAAACTTCACATTAAAGCACTTGGACAAAAGGCGCCAGATGCGTTGCACAAACGAGCGTTCAATCTCCCAGAAAATGTGCGCTCCAAAATTCTGGACGCGCTATTTAGTGATCGTGGTTTTATCAAATACCAAACGGATACAAGGGGAAAAAGCCCCGAGAGAATCCCCACAAATTATATTAAACACATTATAGGAAAGCCCGGAATCAACCCAAAACACTCAAAGCTAGTAGTGTTTCTTGCGCAATTTAACAATGAAACAACCAGTGAAAAAACCATCAATGATTATTTGCGCACAACGCAGCACCCCAGGACAACCACAAGACTGTTAGACCACGAACCTAGCCACCCACTTACAGAAGCAACTCTAACGAAAATCATCTACAATTTAAATAATTTTTTTAAGGGAAAGCATCACCCATCAACAACCATCCCAAATATCAACTACAATCCTCAAGAGCTAAGATTGTTGGCGAGCCAATATATAAATTCATCGCAACACAAGCAGCTCATCCCATTGCGATTCGGTTTGAAAATCCTTAGAAAGTCGACTGAATTCGTAATAGTTTATGGCGACGCTTTAATTGACTGCTGCCTTGAATACATAAGACACCTGCACAACGAAAACCCTAATAAAAGGCTAGCAACCCGGATGCATTTAGCCAACTTAGAGCTACCAAAAATACTTGAAAAATACATGACCTTAGAGTGCCCTGGACTGCCGAGCAACAACATTGGCGACGCACTTAAAATACGATGCGCAAAGAAAAACTTGCAGGATTTAGACCCTGAAAATTTAACCCTAAACCAGGCCTTAGGACTACTGATATGCGCTCAAAGCAATATTATTTGCATGCTAAAACCTCTTAGAATTAGCGAACTCATTAGCTTGCGCCGAGATTGCGCGATGTACGACACGTTGTTAGGAGGGGCATGGATGGAGTCAACAGTTGGCAAAACTGGACTTGAAGGGATAAATATGGAATTTGCGCGCCCCATACCGAAGCTTACTCTCAAAGCTATATCCCAACTTCAATATCTTGGAATGAATCTTGCCGAACTATTTGAGGACACCTCGCCACACGCCACCGATGATTTATTCTATATCCCGTCTATGGGGACTTTCAAAAAAAGCTACAGATCCGCATTAAAAATTAAACTTAGTTTGTACACGGGGCTTTTTCACGATTATATAGACTCACCCATAGACGAGCATGGGCGTCGTTTCTACCCGGGGCCACATGAGTTTCGAAAATTTTTTATATTGATGATGTACTGGCACGAACAAAACATAGGTTTTAGCTGCGCCGCCTGGATGGCAGGCCACCGTTTGACCGAACACACCCAGGCCTACACTGACGCGTCGGTTAGTGCAGAAGAAATTAGTCTGTGGGAAGCGGAGTGCATTGAAGATAAAATAATCGAACTTGAGGCCGGCAGGTCTAACAGACAAGACGTCGACGGGTTAGTAGCCCTGTACAACGCAGTGAAGGCACGTTTTGGCGTAGGCCGTGTTGAAGGCTTGCAGAGAAAAGCTTACATTGAATTTCTGCAAGACTTACGCGCAGAGGGAACAATAACAATCAAACCCTATTTTATTTTTGCGCCTGGTTGTATGGAGCCAGACGGTATTGACTTGGCATTTAAATATGAGGACAAGCAGGATGAGCAATTCTAGTATCAAAAACGCCGAAAACCGGTTCATCTGGCTTGAGCAGTTGCTAAACTCTCAAATTACTCTCACACCAGACCTAATACCCTACCTTAAAGACTTGCGCACATTTTGCTCTTTAAAAATTCCTGGTTTTTTTACCAAAATATCTTACAACACGCTTCAAAAAGCAACCTTAGACCCCAAGGCTTCTTACCCAACAAATGCCAATGCACGTGACCGCTGGGAACTAATGAAAACGAGGCGCGAACAGGCATACCAACTCTTACAAAAAACCTTTCAGCCAGCCCCCCCCCCACAGAATTCAAAGTCTGACGACAGGGACTCTAAAGCAGAAATCAAAGAGTGCCTCTGGCACGCCACTCAATGCTCCCAAGCCTACTTAGAATTATATAGAGCTTTAAAAATATTCGTAGATCAACCGGCCAACGCATCAACTGAGATTGACCGCATCACATTGAAAAACATACTAGACAAAAGCCGTATAACTTACTTAAATATAATATCTTCAGAGCCTAGCCCAGAACCTGGAAACCTAAGGGTAATCGAAGGTGGCAAAGATGCCTAAATCACTTTTTATAGAGTATCTCAATGTAGACATCCCTGACTATGTAGACTACCGAAGAGAACGCTCGCACCTCAAACATAAAAAGTCAATATCATTGATGCGCTGGCCAAATGGCAAACCTTGTTCCTTAGTAAATTTCTGGATAATGGAACTAGCATCTAAGTCCACTGGGCAGTCGCTCAGGCAGTATTGTTCAAACCTGACTCACCACATAAAATATTGCTATAGAAATCGAATAAACCTCACAGAAACAACTGACTTCGACCTTCACGAACTTGCTTCGGAGCTTGTCAGCGCTCGAGATCCCCGAAACCCAGATAGGTACTTAAGAGATAATAATACCATCAGAGCTATAATGATTACAGTCATCGAATTTCTTCGATGGCTGGAAGTCAACCTACGAGGCCCGCTTGATCAATGCCTTATAGGCCCTGCAGACAGGAATCCAAAAGTCACAATCGAAAAATTGGTTAACCCGATGACCGGGCGCGCTTACTATCAACACCCCTCTATACCTATCGACGCGAGCGAGCAAAATGACAAGCGCGCCATGCCTGACAACTTTATTGACGCAATCGAAAACGAGATATCTAGTTTATTAATATCCGCTACTGCTCAAGATGGACTCCCACAAGCTCGATTCGTATCTCAAGGCCTTTTCAAAGCGCAACAAGAATATCTCTATTCCCGGAGGTTTTTTATGAACTGGATCATGAAAAATACCGGCCTGAGGCCTGGCGAACTTGTATCCATACCGCTTACTCCCCTCCTGAATATTTATAAAACTCGAGACCTCCAGATCCCTACATTAAAAAGACGAATGGAACCCCCACCCATTAGGCACTTTCGTTTAAACCTCACTGGCTGTGGTCAGGTCTCTCGATACCTCACAGCGCGCACAGTTTTCTTACAGAGTTTAATCGACAACAAAATAGATCCTCTGCATCAGGACGCTCTTTTTCTGACCCAACAAGGGACGCCATTGTCCGCGGCCTCATTGGCCAAAGATTTTTCCCGCTTGGCCATCAATGCTGGATTAGGAGATGAGCGAATTTGTCTTTCCATGTACCGACATCGTTTTATCACAACTGAAATTTTGATCCACCTTCGTGACCTTCTTGATACAGATAAGCCCAATAGGGAAATCCTCTCAGAACCCCTGACAAGGACAATATGTGAAAGGATACGTAAAAAGATTGGGCATGGATCCCCCTCATCAATGTGGCACTACTTTGATGCAGCTTTCGATCTTTTGGACTTCTGGGGATCAATCGACGCTGCTCTTGATCACCTTTCAGAACTGGACGACGTCAAAGACCAGCTAAGACGGTTGAACTACTTGATGCAGAGGGATGGTGCCACCGACGAGCAGAAGAGCATGGTAACATCTCTACAAGAACAGATTGATGCCATGCGGGCTAAACGCAGCCTCAAACAATGAAAGCTGCAAAGTATGCTCAGACACCGGCCTATGCAGCCAGTGCCTGAGCAGTTGTACAAGCGACAACTATCCAAATTACGAAATTTAAGACGCCAGTAGTGCTCTCATATTCTCCTATAAGCTCTGCGGCGTATCTGAGGTTTTTCTGAGGCGAGTAAGGATCTGGTTAAGCATGACTGCTGCTCCCTCGCAACCAAGCTCTACCGCGTATTCGAGGTTTTGCACCAGACTGATTGGTTGGCAAATCGTAGCTGTGTTTGTCAACAAAAGCTTAGCTAAGGCGACGCTGGCAGGGGGGTAGTTCATACGGGCAGCTTGCTGGTAA
This sequence comes from Pseudomonas sp. CC120222-01a, assembly GCF_003097235.1. GTDB lineage: Bacteria > Pseudomonadota > Gammaproteobacteria > Pseudomonadales > Pseudomonadaceae > Aquipseudomonas. Next base: position 146,638 of record NZ_QEQQ01000003.1, on the reverse strand, counting down.
TGAGCGTATGCGATCTCTGCGCTATTGGGGGCCTCGCCAACGCCCCACTCCGCGAGTTGCCCCAACTGATAATGACAAGCGCTGCAGCCCATTTCTGTACCTCGGTGATATACCACAGCAGCCTCTTCGACACGCTTCTCTTTAAGTAGGTGGTCGCCGAGAAACGCGTACAGTGCGATATTCCCTTCATCTTCAGCCACTCGAAGAGCGTCCATTTCCTTACCGCTGTTGCGCAGTGGTGGAAACCGGTCACCGATCAGTTGGAGCTCAGCGATCACTAACAACGCATTCAGTGACCCCTTGGCATAGAGAGCTAAGAGCGACTGATACATTTCGTCGTAGACTCCGCGTAGTGAAATGGCCGGCTGCCCTTTATCCAGCAGCTCTTCAAACACAGGGATCCTTTCACGAATCGCACCGAGGCGCGTGCTCAGGTCATGTAGCGCGGCGCATCGCAAGGAGGCCCAGGTTTCGCCGTAATAAGACTGGCAATACTCAGCTAATATTTGGCGGTCAGTGCTGATCTCTTCCGCCATACGCCCATCTGGCAGGTTAAGCCTATTTTCAACAGGTGTTTCGATCAGCGAAGGGTGAAATTTTCGGGGGGAAACAGGTGGAAGGTCTGGTTTCATCTCAGGCTCCAGACAATAGAAAACGAACTCCCCGCCGAACGGGGCAATGGTTTGTCTATGGTCTGGCCACATCACTACTGACGGCACGATGTCAGCGTACATCACCAAACAAGCGTAGACGCTTGATGACGTGAGTCAAGGAAAGAAGAGTTAAAGTCTGCCTGATGAGCACCTCGCTTCTCCCTGAGCCTAGCCCGAGCTACAAGATTACCAGGTCTGTAGATCTCTACGAATGATCGCTTGTCGCTAGACCATGCGGGCATAGCCCAGGGTGTTCATAGGATCTAAGTTTCCTGGGAGTTAGAATCTAGCTTCAGCAAACCTCTCACACTTAGCTTGCAGCTCTGCCGCTTCTGGAAAGACTTTGGATACACCGAAAAAATGATGCGCCGCCTCCGAAAATTTCCCCTGGCTCATATACAGATGTGCCAATTCCAGTTTGGCCTTAGCTGCCAACCCGGGCGAAGCATACTCAGACCCGCAGACACGCAGATACCATCTCTCGGCTTCTCTTAGATCTACCTGCACATCGAGCACACCAAACTCATTACCGGCCAGCAGCCTCGCCAGCTTCATCTGTGCATCAACGTCACCATACGCTGCGGCACAACGATAGAGGGAGATCACCTTACGCTTGGTTCCATTAGAGCTGTTCGTGTGCAGATACAACCCCGCCAGCGCCATCTCAGCCCCATCACACCTCATCTCAACGCGCTCCTTAAGCACGGTTTCCAGGCGTGTTGGCTGAAGAGGCTGTAAAGGACTCCGTAGCCACAGTGTCGCCATCGCAACATCAGCTGGCGGATAGTTTTGTTCAGCTGCTTGGAGATAGAAATCGAATGCAGCGGAGTCACTCTGAGCGAGCCCTCCGACGCCTCGTTCGGTGAACTGCCCCAGCTGATACAGGCAGGCGCTGCAACCTTTCTGAGCTCCCTGTTGATACATCGTAGCCGCTTCATCAGCCCTTCCCTCCTCTAAGAGGTAATCGCCCAGAGAACAATAGGCTGCGATATACCCGAGATCAGCGGCCATCAGAAAGGCCTCATCACCAGCCCTCGGATTGGCCAGCGGAGGAAACTTGCTTCCGATCCTAAGACTGAGGTGTCCCATCAGCACTAACGCTTTGAGTGATCCATCGCTGTGCGCTTTTTCCAAGGCCTCCCAGATGTCGTCATATGCTTGGATGAGCGTCTCGGGTGGCTGACCTTTTCGTAGCAGCACTTCCAGCGGAGCCATTCGGTCAGTGATTTCAATGAGCCGGGAAGACAGCTCTACCTCGGCGTCGCACCGCACACGCAGCCAACTCTTGCCAAATGCGGCCAGGCAGTATTCATCCAGCTTCTCAGGGTCTGAGGCTACCTGCTCTACCATGCAGCCATTAGGCAGTTTGAGCCGATTTTCTTGGAAGGAGTCAAGAATAATGGGATGGAAATCAAGGGGGGATACTGGTGGAAAGTCTGGCTTCATGTCGAACTCCAGACAATAGAAAATGATCTCCCCGCCGACCGGGGCAATGGTTTGTCTGTTGTCTCGCCCCTGCTCAATGGGCGGGATGATACCCACCACATGGCATCACGTTAAGCTTAGAAGCTGGTTTTGGTTCGTCCAGGTTGTGTTTGAGGGTTGATTTGGCGCCCTGAGCACAACCTGTGGTGGCGGACACTTAACCGCTCCGCTAGCCGACTCTTCGAGCCGGAAGAGACGACAGGCTCAAGGTCACGGCTTTAGCTCTGATGGATACTCAGGATTTGAACCGCTCGAATGATTGGATTGAAAGGAATGCCTAGCTTGGACGAGGATTTGAGGCGCGTAACCCATGTGCATTACGTCACAGGGAATGCCGCAGTCAATTTCCACTGGCCTGGAAAGGCTACGGGTGGATGGCATCGTTTGTCCTACTGGGATAGCTCAGTCGGCAGGGTCAGAGTTGCGCTGGCCGGGATTCACTACCCTGACACCACTCGATATTTCGCCGAAGTAGGCATCGTCAACGCCAGCCGAGAACTTGAGCGCCAAGGCTGGCTGATCGAGGGTGATATCTTCATGGCTAACCATTACCGAGCAACCGCAGATATGGTCGTCACCTGGGCATTGGGATCCTCTAAGCACTGCAACGTAGACCTTGCGGACTGGTTTCCGGAGGATGCAGAAAGCCAACAGGTCATTGACCTCCTCGCCAGCGCCCTGCCAAAGCTAGATCAATTGCCTCGAAAGCGGCTCAGCCAATGGCTGGAATGTCAGCAGCAGTAACCTTGCTGGCAGCCCCCATCTAATGCATCGACCTAACGTAGCTAATTGTCCTGGATCCGAGCCTAGTCGACCCAAAGAGCGTCCTACCACTGCTGAAATGCTAAGCGACTAAACCAAACCGCAACACACTCGGATCGGTCTAGAAGCGGTTGCGAATTGATCGACGGTCAAAGAGCAAGCGTAGCGGTCGAGATGAGAACGAATCCTGATACCTCGGCGACACGATTGATCCCTTGCACGAAAGGTCATGCTGAACGGGCACTGGTTACTGGCAAGCGTCAAACCATAGCGGCTCGTCTCGGTTTTTTCTACGAGTTAGGAAATCACCATCCATCTTGACAGCGGTGTAACACCATACTAGGGTTTTTGTGCGGTGTGCCTGCATCGTGCGGTCGGCTCGCAGAGGTACAACATCCACCAGGCAGCATTGTCTCCCTTCATGCACGCATTTCGACAATAGTCAGCGGGCAGCCGACACCCTGACGCTATTGGAGATTTGCCATGCGCGTGCCCGTCCTCCCAAGTGATCTTGCCCCTAAATCCGGCCTTAAACGGCTTGAAAAAGCACTGCAGAAAAGATGGTGTGGCGCCAGACCGATAACACTGTCAGGAGCTCGTGAAATCCTTTCCAAAGGGTTGGGATACCGCGACTATCGAGATCTTTATGAAACTTCTAAAATAGCGCGCATTGGTACGACGACACCTCTAGAATCTGAAGTGCGCAGCCAGATTCTCTCAGCGATCAAAGTGGCCTTGAAGCCTCAAGAATGGATTGCTACCGATCTTGTCGCATGGGAAAAACTTGTTACATCGCTTCCCGTAAATTCTCTCTCAGCCTTTACGGCATCACTCCATATTCGAACGCACGACAGGCATATAAGCTCATTTGGAAGTTCTGCAGCTCATTTGGATACGGCCGGAGACTTTAAAACGCATCGAATTATTTGCGAACAACTTGAACGGATTAGTAGATACGTTGCAGCTTCAGGCGACCTGAGAGATGCGGCATTACTGGCCTGTCTTGTGAACGGAATTAGACCATACGAATTGTTGTCAGCCAAGATTGATCAGAATTCCACTTTCACCTGCAGAGCACTAATTGATATTAATTTATCAAAAAAATTAAAACACGCCGATACGAGAGGTATTTGCACAACAGAATTCAGCGCAATCGAAGTTTATATTAAAGCAATGAATCTCTCTCAGGGAGATTACCTTTTTCCCGCAGCTGTCAATTCAGGGGCCTGTATGACCTCTAATCAGCTTTCGAGGATATGCGAATCTTGGGCGGTAAAGGCTGGAATTGAGGGTAGTACCAGCATGCTGTCAAGAATTCGAACTCTAGCGATTTATAAGCGATTTCTAGAGTTTAAAATGCAGAGTGGGACGTCTGTAGATTATATAAACTGGAGGCTGGGGCACATGCATGCTGACGCCTTAGGATCTTACTCAAACAAACGCACTTAAAGTGTGGATCTGGCTCGACCCGCCTCTCTCTAGAACATAGCTTCTAGCCGCGGGTCAGTCCTCATCATCGCTATATTTGGCATCCGTGATGCAATACGAACCGGCGCCAAGCCGCCCTGCATAAAAGGGATGCTCATCAGGGCTCTGTGAATTTAGGACGCTGAAATAGCATGCCGTAACCCCGATTTCATCTTCCAACTGCAATGCCAACGCTCGAGCGATTTGTTGACGCTCCCTCAAATCTCGGCCAGGATCCAGTTCATCCAATGAAGCCAAATAACGCCCCAGCTTGTTCACTTTGACACGGCCGACCGCCACTAAGGCCCTGACATAGGGGTGCGTGTTGTCTTGGAATGAAAGCCAGCATCCTCCATTTTCACGGATTTCATTCCGAGGGGTTGACGATTCAAGGTTAGCGAGCCGGGAGGAGAAATCTCTTAGTGCCTCCGCTGCTACAGTCGCCGCCACGGTCATGCATGATTTGTAGTCGAAGGTAGCTCTGGACAGCGCGCCACCTATCTCTTCATCTGAAAGACCATAGAGACACTCAGGGAGTTGGTCACATACCAGGACATACTCGAAATGAGCCTCCGAAACGATCCCTTGGTCAATCAAGCAGATCAGGTCGTACTGAACCTCGCGGGCGGCTGCGACGTCAGGTACCACCACTCCTATGCCTGACATGCTCTTTTCGGTAATGTCTAGGCCCGGAATCGCCGCGCAGCTAAGTCCTTTAGCAACGATCCTAGTCGTTGCACGGCGATAGTCTTTGAGGTACGGCCACCGCCACTCCGAGGGCTGATTGGCCGAGTTTTCCGCAAGCACAACGAGCCTGAATTGGTTGTCTACAATATCCTGCTCGGGTAGTACGGAGCCATCATGTAAGTAGGTGCGCCCCTGCATCAAGTATGCGACATGCTGTGCACCGGCACTCTCGGCAATGCTCGTTGGAATTGTTATCGCATACCGAGTAGCAGCCAAATTCACGTCTTTCCCTCCGTCTCGGACAGCAATCAAATCCGAGGCACTGAATTTGGAAAAACAGACAGCCGGCTTTGACCCTTGGATAGTCCTCTCACCTTCGCGAACTCCATAGGTTGCCCAGATATGATGGAAGCGAAGCGCGACTCTCTGAAGAAATCGAGCAGGCCAACAGTCGTCTTCCACCCAACAATTCGATGAGAAGGCTTCCGGTACGAACTCGGGGCATGAACTACTGCAAAGATCAACGTCGCGAAAATAGTGGACGACCCTTGGGACTAAGTGAGGTTCGAGCACTTTATGCACCATCGTAGCCTCCGACATTCCGTGGGTTACCGCACCCACTTCCCGGATTAATCACCTGAGGCAATGGGGGGAACTTTATCAAAGATTGCCCTCAAGCTAGACCCAATTCACATAATTATCAACAGCGACCAGAAAAAAATATCACCCCAAAAACAATTAGCTTATATTGACAGCACTAAGATAGACCATAAACTCCATTAAGCAGCTTTCAACTTTTTCTTACAGAATACGCACCAACTCAATGCCAAATTACTTGTCAGCACAAACAACAAAACCAGAAACGCAAAGCAAGATAAGACTATATTTAGTCTGAGCTTAGATCAGGCGACCAAGCTACTATGCAGAAGGTATCGAGCATTAGACCGTCACCTAAAGCGACTTAAACGGTTGAAGTACCTAACAGCTAGCTAGCCAAATGTGGTTGAATTGATAGGTACCAAGCAGCGTAAGGCGTGTTGATCGCCTTGTGACGGTTGTAGTCCGGACTACCATCATCCCACCAAACCGGGCCCCTCTCCCCTAGCACCACCTTGGCCTTATGTACTGACGCTCGAGCCGCACGCAGCTGGTCTTCGTCGTTCGATGCTTTCGCTTCCTTCACGGCTAGCCGAGCCTCCATCAGATCGTGCACCCAATGCTGACGCTCCTCATCAGGCAGCGCGGGATTGCTGCGGCGCCAGAGCTGACCTTTGACTACGAAGTAGCGACCGTCTGGCGTGGTTGGATGCATAGCGTAGATCCCGTGGGTTGATACATTTGGGACACTGAATACGACTCAATGGCTGCATCAGACACTTAGGCGAGTCGCGGCATAGCTTGCGTCAATCGAAGACGCGCTGTAAGCCCTCCGGCTCAATGACCGCTGAATCAGTCTTTACAAGCCCAATGGAGTACATTTGTACTCCATCGTTATTCCGGTCACTTCGCCTAGCCCAACTTTCGCTCCAAACGGCTTGATTCCTGTACCACCTTTTGCACGGGGTAGTATCTTCGACTTGATAACCGACAGGCCTGGGCTGTTTATGATTCAACATGACCATCACGACGTACCACCAAGCACCCTGACGGCTCGAGAAGTCTGCCAGGTGCTGCGAGAGGTGGTGCTAGGACGACGGACGATGACCAAGGTGGGCAGCCAGTCCTGGGCGCAGCTGTACGCCTGTCATTTCGAAGTCGATGTAGAAGGGTGGCAGATCACGATCTACAACGACTGTGATGAGCTGGACTACTGCGAGCGGTGCGTGAGTCCGGAGGGGAACTGCTGGGATTTCAATCCAGGTGATCGGACAGATCCGATTGCTCTGCTATCGACGTGGGAACTTCAGACCCTGGAGCGGATGTTGAAAGCCCTGTAGGCCGATCAGGGCGTGTCCTGTCAGGCCCGGCTGTCGTGAATCGAGCCATAGTCGTACGCCGACGTCTCGCCCCATCGGGCGTCCATCCGTCACGCCGGCGCGCTCCGCTTGCGAAAACGGCTACGTTTTAGCGATTAGATGATGACCTGGCCGTTTACAGCCATGACCGACCTGAACTCGAGGTCGCCCAGCAATACCCCCGGCGCTCGTTGGAGTATCCCCGATTGCGAGAAATAGCCTCACGGCTGGCCGACCATTCGCCACATCGGTCGGACTGCCGACGCTCACTGCTGGATCTGCCAATCCTCCAAGCGCTCGCACATGTCGATGACTACCACTTTCTCAGCGGTGCTGGCGTCAGCACCCTTTGACAGCACAAAGTCGTCCAACTGGTCATACGCAAACACTAGCCCTTCGCAAATCAAATCCTCATAGCACGCCATAACGTCCTCAAGACCTGAGTCGCTGCGAGACATCACAACTTTCATTTCAGGATCGAAGGCTTGCAGTAACTGAATCAACTCACCGACCTTCATGCTCTTACCTCACTCCACGACGATCACTAAATGCAACTGTTCACGCCCTCCTCTTCCTGCTCAGGCTTGCAGGCCTCACGACGCTGCAGCCGGCCTCTGCCCAAAGGTTCGACAGATATGATCGAGCGCCTCTTGGTATGTGCGCGACACCAAACCTCAGCTGATGACCGAGCCATCAATGGCCATGATGGATCGGAACGCCACGCCATGAGCCTCGAATTCCAGCTTTGACCATTCAGACCTATAGTCGAGAGAATCATGATGATGGCCATGCACGACCATTTTAACCCCCATGGCTTGAGCGAGCTCATCGATCTCTGAGTAGCCGTAGGGATGACAGCTAGGGGCCTCATGACAGACCAAAATATCCGCCTTCTCCATGGCGAGCGAGAAGTAATCATCTGGGTAGATTGCTGACAGCGCGTGCTGCCTCTTCGTCGCGAGTATGTCTGCCTGCTGTGGCCGGAGCGCTAGATGCTCGAGGAAGTCTCCGTAATTCTGAATGCCGGTATCAGGGCTACCTGGTAGCCAGACTTGCGACTCGAAGGTGCCCCCCAACCCTGCTATTCGATGGCCAGCAATCTCCACTACACGGCCATGCAGGCTGCGCTTAGAGAGGCCGCAGCCATGGAGGTTATGCCAATAGGCTGGACGATCCGTGTCATGGTTGCCGTGAATGAACCAGACCTCTGTCTGCCCTAAGATCGGGCGAAGGATCATGTCCAAGGGCAAACCGCATTCAAGGTCGCCCAGGAATACCACTGCCTCGGGACGGTGAAGCTTCACCAACCTGATGACATGATCAAAGCGCCCATGTACGTCACCCAAAAACCAGATCACTCTTTTCCCCCACGCACTCCAAGATCTCCACGGTGTAATCGACTTGATAAATTCGGTGATTTGCCTCCAGTAGAGGAGTAGCAAACGCACCAGAGGCATAGGGGTAGTGATTGCCCTCTAGCAGTTGTAGTCCACGTGCTGACGTTCCTGTTCAGATAGCGTGGGCGTACCCAGTCGGAGCCGGCTGTGGTGAACCCAAGTCTCCGGCGTGCGCCGCAATCTCGGCCCTGCAGACATCCATCCATCACTCCTAAGCGCTCCGCTTGTTGCGAAATCTAGTACGTAACGATCAGATGCCAGCTTTACTAACTGAGGCTGTGATACAAGGTCTACTGCCAACCTTAACAGGACACGCTAATCATGAAAGAGCTACGGACAGCCGCTGAAGCCCTTGAACGCCTGAGCCACAACCAGGATGCCTTGCGCGCCGCCGTCGAAGAGTTAGCCAAATGGGTTGGTGACCGAGGAGCTGCAACGGTTGTGGACAACGTCAATGGAGCCCTTGCAACCCTGGACGACAACATCGATGCCGTACGATCAGGGATTGCAGAGCTAGTCGCCGCCAGCGTCAAACCGTAGTCAGTCCTACTCCAATGAATGATCAATGATTCTGTACAGGTTAGGGGCCAAGATGATAACTGGTGAAGTCCGGATGCAAGCGGTACCTGATCGCCTTCCGAACAAGCAGTGCTGGATGCTTTTCAAGGTAGCAAATCTCGATCGACTACAGGCACTTCAACGCGGCCTGCTTTACATGAACAGCGTCGACTATTTCGCGAAGCTTGAAGGTGAAGCCGGCGCTGCGCTTCGAAAGGACGAGCTGGAGAATGTTTATCTCAAACTCAGCTCCGGACTCAGAGATGGGGTTGTCAGCGAGCTCGTGCTCCAGGTCGAGGGTCAGGACGAAATGATTTTGAATCCTGAAACGGTGATGACCCTGAATCTGCCTCGACCTGAAACTGTCATGATCTACTGCCTTGGATCTGTTTCAGCCGCACATGATGGCAAAATTTGGGGACTCGAGAACGGAGAACTGCGATTCAGTGAACGATTTCGAGAGTTTGGTACCCATGTCCTTCGCATTACAAATCACGCAGAATTTTCTAGAAGGCTTTCACAAGCTATCGAGGCCCATCCCCATCTATACAATTCTCCTTTTTTTGAAGGAGGCTACGGTCAAGTCGATTACGTAGACTTCAGTAACTACAGCGGGCCCATAGGATTGTTCCGAAAACCGATTGAGTACGCCTGGCAACGAGAGTACCGACTGTGCTTCGGGGCAGAGCCTGAGGCTCTAAACGATCGTGGCGCGTTAGAGCTGAACATCGGCGATCTATCGGACATCACTCAGATTACAACGATCGAGAGCTTCACAGCGAACCCGATGACTGTTATTCCGAGAAAATACAGGATCGTCGATGGCAAGCCTCTGCAGGTCTGCGATTAGGTCAGTATCTCTTTCATAGATTTAACATAGCGCCCCGCCGTCTTGAGACTGGGCTCACGCGCAGGCGCATAAACAAGAGCTCGCTGGTAATTTCAGGCTTTTGAAAGAAGACTGATAGCACAGACTAAGACTCAGCGAGGAAATGCATTGCACCGCCATTGGTTTCATCTGGGTAAGTCTTGACCTTTGAAGATAGCTGCATTTCAGACTCAAATTGCAAACCAACAAATACCTATGAACACATGAGAAACAGACCATTGGAAATATTGACCCTCGAAAAAATCGAAAAAATCGCAATCCAGTTCAACCTAGCATTTGGAACTTCAACTGTAGTCTCAGCACCTAAAACAAGGTCATACAAGCTGGCATTCATCTCATTTACCCTGACCATTTTTTTCTTGGCCATTTCAGCCATTAACCATGATGCGTCACCATTCTTCGTGCTTCTTTCTAGCCTCGCCGCCGCCGTCTTTGAAGTGATTGGCATTTATCTTTTTGCTTCGAAGTATGATCAAGAATACCGGCAGTTCATGCTAAGAAAATGTGGTGTGCTCAGCAATGAAAGCAGGTTCTCATACAAAAATCTCGAAGTCTACAAGACATTATGGCTCAAAAAGCACTTTAAGGTTCCACAGGAATCATACCTAGAGATCATAGAAAACATTGACAAGACGATAATTCTTGGCAAGCGCTTCAAAGAAAACTCTTTAACTCTAGGCGAAAAGACTTTAGGTCATATTTTCAGCGGCCGCCTATTTTTAAGGCTTTTCACCTTAAGCTTCTTAAGCATAGCTCTAAACGTATCCTTTAAATTTATTGACCTAAGCGGGGAACTAAAAATGCAAATTTCGCCATACTTAAATAAACTACCAGCATACACAATAGCAGGCGGGGTTATTGCAATTTACACTGCTGCATTATTTGGGCTCTTGGCTTTGGCTTGGCGGGGAGGCCGAGATCTTTATCTTGAGCGGCGTAAAGGGAAGTGCTCTAAAAACTCAATGAACCTCTTCGTACAGACCCTTATCAAGAGAGCTACGCTACCAATTTACGATGCACGCGCGCTTGCCCGTGCCACTGACTAGATGGCTGCATAGATTCGAAATACGATGCTACAACCACTATCTATCATAGCTGAAGCCAACCCACTATCCTCGGTTAGATGAGCGAGGATTTAGGCTGCGTATGATTCTAGACGTCTGCGATGACACTTCCCCAAGCGCGATCACGGCCCGGGAAGTCTGCCAGGTGTTGCGAGAAGTGGTGCTCGGACGCCGGACAATGACCAAGGTCGGTAGCCAGTCCTGGGAGCAGCTGTACGCCTGTCATTTCGAAATCGATGTGGAGGGATGGCGGATCACGATCTACAACGACTGTGATGAGCTTGACTACTGCGAACGGTGCGTGAGCCCGGAGGGAAAATGCTGGAAGTTCGATCCCGGGCCGATCCGGTTGCTCTGCTGTCGACCTGGGAGCATCAGCCCCTGGAGCGTAAGTTGAAAGCTCTGTAGAGCGATGAGGGCACGCCCTACCAGGCCCGCTGTCGTGAATCGAGCCCTCGTCGTACGCCGAGGGCTCGCCCCTTCGGGTGTCCATCCCTCACGCCGGCGCGCTCCGCTTTTCTGCTGAACCTTTAAATTGTTCACAGCCCTCAATTACGTAGAATGCTCCACTGTGCAGTAAGTAGACTGGACAGTAACGCGTTTGAAAGCAGCACCACCATACTAAATCTTCTGGTATTTTTGGAAACCTGGTTTTGAAAGTTAAGCCATCAATTGTAACACCAATTATCTCTGAGCATTTCAGGGCAGTAGGTAAAGAGCTTGAGGTTGCATCGCAACGTCTCAATCATGCAAAACATAGCGACATTAAGGGCGGTGGTCGCGAGGCACTGGCATCTAAATTCTTGTCATCACATCTACCTAAAACTGTTGACTTCTTCACAGGGGAAATCATTGACCCTGAGCACAATAGATCCTCTCAGATTGACCTAATAATTTATGGAGGAAATACTCCTCGCTTGCCATTAGTAGACGCTTATCATCTAGCATTCATTGATGCCGTCATGGCTGCAGTCGAGGTAAAGTCCACACTCGACAGTGCTGAAGTAGGCAAATGCGTGAAGGCAAGCTACAGACTCAAGTCACTTGTGCGTGCCGAGGAAATTATTGGCAGGAATGATGTAGGCGAAGGAGATCGCGTCACTAGTCAATTAAAAAACGCAGTCAAATACTTCACGAACCTGGGATTGAAATTGGAGTATCGCGACGACCTTCGCAGCTCAAACCTAAAAAAAACGCCTTATATAGTATTTGCATACAAAGGCATGAAAGCGCAGTCAGTCATTTCATCCATGATCGAGCACGCCAAGTCAGAATGCCCTGAGCACACCCTTGCTAGTCATGGCCCAGACATGATAATCAACCTTGAGCAGGGATATTACATATTTAAGGATAATGATTTTTTATGGCCTCGCGGTCGACTAGGGAATGTAGCCGGATATGGCGTCTGGGAGATGGGGCCGGACGGACACAAAGGGGATGCACTCATCGGCCTGTATATGCTCCTTTCAAATCTATCGACAGCTTTTCAACTGAGACCTCCTTTAGTAAATCTGCCTGACTATTGCTTCTCAAAATAAGCAAATCACTAGTTAAAATACACTCAGCCCCTTCAACAAAACTTAATAATGGGGCTGAATCAATGCAATTAAGCAAGCAGAAAGATTTTTTCTGAGCTCCGCTTCATCAGCGCTTCTCAGCAGATCTCACGTATGACATCAGGCTCAGTGAACAGCCAAATAGCTCTGCTCAGGCCGCGCCTCTTCTCTGACTAATCATCTCCGCTCTACCATAAGGTCACATCAGCTCTCGGTGTTGGTAACAACAGGATAATGCTCAGCCTCGTATGCTTCGATCAGCAAAACCATGGCTTCGAAAGCCTTAGCCTGTTCAGTACCAGGTTCTGGCTCATTGTTGAAAAGTGGCGAGACCTCTCTGAGGGCTGCTCAGTACTCATCCTCGTTACGGATTTGGCGGATCGCCACAGTAGGGCCCTCTCCCTAATGAATCGGCTCACCTAGTGTGCCGGCCTTGTGCAGTTGATAGTCGATGACCGTCTGATACAGGTGGTCAGCCTCAAGACGTAGACGTTCAATTTCCGCAGCTGGCCGCGCTTCAGCTAGTGCTTCGTTGTGGTCTCGAATTGCCTCCAGCGCCTGCCTCAACAATGGCTCGCCGGCTTCAGCCATACCCAACAGTGTTCTCTTCACTTCTTGAGCCTCAGTGATGTGGCATCCTAGTGTTGGTGCTAAGTGTACTCATCTACCGAGGAATCCTTCACACCCAAGCTCAGATGGCGCTGAAAAATATCCGCAAAAAAATCCGCAAATTTTCGGCAGTTTCTTCGCTACAGCCCAGGCACACCAGGGCCTCCAGAGTTCTGAGAAATCCGCGAAATCCGGCAGTCGATATGGAGATAGGCATGACAATCACAGCAGTTATCTTCGACGCCTTCGGCACAACCCTCAGGATCACCTCCCCCTCGCATCCGTATCGCCAGTTACTGCGAGAGGGAGCAAAGCATGGTCGTCGCCCTACCTCTGGCGATGCCCACAAACTGATGACCCTCGATGCTGGGATTCGAGAAGCTGCTGACATCCTCGGCATCCAAGTTACACCGTCACGCATGGCTGAGATCGAGTCTGACCTTCAACGTGAAATCGAATCGATCGAGGTCATCCAGGATGCATTCGACGCAATCACCCTCCTCCGTGAGTACGGGATCGCCACCGCTATCTGCAGCAACCTAGCTGCTACCTATGGGCCGGTGGTGAAGAGGCTCCTGCCAGACCTCAATGCATACTCGTTCAGCTACGAGCTAGGAGTCACCAAGCCTGACCCTGCAATCTACCGCGCCGTGTGCCGTGATCTTGGAGTTGCACCTGGACACCTGTTCGGGAATTCAGCCCAGGTAGCCATGATCGGAGACTCGCCGCGCTGCGACCGTGATGGGCCTCGAGCTGTTGGCATCAAAGGCTTTCATATCGATCGGTCAGGTACCGGAGCCATCGGAAACCTCGTGCAGTTCGCAGAGCTGGTTGTCGCGCAGTCCACAGAGGGAAGTAAGTCGCCAGCCTCATGCAGGTGGGACACACCTAGGGAGCTGGGGCGATGAGCCAGCATTCATCTCCAAGTACGGGCGGCAACTACTGGGGAGCATCCCCCTCGCTGTTCATACCGCCTTACATCTTGGCAAGAGCCGAGAAGCTGGCAAGCAAGGCAGCGGAATTGAAAGGACTGATTGCGCCTCAACCCGCCAGGTGTCTAGCGAAGCTCTTTGAGGCGGCAGATGCGCCGCTGACTCAGGTGTGGGGTAGCACGGAACAGAGGGGATCTGCCCCACAGGACACTCTTGCGGATTCAGCAATCGATCCTCGCCGTCGTATCGTTGCGCTGCTGTCCCTTTACGATCAGTCGCTCATCAGCGAACCAATTGGGTACGGCGCCGCGTGGACAAACATTAGGCACAGCTTCGCGCTTCTTGGCCTCAATCCCCACTTGTGGCGGTTGCCCAGGGCAATCAGCCGCTGGAACCAGATGCACGCAGGTGAAGTCGAGCTGTTGGAATACAAGCTCACGACGTGTATTGAAGAAGTCGACCACATCCTTGATGCGTTCAACCGCAAAAATCTTCGCGAGCGAGTTCTCCAATCCTTTAGTAACAGCAAGCTCTTGATGGATGCTGGGGTTAGCGCAACCACAGGCCCGGCGGTATTGAACTTGCTGATCCTGGGTTCACAGCCCAGTAGCGAATTTCGGACTTTCACGGGCCTGCGGATTATAGAGGCCGAGAAAGAGCTAACGCGGCTGAAAGGCTTAGGCCTAGTAGAGGCATCTTCAAGGCGAGATGGGTGGGTTGAGCCAGGTCTGCCCCCATGGTTTGCTGAAGAGATTGGTGCAATCTAGCCCCACACAATCAGCCCGGCGACCCAGTGTCCGGCTCATTACTGCACCACGTATCCTCCAGAACGCTTTTGAACACATCCGCCAGCAATGGATGCTCACCTGCCGCTTGCAGCTCTTGCACGAGCCTCTTCAACGCTGCAGCCTCTTCTGAAGTCATTACTAAGTCGCAGTAGTGAAATTTCCTCATGGCTACCCGCAGCTGCGCTTTGTGGTCGTCCTGCATAACGAGTCCTCGTTAAGGTGCCATGGCTATCCGGCGTTTTTTTGCATGGAATGCCCAGCAGTTATGCAAAAACCGCCCGAAGGCGGTTTCATGCATGCTGTGAAAATGCTGATCAGGCCAGCCAGGACTCTACTTCATCAGCGCCGTACTGGGCTTTCCACTTTTTGAGCAGCTTGTGGTTGCCGCCCTTGGTCTCGATGATCTCGCCGTTGTGCGGATTTTTGTACTGCTTCAACTGGCGAGCACGACGCGGGGCTTTTTCTGCGACTGCAGGAGTAGAAGCACGGCGGCCGGACTGCGGATCAAGCAGATTGATGACATCGCGCAGGCTGAAGCCATATTTGGCTAGCAAGTCACGCAGCCTGGTCTCAAATTCGATTTCTTTCTGCAGCTCCGATGAGCCCTTCAGAGCTTCTAGCTCAGCGAGTTGCGCGGCGAGTTTCTGCTCAAGCTGACGGAATTCGGCAAGACGTGACATATGAGATCCTCAAGACTCTTCCAAAGTGAATACATTCTAGCGACAGATGCCATCCCTGGCTTCATTTTTCTGCGCATTCTATTCTTATGATGCGAGTAAAAAATACTGGATTATCGCTCGAATAATCCAAGTATTTTGCTATACACACAAAATTTCCATCCCTATATCAGGCAGGCGCTAGAGAACCACTCTCGGTCGGAATTTCAGCGATAAAGCCTCTCTTACGCCAAGTCTTCCTCACGAAAGATTGGAAGTCCTTCTCTCCGCTAAGTTTAAGGTCATCAGCATGATCGGTTACAATGATCTGCGGCCTGATTCCAGTGGAGTTATAAGTTTGCTCACAGAATTCAACCAATTTATCGAACATTTTGGTCACAGAACCGATGTCCTCATCCACATGCGCTGCCCGATCAGTGAGCGCTGCAAGCCCCTTGGGATCGAAGCCCTCTATTCGATGATCAATTTTGGCAGGGAAGTAGACCTGCGTCGGCTGATCGAGGAACAGTATCGGAGGAATCTTGCATCCGTCCTCGTGCTTCAAAGCAAATACGGAGTGCAGTGCCAGGAACAGGGTCAGGTGCGTGTATAGCCAATTCGCACCACTCCCCATAGAACGAAGGTAGACATTGCCCATTGTTTCGCTTTCATGCCACAGATCAAACGTATGGAGGTCGAATTTAAGGTTGATTGGCTGGTAGGCCTCCTCGAAGTCGAAACCAGCGCCAATACGTGCCATCTCACTATTGATCAGGTCAGTCAGATCCCGCATTTTCCCGGGAACGTTATATTCATCCAGAACTGGCTGAATCTCTGCCAACCGCTTCTTGATCGCTAATCGAGTTCCCTCGAACTCGGATTTTGGCTTGTTCGCATAATCCTCAATGACACCTTCCAACCTGTGCTTGATACGAAGTGCAATTTCATCAACCGTCTTACTCTTCTTTAGGTCTTCAACCTGCTTATCCAACTGAGTTATTTTTGATTGGATACTTGAAAGATTTTCTTTTTCTGAGCCTAGCTTATTAAGGAGCTTGCCTTCTTCTTCTCGAAAGCTTTCACGCGCATAAGAGGTTGTCTTTAACTCCGTATTCATCCACTCAATTGCAAAGGTTAACTTGTTGGCCTCATTATCTACATGCGAACTGATCGCTTCACAAAACGGGCAATGAGCCTCGCCTACCTCAGCAAATTCAGGGAGTGGAATCTGACCGACAGTTTTAGCAAAGTCCTCAGTAAAATCAATCGAAGACCTAATAGCATACAGCTTATCTTGAAGCTCTCGGACTATGACAGTCTGCTTTGACCGTTCCTCTTCGAGCACTTTTTTGCGCTCAGTATACGCATCCGCAGCACTGTCAATTTTGACATTTAAATCCCTGATCTTATTGTACGAAGACTTGACACTTCCAGCAATCTGCGCCCCAGTCAAAGTCGTAAGCTCGGTTCCACTAATAACCTTATACTCCGCCAACAGTTCGTCAGCGCGCGCAATGAAACGTTTCTTTTCCTCTTGAACTTTTGGAATCTGCGTTTCTAGCTTCTTCAGATCGGCTTTAAGCCGATTACTCTCCTGCGACAACCAAATGTATTCTTGATTTACAAAATCCATAAATACTTTAAGGTGCTCGATTACCTGTTCGCGCTTCTCTTTTTCATCAAATCGATAAAAAAGCGCGTGCTTGTTAGCAATCAAATTTTGGTGTTGTAGCATGAAGGAAGCAAAGCTTCGAATCGACGGCGTAGCACTCTTGCCTTTACTAAACTCTCTAGGCTCGGCGTCTTCATCAACATCGACCATGGTGATCGAAAAGAACCTACCGAGCTCTTTTTTGAACTCACGCAACGGTAGGAAAAGGCTAGACTTAAAGAAATCTTTCACATTCTTCATCCGATGAAAAATCTCCTCCAATGAGCCAGTCACCTCACTGAGAAACACCTTCTCTATATCTCTACTGCGGGCCAGAAGGATTATTTCACTTTCGAATTCTAGAATCGTGAAATACATTTTTGATCTTGTAGTGATGACACCCTTTGGGATCGTGTCATTACCGTTGCCAAGACAAAAATCGAAGATCTCAATGAGGGCACTTTTGCCCATGGATGACTTGCCGGTAATGATGTTCAACCCAGTGGTAAACGTAACCTCATGGATCTCATTTTCTCGATCGATCACACCAATCGCTTTGACAAAGCACTTCATAGCTCAACGACCCCTAGAGACTTGTATACCCACGGCGCTTCTCTGTCTTCGAAAAGCCTCGCGAGATTTCGGGCTGAAACCATTTTCTGATCCATACCCTTAACGGGCGGAAATCTCTTCCTTGTAGTACGCACCACTTGATCGTCATCGATGACCAGATAATTCGCGCTGACCAGGCTCATCAAGGTGATATTCGTAACTTTTCGAAGAGAGTGAATACGCTTATGAATCCCCGCAACACGGGTTTTGTCGGAAACCATCGTGCGCCAAGTATTTCGCTCGCTAATACGATGCAAATAGGATGCGGTCGATTCATGCAGAACAAAAGGAAGCACTAGATAACTGAACAGTATATTCTTCTGGGTTTCCTGCAGTTCCGAGTAAAAAGCATATAGAATCGGAGCCACGATTAATGGGCTACGATGTAGCGTATGAATATGGTCAATTGTCGTGAGCTTCATCACCATAACCTCCAATGCAGCTTTTCAATTCCATCCTCGTCCTCATCGTCGGCGAGCATATGCCAGATGCCGTTACGAAAATCCACCGTAGTACCATCGAATGCTGGCATACCATCTACTGGCTCACCGCGGCGATCGTCAAAGAACAATTGCGATTCTTCGCACCAAAACTCTTCAGCCAAGCGCCTGCAGCGCTTTATAGCGCTGGATCTCAAGCTGACATGGCGACTGAGCTGATCTCGCTTATATCCGTCCACATCGACCTTCTCCACAGTGAATCTCTTAAATTCGCTGCTAATCGTATGAACTGCAATGGTATGTTCCAAAATAGCTAGAGGCACCTTTTCCGCATACTCAATTTCCTGCAGTTTTTTCACGAACAAACGGTGAGCATAAGCAGAAACGTCTACCTTTCCTTGGAAGCTAGAGGCATCGACAACCGGAAATTTCCTAGAGTTTCGCGCATATCGCGCAATAAACGTAGCGTATTTCAGGTCAAACTCGTCATAGGTGATCTTCCAGCCTTTTTTTGAGATACATGGCTCAATTAGGTAACCCAAAACCGCCTCAAAATAGTCACCGCGCTTTGACGGATCCAAGCCTTTTCCATGTCGGCTTTTCGCAAGCTCCGCACGTGTTTTTAGGTCGGGTTCTTCAGAAAGAATTTTAATTTTTTCGATGACATCGAGGAGCACATTACGTCGATCCTCAGCCATCACAAATTGCTGCATCTGGACTGATTTGGAAGGCTTTTTACCAGATGCAGCCAGACGCTCCTCGCTCCCGGCTAGCACGTTTTCGAGCAGCGCTAGCCGTTGTGCCACACATAGGTCGTTCCAGTGCCGCAGTTCAGCCGTTGCTCCATAGGATTGGGTGGTCAGCAGAAGTAGCTCGGAATACAATTCCTGTTTGAATTTCGGCGAGACCCAATTTTTTAGCGTATTCCAGAAGTTTATGTGCCCATCTGTGAGATCTTCGACAAAGTTTTTGACTTCAACTTGTGCCTCCCCCCCTACAGTCACATCGCCATAGACCTCCAGCCAGAGCGTCTGGCCTTCCACCAGGTCATGGCAGTACTCCATGGTCACAATCAGCTGATAACTCAGGGCTTCGAGTAGCTTCGTCGCGTTGTTGGCGAGCTTCTCCACAACATATCTCCGCTCGTTGCTGCACCATTGTGGTAAGGACATAGTGCGAGGAGAGATCAGTTCCAGCCTTCCTGGCAAATCCACTACCAAATTTAAAAAAATGAATGAGGACACCGAACTCGGCAGTGTCTTGTAAAAACCAGGACACCAATACTGTATGTGTGAACAGTAACTTTGGTCACGTAGGCTCGATTGTAGCGTGATGGCATTTTGGAATGCAAAATACCTTGTCTATCGAACAATCCATCACGCCCTTAAGAGCCTCCGGTGTCCAACACTAGGGATTATGGGGCTCTTCACGGACGGTGGTGGATTTGCCTTTGCCTGTAACGACGCGCCCTACCATTCTCACCAGTTGGGTCAGCAGGGTTGCCCAGGTGCAAAAAATGACTGGCAAAGCACGCCAAAGGTTCGCATCTCTGTACTAGACCCCACCCCCGGCCATCAGGACACCGTCAATCGTGTCGTCGATGCTTGGCCTCCGAGCGATTACGCGCATGAGAAAATGTATCTGTGCGACGACATGACGATGTCAAAGCAGCTGGCGGATCGAGCGAGCACTGTCAACTACCAGGTTGAAAAGGGGGCAGCCGTATTCCGTAATCTGATCGAGTCGGAATGCGAACTCGTTGGCTATATGAAACTTCGCTATGGGTATCTGCGATCGGCTCGAATGACATGGATTTAAAAGTCACTGTCGAGAAACGAGATGCTCAAGGTAATGCACTTCCCCGCAGCTTACCTCAAGGTGGTACAGGCCTGACTCAAGCCTATCGATACCAACGCGCCTCCCGCAGGAAAACCGACCCGCTCCGCTCCACCGATGCTATCCCATTCCTCTCCCTGGACAGCGAAGCGCTCCTGTCCGAGGGAGAGGTTGTCCCACTGGACATAGACATCTGGCCGATGGGCCTTAGGCTACACGCGGGGGAAATTCTACAGGTCACCATTGAGCCCTATGTAGACACAGGCAGCGCCCCGCCGCTTGGAACGGCCAAAATTACAATCCCAAAATATCAGTACACGTACTACCCAAGTGAACAAAGTTCCGATGCAAACACTTGGAGACCCAAAACTGCTAGCGCCAAAGTGGGTGAGCGATCAGCAACAGGTGTTCACACCGAGAAATGCTGGAACCCACGTGATTCAGGTCGGCGGCAGCTACGACAGTCATCTGTACGTACCCTTGAAATCAATCTCCTAGTTCCGGTAGCGAAACACGTTAGTGGAACCACCCCAAACGGTAGAAGGTAAACCGTTTGGGGCGGTGCTGGACTATCCACCCCTTGGCTTTTGTGGGCCGTCACCACGGATTCAGACTCCGCTAAAACGTACTACCCTCTATAGAGCCACTTAAAATCGCAGAAAAGCTCACATCCCTTCGACGGTATTGTTGTAGCTCACACCCACTTTGTTATCCACCTGGGTAACTACAAAGCGCATCAACTCGACCTCCCGGCGAGTGAGCACCCCGCAACGCCAAGGGAAATGGTGTGCGAGCTCATCAAACTTCCGGGCCTCAGACTCGAACTTATCTACCAGGTTCTGGACGCGAATCAGCTGTTCATCATCTACGCACTCATCATTCTGATTTCTGATAGAGCCACATAGACGGCGCATGGAGTCCAGCACCGATTCAATATTCTTTGAATCGGCGGGAGAAACCAGCTCTTTCAGCCGTGCAGCACACCCTGGCGTCAGCTCATCAGCCTGTAAGTCAATTGAAACAACCTGCGAGGCCCCACCACTTTGATAGCACTCGGTTGCCGTCACAGCCTTCCAGTAAACTTTGCCCTTGCTCAGATCAACGCACACCATGATGATCGGCAGGCAGAATCTTTTCCAGTACTTAATATGCTTATCAGTTACATAAATGCCCTTCGACTCTTCACTGGATATTGACTCAAAGGTCTTCACCTGAACCTTGATGATGTCCGACGTCGAAGTACCGTTCGCATCAAGTATTTCGATCTCCCCGTCCACGCCCAGATCTACGTCCAGCATCCGGTAGGGCCACCCCAGTACCCTGGTAAACCGGTGCGCAGCTAGATACTCCCCTGCATCACCATTAACCGAACGCTTTAGATATTCCATCATACTGTGATCACCTCAATTTCCCACAAACTCCGCAGCGGCTAAATATCCCCCTGCGCGGATGCACCTCATTGATACACCTATCGCTCATTCTAATTGACCTTGAACAAGGCTAGGCAGCTGGCACTATACACCCTGGCCGCTCGATCACCGGTATCGGCCAACATGAGCTTTCCTGCAGCTATAATCGTGATGAGTCAGATCCCACACTTTCAACTTGATCTCAAGAGAGCGGATCATCTTCCCTGTCAAACCTTCGCAGTCTTATGGAATGACCAAGTGCAAATTCATGACCCTGCATTAATGGGGTGATTGGCTGACCGCGAACGCTTACTCCAACGGCGTTGAGGCAACATCAAGGCCCTCGCAGGCGCAAGGTGTTGATGCCCTCCAACAGTTCAACCACATGCTCAACCACACCTGCATCAAAGTCCTCTCGGTCAGCTTCTTCGTGGGTGCCTTTGTTCAGGTACATCCACACCAACGTTTGCTCACCGATACCGAGAATCTGAACCAGTGCATCGATCAGCGGCTGTTTATCGACATGCTCGAAGGTGTTGGCCCCTCGCAGCTTTGAGCATATAGATGCGCACAGGTTGCTCAGGCCTGGCTGGTCTCCGTCCCTTGCTAGCTGGACGGTCAGTACCCCCTGGCTGCATTTTCCCAACCACTTCCAGATCCTTGAAGTGAGCATTTCCAGTGCCTGCCGGGAGAACTGCAATGCCGCCCGATGATCACCACGATCGACAGCGGATCTGGCCAACGCAAGGTACGCCTGAGGCGGAACGTTGCGGATAACCCTGGGGTGATAATTCCCCTGGTGATGCATGAAGGCATAGACCAACCATTGGTTCTGCTCAACGTGGTTCTGGATGTCCTTGATGAACTCGTTGCTGTGGCATGTGACAATGATCTGGGTATTCGCGAACCGCTCGCTCTGGAACAACGCCTCCCGAATCCCTTGACGGTGCTCGTGGTCGATCGCATTGATAGCATCGTCAAAGATGACTGCAGGCGCCTGAATGCTCGATGCCTTGGCCAGCAGAATCGCGAGCCCCAGGCATCGAACATGCCCCTCGCTCAGCACTTGGAGAGCGTCGACGCGGCGCCCTGGCGCCCCACGGAAACACAGCTCTATACGACCTTCACCGGTTAACGGCAGATGCAGTTCGGCGAGCTTGTCCTCTTCCGCATCGCGTACGTTGAACTCGTTATAAAGCTCCAAAGCCTGTGCATTCAATCCTGCCATCAGCGTACCGGGCCGCTCGGATCGGTGCCTTCGCAACAGGGCCAGGAACTCGGCATAAGCCACTTGGATTCGCGACTCAGCAGCAATCAGGTCACGCTCAGCAGCAGCCGCTGCGATCAGCTCGGCGTTCTGCACTTCGAACTCACCGATGCGCTGCCTTGCGGCTTCGACAAGTACCTGGGCTTGCTGCCTCCTGGCAGCATGCTCGGCCAGTGCTATTCGAGCGCCGTTCAGTCGATCGCGCTCAGCAACGAGAGACTGCCTGTGCGCAAGGTTCTGCTGTGTAGCAGCATCCTCCTGCTCCAACACTGCCGCCCAATCGACAGCTTGCTGTGCAAGTGATGGTGCGCCCTCAACTTGGATGTAGCCTAGGCGCCACCATGCCGTATCTGCGAGCACACCAGGTGCGGCCAGGTACCGAGACACCATATTCTCGCGCTCAGTCTTGGGGGTCGCACGTTGAGCAAAGTGAGCCAGATAGGCACTGAGCGCATCGGAAGCGGCTCTGCGGTGCCCTATGGCTGTGTGGTATCTCTGCTGCAACGCCGTCAGCTCACGCAACCGCTCAAGGCCCTGAGCTGCCTTTTGGTAAGGGTTTACTACGGTATGTGGAACCCCTTGAAGGGGTGTATCGCAGGCCGGACAACGATCTGGGGAAGCTGCCTGCAAACGCTGAACGGCATTGAACAGCGCCTGGTAATCAACATCGCTATGTTGCTGCGCAAGTTGTTGCGACAGCTCTTCCACTTGATTGTGAGCCTCATCAGCTCGCTGGTAGGCAGCCGCTAGGTTTTGTGAGCTAACACCGTAGAGCAAGGGTGGCGGCTGGTTAAGTGCAAGCTCCAGCTCTTGGAGTCTTCCCGGAACCCCCAACAAGCCCACGGCCTGCTGGAGCTGCCCGTAAGTCATGCCAGCCGCGAATTGCTGTGCGAAGACTTCTTCTACCCGCTGGAATTCAGCCCCTGCCATGACCTCGCCAGCCACGACCCCCATGTCATTGGCAATCGAGTTTAGCCGAAGATTCAGCTCCTGGCCTTTTAGTGGAACTAGGTTGAGTTGCTCGGTGAGCGCCTCGTTGAACTGACCCACGAACTCGTTGTAATGATCCATACCAAACAACGCCGCGATGAGCTCGGTCTTCTGCCCGGCAGGCTTGGCTGCAATCCTTGAAAACGAGTCGATTCGATTTTTCTCGATGAAGCAGAACCTGTACGCGTCTGCGTCAGCCTCGATAGCCATGGACTGGCCGGCCAAGTTAATCCCTCGAAGCTGGGGAGCAACAAACCGATTCTCATGGATATTGCGCAGGTACTGACCGGCATCGATACGCTTCTGGGCCCCCTCGTCCACCGCCCCCAGCAACGCGTACTCCAACGCTTCACAGAGGCTGGTTTTTCCGCTGCCGTTGGGGCCATAGAAGAGAATCAGACGCTTGGTGAGGTCGAATGTCTCAGGGTGTCGAAATCCTCGAAATGGCCCAATCGTCAGCTCGGAAAGGCTACGCCAGCTCCAACCATCCCCAGCCGCGATGGCATTCAACCAGGGTAATTCGTGGCTGGTCTGGGCAAACTTGCCCCGGGCAAGCTCAACGATACGAATGGCTCGCTGACTACGATTGCGGGATGTTGCGCTGATTGATTCGAAGTGCTGCAGAACCAAATTGCCCATTCGCCGCGCGTCACCCGATGCGGCAGTCGCTGGCTCATGAAGCCAACGCAAGAAATGCTGATAGTCGTGCGCCGCAGATGCCATCCATGCCTCCCCAGGCTCATGCTCAACCTTTGCATACCTTGGCGGGGCTCGCTGTATAAGCCCCAAAGCCACAAAGTTGTCGCTGCACATCTCATGATAGCAACGCGCCAGGATTAGATCGCTCACGATACGTCGCCACCTTGTAGCGGACGCTGGATGGTGGATCTGACACCCTCTTAAGTGACCAGGGTGATGATCCTTAAGATGCATGAGCAACCATGCCCATTTCCGAAGGTATGATGGGGCAGAATTCATCTCGGGCCCGACTATGACCGCTAGTACCGCAACACTGGAATGGCGTTATCAACCAGCAGATCTTCTCGCAGAAGGCCAGACCATTGAAGCTCATGGAGCAGTCATGGTGATTCAGGATGGGGTGGTACGGGCGGAACTGGATGCAGGTATCTACCAGGCCGATAGCACCACTTCAGAGAAGTTATTGAGAACGATCAAAGCACGCCTGGCCCCCTACGAGTACGCGAGCGTGGATCCGCTGCTTATCGATCCTAGCCCAACGCTCACCATCACCCATCAGGATGGTCGACCACGCGAAATCCACCTGCAGTCAGACTTCGCCAGCGTCCGTATCAGAGACAGCCTGGAAATCCAAATTTACCGGAATGGCGTGCTGATCCAAGACTCGGCTCAAGAGCGCCAGGATCGACTTCACTCCGAGGCAGAGCTGCTATCGAAATACGGAGATGACGAATTGCTCAGCCGGTTGCTAGCAAGCAACAGCGCATCAAAACGCGATCCAAAATCCGAGTTCACCCATCTCTACGAGATCCTGGAAGCCCTACAGACCAGGTTCGGGAAGCCGCCGATGCTGACCAACGAACTCGGCATCGAGAAGTCCAAGGTCGGGAAGTTCCATGCCGTATGCAATGACCCTTCCACCGTCAGTCGACATCGAGGACTGACAAAGGGCCCATTGAGAGAGCCAACCCCTGAGGAATACAGCTATGCCCGCTCTTTCGCCTGGGAAATGATCCTCTCTTACGCGCATCGACTGGACAAGCACTCAGCAACTCATTGAGCTCCATCAGAGCGCGAGCGTGACTGCCTCCAAACACGATGGTGTCGGAGCAGCAGTTGAGTGCAGAACTCAACATGGGAAGAACGCCCATCCGCGAAGCCCTCCAAAGGCTCCGGCAAATCGGCTTCGTGGAAATGCAGCCGCGTTGCGGCACGCTGGTCTGCGGTACGGACATTCATCAGCAGCTGGAGCTACTCGAAGTACGCCGCCCTCTGGAGGAGCTGATGGTCAAATGTGCCAGTCAGCGCGCGACCGACGAAGAGCGAGCCGTGCTGAGGGAGCTCGCGTCCCAAATACTCAAGGCAGCTGAGGACGGAGATACAGCGACCTACCTGAAGGTGAATCGCCAGATTCACATCAAAGAGGTGGATGCGGCCCACAACAGCATGCTGACAGCGATGATGACGGCCAGCCATGCCCAGTCCAGGCGGTTCTGGTACCAGCACATCCAGCAGAACAAGGCCTATGAGGAGGGTGCCAGGTGCCATGCCAAAACACTCATCGCCATTGCTGACAACCAGCCAGAGGCAGCTGTTGCCGCTGCATGTGAACTCATGATGTTCCTTGAGCGGCTCACCTGCTCCAGGTTCACGATGTTCTCTCCTCAGGTAGAGCTATCTCGCTGACCTGCCCTGCTGTACCTAGAAAGAGCGCTGTTTGAAATCCTTGCGCCACGCCAAGACAGGAGCCATTTTTCCCGGCTTCATGCGCAGGCTGTAATCAGTACCTTGGCTATCTAAGCGCTCTCTTAGGGAAGCCAATACTGAAAGCGCCTACCAGATGTCTGGAACAGCGCCGCGCCTGTGACCCGAATTTTTTCTAGAAATGCCATTGAACTGCCATGACTCGCCCTCATGTATAAACGCACCTTGCCATGAGGTGGCCACCAAGGAACGCAGATGCCAGACTTCTGTATCACCCGAGTGAAGTACGATGCGCACCGGCAGCACATTGTCCAAGTAGAGGTTAGCGAGGACTTACCTGCCAAATTCGGCACTATCCACCATGTACCCCGAGGCTTCGTAGCGGACTTGATCCGCATGAAAAAAGCAAGCTTTGCAACTTGGATGAAGAACGCCGAAGGCAAGTACGTAAAAGGAGCAGACGTGCACGTAATTGACGAGACCTATTTGTCTACAGATCGAAACAGCACGAAGCGAGATAACCTCGGTAGCCTTCCAGAGTACTAAGGCCGCAAATCAGCTTGGAAGACCCTCAGGTCATAAAAGCTGGGCATAACTCTGCTTCAATTATCCCCCCTACATTATTCAGGATTGCGATTCTAATGGCGAATTTTACTGTTAGAGTGGAGCTTCACGACGCGCGCGAGCATCACTATGAGACCTTGCATTCCGAAATGGAAAAGCGAGGTTTCGAAAAAACCATTGAAGGTAATGATGCAATATTCGAACTCCCCCCTGGCGAATACAATATTATTCGTACTGCCACTCGTACCGAAATCCTCGATCTTGCTGACGCGGCGATCAAGGTCACGGGCCGCAAGAGTGCAGTGTTAGTTACCGAAGGCAGTCGAACCTGGCGCCGACTGGACAAGGCCTAAACACTTTCAGCTGGTCAGCACCCGGAAGGACGGCGTTTAATCGTCCTTCCGCGATCAATTTCCAGGTCGTAATGCTAGTCATCAGACCGTCAAAATGCCATCATGCAATCTATGTATTTCACTACAAAACCATAGTCTTTTTAGCATAAAAAGGATGAACTGATGACTGCAGAAAACCCAACGGAATTTTATCGTTTTCGCCCCATCCATCGCCTGCTCGGAGAGCCGGGTACCCCGGAGGTACTGGGGGATGACGGCTCATGTATCAAACCCGCTAAACCTGCCAAAATCGGCGAACTGGAAGGAAACTACATCTTCTTCCCGTCACCAGAAAGCTTAAACGACCCCTTCGAAGGCTATACCAAGTTCCATTGGTCTGGCGACACAATCATCTGGGCGAATCTCATCAAACATTACACTTGGAGCCTAGCTGACAATCTAGCCATGAAAATGCTAGAAATCGAAAACTTGCCAATTGTACCAGCACCATCTCATATCGCTCCGAAAATGCGGGCAATTTATAATGAAGCTGCAGAGCTCGTAATTACCAACGAGCGAATACAAGCCCATATTAGCGAACTCGCTTCTTCAGAGAGAAGGGTTTCCAAAGCTGAGCTGCACGCCCTGCTCATGGTGATAAACCCGATTGTGCTTGACGAAATAACCAAAACCTTTCTTAAGTACAAAATGCTGGAAGAGGCGACCAACCTGTGGGATGGCAACACAGCCCTCTCAGATGCATTGTTGAACGTCCAAGTTCACGCCAACCAAAATAAAAGTCCCGACATAGAAACGGAGGCGCATTTCCTTTCGCTTAGCGTCCTTCTTCGAGCATCAGCATTTACTGTTGCCTACGCAAGAACCCAAAGCAAGCTACCTATCACACCCGCATCAAATTTCCCCAGCCACTATATAGATTCATTGCCGGGCCTTACCCATTCCCCATGGTATGTTGCATGCTTCATGTCCTCCTGCACTAATTCGGCGATCTGGGGCTCCTACGGGGATAACCACCGTGGAGCTTGCTTGATTTTTGACACCATTCCTAACGATGACCTAGACCGGTGCTTGATGCTCACCGTCCCATGGGAGGAGCAGGAAGGCTGGGGTACTAGGCCATGGCGTGCAAAGCTACAGAAGGTCGACTACAACGATAAACCATTGGAGCTGAACTTCTTTGAATGCCTTTCCCTCATGACCAGAAGCCAGCTTGATGCTTATTGGCTTGAAGACGGGCATAAAAACAGAAGCACGACCTCACGAGGTTATGGCTCAGACCAATCCCGAGATAAATACTGGAATGATTTGGACACTCGACTTGCTCGAAAATGGAAAGACTGGGCACAAGAGAACGAATATAGGATTGTTTACAACCCCTCTATGATGGATGCATCAAAGGCAGAGCACCGACAACTCAAATATGAGTTCTCCGCCCTCAAGGGAATTTGCTTCGGTCTCAAGACTGAGTTTGAGGATATCTTGGCAATTGTGAACAAGATCATCGAGCTCTGCGAAACCCATGATCGTGACGAGTTCGCATTCAAGCAAGCCATTCACGATCCTATCAGCAACACGCTAAAGATCGTGCCGCTGTTCAGCCTGGCTCAAATCAGGCAGACCACGGATCAAAATCCTCTCAAGCGCGACTGAGCATCAGCGACATTGCATTGCCCCAGGATCTCAGCCTGGATAAGCCGGTCTCCGGTATGCTCCCAGCGACTGGAGGCTTACTTGACGAAATGAAGGGTAGATGCCAATTTAACATCAACGCGAGGTCAGGGAGTGACGTGTGAAGATCACAATCAACGTATTCCTGCTCAAGGAAGGGCGAGCCCCCCGAGACGCGCTTTCCAATGAGGTCAACCTTCAACCTATCGCGTTCATGCTGGGCGATGCAGAGTGCCTTTTCTATCATCAGAAAAACTCTTCTCATCCCAAGTGGACGCAGCTATTTGGTGATGTCCCAGAGGTGTCTGCTCTCGATCTAACTGGGAGATCCCTCAAAGCCCTGCTCGTCATGGCTGTGAATGGCAGGGTCTTTTGCTTCACTTTCGGACATGCCAGGCACCTGATCGATCCACTGGCGATTGAACGCTATTTTGGTCTACGCACGGCGCTCAGCTTGACTGACCCACTGCTGATCAAGTCCGTTGAAAAGTCCAACATCGACCGCACACCGCTGCGTTCGAAGGCTCAGTCGTCCAAGCTGTTGTCAATATCCGAGTTCGATTTCAAGTTCGACTCGGAGATCCTGAAGTCGCTAACCGGCATTGTGGAGAATGACCAAGACGAAGGTGACTACGTCAGCGGCTCGGACTCCTTGGCATTGCATTCCGACGTGAGACTAGAAGAGTTTCCCGAAATCGCGCTTCGACTGTTAACGGCTTATGAGGACGAACACTGCAAGGAAAAATACCCTTGGATGGACTTCATCGTCCCGGTGCGCGATTCCGCCCTGATGCACCAACTGGATGTTGCTTTGGTAGCGGCGATCAACGCTGAGCAGTTCGACCGAATTCGTGCGGCTCCACCCGAAATGCTAGGGAACGATATCAGCGGTTTCGGTTATGTGAAACATCGTGCCGGATCACGCAATGGCCCGGCGATCGCATTCGATCTAGATCTTCGGCAAGCGTTACTCGCAAAGCATTTGTTGGGAACAATCACTCGCCCAGAACTGGAGTCCGAGCGCATCTACCTCTATGGCACCGACGAGCAGCGATTAACCACCTGGCCTCTTTACATGTGTCTTGAGGCGGAGATCGAACACGAAGAAAAAATCTACCTTCTCAGCGAAGGTGATTGGTACCAAATTGACCGGGACTACACCGAACAAGTGAATCGCTTTTTTGACGCCGCAGTGCCATGCGATCTGGTTTTTCCCCCCTATGGCATCGACCACGAAGGCACGTACCTCAGGCGCATCGCTGACAACGTGAACTTCTACCTGCTCGATCAGAAGCTGGTGAGGCTGACAGGTGCAGGCGGCCCATTCGAATTTTGCGATCTACTCACACCCGATAACCACATCATCCACGTCAAAAAGTACTCATCGTCGAGCGTGCTGAGCCACCTTTTCTCTCAGGCTTACGTGTCCGCTGAAGCCCTGATCAATACTGCCGATGTCGTGACTCAGGTAAACGCACATCTAGCAGAGCTCGGCGATTTCCAGTTTGCCTTCAACCCTGCAACCCAACCGCGCAACAAGATCGTCTTCGCGATCATGCAACCCAACGCTGCGTTGCACATGCCCTTCTTCTCGAAAGTAAACTTCAGACAATTCGCTCAGCGGCTAGGTGCGATGGGTTACCAGATCGAAGTTTGTAGAATCGGAAATTAACCTACCTTGCAGGTTTGCCTCTTCACTACATCACCGCTGAGAAAACCCACTACCTCTAGCCTCAAGCTTGGGTTGACATTCCAAGCCAGGCCCTCAACTGTTTCATCGCCAGGTTACTCATGCTCATTTTCGGCAAAGAACGTGAAAGCAGCGCCCTCAACGATGAACCAGCATGCAACTTCCAGCCGCTCCTTCCTGGCTATTTCGACTCGCACAGTCGAACTCCGCCTCCGCCCTAGTGGGGTAGTTCAAGGCCAGTCGTGTTTTGCCATGCGTATCGTAGAGGTCGTAGCCAGCTCCAATGGCCGCTGGGACACCTATACGGCGAGGGAATTGCTCTATCTCTTGTGGCACAGCTGGGATTACAACGAAGCGTGTCTGCATGACCATCCCTCTTCTTAGCAGTCCTTTAGTATTAGTCCTACCTTGTAAAAGCATCAAGGGGACTGGTAGCGGACTGGCCGTGAAATGTCTCGAGATGATTGAAGGCCTTGGTACTGACGAAGCGGGCTAGGCTGTCCTGATGGAGATATAAATCAGGAGGCAAGGATGCGACATCGCGGAGCAGTATTTTAGGCATGGGCTGATCCGAGCCTGAAACACCATTCTCATGAGGAGGTGCTCGCGGACGGGGCACGACTGGATGTACAGGTCAGGCTTTCGCGTACCGGGGACGCGCAGTTGTTCACTGGGATTTATGGACGCTCAGGCTTGGCTCGGATTGGAGAGGCTTATGCAAAACGGCCCGGTGAGACGACTGTACGCGCCATGTTGTGGGGCGCCGGCAGAGGACGCTTGCTGAAATCGGCGCAGAGGTCAGCGGGGCAAGCTCACGCCAAAAACTGAGAGAGGTCGATGTCCATGGCAAACCAGATTACAGAGCTTGACGCGCACTTAGAGCTCATTACCCGGGTAGCCGACGAGCTTGAACGGCAAGTAGCACCCTGCCCCACTACTCGACCGATGCTGATCGCCTGGCTGACGGAGTGGATTCGAAGTCCTGAAGCATTGAGCGAGATCAGACGTGAGCTTCCCCGCCTCCCACACGTTCTGAAGTCGGCGTATAGCGACTGGAATCATCTGGGTAACGGCCATTAGGTTGCCGCCACCACCTCTTCCACCCGAGCCTTACGCGACCTGCCGTTCAGCAGGTTGCTGATTGGTTGCAAGGCATAGTGCTCGTCCCACACCCCAGGCCAACGACCTAGTCATCGGTTCACCAGGCCGCGAGTCGAAGGCTTCTTTATGAAGCGCCATGCCCGTCCCGGCATATACCCCGATAAACAATTGGGTATTGCCCGTGCGCGACAGTCGCACCTGTATATCCATGGTCGTGCCGTCGTCCAGCGTCTCATCGTGAGACCTGTGGTGAAGGGTGGGGTCTGCCCAGTTCAAAAAACATCACCGCGAATTCGCATGCCGCCCTCCTACGACTTTAGCCATATAGGTGGGGTGCCTTCACGATAGCGCAGCGCAGCGGCAGCTCAATCACCGGCGAGCAGATAATAGCTTGCGAATATGACGGGATGTGACGAGTTGCAAGTTGATGTTGGGCAGTTTCAGCAGAGTTCGGGTTGGCCTAGAGTTTTGAAGGCCCTCAAAAGGTTGCTCCGGAGTGCGGATTTGAACCATTTGCTCACGTTCATTAGGTCTCCATAGGAACGAAGGTGAGCCATCACTCCGCTGCCTGTCCAAAGCAAAAGCGGCACTTAGGGGCACCGCTGTCGCGGCTGCATTATCTCGGATTGCAACTCCCGACCAGCCATAGTCTAGATCACCTTCGAGGTGATCCAGGGTAAAGTGCCCACTACTTAGAGCAGAACCGCAGATATCCGACTGTTTTTTTGGCTCGCATCGTGGAATTGGTT
Source organism: Pseudomonas sp. CC120222-01a (assembly GCF_003097235.1). GTDB lineage: Bacteria > Pseudomonadota > Gammaproteobacteria > Pseudomonadales > Pseudomonadaceae > Aquipseudomonas. The sequence goes on along the minus strand of NZ_QEQQ01000003.1, from coordinate 114,447 downwards.
GCTTTCCCCTCGCCATTGCTGCAGCAGCTGATTGAGGTTGTGCCTGGCGCTGGCAAGGTAGCGATCTTTGACAGAACCGTAGCCTCGCACGGCATCCGGAATGGATGCAATGTCCACCGCCAACTCACGGTTATTGGCGGTAAGCCCAGCCAGCAGCTCATCCATCAACAGCTCATACTCTCGCAACCATCCCATTTCAACTTTTCGTTCATGTGTGTACGCAAAGGGGTCAAGCCAGGTATTCCTGACGAATTTCATCCGCGCCAGCAGGCGGAACCCTTTGAGCATCCAAGGGCCATAGCTCGATTTGCGGAGCGTGTCGCCGACGCCACGCTTTTTGAGCACAGGCGGGGCAAGGTGAAATCGAACCTTGTAATCGCCTTCAAAATTCTCGGCTAGCTGCGCCACGAATGACTGTTCGCTGAAAAGCCGCGCAACTTCGTATTCATCCTTGATCGCCAGTACTTTGAAGTAGTAACGCGCGACCGCCTCGGTCAGCGTACCTGCCTGGCCAAACAACCTAGTCTCTACTTGAGCAAAGTTGTTCAGCCGCATCTCGTACCGGCGAGCAAGTGCCCTGTTCTGGTACCGGGTCAATTGTTCTACACGGTGACGAATCACTTCGCTCAGCGTTGAACTGCGTGGTTTGCGCGTCGGATTGTTGCTCAGGCTGGCTTCCACTCGGCTGAGATCGACCGCAGCGCGTCGCCCCCAGAGGAAGGCCGCTTTGTTGAACGTAACGGCTGTACCATTCAGCTCGATGGCTTGCATCAGAGAGGCTTCGCTCACAGGCAACAAGCCTTTCTGACAGGCATAACCGAGCATGAACGTATTGGTTGCGATCGAATCCCCCATCAAGGCAGTAGCCAGCTTCGACCCTGCCAGGAACGACGCATTGTCCTGACCCGTTGCTTGCAAAATCTGGGAGGTCATTTCTCCAGTCCGGAACGACGGATCAGGGTTCTTGGTCAGGTCACCGCTCTCAGCTTGAGCTGCATACCGGCGCACAAAGGCGCTCGTGAGACTTTCTTCGGTGTTGATGATGACCTGAGTGACTCCATGACGCAGTTTGGACAAGGTTTCTGCGTTTGCGCTCACCACCAGATCACAACCTAAAAGCAGGCTCGTCTCACCCTCGGCAATGCGCGGAGCATGGAGATCTTCTTGCGTTGATGCGATTCGAACATGCGACCAGACCGCCCCCCCTTTTTGAGCCATACCCGCCATGTCCAAGCTGAGTGCACCTTTACCTTCGACAAAGGCCGCCATGCCGAGCAGTGCTCCAATGGTAACTACACCCGTACCCCCTACTCCGGTAATTAGTATGCTGTATGGCTGGTCGAGCGATGCAACGACCGGCTCAGGAAGCACCCATTGCTCATCTATGTCGCTACCTAAAGCCTTGGGCTTCTTGATTGATCCGCCTTCGATCGTCACGAAGCTTGGACAGAAGCCGTCGAGGCACGTGAAGTCTTTGTTGCACGACGACTGATCGATCTGGCGCTTGCTACCAAATTCGGTGTCGACACTTGTGACCGACATGCAGTTGGATTTACTGCTGCAGTCGCCGCAACCCTCGCAGACTGCCTCGTTGATGAACACACGACGGGCTGGGTCGGCGAATTTTCCACGCTTGCGCCGACGGCGCTTCTCTGCAGCACAGGTCTGGTCGTAGATGATCGCGGAGACGCCCTCGAACTCCCGTAGCTCACGCTGGACTTCATCCATTTTGTCCCGACGCAGGACAGGTACGCCCACTGCAAGATCATCAATATCGGCGTAACGCTGAGTGTCTTCGGTCACCACGACAATTTTTTTCACACCCTCAGCAGCAAGCTGGCGAGATATCTGCGGCACGGTGATGACACCATCAACCGGCTGGCCACCGGTCATCGCCACGGCATCGTTGTAGAGGATCTTGTAGGTAATCGGCACATTCGCCGCAACGGCGGCCCGGATGGCCAGAAGCCCGGAATGGAAGTAGGTGCCATCGCCGAGGTTAGCGAAAACATGCTTGGTGTCAGTGAATGGCGCCTGACCAATCCAGGCCACGCCCTCCCCACCCATTTGGCTAAAGGTTTTGGTTTCAGGGTAAATCCAGGCAGCCATGTAATGGCAGCCGATACCTGCCAGCGCCCGACTCCCTTTAGGCACTTTTGTGGAGCTGTTATGCGGGCATCCGGAGCAGTAATGCGGGACACGATCCATCAAAGTCGCAAAACTGTGTTGGGCTGAAAGCTGGGCCTCCAGCACTGCCAGCGCTACCTGCAATTCGCCCATGGGTTTGTGCTGAACGATGCGTTTGGCAATTGCACGAGCAATCTGAGCAGGCGTCAGGTCGCTGGTGGCTGGCAGGAGCCAGTCCGTATGCGGCCGTGCCCACTCGCCTTTGTCGTCAAACTTCCCAACGATGCGAGGTCTCACGTCTTCGCGCCAGTTATAGAGTTCCTCCTTGAGTTGGTACTCGAGCATTTGCCGCTTTTCCTCGATCACGATGATCTCATCGAGCCCCTCGGCGAACTGCCTTACGCCCTCGGCATCGAGCGGCCAAACCATGCCGACCTTGTACACCCGTAACCCAATCTGTGCGGCCAGGGCTTGATCAATGCCCAGGATTTTCAGGGCCTGGCATACGTCGAGGTAGGATTTTCCTGAAGTGATGATTCCGATCCGCGCGCCCTTCGCATCCATTACCACCTTGTCCAGGCCATTCGCCCGTGCATAGGCGGCGGCTGCATACAGCTTGTGTTCGAGCAAGCGCTTTTCTTGAGCCAGAGGCGGGTCTGGCCATCGGATATTCAGCCCGCCATCTGGCAGCGGGAAGTTTGGAATGACCGGGTTGACACGCGCCAGGCTGACATCGACAACGGCACCACTTTCAACGGTATCAGCCACCGCTTTCATGGCAACCCAGCAGCCTGAATACCTTGACATGGCAAACCCATGCAGACCGTAGTCCAGATATTCCTGGACACCCGACGGCGCCAGTACCGGCATCATCACTGCTTTGAAGATGTGCTCAGTCTGGTGAGGAAGTGATGAGGATCGAGCACCATGATCGTCACCGGCGATAGCAAGGACACCACCAAAGCGCGAAGTCCCGGCAGCATTGGCATGGCGGAACACATCCCCGCAACGATCTACCCCTGGGCCCTTACCGTACCAGATGCCAAAGACACCGTCGTAGGTTGCGCCCTCGAACATATTGACCTGTTGCGTACCCCACACCGACGTGGCGGCCAGGTCTTCGTTCAAACCAGGGTGGAACTTGATGTGCTGGGATTTGAGGTGATCCCGAGCCTTCCATAGCGCTTGGTCAAAACCACCCAGAGGTGAACCGCGGTAGCCAGTGACAAAGCCCGCAGTGTTCAACCCGGCAGCCAGGTCTTTCTGACGCTGCATCATGGGTAGTCGAACCAACGCCTGAATACCGGACATCAACACTTTGCCGGTATCCAGGGTGTATTTGTCGTCCAGCGACGGAACAGGTGCGCTCACGGTAAATCCTCCAGTTTTTGTCATCCGATGCAGTCGTGTCGAGGAGGCGCTGCCCGGTTTTGGCTGGAGTCTATGAAGCGCGCGCGGTATCGTAAATTTATAAAAACAGCGACCAGGTATCTGAAAAACTAATGTCACCAAGAATCGACATATCCATGCGGCAGTTGCGTTACTTTGTGGCGGCGGCGGAGCACGGCCAGTTTTCGCAAGCAGCCATGAAGGTTCACGTCTCCCAGTCGGCGATTACCACAGCTGTCAGTCAGCTTGAAACACTGCTGGGGGTTCAGCTATTTGAGCGCCAGCCTCATGGGGTGAAATTGACTGCTGAGGGGCACAAGTTTCATCAGCACGCACGCCATATACTCGACACACTGCAAGATGCAGTCAGTCAGCCGTCGTTTCTCAGTCACTCACTTCACGGTACCGTTCGTATAGGTGCGTCCTACACGGTACTGGGCTACTACTTGCCTGCCCTGCTCGCCCGCTTCAAGCGCAGCTACCCCCAAGTCGAGATTGACCTGGTGGACATGGATCGCCCTGCTATCGAGCAAGGAATAGTCGACGCATCTCTGGACTTAGGCCTCACCATCATCTCCAACGCTGGCAACGTCCAGCCATTCGAACGGCATGTGCTCATGCGCACCCGCCGACAGTTGTGGCTGGCCACTGAGCATCCCTTGATGAGCGCGCAAGCCATCTCGCTTTCCGACATCGCTGACCATGCCTACATCATGGCCACGGTTGACGAAGGTGAAACCTCAGCCCTGCGCTACTGGCGTTCGGTTGGACTGGAACCCAAGGTTGCGTTTCGCACGTCTTCGATGGAAGCGTTGCGTGGGCTTGTCGCTCACGGATTCGGTGTCACTATCCTGTCGGACATGCTGTATCGACCTTGGTCATTGGAGGGGCGAAAAATCGAGGCACGCCCGATCACGGATGTGATTCCGCCGATGGAGCTCGGCCTTATCTGGCGGGCGGGGGAACTGAGCGCAGTGGCGTCAGCCTTTCAGCAGTTTCTGATTTCGGCCAACGAGCTCTAAGCTTTGTAAGAAAATTGCCTGCGCTACTGAGCAGCACTCACACGAGTGTCTGCAAGAAGTCCAGGAAGCTTTGGGTGGTAGCGCTGCGCATTTCGCGTGGGTGGGCGACTACATGAAACTGACGGCTTGCCCACGCATCCTTCAAAGGGACTCTGACGAGCGCTGGCCCTTCTGGCGACTCGCAGACCGCTCGATCAGGAATGACAGCGATGCCTAGCCCGCCCTGAATCATCCTGCAGACCGCATCAAAGCTTTGAAGATGCACACCATAATTGATCGTCGCCTGCCGGGCCTTGGCCGCTTTATCCAGGGTCTGGTATAGAGGGCTGTCGCGATGCAGGGCAATATGCCGATAGGCCAGGGTTTCAGCGAACTCGATGCTGACCCGCTCGGCTAATGCATGATCTTCCCGCACCACCAACGCCAGACGATCGACGTGGTAGTCCTGGACAGTCAGCCCAACCTGGACAGCCGACTCCAGGCCAGCGCCGATTCCAAGATCACACTGGTTACCCAGAATGTTCTCAACGACCTGCTCGCTAGTGCGCTCTTCAAGCTCGACATCCACGTGCGGGTGAGCAGACAGGAAGCTGCTCAAGTCATCAGGCAAGAACTGGATGATGCTCGAGCGATTTGCGTGAATCCTCACATGTCCTCGTTCACCACTGGTAAAACGCGAAAGGTCGGCACTCAGCTTGAGCATCTCAGCCAGCAATCGCTGTGCATGCTCCAACAGGCATGTACCGGCTGGCGTAGGCTGAACCCCTTTACTGAATCGGTACAACAGCGGTGAGCCGACGGCTTCTTCGAGCTCGGCGATGCGCTTGCTGACTGCGGAGGCGCCCATGCATTCACGTTCAGCTGCCTTCGCAAAGCTTCCCTCTTCGCAGGTCGCGATGAAGAGCCTCAGGGTGGTCGGGTCGTAACGCCAAGTCGTGTGCATAGGTAACCGGAATTTTTATCGTGGCAGCCAAGAAGAATTATCGCGGCAGGCCTGAGGCATAGCTTCCTATCATGATCCTCGTTGAGGAGATGATCATGACAACAAAAATACGCTTTTCTGGCCGGTTCCTTTTTTTATCCTGCGACAGCGAGGTCGTGCAACGTCAAATTGCAGGTGAAGACCTAGACCTTAAGGCTGCACTGCCACTGCGCGATAACATTTCCACTGATGAAATTACGCCCGTCGTCGTCATGATGACGTATGACGAGCGCCTGGGCGCTTACCCCTACGTTGGCTTCAAGACGGAAGAAAAACTACCGATCGGCAACGATGCGGTGAGGAACGGCGGCTTCGAGATCACCGTGGCCGGCAAGCGGTATGGGAAAGGTTCTTCACGTGAGTCCAGCCCACTGGCCGAGAAATCCGCAGGCATTCGGTTGATCATCGCTGAGAGCTTTGAGCGGATTTATCGGCAAAACTGCGACAATATCGGCATCTACACGTCGACCGATTTCTCACTCATTGATCGCATTCGTGCAGGCGAAGAGATCGCCCTCGAAGAGTTCCTGGCCGGTCGCGATGCAGTTACTCAGGAAGTAATTCGCGCTGGCGGGCTGTTGCCTTACAGCAAGCAGCACTTGCCTCGCAATCCCGAGAGGGTGTTCAAACCGCTCGCTGCCAACCGACGCCCGATGACGCTGGTAGAGAAGATCATTGAACGACGACGCGTCGCTCCCCAAGGGGATCTGGCACGAGGGGACGGTGTTTTCCTGTCCGCCGATTGGCGTTTCAGCCATGACTATTTCACGGGCATGTGCGCACACCTGATGCACGGTGCATTTGGCCAAGCGCTCGAGCTAGCGAGACCCAGCGAGATCATTGCATTCCAGGATCACCTGATCCTGGCCAACCAGAGTTTCCCTCATGTACGCGACAACCTACTGGCAGCGGTGGGTGGACTCGCATCGGCCCACGACGAATTTGTTCGACGTTATCCAGTTCGTGCCCATGGTGCACTGGTTGGGCAGAGTGGATCGGAAGGTATCTGCCATGCCCTCTTGACCGAGCAATACGCGCTGCCCGGCCAGGTCGTGGTAGGTACCGACTCGCATACACCGCACTCCGGTGCACTGGGCTGCCTCGCATTTGGCGCTGGTGCTACCGATATCGCCAACAGTTGGGCTACAGGCTTCATCCGTTGCCGTATGCCTGAGGTTATCAAGGTTGAGCTGACGGGCAAGCTGCGCGCAGGTGTAACGGCCAAGGATATCGTCCTTGAGCTTCTGCGCAGCGAGCCAATCCGACAGGGCCAGGCCATTGGTGCAGTGTTCGAATATTCCGGCGAGGCTGTAGCCGCGCTGTCGATTGATGAACGCGCAACATTGACCAATATGGTCGCCGAGCTGGGTGGTTTTACCGGCATTGTCATCCCTGATCAGAAGGCGGTGGACTTTATCCGAGAGCGCCGCGGCGTAGAGATCGAGCTGGAAGATTGGCTCTTCAGCGATCCTGGGGCTGAATACAAAGAGCAGATCAGAATCGACTGCAATGTGCTCGCTCCGCTGGTAGCTGCGCCTGGTGATCCGGGAAATGGCCTGGCGATCAGCGATCTCGAGGGCGAGGTTTCGATCGACATCGCCTACGGTGGTTCCTGTACTGCAGGTAAGCGAGAAGACTTCGATTACTACCACGAGGTACTTGCCTGGGGTATCGATCGTGGCTTGAGGATTCCTGAGCACACCAAGCTGTACTTGCAGTTCGGTACCCTAGCAGTCCGGGATTACTGCCAGCAGAAGGGTTATCTTGAGACCTTCGAGAAAGCCGGAGTGGAGCTGATCATGCCGGGTTGCGGTGCTTGCGCGAATTGCGGCCCTGGGTCATCGACACGGGCCGATCAGGTCACCGTGAGTGCTATCAACCGCAACTTCCCCGGGCGCTCCGGCCCAGGCCAGGTTTGGCTTGCCAGCCCTTACACCGTCGTAGCGAGCGCCCTGCTTGGCAAGCTCGCCAGCTTTGAGACACTGCGAAAAGCCGTGGGCTCTGGAATGGCAACCGCATGATGGGTACTGCCGATCTGTGCGATCTGCATGCCGGGCTTGTCGCCTCTGGCGACGTGCAAATCCTGCATGGCGCCTGGCGCTGGTTCAGCAAGCTCCGATGTTTTGGCGGACAAATCATGACTTTGGAGGCCCGCGGTTGTAACGCCGAGCTTCGCGATCTGCTTGCACAGCCAGGTTACGGGAGAGTCCTTGTCATCGATGCCGGTAGCGATCCGCGAGCACTGCTGGGTGAAAACCTGGCCGCCCAGGCTTTGCGTAACGGCTGGGGCGGCGTATGGGTAAACGGCAATGTACGTGATTGCACCGCATTGGCTGGCATCGCGCTGCCGGTGCTGGCTGTTGGTGCCTGGCCCCAGCGATCGATGAACCAACAAGGGGGACATATTGAAGCCACTTTGTCGGTAGGTGGCGCATACCTCTGTTCCGGCGACTGGCTCTATGCGGACGAGGACGGTGTGGTGCTAAGCAAGCGTGAACTGAAGTTGCGGTAAAGCTCTCGGATCTGCCTTTTCTGACCGTGAGTTCGAATACCTGATTGGCGGCTGATGATGACCTCATCAGCCAACTACATCTCCGACAAATACAACTATGGAGAATGCGTATGGCCACCCTGACCCAGGGAGCAACCCACGTTGCTTCGGATGTGCAAGAGCTGCTGCTATATCGTCGTATTGCCTGGCGTATATTGCCGCTGACGGTAGTCTGCTTTCTGTTTTCCTACTTCGACCGAATCAACATCAGCTTCGCCAAGACTCAGATGCAGGCTGAGCTGGGCTTGAGCGACGCCGCCTATGGATTTGCTGCGAGCATTTTCTTTTTCGGCTACGTGATGTTCGAGGTTCCGAGTAGCTTCGGCCTGAAGAAATACGGAGCGCCCAGCTGGATCTGCAGGATCATGGTTTCCTGGGGGCTCGCTACCGCCTGCCTGGTGTTCGCCTACAACGAGTACACCCTCTACTTTTTGCGTTTTCTGATTGGCGTCATGGAGGCCGGCTTTGGCCCGGCGCTATTGTTCTATCTTGCCTGTTGGTTCCCGAAAAAGAACCTGGCCAGCATGAACGGCATCTGGTTCCTCTCCATACCCCTTTCCGGTGTCCTGGGCGCACCGGTTTCCGGTGTCATCCTGGAGTATATGAACGGCTTCCTGGGGCTGGCTGGATGGCATTGGCTGTTCGTGCTGTCGGGCCTGCCATGCGCGTTGCTGGGCGTCATTGTGTTGTTCAAGCTGGATCGCGATATCCAATCGGCCAAGTGGCTCACCCAACCGGAAAAAGACCTGCTCCAGCGCAATCTGGACGACGACAAGAAGGATTCGAAACCGATCCATGCCTCCTTGCTCAAGGTCATCCTGACACGCGAGGTAGCCATCCTCTCGGCGATCTACTTCATGGTCAAACTGACGGGCTACGGACTGAACTTCTGGATGCCACATCTGATCAGCTCTTCCGGGGTTGAGAACCAAGTGGCGGTAGGTTTTCTCACCGCTCTGCCCTACCTTGTGGCGGCCATTGGCATGATCTTCGTTACCCGTCGCTCGGACGCACGTGGCGAACGTAAGCGGTACCTGTGGCAATGCATGGTAGTGGGCGGTATCGGCTATTTCGCGGCGTGCTATTTCAATGGCAATCACTACCTGCTGACCGCTTTCCTGGTGCTCGCCACGGCAGGTGTTTTCATCGCCATTCCAATCTTCTGGACCATTCCTCAGACAGCCTTCGCCGGGCTAGCCATTGCCGGCGGCATTGCGGCCATCAACACCGTCGGGCAGTTGAGTGGCATGGTGGCACCGCTACTGGTCGGCTACATCAACGACCTTACCGGCAATACCTACATGGGTATGCTGGCATTGGCCCCCTTCTGCTTCATCTGTGTCGCCCTGATTCTTTGGGGCATTCCGAACGATCGCAAGATCGCCTGAGCCTTTGGTGCCCGACAGGGCACCCATCACTGTATCCGAACTGGTCAGCACGCAGGCCCGAGCGCCGCGTGCTGTGCTCTGCCGTGTCTGCAACTGGAGACAATAATGACAAGAACATACTCTGGCACGCTTTTCACATCACTTCTGGGGCTAACCATTCCTGCCGTTTCTCAAGCCGACTTCCTGAGCGACAGCAAGGCGACACTTGACGCCAGAAACTTCTATTTCAGCAGGGACTTCCGTAGCGACACCTCTGCCCAATCGAAGCGTGAAGAATGGGCTCAAGGCTTCATTCTTCGGGCTCAGAGCGGCTATACAGAAGGCGCTGTGGGGTTCGGTCTGGATGCTGTTGCCATGCTGGGTATCAGGCTCGACTCAAGTCCTGATCGCACGGGTACCGGCCTGCTGCCAAAACAGGGTGATGGACGCGCAGCCGATGATTTTTCGACCCTGGCCCCAACCGCCAAAGTGAAAATCTCGACTACCGAGTTCAAGGTTGGTGCCCTTATGCCCACCTTGCCGCTGCTGGCGGCTAATTATAGTCGACTCGTTCCCCAGGTCTTCAATGGTGCGCTGCTGTCATCAAGCGACATTGAAAACCTCACTGCATACGTTGGCCGCATCGAAAAAGTAAAAGCCCGCGACTCCTCGAACTTTGAAGACATGACCATTACGTCCATGTCGGGAGCGTTTTCTGGTTCTGCAAGCAGCGACGGCATGGACTACTTGGGACTCGATTACAAGCTCGGGTCAAGTCTCATCCTGAGCGCTCACCACTCCACTCTCGATGACATTTACCGCAAAGGTTACCTGGGGCTGCAGTACAGCCTGACGATCGGATCGGGGAAGGCATTTACAGAGATCCGCTATTTCGATGCTAGTGATGAAGGAAGATCAATCGCCGGAAATGTGGATAACAGAACACTAAGCACCAATCTGGGGTACAAGATCGGCTCTCACACGATCAGTGGCGGTTACCAGAAAAGCCATGGTGCTTCGGCATACCCATACCTTGCTGGAAGTGATACCTACTTGTTCAGCGAAATGCTGGTTAGCACGTTCGGCATGGAGAATGAGCGGGCCTGGCATGCCAGGTACGACCTCGATTTTGTCGCGTTTGGGATTCCTGGGCTCACGTTTACGGCCAGGTATGTCCGAGGGGACCAAGTCGATCCTGAACAAGTGTCCGGAAGGAAAGCGGCCAATTTGCGCAGGTCGAACGACGACGGCACTGAATGGGAGCGCTCGACGGACATCACCTACATTGTGCAGTCGGGGCCGCTCAAGGATTTCTCGATCCGCTGGCGCAATGCGACGTATCGTTCGACCTACACGGATAGCGCAGACGAGAATCGGCTGATTCTCAGCTACCTCTTCAAATTCTGAGGTAGGAGGACCTCGCATGAGCCTCTTCGGATGTAGATGTGTGAGCGAGGACGAGCGCGGAAATCGTCAAATTACTACGAAGATGGCCTCAGCAGCATTCCGGTTGGCCAAGAATCTTGAGGGCCTTCATAAGCCTCCCTGGCGCCCCGGATTCAACCCGCCACTTCGCCCCGCCTACTAACCCCGATAATCTTGACCGGTCTACGGCTGGCATCGCGGACAATTTTCGAGGACGACTTGACCCATCGTACCGATTTGTCAGGCTGGCGCACCGGATGCGCATACTCAAAAACCGAATTGGAATCTATGCCTGTGGCGTACATGCACTCGATGGTCGCAAGATCTGCTTCAGGGATGCTTTGCCGAAAATCGGCCATTGAGCTCAACTCTCTTCCGAAAATCATGGTCGTGCTCGAAGAGAAGATCAAATCATCAGCAACTAGATTCCATTCCCAAGCGACAATACCAGTGGCCTCCAATGCTGACCGCATTAACTCCTCGGAGCGCATTATTTCAGCAATATAGCTACGACGAAGATTAGTCACTGGGTGGTCAATGGGCTCAGCCGCTTGCGCACTCGAGAGGGCTTCATCACCGTAGCGTAACCATATCCAATTCACGTCCAGAAGCTTCGCGAGACTGCGCAGGTTTTCATAGCTTATTTCTCCACCCTTGGTCCACTTATGAACCGCAGTACGGGATAACCCTAGCGCGGCACTGACCGATTTGACGGTCAGCTTCCTATGCTCGAAAGTTTCCGTGAGGCGGAAACCAAAGCTGTCTTGTCGCAGAGCGACATCGATGTTTTCCAGTTTCACCGTTATCAGTCTCGAGGTGGATGCCGGGATTCGGTAAAGTGTACAGATCAGCTCCATGAAGGGCATGTTTTTTGAAGCAAAGGCCCGTTTGAGTCGCGGGCCTTCGCTTAAAGGTCTGCCTAATCATGCACCGCGCTGTCGCATCAACTGGCGACTGATAATATGACGTTGAATTTCCGAGGTGCCCTCCCAGATGCGCTCAACCCGGGCATCCCGATAAATTCGCTCTAGTGGTAAGTCAGCCATTAAGCCCATTCCCCCACACGTCTGAATTGCCTGATCTGCCACACGCCCCAACATTTCGGAGCACCACAGCTTGGCCATCGCACAATCTTCGGCTGATGTGGTTGGGTGCTGATCAACCCGCCACGCGGTATTCATCAGCAGGAGATCGCCAAGGCGAATGTCAACCGCCATATCGGCAAGTGGGAAGCTGACGCCCTGAAACTTGCCGATGGGCTGCCCAAATTGCTTACGTTGTGCCGCGTAGTCGACGGCGATCTCATAAGCGCGCTCAGCTCTGGCCTGGCACACCGCAGCCACCGTTAGCCTACCGGGCCCCAGCCATTCATTGACAACTTCGAAACCTTCCCCCTCCCCGCCCAGCATCTGCCAGTTTCCCACCCTGACGTTGTCGAAATGGAGGATGTCGTTGTAGTAACCACGATGCCCCATGTGTTCGTAGCCCGGCACCACCTGCAGCCCGGGCGTGTTCAGGTCGACTAAGAAACACGAGATCCGCTTGCGTACCCCCTGACTGGTTTGCTCCTCGCCGGTGGCGGCGAAAAGAATGACAAAGTCACTGATTCGGGCATTGGAAATAAAGTGCTTGGTGCCATTGATGAGCCAGTCTGAACCGTCACGCACGGCTCGGGTTTTCATGCCTTTGAGGTCGGACCCGGCATCAGGCTCGGTCATCGCAATGCATTCACGCTTCTCTCCCCGCATAACTGGCTCGAGAAAGTTGCTTCTCTGTTCGCCCTCGCAGGCCGCAAGAATGTTGTAAGGCCGTCGTACGCATTCTGCCAAAGCCAGGGAGGCCCGTGACAAGCCCCGTTCCACGAGGGTGAAGGATACACAATCGAGCCCTAGCCCTCCGACACTCTCAGGGAAATTGCAAGCATGCAGGCCCAGTGCCATTGCCTTATGACGGATCTCGAGTTCCAGTTCGCGTGGGAGTTCGTTGGTTCGTTCCAGTAGATGTTCGTGAGGAATCAGCTCTTTCTCGCAAAAATTTCTCACGGTATCGAAGAGCATTTGCTGCTCTTGGGTAAGCTTGAAATCCATCAGTCGGCCCCCTTGGATGTGTTTTCGCTTGAGGCCAATTTATCAATGGCCCCAAGATAGGGGCCTGACGCTAAAACACGTTTTAATGACTCCATCGGACGAAAATCATGAAGTCGATCACCTTGCTCGTTGGCGAGGGCTTTCCCTTGATGTCGTTGTCCCTGATCACTGAACCACTCCGAGTTGCCAATCGGGAAAGCCTCCGGCCCGTGTTTTGCTGGAGGATCGTGAGCAGCGATGGGCTGCCGCCCCGCAGCTCTTCCGGGCATTCGGTAGTGATCGATGGCGGACTGGATGAAGCGGTCACCGATGCCGTCATCGTGCTCGCCTCCTACGGGCCGGATCGTATGAGCACACCTACTGTGCTCAAGTGGCTCAGACGTCGTGCACGTACTGGTTGCATCATGGGGTGCGTCGATACAGGCGCACTGCTGCTTGCGGAGGCCGGATTGTTGGAGCGGCATCGGGCAGCGGTCCATCATGAAGCATTGGCAGGGTTTCAAGAACGGCGCCCTGAAAGCTTCTTTTCTGATCGTCTCTATGACTTCCAGGGCACTCGCTGCTCCAGTGCCGGCGGCGTGGTGACGATAGACATGGCGCTGGCCCTAATAGGACATTTCACAACTCAGAGACTATCCAAGCGAGTGGCGGAAGTTCTCAACTACAAACCTCTCCAATCTGCTCGGGCTGATGGCGCATTTGGCCGTGACTGGTCACTGCCCCGCATTGACCGCACGCTTGCACAGGCGGTTGAGATGATGCTCGCTAACATTGAAGCTCCTCTGGCAATCAGTGCTATCGCCGATCGCTTGGAACGGGACGACTGGCACCTACGGCGCCTGTTTCTGCGTCACCTGGGCACGTCGCCTCGGGCCTACTACCTAGAACTGAGGCTCGATCGAGCGCGCAGCCTTTTGAGAAATTCGCACGAGAGCGTTGGGAAAATTGCCCTGATGTGCGGATTCTCTGCCAGCGAAAGCCTCAGCCGTGCCTATAGAAAACATTTCGGTAGAGTGCCTACGCGCGATCGCTCGCTGTGAGCCATTGGAGCATCTGTAACTCCGGTAATCGCTGGCGGGGCCCAACCCGTTTAAGGTCAAGGCAGCTCCGGCGCCGTGTGACGTCCAAATACCAAACGCTCAATGTCCGTTTTGTTTTAGTTTTGGTCTGCTGAATCTTAGTGGGCCGTTCCCCTCCCCCATAGCATGAAGTCCAACCTGTCGGCGTACAGACGCTACATCTCGCTGAGCGGAATGTTCTGTAAGCGTACCGACACGAGCAGGTCAGCCAATTCTATGGACGCAAATTTGGGGATGCCGATGAGCGAGTCGAAACATAAATCTCTGTCCAGACTGTTACGGCCACAGACGATCGCCGTGATCGGCGGCACCGAAGCCGCCCGGGTCATCGAACAATGTCAGAAGGTTGGATTCAAAGGCGAGTTGTGGGCTGTTCATCCCAGTAAGACCGAGGTTAACGGTGTCTCATGTTTTCGCTCGGTAGCTGAACTCCCCGGCATACCTGACGCGGTATTCGTCGGGGTAAACCGCTTGCTCACTGCTCCGATCGTGGAAGAGCTCGCTCGAATTGGCGCCGGGGGGGCAGTCTGCTACGCCTCGGGATTTGCCGAAGCCGATGCGGAGGTGGGTGACGGCGCGTTGTTGCAGACGCATCTGCTGACGGCCGCGGGCGACATGCCGATCCTCGGCCCCAACTGTTATGGCTTTATCAACATCTTGGACGGCGCGCTGTTGTGGCCTGACCAGCATGGGCTGGCCAAGTGTGAGAAGGGGGTCGCGATTATCGCGCAATCCTCGAACATTACGATCAGCTTGACCATGCAACAGCGAGGTCTTCCGATCGCCTATGCACTTACCGTTGGCAACCAGGCGCAAATTGGCCTTTCGGACATTGCAAAGGCCGTTTTGCTGGACCCCCGCGTGACTGCGCTGGGGCTCCATATCGAAGGGTTTGACGACGTTGTCGACCTGGCAGAACTCGCCGCCCTTGCTCGGGAAATGAAAAAGCCGATCGTCGCGCTAAAAATGGGCAAGTCTGATGCAGCCCAACAAGCCACGCTGTCTCACACAGCCTCCCTTGCAGGGGACCATCAGGTGTCTGCCGCCCTCCTTCAACGTCTGGGTATTGCTCACGTAGATTCAATTCCAGAATTGCTGGAAAGCTTGAAGCTGCTTCATGTCTACGGTGCGCTTGAAACCAACTGGATTTCCTCGATGAGTTGCTCGGGAGGCGAGGCATCTCTGATTGCGGATTTGGCAGAATCACGCAACGTCGACTTTATTGCTCTGACGCTCGAACAACGGAATTCCCTGCGAGAAGTGCTGGGGGGGCTGGTCAAACTGAGTAACCCGTTGGATTACCATACCTTCGTGTGGAACAACTTCTCCAAGATGGCCGATACCTTCGAAGTCGTACTGTCCGGGAAATGTGCCCTGAACATCCTGATTTTGGACTTTCCACGCGCTGACGTCTGTAGTCCGGCTGACTGGCGTATCACTCTGGATGCAGTTATCGAGGCCAAGAAGAGAACGGGCGCACCCTTGGCCGTTGCCGCAACGATGGCGGAAAACATGCCAGAGGCAATAGCCCAGGAGTTGATATCTCTAGGGATCGTGCCATTTAGCGGGCTAGACGAGACGCTGGCCGCCATCGAGGCTGCACACATGATCGGAGTGGCCTGGCAGCACTCCAGCTTCAAAATTATCGGTAATCACCCAGATGCCTCACAGCCGTTTGCCCTCACGGAAGCCCAAGGCAAAAAAGTCTTGGAGCGCCTGCAAATTCGCATCCCTGCAGGTTGCCTCGTGTCGACAGAAGAACAAGCGCTGAACGTCGCGCAAGACATTGGCTATCCAGTCGTTCTGAAAGCCCAAGGCGTTGCTCACAAAACTGAAGCCGGAGCGGTGGCGATCAACATCAACTCCGCTGATGCACTCAAGATCGCTATTCGAAAAATGCGGATTGGCGATGGCAACTATCTGGTGGAGCAAATGATTACCGAGAGAAACCTCGAGATGATCATCGGCATCCACCGAGACCCAGTCGTCGGGCTGGTCCTGACCCTAGGTGCTGGCGGGGTTTTGGTCGAACTGCTTAGCGAATTCAAGCAACTGATCCTTCCGCTGGAGCGGGATGAGATCCGCAGGACCCTTCAATCAATGGCGGTCTATCGGCTGCTCAAAGGCTTCCGCGGGCAGTCGGCCTATGACGTTGAGAGCTTGATTGAAACCGTAAAACGCGTTGCCGACTACGCGGTGAAGCACTCGGCCCAGTTGGAGGAGTTCGAGATCAATCCGCTGCTGGTACTCGAGTCCGGAAAGGGTGTCGTCGCCGTCGACGCACTTATCAACACCAGGAGATCTTAACCATGTCCGACACTCCGATTCGTGTCCGCCGAGAGGGCGGGATTGTAGAAGTGATGATCAATCGTCCGAAGGCGAATGCCATAGACCTCGCTACCTCGAGGATCATGAGCAACATCTTCCGGGAGTTCAGAGACGATCCAACTGCGCGGGTAGCGATCATTACGGGTTCAGGCGAGAAATTCTTCTGCCCTGGCTGGGATCTGAAGGCGGCAGCAGATGGTGATGCAGTGGATGGGGATTACGGCGTTGGTGGCTTCGGCGGAATGCAAGAATTGCCAAGACTCAACAAGCCGATTATCTGCGCAGTGAACGGGATCTGCTGTGGTGGAGGGCTGGAAATCGCGATCTCTGCGGACATCATTCTGGCCGCAGAGCACGCGACATTCGCTTTACCCGAGATTCGCTCGGGGACCGTCGCCGATGCAGCCTCCATCAAGCTACCCAAGCGTATTCCCTACCATATTGCGATGGAAATGCTCTTGACTGGACGCTGGTTGACCGCTGCTGAAGCGAACCGCTGGGGGCTGGTCAATGAAGTAGTTCCCGCCGAGCGTCTCGCCGCTCGTGCATGGGAGGTAGCCAAACTTCTGGATAGTGGTCCAAGTTTGGTGTATGCGGCAATTAAAGAAGTGGTGCGCGAAGCCGAGGGGGCCAAGTTCCAGGATACCCTCAACAAAATTACCAAGCGCCAGCTAGAGACGGTAGATGTTCTCTACGGTAGCGAAGATCACCTTGAAGGCTCACGGGCCTTTGCTGAGAAACGCGATCCAGTATGGAAGGGTAAGTAAGCTCTTGAGGTAGGACTACGGACGGTCCTGCTTTTTGCATTTCTTCTCGAGTGCCGAGGGGCCGTCAATCTTTCATACAAGCGATAATCGGCCATCCAACAATGATGAATAGAGGATATGCGATGTCATTTACACCAGTTCGAGTCCTGGCAGCATGCTCCATCGTTATTGGTCTCTCTGCAAATAGCCATGCCGAAGAACATCAAAGCTGTAAATCATTGAGAGTGGGCGCCGTCACTTGGACAGACGTCATCGCAACCACTTCGCTGACTAAGGCGCTGCTCGAGCGGCTCGGGTACAAGGCGGACGTGACCAATGCCTCACAACAAATCATCTACGCGGGAATCCGAGACCAACGACTCGATTTTTTTCTTGGGTACTGGAACCCTCTTATGACCGCCAACATTACTCCGTTCATACAGGCGAATCATATCAAAGTCCTTGAGCAACCTAGTCTCAGTGATGCGCGAGCGACCTTGGCGGTACCCGATTACCTCTACGATAAGGGGCTGAAAACATTCGCCGATATTGCTCGCTTCAAAAGCGAGCTGAAGGGAAAAATCTACGGCATTGAACCTGGTGCTGGTGCTAACGCAATGATCAAGGCCATGATCACTAAAAATCAGTTCGGTTTAGGTGGTTTTCAATTGGTTGAGTCCAGCGAGAGCGGCATGCTTTCTGCCGTCACCCGAGCAGTTCGCCGGAATGAACCTATTGTGTTTTTCGGATGGGCTCCTCACCCAATGAACTTCAACTACAAGATGAAGTATTTAAGCGGAAGTGAGGGCGCAATGGGCAAGGACGAGGGTAAAGCGACCGTGTGGACAGTGGTCGACCCCGCATTTTCCGAGAAATGCCCGAATGTTACTCGGCTTTTGGACAATCTGCGCTTCACCGCCGATGATGAAAGTCGCATGATGGAGCCGCTACTCGCTCATGAGGACCCTGCCAAAGCAGCGAATCGTTGGCTGGATTCCCACCCAGAGGACGTTGAACGCTGGCTCGAAGGAGTCAATCGAGCAGACGGCTCCCCAGTAAACTGAAGCCTACGTGAAAGCCTTTTCATCGCCCTACGTGGCGCCCTCTCCACGTAGGGTATATTTACTTCAACCGTGTTTCTATCCTAGCTGGGCGGCAGCTTGTGAGAATAGGTTGCTCAAATGGCAAAGCATATCGTTCTGTTGCTGATCCCAGGATTTTCACTCATCGATTTCGCGTCCATCATCGAGCCTTTGCGCTCAGCGAATCGCCAGGGAGGCGACCTTTACAGCTGGACGCTGATTAGTCTGGACGGAAGGCCAGTCAAAGCCTGCAACGATATTGAACTAGCTGTCGATCGCGGTCTTTATCAACTCGCACGCAATGACCTTTTATTTCTCGTGGCGGCTTACGAACCGTTGATGAACTATGACCTGAAGCTAAAGCAGTGGCTGGTCAAGCAAGATCAGGCTGGGGTTGTATTCGGTATGATCGACACGGCGGCATTTAT
Organism: Pseudomonas sp. CC120222-01a; assembly: GCF_003097235.1. Taxonomy (GTDB): domain Bacteria; phylum Pseudomonadota; class Gammaproteobacteria; order Pseudomonadales; family Pseudomonadaceae; genus Aquipseudomonas. Next base: position 95,834 of record NZ_QEQQ01000003.1, on the reverse strand, counting down.
TGTTGCTGAAGCAGGAATGATGAAAGGGCACCAGGTGGCACTGCACTGGGAGGCGGCTGAAACCTACCGGGAACGCTACCCCTCCCTCAGCGTCAGTGACAAAATTTACGCCATGGACGAAAAGCGTATCTCTGCTTCTGGCAGCACTGCGGCAATGGATCTGATGCTTGAAGTGATTCACGCTAATCAGGGTCCTGGACTGGTCAGATGGGTGGCCGAGCAGTTCATGATCAGCCGGATCAGATCCAACGATGTCGTCCAGAAAGCGCACACGAATCCCGCTTACTCAATAGGTAATCCTAAGCTGAGACGCGCCATAGAAAAAATGACGTCGAACCTCGAATCGCCATTATCGTTAGCGTGCATAGCCGCCCAGGTAGGACTCACTACCCGCCATTTGGCCAGACTTTTTGCTGAATGTCTGGACGACAATCCAACCAGTTTCTACATGAAATTACGCCTGGACAAAGCTCGCCAACTGTTGCAACAGAGCGGTAAAAGCGTGACCGAAGTCGGCGTGCTGTGCGGCTTCGAATCTGCCTCTTACTTTGCCAAGTGCTATAAGACGCGCTATGGATGCATGCCTAGAACGGATCGCAAGGCGAGCACCGGAGTGGGCCAGCGTTAAGCTTGAGCTACCCAAGTCATAGTGGTTCCCCCATGAGACTGAACCCGTCCATTGCTTCCCGGTAGTAGTTTATTGCAAGTACTGCAACGACGGGCTCCCAGGTCTGTTAATGCATGAAGCTCAGCTCCTATGTCGTTGACGGGTGGGCTATCGACGTACATCTGATCACCCTGTAGGCTACTGCTAATTGAATGCTAATAGGTTAACCCGGGCTGTGGATCAATTTCATCTCATGCAGGTCTTCGTCGCAGTCGGTGAACAAGGCAGCTTTGCAGCAGCGGCAAGATCGCTAGACATCTCCCCGGCTGCTGTAACGCGAGCAGTGGCAGCCCTCGAAAGTGATTTAGGCGTACAACTGGTGGAGCGAACTACGCGTCAGTTACGCCTCACTGCTGCGGGATACTTCCACCTCGATAATTGCCGACCAATCTTAGAATGTCTTCGACAAGCGAACGAAGCAATTGTAGGTTTTAACTCTGAGCTCACGGGGGATCTATCGATCACCGCACCCACGATACTCGGGAAAAGTCTTCTAATGCCTTTTATCCTGAATTTCATGGAGAAAAATCCTAAAATCAATGTGTCAGCATTCTTCAAGGATCAGTTGGTCAATCTAATGGATGAGGGCATAGATGTAGCAGTACGTATCGGACGACTGCCCGATTCTGGATTGAAAGCATTGCGCGTTGGGTCTGTTAGAAAGGTGCTTTGTGCATCGCCATCATACCTTTCTGTACATGGAACCCCAGAGTATCCAGGTGACCTTCATAGGCATGCAGTAATTGCCTCAAGCAATGCATCACCCCGGGCCCTCTGGAGATTCGAGTCTGCTGACTTGCGCTTGAAACCTCGCTTCACAGCTACCAGCAATGACGTGGCAGCGATTGCGGCCGAGGCAGGATTCGGCATAGCTCAATTTCATTATTATCAAGTCCTTGATCAAGTCACTAGCGGACGCCTGCAGGTGCTGCTTGCTAACTTTGAAGAAGAGCCTAAACCCATTCACATTGTACATCGCGAGACACATCTGGGGTCGACCAAGGTGAGATCTTTCATTGATACGCTGGCGGATTACATGAGGAATCACCCAGGCATCAGTTAATGCTGTATCGGCACCCTTCGTTTTGCGAAATACTGAATTCCCTCGGTGTCTATTGTCTCATTTGCGCACCTTACGAGACGCTGTCTACACCTGTTGAGTAATCAACTCAACTAGCGATAGAAAAGGTGCGGACAGCATGACGAGATTTCAGAGCAAAGTTGCGTTGGTCACCGGTGGGCGCAGCGGAATTGGTCGAGCGATTGCCAAAAGACTTCGCGAGGAAGGTGCTCGAGTGATCACCGCCCAGCGAGGCCAGGACACCGAGTTCGAGTGCATTGGCGTGGACTTCAATGAGCCTGAGGCAGCAGATGATGCAATCGCCACAGTAATGCAACTGGCGGGACGTCTTGATGTTCTGGTCAACAACGCAGGAATGATGCAGGAGCAGTTGGCGGAGGAAATGTCCTTGGTGGATTGGACACGCAACCTGACCGTCAACCTGACAACCCCGTTTGCGCTGATCAAAGCATCATTGCCGCACCTACGCCAAACTCAGGGCCGGATCGTCAATATCGGTTCGACTGAAGGACTTGGGTCAAACCCGAAGCATGCGGCGTACTGCGCTTCGAAAGCGGGGCTGCATGGCCTGACTCGGGCCATTGCGATCGACCATAGCCACGAGGGCATCCGCTGCAATGCGGTTGCGCCCGGTTGGATTGACACCGATCTAAACATCGACTTCATCGAAAGCATGCCTGACCCCAAAGCGTTCAAGCAGGGCCTTGGAAAAATCCATCCTGTGGGCCGGACAGGTACTCCCGAAGAGGTTGCCAATCTCGTGGCTTGGCTCGCCTCTGAGGAGTCCGGCTTCGTCACGGGTCAGGTGTGGACAGTGGATGGCGGCAGGATGGCAAAACTCAGCCTACCGGGCTGAGGCCTTTGAGTTTCCGCAAATCCTGGTAGCTGCAGCCACCCGGCAACAAAGATAAAAAGGGATCGACCCATGATAATTTCCAGTGCCCCCCAAAAGCTAATTGGTTCCGCTTTCACTGCGGTCCTAGCTCTGGTTTCGATGGCTACTACAGCATCTGGCTCTACCGATAAGCCTGGCGATGGAGTGAAGATTACGCCCATTTTCTCATCGATTGCCGAGGAGCGGTTTCGGGGTGAAATCGCCATGGAAGGACTTCGGCAGCTTGGGTACAAAGTCCAGGAACCCAAGGAAACTGAATACTCAGTCATGATGGTGGCACTGGCGAACGGCGATGCTGATTTTTCAGTCCACCTGTGGGAGAGACTGCATGACAGCTTTTATCGGCAAGCTGGTGGCGACAGGGATATGCTCAAGGGCGGCGTGGTGATGCCTGACGTCAAGCAAGGCTACCAAATCGATAAAAAGACCGCTGATGCTTACCACATCCAATCCATCACAGATCTGCAACGACCTGAAATAGCCAAACTCTTCGACAGTGATGGCGACGGAAAGGCCGACCTGACCGGCTGCAACCCTGGCTGGGGCTGCGAGTTGATCATTGATCACCACATGAAGTCATATGCCTTGAGCAGTACGGTGCACGTAAATCAGGGCTCGTACTTTGCATTAATGGCAGACACCCTGGCACGCTACAACGACGGCAAACCAGTATTATTCTTCACGTGGGTTCCTCAGTGGCTATCCAGCGTCCTGGTGGCAGACAAGGATGTGGTCTGGCTCGATCTGCCCCCTGCTGAAAATCAGGCCGCAGATGACAAGTCGAATCACCCAGAGGATAAGATTGAATCGGTACTGAACCGAGAATTTGCTCAGAGAAACCCCGCTGCCTTGAAGTTTTTATCCGAGATGCAAATCAGTGCTGCAGATGAAAGTGCTCAGAATTTCAAAATGCATGAGGGGGAACGCAAGGAAAAGGACATCACTCGACATGCCATGGAATGGATTAGCGCTCATCAGGACGAATTCAACAAGTGGCTGAACGACTCCAGAGCCGCAGCCAGCGTGAGCAGCCTTTGAGTTTTTTACCCAGGGTCAGGGCATCTCGGCCAGACCTTGGGTAATCTGAAACCTAATGATCGTGCCTGGCCAACCAGTACCCGCAGAGCACGGGTAGCAACGCAGCATCGTCCACACCGAAGTCGCGAGCAAGTGCCCACGGATGATAGGGTTTCGCTAGCAGCGAGAGCCCCATCATCACAACATACCAGTGCTTTTGCTCCAACCCCGCTCCGCGACTACAGCAGAGTCCAGCCCCGGAAGAAGCAGCTACAGGCAAGCGTCTTTCGAGTCGAAATGCGCTGGCGGTTGGCAATAAAAGCAATGGCGCCCATGGAGTGGTCGCCTCGGGTGTGCAGAAGCCAATGGCCCGGTCACCTCGAGGTCTAGGCCTGTCGGTTGAGCAAATGAATACGGCGCCCGAAGGCGCCGTTGCGGAGAGGTAGATTAGCCTACCGATTTCAACTGGGGACGCCCCTCCAGACGCTCCAGCATGGTCGCGCAGTACCAGTCGTCAAACTGGCAAACACCGTTTTCAGCGTTTTCGGAGAAAGGCCCTGGCTCGTAGGCAGGTGAAGATACACCCGCAAAGGTACCTTCAACCAAGCGACGATCCTGGTCGTTGGTCGCCAACCAAACCTTGGTGAGGCGATCCAGATCGTAGTCGACACCCTCGACGGCAGACTCCGGCACCAGCCATTTGGTGGTCACCAGGGTTTCGCCCGGGCCGATCGGCAGAACGCGGAAGCTCAACGCGTGGTCGCCGAGGAAGTGGTTCCAGGTCGACGGGTAGTTGAAGTACAGCAGTGCGCCGATGTCCGGCTCACCACTCTTGTCCAGTCGACCCGCCACTGCAGGCTTGCCGTCCATCGTGTAGCTGACCGCGCCGGCGGAAAGCGGGATGCGCGTCATACGGAAGCGCCCCATCGGATCCATGTTCAGTCGGCTTGGCATGCCAGCAGCCTCGCAGCGATCCCAGTGAGCCACGAGCTCCGGATCGTCATCACCGCCGACGCCTGCGACCGACAGGTTCTCAACAAAGGAGTTGAGCAGCTCAGGGTGGGTGCCGTCGCAGTGGTAGCACTCTCGGTTATTTTCGAACACCAGCTTCCAGTTGCCCTTCTCGATGAGATTCGACTCGAAGGCGACCTTGCAGTTTTCCAGGAAGTGCGGCGCGATGAACGGAGTGACGGCGGCGCGGAAGCTGGAGAAGTCAGGCGCCCTCTCGGCGACGCAAACATAGATGTAGGTATGTACCACCTCGACATGAACGGTCTTCAGCCCATAGTTCGAGCGATCGAAGTCGGCCCCCATGTTTCCTGCATAGATCAGGTTGCCGTCCAGCTCGAACGTCCACTTGTGGTACGGGCAGACCAGCTTGGCCACTTTGCCGCTCGCATGCTCGCAGACCTTGGCGCCACGATGGCGGCAGGCGTTATGGAAGGCTCGAACCTCTCCATCCTTGCCGCGCACTACAGCTACTGGATAGTCGCCAATTTGCAAGGTGAAATACTGACCCGTCTTTGGAATTTCGAAGGTGTGCCCAGCGAAAACCCAGTCTTTATGCCAGATATGTTCAAGATCCTGGCGATAAACCTCAGGATCGAAATAAAGCTCACGTGGCAACACATGGCGAGGCTTGCGTTGCTTGATCAGGCTAATGACGGATTCGTTGCTGTTCATTATTATCCTCCATGCACCTTATGCCATAGCCCTTGGTGCAAATGACTGAAACATTGTTCTTGTTTATAGCCAGATAGGAGCTCAGCCACTAAGTATAGCGCTCCACGATACAGGCATCAGTTGGTCGTCGATTTCCCAAAGGGTAAGTCAACGCCTAATCGCCGCTCAAGCGACATTTTTACAGCTGAATCCATAATGACAGGTTATGCGTTTCGGCCCTGTACCTTCCACCAGGAAAATTTCGACATCACCCAATCTCTCACGCGAGCGCACGCATCCTCGTTCTCATTATTTTCCTTGCAGGCCAAGTAATGAAGACTATTTCTTAGTGTTACTTGCTCGCGAACAGGTTTAACCAACTGCCCCGTGTCTACCATATGCCCGACGAGCTGATTCCACCCCAGGGCAACACCTTGACTTGAAAGTACCATATTGATGATCAGGTTGTAGTCATTGGCCTGAAAGATCGGCGGACTGTCCAATGATCGCTCATCTATATCGATGTTTTGAAACGCGAGCCATACACTCCAATCAACATGTTCCGCCACGCCGGAGCGACCATAAGGGCTCAAATCGAGAAGCGCAGCATTGCGTAACTCCACCAGAGACTCGACAACTGGGTTTCGTCTCAGGTACTCAGGCGAGCACACAGGGTATATAACATCATGGCAAAGCGGATAAACCTTGTACCCCTCCCCCACACTCGCAAATTTTGAAATCACGATATCAGGTTCGACGCCGGGCTCTTTGGCTTGGAAATTCTGGGTGGTGATCAAGTTCAGCTTAATATCAGGATTCTTGAGGCGGAACTCTTGAATGTGGTTAGACAGCCACAAAGCAGAGAACGCAGGTGAGCAGGAGACGGTAAGCACTTGCTTATCAGTGGGGGCGTTTCGAATCCGCTCAGCCGCTTGAGCGATATTTACAAATGAGATCTGCGAGGCGTCGAAGAAGACCAAGCCAGCAGTGGTGAGCTCAACAGCACGACCCGCACGGAGAAACAAAGGAGCGTTCAGGTACTCTTCCAGTTCACGGATCTGACGACTGATTGCTGCCTGAGAAACGCACAAAGCCTCTGCGGCACGGGTGAAGCTCTGGTATTTGGCGGCGGCGACGAATGCCTTGACTGCCCTCAGAGACGGCATTTTTAGCAACAAGGTGTCTGGATCAACGTGCCTCTGCGACATACTTTGTACTGCTCCCCTACCACTTCATACACGACTTCCCCCCGATATTACGCTGCACAATAACGCTGTCATCGGCACAAAAATTACCTTACGCATAACTTTAAGTTATGCGAAAAACCTCATAAATCTCGCTGGACAACGCCACGCATTCGACCGTATGTTAAAAATAGGTTTCACAGGGCTCGTGTATACCTCGTAATAATTTCGACCCATTACCTGAGCTGACTTTACCGCCATGAATAACTCCCTTGAAAATCTCACTCGACACCCTCCTCCATCATTAAATATTGCAGTGGTGGTGCTTGATGGATTTGATTTCGCCTCTTTAAGCTCGATACTTGAAGCCATCTCTTCAGCCAAGCGAAATATTGGCAGCGAGAAAATTTCTGTTTCCACTATTGGCATTCACTCGCCCCTGGCAAGCAGCCTGGGAATTAAGATAGTACCGAATTTAGCGCTTACGGACGTGCAACTGAGTGAGTTTCACGTGACCATTCTGATCGGCGGCTCAGCAGCCAAATTGACAACTCATTCCGAACTCTCGCTACAACTCATTGATGCTGATAAGTCAGGCAGGCTCATGGGTGGAGTTTGGAACGGGGCATATCACCTGGCGGCAGCAGGCCTTACAGCTGGTTATGAATGTCTAATTACTGGAGATGGTCGGTTTGCTATCGAACCAACACTTGAGAAACGCAAGCGTCATTGTGCCTGGCACTTCGATGAGCGAAGGATGACGAGTGGCGATTCCCACAGTACTACATGCATGATGAACGCGATGATTGTGCACTATTTCCAGGCGTGTAACGATGCCCTGCAGAGCATTCAAGACGCTGGGCCACAGGACATGAATGAGGGGTTATCCTTCCCTGAGGCGTGCTAAAGCTGGCACAACCTAACGGCATGATCCGGCCAAGTACCCGCGAATCGACGTTGACGGCTACCGATAACCCGACGTTATCCAAAAAAGCTCAGAAATGTCGTTGGACCGGGGTCATAAGCCGGTCATATTCTAGCGCTCAACCTGATGATTCAAACGCTTTCATCAATAAAGCGCAGTTATTCAATTAGTTAGTCAAGCATTGGGCTTGGGCTGCTGGGTGCCCCAATGAATACAATTACAAGAGAATTTAGCCGCACGTTCGCTGACCGCAATTTGGGTTTCATCACCCAAGAGCGCACCGAGCGCAAAACGTCCAGAGTCGGCTTCCTACTGCTGGAAAACTTCTCGTTACCGTGCTTTACCCAAGCACTGGATGTACTTGTCACTGCGAACCTGATCTCGCCAGGCGCCGTTAGGGTTCACACCTTCAGCTATAACCACGCCGAGGTGATGAGCGATCTGGGCATCCCCATCAGGCCTGACACTCCGCTGACCGACATCCGCCTGTCCGACCTCGATCTCATGGTGATCTGCGGCGGGTTGCGAGCGGCCAGGACGGTACCGAATTGGTTATCGGGACTTCTCAAGAAAATTGCCAAACTCCCAATAGCTTTAGGCGGACTGTGGAACGGCGCCTGGTACCTGGGTGCTGCCGGTCTGCTCGACGGTTATCGCTGCGCCATCCACGCTGAGCAACGCACTGCATTAGCCGAACGTGCTCCCTATGCCAACGTTTCCCACGATCCATTGGTATTCGATAGGAATCGGATGACATCGGCTACGCCGAACGGCGCCTTTGACATGATGATTCGCTGGCTGAGCCATGGCGCAAGCCCACAGCTTGCAGATGCAGTGTTGGACACCTTGGATTCTGACCAGAGCAAGCATCGCAGTTTCCAAAAGCCGCAGCAGCCCAAGGTGAGCAAGGCGCTGCGGGAAGTTATTGCGCTGATGGAGGCCAACCTTGAAGAGCCGCTTTGCCCGGAGCAACTGGCCCAGGTCGTAGGTCTTTCAATTCGGCAGATTCAAAGGCTGTTCAAGGATCAGTTGAACACTACGCCTCAGAAATACTATTTCCAGCTCAGAATCACCGAAGCACGCCGGCTGATACAAAACTCGAACGCCTCGATCTTCGACGTCTCCATTGCTTGTGGCTTCGTCTCTTGCACGCATTTCAGCAGGTCATACAGCGCGTTCTTCGGGCACCCGCCCTCGAAAGAGGTTCGCTATGAAATCTGAAGCTCGCGAGGTTGCACACGATGATCGCAAGGCCTATTTCATCGACGAACTGTGCCGTCGCGTGCTGAGCATGAATCTGGCACCTGGCGCAGCGCTCGATGAACTCAAACTGGTGAAAGAGTACGGCCTGTCACGTCCGCCTATTCGCGAAGCTCTGCGTAAGATCGCAGCAGAGGGATACATCGTACTGGAGGCCAACCGGGCTCCTCGAGTCACCCATCTGTGCCACGACGCCGCCCGCAGTTTCTTCCATGCGGCGCCGATGGTGTACGACGCCACCATGCAACTCGCCGCTAAAAACGCTACACGTGAAGCTGTAAACGTCTTGCGTGAAATACAGAGCCGCTACCGCGAAAACCTGCAAGGCGATCCGGATGAGCTTCTGTATCTGGTCAATTCGCTTTACATCGAAATGGGCAAAATAGCGAATAACAGCTTTCTGCTTCCAAGCCTGCGACGATTACTGATTGATCACGCTCGCCTGGAAAAAACCTGGCATCTGCGTTCGACGCCGGATGATTCCCAGCGAATGAGGCGAATCACCTGCATGTTGCATGATCAGATAGTGGACGCTATCGAAGAACACAACCCAAAGCGAGTTAGCCATTTAGTTCAGAGATGGATGAAAGTGGCACGCCGAACGGGCTACAACGCGACCATCAGGATAAGAAGAACTTCAGCTGTAAGCCTTGGTTGATTTCAGACTGCTGACATTTCGCTGTATATCCGTTTACGCACACCATCTCAGGACACCACAACAAATGACAAAAATCACTTCCTTGCCGGCTGATGACGCTACCTGCGGATGGTATCACTTGAGCAAAGGACGAAAAGTCCAGCCGCCCCACTTGGGAAACACTAGCGCCCGGTGGGCTATCGTCGGTGCCGGTTTTACGGGCGTCGCAGTTGCTCGGCAACTGGCCTTGAACTTCCCTAACGATCACATCGCCCTTATTGAAGCCCAAGAAGTTGGCTTGGGCTCCTCAGGGCGAAATGCCGGATTCGCCATCGATCTGCCGCACGATATTGGTGCAGACGATTATATCGGCGATATAGGTATCGCCAAAACCACCATGAAACTCAACCTGTTCGGCCAAAACTCGCTCAAGGAGTTGGTCGACCAATTCAACATCGACTGCCAGATGAAGCATTGCGGCAAGTACCAGGCAGCCGTCGAACCCCGGGGCATTGCCGTTCTGGATGCGTATCGAAATGGTCTGGACAAGCTCGGGCAACCTTACGCTGTCATTGACGCAGACGAACTCCCCGAACACATCGGCACTCGTTTCTACCGCAAGGCGCTGTTTACACCAGGCACCTCTTTGATCCAGCCGTCTGCCTTGGTCAAGGGCCTGGCAGACTCACTTCCTGCCAACGTCACCCTATACGAAAACACGCCTATTACGGATGTCGAATACGGAGACAAGGTTGTCCTTAGCCACCGGAATGGCTCGATCACCGCGAACAGCCTAGTGCTCAGCAACAACGCCTTTGGCATGCATTTCGGCTTCTTGAAGGGTCGGATGTTGCCCGTTTTCACCTATGGTAGCCTCACCCGCCCAATGAGCGAAGATGAGCAAAACGCCTTAGGCGGCAAGCCATTTTGGGGCACGATTCCTGCCGATCCGTTCGGTACCACCGTTAGACGTACACCGGACAACCGTCTGTTGATTCGCAATAGCTTCAGTTTCAATCCTGATGGAAAAAGCAACAACAAATATGCCGCACGGTTCGTAAAACAGCACCGTGAATCGTTCGAGCGTCGATTCCCAATGCTTCCCAATATGAATTTTGAATACACCTGGGGCGGTGCGCTTGCGCTATCCCGCAATCATGAAGGCTACTTCGGAAAGTTGGCATCAAACGTGTATGGTGTATTGTGCTGCAATGGTCTCGGTGTAACACGCGGAACCGCCACTGGAAAACTGATGGCCGATTGGCTGGCAGGCCAGGAAAACGAACTCATCGACTTTTTGTTGAAATCACCAGGCCCTTGTGCAAACCCACCTCAACCACTGCTCTCCATGGGCGTTAATCTCAACCTCAAGTGGGGGCAATATAAAGCTGGCATTGAAGCTTAAGCTATGACCTAAGGACAGGATAAGTTACAGAACAAAAATAATTAGACCATCGCTCACTGAATTTTTGAGATGGTTCCCGACCCCATTTGCTACCACGCGGTGTCGCGCTGCCAAAATTCAAAAATCCTATATGAGGAGACAAAAATGACAAGTCCTAATATTTCAGTAGAAGATGTACCCCTTAGTAAGTTCCATAGACTTCTCACCCTCCGCTCAGGTGGGGGCTCTTTCGTGGACGGTTATGTCCTTAGCATTATTGGTGTGGCTCTGGCGCACATTACGTCATCGCTGTCTCTGGACAGCTTCTGGGAAGGCATGATCGCCGCATCAGCCTTGATTGGCATCTTTTTCGGTGGGTTCCTTGGCGGCTGGCTGACTGATCGGCTTGGCCGCAAGCGCTTGTTCTTTGTGGGCCCCACCCTTTTTATTCTCGCCTCTGTCGCTCAGTTCTGGGCTGATACAGCTGAAGCGATTTTTGTTCTACGACTGATCATCGGCATCGCAGTAGGCATTGAGTACCCGGTAGCCACCTCGCTGCTTGTGGAGTTCATGCCCAAGAAATATCGCGGCCCACGCTTGGCGATGCTGACAATCCTCTGGTTCGCAGGTGCTGCGGCAGCCTACATCGTTGGTGAACTGGTGCTGCGCACTGGTGGTGATGACGCCTGGCGCTGGGTGTTAGCTAGCTCGGCCACCATTGGTCTTGCATTGTTCATCGTGCGTATCGGCACCCCTGAGTCCCCTCGATGGCTGATGAGCAAAGGCCGTGATGCCGAAGCCGAGCAGGTCATCAAGCGGGTGTACGGGAATGACTTCTCTCTGGACAACCTTCCAGAAGAGAGCCCCAACTACAAGATCAACGTGTGGAGCCTGATCTATTCCGGCTACGCCAAGCGCATGCTGTTCATCATCGTCTTCTGGACCTGCTGCATCATCCCGCTGTTCGCCGTGTACGCCTTTGCGCCGAAGGTACTGGCCGCCCTTAACGTGAGCGGTGACAGTGCCTCAATCGGCTCGGTGGCGATCACCCTGTTCTTTGTCGCAGGTTGCATGATCGCGACCCGGCTGATCAACGTGATCGGTCGTCGCAACCTGCTGCTCTACAGCTTCACGGTATCCGGCCTGGCGCTGCTGTGCCTTGGGGCATCAAACAACAGCGCGGGCGTCTGGGTCTTGCTGTTCTTCGCCATCTACGCCCTGTTCATCGGTGGCGCCCAAGTGCTCACCCTGGTCTATCCGAACGAAATCTTCCCGACGGAAATCCGTGCCTTTGCGGTCGGCATTGGCACCTCGATCTCGCGCATCGGCGCAGCCGTCGGCACCTACCTCGTACCCATCTCGCTAAACACCCTCGGCATCACGCAGACAATGTACGTGGCCGCCGGCATCACCTTCTTTGGCCTGCTTCTCTCGTGGATGCTGGCCCCGGAAACACGCTCGCTGAATCTTCAGCAGGCGGCATCGCTTGGCTAATGGAATCGATGCCTGGCGGTGAAGCCAGGCGTTGAGTGTTTTGTGGTGATAACAATCGGAGCGGCATCATGAAGTTCGAAGGCATCTACACCCCGGCAATTACCCCTCTGGCCGAGAACGGCTCGATCGACAAGGCGGCGTTCGCCGAAGTGCTCGAATACCTCGTCGAGTCGAAGATCCACGGCGTCATCATCGGCGGCTCCACCGGCGAATACTACGCCCACACCACCCAGGAGCGCATCGAACTGGCCGCCCAGGCCAAGGACGTGCTCAATGGCCGCCTGCCACTGATCGTCGGCACCGGTGGCATTCGCACCGAAGACGCCGTGGCCTTCGCCCAGCACGCCAAGGAAATCAAGGCTGACGCGCTGCTGGTCGGCACCCCGCCTTACGCGCTGCCGACCCAGCAGGAAATCGCCCTGCACGTCAAAGCCGTGGACGCTGCTGCCGGCCTGCCGATCATGCTCTACAACTACCCAGGCCGCATGAGCGTGAGCATGGGCGAAGAGTTCTTCGACGCCGTGGCCGACGTGAAGAACATCGTCGCCATCAAGGAAAGCTCCGGTGACATGGCCCAGTTGCACCGCCTGGCCATCAAGCGCCCGAACATCCAGCTGTCGTGCGGCTGGGACGACCAGGCCCTGGAATTCTTCGCCTGGGGCGCCAAGAGCTGGGTCTGCGCCGGCTCCAACTTCATCCCGCGCGAGCACGTGGCCCTGTACGAGGCCTGCGTGATCGAGAAGGACTTTGACAAGGGCCGCAAGATCATGGCCGCGATGATGCCGCTGATGGACTTCCTCGAAGGTGGCAAGTTCGTCCAGGCCATCAAGAATGGCGTCGCCCTCAATGGCCTGAGCACCGGTGGCGTGCGCAAGCCGCTGTACGACCTGGACGCTGCCGAGAAGCAAGAGCTGCAGCGTGTGGTTACCGAATTGAAGGCCACCATCGCCCAGATCAAATAAGGAGGCTGGAAAAATGGCTGAATTGCTGAGCAAGGAACAATACGCGGCCATCGCCGCCGACCTGCAACTGCGCACGAAGGCGTTCATCGACGGTGAATTCCGCGATGCCATTTCGGGCCGCACCTTCGTCACCACCAACCCGGCCACCGGCAAGCAGTTGGCTGAGGTCGCCGCCTGCGACGTCAACGACGTCAACGTTGCGGTGGCTGCGGCCAAGCGTGTGTTCGAAGAGGGCACCTGGTCGAAGATGCAGCCGAACGACCGCAAGCACGTGCTGCAGAAGTTCGCCCAGTTGCTCGAAGACAACGCCCACGAGCTGGCGGTGCTGGAAGCGCTGGACAGCGGCAAGCCGGTCAGCGAGTGCCAGACCGTCGACGTGCCGGAAACCATCCACACCATCCGCTGGCACGCCGAGCTGATCGACAAGATCTACGACGCCACCGCTCCGACCGGCAACGCGGCCGTGACCATGGTGGTGCGTGAAGCCATTGGCGTGGTCGGCCTGGTGCTGCCATGGAACTTCCCGCTGCTGATGCTGGCCTGGAAGATCGCCCCGTCGCTGGCCGCCGGTTGCTCGATCGTGGTCAAGCCGGCCAAGGAAACCACCCTCAGCGCCCTGCGTGTGGCCGAGCTGGCCCATGAGGCTGGCATCCCGGCCGGTGTGTTCAACCTGGTGCCTGGCGGTGGCCGTGAAGTGGGTGAGGCCATCGGCCGCCACATGGACATCCCGATGGTCAGCTTCACCGGCTCCACCGACACCGGCCGCCTGTTCCTGAAATACGCTGCCGAGTCCAACCTCAAGCGCATCGTCCTGGAGCTGGGTGGCAAGAACCCGGCCGTGGTCATGAACGACTGTGAAGACCTGGACGAAGTGGCCCAGTTCGTCACCGCCGGTGCGTTCTGGAACATGGGCGAGAACTGCTCGGCGTCCTCGCGCCTGATCGTGCACAAGGACGTCAAGGACGAGTTGCTGGGCCTGATCGCCAAGCACCTGAAGGACTGGAAACTGGGCGACCCGCTGGACCCGGACAACCGCCTGGGCGCGATGGTCAGCAAGTCGCACTTTGAAAAGGTCAAGTCGTACCTGGTATACGCTGCCGAGCAGAAACTCAGCATCGTTCAGGGCGGCGAAACCGAAGAAGGCGTGTTCGTGCAGCCGACCATCGTCGACAACGTTGGCCGCGACAACAAACTGTTCGTCGAGGAAATCTTTGGCCCGGTGCTGAGCGTGACCAGCTTCGAGACCATCGATGAGGCGATTGAGCTGGCCAACGACACCGTCTACGGCCTGGCTGCCTCGGCCTACACCGGCAGCCTGCGCAATGCGCTGCGCCTGTCGCGTGAAATCCGCGCGGGCGTGGTGACGGTCAACTGCTTCGGTGAGGGTGATGTGACCACGCCGTTCGGTGGCTACAAGGAGTCTGGCTTTGGTGGGCGCGACAAGTCCATCTGGGCCCATGACCAGTACACGGAGCTGAAGACCATCTGGATCAACGCTTCGTGACCTGAGCAAGACCGGTGCTGTTCTGACGGAGCTCAGCACCATTCAGCCACCGCCCGAAACGGCGGTGGCATTCTCAATAATTAGAAGTGCTGCAGCTACTCGTCGACTCACAATAAGTAAACGGAGCGCTGAAACGCCCCCCAAATGACAACCCCTTTCGATTAGCTCAATTGCTTTTGCTCAAAGAGTTTCGCCGAAGCAGTTCAACCAGCCGCCTGGCCCTGTTGGCGCCCACGTCCACGTGAATATCAACGCCTGCAGGAGAATCGAACCTCACCAGATTTTTATATTGCGCCTCGATGACGACTCTGTCCTCCTCGAACGTCAATTCCGTTTGCTCAATGACTTTGGCGAGGACTTGCTCTTCATTACTGGCAGGATTTGTAGCCATTGTCCAAAAATAGTGGCTGGTAGTCTCGCTTTCAGGAGTAATTCCATGAAATCCGCGCATATGGAATCCATCTCTATCAGGATCGCTGAGCGAGGCAGTTCCTGCAGCGACGGCACCTGTCCAGATCAACAGATGAGAAACATGAAACTCAATTTCCTGCCAGCGATCAACCTTGCCTGTAAATGGATACGCTGCTACGTAAGTTGGCGGCGGATCAGAGTCGGGCAGATGGCGAACGACCCGCACTACCTCTCCATCACTATGCACTTGCATCTTCGCATTCATATGGATATGCGCATTTCCACCAATCGTTTGAAGATGCACATATCCTAGATGACTGAGATCAAGCAGGTTGTCGTGAATAAGTTGATACGGGGCATCATAGTGAACGACATCCCCCCTGAACAGATATCGATCATCATCATGAATAGCATATTCGGGTGGTTCGTGCGTGGGCTCAGCGCACTTCTCCTCCCCGAACCACATCCAAATGATTTGATTTACCTCGCGGACATGAAATGTACTGACTCGCGCCTTTTCAGGGATCTTGTTCTGACCCGGGATTTCGACACACACGCCACTGCCATCAAAAAGGAGACCATGATAGCCACAGCGTAATCCATGCGCTTCCAATGTGCCATGCGACAACGGCAGCGACCGATGGCAACACCGGTCTTCCAATGCAGAAACGTGACCGTTGTCCAAGCGAAAGAGTACAACGCTGTGTCCCAGCAATACGCGCGCCAACGGTTTATTCTTTAATTCCCAAGAAAACCCGGCAACATACCAACGATTCAAGGGAAACGTGGGAATCTGTTGTACAGCAATATCGTTTATGGCGACCATCAGAATCTCCAGCACCTGGCACGCTTTTCGTGCTCAATCTACTTAGGCGGGGATTAGCGAATTAACGAAGGTCGCCCCCAGCCTTTTTCGACTGAAGGCGACTCTAGCTGTCTCTATCGTTTAACGGATCCCTTCGCCAGCCATAGCGTCAGCTGTGAAGACCGAATCTTTATATGGGGGCATGATCCGATACTGTTCGTTTTTGCCTGCATATATATCGCTGGCAAACCATGCACCTGAGAGCATGTCGTAGAAGCCGCTGCTGAGCGTAACAACCGCCGGGATGTCGGGCATTACAACAGGAATACCCCAGAGCACTTTGGCCAGTTGCCCACGTGCATCGTAACGTTCAGCGAGCACGCCCGCCCATGTATCTTCATCCAGATAATACGTGCTTTTCGGCATGACGTGACGCTGTCCACTCTTAAGCGTCGCCTCCACAACCCAAACGCGGTGTAGCTCCCAGCGCACGGCATCTGACTTCAGATGGTGCGCATCAAACAGGGCATCTGCATTAGAAGCCGTAAGCAGTCGATTAGAGTTGTACGGTATATACATCTCTTTCTTGCCAACCAGCTTCCAGTCGAAACGGTCAATACGCCCAGTGAACACCGTAATTTCGTCAAAACTCATGATGCCGGCGGTGGCAGGGGTTGGGGTATCACAGCATGCATTCGGGAGGCGGCGAACCCGGCGCTGACCAGGGAGGTAAGTCCATGCTGCACCCTTGGTGGCGTCAAGGTTTTCAAGCCCCGTAATACCTTCACCGGCACGCAGTGGCGGGCCGTCATTGATCATGCGAATGGCCCAAAAGACCCCTTTGCTTCCCCCATCTCCAGGCAGGTACCAAGGCATCTGAAAATCGGCTCGAGCATCACTGGTAAGGACGCGTTTACCGTCAGCCGTTGTTTGGTACTGAGAAATTGCTGACCGCCACGACGCCCCACGCCAGCGGAGCAAGTGGTTCCACATCGCTTCTGCGCCATCCTTTGGGACAGGGAACGGGATGCCACCAGCGGCGCCCTGGGGCATCAGACCTGCTGCACCATCCACGAGCTTGCCAGTAGTAGCATTCGCGAAAGTGGCGTCATATACCGACTGAGGTGCCGCAGCCGTGCGATGGGTCGGGAACACATCAAGGCGATAGCTATCGGGATATTTCTTTAGCATGGCCTGCACGCCAGGCGTGAGCTTGTCGGCGTATTGACTCATGTTTTGCGCAGTGATCGTGAACAGCGGCTTTTCGGACGCAAACGGGTCACCGCGTTTCCCACCCTCTTTGTAGTTGGGATCAGCCTTGGTGTAGCCACCGCTCCAAGCTGGAATACTCCCATCTGCGTTCCCTGCACGTTCAGCACCCATCGGCGTCAAAGTGCTTTTAAGCTTTGCTGCTTCGTCAGCAGTGACAGCAGCGTAAGTGCCATGGGCGAAAATCAGCGAGGCACTCAAGGCAGTGAGCAGCGAAACTATTTTGTTATTGTGTTTCATCAGATGATCCTCGGTCAGAAGGTACGGCTTACGGAGAACGCGATGAAGTCGCGATCTTTCAGCGTCTGTTCGAAGGTGTAGTTGTTGTTCGCATCTACGAAGGTATTTTCCGGCCCGTAGTAATGGGTGTAAGTCAGCCCCAGGTTCCAGGTGTTCAAGTAGTTACCTTTGATACCAATATTGATATCCCCGCCATGATTCGTACCAAACCCTGTGCCCAGCGCTTCAGATGCACCGTTGGTGTAGCTCCCTCCGACAGGTACCGACAGGTCGAGCCCCGGCAAAAACTGGCGGTACATGGGCTCGAAGACCACTCGTAGGCTTGCAGCGTCGCGATCCGCGTTGCTATCGATCGCATCGCGATTCTTGCTCACGCTCATGACCCGGTTCCACGCAATCTCACCGAGCAAGGTGGATTCTGCGGCGATAAAATTCGGTTCGAGGGTGGCAAGCCACGAGAAGTTGGCATGCAGAGTGCGACCCGTTGCGTAAAGCGGATCGTTACTGTTGTTTAGCGCATCACCAGGCGCCAGTGCGTGTTGATTAGTCGACGCTAGCGGCTGGTTCCAGCGTGTTGAAAGTTCACCGGCAATGTTGAAATTGCCAAGTGTCGTGGAGAAGCTTGCGCCCAGCGCCGAAATTCCCTCTGGGTAAACCCAGTAGTATTCGCCGGCCTTGCCACTGACAGGATCCAGATTGGCAAAGTCCGGCCGCACGTTGAGCTGTGGGGTCTTGTCGTGGAAACGAATGGCATACAGGCCCCAATCGACGGTCTCGGTCCTCCAGCGAATCTGTACGCCCCCCTGCCCTGATGATTTCGCCTCTTTGTCATTGCCATGATAGAAGGCAAGTGGTTGCGCCCCTGGGAACAACGGGGCGCCTACGAACAGCCGCTCATTACCCTCACCAAAGGAGTCAGATGGGGAGAAGTAACTTCCAGCGCCGGCCAAGCGGCTAGCCTCCCATTCGAACTGGTAGTAAGCGCCAATCGTTACATCAGGGGTTAGCTGCAACTGACCGGAGATCTGCTGTACTGGCCGAATGAGCTCTTTGAACTGCGTGTTGGGAACCGATAGGGCCTTCACCACATCGATGGGAGCCATGCCCCCAGCGATACCGTTGATGCCGTAAAACAGACTTTCGCCCCATTGCATGGCGTATTGTCCCAGACGTCCCGAAGCAGGCATATCGCCAACCTCTGTCTTCCCGAACACAAACGCATCAAGCAGCTCGCCTTTTCGCCCATGCAATTTACGAGTGTCATGGGTAAATTCGTCGTAGTCCACGGAGTAGCTGTTGGCGCGAGTTGGATCATTGTTGTCCGTCCCGCGATTGTAGATATCATCATACCAAGCAGCGCCGCTAACTCGAGCGCCGACATTTTTGTATGTAACGTCGAACTCAGAAAGCAGGTCAATCCGGTTTGAGATCATACCTTTATCGAAGTTACGATCGCCGTCATCCTGGTTGAGCGCAGTAGAACCTTCCGTAAGCTTGCTACTTTGCCCTTCTGTCCGCCAAGCCGCACTGTACTTGAGCGTGTTGTCCCAACGCGCCCGAATGTCCGGGTTGCCAGTATCGAATTCGAAAGCACGCGCCTCTGGAAGTCCAGCGGCAACGCTGAGCATGGTGATAGCGAAAGCCAACGGTTTGAGTGGCGGCAGTGGCCGCACATGAGCACGCTTGCAGGTCAACATCGAAGTTACCTCTTTCTTGTTTTTGTATGCTTGTGTTGGCGTTCGTCCCAACGGGCGCTGTTACACGTCGGGACGAAGAATCAGATCGGACGGGCCGTCACTTCGAGCATCTGCTTGACCAATCCAATGCGGTCGAAGGCTGGATCACGCTGGATCTCCTTTTCTCCAGCCATCAGAGAGTTCTCGCTGATGAATTTGCAGCGCTCGAAACGGCGCTCAAT
The DNA here is from genome assembly GCF_003097235.1 of Pseudomonas sp. CC120222-01a. Classification (GTDB taxonomy): domain Bacteria; phylum Pseudomonadota; class Gammaproteobacteria; order Pseudomonadales; family Pseudomonadaceae; genus Aquipseudomonas. The sequence goes on along the minus strand of NZ_QEQQ01000003.1, from coordinate 76,519 downwards.
GAAGCGCTTCAGTTGCTCCTGAATGGTCCCGCCTGCGGTTATCTCTTCTGCTAACACCACGGCGTCTTCGATGGCCATACCCGCCCCCTGCCCCAGGTGCGGGGTAGTTGCATGGGCTGCATCACCAATCAGCAGCACACGACCGGAGTACCACGGCTCATCGACGAAGACCGCTTCGAGAGGCTTGTAGACCACCTCGGCACCGTTAGTGATTTGCTCCCGGAGCTGTCCGATGAGCCCGCCAAACCCCTCGAGCCGTTTGCGCATTTCCTCAGCAAGCACGGACTCATCCATCCGCGGGTTGGTGGGTTCGTGAGATGTGGTGAAGAGATACATCAGGTCATCTGCAAGCGGCACCAAACCAGCATTGCCAGACGGACCTTGATAGTTGGCCAGGTGATCGATGCCCGCGGCTCGCGGGAAGTTGTAACGCCAGACAGACTGACCAGTGAAGCGTGGTTGGTATTTGTCTCCGAACAGCAGGCCGCGTACCTTGGAGAACAGCCCGTCGGCACCCACCACCAGTTGGTAGCGCCCTTGTGATCCATCGGTAAATGCGACCGTCACACCCTCGTCATCTTGGTCAAAACCTTCGAGAGTGGTACCGAGTCGCACTTGGGTACCTAACTCAATGGCTGTTTCGCTGAGAACCTTATGCAGGGCACGACGAGAAATACCAACGTTGGCTGGGTACTGCGGCCCGGCGAGGCGGTGCCCAGGGATTCGCACCAGAGGCTCACCTTCCACGCTGTAGATGCCGACATCTTCGAAAGCGTAAGCAGCGTCCAGGTAGGCCTCGAGTAAGCCAAGGCGGTGCATCTCCCGAACAACATTACTTTGCTGAATAATGCCTACACCGTAGACCGTCCATTCTGATTTAAGCTCGACCAGATCAACCGCAATGCCTTTTCGGCAGAGCGCGATGGCGGCGCACAAGCCTCCAATACCACCGCCGACGATTAGTACGTTGCTTACTGAGTTCATGGCATCTCTCATTCTTTGTTTTTGTTGTTCGCTTCGGCAGTCCCGAATCGAGAATTCTGCTGTGCCTGGACACAGCTTCGGGGCAATGCCTGCTATTGACCAATCGAGACGGAGGATGCGACCTATCGTGTGGCGCGATACCTCTGCTTGATTGCTCAGTGCCCTATCCGAAGAGCACAAATGCACTGTCAGCAGGTTGTCATTGCGCGCAACTCACCCCGCAGCGACCGCTGTGAGGTAAGCCGTATGATGGTTACCGGTGATCAGTACCGGATTGCTCAGTGCTTCTCAGGTGGGCCACCTGGAGACCACTTTTCACGGGAAGTGAACAGGAACAGCTGCGAGTTATCGGCCGACAACGGGGCCTGACGCGCCGCCCAGGCTTCGTCATGTTTGTCCATGTCGGCGTCGTATTCGATATGGCAGCCTAATGGGCTGTTGAAGTACCAGAACCAGTTGGAGCCGAACAGGTGACGGCCCGGTCCCCAGAAACTGGTCCAGCCCTTTTGCTGGAATCGAGTCCCGGCAAGCAAAACTTCTGTCCCGCTGCCCATGTGGAAGGTGAAATGCTCGCAGCCTTGCATATGTGGCGGGGTCTGAATGAGAAACAGACAGTGATGGTCGTCCATACCAGCGGGGCGCATGAAGGGGCCTACACCAACGAAACTGTCAGTGGTGACGAACCCCAAGCGGTCGCGGTAAAAGGCCTCACCCTTAGCGGCGTCAGGCACAAAATAGACGACGTGCGACAGTGTCCTAGGAACTGCGATCATGTCAGGGCTGATGCCCAACTGATTTACTGGTCGCTGCGGTGCGCTACCTGGTGCGTTGGTCAGATCTGCCGGCGCCGTAAACGGGCGGCGGCATGTCACCTGAAAAGCGATAGCGAAGCCCAGATCATCCACGCAGTGCAGCGAGCCATCAGCGTCCCGACGCACTTCACGGTCACGCCCCAACTCATCCGCAATGGCTTCGAGATCTGCAACAGATGCTACGCCATAGATGGTTTCACGCAGTGAGGGCGTAGGGCCCAGAGCTGGGGGTAATGAGGCATCATCGCCGCGGCGAATCACGATGGCAGTGCCGTCCATCGCCTCAAAACGACCGCCGTCGGCGGAGATATTGCTGGAGGTCAAACCGTAATCTACCAGGCAATCAGTGCAGGCTTGTACATCGTCGACACCAAATACCAGCGCGTCTAGGCCAATAATGTTCATGGCTACCACTCCATTAGAATTGTGATACGGCGCAGGGTGCGCCTATGGCGGAGTTCAACTGGCCTTGCGGCCTGAGGCGATATTCGGCTTAACGACCAAGCATTACCAATCGCATGTAGGGATGTGAGGTATCTTCGAGCGTGATACCTCATTGCAATGAAGGAGGCGCTGGAAAAATGCCAGTAAATACCCGCCTCGAAGATTCCTCGAGAGGCATTCAAACATTATTTAGACCCTTTAAGGTAGCAGAGGGCAATTCACCAAATTCGCGCTTGTACATTTCGGAAAATCGACCGAGGTGGTAAAATCCGTAATCCATCGCCACTTCGGTGACACTCCTCGGCGGATGATTACTGTCGCGTAAGCGCGCATGGATTTGCTGTAATCTCCTCCTTCTAATGTATTGATGGGGCGGCAGTTTCACTTCATGTTCAAACAGCAAGTAAAGCGACCTTAGGCTCACCTGGGCTTCACGCGCCAGCCAGTCAGCGTCAAGGTCTTGAGACAGATGCTCCCCAATAAATTGATCAAGCCGGGTGAAAAGTGCAGACCGTGGCGGCGCACCACGCTCAGAAGAAGCATCGAGCAATGGCAACAGTTTTAGTGCCAGAATCTTTTGATAATGGATTTCCACCATCATTTGGCGATTGGCTGTTTCTGCTTCTTTGCACATGAGCGCGAGGAGATCGGCCACTCCTTCAATCTCAGCAAGCCGATAATGGGCTCTTACAAATTTCGGCGACTGGGTGCCCTGCCCCATGACTCCCACATCCCGACAGGCAGATTCCAGGACCATCGCGGGTATCCTGACAATAAATTTTTCACAATCACTTGAGTAGGTGAGATCAACGCGATCCTGAGGATTTATCATCAGCAACGAGCCTGGTTCCAAACAGCGTTGCTCGCCGTCTTGCTGCTGAAGGCACTTTCCTCTCAGGAGTAATTGCAAATGGTAGATTCCATCCAGGCTGGGAGACTGAACACGTGCGCTTGCCCCATAGCTGATGCGACAGAAGTCCAAATTTCCAAATCGAGTGTGATTCAGCTTTGCTGATGAAGGACTTCGGCACGGCAAGGACAGACTGTGATTGCCGACATATTGATTGACGTAGCCAGATACTTCAGCGGGGGCGGCGCGGTCGAAAATCAGGCTGCGATCGGTCAGCAGGTTTGATTGAGGCATTGCCATCATAGAGTGCCCCGCGAAAAAAAAGGAGGGAGTGGGAGTACTCCCTCCATAAATCCGCAGCCACACACTGCGGGAGAGCAAGGGTTAATATTTATGCGCGGCGGAAGAGATTATGGGGATCGATGACGAATTTTTTGGGTACTCCAGAATCAAAAGCTCCATAGCCGCTAGGGGCCTCATCCAAAGTGATCACTTCGACACCAACGATGTCAGCGATTTTGATTCGGTCCCACATGATCGCTTGCATTAACTGCCGGTTGTACTTCATCACCGGCGTCTGACCAGTGTGAAAACTGTGCGACTTCGCCCAGCCCAGGCCAAAGCGTATGCTCAATGCACCTACTTTGGCTGCAGCATCCACAGCCCCAGGATCTTCGGTTACATAGAGACCTGGAATACCAATTTTACCCGCCACTCGGGTCACACCCATCAGCGAATTCAGTACTGTAGCTGGTGCTTCCTGCTGGGATCCGGAGTGACCATGTCCACGCGCTTCAAAGCCCACTGCGTCGATCGCGCAATCAACCTCTGGCTCACCCAGCAGTTCTGCGATCTGCTCATGCAATGGCGTGTCCTTGGAAAGATCCGCGATCTCAAAACCTTGTGCCTTAGCGTGAACCAGGCGAATCGGATTGACGTCGCCCACAATAACCACAGCTGCGCCCAATAAACGGGCGGATGCTGCGGCAGCCAAACCAACAGGCCCGGCACCGGCAACATACACAGTGCTCCCAGGGCCGACGCCCGCAGTAACGGCGCCGTGGTAACCCGTCGGCAAGATATCCGAAAGGCACGTCAAATCGCGGATCTTTTCCATCGCTGCATCGCGATCTGGAAGTCTAAGAAGGTTGAAGTCAGCGTATGGTACCAGTACGTATTCGGCTTGGCCGCCGATCCAACCACCCATGTCAACATATCCGTATGCGCCGCCGGCTCGTGCAGGGTTAACGGTCAGACACACGCCGGTATGCTGCTCCTTGCAACTGCGGCAATGCCCGCAAGCCACATTGAAGGGAACCGAAACCAGGTCGCCCACCTTCATGGTCTCAACACCACGCCCGATCTCAACCACTTCGCCCGTGATCTCATGACCGAGCACCAAGCCTTCCGGCGCGGTTGTGCGACCACGCACCATGTGCTGATCAGAGCCGCAGATGTTGGTGGAAACGACCCTCAGAATCACGCCGTGATCAATTTGCTTGCCCTGGGGATCCTGCATTTTAGGGTACGGGATGGATTGGACTTCCACCTTCCCAGGACCGATGTACACAACGCCACGATTGCTAGACATTTGCTATTTCCTTCTATCGTTAACCTGCCTCAAAAGATGATCTGACCGAGCAGGATGTGCTTAGAGGTCGAGCACCAACCGCGGAGTGCAGGCTCTAGAGCAGCAAGGAGTAAATTGATCGTTTCGGGCATGCTCAGCGTCAGTCAGGAACATGTCCCGGTGATCGGGTACGCCTTCTATGACGCGAGTCACGCATGTGCCGCAAATCCCCTGCTCACAGGAAACAGGGACAGCTATACCGGCGTCACTCAGCACATCGACGATGCTTCGATCTGCAGGCACATTCAGGACCATTCCGGTACTGGAAACTTGTACCTCAAAGCTGCCATCGTCTTCTTTCGCCGTTGGCGCAGCAGCAAAATATTCCCGATGGAGTGAAGTCTCGTCCCACCCGTGTTCTTTCGCGGACGCCAAGATGAAGTCCATAAAACCACCGGGCCCACACACGTACAGATGGTCGCCCGAGGAGTAACCACTCAGGACCTTCTCAGCTCGAAACCTCTCGGTCTCTGGCCCTGCATCGAAGTAGAAGTGGGCGTTTTGGCTGAAGGAGGAGCTGCGAATGCGTTGTACGAAGGCGGTCTTTTCAATCGAGCGCGAGCAATAATGCAGCTCAAAAGGCGCGCCGATCTGAGCCAAACGCTCTGCCATGCAGAGTACCGGTGTAATGCCAATTCCGCCGGCGAGCAGTACTGTCCGTTTGGCCTCATGGGCCAGCGGAAACAAATTACGCGGCTCTCCAATCTCCAATTCGCTCCCCTCGCTCACGGCGTCATGCATGGCAAGGGAACCACCGCGCGACTGTGGGTCACGCAGCACCGCAATGAGATAACGATGGGTTTCGTCTGGAGAATTGCACAGCGAATACTGACGCGTAATACCACCAGGCAGCCGCACATCGACGTGCGAGCCGGCGCTGAAAGGTGGCAGATGAGCACCGTCCACCGCAGCAAGCTCAAAGCTGGCGATTGCCTCAGCTTCCATCTGCTTGCGGGTCACTATCACTTTCATGGGGAGGCCCTGTTGTAATTTTAATAAGCTCGAAAACACCGAGATCTAGCTCAACGTGGTCGGCTTTTAGGCGGCGATGCGCCCGTAATGCAGCCCACGCCTCAGGCCCCCGCGGCTTGTTCTTCCTCAATCAACCGCTTCAGAACTCGGCGGCAGCGAATTGCGCCAGCGTCGACGGTCAGCAGGACGGGGTTCATGTTCAAAAGCTCTCCCTCCCCCATCTGCACTTGCTGAGCTTCAACCATGGGTTTGTCTTCATTGGCGAAGACATTCAGCAGCATTGGTTGAATAAATGCATTGAGCTCCGCATTGTCTTGTTCGAAAAGACGCGTATTGGCGAAGAAGTAATGGGTAAACTGCCCGTCTTGAGGGGTCATGATGTGCAAGTTTCGCGTGAAGGGCCCTTCTTCACGGGGACGACCAGCAGGTGCTGCGCCGCTGTTCAAAAACATCAGTCCTGGCGGATTCCACACCACCTCGGCCCACACGTCCGAATTTTCTGGTTGCTCAAGGTAGTGCGCGAAGGCGGGAGGAGCAACATCGTTGGGCGCGTTCCAGCTGATACGCACTTTGTTACCGGGAATTTCTTCTACTTCCGCTTTAGTCCTGGACAGTGCGCCCCCACCCAAAGTAGTGGGGTGCAGGTAGTCCACATGACTGAGGTCCATGATGTTGTCGGACAGCAGTTCATAATTAGCGGCAGTGGGAAGATAACCTTTCCCTTTCGCATGCTGGGGCGCGGCGACGAAGAAACCGAGATCCGGAATCTCGCTCTCCTTAGCTAGGGCCTGATCACCCAGCCAGACCCAGAGTACCGAGTGGCGCTCCTCCGCAATGTATGAGCGTACGCATGCCGCTTTAGGAATCGTCTCAGAGTGTGGATTATGGGTGCACTTGCCATCACCATTGAACTGCAGCCCGTGGTAAGGGCATTGCACGCTGTCACCGACCAGCCGCCCTGTACTCAGCGGCGCAAACCGATGGGGACAACGATCATCGAGTGCTTGCAGTTTTCCAGTGCCATCTCGGAACAGAACAAGTTTTTTGCCAGCGATAGTGCGACCGAGCAACGCCCCATCATCCAGCTCATCAGCCCAGGCCGCCATGTACCAGGTGTTCAGCAGAAACTTCATTATGACTCTCCTAATTATTATTTTGCCTTCGGAGTATTGATTATTAACAACAGGCCACCGCACCCAGGTGCACATGCAATGACGGGCGAGGAAAACAGCCGAAGATCGTTTGATGAACTATTCAACCATGGCGATTACGTTATGCTGGTCCAAGCTCTTTGACTAATCGCAAAGGAGGATGCGATGTATCGCGGATAACGATACATTCGCCGCCTTGCTGCTCCGCACTCTATGCTCGCCGGCCTATACGACCTGATTCACTCTTCAAAGATGGCTACCGCACGGACAAACCCTGCGGACGCGTGTTTGATCTTGTAAGGGAAGCAACTGACTTGAAAACCGTGACTGGGGAGCTGATCCAGGTTGGTTAACTTCTCCATCTGCCCATACCCGATATCCCGTCCAGCTTTGTGCCCCTCCCAGATAATGGATGCATCACCGGAATCCGCAAACCGCTCACGGGTGTACTTGAACGGGGCATCCCAGCTCCATGCATCAGTGCCGACAACCCGCACACCGCGCTCCAACAGATACAACGTCGCCTCTCGCCCCATCCCGACTCCTGCCTCAAGGTAGTCAGGTTGTCCAAACACACCGCCGGCTCGAGTATTGACTAAGACGATGTCCAACGGCTGCAACGTATGCCCAATCCGCGCAAGCTCTGCCTCTACTTCCAGAGCAGTTACCACATGGCCGTCAGGCAAGGTGCGGAAATCGAGTTTAACCCCCGGCTGCAGACACCAGTCCAAAGGCAACTCGTCGATGCCGTACGCCGGCTTCCCGCCGTCAGTGGTCGACGCATAATGCCAGGGCGCATCCATGTGAGTACCACTGTGCGTTGTGATCTGCAGGAACTCAGCAGCCCATGACTCGTTACCAGGCAAATCTTCCTTGCGTAACCCGGGGAACATCTCAGCCATTTGTGGCCATCCCTGCTGGTGGTCCATGTACTCAATTTTCGGCAACAGCGGCGGAGGATCAGTGTAGGGGTTGTTGTCCAGCGTCACTGAAAGGTCCACCAAACGGCGCTGTGTTCTCTTCATACGGTGGCTCCGTTTCGCATGGGTCGACGGCGTGCTGGGGCCGGCAGTGCGTTACGTAACAGCGCGCTTGCTGTGCCGTCATGTTTGAAACCTAACGCCCGGGCGTTGGGCGTGCGCAGCGCCGGAAATCTACCGAACAACGCCTCCAACTGTGGATCAGGAGCAAACGCGATGTTGGAGCGATTATCTTCACCGTAGATAGCAGCCAAAGCGTCCACAACCTGAGCGATCGACAGCTGGAGAACCGGCAGTTGCCAGATACGTGCTGGCCCAGGGTTGATCAGTTCCGCTGCGTGCAGCAGGTTGGCTACACAGCAGCGTGCCGACATCCACCACGCCGTGGCAGCCGGGGAGACTGGACAGCAATATGATTCGCCTGAAGCGTAAGCATGCAAAAGGTCACTCATGAATGCCGAGCGCAATCCATTGGGTTCACGTGGACGGGCGACGATTCCAGGCAAGCGGATTGCACGGCCATCCACTTCCCCTCTGCGCGCAAGATCCTCAAGCGCAGTCTCCACCATAAGCTTATGTGCGGCATACGATAACTGGGGGGCCGTGGGCTGGGTTTCGTTCATTCGGGCCGGTAACTCGCCACCGTAAACAGCGACGCTGCTGGCGTACACCAGAACAGGTGGTCGTTCATCATTGCGCAGTTGCTGCAACAGTTCGAGGCTCGCTTGGAGGTTCACCTGATAACCCAACTCATATTGAGCCTCCGCCGCCCCTCCAGGGATGCTGACAAGGTGGAAGACGACGTCGATACCATCGGCTAACGCCCTGCGCAGCAGTGCCGGATCAGTGATACTGCCGAAGTGGCGCCGCAGTCTGCGATCCTCCCGCAGGCCGTCAAGTTTCTGATCCAGCACCAAAAGCGCTGTGATCGTTTCACCCCGCAGTTGACCTTTGTCGAGCAGGCGGTGCACAAGTTCACGCCCCACAAACCCGTTGGCACCGGTGACCATTACGCGCATGGCATGGCTCCTTGTACGACCCGTTGATTGATCTCACCGAACAGTACTTCGCCCTCAGGGCCTCGAGCCTCCATCCGAACATGATCGCCAAAGCGCATGAAGGTTGTACTCGGTTTACCGTCAGCGATGGTCTCAATGGCCCGTCGTTCAGCGATGCAGGCAGAGCCGACCGAGCGATCATGATTGGAAACCGTACCGGAGCCGATAACGGTGCCTGCGCTCAGTTTGCGGGTCAGGGCCGCATGAGCAATGAGTTCGTGGAAGCCGAAGTGCATGGCACCACCGTGGGGATGCCCAAACCAGCGCCCATTCCACTCCACATTCAATGGCAAATGGACGCGCCCGTTACGCCAAGCCTCTCCCAGCTCATCGGGTGTCACCGCTACGGGTGCAAAACTGCTTGAGGGTTTGGCCTGGAGGAAGCCAAACCCCGTTTTCATCTCGCGAGGGCCTAGTGCTCGCAAGCTTACGTCATTGACCTGCATGATCAGACGCACATGCTTCAAGGCATCTTCTGCCGCACACCCCATCGGGACTTCTCCGACGACAACCGCGAACTCGCCTTCGAAGTCGATGCCATGAGCTTCGCTGGGCAATGCAAGATCATCGTGCGGGCCCAGGAAGTCGTCGCCAGCGCCTTGATACATAAGTGGAATACTTTCGGCACCTTCGATTGGATCAAGGTTGAAGGCGCGCTGCATCAACTCTGCATGGCTGAGGAAGCATGAGCCGTCCAACCATTGCCAAGCGCGTGGCAACGGTGCCGACAACTCCTCAGGGCTAAGGTCGAATGCATTGGCAGGATTTCCGTCGTTCAGTTGGCAGTACAACTGCTGCAGCTCAACCTCAATTAATGTCCAGTTCTCGATGGCTCTCTGCAGGGTCGGAGCGATCCCGCTGGCATCCATGGCGCGGCGCAGATCGCGCGAAACGACGATTAAGCGACCGTCTGGACTTCCATCCTTGAGCGTGGCCAGCTTCATGGCAGCAATTCCTTCAGCTCTTCGGCATATCGCCCATCCAGCAGGATGAACACCATCCGCGCCATCTGCTCAGTGCGGTTGCTCCAGGCATGATTGGTACCTCGTTGAACGACGATATCGCCGCGTTTCAGGTGCACCTCACCGTCATCTAGAACTAGCCAGACTTCTCCTTCAGTGACGATGCCGTAGTCAACCGTCTCGGTACGGTGCATCAGCTTGTGTTTCGAGTCGGCCTTACCGGTGCCGGCATGCGCCTCACCGATCTCAGCGAAGAGATCGGACGCCTCTTGCGCGCTAACTTGGTTCTGCACACTGTCCGGGGAGATATCCACGACCCGAATGACGCTGCCAAGAGGCCCTGGGCTCAGTTGAAGCGGCTGATTGGTCGGGTCGTCGGCATTATCGATGGGGGCAGGACTAGAAGCAGTGTTCCACACCTCATAGAAAATCGTTCCAGGTACCGCCTTCAGGGGAAAATTGTGCGGAGTCGCTCCAGCGCTCATCACTACTGCCTGACCTTTGCCGTCGTGACCTGTGACAACACGCTTGAATTCGGGAAGTTGCTGCATGGGATCTCCTTTCAATTGCCGTCGCCGATGGTGGTGCCACCATCGACAATGATGTTTTGTCCGCTGATAAACGCACCGCCCGGGGCTGCTAGCAGCAAAGCAATCGCAGCCACCTCCTCCGGACAACCAACGCGACGCAGCGGGGTAAGCGCCAGGCGTCGCTTCATGATTTCGAGGTTGTCGGTGAGGCTGCGGGCGAAGTCGGTTTGAATTACGCCGGGGCTGATGGCATTGACGCGAATATTGGACGGCCCCCACTCAACCGCTAGATTACGGGCCAATTGAGCGAGGCCGGCCTTCGATAAACCATATAGGCCCAGACCTTTGTTACCCCTTACGCCCGCGATGCTGGCCATGAAAATCACGCTGCCTCCACCGATCTCTGCCATGCCGGGAAGCAAGGCACTGGTCAGCCAAAGGGCACTGCGCAGATTGACCGAGAGCGTCAACTCCCAGTCCTTATCACTGGCCGTTGCGATCGGCCCCATGTGCGGTGCGACTCCGGCATTGCAGACCAGGACATCCACTTGCCCATAATGCTTAAGCACAGCGCAGGACAGGCTGTGCACCGCGTGGTGATCGCTTAGGTCGGCTGGAAACCCTGCAACCTCAAAGCCTTCCAGGGCCAAGGCCGACACTGCCGCTTGACACTCTTCAGCAGTCTCACCGCTAATCGCTAGGCGTGCTCCAGCACGCCCGTACTCAAGAGCGATGGCGTAGCCAATTCCGCGTGTAGCCCCGGTGATCAGCGCTACGCGGCCGTGTAGTGAAAAGAGCTCGCTCATTGGGCCTCCGCCACTTGAATACGCTGAGGAGCGCGAATCATCAGCAGCGTGATCGGCGCCAATGCAACTTGGGTGATTCCCACCAGGATCAAGGCCTGCGGGAGAGCGGTGCTGACTCCAGCAGTCAACGCCAGTACAAATAAAGGGCTGGCAAACTCACCGGCGAATACCGCTGCAGCAAACAAGCCGGACGCCCTTCCCCGCTGAGAGAACTCGACTTGGTGCATGACTTGGGTGACAAGGGCGGGCAACAGCAGCCCTATACCTAAGCCGTTGATGAGTACCGCCCCGACGACCAGGCTGTGGCTGTTAGACCATCCCATCAGTGCGCCACCCACCCCGGCGCCAAGGAAACCGAGCGCGAGAAGCACACGCCCTGGCAGTTTCGCGATCAGACGGAAGCTCAAAGCCCCTACCAAAACACCTATCTGGTTGGCGCCCATCGTCAAACCGATCTGCTGCGGACTATCAATATGTAGAAACTGCAGCAGATAACCCGCTTGGACAGGGACGATAAAGAGACTCACCCCCGCAAACAGTGACAGCCCATATAGCGGCGTCAAGGCGCGCCAAGGGAACACGCCTGGCTCAGAATGGACGACCTCTTGCGTCGGTGAGGAAGGCTCCCAAAGCATCCGTGCCATGAATGGCAAGCACAGGATACCGACGACATAAACGGTGAAAGGCGTTCGCCAACTCCCTTCCCCCAGAGCGCCACCTACTCCCATGAAAATCGCAGCGGACAAGGACGTGGCCACCATTTGCAGCGCAAACAACCGAATTCGGCGATCGCTCTCAAAGTAGTCCCCGATCAGCGCTGTGCAGCAGGTCAAAATGGCAGCTTCGGCCAATCCAATCCCGGCGCGGCTGGCCACGATCCACGACAGAGAGTCCAGCCATAAAGGCATCAGGCCAAAGCAACTGTACAGCGCCATGCACACCAAGAGCAGTTTGCGCCGGCCGATGCGATCTGCCAGCCAGCCGGCAAGAGGAGCAGTCAAGGCAATCATTAACGCAGGCACTGTAAGGGCAATTGGCACAAGGACGGACGCCCCTGGAGTCGCTGCGAAATGAGCTTGCATACTTGGCAATACCGGTGCCACCAGAACTCCACCGAGCACCGGAAGGCAACTGCCGAGTAGGAGCAGTAACGCTTGGCCGGCGCCTGCGGTTTGCTTAACGTTCATGCACATCTCCCATAATCATGCGCTTGCCGCGAGAGCACCAACTCCAGCCGGAAGACTCGCCGGGAGTTGGTGTTCGCTCTGCAGGAGTCGCGCACCTTTGTTGTTTTTAATGCGGGATCATGCAGCTCAGCCGACGCTGCAATGCGCCTCTCGCTTGAGATGACAAGCCGTGACTGGGACGAGCGATTCCAGTTCGTCTCGGGTCGAGCCAGGGTTCGAAGAGTCGATCGGTAACTGAACGGTTGGTTTTGGCAGCAGGAAATAAGCAAGCGCTGGCAGCAGAATCAGCGCGCCGACCATGTTCCAGATAAACATGAAGGCCAGCAGCACTCCCATGTCAGCTTGGAACTTGATGGGTGAAAGAATCCAGGTTGCAACGCCGATTGCCAGCGTCACACCTGTCAACATCACAACCTTGCCGGTGAACAACAGAGCGCGGTAATACGCTTCCGAAAGACTGGCGCCTTGCCGCATCTGGGCCAGGACAATGCTCATCACGTAAAGCGCATAATCGACCCCGATGCCCACACCCAGGGCAATGACTGGCAGCGTTGCGACCTTGACACCCATGCCCAGCGCTACCATGAGCGCTTCGCACAGTATCGAGGTGAGCACCAGCGGCAGCACGGCACAGAGCACTGCTCTCCACGAGCGGAAGGTCACGAGGCAGAGGAGGATCACTGCTCCGTAGACCCACCACAACATGTCATGGTTAGCCTTCTTGACCACGATGTTGGTTGCTGCCTCGATCCCCGCACTGCCAGCCGCAAGCAAGAACTTGGCTTGCTCGCTGTCATTTTCGGTGGCGAAGCTTTGAACACTGTCTACAACTCGAGTGAGCGTGTCGGCCTTGTGATCTTTGAGGTAGGCATACAGTGTCAACAAACTGCAATCGTCGTTGTACAGGCCGCGCGGAGCACCAGCGGTGACCATATTCAATGAGGCTTGGTTATTGACCAGCTCATACCATTTCGGGTTGCCTTCCGACAGTCCGACCAGCACTCGGCGATTCAATACCGCCAATGAGTTCGTGGAATCAACCCCTTCAAGTTCACGCAATTGCCAGTCAAGGTCATCGACACGTTTGAGTGTGTCATACGCAGAGCAGCCTCCCGCCGGAGTTTGCACCATGACAGCGAAGACATCACTGCTGGCGCCGTAATGCTGGGTGATGAAGGCATTGTCCCGATTGTAACGAGAGTCGGGACGTAGTTCTGGGGCGCCGGCGTCCAGATCACCGATTTTGAGATTCAAACTTACCGCATAGCCCCCCACTGCCATCAGGCCGGCCACGACAACACAGCCGGCAGCCCAGCGACGACGCGTGAACAAGTCAAGGAATCGCCAGACCGCGTGTTTTTCCTCACCCGAAGCCTCTGCCTCTTCAGCCCGGAGACTACGGCGTGCGGCAGTCGCGCTGACCCCCACGTATGACAACAACACGGGCAGAAGGATGAGATTGGTGAAGATCAGTACTGCTACACCCAGACTCGCGATAACTGCCAAGTCCTGGATCACCTGGATCTGAATGATCATCAGAACCGCAAAGCCAACGGCGTCGCACAGCAGGGCTGTAAGACCTGCGAGGAAGAGTCTTCTGAATGTGAACCGAGCGGCCACCAGCCGGTGCATGCCCCGCCCAATGTCCTGCATGATGCCATTCATCTTCTGGGCACCATGGCTCATTCCGATGGCAAAGACCAAGAACGGCACCAGTACCGAGTAAGGATCCAGCTCGTAGCCCAGCATAGGCAGAAGGCCCAACTGCCAGATAACGGCTACCAATGAACACACCACGACCAACCCGGTACTCCGTATGCAGCGCGTATACCAGTAAAGGATCAGTGCGGTGATGGCTATTGCTGCAGCAAAGAACACAAGGATTTGCTGGAGGCCATCGATCAGGTCACCGACGACTTTGGCAAATCCGGTGATGTAGATCGTCACCCCCTCCTGTTGGTATTTGGCACGCAGTGATTCCAATTCATGCGCAAAAACGGTGTAGTCGAGCGCCAGGCCGTCAGGAGTTTTATCCAACAATGGAACATAGATGATGCTTGATTGTTGATCGAAGGCTACCAACTGGCCGATCTCGTTCGACCGTTCCACGTTGCGCTTCAATGCAGTGAGACTGGCTTCTTCGCCGTCATAGCCGTCAGGGATGACCGGCCCGCCCTCCAAACCTTCTTCCGTTACGCCCGTCCAGCGCGTGGAGGGCGTCCACAGCGATTTCATGGCCGTGCGATCAACACCGGGCAGCAGATAGATTTCATCACTAAGACGTTGAAGGCTGTGCAGATAATCCTTGTCATAGATGCTGCCATGCGGATTGGCGACTGCTATCCGCACGGCATTTCCAAGGCCTGCTAGCTCCTGGCGGTGCTCCAGGTAGTTATGAATGAACGGGTGATCCCGCGGAATCATTTTTTCAAAGCTCGCATTGAGCGTCAGGCGAGTTGCTTGCCAGCCCAATAGCAGGGTCGCCGCCAAGCAGAGCAACAGCACCAGCTTACGGTGGTTAAACAATGCGCGCTCCAGTAACGAGCCGGAAGCGCTGTCAAAGTCATCAATACGGCCACTGGCGGGCGCGGAGGTAGTCGAGGAATGCATGGCTCAATCCGCAGAAGAAAGGTTAGAGGTAGCTGCTACGCGACGGGCACCAGCCATACCCACCGCCACGAGGGCCCCATCAGCGGTTTGGGTGACAGCGGTCAAAGGCAAGCCATCAGTGACCATTTGCGGTCTGGGGGAAAAGCTGGCCAAGCCGCCCCGCAAGACCATGCCAGCTTGGTTGGCCAGGACCAGTTGATCACCGACTACCCGCATGCCGTTGACTGAAGCGGGGACAGGATTGGCAAGGGTCTGGAAGCTCATACCGTCATCGGATGAGCTGAACAAGTTGCCGCGTAATCCACCTACTGCCATCCGACCATCGGGAAAAGTCGCAGCAGTGAACAAACTGCCTTCGTAAGGGGCTTGCACAGCATTGAATTGCTCCCCTTCGTCAGAGGAACGCAGCAGTAAGCCTTGTTCACCAGCAACGATCATGGCGTCCTTGCTACGAGTGACCGCGTATATGTGAAGGCCGCGGGGATTAGGTAACCGATCCATGATGGACTCCCAGCTTTGACCGCCGTCTTGGGTCATGAATGCAAGTCCATAGGCACCAAAAACCATGCCCCGTTGAGCATCGGTGAAATCGAGCGCTAGCAAGGGCTTGTCGGCGCCGTCCTCCACCAGATGTTCGGCCGCATCTATTCTGGCCTGATTGCCTGATTCTTTGGCGCTTCCCAATTCAAGCGCTGCAGCACGCAGGCCATCAAGCTGAAGAGTCCAATGCTCACCACCATCTTCACTCTTCAGGACAACGCCGGCATGCCCAACTGCCCAACCATGATGCTCATCAACAAACTGCACTGCGCTCAGACTTGCGCTCACCGGCACTGCAGAGGCCTGGCGCCAGGAGGTGCCATTGTCATCAGAAAGCAGAACGACGCCACGCTCACCAACCGCTACCAGCCGATCTCCCGCTCGCGCAACATCTTGCAAAACCGCATGCATGGCTTGCCGTCCGACTATCGCAGACTGTTCAAGCACGGGGTTGCCGGCCCAGGCGGGCGAAAGCCCAGAGGCAATTACAATCAACCAACCAGAAAATAACTTTTTCATCGTAGGGACCCTCAACCAGCGAACAAATCAGTGTCCGCAGGATTTGAATTCAACATGTCAAACGGCATGACTGCAGGGTGGGCCTGCATCGAGAACGAACCGAATGTCGGCTCAACCGTTATCTTGAGATTTCAGGAGGGTTTTCAGGATTGAACGTGATGGGATGCAGGAGACGTGTCGAGCAGGCGACGGCACTTAGGGCGGCGTACATAGTGATGAACCTCATTATTGTTGTTGTCGATGGCTTAACCATCTTGTGGCTCACTGCGTGCAACATCAGACATCACATACGCAGCGGCCTTTGAGTTCTGGCTGTACACAGCTTCCCGGCAATCACCGCATTTGACCAATCGAGTAGACGGATGCAACCTATCGCGCAGCGCGATACCTAGGTATCACCACACTCCCCTGCGATCCAGATCCATCCTTCATGTTCAACATGCTCTAGGACCCGCAGCCTTTCGCCCAAACATGGGCCATATACACAAACCCCGTCCTCCGGCCGAAATTGAGCGCCGTGCGCGTAACAGATAATTCGCGCACCATCAGCGCTGAGGAAGCGGTTTTTGCGGTACTCCAAAGGGACAAGCAGATGAGGGCACTTGTTTTCGTAGACGCGAAGAATGCCGCCGTGCCGTACGACGAAAACCGTATCTGAACCGTTGCGCTCCGGATCGAAGCCGCGGGACTGAAGCTCTCCGATATCGGCCAGTGGGCAAAGGGGCTGTAACTTCATCAAATTCCCTGTCTCAGCAGTACTCGCCCCGCTGTCGACTACAGGTGCTTCGTTCTTGGATAAAGCGTGAGCAGCAGAGGAAACCAGGCATACCGGAAATTAGCGGCCTGTAAACGCCCGTACTCACAGCTGACGACATTCGTAGCGCAGGGTGGTGGCGAGGGCTGTACCCGACCAATCGCGTATGGCGATACGTGGTATCTCAATTTGCGATGCTTGATAGAGGCCTCAGTGGCCGTGGAGCGGTAGCCGCTTCAAAAAAACCAGGCTTGACGTTTTTTTGAAATGGATGGAGGGTATCTCGAAAATAAATACAAAAACCGTGAGCTATCACCATGCGCTTTCAGCACCTAGACCTGAATCTACTGGTAGCCCTGGACGTTCTGCTCGACGAACAGAACATTACCCGTGCTGCCGAACGCCTCCACATGACTCAATCAGCGACCAGCGGTGTACTGGCTCGCTTACGCAAATATTTCGAAGACGACTTGCTGGTGCAGGTGGGGCGAACCATGCAGCCCACGCCCTATGCCCAGGAACTGGTAGGGCCGGTGCGTGAGGTACTGCTCACGATCCGCTCGTCCATAACCACAAAACCTGTCTGTGATCCGACCTCGAGTAAGCGTCACTTCCGGATCGCAGCATCAGATTATTTGATCAGTGTGGTCTTCGCCCGCTTCATTCAGAGAATTCATGACATCGCTCCAGGAATTACTTTTGAGCTGCATCCTCCTGGTGAGCAAGCCATTGAAATGGCTACTCGAGGAGAGATAGATCTCATCATTTTCCCTGAGCGCTACGTGATTGAAGGTCATCCGACAGCGCTGCTGTTCGAGGAGGAACACGTCTGTGTGGTTTGGCGGGACAACCCCGAAGTCGGGACCTCGTTGACGCTCGAGCAGTACATGCAGATGGGGCACATCAGCGTAGGGTTTGGCCGCTCACGACAGCTGAGTATTGAGGACTGGTTTATGAGCCAGTACGGGTTCAAACGCAAGCTTGAGGTCATCACCACAGATTTCAATACGCTGCCACAGTTGCTGGTAGGGACTCGTCGTGTAGCCACCATGCCTGAACGCTTGGCCAAGCTATACGCCCAATACATCCCACTGAAGGTACTTCCTCCCCCAGTGAAAATACCTGTGATGCACGAAAACATGCAGTGGCATAAAAGTATGGAAGGCGACCCTTTGCATAGGTGGCTCCGGAAACAGATTGTCGAGTTCGTTCACGAAAGCGAGCGCGATCATCGTTCAACCCTCAGCTTGGCTAAAGCAAGCGGATGAGTGAGGGCTAATACACGGGGATGCCTTCATCGAATTTGGCGATACCACGCATCCCCACTCACGATTGGCCAAGCCACTTCCAACTGCATACTGTTCTGTCAGCTTACATTTTTCGTTTCCGCTTGCGGCGGATACCACCCTGAAAGCTGACAAGGACAATAAGAATGTTCCGTTACTTCCCCACAAATTACGTCTGGAATCTCTCGGTTGATCTGGCAATCGAGATGGGCGCCCGAATGGGCGAAATCGAAGAGATGTGCGCTCCGCTGCAAGATGCGGCCAAACAACCCGATGCCGCGGGCACTCAAGCATTCAGGGAGACCTGGAGCAAGATGGCTGACAAACTGGTGGGGTTGGCCAAGGAAGACGAAGCAGCCGGGCGCATGCTTTCGGCGGGTGAAAAGTACAATCGGGCCGCCACATACTATTTGACTTGCGAACGCCTGCAAGCACACGGTGCTCCTGGCCGTGGTGCGCTATTCCAGCAGTTCCTCGACTGCTTCTCCCAAGGCATCACGCTCTCCAAAGAAAACTGCGAACGCGTTGAGATCCCTTACGAGGGCAAGGTACTTTCGGCGCTGTACGTGCGAGCTGAAGGCGTGGAAGGGCCTGCTCCCCTTCTCGTCCAAGTCAACGGGCTCGACTCGACGAAAGAAATGAAATACCGGGTTGGTCTACCGAGCTGGTTAGCCAAGCGCGGTGTTTCGTCGTTGGTGGTTGACCAGCCTGGCACGGGTGAAGCACTCCGCCTGCATGGATTGACTGCGCGATTTGACAGTGAACACTGGGCAAGTCGTGTAGTTGATTGGCTGGAGACCCGGGATGATGTGGATCCTAAGCGTATTGGTATGGAAGGCGTATCGCTGGGCGGCTACTACTGCCCCCGCGCAGTAGCGTTTGAGCCACGCTTTGCTTGCGGTGTGGTCTGGGGAGCCAACCATGACTGGCGGGATGTGCAGAAACGTCGGCTAGAAAAAGAGGGCGATTTCCCTGTTCCGCAT
Organism: Pseudomonas sp. CC120222-01a; assembly: GCF_003097235.1. Lineage (GTDB taxonomy): Bacteria > Pseudomonadota > Gammaproteobacteria > Pseudomonadales > Pseudomonadaceae > Aquipseudomonas. Next base: position 57,461 of record NZ_QEQQ01000003.1, on the reverse strand, counting down.
TATTGGGCACACGTCCAGTGGGTCTGGGGAGCCAAGGACATGGACGAATTCATGAGCATTGCTGAAAACGTCCATCTCGATGGCATATTAGATCGGATTAAGGTGCCATTCCTGGTGACCCACGGGGAAAAAGACTCCCAAATCCCATTGAAATGGGCACATAGGACCTACGAGCAACTCATCAACAGCCCGAACCGTCAGCTGAAAGTATTTTCCGAGCGAGAAGGTGGAGTCCAGCACTCCAGCTTTGACAACCCTGTCAACGCAGGTCACATCATTGCTGATTGGGTTGCCGAGGTCTTGGGCGGAAGGACTGCCTAAGGCCGCATAATCAGCAACTTTCCTTAACAAAAGACTAATCCAGCTCGATCGATGGCCGTCCATTCGGGCAGATGAAGGCACAAAAAGGCGTCAGCATTGAGATGCTTACTCGTGAAATAGCGCCTCTCATCTGAAAATACCATTAGGCCTATGATCGGAGTGAAAGGCTTACGCCCTAGCCTAGCGACACAGCCACCACGCATGGTCTGTTAGCTAGGCTAGGTCGTATGAGCTAACTATGGAATTGACAAGCTTATCACTGGCCGCTACATCCATAAACAACGAATATCGACATTAGACGATCCTGCGCAACGAGTCATAGTAACCCCACGAACGACTCGCCTGCGGCCATCAAAGACAAAGCCCAGCGCATTCTGAACAAATCAACAAAGGGCGTAGCGTGAATTAGAGATCATCTCTTTCTGCATGTTGACTTCTATTGCATGTTCCGCAGCCGCTTGAGCCATGTAGTCAAATCCTGGCCAAAAATTATGATAGCATCGATAATCTACACCTAATGCAGAGCTTTTTTCTTCTCTGCTCAGAGCATTCCATACAAGAGAAAAACGTGCCGAGAGCGTAGCCGCTTCAATTATGCTCCTAGCGATATTCACTTCAAATTGTGGAAACCTCACGAGCGCATTTACTGCGATTTCGGGGTTCAGCCACACGCATCCCTCCTCGACCAAGCGCTCGACTTGCATGATAGCGCTAAGGACCCAGCCAGCACACTGGAAACGGTCGAGCCTGACGATGGCGAATTCCTCACTAATACGAGAAAAATCCAAACACACCGTGCTGTGCGTCTCACATGTTGAAACACTTATTTCGTAGGCCAATCGAGAATCCTCAGCTTGCAATCATATGCTAATGATCCCTATAAACTTTATCGTGGTCAACTGATCAATATTACAATGGCAATGTGCTTCTAACTGGCAGAGGCAAGAATCCAGCACTGAGAGAAAAAATTAAAGCTGTTGTTCCTAGCTCAGCCAACCGCACACACAAGCAATAGCTAATATTTATAAATCATGCAAGACCACAATAATCCCTGCATGCAACTCACACCTAATTATATCGATACCTGGCAATTGAATTTCCAGACGATACTGAGCTGGTAAGACGATAGCCGAACCACAATTCAGGTCGGTCAGTCATGGCTTTCACCAAAACTGCTGCTTTTGCTGACTCTCCCGTATGCATCGTTTTGGAGAATGGCATCTCCTTCTTCCTCAAACATTACGCCAACCCATCGCGTCCGCTTCATGGTTGAAACCTGCACAAAGAAGCAGTTCTCGCATAGGTGCAGTTCGTACTCCTCACCGGAATGTGGGGAACCCTCGCCCCATGACGCATGCATCGTCCCGTACTGAAGCTCACCGGCCGCAACACGTGTTGAATCTCCACACATGTCGCAGATGACATCTGTGACCATACCTGGATCGGTTTCGCTAGCGACTTTCATCTGCTATTCCCCTCGCCGCTGTCAGGTGGTGAATTACCAAATCAAAAGCTGAGCTAGCAGTGCTAGTGCTGAGCCTTTGAGCCCCCTCTCGCACCATCTGCCGCCCAGTCGCAGACGACGTATGTGCTGTTGAGGGTGCGCGCAATCACATAGCCCAGGAGCTCTTCGTAGGTCACGATGTTGGAGGTGCGAATGGGATCACCATCATCAAACCGCCGCTCACGGTCACCGAAGACAACACCTCTCAGGAAAAGCTCGTGCGGCCCGTACTCCACCGAAGATAGGTACGCCGTGACCTCCAAATTGAAATCGATCTGCATCGCCTTGGCTACCGTGCTGGGCATGGCTGATGGCGAGACATTGACGATCTTGGACGTGGAAAGCGGCGCTCGGCGTTTAACCATTTTTCTCTCCTATACATGACGATCTCGGAGCACTCCTCACGAGACGCATACCAATGTACCCACCAGTAACAGGCGATTGAGCGCGAGCATGTTAGCCTACACAGAGGTTCAATCTGCGGAGCGCCTACTTGAGCAATCCTGTTCCTGGCTACTACGAAACTCTTCTCACCGCCCCTGTGTTCTCCGATGACCCGATTGGTGTTCGTCAGAACAAGCGCTGGCAACTCATCGTTGATGACATCCACCTCAGCAGCACGGAAGCTGACCTGCGTGAAGCTCGCGGCAAAGCTGAAGGCTACATCCAGGGCTTGGTGGATGCGGGGCATCTCACAACCGATCGACTTCGAGATTACAAAATTCTCAGCAGCGTTAATCGGAGGCGCATTGTCTTAAGAACCAGTTGAACTGCGCCTCGATTCGATGCTCTAGCGCATGGAGGCGCGTGGCTACCATGATCAAGCAGCTGGCAAATCTGGTTTGTCAGCAACAGCAATGAGCGCCCTCAAACTTCTCCTCCCATAACCTCGCTTGAACGTCGCCAACACGTAGTTGCCGCTGTTCGTAGACACCACCCAGAACCGGCCAAACCTTCGCAATTCGTAGATCGGGGCGGTCTGCAGAATGTGCCCGTCCGCGTGCTGCTCGTAGGGCCCCGGATCGCTATGGCCAAAGACGATTCCTGCGGCGCACTCTGATGAGATGAACACATCGCTCAGGTAGGCTGTGATCGGCACAGGATATTGCTGAGCCATGGCACGAGCGATCCGCTTGAGCTGGAAATCCGAGAGCTCTTTGACGTGATACTCCATGACGACTTCGTCTGACATTCGTTCTTCCTACTTCTGCCGCTGGTGCTCGTCGCTCGTGCAACGCCTCACGGCAATTTAAATCTCGATGGTGAAATCCGGCGAGAAGCCGGTGCGCTCGCCTGGATAGCCTCGAGGGTTCGATACAAGTCGGCAGCCGGAAATGACCGTGTCGACCGCGTGATGCGTGTGACCAAAAACCCAGACATCAGCTTGAGCGACCAGGTCATGCCACTGGTTGAAGTACGCCGCGCCGAGATGACCTTCATGACCATCGCCGGCGACTTCCTGGATGGGGCAATGATGGGTGATCACCACGGTTTTGCCGTCGAAATCCTTTGCCAGCTCTGTCGCCAGGAATTCTCGAGTGGCGATGTTCCGAGCGATGAGATCCACAGGCCGAAGCTTGCTGTACCCCTCCCCGATCCGGATCCTCTTGAAGTCGGTCATCCACTCGGCACACACCCTCATCGCAGCCTTGTAGTCGCCCGTGGCCGTGTAGTCCGTCCAGGCTGTCGCGACTAGGAAGCGCGTGTTACCGATGATGAGAGTCTGGTTATCCAAGATGTGCACGTGCTCAGCAGCAGCGTCACGCATTTTGGTGAGCGTCCGGTCGATGTGGCCCTTGTAGAACTCGTGGTTTCCGCAGACGTAGATCACCGGGCATTCGAAAGTGTCGTTCGCCCACGCCACTCCTCGCCCACGCACAGAGATATCGCCGGCCAAAACAATCAGATCGGCATCTATCGCTGGAGGTTGGAAGTCGGTGAACTCCAGATGGAGATCTGAGTAGACCGTGATTCTCATCGTATTGCGTGGTCTCCGTATCGGCAGGCTAATCGCTTATCCAGTGCCTCCAACGGAGTGGAGGCCTGGCTACCAGCAATTACTTGAACGCTTTACTGAACCGCTGAGAAAGCTCAGCAATGCCGATCGGCGCCCAACCCTCTGGGTCGTTGCTCTTCCGGATGAAGTTAATCGCAAATCCAACCATGACCAGACCCGAGATGATGCCTTCCCAGAACGCCCAGACGAAGGTGGTCGGCACGAGGTAATCCGGATTCTCGCTACCCGTAACCAGGTAGATGAAGTACGGAGATGCGAAGCAGCCGATGATGAAGGTCAAAATCATCACAGGAATGGCAGACACCAAGATGAGAATAGGCACCTTGACCTGATACTCACGGGCTGCCACCAGCGTGCCGTTCTCGCCCTTCATGGCGTAGATGACGGCTTTGTTCTCCATCTTGTCCTTCTTCTTGGTGAAGATGCCGTACAGGGTCACTCGCTGTCCCTTGTCGAGCTCCTCGTAGATCTTCCCTGGCAGCAGCACTTTGGGAAGCACCTGCCCATCGATGACCATGTAGGCCGTTACCGTGCCCTGCTCCGTGCTCGCGACATGGAGGGTTTCGATCACCCCAGTGACCTGCCTGCAATCAAATTTGAACAAAATCTGCTCCTGCAATTTTTACAGCGCGCAAGCATCCCCACCGCCTCGAAATCAGTGTGCGTCGATGTGCTGAGTCAGCTGCGCGATAAACGAAAAAACAGTGCTGAGGTCAGCCTGCTTCTTTATCCCTCTCCGCTACTGCGGGTTGTGGGAATTTTCCGATTTCTCAGATGCCCTGTGGCATTAGAACTTCTGGAACTTCGCACCCCTCGATCTGGTGAGAAATGCTCACAATTTTCAGATGCGAACTTGAAGGAAAATCGCATCGGCGTACTACACACTCGCTACACAGCTACCTGGCGCTCGAATAGATGTGGCCGTTCTGAGTGACGAACTCGTATACCGGGCGGGCCTCAGTACCAGGCTGCATTCGGATCTCGGAGAGCAGTTCCATAGCGTACGATCCATGCCGGTTCTTATCGGACGGCGTAATGAGATGGATCTTGCTCACGCTCAAAAAGTTACCGATCTCCGCATTACGCATTTTCTGCACGGTCGGGACATCCGTCACCAGGTGAGCTACAGGCCCGATGCAACCGTCCTCAAGCCCCATCCCCTCGATCAAAAACGAATACTCACACCGACTAATGTCAACTGTTCTCCAGAGCATTCGGGCCCCATCTGGGGCGTTGAACTGCCCCATAAGCTCGCTGCCATAGGTTACTAACACTGCTACTTGACCTCCTGAGTACCCGGGCTGATTTAGGCGTCGGTGCACGGTACTGCGGCAACCTGACTGCCTCCGGATAGCCGAACCGCTGGCACAACTGAGCTCATCAATCACCGCCGCACCCACCGGATGGCCATCATAGGGAAATCAACCACCAATAACAACGAAATGTATTTGGTGGTCGAAAGCAGCTGTGGCTTTATCCTGCCTTTTGAGACGCATAAAAGTGAAGGACGAGCTGGCCATAGCCATAAGAGCGGTGCGGCAGATGAAGGGTTTGAGCTTCGAGGCGATGTCAGGTGCCGCAACACAGAACAGTCTTAGCCTGATCGAAGGCGCAAAAATTCACCCGTCGCTCCCAACCCTACTGAAGCTTGCTCAGTCACTGGACATCAGCGTCCTCACGCTGCTGGCTCTGAGCTTAGGGGTGCGAGACGGTAATTCTCCTAAGGATCAGCTTCACAGTGCCTTGAAGGAAGTCGAAAACTTCATCAAAGCAGATGGCTTGCTACTCATTGAGGGTCAGATCAAAAACGGTGTGATGGTAAAGCGCCCCAGAGGCACAACTGCTGATGCTGAACGGGTGCAAGCAGTCCTTGACCTCAAACGGCAGGGCAAAACTCAAGCAGCAATAGCTCGAGAGCTTGGATTACCTCCGACGACTGTCAGGCGGTACTGGCTGCGTGACTCGTGATTGAGATTTATCAGGGATGCGGAAGGGATTGACGACGGGATCATGACCCTACAGGTATTGGATGTAGCTAAGGCTAGGGGAAACATCGAGCCGTTTAGGACAAACCAGCCAAGTCAGGGATCACGCCTTGAGAGGTTCTGTCCACTCCCCGTCATGATCGCACCTATCCTTTCTCATCCACGCATCACTTGGAGAATTGGGTCGTTCACCAGAATCGACAAAAGGTGGGGTGCTAGCCGTGATGACTGCTCAGAAATTGACACTGAAAGCCAGGTGTCCAGAAAACGGCTTCACTGCCAACGCCCCTCAGGAGCTGCCGGTGCCGGAAGGCAACGAGATCGCCCCGGACCTCAACGCCATGGCCTTGCGCGCCGACCTGCGCCTGGGCAGCAAGGACGCTCACCCTGCCAATGCGGCGTGGGTGGTGGCCGAGCCCGGCCAGATGCTGCAGCCGCTGACCCTGGCCAACGCCGACCTGACCTGGGTCAGCCACTGCGTCCCCGGCACTCCCGGCTTCGAACTGCTGCCCGGCCTGCCCGCCCCGATCGATTACGACTACTTCGTCTGGAAAGGCGTCGAGCCCGACCTGCACCCCTACGGCGCCTGCTTCCACGACCTCGCCGAGCGCCGCTCCACCGGGGTCATCGAATACCTGAAGGTGCAGGAGGTCGGCGCTGTGATCGTCGGCGGCCTGGCCCTGGACTACTGCGTCAAGACCACCGCCCGGCAACTGCGCCAGGCTGGCTTCCAGGTGCTGCTGTACCTGCCGGCCTGCCGCGCCCTGACCCAGGAAGGCGCTATCACCGCCTGCGGTGCGCTGGCCGCCGAAGGCGTGATCCTGTGCGGCGATGAAGCCGCGCTCGACTACCAGCTCTCTCTGATCAAGGAAGACCGCCCATGAGCGAAAGCGTTTTCGGCCCACGGATCATCCAGAACCTGCTGGACACCGACTTCTACAAGATCACCATGATGCAGGCGGTGCTGCACAACTACCCCAACGCCGAGGTGGAGTGGGAGTTCCGCTGCCGCAACAATGAAGACCTCTCCCCTTACCTGGCGGAGATCCGCTACCAGATCGAGCAACTGAGCGAAGTCACCGTCACCCACGACCAGCTGGCCTATTTGGAGAAGATCCCGTTCCTGAAGCCGGACTTCATCCGCTTCCTCAGCCTGTTCCGCTTCAACCTGCGCTATGTGCAGGTCGGCCTGGACGCCGCCGGGCAATTGGCGATCCGCGTGCGCGGGCCGTGGCTGCACGTGATCCTCTACGAGATCCCGTTGCTGGCGATCATCAGCGAGGTGCGCAATCGCTACCGCTATCGCGACGTGGTACTCGAACAGGTGGGCGAGCGCCTGTACCAGAAAATGGACTGGCTCAAGGCCGAGGCCAGTGCCGACGAGCTGGCCGGTTTCCAGCTGGCCGACTTCGGTACCCGGCGGCGCTTTTCCTACCGGGTGCAGGAAGAAGTGGTGTACCTGCTCAAGCACGACTTCCCCGGCCGCTTCGTCGGCACCAGCAACGTGCACCTGGCACGCGAGCTCGAACTCAAGCCGCTCGGCACCATGGCCCACGAATGGTTCATGGCGCACCAGCAGCTCGGCCCACGGCTGGTCGACAGCCAGGCCGCCGCGCTGGAAGGCTGGGTGCGCGAGTACCGTGGTTTACTGGGCATCGCCTTGACCGACTGCATCACCATGGACGCCTTCCTGGGTGATTTCGACCTGTACTTCGCCAAGCTGTTCGACGGCCTGCGCCACGACTCCGGGGACCCGCTGGTGTGGGCGGAGAAAGCCATCGCCCACTATGAACGGCTGGGGATCGACCCGAAGGGCAAGACGCTGATCTTCTCCGACGGGCTGGACTTCGCCAAGGCGCTGGGCCTGTACCGGGCGTTGCACACGCGGATCAACGTGAGCTTCGGCATCGGTACCCGGCTGACCTGCGACATCCCGGGGGTGGAGCCGATGAACATCGTGATCAAGATGACCGACTGCAATGGCGCGCCCGTGGCGAAGATTTCCGACAGCCCGGGCAAGACCCAGTGCCGGGACGAGAACTTCGTGGCCTACATGAAGCATGTGTTCAAGGTGAACTGACGGCAGTGCTGCTAAACCACCTCTGACGCCCCCACGCACAGCTCCATGAACCGCGCAGCCGCCCGCGACGGCGTGGCGGCATGGGGCAAGAGGATGGAAAAGCGCCGCACCAGCGGTTCAGGCGCAATTCTCAGCTGTCGCAGTACGCCATCCTCATGACGGATCGACATGGCCGAGACAAAGCCAATCCCCATGCCGGCCCGTACCGCCTCCTTCACGCCTTCCACCCCAGCGATCTCCAGCGCCACACGCATGGCCACACCGTGCCGGGCAAATGCCCGCTCGACGATCTGGCGCACCCCCGAACCACTCTCACGCAGCACCAATGGGTACGCCCCCAGCGCCTGCAGGCCTTGCTGCTCGGCACCTGCCAAAGGATGGTCGCGCGGCACGATGGCGACGATCTCGTCTTCGCGCCATGCCGTCACTTCGGTGCCCAGTGGCAGCTCCTGCCCTGGCGGGCCTTCGATGAGGGCGATGTCGACGCTGTCCAGTGCTGCGACGATTTCTGCCGTATTGCCGTGGGACGTGGTCACCAGCACCTCCGGATAGCGCCCATGGAAATCGGCGATCAGGTACGGCAGCAGGTAGCTGGCCGGCGTGGTGCTGGCGCCAATGCGCAAGGTGCCGCGTTCCAGCCCGCGCATGGCCTCGCACAGGGCCTGGGCCTGGCGGAAGGTGTCGCGCAGGCGTTGGGCATGGGCCAGCAGTTGCTCGCCGGCAGCGGTCAGGCGCACGCCACGGCCGGCACGCTGGTACAGAGGCTCGCCAAAGTCTTCCTGCAGCAACTTGAGCTGGCCGGACACCGCCGGTTGCGACAGATGCAGGGCCAGGGCCGCATGGCTGATGTTGCCGTGCTCGGCAACGGTGGCGAAGGTTATCAGCTGTTCTGGGGTCATATCTTCAAAGTATCAGCTAGACGGATATTTGCCATCCTAAATTACGATTTTTTATAAGCTTATAACCAGATTAACGTAGGCCATGTCGAAACACTTTCCCGGAGGACTCACATGGCCACGGCAACTTCCAACCCTGCGTTGGCGCCCACTCTCTCTACCCGAGGGCGGCTCAACGGCATCCTGTTCGTCGCGTTGTTCGCGCTGGCCGTCACCCAGCTGGCGGCCGTGCCCGCCATCGCCGGCCTGGGCATCAGCCCGCTGATCGTCGGTATCGTCGCCGGCGCCTTGTACGGCAACGCCCTGCGCGATGGCGTGCCGGCCAGCTGGGCGGCCGGTATCAACTTCTCGGCTCGCGGCCTGCTGCGCATCGCCGTGGCCTTCTTCGGCCTGCGCGTGAGCCTGCAGGAGATCGCCGAAGTCGGCTGGTCCGGCTTGACCGTCTCGCTGCTGGTGGTGACCAGCACCTTGCTGATCGGCCTGTGGTGCGGCACCAAGCTGTTCAAACTCGACCGCGACACCGCCCTGCTCACCGCAGCCGGCAGCGCGATCTGTGGCGCCGCCGCCGTGCTGGCCTTCGAATCGGCGCTGCGCAGCGCCCCGCACAAGAGCGCCATGGCAGTGGGCAGCGTGGTGCTGTTCGGGACCTTGTCGATGTTCCTCTACCCGCTGGCGATCAATGCCGGCTGGCTGCCCCTGGACACGATGGGTGCCGGCCTGTTCCTCGGCGGGACCATTCATGAAGTGGCGCAAGTGGTGGGCGCGGCCAGCAACGTCAGCCCCGAGGCCACGCACATCGCCACCATCGTCAAGATGACCCGGGTGATGCTGCTGGTGCCGGTACTGCTGGTGGTCGGCCTGTGGATCAGCCGTTCGCGCCAGCCGGGCCAGGCCCAAGGCAATGGCCGCATCGCCATGCCCTGGTTCGCCTTTGGCTTCCTCGCCCTGGTGCTGGTGAACTCGCTGCAGGTACTGCCAGGTAGCGTGACCCAGACCATCAACAGCCTGGACACCTTCGCCCTGACCATGGCCATGACCGCACTGGGCATGGAAACCCGCTGGGGCCAGATCCGCCAGGCCGGGCCCAAGGCACTGATCACCGGGGCGATCCTCAACCTGTGGCTGGTGGGTGGCGGCATGGCGATCACCCTGGGTGTACAACGCCTTTTAGGTTGACGTGCAGGGATCGGTATGGTGTTGTCTTGCAAGGATGTTTTTACCTGCACAGGAACGACTTAGATGCCTCAACGCCATGTCATCAATGCATCCGTCAGCCCCAAAGGCAGCCTGGAGACGCTGTCGCAACGTGAAGTCCAGCAACTGAGTGAAGTCGGTACCGGTAGCCTCTATACCTTGTTCCGCCAGTGCGCCCTGGCCATTCTCAATACCGGCGCCCATGTCGACAACGCCAAGACCATTCTCGAGGCGTACAAGGACTTCGAAGTCCGCATTCACCAGCAAGACCGCGGCGTGCGCCTGGAGCTGCTGAACGCTCCAGCCGACGCCTTCGTCGATGGCGAAATGATCGCCAGCACCCGCGAGATGCTGTTCAGCGCCCTGCGCGACATCGTCTACACCGAAAGCGAGCTGGCCAGCCAGCGCATCGACCTGGAAAGCTCCCAGGGCATCACCGACTATGTCTTCCACCTGCTGCGCAACGCCCGCACCCTGCGCCCTGGCGTGGAACCGAAGATGGTGGTGTGCTGGGGCGGCCACTCGATCAGCAGCGAGGAGTACCAGTACACCAAGAAGGTCGGCCACGAACTGGGCCTGCGCAAGCTGGACATCTGCACCGGCTGCGGCCCGGGCGTGATGAAGGGCCCGATGAAGGGCGCGACCATCGCCCATGCCAAGCAGCGCATGCACGGCAGCCGCTACCTGGGCCTGACCGAACCGGGCATCATCGCCGCCGAGGCGCCGAACCCGATCGTCAACGAACTGGTGATCCTGCCGGACATCGAGAAGCGCCTGGAAGCCTTCGTCCGTGTCGGCCACGGCATCATCATCTTCCCCGGCGGCGCCGGTACTGCCGAGGAATTCCTCTACCTGCTCGGCATTCTCATGCACCCGGACAACCAGGCCCTGCCCTTCCCGGTGGTGCTCACCGGGCCACGCAGCGCCGAACCGTTCCTGCAGCAGCTGCATGCGTTCGTCGGCGCCACCCTCGGCGAGGCGGCGCAGCGTCACTACCAGATCATCATCGATGACCCGGCCGAAGTGGCCCGGCACATGGTCGAGGGGCTCAAGGAGGTCAAGCAGTTCCGCCGCGAGCGCAACGACGCCTTCCACTTCAACTGGCTGCTGAAGATCGACGGCGGCTTCCAGCACCCGTTCGACCCGACCCACGCCAACATGGCCGAACTGGCCCTGCGCCGTGATTTGCCAGCGCATGAACTGGCGGCCAACCTGCGCCGGGCGTTTTCCGGGATCGTCGCGGGCAACGTGAAGGACAAGGGGATCCGGCTGATCGAGGAGCACGGGCCGTATCAGATCCGTGGTGATGCGGCGGTGCTGGAGCCGCTGGGGCGCCTGTTGCAGGCGTTTGTCGACCAGCACCGGATGAAATTGCCGGGCGGGGCGGCTTATGTGCCTTGCTATCAGGTTGTGACCTGAGATCGCCGGGGCCGCTTTGCGGCCCTTTCGCGACACAAGGCCGCTCCTACAAGGGAACGCGGTCTCCTGTAGGAGCGGCCTTGTGTCGCGAAAGGGCTGCAAAGCAGCCCCTTGCTATCTGACAGGACTCGCCACAGTCCGGTCCACCAGGCGAATGCTGTCACGCCCCCCCCGCTTGGACTGGTACAACGCCACATCCCCCTGCTCGATCAACGCCGCCAGGCTGGCCGGCGGCTGGTCGAACAGGTTGGCGCCGATACTCAAGGTCACCGCCTGCGGGGTCGGCATCGCCTCCCGGGCAAACTGCTGGAACTGGTCGCGCAGCTGGCTACCCAGCTCCACCACCTTCTCGCTGCTGGCATCGCTGAGCAGGATCACGAACTCATCGCCGCCCAGCCGCGCGGCCAACGACCGCTCCGGCAGCACGGCACGGATCATCTCGCTCAACGCGATAAGCAGGCGGTCACCCGCCGCATGGCCATGCAGGTCGTTGACCAGCTTGAAATTGTCGATGTCGATCAGCAGCAACGCCCCAGGTTGGGCCGGGCTGACCGCCTTGAACAGGTGCGTGGCCCGCACTTCCAGGGCACGCCGGTTGTACAGCGCAGTCAGGGGATCGCGGGCAGCCAGCCGGGCGATACGCTCTTCACGGCGATAGCGCACGGTGCCGGTCATCGACAACGCGATCAGCATGATCGCCATCGCCCCTTCGACCAGTGAAATCTGGATGATCAGGCCACCAAAGGTCGCCAGGTCGATCAGTGTGCCCGGCGTCACCGCCACGATCGCCTTGGCCACATAGAACAGGCCATGGATCAGCAGCACGTAGCGCAACTGCACCGCCCCTACGCTCAGCGACTTACCATGGGGCCGCAGCAGGTAACTGGCCTTGAGCGTGAGCAACGCCACCAGCAGCGAGTTGACCATCAGCATCACTTTCGACCACTGCGGCCCCACGGGCAGCAGCAACAGGCCGAACCACACGAGCACGATCAGCAACCACGCCCGCGACAGCCGGGCCTGAGTAAAGCGCACCACGCCCAACAGAAAGAACGCGTGGGCGACCACCAGCAAGCCATTGGCGAACCAGATACCGATCAGCAGCAGCCCGATCCCGCGCAACAGGGCCAGGGTCGAGCCGACGGTGATGGTGGCAAAACCGGCGCTCCAGAACAGCAGCGACGATTCGCGGACACTGCGCCACTCGATCGCCAGGTACAACGCCGCCGCAGCGGCCAGGGCGATGGTGATCGTCAGCATCGTGGGTGGATCAAGCGCCATATACGGATTGGCCTGTCTGGTTAACATGGAAAAGGCGTGATTGTATGCGCTTGAGATGACTTTTCAGAGGGGCGAAGCGTCGCGTTGCACGCAAATGAATGCATCCTTCCCACCGTCGTCATGCCCGTTGCGTAGCCCCGGCTAATGATAGCGCGTGCTACGCGGCGGTCACGTTCGTTGCCTGCACCGGCCTCTTCGCGGGCATGCCCGCTCCCACAGGAGAGTCACAGGGTTCGAGGGCTGCGCTTTACCTGTGGGAGCGGGCGTGCCCGCGAAGAGGCCGGAACAGGCGACCTCAGAGCACCCGCTTGATCAACGGCTCCAGCCGGCTGTAGCGCAGGCGCCGCAAAAACTTGCGCACTTCCTTGGGATGCTCGGCCTTCTCGCCCAGTTCATCCGCTGCACCGATCTGCGGCGCATGCCGGCGAATGCCCTCCAGCTCCACCGCCCGCGGCACCAGCCACTGCCCGTGCGGGTCATCGATCAGCAACCCGTTCTCCAGGTCGAGGTTGAACCCGCGCGGGTTGAGGTTGTTGCCGGTCAGCAGCGAATAGCGCTGGTCGATCCACACCCCCTTGGCATGGAAGGTATGGCCGGCATCGTTCCAGATCCGAATCTGCAATTGGCCGCTGGCAATCGCGGCGTGCCGCCGCCGGGCGAAGGCGCGCAGGTTGTCCTCGTACAGGTACGGCAAGGCGCCGCTGGCGCTGAACGGCTCGCCCGGGGCGATATAGAAGTCGTTGGCAGTACGATGGCCGACAATCAGCTCGATGCGCACACCCCGGTCCAGCGCATGGTCGATCTCGCGCATCACCACCCGCGGCGGGTTGAAATATGGCGTGCTGATGATGATCTGCGTGCGTGCCGCAGCCAGCAGCGCGCACAGCGTGCGGTTGAGCGGGTTGCCACGGCCGACGCCAAGCAGCGGAACAACGCGCAAGCCCTGCCCCGCCATGGCTGGCGGTGCCTCATAGACCATACGCCGCAAGCGTGCTCGCAGGCGCCGGATATCACCGCGCAGGCTACGGGTTGCCGGTGGTGCGGGCAGGTCCAGGCGCGGCGTGGCGGTGGAGTGCAACAGGCGCCGGACCAGATCGACCATGGCGTCGGCCAGGGCCGGTGACTGGAACAGGTGGTAACGGTCCAGCCGGTAACGATCGAAACGGTGCAGATAGACGTTGTTCAGGCTGGCGCCGGTATAGATCACGCAATCGTCGATCACGCTGCCTTTGAGGTGCAGCACGCCGAACAGCTCGCGGGTCTGCACTGGCACGCCATGGATCACCACGTCGAGCCCACGCAACTGGCGCTGGGCCTGGTACCAGGCCGCATTGCCCGGTTGGCGCCCGGCCCCCAGCAGGCCACGGCGGGCACGGAACCAGTCGACCACGATGACGATCTCCAGGCCCGGCCGCTCGGCCTTGGCCTGGTACAGGGCATCGAGCACCTCCTGGCCAGCCTCGTCTTCCTGCAGGTACAAGGCGACGATGACGATACGCCGGGTCGCGCTGGCGATGCGTTCGAGCAGGCAGGTACGGTAGGCCGCAGCATCGGGCAATACCTGGATCGCCTCAGGCGCAATGGCGAAACCTGGCAGCGCCGCCAGCATGGATTCGGGGTTCACGTAGATCACCTTCTTATTCTGCAATCAGGTCCATTCCTGGCCGTTGCGCGCGGGGTGTAAGATCAGCCCGGCGACGACCCATAACAACAAGAAACACGTGAGGCCTGTTTTTCCACTGCCCCTGACGAACAACGCCTCAGCTTGCACAGGAAGATCGCAATGGTCCACCCCGCGTCTACAAGCGTAATGCCTTACCCCACCAGGACCTTTGGTTTTCTGGTGTTGCCCAACTTCACCACCATTGGCCTGGCATCGGCGGTGGAAACCCTGCGCATGGCCAACCTGGCAGCGCGCCACCCCTTGTACCGTACCGTGCTGATTGCCGCCAGCCCTGAGCCGGTGGTGGCCAGCAATGGCATGCGCGTGCTGCCCGACCACAGTATCGCAGACGCCCCGGCGCTGGACGCCCTGTTCGTGGTCGGCGCCAACCCGATCGACCGCAGCCGTGGCAACAACCGGCCACTGATCGACTGGCTGCGCCAACTGGCCCGCCAGCGCCTGCCGTTGGGCGGGATCTGCACCGGCAGCTACCTGCTGGCCAAGGCCGAGTTGCTCGACGGCTACCGCTGCACCATTCACTGGGAAGACCTGCAGACCCTGCAGGAACATTTCCCCGACATTGTCATCTCCAGCCAGTTGTTCGAACTGGACCGCGACCGTTTCACCTGTTCCGGGGGCGTGGCGGCCATGGACATGATGCTGCAACTGGTCGCCCGCCAAGCCGGCGGCCAGGCCATCGCCGCCAAGGCCGCCGAGTTGTTGCTGTGTGACCGGGTAAGGGGTGAGCGCGAGCGCCAGCGCGTGCCGTTGCGCACCTTGCTCGGCAGTGGCCAGCCCAAGCTGAGCCAGGTGGTGGCGATCATGGAGGCGAACCTGGAGGAGCCGCTGGGGCTGGAGGAGCTGGCCAGCCTCAACGAAGTGACCGTGCGCCAGCTGGAGCGGTTGTTCCATAAATACCTGCAGCGCACTCCCAGCCAGTATTACCTGGAGTTGCGCCTGTCACGGGCACGGGAACTGCTGTTGCGCAGTGATGTGCAGGTGCGCGAAGTGGCGCTGGCCTGCGGGTTCAGCTCACCGGCGCACTTTTCCAAGAGTTACAGCCGCTTCTTCGGCCTGTCACCGTTGGGCGAACGGCGCCAGGCCTCGTTGCACTGAGGGGAGCGGCTCAGTCCTGCAGGGCTGAATGCGCCGTTTCCCGGCACATCAACATGGCCAGCAACGCGACCAGCGCTGCCGCCAGCAGGTAGCCGGCCGGGGCAAGCTTGCTACCGGTGGCCTGGATCAACCAGGTGGCGATGAACGGCGCGGTCCCGCCAAACAGCGCATTGGCCAGGTTGAAGCTCAAGGCGAACCCGCTGAAGCGCACCTGGGTCGGGAAGATCTCTGCCAGCAGGCACGGCAAGGTACCGTCGTTCATCGCCAGCATTGCGCCGAAGAGGATCTGGATGGCCAGAATCACCAGCAACGGCTGCCCGTCGAGCAGTTTGAACAAGGGTACGGTCAGGCCGAGAAACAGCAGCGAAGCCACCACCAGCATGGTCTTTCGGCCAAACTGGTCGGACAGCCGTCCCATCAGGAAAATCAGGCCGATGTAGGTTGCCAGCGATACCGTGGAGGCAATGAACGAATCGCGCTCGCTCATGCCCATCTCGCTGGACAGATAGGTCGGCATGTAGCTCAGCAGCAGGTAGAACGCCACGGCATTGAGGCAGGTGACGCCGAGGCCGATGGCCAGGCTGCGACGATGCCGGGCCAGCAGTTCGCGGATCGGCGCCGGGGTCATGCAGGCCTTGTTCTCCAGGCGCTGCTCCATCTCCAGAAACTTTGGCGTGTCCTGCAGGCTCATGCGGATGTAGCGGCCGACCAGGCCAAACGGTGCGGCCAGCAGGAACGGCAGGCGCCACCCCCAGCTGTGCAGGTCCTCGGTGCTCAGCAACTCGTGCAGCACCGCGACGAATGCCGCACCAAAGAGCAGCCCGGCCGCCGTGCTGGCCGGAACGATGCTGGTGTACAGGCCACGCCGGCCGGGCGGCGCATACTCGGCCAGAAACGCTGCAGCGCCGGCATATTCGCCCGAGGCGGAAAACCCCTGGACCAAGCGGATCAGCAACAGCAGGCCGGGCGCCCACAGGCCGATCTGCGCATAACCCGGCAGCAGGCCGATGCAAAACGTTGCAATCGACATGATCAGGATCGACAAGGACAGGGCGTTGCGTCGGCCATGGCGATCACCTACATGCCCCCAGACCACGCCGCCCAGCGGGCGTACGAGAAATGACAGGGCAAAGACGGCGAAGGTTGCCAGCAGGCCGCTGGTCTTGTCGGTCTGTGGGAAGAAGGTGGCGGCGATGATGGTGGCGAGGTAGCCGTAGGCGGCGTAGTCGAACCATTCGACGAAATTGCCCATGAAGCTGGCACGCGCGGCCTTGCGCAGGGCCTGGCGTTCGGCGTCGGGTGCGGCGCCGTCGAGGGAGGGAGCGTTGAAGGTGGTGCTGGACATGACGGGTACCCTCTGATTCTTCTAATTGGCGGCAGGGTCTGGTGGTCATACAGTGGCTTTTTTGTTGTCCGGGCCGGCCTCTTCGCGGGCAAGCCCGCTCCCACAGGTACACCACTGGTTTTGAACGATGTGCAGTACTTGTGGGAGCGGGCAAGCCCGCGAAGCAGGCGACGCCGGTGCTTATTTGCGAATGATGTTGTGCTCCGGGCCGTACGGGAACTTGGTGATGTTCTCGGCCCCGTGTTCATTGACGATCAGGATGTCATGCTCGCGATACCCACCCGCCCCCGGCCGCCCTTCGGGCAGCATGATCATCGGCTCGATCGACACGACCATGCCCGGCTCCAGTACCGTGTCGATGTCCTCGCGCAGTTCCAGCCCGGCTTCGCGGCCGTAGTAGTGGCTCAGCGTGCCGAACGAGTGGCCGTAGCCAAACGTGCGGAACTGCAGCAGGTCGTGGCGCAGGAAGATCTCGTTCAGCTCACGGGCGATGTCGCAGCAACGCATGCCCGGGCGCACCAGCTTGAGGCCCGCTTCATGCACCTCGACGTTGGCCTGCCACAGGCGCAGGTAGTCGTCCGGGCAATGGTCGAGGAACAAGGTGCGCTCCAGCGCGGTGTAGTAGCCGGCGATCATCGGGAAGCAGTTGAGGCTGAGGATATCGCCCTTGTTGACCTTGCGGCTGGTGACCGGGTTGTGCGCACCGTCGGTGTTGAGCCCGGACTGGAACCAGGTCCAGGTGTCCATCAGCTCGCTGTCCGGGAAGCTTCGGGCGATCTCGCGGACCATCGCCTGGGTGGCATGCAGCGCCACTTCATATTCCGGCACCTGGTCGCGCAGGGCCTCGACCACCGCCGCCCCTCCGATGTCGGCAACCCGTGCGCCATGGCGGATCAGCGCCTGCTCCTCGGCCGACTTGATCATGCGCATGCGCATGCATGGTGCACCGATGTCCAGCAACTCGGCCTTGGGGTAGCAGGCAGCGAGCTTGGCGTGGTTCTGCAGGTTGAGGTGGTCGTATTCGACGCCGATGCGCGAGGCCAGGGGCAGGGCCTGCTGGATGGCGACGAAGTAGTTGTCGCGCTGCCAGTCGGTGTAGACGATGTTGTCGGTGCCCACCGTGCGCCGCCAGGGCTGGCCGCCGTCGATGTTGGCGCTGATCGACACCACCTTGTCCTGGGTGACCACCAGCGCGTAGGGGCGGCCGAACGAGCAGTAGAGGAAGTCGCTGTAGTAGTTGACGTTGTGGTACGAGGTGAAGATGGCCGCCTCGATATCCTGCTCGGCCATGTAGGCCCGCAGGCGGGCATGACGGGCGGCGTACTCCTGCGCGGAGAAGGTCGGCTTGACCTTGTCGCCATTGCGGATTTTCAGGGTCTGGGGCATTTGCATGGTCGGTGTTCCTTGTCGTTGTGAGCACGCTGTTCAGGCCGGCCGCCTGACAAGCATTGCAACAGAACGAACGAGGACGCTTTTGTATCTATCCGACCTGGAATTGGCGAGATTGCCAATGGCCAGGGGGCTGCTCTGCAGCCCTTTCGCGACACAAGGCCGCTCCTACAAGTATCGCGCCATCTGCAAACCTGGCGCTGTCCTGTAGGAGCGGCCTTGTGTCGCGAAAAGGGCGCAAAGCGCCCTCCATTCACTTCAGATCAAAGCGATCCAGCTCCATGACTTTCACCCAAGCGGCAACAAAGTCTTTGACGAACTTGTCATTGCCATCGCTGCTGCCATACACCTCGCTCAACGCCCGCAACTGCGCATGCGAGCCAAACACCAGGTCGACCCGGCTGCCCGTCCACTTCACCTGCCCGGTCTTGCGGTCGCGGCCTTCGAAGCTTTCGTTGTCCGCCGACGTCGGCTTCCATTCCACGCCCATGTCCAGCAGGTTGCGGAAGAAGTCGTTGCTCAGGGTGCCGGGCTTGTCGGTAAACACTCCGTCCTTGCTGCCACCATGGTTGGCACCGAGCACGCGCAGGCCGCCGATCAGCACGGTCAGTTCAGGCGCGGTGAGGGTCAGCAACTGGGCCTTGTCCAGCAACAGTTTCTCGGCCTTGACGCTGTAGCGGTCCTTGCTGAAGTTGCGGAAGCCATCGGCCAGCGGTTCCAGCACGGCAAACGACTCGACGTCGGTCTGCGCCTGGGAGGCATCGACCCGGCCCGGGCGGAAGCCCACGCTGACGTTGTGCCCGGCGTCCTTGGCAGCCTTCTCCACGGCGGCCGAGCCGGCCAGGACGATCAGGTCGGCCAGGGAAACCTTCTTGCCACCGGCGTTGAATTCGCCCTGGATCTTCTCCAGCGCCGCCAGCACCTTGCCGGTGCCCTGGTTGGCCGCCCAGTCCTTCTGCGGTGCCAGGCGCAAGCGGCCGCCATTGGCGCCACCACGCTTGTCCGAGCCACGGAAGGTCGAGGCCGCCGCCCAGGCGGTGGAAACCAGTTCGGCGACGCTCAGGCCCGAGGCAAGAATCTTGGCCTTGAGCCCGGCGATGTCCTGCTCGCCCAGCACGGGCTGGTCGGCTTTTGGCAGCGGGTCTTGCCACAGCAGCTCTTCGTTGGGCATTTCCGGGCCCAGGTAGCGCGCCAGCGGGCCCATGTCACGGTGGATCAGCTTGTACCAGGCACGGGCGAAGGCGTCTGCCAGCTGGTCCGGATTGTCCTTGAAGCGCTTGGCGATCGGCCCGTAGATCGGGTCGAAACGCAGGGCCAGGTCAGAGGTGAGCATGGACGGTGCATGCTTTTTCCCCGGATCATGGGCATCCGGCACGGTGCCTGCGCCCTTGCCTTCCTTCGGTCGCCACTGGTGGGCACCAGCCGGGCTCTTGGTCAGTTCCCACTCGAAATTGAACAGGTTGTTGAGGTACTCGTTACTCCATTGGGTGGGCGTCGAGGTCCAGATCACTTCCAGGCCACTGGTGATGGCGTCACCACCCTTGCCGGTGCCGAACTTGTTGGCCCAGCCCAGGCCCTGGAGTTCCAGGCCGGCAGCCTCAGGCTCGGGGCCGACGTTGTCAGCCGGGCCGGCACCGTGGGTCTTGCCGAAGGCGTGGCCGCCGGCGATCAGCGCCACGGTTTCTTCGTCGTTCATGGCCATGCGGCCGAAGGTGTCGCGGATGTCCTTGCCCGAGGCCACCGGGTCAGGGTTGCCTTCCGGGCCTTCCGGGTTCACGTAGATCAGGCCCATCTGCACGGCAGCCAGCGGGTTTTCCAGGTTGCGTTCGGGAGGCAGATCGCGGCTTTGCTCTTCCGGGCGCTTGGCTGGCTCTGCCACCAGGTCACCTTGGCCTGGTGGCTGGGCTTTGACCTGTTCCTTGCCGTAGCGGGTGTCGCCACCCAGCCAGACCTTTTCCGAGCCCCAGTACACATCTTCGTCCGGTTCCCACACGTCGGCGCGCCCGCCCGAGAAGCCGAAGGTCTTGAAGCCCATGGACTCCAGGGCGACGTTGCCGGTGAGCACGATCAGGTCGGCCCAGGAGATCTTGTTGCCATACTTCTGCTTGATCGGCCACAGCAAGCGCCGGGCCTTGTCCAGGCTGACGTTGTCCGGCCAGCTGTTGAGCGGCGCGAAGCGCTGCTGACCGGAGCCGGCACCGCCGCGACCATCGCCGATGCGGTAGGTACCGGCGCTGTGCCAGGCCATGCGGATGAACAGCGGGCCATAGTGACCGAAGTCGGCTGGCCACCAGTCCTGGGAGTCGGTCATCAAGGCGGTCAGGTCTTTTTTCAGGGCCTGGAAGTCGAGGCTCTTGAACGCCTTGGCATAGTCGAAGTCCGGGTCGGGGCTGGACTTGGACGAGTGTTGATGGAGAATCCTGAGGTTGAGCTGGTCAGGCCACCAGTCACGGTTGGTGGTGCCGCCACCTGCGGTTTGATGGAACGGGCATTTCGATTCGTTCGACATCTGCTGTTACCTTTGGGTCGGTTATCCAGATTTCCGGTCTATGCCAGGTGTTCTTTCAGCCGAGCACTGGGCTCATGCCTACCCCTTCATCAGGTCTGGTCGGTCACGTGCCGACACGGGGCTTGCGAAGCTCTCACGCCACGCGCGGCGCAGTCTTGCACACAGGTGCTGACGCGCCGCCCGCAGGCGGATTACGTAGGGCCAGGGGAAAGACTAGTCGAGCTTGGGCAGAGTTCTAATAGAGTGGCTCTTCCAGGCTGATAGCCCCGGCACATCCATACAAGGCACAACCGCCAGCATCGTGCTTCAATACACCGCCAACCCCTCCAGCCCCGGTGAGCCAAGCCCCATGAACCGCAACGACCTGCGCCGCGTCGACATGAACCTGCTGGTGCTTTTCGAAGCCCTGATGATCGAACGCAACCTGACCCGCGTCGGCGAAAAGCTGTTCATCACCCAGTCCACCGTCAGCGCCGCCCTCGCCCGCCTGCGCGAACTGTTCGACGACCCGCTGCTGATCCGCAGCGGCCGGGCCATGGAGCCAACCCCGCGGGCCATGCAGATCTTCGCCGAGCTGGGCCCGGCCATGGACGTGATTTCCTCGGCCATCAGCCGCGCCCGCGACTTCGACCCGGCCAGCAGCTGCAACCAGTTCCGCCTGGGCCTGTCGGACGACGCCGAGTTTGGCCTGTTCCCCGCCCTGCTGCAGGCGCTGCGCGATGAGGCACCGGACATCAGCGTGGTAGTGCGCCGGGCCAACTTCCTGCTGATGCCGGGCCTGCTGGCCAGCGGCGAGATTTCGGTGGGCGTGAGCTACACCACCGACCTGCCGGCCACCGCCAAGCGCCGCAAGCTGCGCGATATCGGCGTGCGGGTGCTGCGCGCCGACGACCGACCGGGCCCGCTGACCCTCGACGAGTACTGCGCCCGGCCCCATGTGATGGTGTCGTTCTCCGGTGACATGAGCGGCAACATCGACCTCGACCTGGCGCGCATCGGCCGCTGCCGCAAGGTGGTGCTGGCCGTGCCGCAGTTCGGCAGCCTGCGCGCACTGCTGCGCAACACCGAAATGATCGCCACCGTGCCGGACTACGCCGCCTGTGCCCTGGCCGACGATGGCAGCCTGCGCGCCGACCCGGCGCCCTTCGAGATCACCGAGGCCGAGCTGTCGATGGTCTGGAGCGGCGCCCATGACAACGACCCCGCCGAGCGCTGGCTGCGCGAGCGCATCCTGCAGTACATGGCCCGCCCGAGCTGATCCATCGACCTCATCGATAGCCACCATGAATGCCATCAAGTTCCGCCGCAGCCACTGCGGGCGGAAGATGGCGGCATTCACTGATCGATGAGGCGCTACCCATGAAAACCGGCATGCTCGCTGCCCTGCTCGCCCTGTTCGCTGCCCTTGGCGGTTGTGCCGCGCCGGCTGGCCAGCAGGCTGCCCAGCCCTACGGGCACTTCTACTCGGCCACCGCTCTATCCAACGTGGCCCTGGCCCCGGGGCAGCACGTGGCCGTGCTGCTTGGGCGCAATGCCGACAGCACCCTCAGCTACCTGCAGCAGCACCGTGGCAACGCGGCGGCCAAAGTGCAGCCGCGCAGCATTCCGGTGGCCACCCTGCGCGGTGGCAGCCAGGCCTACGACTGGCTGGCACATTCGCTGGCCCAGCAGTTCGCCGAGGTGACCTTCTATGAAGACCTGGACAGCCTGCTCGCCGACCACCCGGACGTGATCGTGCTGCTGGACAGCGAAAGCCGCCTGGCCACGGCAGACGTTGAAAGCCGGGTGGTGGCGCGCTTCTTCGACAGCCAGCTGACCTACATCGGCCGCGCCGAAGGGCGTGCGCGCAAGGATGTCAGCAATGTGGCGCGGATGCTGGACGATGAACAGGCTGCCAAGGCCGATGCCCTGCGCGATTTCGACGCTTCGCTGCAGCGCCTGCTGGGCAGCAAGGTGTAAGGCGCAACGACGCTCCGGCAGAAAACAGGGAACTCCCGCCACTCGCCCGCCATCTTAAGCAGTGAGTGGTTTTTTCCTTGTACTTCACGTTACTGGAGAACACGACATGCGCCACCTACTCCTCGCCCCTGCGCTGCTGCTCCTGCTGCCTGCCGGTGCGGCCCTGGCCCGCGTCGATGCGGGCGACGTCGCCACCTCGGCCGGTGTTTCCGCCTCGCTGTATTCGACCTTCAAGGATGACAAACGGATCATCCCCGCACGCGACGAGCTTTCCGCCTTCGTCGCCAGCGGCGGTGCCATCCGTGGCGCCTATGTGGAGTCGGCGCTGGAACAGGCCCGCAAGGACAACCCTGGGTTGCAGGCCAGTGACGAAGAGCTGGCCCGGGCAATCCTGTCCCAGGATGATCCGATCGCTCATCATTGATGTAGCGCCTGCACAGGCCTCTTCGCGGGGCCCCGCTCCTGCACATAGCCTGTAGGAGCGGGCTTGCCCCGCGAAAGGGCCGGCACAGGATGACCTCAGCCCCAGCCATCCATGCGCATGGTCGCCCTGACCAAGCGCTGCTCTTCCTGCTCGATCTCCCGCAAACTGTCGCGAATCCCGTTGATATGCTCACGCGCCGCCCGCTGCGCCTGCTCGGGCATCTGCTCCATCACCGCGTGATACAAGCGCGCATGCTGGCGATCGATCTGGCGCTTCTGCGCCGGGCGGCAATAGAGGTTGTTGACCGAGGCGAACACCGTACTCAGGGTCAGGTCGCTCAGTGACTGCAGGGTATGCACCAGCACCGGGTTGTGCGACGCCTCGCTGATCGCCCGGTGGAAGGCATGGTCACGCCGGGCATGCTCGCGTGGGTCCAGCACTTCGACAGAAGCATGGGCATCCAGCATGTCTTCGTAGCGCCTGCGGATCAGCAGGCGGTCGATATCGGTGGCGCGCAACGCCGCCAGGCGCGCCGACTCGGCCTCCAGCAAGGCGCGCACCTCCAGCAAGTCAAACAATGTGCGCGGCTGCGAGCTGAAAAGGTGCATCAACGGCGTGGCACTGGCCTGCCCGGCAAGGTCGGCGACGAACGAGCCACGCCCCTGCTCGGTATCGATGATGCCGCGCCCACGCAGGATGCGCAGGCCTTCACGCAGTGCCGAGCGCGAACAGCCAAGTTTCTCCACCAGGCGCCGTTCCGACGGCAAGGCCTGGCCAACCTTGAGCACGCCTTCGACGATGAGCCGCTCGACCCGCTCGGCCACCTGGTCCGCGACCTTGGCCTTGCCTTCAATTCCCATGCACTGACTCCAACTGGTAGGACCACTGCTGTCGATGGCTCCAATCTAGCCGCTTGAACCCAGCGATAACCAGTATTTCGCGGAAAAACTGGTAGGACCAGTGCCCCGCACCCTCGACCACCCCCACTCAAGCGCGCAGGCTGCAAGCGTGACCGGTTTGCCCACAACAACAAAAACTGCCGCTGAGTGAGCCTGATGAACATCCTCTACGACGAACGTGTCGACGGAGCGCTGCCCGCCGTGGACCTGCCCGCGCTGCTGCAAGCGTTGCGTGATGCCCTCCCCGACCTTGAGATCCTGCACCGCGCAGAAGACCTCAAGCCGTACGAGTGCGACGGTCTCTCGGCCTACCGCACCGTGCCGCTGCTGGTAGTGCTGCCCGAACGCCTGGAACAGGTGCAAACCTTGCTCAAGCTCTGCCACTCCCGTGGCGTACCAGTGGTAGCGCGCGGCGCCGGTACCGGCTTGTCGGGCGGCGCGCTGCCGCTGGCCAAGGGCATCCTGCTGGTGATGGCGCGCTTCAACCGCATTCTCGAAGTCAACCCGCAAGGCCGTTTCGCCCGGGTGCAGCCCGGTGTGCGCAACCTGGCCATATCCCAGGCCGCCGCCCCCCACGGCCTGTATTACGCACCCGACCCTTCTTCGCAGATCGCCTGCTCGATCGGCGGCAACGTCGCCGAAAATGCCGGTGGCGTACACTGCCTGAAATACGGCCTGACCGTGCACAACCTGCTCAAGGTCGAGATTCTTACCGTCGAGGGTGAACGCCTGACCCTGGGCAGTGATGCCCTCGACAGCCCTGGCTTCGACCTGCTGGCATTGTTCACCGGCTCCGAGGGCATGCTCGGCATCGTCACCGAAGTGACCGTCAAGCTGCTGCCCAAACCCCAGGTGGCGCGGGTACTGCTGGCCAGCTTCGACAGCGTCGAGGACGCCGGCCGTGCGGTGGCCGAGATCATCGCCGCCGGCATCATCCCCGGTGGCCTGGAGATGATGGACAACCTGGCGATCCGCGCCGCCGAGGACTTCATCCACGCCGGCTACCCGGTGGATGCGGCCGCCATCCTGCTGTGCGAGCTGGATGGCGTCGAAGCCGATGTGCAGGATGACTGCGAGCGGGTGGACCAGGTGCTGAAGCAAGCCGGCGCCCGCGAAGTGCGCCTGGCCTGCGACGAAGCCGAGCGCGTGCGCTTCTGGGCCGGGCGCAAGAACGCCTTCCCGGCGGTGGGGCGGATTTCGCCCGACTACTACTGCATGGACGGCACCATCCCGCGCCGCGAGCTGCCGCGGGTGCTCAAGGGCATCAGCGAGCTGAGCGAGGAATACGGCCTGCGCGTGGCCAACGTGTTCCACGCCGGTGACGGCAACATGCACCCGTTGATCCTGTTCGATGCCAACCTGCCTGGCGAGCTGGAGCGCGCCGAAGCCATCGGCGGGCGCATCCTCGAACTGTGCGTGGCAGTGGGTGGCAGCATCACCGGCGAGCACGGCGTGGGGCGCGAGAAGATCAACCAGATGTGCGCGCAGTTCAACAGCGACGAAATCACCCTGTTCCATGCCGTGAAGGCGGCGTTCGACCCAAAAGGGCTGCTCAACCCGGGCAAGAACATCCCCACCCTGCACCGCTGCGCCGAGTTCGGTGCCCTGCACGTGCATCACGGGCAACTGCCCTTCCCTGAGCTGGAGCGCTTCTGATGAGCATGGACCGCGACATGAGCCAGGACCTGCTCGAACAGGTCAACCAGGCTCTGAACCTGGGCACGCCGCTGCGCATCCAGGGCGGCAACAGCAAGGCCATGCTCGGCCGCCCGGCGGCCGGCGAAATCCTCGATACCCGCAACCACCGCGGCATCGTCAGCTACGACCCGACCGAGCTGGTGTTGACCGCTCGGGCTGGCACGCCGTTGCTGGAGATCGAGGCGGCGCTGCACGAGGCCGGGCAGATGCTGCCCTGCGAACCGCCACACCTGGGCGCCGAGGCGACCCTGGGCGGCATGGTCGCGGCCGGGCTGTCCGGGCCACGCCGGCCCTGGGCCGGGTCGGTACGTGACTACGTACTCGGCACGCGGGTCATCACCGGGCACGGCAAGCTGCTGCGCTTTGGCGGCGAGGTGATGAAGAACGTCGCCGGCTTCGACGTCTCGCGGCTGATGGCCGGCAGCTTTGGCTGCCTGGGGCTGCTGACCGAGGTGTCGCTGAAGGTGCTGCCACGCCCACGGGAATGCCTCAGCCTGCGCCTGCCGATGGACCGCCACCAGGCCCTGGCCGAACTGGCCGAGTGGGGCCAGCAACCGCTGCCGATCAGCGCCGCCTGCCACGATGGCGAAGCACTGCACCTGCGCCTGGAGGGCGGTGCAGGCTCGGTGCAGTCGGCGCGCCAGCGCCTGGGCGGCGAGGTGCTCGACAGCCGCTTCTGGAGCGACCTGCGCGAACAGCGCCTGGCCTTCTTCAACGACCCGGCGCCGCTGTGGCGGCTGTCGCTGCCGACGGCCAGTGGCGAACTGGACGTGCCGGGGCAGCAGCTCATCGACTGGGGCGGCGCGCAACGCTGGCTGAAGTCGGCGGCACCGGCGCAACTGATCCGTGAACACGCGGCCAAGGTCGGCGGCCACGCCACCCTGTATGCCCCCGGCGACGACAGCAGCGCGCCGCTCCCGGCGGCGCTGATGCGCTACCACCTCGCGCTCAAGCAGCAACTCGACCCCCAGGGCGTGTTCAACCCTGGCCGCCTGTACCCGGACCTGTGAGGCCACGCCCATGCAAACCAACCTGAGCGAAAGCGCCAAGCGCCTGCCCCGTGGCGAAGAAGCCGAAAGCATCCTGCGTTCCTGCGTGCACTGCGGCTTCTGCACGGCCACCTGCCCGACCTACCAGTTGCTCGGCGACGAACTGGACGGGCCACGCGGGCGCATCTATCTGATCAAGCAAGTGCTCGAAGGCGCGCCGGTCACCGCCAGCACGCAACTGCACCTGGACCGTTGCCTGACCTGCCGCAACTGCGAAACCACCTGCCCATCGGGGGTGAAATACCACGACCTGCTGGACATAGGCCGCGCCGTGGTCGAGCAGCAGGTCCCGCGCCCACTCGGCCAGCGCCTGCTGCGCCAGGGCCTGCGCGTCGTGGTGCCACGCCCGGCGCTGTTCAAGGCCCTGACCCGCACCGGCCAGGCTCTGCGGCCGGTGCTGCCGGCCAACCTCAAGAGCAAGCTGCCGGCCCAGGTGACGCCGCCCGGCGAGCGGCCCGCACCCCGCCATGCCCGGCGCATCCTGCTGCTCGAAGGCTGCGTGCAGGCCGCCTTGTCGCCCAACACCAACGCCGCCACCGCGCGCCTGCTGGACCGCCTGGGGATCAGCGTGGAGCCGGCGTACGAAGCCGGCTGCTGCGGTGCAGTGGACTATCACCTGAATGCCCAGGAGCAGGGCCTGGAACGCGCCCGGCGCAACATCGATGCCTGGTGGCCGGCCATCGAGGCCGGTGCCGAGGCCATCGTACAGACCGCCAGTGGCTGCGGTGCCTTTGTGCGTGACTACGGCCACCTGCTGGAAAAAGACCCGCACTACGCCGCCAAGGCTGCACGGGTCAGCGCCCTGTCGCGGGACCTGGTCGAAGTGCTGCGCGACGAGCCGGTCGAACAACTCGGCCTGTGCGCCGAACAGCGCCTGGCCTTCCATTGCCCGTGCACCCTGCAACATGCGCTGAAGCTCGGCGGCCAGGTGGAAAGCCTGCTGACGCGCCTGGGCTTCACCCTCACCCCGGTGCCGGACGGCCACTTGTGCTGCGGCTCGGCCGGCACCTATTCGCTGACCCAGCCGGCGCTGTCGCGGCAATTGCGCGACAACCGCCTGAACGCGTTGGAAAGCGGCAAACCGCAAGTCATCGCCACCGCCAACATCGGCTGCCAGACCCACCTCGACGGGGCTGGACGTACACCGGTGCGGCACTGGATCGAAATTGTCGAAACAGCCTTGAGCCAGGAGAACAGCCATGCATAGCAAATCCGTGATCGGCCAGGCGGAAGTGACCCGCCTGCTCGCTGCCGCCCGCCAGGAAGCCCAGGCGCAACAGTGGAAGGTGACCATCGCCGTGGTCGACGACGGCGGCCATCCGCTGGCCCTGGAGCGCATGGACGGCTGTGCGCCGTCCAGCGCCTACATCGCCATGGAAAAAGCCCGTAGCGCCGCCCTCGGGCGCAAGGAAACCCGCGACTTCGAGCAGATGGTCAATGGCGGGCGTACCGCCTTCGTCACCGCGCCGTTGCTGACCAGCCTGGAAGGCGGCGTGCCTGTGCTGGTCGATGGCCAGGTCGTCGGCGCCGTCGGCGTGTCCGGGGTCAAGCCCGAGCAGGATGCCCAGGTGGCCAAGGCGGGCGTGGCGGCCCTTTGAATCGGCGCCGCCCCCTTCGCGGGTGAACCCGCCCCACAGGGACAGCACAGGTTTCAAAGGTTGCTCAGTACCTGTAGGAGCGGCTTTAGCCGCGAAGAGGCCGGCACAAGCAGCACATTTTCTGAATCTGTACACCGAGCGAGAAGACAATGACCCATCCCCTCAAGGTCGCCCCGATCCTGCAACGCTTCATCGAGGATGAAGTACTGCCCGGCACCGGCATCGACGCCGCCAGCTTCTGGCAAGGCTTCAGCAGCCTGGTCCACGACCTCGCCCCGCGCAACCGCGAACTGCTCGCCGAACGCGACCGCCTGCAGCACGAACTGGACACCTGGCACCGCCAGCACCCGGGCCCGATCAGCGACATGGCCGCCTACCAGGCGTTCCTGCGCAACATCGGCTACCTCGTTGAAACCCCACGGCAAGTGCGTATCAGCACCTCCCAGGTCGACCGTGAAATTGCCGAGCAGGCCGGCCCGCAACTGGTGGTCCCGCTGAGCAATGCCCGCTACGCGCTGAACGCCGCCAACGCACGCTGGGGCTCGCTGTATGACGCGCTGTACGGCACCGATGCCATCCCCGAAAGCGACGGCGCCGAGCGCGGCCAAGGCTACAACCCGGTGCGCGGCGCCCGTGTGATCGCTTTCGCCCGGGACTTTCTCGACCGCTCGGCGCCGCTTGCAGGCGCATCCCATACGGACGCCCAGGCCTACGCGATCCATCAGGGCAAACTGCAGGTGACCTTGAGCGATGGCCGCCAGGTC
Source organism: Pseudomonas sp. CC120222-01a (assembly GCF_003097235.1). Lineage (GTDB taxonomy): Bacteria > Pseudomonadota > Gammaproteobacteria > Pseudomonadales > Pseudomonadaceae > Aquipseudomonas. The sequence goes on along the minus strand of NZ_QEQQ01000003.1, from coordinate 28,351 downwards.
GGCCTCACAGCGCCTGCGCAACTGCGCGGTTATCAAGGTCAGCCCGGCCAGCCATCGGCCATCCTGCTGCAACACCATCGCCTGCATTTCGAGATCCAGATCGACCCGGCCAGCACCATCGGCAAGGCCGACCGCGCCGGGGTCAAGGACATCCTCGTCGAAGCCGCACTGACCACCATCATCGACTGCGAAGACTCGGTGGCGGCGGTGGATGCCGAGGACAAGGTCAACGTCTACCGCAACTGGCTGGGCCTGATGAAAGGCGACCTCAGCGAGCAGGTCAGCAAAGGCGGCAAGACCTTCACCCGCACGCTCGCCGAGGACCGCACATACCACGGCGCGGATGGCCAGCCCCTGTCCCTGCCCGGCCGCTCGCTGCTGTTCATCCGCAACGTCGGCCACCTGATGACCAACCCGGCGATCCACGACCGCGATGGCCGGGAGATCCCCGAAGGCATCCTTGACACCGTGGTCACCAGCCTGATCGGCCTGCACGACCTCAAGCGCCGCGGCAACTCCCGCGAGGGCAGCCTGTACATCGTCAAGCCGAAGATGCACGGGCCGGCCGAAGTCGCCTTCGCCGACCAGCTGTTCGGCCGTGTCGAGGACCTGCTCGGCCTGCCCCGGCACACTTTGAAGATGGGCATCATGGACGAAGAGCGGCGCACCAGCGTCAACCTCGCAGCCTGCATCGCCAGTGCGGCGGCGCGGGTGGTGTTCATTAACACCGGCTTCCTCGACCGCACCGGCGACGAGATGCACAGCGCCATGGAAGCTGGCGCCATGCTGCGCAAGGGCGACATGAAAGGCAGCGCCTGGATCCAGGCCTACGAACGCAGCAACGTACTGGTGGGCCTGGCCTGCGGCCTGCGCGGCAAGGCGCAGATCGGCAAGGGCATGTGGGCCATGCCCGACCTGATGGCGGCCATGCTCGAACAGAAGGTCGCCCAGCCCCGCGCCGGCGCCAACACTGCCTGGGTGCCCTCACCTACCGCCGCGACCTTGCATGCGCTGCATTATCACCAGGTGGACGTGGCGGCGGTGCAGGCACAGCTTGAAAATGTCGACCTGGGCGCCGAGCGCGAGCAGCTACTGCATGACCTGCTGAGCATTCCGGTGAGCCCGGATCGTCCCTGGAGTGCAACCGATATCCAGGCCGAGCTGGACAACAACTGCCAAGGCATCCTGGGTTACGTGGTGCGCTGGGTGGAGCAAGGCGTCGGTTGCTCGAAAGTGCCGGACATCCATGACGTAGGGCTGATGGAAGATCGCGCCACCTTGCGCATCTCGGCCCAGCACATCGCCAACTGGCTGCACCATGGGGTGGTCGGCAGTGACCAGGTCGAGGCGACCTTGCAGCGCATGGCTGCGGTGGTGGACCAGCAGAATGCCGGGGATCCGGCGTACCGGCCGATGGCCGGGAATTTCGCGGGTTCGCATGCGTTCCGTGCGGCGCAGGCGCTGGTGTTCAGGGGGCGTGAACAGCCGAGTGGCTACACCGAACCGTTGCTGCACGGGTGGCGCTTGAAGTTCAAACAGGAGATTCAACAATAACACGGGCCTTGTAGGAGCGGCCTTGTGTCGCGAAAGGGCCGCAAAGCGGCCCCAGGTTTCTGGGCTAACGCAGATATTGCCGGGGGCTGCTATGCAGCCCTTTCGCGACACAAGGCCGCTCCTACAGGAATGAGGCCAGCACGGGCTACCTCATTCGACCACCACCGGCTCACCAATCGCATAGAAATGCCCACCCGCCACATAGTGCAGGCTGCGCCACTGCGGGTCGGCATTTTCGTACGCCCAATGCCCCTCGCGGAACACCCGGTCATCCGCCCAGGCCGCCACCACTTCACCAATGAACAGGTCATAGGTGTTCTGGTTATGCGGCTCATCGATCACCCGGCACATCAGCCAGGCCGAGCATCCCTGCACCAGCGGCGCGACATGCCCCTCCACCCGCGCCAGCTCGACGCCGATGCTGGCCAGCTTGTCCGGCTGGTCGAACAGGCTGCGGGTACCCACCTGGTGGGTCAACTGCGCCTGAGCGGCGGTCGGCACCTGGATCACGAACCAGCCGCTGCCCTCGACCAGTTGCCGGGTGCGGGCACTCTTGTCCAGCACCACGGTGACCTTGGGCGGGTCGAAGTCCAACGCACAGGCCCAGGCGGCAGCCATGACATTGTCCACCCCCTCGTGGCTGGCCGACACCAGCACGGTCGGCCCGTGGTTGAGCAGGCGGTAGGCCTTTTGCAGGTCGACGGCTTGGAAGTGGCTGTTCATCGGGCTCCTCACTCAGCGCAGAAATCAGGCGAGGAATTGTGCCGCATCCCTGCCCGGCAAGCACCTTTCTCGTATTTGCAGAAAACTCCTACAGCGCATTCCGAAGCACCTTACTTGCCGCCTTGGGTTGGGTGAAAACAAGATCGACGTATTCGCCCCAAAGGAGGCTGTGCATGTATCCAGAGTCCCGCACCAACGCCGAACTGCGCAGTGCCCTGCGCGAACTGCTGGCCCACGACGTCAACAACCCGGACGACGACCCACACCTGTCAGGCGTACTGTTCTTCTGCGCCACAGACGAGCACACCCGGCAACTGGTCGAACGCATCGAACTGCTGGCCAGCGAGATCTTCTTCGATCCTTGCGGGCGAGCCATCCATCACCGGATGCGCGCCATCGGCGTCAAGGGCGTGCGCATCAAGCAGAAGCGCAAGGCTTCAGCGGATGAAACAGTGATACGCATTGACGTGAACGACAAGGGTTACATCACGGTGAGCACCGCACGGTTGTGATCCGCTATCCTCAGCACTCTCGTGCTTCGGACAGTGATCATGGAACTGCACATCCGCCTGGACGGCCGCAAAGGCCTGGCCGACCAGCTCTACCAGCAACTGCGCGCCGGCATCGACAGCGGCCACCTGGCCGCCGGCACGCAATTGCCGCCGACCCGGCTGCTGGCCGAGCAACTGGGCGTGTCGCGCAAGACCGTGGCCGAAGCCTATTCGCGGCTGACCTACGACAACCTGCTCAGCGGCGTGGTCGGCCGTGGTACCTTCATCACCCCGCGCCAACCGCAGCGCAGCGGTGAATCACAGACCGTGCCCCTGGCTGCTGCCGCGTCACTGGAGCGCTGGCAGCAACGCGCCACGGTACTCGCCCGGCGCACCCAGCAAGCCCCTTCGCGCTACGACTTCGTCGGCGGCGCCTCGAGCAAGGCGCAGTTCCCCTTCGACCAGTGGCGCAGCTGCCTGAACTACGCCTTGCGCCGCAGCCAGCGGCACCCCGAGCGGCAGTTTGCCGCCCAGGGCCTGCCCGAACTGCGCGAGGCCATCGCCCACCACATCGCCTACGCCCGCGGCGTGCATTGCAGTGCGGCGGACGTGCTGGTGTGCAACGGCGCCCAGCAGGCCCTGGACCTGATCGCCCGGGTACTGGTCGAGCCCGGCTGCCAGGTGGCCATGGAAGACCCCGGCTACCCGCCGGCCCGCCAGCTGTTCCTGGCCCTGGGTGCAAAGCTGCAGTCAGTACCGGTGGACGATGAGGGGATGTGCGTGGCGCAGATCGCCGAGGGCACGCGGCTGATCTACGTGACGCCTTCGCACCAGTTTCCGCTTGGCATGCCGATGAGCGAAGCCCGCCGTCATGCCTTGCTGGCACGGGCCGCCGAGCTTGGTGCGTTGATCATCGAGGACGACTACGACTGCGAATTCCGCTACCACGGCCCGGCCGCCGATGCCTTGCAGCGCCTCGATCGGCAAGGGCTGGTGGCGTATGTCGGGACCTTCTCCAAGACCTTGTTGCCGGAACTGCGCCTGGGTTACGCGGTGCTGCCCCCGGCGGTGCTCAGCGCAGCGTGCGTGGCCAAGCACCTGAGTGACTGGCACAGCCCGACCTTGCTGCAGTGGGCACTGGCGCGGTTCATTGGCGAGGGCCACCTGAACAAGCACATCCGCCGCTGCCATGACATCTACAGCGGCCGCCGCGAGCGCATCCTGGCGCGGCTGGAGGGCGACCTGGCGCCCTGGTTCAGCGCCGTGCCCGCCAGCGCCGGGTTCCATCTGAGCGCCCTGGCGCGGCCGGGGGTGGACGTTGAACTGCTGGCCAACCTCGCCCGCAAGGTGGAGGTCGGCCTGTACTCGCTGGCGCCGTTCTTCAACGAAGCACCGGTGCGCCAGGGGTTGCTGCTGGGCTTCGGCGCCATCGAACTGCTGGATATCGACCCGGCGCTGGACCGGGTTCGCGATACCCTGCAGCGCCTCAGTTGACCTGCGCCGCCTGGCCAGCCTGGCGTGGCCGGGCGATCGCCGCGGCATAGCCGCGCGGGGCGAAACAGGCAGTCACCAGCAACATCGCCAGCACAGTGACGGTGAGCAGCGTCCAGGATGCCTGGAAGTCGCCGCTGACATCGCGCAACCAACCGGTGATGTACGGGATGATCCCAGTGATGATGAAGCCGATGCCCTGCACGAAGGCCGCCAGGCTGCCGGCCTCTGCAGGGGTCTTGAGGTGCTCCAGGGTCAAAGTCAGGCTCAGGCTGAAGCAGGCGCCCAGGCCAAAGCCGATCATCGCGACCCACAGTCCCATGGCCAGCGTCGGTGCCAGCAGCAAGCCGAGGAAGCCCGCCAGCTGGATCGACAGCGCCAGCCACAAGCCCGGCCGACGGTCGGCAAAACCGCGCAGCAACAGCGGCAGGCCCAGGGCGCCGCACACCTGGAAGATGGTCATCAGGCCGACCAGGTCACCGCCGCCCTGCGCCGTGCCACCGTGTTCCAGGTGGTAGGCCGGCAGCCACGCGACCATGCTGGTATAGCCGCCATTGATCAGGCCGAAGTACAGCGCCAGCAACCAGGCCCGGCGCGTGCCGAACCAGTGCCCGCCCGTGGCGCCGGCCAGCGTTGGCGCGCTGTCACGAGGACGCAGTGCGGCCCAGGCCAGCACCGCCAGCACCGCCGGGATCGCCCACACGCCAAGCCCGGCCTGCCAGTGGCCGAAGTGCCCGCTGATGTGCGGGCCAAGCACCGCCGCCAGGCCACCGCCACTCATCAGCGCCGCCGAGTACAGGCCCATGGTCCCGGCCAGGCGGCTGGGGAACCAGCGATTGACCAGGCCCGGCATCATGCCCTGCACCACTGCCACGCCCAACCCGGCCAGCACCGCGCTGGCGATCAGCGCCCAGGCGCTGTCCAGTTGCAGCCGCCACAGGCAGGCCAGGGCAATGGCGCCGAGGCCACCGAGCATGCCACCGTGTTCGCTGATCCAACGCCGCAGCCAGGGCTGCAGCAACGGCACCAGGCCCATGCACAGCACCGGCAACGCGGTCAGCAATGCCGCCTGCTGGTAGCCCAGCCCGGTGCTGGCGCGCATCGGCTCGAGCAACGGGCCGATACTGGTCAGGATCGGCCTCAGGTTCAATGCCAGCAAGATCACCAGCAACAGGTTCAATGCCCCTCTCATCACGAATCGATACTCCCAACGCTTGAGCCGGCCATTATCCTGTCCAGGCAGTCAGGGTAGAAATGAAGAGATTGGATGCAGGTCAGTGGCCACCTTAATGGCCCGATTGGCCTCCCGGCAAAACGTGCGATTGGCTATCGGGCCAATGTGCAGTGGGCGCTAAGGTAGCGTCATATCCACAACGCATGTCCTGGAGCACACCATGCATAACCGTATCGAATGGGCCAAGCACTCGCCGGAAGCCTACAAGGCCATGGTCGGCCTGGAGCAGGCCCTGGCCAAGAGTGGCCTGGAAAACTCACTGCTGGAGCTGGTGCGCCTGCGGGCTTCGCAGATCAACGGCTGCGCCTACTGCGTGAACATGCATGCCAATGATGCGCGCAAGGCCGGCGAGACCGAGGCGCGCTTGCAGACCCTGTGCGTCTGGCAGGAAACGGCTTACTTCACCCCGCGTGAACGTGCCGCACTGGCCTGGGTGGAGTGCCTGACCCGTCTGCCCGAGCGTGGCGCACCGCAAGCGGAATACGAAGCGCTGCAGCAGCACTTCGAGCCGGCCGAGGTGGCCAACCTGACCTTGGCCATTGCCACCATCAATGCCTGGAACCGCTTTGGCGTAGGCTTTGCCATGGTTCCGGCCTGAGTCATCCTGCACTGGCCTCTTCGCGGGCTTGCCCGCTCCCACAGGGACACCACAGCGCTCAAGCCTTGTGCAGTACCTGTGGGAGCGGACGAGCCCGTGAAGAGGCCGGTGCAGGAATACTCAGGCCAGGGCGCGCCGCCGGGTCAGGCAGGCATACCCCATCCCCAGCACACCCAGCAGCAACGCCCCCAGCAGCCCCACCAGCTCGCTGCTATAGCGTGCCACCAATGCCGGGAACCCGGTGAACTCGCGGTAGACCCGCACATTGGCTTCGCCACCGGCAAAGCTGACACCGATGCCACTCTGGCGAATCTGCGAATAGTCGGCGTCGAAATACACCCAGACCCTGCACTCCCCGCCCTTCTCGATGGCCGGTATCTGCACCTGCGCCGTCGCCGCCTCGTAAAGGGTGTCGTTACCTGCCGCATCGCGCACCTGTACCAGGCCCTTGGCCGGCAGGCGGATCTTCACCTCACGCACATCACTGTCGCCACGGTTGTGCAGGTCGATGAGCAAGCCGGTGCGGTGATCGACCAACCCGGCTTCGAACGGCTTGGCAAACAGCTGCAAATAAGGAGCCTGGGCCAGTTCGATCAGCTTGTCGACCTGATACGGGCTCAGCGCACCGCCGCTGATGGTGTTGATGCGCGGCTGCAACTGCTCGTACTTGAGTTGCTCGTTGGCCTTGCTGATGCGCTCGCTGAACTGGCTGGGATAGGTGAGGTAGGCGTAGGTCAGGGTCGCCTCGAGCCGTGGATGGTCCTTGAGCAGCCCATACGCCACCAGCAAGACCAGCAGGCCAAGCAGCAGGGTGACCAGGCGTTTGCCGACTTTGTCCCAACTCAACGGTGCGCTTCCTTCTGTTACGGCACGGAGGATCGATGCGGCGCAAAGGGTGCCAAGTTCAGCGCCGCCAGGCAAGCGCTCAACGGCTCAACAACTGCGGCAGCGCCATGGCCAGCAGCAGCCGAACGCGGGCAGGATGTTGCGGGTCACCACGCCGGTGCCGAGGTAGGTGAGCAGGGTCACCAGCAGCATCGACAGGTTGAAGTTCTGGATCACCGCGCGCTCGCTATCGCGCTCGAAGCCGCGCAAGGTACACCACAGTGTAGGCACTGTGCCGGTAAAGCCACCGATTCCGCCCAACGGCCCACCCAGCAGGCCCAGCGGGATGCCGCCGAGGGCGATGAGGTATAAGGCATCCATGAGGCTATTCGAGCCTGGCGTGGTCGGCGTTCCACCTTGCCAGAGCCGGGGGCGAATGCCTGCTTCAGATCTGGCTTGACCAGAAAGACACCGTCGTCGACGATCAGCGTTCACCCCATCAAGGACGACCGCATGTTACGGATACTCGGCAGGGCCTCTTCGATCAACGTGCGCAAGGTGCTGTGGGCCTGCGCGGAATTCAACATCCCCTTCACGCGTGAAGACTGGGGCATCGGCTTCCAGCCCACCGACGCGCCCGAGTTCCTCACGCTCAACCCCAACGCCATGGTCCCGGTGATCCAGGACGGCGACTTCACCCTGTGGGAATCCAACAGCATCATCCGCTACCTGGCGAACCGCTATGGCGATGCGGCCTTTTATCCCACCGAGGCGCAGGCACGGGCCCGTGTCGATCAGTGGATCGACTGGCAGGCCTCGGATCTGAACCGGGCGTGGAGCTACCCGTTCATGTCGCTGGTGCGCCAGTCGCCTGCACACCAGGATGCCAAAGCCCTGGCTGCCGGTTGTGCCGATTGGGCCCGTTACATGGGCATCCTCGAACAGCAGTTGGCCAAAACTGGCGCCTTCGTTACCGGCGAGCACTTCACCTTGGCCGACATTCCTATCGGCCTGTCGGTGCAGCGCTGGTTCGCCACACCGCTGAACCACCCTGACCTGCCTGCCGTGAGCGCTTACTACGAGCGCCTCAGCCAACGACCGGGCTATCTCGCCCACGGGCGCAACGGCCTGCCTTGACCGGGGAACGCGCAGTTCAGGCTCAGGAGAGGTTCGTGACCTGATAATTCTGCCAGGTGTACGGTGCAAGCCTGGGCCTTAGACTCGCCCATGAGCATTTCCCCTTGTTAGAGCCTGCCGATGCGCAACACCGCACTTGCTGCCCTTCATGCCCATACGCCAGATGTGGTAGCCAAATCCAGCCTCGACCTGCCAGTGCTGGCCCTGCGCCTACTGCGCCATCCGGATATTCCGCTGGCCCGCTGGCTGCTCACGCGCACCGAGGCGGACCTGCTGACGCGCACGGCCAGGGTGTTCGGCGCCCGACCGCTCAGGGTGGCCCCCGGGTCGCCATTGCTGCCGGATTCCAGCACCGTTGTCCAGCTCGACGGGCAGCAACTCAAGCTGCATACCGCCGACGGCGACTCCACGCGGACCCTGACCGACAGCGCCGGCCGGCCCCTGTGGGCTCAAAATGCCCAGGACACTTTCAATACATACATGTACGAAGCGCCTAACGAAGGGGGGCGACCGAGCACGACACTCGAGCAGGCAGCCGGTGGTGTGTCGCGCCAGCGAGAACGTGTTGACTATGCAGCGGTTGAAGCGGCCAATCGAAGCCGCAACCTGGCTGGCTGCCCCATCGAGCAGTTCGACAATGCCGGCGTCATTCATACCCGCTCGCGTTCTTTGACCGATCAGGTGCTGGAAACTCGGCGGCACTTGTTATGTGTCGATGCGGGCCTGCCAGACTGGGCAGGTGACAGCGAAGATGAGCTAGAAACTTCGCCCTGGCTCATGAAGGCTCGCCACGACGCCACAGGCGCCGTACTGGAAAAGACCAACGCCGCCGACGTCACCACACTGACAACCTATGACATCAGCGGCGCGGTGTGCGAAGTTTTGCTGGGTGATGCCAACGACCAGGCCGTGGTGCTCAGGGACGTACGGCGCAGGGCAGATGGAACAGTGCTGTCACAGACAGCGGGCAACGGCGTGGTGGATACCTATGCCTACTCACCCATCACCCATCGCCTGAGTCGTCACCAGACGGCGCGCCCCTCTGCCCATCCACAAGGTGCTCTGGTGATCTGCGACCTGCACTACCAGCACGACCCGGTCGGCAACCTCCGGACCCTCGATGATCAGGGCGCCGACCCGGGGTGGTTCCGCAATCGGCAGGTCAGCGGCCTGCGTGAATTCCGTTATGACACCCTGTACCGCCTGGCCAGCGCGACCGGGCGCGAACGCGTACCGGTAGCTGGTTTCTGGTCCGCCGCGTTCAGCGCTGCGGACCGCCAGGGCGGGAGTGTGTGGAACCGGTACAGCGAGCGGTATGGGTACGATGACGGCGACAACCTGACCCACTTGGAGCACAGCAATGGCTGGCGTAGCCGCGCGCTGATCGTTTCCAGCCAAAGCAACCGGGCATTACCGCAGGGCCACGACCTGCTGCCTGACACGGGTTTCCTCCCCGGCGGGTTGCAAAAACAACTGGCCGACGGCAGGCCGCTGGAGTGGCTGGCGGACAACCAGCTACGGCAGGTACGCCTGGTGGTCCGTGATGGTGGGGCTGGGGATGACACCGAGCGCTACCACTACGCCGATGGCGGCACACGCACGCGCAAGGTCACTACGGCGACCACCGCAAGCGCCAGGCAGACAACGATCACGACTTATCTCGAGGGTTGCGAAATACGCCAGCGACGGCTCGACGGCCAGACACTCCCGCAGCAGCACGTGGTCATCAGTGAAACGTCGGAGGTACGCTGGGTTCATGACCGCGTTAGCGGTGAGGTTCATGTGCGTTACGCCATCAGCGACCACCTGGGCAGCGTGGGCGGCGAAACCGACCACGAAGGCAAGCTGGTCAGCCGTGAAGAGTATGCGCCGTTCGGCGAGAGTACGGGCCTGGATGAGGGCAAGTCCGATGCGGATGGGCTGACCCTGCGAACCTGGCGCTACTCCGGCAAGGAGCTCGATATCACCGGACTCTATTATTACGGCTGGCGTTACTACCAACCGGGACTGGCAAGATGGTTGAGTGCAGATCCTGCGGGGCTGGTCGATGGTGCCAACCTGTATCGGATGGTCAGGAGCAATCCATTGCGCTATCAGGACAACGCCGGGTTGAGCCCGACTGAAGCCCCCGATGACTCGGGCTGGTTCAGCTCCGAGGCATCGGGTTCCACCCCACCCGCTCCCACGGATGTGGATGCATTTACCATTGCCAGCAGGGTAATTGGCATTACCATTGGCATTGCTTCGTTCGTGCTGGCCAATCTTCCATACATTGTCAGGGCTTATCACATAGCGACAGAAGACAGAACCAGGCCCTTTTCAATGAGACGCCTACGCTCGGCAGTCGCCAGAAACGCGAGAACTTTGAAGGGAGCCACATCTGTTGCTACTGCTATCGGCGATGGCATTGGCTTGATACTCGAAGTTACCGGTTTACTGCTGATGACTATCGGCGCAAACGAATCTGGCGCCATGAGTACATTCATGGCAGGGGCATTTCTCAGCTGGATCGTACGAGGGGCTTCGGGTGTGGTTAACATCACTCAATACGCTCGAGATCCCGAGTCACTAATGGACATTCCACTTGCCCATGCCAGAACGTTCTCGCCACATACTGCCACCGATCGTTCGGGTGGACAAATTAGAGCGGACTACCTTGCGGGGGATTACCGTAGTAATGAATCCACGCTTGGCACCGATCCCCAGCCCTCAGTCGAGCAGTCAAACCCTTCGGGCCTAGACAGCATCAGACCGTCAACATCTGGGCCCCCTCCCGGTGGAGTTGGTAATCAGTCTAACGTTCAGCGCATGTCACAAAGGAACTCGCGCCAGCAACTATTTATGAATAGTCCAGCAAAAAAAACACCACGTAGAAATCGTCGTCTCAGCCTTTGAGATGGCAGGTCGCCGAGGGTGAGGGCCTGCTGGTTCTTCACCTGGTCGCTGGTGTAGGTGGTGATGCTGAAGGGGGTTTCCATGAAGTCCCGCGAGCCGAGCAGGCCTTGCGAGCCCTTGCGGGCGACCTGGGCACCGGCTGCATACGCAGGCCGATGGCGCGCAGCTTGGGGCTGCCTTGCAGCCCACTGTCAGTTACACCGCGGCCTGCTGCACCGGCACCACCGGCCGCGTCCGCCAGGCGATGGTCAGCACCAGCCCCAGCAGCGCCATCCCTGCCCCGGCATACGAAACCGCCGGATACCCCAACCCCGCATTGATCACTGCGCCACCCAGCGCCGCGCCAATCGCGTTGCCCAGGTTGAACGCGCCGATGTTCACCGCCGACGCCAGGTTCGGCGCGTCCTTGGCAGCTTCCATCACGCGCATCTGCAGCGGTGGTACCAGGGCGAAGCTGGCGATGCCCCACACCAGAATTGCCACCGCGGTCGGCAGCGACCAGCCCAAGGTGGCCGGAAACACCAGCAGCACAGCGATCAGCACCGCCAGCGACACCATCAAGGTTCGCTCGATCGAGCGGTCCGCCGCCTTGCCACCCCACATGTTGCCCAGGGTCAAACCGATGCCGAACAGCACCAGCATGGCTGTGATGAAGGTCGTCGACGCCTGTGCCTGGGCATGCAGGATTGGCGCGATGTAGGTGAACACGGTGAACATCGCACTGGAACCAACCACGGTCAGCGCCAGCGCCGACAATACCGGCCCGCGGCCGAGCACACGGATTTCGGCCATCGCACCGCCACTTTTCGGCAGCGGCAGGTTGGGCAGTGCGAACCACAGCGAGACCATCGCGACCAGGCCCAGGCCGGCAATACCCCAGAATGCCGTGCGCCAGCCCAGCAGTTCACCGAACCAGGTCGCCAGTGGCACGCCGCCGATGGTCGCCAGGGTCAGCCCCATGAACATCGCCGCCACCGCGCCAGCCCGCTTCTCGGGTGGCACCACGCTGGCCGCGACCACCGAGCCGACGCCAAAGAACGCACCATGGTTAAGCGAGGTGACGATGCGTGCGACCATCAGGCTTTGATAATCGGTGGCCATCGCCGACAGCAGGTTGCCCAGGGTGAAGATCGCCATAAGCCCGATCAGCAGGTAGCGCCGCGGGATCTTGCCGGTGGCCAGGGTCATCAATGGCGCGCCAAGCAGCACGCCGACCGCGTAGGCGCTGACCAGCAGCCCGGCGGCAGGGATGGACACGCCGAGGTCGGCGGCGATGCTGGGCAGCATGCCCATGGGGGCGAACTCGGTGACACCGATACCGAAGGCACCGATGGCAAGTGCCACGAGGGGTGGATTGATACGCATGGGGAAGGCTCCTTATCTATGCCGCAAATGCTACGATCAGCGCTTTCAATGCACTAGATCGCTTTTGCGGCAATCACCTTTGCGCTGGAGGCACAGATGGATATCAACGGGCGATCCGGGGAGATGGAGGTGTTTGCCAGGGTGGTGGATGCCGGTAGCCTGTCTGCCGCTGCCCGCGAGCTGGGCCTGACGCCCTCGGCGGTGAGCCGCATCATCGCCCGCGCCGAACAGCGCCTGGGCACCCGCCTGCTGCTGCGCACCACCCGGGCGATCACCCTGACCACCGAGGGCGAGGCGTACCTGCGCGGGGCGCGGCGCATCCTCGCCGACCTGCTGGAAGTCGAAGAGGCGATCACCGACCAGGGCGTGCCACGCGGGCGCTTGCGGGTCAGCGCGGCGCTGGGGCATGGGCGGCAGACAGTGGTGCCGTTATTGACCGCGTTCAGCACGCTGTATCCGCAGGTGCTGGTGGACCTGACACTGAGTGACGAAATCGCCGATATCCATGGCGGTCAGGCCGATGTGGCGCTGCGCTTTGGCCTGCTGCCGGACAGCTCGCTGAGTGCACGTTGTATCGGCCATACCGGCCAGGTGGTGGTGGCTTCGCCCGAATACCTGGCACGTTGTGGCACGCCGCAGGTGCCGGAGGACCTGGCGCAGCACAACTGCCTGCGCTTCAACTTCCGACGGGCAGTCGCGAATTGGCCATTTCGTCGGGCGGGCGAGGACTTTTCACTGAAGGTGACGGGGAATATCGAGTGCAGCAGTGGCGAGGCGTTGGCGCAACTGGCCAGGCTGGGAGCGGGTATTGCCAGGATCGGGACCTTTACCGTGGCCGATGAGCTGGACAACGGCCAACTGGTGGCGCTGCTGGAGGACTACAACCCGGGCGATCGCGAGCCGCTGCATGCGGTGTTCGTCGGCGGGCCGGCGATGCCGGCGCGGGTGCGGGTGTTTGTGGATTTTCTGGTGGAGCATCACCAGGGCTGGCCGTTGACTTCAGCCTGACGCTGCATTGTAGGAGCGGCCTTGTGTCGCGAAAGGGCTGCGAAGCAGCCCCGGCAACAACTGCATCGCTGATGAAATCATGGGGCCGCGCTGCGGCCCTTTCGCGACACAAGGCCGCTCCTACAAAGACCGCGTTATGCTTTGTGGCAAACTCAACACACCGTCAGAGCACCCAACATGCGCATTGCCATTCCCGATGACTACCAGGACGTAATCCGCTCACTCGACTGCTTCAAGCGTCTGGCCGGGCATGAAGTGACAGTGTTTCACGAGAAAGAGCCCGCCTCGCTGGACGACCTGGCCGCCCGCTTCGCCGATGCCGACGCCTTGGTCCTCACCCGCGAACGCACGCGCATCGATGTCGCCCTGCTCGACCGGCTGCCGAACCTCAAGCTGATCAGCCAGACCGGCAAGGTCGCTGGCCATCTGGACCTTGAAGCGTGCACCGCCCGCGGCGTCGTCGTGACCGAAGGCCGCGGCTCGCCAGTGGCACCGGCGGAGCTTGCCTGGACACTGATCCTCAATGCCCGGCGCCAGCTGGTGCCGGCGATCGAAGCGTTCAAGCAAGGTCAGTGGCAAGTCAATCTGGGCCAGGCGGTGGCCGGCCAGGTGCTGGGGATCTGGGGCTACGGCAAGATCGGCCAGCGCCTGGCGCGCTATGCCCAGGCGTTCGACATGCCTGTGCTGGTGTGGGGTAGTGACGGCAGCCGGGCGGCGGCCGAGGCGGATGGGCACCGGGCAGCGACATCACGCGAGGCATTCTTTGCCGAGGCGGATATCGTCAGCCTCAACCTGCGGCTGTCAGAGACAACGCGCCACGGGGTGACCTTCAACGACCTGTCGCGAATGAAACCTGATGCCCTGCTGGTAAACGTCAGCCGCGCCGAGCTGATTGCACCCGGGGCCCTGCTGCAGGCGCTCGACGCCGGCAGGCCGGGCTTCGCCGCCGTGGATGTATTCGAACAGGAGCCGGTACTCGAGCCGAACCACCCCCTGCTTACGCATCCGCGGGTGCTGAGCACGCCGCACCTGGGCTATGTGGAGAAGAACGGCTACGAGCTGTATTTCGGCGATGCCTTCGACAACGTGGTGGCGTTTGCCCAAGGCATGGCGAAGAACGTTGCCAACCCTCAGGCGCTGACAGTGCAGCACTGATCTGGAGGATTGAGCGTTATTGCTTACGCCTTGTCAGGCAAGGCCATGTGCAACAACGGGAACGGCCGGCCTTCGCCGTCCAGCGGCGAACGCCCGGTCTGCACGAAGCCGTAATGAAGGTAGAACCCCACTGCCTGCGGATTCTGCTCATTCACGTCGACACTCAAGGTATGGCGTGTTTTACGGCAGTAATCCAGCAGCGCCCGGCCAATGCCCTGACGCTGCAGGTCGGGATCGACGAAGAGCATTTCCACGTGGTTCTCGTTGAGCCCAATAAAGCCCAGCGGCTTGTCTTCGGCGTCGACCCTACCCACAGCTGGACGGCATGCAGAATAAAGGCGCTTACGGCGCCGCTACCTGCTCCTGGGCCGCAGCGCCGAACGACACGTAGTACGCCAGGCCGACGAAGATCGCCCCGCCCACTGCATTGCCGAGGAACACCGCGACCAGGTTGTGCGCCAGCGCGCCCCAGCTCAGGTACCCGGCAAAGATCGCCGCCGGGATCAGGAACATGTTGGCCACCACGTGCTGGAAGCCGATGGCGACGAAGGCCATGATCGGGAACCAGATGCCGAGGATCTTGCCGCTCATCTCACGGCTGGCAAAGGCCAGCCACACCGCCAGACACACCAGCCAGTTGCAGCCGATGCCGGAGACGAAGGCATGCACGAAATCGGCGCTGGCCTTGCTGGTGGCGGCGGCCACGGTCTTGTCCAGGTAGGCGCCCTCGGTCAGGCCGAGCAGGTGGCCGAAGAAGTACGCCACGAACAGCGCGCCCAGCAGGTTGGCCAAGGTCACAAGCAGCCAGTTACGCGCCACCGCGGCCAGGCGAATGCGCCCGGCAAACATGGCCAGCGGCAGGCTCATCATGTTGCCAGTGAGCAGCTCGCCCCCGGCCAGAATTACCAGGATCAGGCCAATCGGAAACACCGCGGCGCCCAGCAGGTTGCCCAGCGAAGCCCATTGCCCGGGAATCATCGCGCTGACATGGATGGCCAGGATGAAACCCATCGAGATGAAGCCGCCGGCGAGGAAACCGAGGATGAGCAACGCGCGGGTAGGCAATTGGGCTTTCTTGGCACCGGCTTCGATGACGAGCTCGGTGATCCGGGAGGGGGCATTGACAGACATTTCAGAAACTCGAACACAGGGACGACAGCCATGCCCAGGGGCATGCCGGAAGTCAGGAATTAACGGGTTGCGGGGTAATGCGGGGGTGGTTCAGGGGGAAGGCAAAACGGGTGGTCTCTGGGGCTACAACGAAGAGCCGCGCACGTTACTGAGGCAGAATGTCGCAGTCAA
The DNA here is from genome assembly GCF_003097235.1 of Pseudomonas sp. CC120222-01a. Classification (GTDB taxonomy): domain Bacteria; phylum Pseudomonadota; class Gammaproteobacteria; order Pseudomonadales; family Pseudomonadaceae; genus Aquipseudomonas. The sequence goes on along the minus strand of NZ_QEQQ01000003.1, from coordinate 12,573 downwards.
ATTGATAAGGTGGATGGGTTGATAGATGGGGTCGATGAGGGCTCTGGCATGCGCCCGTGGGACTGCCTTGTTAACCAATCGTCTGGCATGAAGCAAGCAATTGTTTAAATCTCACGCGGTCCCTGTGGGAGCAGGCTCGCCCGCGAACACCGGCGAAGCCGGTGCCATCCACCGCGTCGCATCGTTCGCGGGCACGCCCGCTCCCACATCCAAGCGCGTCAGCGGAAGATCAAGGAGTGATGAGCCGCGCCACCTGTTCTGGCGCCCTCGCCCACCGCGATGGCCACGTTGCCAGCCGCCACTGCCGCATCACCACAGGCAAAAACCCCCGGCACACTGGTTTCACGCATCGCATCGACCTTGATGAACGCCCCCATCGGCCCGTCTTCGAACGCGCAGCCGAGCATCGCCGGCAATGGGCTGGCCATGCGCGTACGCGGTTGGGTGAACAGACCCGCCGATTCGACCACGCGGCCGCTGGCGAGGCTCACATTGGCGCGGTCCCCTTCCACGGCCACAACACCGTCCCGCTCCAGCTGCACGCCGCGCCGATGCAGTTGCGCCAGCTGCTCGGCATCAGGTTCGAACACGCCGTTGAGGAAGAACGTGGTCGGCCCCCAGTCGGGCAGCATCATGGCGTGATGGATCGCCACCGGCGACGCCGCCAGCACACCAATAGGCCCGCCACCGAGCTCGTAGCCATGGCAGTACGGGCAGTGGAACACGCTCTGGCCCCAGCGATCTGCCAAGCCAGGGATCGCGGGCAACTCATCCACCACACCGGAGGCCAGGATCAAGCGGCGCCCGCTGTACTGCTCGCCGTTCGCAGTGCCCACCACGAATCCAACGCCCTCCTTGACTGCCGAAACCGCCGACTGCGTCAGCCACTGCACCGTCGGGTAAGCCAGCAGCTGGCCACGCGCCTCTTCGGCAATCGCACCGGGGTTGCGCCCATCCTGGCCGAGGAAGCCATGGGAGCTGTGGGCGAAACGGTTGCGCCGCACGCCCGCGTCGATCACCAGCACCTTGCGGCGCGCCCGCGCCAGCTGCAAACCCGCAGAAATTCCGGCATAGCTGCCACCCACAATGATCACGTCGAACATTTGCTCAAACTCCCAGGGCCGAAGACCCGCTCATAGCACTCACGACACAACGTAAGTTACATGACTGCGATACGTCAATGGTCTTGTAACCTTTGTTGTTTCGTGTGAGGCTGCCCGGTATCTCCCGAACGCCGATTACCCATGAGAAACGACACCCGCCTGTCCCGCATGCTGCATGTGCTGATCCACATGGCCCGGCACGACAAACCCGCCACCTCAGAAACCATCGCGCAGATGCTCGGGACCAACCCGGTGGTGGTGCGCAGGACCATGGCCCTGCTCAAGGAACAAGGCTACGTTAGCTCGGTAAAGGGGCACCGGGGCGGATGGACGCTGGCCAAGCCGCTGGCCGACATCACCTTGCTGGATATTCATGAGGCCCTGGGCGGGGCGTCGATCTTTGCCATCGGGCTGTCGACGGACCACCCGCAGTGCCTGGTGGAACAGGCGGTGAACGCGGCGCTGACCGATGCCTTCGAGGCGGCGCAGGCGTTGCTGCTGGAGCGCCTGGGGAGCGTGACGCTGGAGCAGTTGGCGAGTGACTTCGAGGGGCGCTACCAGGCGTTGTAGCCTGCCGGTTGCGCCGCTGCCTCGGCAAATCAAGGTACACTGCCGGCCGACATGGAAGCCGACAGGACAAGGAATGCTCTTCTCTTCTTCAGCGCACCCCGCTGTGCGCCGTGCATTGGTGCGCTGGCTGCAAGCCGCAGCGCTGATGCACTTGCTGATTGGCCTGGGCCTGACCTGGGCCGGCCATAGCCCGCTGCTGGGCAACTACCAACTGAGCATCGAGCAGGCCTTCTGGGGCCAGGCGGCGCCAGCCCCTGCCCGCGAGCAACAGGTGTGGTGGCTCGCGCTGTTCGGCGCCACCTTGCAAAGCTATTCACTGTACATGCTCGGCCTGATCCAGCTGGGCGACCGCCTGCGCAGCCACAACGCCTGGGCCTGGCTGGCATTCGGCATCGTGCTGTGGGCACCGCAGGACATGCTGGTGTCGCTGCAGGCCGGCATGTGGTCGCACCTGGTCATCGATAGCATGGCCCTGCTCGCCCTGCTGCCGCCGTTGCTGTGGCTGTATCGCCACGACCGCCCCACCACCACGTTGAAAGGACTTGAACGTGGCTGAACTGCCGATCCTGACCTGGGCCCTGAACCTGCTGCTGATCCAAGCTTTGCTAGGCGCGCTGGACACCATTTACCACCACGAACTGACCGTGGCCCTGCCTCAGCGCTACAGCGCGCGGCTGGAGCTCGCGATCCACGCGGTGCGCTCGTGCTGCTACGGCATCCTGTTCCTGGGCATCGCCCATGTGGCCTTCCAGGGCGTCTGGGCGATCATCGTGGCGGTGGTCTTCACCCTGGAAATCGGCCTTACACTGTGGGACTTCGTGGTCGAGGACCGCAGCCGAAAGCTGCCGGCCATCGAGCGCATCATGCACACCGTGCTGGCGATCAACGCTGGTGCCTTCTTTGCCTTGTACGGCCTGCAACTGCTGCAGTGGTCGAGCCTGCCCAGCGGCCTGGTGGCCATCGACCTCGGCTGGCGCGGCTGGCTGCTGACCCTGTTCGCCCTCGGCGTGACTGCGTCGGGCATTCGCGATGCCCTGGCGACCCTGCGCATGCAACGCCAGGGGCCGCCGGCCAACCCGTTCGCCGGCGGCTCCTACCAGCAGGTGCTGGTCACTGGCGGCACCGGCTTCATCGGCGAGACCCTGGTCAACCAGCTGCTCGATGCCGGCCATAGCGTCAGCGTGCTGGCCCGCGACCCGCTGCGCGCCGCCTACCTGTTCGACGGCCGCGCCCGTTGCCTGCGCAGCCTCGACAAGCTCGGCCACGGCGAGCGCTTCGACGTGGTCATCAACCTCGCCGGCGCCCCCGTCGCCGGGCCACGCTGGACACCACGCCGCCAGGCCCAGCTGCTCGCCAGCCGGGTCGGTACCACCGAGGCCTTGCTGCGCTGGATGCGCCAGGCCCGGCACAAACCGGCGCTGTGGATCCAGGCCTCGGCCATCGGTTATTACGGCGTTCGTGACGGTAGCCAGCAACTGGACGAAAGCGCCAGCAAAGGCGGCGGTTTCATGGCCGAGCTGTGCGATCGCTGGGAAACCTCCGCCAGCCCGGCCAGCGCCCTCGGCGCCCGCCAGGTGGTGCTGCGCCTGGGCGTGGTGTTTGGCCCGGGCGGCGCCCTGACGCCCCTGCTGATGCCGTTCCGTCTGGGCCTGGGCGGGCGCATGGGCGATGGCCAGCAGATCATCAGCTGGGTGCACCGTGACGACGTGCTGGCGGTGATGGCACGGGCCATGGCCGACAGCGACATGCAGGGCACCTACAACTTGGTCGCCCCCGAGCCGGTCAGCCAGGCCACCTTCGCCCAGACGGCCGGCCAACTGCTCAAGCGCCCGGTGTGGCTGCATATCCCGGCCGCACCGGTACGGGCCCTGGCCGGCGAAATGGCCGAGCTGTTCTTCGATGGCCAGCGCGTGCAGCCGAGCCGCCTGGAGCAGGCCGGCTACCGCTTCCGCTACCCGAACCTGGACAGCGCGCTGCGCGACCTGGCCTGAGGACCCTCGATGAACAAGCCCCTGCTGTACCTGCTGGCCGGCAATGGAAGCGCCGCCGACTGGTGGGACGATGCCCTGCCGCACTTCCGGCATTACCGGGTACAGGCGCTGGAGCTGCCCGGCTTCGGCGACAACCCGGCACCACCCTGTGCCAGCCTGGACGAGTACGCCCAAGCCCTGCTCACGCTGACCGAGCGCGGCCACGCGATCATGGCCGTAGGCGTCAGCGCGCTGATCGTGCTGCATGCATTGCAGCGCAGCTCCGGGCACTTCAGCCGCAGCGTGCTGCTGGCCCCGGTCGGCGCCTTTCTCTGGCAACGTCGCCTACCGGCACTGATGTCGCCGCTGCCGCTGCGCAAGGCTATCCACGGGCTGCTCAGCCACAAGCCGCACTGGTTCGCCAGCAAGTTCTCCAGCCAGCGCTGGACGCCCGCGCAATACCAACGCATGGGTGCCGGCTACGCCCGCTGTCGTGCCTTCGTGCCGTCCTGGGCGCAACTGCGCGCCGACACCGCGCTGCCGCTGCTGGAGTGGGTCACCGACCCGATCGAACTGGTGTGGGGCGACCACGACCGCCTGCTGGGGATCGCCCAGGCCGCTGCCTGGTCGGCGATCCTCGCCCGCGCCGACCTGCGCATCAGCCTGCAACCTGGTTGGGGCCATTACCCCTGGATCGACACGCCGGCCGAATTCGCCGCCTGGCTGGAGTCGGGCACCCAAGGCTTCGTCGCCCACACCAAAGGCGGCCGCCTGCAACTGGCAGCAATGGCCGGCCAAGCCGTGCCCGAAGCCCTGAGCCTCGACGACAGCCATGACCCGCGCCTTGCAAGATTGCTGGGCTCGGCCCCGGATGCCCTGTGGGCCGTGCGCTCCTCCAGCTACGCTGAAGACCAGGCCGATGCCGCCAACGCCGGCCTGAGCACCACCTACCTGCGCGTGCCCGGCGACGCCGTCGCCGGCCGGGTCAGCGAACTGCGTGCAGCCGGCGTCGAGGAAGTGGTGGTGCAGCGCTTCATCCAGCCGACGGTGTCCGGCATCGCCTTCGTGCGCCATCTTTCGGTGGAGCTGGAGTGGCTCGAAGGCCACCTGGAAGCCCTGGCCGACGGCCAGGCCACACCCCAGCGCGCAACCCTGTCGCGCTTGGGCCCTGCCTGGCAAAGCGGTCAGTTCGCCGGCTTGCACGGTCTGACAGCCAAAGCGATCTGGGACTTCCTGCAAGCCGTGCTGAAGGTGTTCCACTACGTTCCCGGCGATATCGAATGGGCCTGGGACGGCCAGCAACTGTGGCTGCTGCAGTACCGCCCGATCAGCGAGCACGGCTGGCGCCGCCACCTGACCTCGGCCAACATCGCCGAGATCCTGCCGCCGCAACCCAGCCGCTTCGTCGAATACGCCCAGCGCCGCGCCGCCGCCAGCATTCCGGCAGTCATGGCGCGCTGGGACAGCCGCGTGCTGCAAGACAACGAACCGTTTACCGCCGTATTCGGCGGCGCTTCCTACATCAACAACGACCTGTTCCTCGCACGCCTGGCCGACTGGGGCATCTCCGCTGCCAACTACGCCGGTGAAGTCGGCGGTGCCACACCCGCCCTGCCCTGGCGCCCGCTGCGCCTGCTGCGCTCGCTGCCCCGCCTGTGGCGCATGCAGCACGCCGCACGCCGCCACCTGCAAGCCCTGGCTCCGGGCCTGCAACGCTTCGACGCGGAACTGGCGCAGCTGCAGGCCGCCAGCGCCGACGGCCAGCAATTGGCCGACTGGTTCAGCCGCTTCTACGTCTTCGTGGTGCAAGGCAACCTGTGCATCGCCACGGCCCTGGCCAGCAGCGGCGGCGCCTGGCTGGGCCGACCACCAACTGCCTACGACAACCTGCAGCACAGCCCCCACCGCCTGCCGTGGGAAACCGACCCTGGCACACCGCGCCCGGCGCCGAGCGAACTGCCCCTGCAGCCACTGCCGGCCTGGCCAGGCGCCTTCACCCTGGCCCACCGCCTTGGCCTGCCCGGCTTGCGGGGTTACTACCTGCAAGTACGCGAATGGTACCGGGACAACCTGATGCGGATTTTCTTCCGCGTGCACCACGCCATGCCTGAGGCCGAGCGGGCACATTGGTTCGCCCCGCATCCGGATGTGCGCAGCCGCGACGGCAGCTTCTGGCAGGACGGCAGCCAGGGCAGCGAACAAGCCAGTGGTTTCATGATCTACCCCGGCGAGGTGCAAGGCATCCTGGGCCAGGACATCCTCCTCGAAGACAGCCTCGACCCCGGCCGCCACGCCCACTATCAGGCCGCACGAGCTGTAATTGCGCGCATGGGTGGGCGGTTGTCCCATGGTTCGACCTTGCTGCGCGAACTGCGCAAGCCCTCGGCGGTGCTGCCCCAGGTGAGCAGCGATTGGCTGGGGCGCAAAGTGCTGTATCGGGATGGGGAGTTGCGGCTGGTTGAAGGGCAGCCCTTATGACCTGACGGCGTTTCTACCTGAAGACATGGGTGGAGATAAACACACCTGCAACATGGACGGTTCGATCAAGGTGATGTAACCCGCTCATAGGCGGCCAGAAGATCATCCAGCTGGGGGAAGATCGCCTGCTCACCCAGCAGTTGCTTGATGTAGTAACGGGAGTGGTCTGCAACATCCGACATGACATTGACCAGCACCAGGCGCACACCCTGGGTCTTCAACGTGGCTGCCAGGCCGCGGATGGTTTCTACCGCTGAATAGTCGATATCATCGATTGCCGAGCAGTCGATACAGAACCAGCGCAAACCGGGCGTTGCCTGCTTCACCAATTGCGTGACTTCTTCACGCAACTGGCGGGTATTGGCGTAGTAGATGCTGTGGGTGAAGCGATAGATGAGCAGCCCCGGCCTCGCCTGGGCGCCACTGGTCAGCACAACCGGTTGCAGCTTCCCGGACTCGGCCGTGGCCAGCAGCACGTTCTTCGGGTGATAGCCCCGGCGCAGGTGGTCAATGATGGACAGCAGCATGGCCAGGATGATGCCCTCCTTCACCCCCACCAGCACCACGATCACCAGGGTAATCAGGGCGACCCAGAACTCATTGCGGCGCTCCCTGTAGATGTTCTTCAGGTGCTTGAAGTCGGTCAGTTCGATACCGATCATGAACACCACCGCAGCCAGCACAGACTCCGGCAGATAGGCAAGGGGCGCGGTGAGGAACAGCAGCACCATCAGCACGACCAGTGCAGTGACCAGCAACGACAACTGGCTTCGCCCGCCCGCGCTATCGACCATCTGCGTCTTGGTCGGGCTGCCATTGACCACGAAGGTGCCCGACAGCGCGGCACCGACGTTGGCGATCGACAAGCCGACCAGGTCGGTGTTTTCACTGAACGTCTCGTTGTAGCGGCAGGCGTAGGCGCGTGAGGTTGCCGCGCTTTGGGTGAGGATCACCACAAACATGGCAAACGCCGTTGGCAGCAATTGGCCAAGCAGGTCCAGGCTCCACTGCACCTTGGGCAAGCCGATGTGCGGCAGCCCGCTGGGCACTGGGCCAAGGACCGGCACATAGCCGGCGAAGTCGAACAGCCAGCTGAGCGCAATGGTGCTGGCCACGGCCACCAATGCGCCGGGAAACTTGTGCGAGAGCTTCCGGCCGCCAATGATCACGATCAGCACCAGTGCTGCCAGGGCAACGGCATGCCAGTTGAGCTGGTCCAGCCGCTGCAAGGTTGACCAGAGTTTGCCAGGCACGCCATGGCCCTCGGCTGGCAAGCCGAGCATGCCATCGAGCTGGCCAAGTGCGACTTGTAGCCCGACCCCGGTGAGAAAGCCGACGAGCACGGTGCGTGACAGAAAGTCCGCCATGAAGCCCAGGCGCACCAGTCGTGCCAGCAGCAGCAGGCCGGCCGCCATCAGGGCAAGCAGTTGGGCAAGCGCCAGGTATTCATCGGACCCGGTTGCAGCGACCCCGACCAAGGCGCCCGAAAGAATGGCAGCGGTCGCCGAGTCGGCGCCCACCACCAGGTGACGCGATGAACCAAAGAGGGCGAACAGCACCATGGGCACCAGCATGGTGTAGAGGCCGGTGACGACGGGGGTGCCGGAAATCTTCGTGTAACCCATCACCTCTGGGATGGCGATTGCGGCCAGGGTGAGGCCTGCAACCACCTCCGCGGGAATCTGCTTCGCGTTCAACGGCAGTAGGCCCTGCAGAATAGGGAGGCGAAAGCGCTTGAACTTGTTGGTATTGGCCATATCACCTTCGCCCTGCAGATGCACCCTTCACGCCTCCTCGATCGCGGACCACTGCGCTCGGCTAGCGCCTGCCCAGCGCCAGCCGAGCCGCAAACAGCACGAATACCAGGCCGGTCGCACGGTCCATCCACTGAATGACTTTATCCCGACGCAACAGCCCCGCCAAAGGCTGAGTCGCCGCAATCAGGATCATCGCCCAGAGCAGCCCGAGCAGCACATGGATGCCAACCAGGCCGAAGGTCCAGGCCACCAGGGGCTGACCTTGCGGGATGAACTGGGGCAGGAACGACACGTAGAAGATCCCGACCTTGGGGTTGAGCAGGTTACCCATCATGCCCTTGAGGAACCAGTTGGCCACGCGCTGGCCCTGCGCCCCGGCGGGTGCCAGCGCTTGGCGCGGGCGCAGCAGCATGTTGATGCCAAGCCAGGCCAGGTAACCAGCACCGCAGTATTTGAGGATGTTGTAGGCAAGCTCTGATACCGCGATCAATGCGCCCAGGCCAAAGGCCACGGCTGCCCCCCACAACAGGCAACCGGCGTTGATGCCCAGGGCTGCACGCATGCCCTGCTTGCGACCCTCTACCGTGGCGGTCCTGAGAATCAGGGCCGTGTCCAGGCCCGGCGTCAGGGTCAGCAGCGTGGCTGCCAGGGTGAAAGCAATCAGGTTATCGGCGATGGGCATACGGGCTCGGGCCTTGGTTGAACTGGGGCGCAGATTAGCATGGCGTTAGCCTATGATGGTGGCTGGTCCCCGCCTTTCTCAGGACAGCCCATGCCCTACCCCATCGAGCAGAAACTCGTCGTCGGCGTCGCCTCCAGCGCCCTGTTCGACCTGACCGTCTCCGACAACATCTACCAGCGCGACGGTGTCGAAGCCTATCGCCTGCACCAGGAAGAAAACCTCGACGTGCCCTTCCCCAAGGGCGTGGCCTTCCCGTTCATCCGCCGCTTCCTGAGCATCAACAAGGCCTTCCCCGAGCAACTGCCGGTGGAAGTGGTGCTGCTCTCGCGCAACTCGCCGGAAACCGGGCTACGGGTGTTCCGCTCGATCAATCACTACGACCTGGACATCACCCGCGCCGCGTTCATGTCTGGCCGTTCGCCGTACGAATACATCCCAGCGTTCAATGCCTCGCTGTTCCTCAGTGCCCATGAAGGCGATGTGCAGCGGGCCATCGATGCCGACTACCCGGCAGGCCTGGTACTGCCGACGAAGATCTACGATGACGAGATCGACACCGAACTGCGGGTGGCCTTCGACTTCGATGGTGTGATTGCCGATGACGAGGCGGAAAGCGTGTACAAGCAGCGCCTGAACCTGGATGAGTTCCAGGCCCATGAGCGGGACCGCAAGGCCATCCCGCACCAGCCGGGGCCGCTGGCGGACCTGTACCGCAAGCTGTCGTTGATTCGCAAACTGGAAGACCGCAAGTTGGCGCAAGACCCGGCGTACAAGCGCATCCTGCGCATCGCCATCGTCACGGCGCGCAATGCGCCGGCCCATGAGCGGGTGGTGACGACGCTGAAGAACTGGGGGGTTTCGCCGGATGAGTCGTTCTTCCTTGGCGGGATGGAGAAGGACCGGGTGCTGCAGATTCTCAAGCCGCACATGTTCTTCGACGACCAGCGCAGTCACTTGTTCTCGGCGGCGGGGGACCTGCCGATGGTGCATATTCCATTCGGCGTGGCGAACAAAGAGAAGCAGCTGAGTGGTGCCGAACCGTTGGCAACGGAGAATCCAGCTACGCCGTCCGCCAATCTTCGCCCGGCCTGATACGCGGCCGGCTGATGAACACGCTTGGCCTCTGGCGCCTTGGCCTGAAGCTGGCGCGATACCCTGCGGGGGCCGCGCTTGCCTTGGCGACGAGCCACGACGATGCGCTCACGGAGACTGCCGAGGCATGCACTTCTCGACCAGCGTATCGCGATTGGCATTGCTGGGGAGTGTCTTCAAACGATCGGGCTGGCAGTGCTCATCGGACACTGCGTAGTGGGAGGAGTCATCGCCACAGGCCTCCAGAAGGACAACGCTGACAATCACAAGTAGGGCTTTGCGAATCATCTGCTCACTCCATTGACGGGCGGAGGTCTGGCAAAAAGAAAGATTCCTGCACAAAGCGTAGCGCGTCACAGGACGAGTTCAATGCCAGACTGTCACTGAGCCCCCCCTACAGCCCCAGGAGGCACTGCATGAGCCTGATACCCAGCCTGAATGGCAAGGCCGAAGTCCTGATAGGCGGCGCAAGCCGGGGCATCGGCCTGGCGCTGTGTGCGGCATTGCTGGCTCGCGATGATGTGGCCAAGGTCTGGGGCGTTTCACGCAACGCCACAGGCAATGGCGACCTCGCGCTACTCGCCAGACATCACCGTGAGCGCTTGGTGCTGATGGATTGCGACGCGCGTGATGAGCAAGCGCTCGCAGCACTGGCAGCAGGGCTTGCACAGACCTGCGCTCACCTTCACCTGGTCATCAGCACCTTGGGCATCCTCCATCAGGAAGGCGCCAAGGCAGAGAAGTCATTGGCACAGCTGGACCTGGCCGGCCTGCAGGCAAGCTTCGCGACCAATGCCTTCGCGCCAATACTGCTGCTCAAGCATCTGTTGCCCTTGTTGCGCAACGCGCCCGCCACCTTTGCGGCGCTGTCAGCCAGAGTGGGATCGATCGGCGACAACCGCCTGGGGGGCTGGTACAGCTATCGGGCCAGCAAGGCGGCGCTCAATCAGTTGCTGCACACCGCCAGTATCGAGCTGAGGCGCTTGAACCCGGCAGCCACCGTGCTGGCGCTGCATCCCGGGACCACTGACACGCAGCTGTCGCGGCCGTTTCAAGGGAATGTGCCAGCGGGGAAGCTGTTTGACCCTGGGTTCGCCGCGCAATGTGTCATCGAGCAGGTCGGACGCTTGGGGCCTGCCGAGAGCGGAGGGTTCTGGGCATGGGATGGACGCGCCATTGAATGGTGAAGCTATCGCCAGTGCACAAAGCGTTACCGCAGGCTTGAGCCGCTTACCCGGATGTCAAGATCAGGCAAGTACGATGTAATCGTTGCGCTGGACGATCCCGGCATGCGGCCCTTCAACCAGATGTACATATCGCCCGCACACTTCATCGATGGGCAGGCAGTCGTCAACGTCCAGCACCGCATCGGTGTGGGCTTGAGCCCAATGCGAGAGGATCTGCCGCTTGCCTTTTGCCTTGGCCTCGCGCTTGTCCCTGGCCACGACCAGCAGATAATGATGCGCTTCACCAAACGTCTGCGACTCGTAGCCACCCAGGTTGATGAAGTAGAGGCGAGGCGCCTCCGGCGATGGCGCCAACGTACTGAATTCCACACGCCACCCCTCGACGCCATCGATGGCCATCCAGGCGTCGATGTGCAGGCCTTTGGGGCTGCCGAACCAGCTGTCACGCAGTTGCGGGTAGGCTTGCTCCAGCGTATCGGCGACGACGAAGGCAATGTCGTGCACCTCAATTCTTGCCCGAGGATGTTTACCGCCAAGCAGCACTACGAAAAGCATTCGATACCTCTGTCATCGTGTTCGTCACCCATTCAAGCATACCGGGAAAGCCATCCGCCTCCAGGCCGGCGACGGCCGCGAAGCGGCACGTCATGAAATGAAAAACCACTGACGCGCGATGAGAAGTGGCCGCTGACACTGCTGCCTTAGAGTCGGAGCACAACAACACCGTGCCCGGAGTTACCAGAGCAGCCATGAGCAGATCCACCGAAGCGCGCGAGACCACCTCGCTCAGCCAGCCTACCCCAGCAACCGGCCGAAGGCGCCGCACACGCAAGCAGGCCGATCGACCGGGCAACACGCAACAGTAGGCGCTGATCGATACTGCTGCCAGCCATACCCCGGCGGCCAACCCGCTGGTCAGCGTGGGGAAAACATCGCCACGGCCAAGGGCGAAGTAGTGTTTCGCATGGCGCGTTGAGGCGCCTGTATTCTGGCCTGCAACCCGCATGGGAATGCTATCCATGCGGGAGCGGGCTTACCCACGCAGAGGCGGGCTCACGTTCAGCAGCATACATACCCGTTGAGCCGTCTCATCTGAGTTATCAGGAACAAATACTGAAATGCCCAAATAGTGCTCAAGGTGCAGGGTAAGCGTCTGTTCACCTACCACCAGATCCCAGTAGCGCTGGTCCAGTCCATCGAGTTTTTCTTTCCAGCAACCGCCCAGGCCTTGCTCGAGAACCTGAGCCACGCTCTCGAAATACTCCCAGTCAGCGATCTCTGATATTTCCATCGTCGGCATATGACACCTCACCCGCTAGGCACAGATTTTCGTGCCTCCCGCGAACGTTGGCAAACTTCGATGGCTGCAGGTCGTGGACGACCGCTTTCGACCCAGGCTGTGTGAAAACGCAGTAAATACATCGAAACTCAGAGTCGAGCTGACTGCCTGTGGAATCAGCACGCGAGAGCGCGAATAGCCTCACCCGGCGAAAAAGACGTTTGCAGCGCTATATGGGCCGCGTCAGCGGCCCATATAGCTGTTTGCGGGCCAGCAAACAGCGGGGTTTACGCCCTGATCGCCTCAAGTAACCCTGCGATGCCGAAGATACTCATCATTCGTTTGAGGTTGTAGGCGAGCACGTGAAGGCTCATTTCGGTGCTTACCCTCGGCAGGGTTTTGGTCAGGAAGTGGGTACTTCCCATCCAGAATTTGAGCGTGCCAAAGGGATGCTC